>CP075526.1:0-1200000 GCA_025808555.1 Anaerolineales bacterium | reverse complement strand
AACGAGGATATCCAGGCGGCCAAACTTCGCCACAGTGGCTTGCACCGCGGCTTGCACGGCAGCTTTATCGCTGACGTTGCTGGCTACAGACAGGCTGGCTTCACCAAGCTCGGCGTGCAGGGCAGCCAGCTTGGCTTCGTTGAGGTCTACCAGGGCTACCGAGGCGCCAGCCTGCACCAGGGTGCGGCAGAACTGACTGCCAAGCAGCCCTACGGCGCCAGTGACCAGCGCCACGCGGCCGCTGAGATCGAATGCAGATTGAATGCTGGACATGGGTTAGCCCTTAAACCGCTCTTGAAACGAAAGTGGCCTGTTTTTGCAGGCCATGGCGGATTTTATCATGGCAGATCCAGCTCTATGCGCACGCCCCTTTGATGCGCCTGATGGGCCGCAAGGGCGATCTCCAAGGCGCGCACGCCATCCTGTAGGGAGCACACCGGTTGCGCAGAACCTTGTGTCACCTCCAAAAAGTGGCGCGTCTGGGCAATAAACAAATGATTGCGTTCAAAGCCTGCCTCAGGCGCAAACTCGCGTTGTTCACCCCTGGCGTCGATCTGTAGCAGCGTGCCGGTGCCTGCATCCCACTCCAACCGGCCCTGGGTGCAAACGATCTGCAAAGTGTGGCTGGGCGGCTGCTGCACATAATCCAGATGGACGCTGGCCAGCGCCCCGCTGGCGAATTCAAGCCCAATCTCAGCCTGGTCCTCAACAGCGATCTCCAGCTCGCCACTGTGGCTCAGCATAGCCCACAAACCAGTCGCTTCGCCCAGCAGCCAACGCAAATAGTCAAACGGGTGGCACAGGGTCAATACCACACCGCCGCCCAGGTCTGCGCGGGCGCTGTAGCTCTGGCGGTAGTCTTCATAAGGATGCCAGTTTGGCAAATACTCACCCCAGTGGGCACGAGCGGAAAGCACCCGGCCAAGTTGGCCCGAACGCAAGATCTCTGTTGCGATCTGCAGGGTGGGATGGAAGCGCCATTGGAAGCCCACCAGCACGCGGCTGCCGCCTGCAGCCACGGCAGCTTGCAATTCATAGATGCGCTCCATACTATGGCTGAGCGGCTTCTCAAGCAGCAGGCTGCAGCCTTGGGACGCGGCGGGGATGGCAACATCGAGGTGCAGCGCGGTGGGGTTGGCAACCACGACCGCGTTGGGCTCGTGCGCCAGAGCGGCTGCAACCGTGTGCTCCACAGGGTATTCCGCCAGTTCGCTTGTATCCAATTTGCTGTTGTTGCTGCGCAGGAACACAAAGTCTTTTACACCCAGGGCGCGCAAGTTATCAAAGTGGCGTTTGCCGATGGAGCCATACCCGGCGATCAGGATCTTCATGACCAGTCAGCCCCAGCCTCATAGCCCCACTTCAATAAAGCCGCGCCGGTGCGCTCTTTGAAGATGTTCTTGTCGCCCGGTGTAAAGAATTGACGCCACACAGGTTGAGCGCTCTTTTCCAGAGCAATGTCTTCTTGCGCGATCTCGCCGGAAACCTTGGCTTCTAGCCCATCCGCACTTAGTCCCAGGAATGCCCACACCTTGGCGAGCATATCGAACGGCCGTGCCAGCAGGTCTTCATAGCGCAAAGAGTAGTAGCTCTCGCCATAGAACTGGTGCCCCAGGCGGTCAGTCTCATTCACACCAGTTGCCCACTGGGCAGCGGCATCTGCCAGCCAGCCTGGAGCAAAGATGGCTACATTGTCAGCCGGGCGGTTGCGCTCGCGGCGGGGCGCGGAGACATCACTGCCGGTGAGCTCTTGCAGGCGTTGCTTTACGAGCACATCGCGGCCATCGCGCACAATGTGGATCAAGTTTGCATCGGGATAAAAGGCGGCCATCTCCTCCACGGCACGGGCGCCTAATTCATTGGGACTTTGGTCGCCTACAACGGTCTTGCCCAACGGGTGTGCCTGGCGCTCGAGCAAAAAATCGGCCATGGCCCGCAAAGCAGCCGTGGTGGGCGGCGCAGCCACCTCTTCAGATTGCGCAAATAGCTCACTGAGCACGGGTTGACTAGTGAAAAAGTGTGCCTGCGTGCCGCAATACAGGTCTGGGTGCACATTGAGCAAGCGCGCCAACACCGCTCCGCCGGAATGCGGCTGCCCGAGCACAAAGAATTTCTGGAGCGGGAAGAACTCTTTGACCTCGGCCAATTCAACAGCGGAGAGTGGGGGCAGCGCGATGCGGGACTGTGTCTCCTTGCCTGTAATGGCGCGCATGGCTTTGCGCAACGGCAAGCTCATTCGCGGCCTCTAGTCTGGCCCAGGCACGAGAGCAGGTAGGCGCCCGTGCGCTGGCCGGCGCTGGCATCGGTGAAGGTGCATTCACGTGCAATAAAGGCAGCGCGCTCCTCAGCATCGGCGCCGGGATGGGTCAGGTAAAAGTTGAGCGCATCGCGCAACTGGTCACTGTCATAGGCCACACGACCCGCGGAGGAATTGCGGAAGCGCGAGTGGGTAGGCCAATCACCAATGCGTGAAAGCGGCAGGGTGAAGTTGCCCGGCCAGCCTTCAGGCGAGTCAATGCATGCGCTTACCACTGGCGTCTTGTGGGCTGAGGCTTCGACTACCATGGTGGAGTAAACGGTAACAAACACGTCTGAGTGGGCCATCATCGACGATTTCTCGTGCATATCTTCCCCTGAATAATGGCCCAGCGAGCCACCCAGCGCAACCGGCTCCACTACATGAACATGCGGGTGCTTCTTTGCTAAGGCGAAGATGGCTTCGCGCTCCTGCGCAAACCGCGGCACATCCATGAAGTGATTGGGGTGCAAGCGTACCAGCAGCTGGCTGGGCTCGGTTAGTTGCCCGCCGGAAACTAGATCGGCCAGCGCCTCGATATCCTGAATATTGGGCGAGAAGGTGATGAAACTGCTGGCGAAAGAGATCAGCTTACGCTGCGGGTCAAGCCCATGGGCTTGGAAATACTCAGCCCGCGGCAGCACCCACTCCTGTTTGAAGTAGCCGTCATAGGAGGGAATGCCGCCAATATGCACACGCGCCGGATCCCAATCCGAGCCATCGACCAGCTCCTGCTTCTGGATCTCAGACCAGCAGGTGATCCAATCCACCGGTGCGCCGGGCAGGCTGTAACTGCTCGAATTGTCCCAACCAACAATGACAGACGCGGTGGGTATGCTGTGGGCAGCCGCCTCGCGCAGCAAGTAGCGGTCATAGCGCCAACCGGGCGTACTGGCGACCACCAGGCTGGGCTGGTACTTGGCGAACAGGTCGCCGTAGATATCCGGCGTAAAGCGTTGCTGAGCGCGCTGCAACCAACCGCGCGCCCGGCGGCTGCGGCGCAGGATGGCGACGGCCAGTTGCATAAAAGGGAAGAGTAGTTTGCGGCGCGAATGCGCCTCATCCTTCACCTGACTGATGTAGCTATCTACCGCCTCAAGGTTGATGCGATTGGACGCTCCCGCGCGGCGCAAAAAGTCCAGCCACCATTGAACGCCATAGGAGCGCGTCTGAAAATACTGCTTGACCTGTTTGAGTCGCAGCCCTTCGATGATCAGGCCGGGCTGAGCAAAGCGATTGCGAATGCGTTCGACGATCTCGTCATCGGTGAGTAGCACGACCTCGACGCCGTCGTCGAGCAAAGTGCGCAGGACATCGCTTTGCAAGAAATAAACGATGGCCAGGCCGTGATCTGCGCTAATAAAGATACGTTGTGTCATTTTTGTGTACGATGCAAGCGGTCAAAGCTCCAACCGTTGAGCCACTGCAGCAGCTTGCGCAGCGGCGCCCAGCCCCAGATGGCGGATGTGCGTTTCTGCACTATGGGAGCCACGGGCAGAGTGCCACCCAACAGGTCCCCTGCAGCAGGCAGTTGGTTGCCCATATGCTGCACATGCCACTCGGCGGTGGATAGGCGCAGGTAGCCGCGCGCATTGATGGCCTCGTCCAGCAGGCGCACGCGGCCCATTGGCCGCTCAGCCGGGATGGGCAAAACTTCCTGCAAGATACGCTTGCGCGCCGTGAATTGGAAGTGGGCGGCGCCGACCCAGTATTGGCGTTTCTTGTAGCTGAGGCGTACGGCCTTGTTGTCTTTGAAAAAGGCGCGCCCGTGCTCCTCGCTGTTGCCCAGGCTGCGGACGTGCTTCCAAAAATCATCCCAGCTGAACAACTGACCTGTTTCAAGTTTGGCGCCGCGCTGCCCCTTGGCCCATTTGACCGTAGCTGTGGAGTATTTTTGCGGCGTGAGCATGGGCATGGCGGTCACCATGCCGGCTTGCGGCAGGGTACGCAGTGCATCCAGACTGCTGGCTAGCCAGCCGTTATAGAAATATACATCCGCATCCGCATAAGCGATGAACTCACCCGGCGCGGCTGCAAAGCAGATGTTCCAGGCCGCCGGCTTGCCGAGATTGCGCTCCGACAGTGTGAGGTACTGGATGCGGCCTGCGGTCTGTTCGGCCAGCAGGTACTCGCGCACCTCGGCGCACGAGCCGTTGTCAAACAGCATCAGGTCGTAGGCGCCCTCGGTGTTGGCGTGTAGGCTACCCAGGCACAGCTTGAGCAGCTCAAGGTTATGTGTGTAGTAGCCGCTGAGGAACGGGATGTAGCTGATGACCACGACTGTCACCGGGGCAGGCGGAGCGATGCTTTCCACAGATTTGATCGGGTTCTGGCCGACGCGCATGGCTAACGGCCTCCCAAAGCGAAGCGCAGGTTGCGCACCTGGCGCATGATGCGCCAGCGCAAGCCGCGGCCCTCGATGGCGTTCGGCTGCAGCCAGCGCTCAATGCTGCGAAGTACACGGATGGCAGACAACCCTGCGCGGCGCACTTTGCCATTCACCAGCTCATAGGGCACATCCAGCAACATGTACATATTGCGCATGCCGCCGCCCAGCATCGTATTCTCATCGGTCTCGATGTGACGCTGGTGGCCGTGCTCACTATTGAGATGGGCATAGTTGTGGTTTTGGTGCACGATCTCTATATCCGCGCTGCAATCGATGGCTTGCCACTTGCGGCGATTGGCCTCATACATCATCCAATTGTCCCAGCCCGCCCGGCCAATGGCGAAGGTAGGCATGCCAGTATACAGATGGCGCCGGAAGGCGAAATAATCGCTGCCGCCGCGGCTGTGCAGCTTGCCACGGGCGTGCATGTCGGCCCGTAGCCGACTATCCCAACCGGCCGAGAATTCCAGCGACTGAGTGATATCGAGATCATAGCGGCGGCCCAGAAGCACAAAATCAGGCGCCTGAGCGGCGGCTTGCCGCAAGGACTGCAAGAAGCTTGGATAAAAGATAATATCGGCGTTGACATAAACCAGATACGGCGCAGTGCTGTTCTGGCGCGCCGCGTCAAAAATAGCGCTCACCAGTGGCGTTCCGTGTGAATTAGCCGGCACCTCAGACACATGCTTGACGCGAAACTCGGCTGCCGCCTCGGCAATGCCCTCATCGCTGCCTACAAGCACAATATCCACACCCTCACCCAGGGCCAACCACGAGCCGAGCGCGTTGCGCTGGATGGTGGTGATGTGCGGGTCACGGAACGGCTTGGGGGCCGTGAAGATGCATACTTGCGTCATCGGCGGTCATCTACCTGGCGGTAGTCCTTGTGTTGCACGGCAGCATTGATGTCCGCCAGATCAGGTTTGGCCTGCACCAGGGCCAGAATGTCTTTCCATGTAAAGGTATCGTCGGGAAACTGGCTGGCGATGGCGCGCGCCAGCTCCAGATCCTCAGGCGTATCCACTGTCCAGCGCAGATCACCGTACGGCGGCTCATGCGTGAATTCGGCGATGCGATAGCGCTGCGGATTCTCATAAAAGAAGGGCATCGCATGCTCGCGCTGGTGCGGCTCTTTGGCTTCCGCCCAGGCCGTTTCCAGCGCGGCGCGGGTGCATAGCTCTGCATCCAGGCCGATCGGGATCGTGCGGCCTTGCGGCAGCCGGTTGGCGGCGAAATCGAGCGGTGGGTCTGCGCTCACAAATTTGTGCACATACTCATCCAATAAACCGGGGTCAATGAATGGACAATCAGCGGTAATGCGCACGATCACATCGGCCTCAGTCTGACGGGCAGCCTGCATATAGCGGTCGAGCACATCGTGCAGGCTGCCGCGTACGCAGGCTACACCTTGCTCGGCGCAGTAAACCGCCAGTGGGTCATCCAGCGCCCCTTCGGGCGCGGCCACCGCCACCTGCTGGATGCCAGTGGCGCGCTGCGTGCGGCGCAGCACCCAAGCCAGCACAGGCTGGCCGTTGAGGTCAGCCAGCACCTTGCCGGGCAGACGGCTGGAGCCCATGCGCGCCTGGATGATAGCGACAACTTTGGGAGCGCTCATGCCACCGCCATTTCGTAGGCGCGCTGCAGGCCCAGCTTGTTCTTAGACCAGTCCGCGCGGGCTTCAGCCTGCTGGCGGGCGCGTTGTGCGTAAGGCTTCAAGTCAGTTTGCATGGCTGCCACAATCTTATCGGCAAGTGCGGCTGCATCGCTCACCGGGAACAGCCAGCCTTGCTGGCCGGGTTGTACCCACTCGCGGTTGGCGGGAATATCAGAGACCAGCGCAGGGAGCTCACACGCCAACGCTTCCATCAAGGAGACAGACGAACCGTCGCTGCGCGAAGCACTGATGTATAGGTCCGCAGAGCGGTAATACTCCGGTAATTCTTCCTGCGAGAGGTAACCGGGCATGTGCACACGCTCCGCAAAGCCGGAGCGTTCGACCAGCTTGCGGATGCGCGGCGCCAGGTGCCCGCCGCCGGGCAGCAGCAGACGCAGCTGCGGCTGGCTGGGCGCCAGCGCGAAGAAGGCCTGCAGCGCCGTCTCTGTATCGTAGACCGCCTCCCAGCTCCGCAGGTGCAGCAAAACGAAACTATCCTGCCAACTGAGGCTTTGGCGTAGTGCGCTTTCAGCCGCAAGTGGCTGGAAACGTTGCAGGTCAATGCCCCAAGGAAAGACTACGGCGCGCTGCGGGTCGTAACCCAGCTCGGCCGCCGCATCCACTACGGCCTGGCAATCGGCGATGAGCACACGCGCTTGTCGCAAGGCGACGCGTACTTTGCGGCGCGCCCACCAGCTACGCTGAGCGGTGTAGAGAATATCCGAGCCCCACGACATGGCGGCCAGCGGCCGGGCGCCAGCGCCGGCCGCTTGCCAGGCCAGAGTGTGCAAAGGGCCAGCATGAACTACGTCTGGCCGGTGGGTACGCACCACATCGGCAATACGCCCCTGTACCGCGTGCACGCCCGCCGGCAAATGCTCGGCCTGTACGCGCTCGGGGGCGGCGCATAGAAACAAGCCGGTGTGCCCCAACTCTGCAATGGCAGACAGGAAGCGCCGGTCATGCGGGCCATGCTGCTGACTGATATACAACACTTTCATTCAAGCTCTATGCAAGCAAGCTCTATGCTAGATCGCTCAGGCGCACTTCTTTGCCGTAGGGCATGTCGGCGGCGGCCTTTTTGCCCAGAACCTGCGGAATATCCCAAGACATCAGCGCACCATCAACAGCCGGGCGCAGCACTTCGAGCATGTCTTCGGTGAAGACCTCGCCAGCCTTGACGTCACGCGCTACGCGCAGGCAATGGCGCTGCACAATGTAGGTGTCCTTCTCGTTCTCGGCCACAAACTTCTGCTCAGAGCCAAGGGCACGCTCCAAGATGCGCACTTCGCTGACCATGTGGGCCCAATTGGCGGGATTGAGGGCGAATTTGTGATCCGGTCCTTCACGGTCATTGCTATCGGTAAAGTGACGCTCGATGACACGCGCCCCCAGCGCCACCGCGCCCACTACGGGCGCGGCGCTCTGGGTGTGATCAGACAGACCCAGGATCACATTCGGCCATTTTTGAGCGTAGGTTTTGAGCACATTGAGGTGCAGGTGGTCGTAGTTGCTTTCGGCGGCAGTGTAGTTGGTGTTGCATTGCATCAGCACGATCTGCTGGTTGACCGGTAGCACCACCGCCATGGCGCGCTCCACATCGGCCATGTCACAATCACCGGTAGCCATCAGAATCGGCTTGCCAAAGCTGGCCATGCGCACGATCGCCTCTGGCCAGGACATCAGGCTGGAGCCGGCCTTGAAGGCGGGCACATACGGCTCCAGCATATCAATGGCATCGTGGTCATACGGCGACGAGAAATAATGGATGCCGTACTTGTCGCAGGCCTCTTTGAGGATGGGTGTCCACTCGAACGGGATGGAGGCATCTTCATAGACCTCGACGACACTCTTGGTCCAGGCGGCCTGGTGGGAGATCTGGCCGCCTAGCGAACGGAAACCGTAATCGGAGACGATCTTGGGGGCGCGGAAGTTCTGGAACTTGGCGGCATCGGCCCCAGCCTCTTTGGCCAGGCGGATAAGTTCAATGGCGCGGTCCAGATCGCCGTCATGGTTGGCGGCGATATCGGCAATAAAGTAGGCAGGATGCTCCAGGCCGATCTTGCGACCCTGAATAGTAATCTCCAACACTGTCATCCTTTCACCACAGCAGCCGCCATGGCCTGCACCGTCTGGCGGTGTCCGTTTTGTGATTCTACAAATAAGCGCTCAATGCCATCGGCTACGCTGGGTAGCTGGCGCCCGAGCGCCTGGGTGAGGCGGCTGACATTTAGCCGCAGGTCCGCCGAGCGCGGCGCCTCGGCGCCAGCACCCTCGGTGTTGGCTGGCTGAACCAACTGCTCATCCAAGCCAAAGCGCCGCGCAATTGCCACGCCAAAGTCATATTTGCTCAGGCTGTCGCGACTGCCGGCATGGTAAATACCGTGTGCGTCCTGCTCCAGCAGTTCCAGCAATATCTCAGCCAGCAAACCCACATGCAGCGGGCTAAACAAGCGATCCGTAAAACCCTTGACCGCAGTGCCCGCCGAGAGGTTGTTGTAGAAGAACTCGGCCAGGCTGTGATTGCCTTGCAGGCTCCAACCGAACAGATTGGGCCGCACGATCAGCCATTTGGGGTGCGCCGCCTTGACCGCCAACTCCGCCATGCGCTTGGTCTTGCCATACACGCTGAGGGGGTTGGGCGCGTCGGTCTCTTTGTACGGCGCCTTGCTGCCGTCAAAGATGGCATCGGTGGAAACATGCAAGAAGCGCATGCTCCGCTCTGCGGTAGCGCGCGCCAGTTGGCCGGACAGCTCCGCATTCAGTTGACGGGCCAGCTCCGGTTGCTTTTCACACGCATCAATATTGGCTAAGGCGGCGCAGTGCACCACCCAGTCTGGCTTAGCCGCCTCCAACACAGCATTCACCGCACCAGGGGCCAACAGGTCCGCCTGCAAGGTCTCGAAGCTGGGATTGTGCAGCGGCCGCAGGTGCGTAATGCCCACCACCTCATAGCGCGGCGCGGCCTGCAAGGCGAAGTTGCTGCCCAACAGGCCGCTGGCGCCGGTGACCAGAATGCGGGCCGCCGTACTCATTAGCTCAGCTTACCTGCTTTCATATCAGCTTCGATCGGGGCGATGATGTCGCGGATCTCGGCTGGGTTGAGCATTTGCTCGTTCTCGTTGCTGACGTAGTGGAATCCATCCGGCAGCGCTTTGCCTTTATCCGCCCACGAGTGCACGAAGAACGGCCCTTGCGCCGGCTGGATGACGTACATGCTCTCGAGTTCCACCGCGGAGCGGGCTTCGTCTTCCGATATCAGCATCTCGTGCAGTTTTTCCCCGGGGCGGATACCGACTACTTCGATCTTGGCATCCGGGGCAATCGCCTGGGCCAGGTCCGTGATGGTGGTGCTCGGCAGCTTGGGCACGAAGACTTCGCCGCCGTGCATGATCTCAATGCAGTTGAGCACAAAATCCACGCCCTGCTCCAACGAGAGCCAGAAGCGGGTCATGCGCTCATCAGTAATGGTGAACTTGCCGGCCTCGCGCTGGCGCAGGAAGATGGGCACCACGCTGCCACGGCTGCCCACTACGTTGCCGTAACGCACGCAGGCGAAGCGCGTCGGGCGGTCACCGGAATAGGCGTTGCTCTGAACGGTGAGCTTCTCTGCGGCCAGCTTGGTGGCGCCGTACAGATTGGCGGGGCTGACCGCCTTGTCCGTGCTGAGCGCCAGCACCTTCTCCACATTGTTCTCCAGCGCGGCTTCGATGACATTGGCCGTGCCGAGGATATTGGTCTTGATGGCCTCCATCGGGTTGTACTCACAGGCTGGCACCTGCTTGAGCGCCGCGGCATGGATGACGATGTTGACGCCATCCATGGCGCGCTTGAGGCGCTGCTCGTCACGAATATCGCCGATGAAGTAGCGCAGATTCTCTTGATTGAAGCCCGCCTCGCGCATCTCGTGCTGCTTGAGCTCATCGCGGCTAAAAACAATGATCTTCTCTGGCTGGTATTTCTCCTGCAGGATCTTGATGCAGGCCTTGCCAAACGAGCCGGTGCCGCCAGTGATCAGGACAGTTTGATTTTTCCAGTTCATCTTGCTCTCTCTTATTTACTGAATACGATCAGCGGATAGCGTCCGTATTTGCCAAAGAAGCGCGGGAACATCTCTTCCACACGATACAACACCTTGAGCCAAAATGCGCCCGCCCACTGTTCACGAATATAGAAGCGCAGGAAGTGTGTACCGAGGGTGCGCCAAACATAAATATCGATGGGGAAGTAAGCGCTCAGAGCCTGGCGCAGTTCTTTGTAGCCGCGCTTCTTGACGAAGGTGCCGCGCCCCATCGTCTTCTCTTGGGGCAAATGGTCCTTCTCTGGCGCCGCGCCGCGCACGCGCTTGATGAAATCGGTCAGCTTTACAAAAAACGTATCCAGCGGAGCGTTGCCCCAGCCGTTGACCACCGCGGCGCTGTGGCCCGGGGCCAGCACACGATAGAGCTCGCAGTAACCGGTCACCTGCTCGTTCTCCGGCACATGATGGATGGTATGCAAAGACACTACACCATCGAAGACATCGCTGGCAAACGGAAGCCGGGTGACATCCGCCACCACGAACAGGCCCTTATCACCGATTCGTTTGCGGGCGGCCTGCAAGGCAGTGATGGAAAGGTCAGCACAGACGCGCTTGTGATAGCTGGCCGAGTATTCCAAATACACAGGGTACTGGATCGGGCCGGAGCCGGCGTCAAGCAGCAGGCGGCCATCAGGCGCCAGATGGCGCTTGACGCGCAGGTGGGCCCGGTGAATGTATTCCTGCGAGACGGGACGCAAGTCTTCGTAGCGCGCGTTCTGGAACAAGCCGTCCGAGATCTCCTGCCAGCCGACGCGGTCGTAAAACTCGCGTACCTGGCGCTTGACCTCGCGCTCATCCACGTTGGTTGGTGTCCCAGTCAAAGGGTTCTCCCATCAAATAGTCAAAAGTGCGTGCATACTGGCTCTGCCCTTGCGGCGTGAAGAGGGCAGCCAGCGGAGCGGTCTCCAGATCCTTAGCGAAGTGCAGCAGATGCCAGGGGAATGGCTGAGGATAATCAAAAAAGAATCGATAGGCATAATGCCAGGCTTGATCCACTTCAGCCGGTCTCAGCTGCGCAGCGGGCAGATCAGCCATGCTGTTATCCAACATGGCGAAGTAGTCTTCCCAGTTGGCCGGGTCCTGCGTGAAGCCTTTGCCGCGGTAGTGGGTGCGGCCCGCCACGATCACCGGGCGGCCGCTCATGGCCATCTCCAGGCCAACCGTGGTGGTGTAAACCAAGCCCAATTGGGCGGCCTCGACCAGGTCGTAGGTATTGATCGGGTCGCCAGCACCCACCAGACGAATGTTCTCGGGTAGCTGGGGCATTTCCTGTTTGACCAAGTCTGCCACCGAAGGGCCGTCCAGATTGCGCTCGCCGGGGTGCACGCGCACCACCAGCTGCACATCCTGGAGCTGGGCAAAGTAGGCCAGCGTGCGGCGCAGCCAGGTGCTCATATCGCCAGTGAAAGCGTTGCGCCCCAGGGTCAGGCTATCGCCAATGACGTTGGCGGCCAACAGCACCACCGGGCGCGCATCCAGGCCGAGCTTGGTACGGACCTGTGCGGCGCCTTCAGCCGGAGCGTCTTGCCATTTGCGGTAGAAGTGGCGGAACAGCCCGGCGGCCTGGCGCGTGGCGAACAACTCCTGCACCTCGGCGCGCTGTGGGTCGGTGAAAGGCTCATTACGGCGGGCCGCCCACAGGGCGCCAGTCTCTTGCAACATGACCGATTCGTTGTGCGCCAGCCAGATACGGCCGCGTTGCTCGCCAAATTCATAGCTCACCACGGCGATGTTCAAATGGCGGGCGGCATGCAGCACAGCGCCAAATTCCATAATAAGGCCGTTGGGCAAGATGACTACATCCGGCTGCTCACGCTGCAGCCAGGCCAGAGCAGCCGAGGCGGCGGCGCGGTTGGCGCGCAGGCGTAACTGAAACAGCGGGCTGGCCTTGTCCACTTCTTCCACCTGCTGGGTGTATTGCACATCCATCACAGACACTTGCTCCACCTGAGCGTCTAATGCAGCCGGCAATTCGACAGCAGGAATATTCAGGAAAGACTGCACCGGAACCAAGGTTTGCATCGGAGCGAATACACTGCGCGCATAGGCCTCACGGCGGCGCAGGTCAAAACGCGGCACATCATCTTTCCATGTGGCGTAGGGCAGATAGGCCATATTCACTTCATACCCCAGGCCGCGCAAAGCCAACGACAGCAACGTAGCATGATGGATCCAATAATGCAGCGTGGCAAACACCAGCACCTTGCTACCAGCCTGTGCCTTAAGCGGCGAATTGTTCACCGCATCCACCCAGCTTGGCAGCTGCGCGCGCAGCTCCTCCAACTTAAAGCCGTCAATGGGCGCGTTGCCGCCGCGCAGCGCCCAAGCGAGCTCGGCAGTTGCCGGCACGTGACCCAAGAAATCTTTCAGACGGCTGGAGGGCATGCTGGTCAGGCGGCTCCCACGCGGTCAATAGTCCAGTCAAGCTGCGGGCGCACAAAGCCTTGGCGCGGCTCCGGCCAGTGCATGCCTGGGGCCCCCATGGCGTCCACGGTAAAGGCCAACGCGCGCTCATCCCAAAAATATCGGCGCACACGGAAGGCGCTGGCGTTGACGCCCAGTAGGTACTGGCCTTCGTTCAGGAAGTTGGCCGGGATTACGGCACGGCTGATGTAGCGACCCGCTTCACGCGTGCCGTACTTTTCGAAGGCAGCCGGGTCATCGGTATCAAACGAAGTGAGGATGACCTCGCCGCGCATGCTTTGCAGATAAATACCAACGCGCAGGCCTTGAATCGGCTGGGCCAGTGTGTACTCAAACTCAATTTCCAGTGGCTGGCGCGATTGCGCCGTCTCCACCACGCTGCCGCTGGCGTCTTTGACGCGCAGCGCTACGGGCGCAAACGGCGCAGCATCCGCTGGCACTTGATCCGCGCCCCAGCTGCGCTCACCGTTCTTCTGGAAGCTGGAAGACATGTAATAGTCCACCGCTTCACGCGTGGGAGCGCGGAAGGCGAGCTGGCCGCGCTCCATCACGATGCATTCTTCAGTCAGGCGCAGAATGGCGGACATGTTGTGGCTGACAAACAGCACCGTGCGGCCCGCCGCGGCTACATCGCTCATTTTGCCCAGGCATTTGCGCTGGAACTCAGCATCGCCCACCGCCAGCACTTCGTCTACCACCAGGATCTCAGGCTCCAGGTGCGCCGCGACCGAGAAGGCCAAACGCAGGTACATGCCGCTGGAATAGTGCTTGACGGCAGTATCGATGAATTTATCGACGCCGGCAAATTCGACGATCTCGTCAAACTTCTTGGCGATCTCGCTGCGCTGCATACCCAGCACGGCGCCATTGAGGAAAATATTCTCGCGGCCGCTAAGCTCTGGATGGAAGCCCGTACCTACTTCCAACAGGGAGCCAACGCGGCCATTGATCTCGGCAAAGCCCGTAGTGGGGTCAGTGACGCGCGAAAGGATCTTGAGCAGCGTGCTTTTGCCCGCGCCGTTGCGGCCAACCACGCCCAGCACCTGGCCCTGTTTGACGTCAAAGGTCACGTCGCGCAACGCCCACACCTTCTCGGCGCGGTCGCGCAGCTCGCCCTTGAGTAGGCGCACCGGCCAGGTGACCGCCGCGCCCAGGCGTTCGCCCAGGGTGCTGTAGGCCTGTTGGCTGCCGCCCAGACGGTACTGCTTGCCTAACCCTTCAACACGAATGGCGTAGCTCATCTAGACCACATCCGCAAAGGTGCGCTCCATGCTACGGAAGTACATCAGGCCACTCACCAGCATCGCCAGTGACGAGGCCAGCGAAACCCACAGCATGTTCTCGGAGTAGACAGGGATACCCAGCAAGGCATAGCGGAAACCTTCGACCACACCCACCATGGGGTTAAGCGCATACAGCCACTGCCAGGCTTCGGGCAGGCGTTCAAAGATGCTTTTGGCCTCATAGGCGATCGGCGAAGCCAGCATCCAGAATTGGGTCAGGAACGGAATGATGTATTTAACATCGCGATAATGCACGTTGAGGGCCGCCAGCCACAGGCCAACGCCCAGCGCGGTGAGCAAGGCCACCAGAACATATAGCGGCAACAATAGCAAATTGACGGGGGCAAACTGATAATAGATCATCATGCCTGCCAAGATCAGGAAGGCGACCGCAAAATCCAGCACACCGCTGAGCACATTCGCCAGGGGCACAATGATGCGGGGAAAGTAGACCTTGGTGATCATATTGCGGTTGGCTACCAGCGAACGGCTGGCGTCGCTGACCGCGTTGGAGAACAGGTTCCAGGGCAGCAGTGCGGCGAAGGTAAAGAGCGGACGCGGCACCCCACTGGTAGGCAGGCCTGCCACTTCGCCGAAAAGCAGATTCAGCAGCAGCATCTGCAGCAGCGGCTGCAAGATGGCCCAGGCGCCGCCCAGCAGGGTCTGCTTGTAGCGCACCAAGATGTCGCGCCAGGTGAGGAAGACGATGAGCTCGCGGAAGTTCCACAGCTCACGGAAATCCAGCCCCACCATGCCGCGTTGCGGCCGAATGAGCACTTTGGCGCTCTTGGTTGCCAGGCTACTCATGTTATGCCAGCTCAGCCCGGTGCTGCATGTACCAGTCAATGGTCTTGCGCAGCCCCTCTTCAAAATTAACACGCGCACGGAAACCAAACAGCTCCTCAGCGCGGCTCACATCCAGCAAGCGGCGCGGCTGCCCGTTGGGATAGGCTTCATTCCAGACCAGCTCCCCGCTGTAGCCCACCAGGCGACTGATCAACTCAGCCAGGTCCTTGATGCTGATCTCATAGCCAGACCCAAGGTTCACGGGTTCATCGCCATCGTAACGTTCAGCCGCCAGCACAATGCCTTCGGCAGCATCTTCCACATACAGGAATTCACGCGTGGGTGAACCGTCACCCCACAGCTCCACCTGAGGATCGCCGTTCTCATTGGCCTCCACAAATTTGCGGATGAGGGCCGGGATCACGTGCGAGGAGGCCGGGTTGAAGTTGTCTTTTGGCCCGTACAGGTTCACGGGCAGCAAATAAATAGCATTGAAGTCATGCTGCTGTCGGTAAGCCTGTGCCTGCACCAGCAGCATCTTCTTGGCGAGGCCATAAGGGGCGTTGGTCTCTTCGGGGTAGCCGTCCCACAGCTCATCTTCGCGGAAGGGTGTATGCGCAAACTTAGGGTAGGCGCACACCGTGCCAAGCGCCACAAATTTATCGACGCCACTCTCCCACGCCTGATGCATGAGCGGAATGCCCATCATGATGTTCTTATAGAAGAGATCGGCCGGCTTCTCGCGGTTGAGGCCAATACCACCGGCCAGCGCGGCAATATGGATGACGATATCTGGCTTGGCGTCTTGCAGCATGCGGCTGATGTCTTCGGGCTGCACCAGGTCATAGTCTTTGCTGCGCGGCACAAAAATATCGGTGGCGCCGCGCTGGCGCAGTTTTTCAACGACAAAGGAGCCTAGGAAGCCGCCGCCGCCAGTCACGGTTATACGTTTGCCTTGCCAAAAATTTGCTTCAGCCATTTTTCACCTTTACTGCACGATAAACTGCGCGTTACGGAAACGCGGATTGTGCGGGTCCTTGATCAAGCCGTCTTGCAGCGCATGCAAGAGCTCGCGGATGCCGTCGTCAACGCTGTAGCGCGTCTGGTATCCCAGCACGCGGCGCACCTTTTCAAAAGAGACGCTGATATCGCGCATGTCTCCGCCAAAAGTGAGGTCTTTGTAATTCACAATAATCTCGGGCAGGCGCTTGATGATCAGGCCTACGATCTCGTCTTTGCGGTAGTTGCCCGATTCATCACCGAGGTTAAAGATCTCGCCGCGCACGTTGTCGTCAGGCGCTTCCAGTCCCAGTAGGATGCCGGCGACGATGTCGCGCACATGCACAAAGGAACGCGAGTAGCCGCGCTGGTAAATAAGCAGCTCGCGCTTGGTGAACGCCTCGAGTACAAATTGATTGACGATCAAGTCAAAGCGCGTACGCGGCGATATGCCAAACAGCGTAGCAAAGCGGAAGATGACCGGCGTGCAGGTCGAGTCTTTTTGCGCCTGCAGATACTCCTCGGCGGCGATCTTGGTTTCGGCATAAAGCGACTGTGGATGCAGTGGCGACTCTTCAGTCACCAAGCCCCCATCCTGGGATTGGCCATAGTTGCTATAGGTCGAAGAGAAGATAAAGCGCTTGGCGCCCATTTCAGCTGCCTGCTCAAAGACGCGTTGGGTGGTTTCCACGTTGTAATGCCACGCTACCGACTTGCCTACTGCCTGGCAAGCGGGGAAGCCCACAATGCCGGCCAGATGTACGATGGCGTCGGGCTGGGCGCCGGTGCGCAACAATTGGCGGAAGTTATGAGACTCACCTACATCGGCTTTGATGAACTTGAACCCGGGATGCGCCAGATAGGCCACTAGCGAATCGCCGCCGAACAGTAATTTATCCATCACGCTCACTTGGTGGCCACGCTGCAGCAGCTCGCCCACCAGCAGAGAGCCAATGTAGCCCGCGCCGCCAGTCACGACAATATGCTTGGCGCTCACGCGGGCTTCTCCACAATGTTGTTCTCCATGATCAAATGCACTTTATGCCCGGTAATGCGCAGAGTAGCCGCGTCAGGGCGCACAGGCTCTACGGGCATCCCCTGCTCCATACAAGTCAGCTTGCAAATATCAAGAATGTCATCCGGGCTGCCGGGGGCCACCTCGATGCATACGCTGCTCACGCCGGCGGCACGCGCCTCGGCCAGCAGGGTCTGCACACGGCTGCGCGTGCGGCGGTAGAGCGCCATCGATTGTTCAACATAGTCTACAGTGAGGCGGGCACGCAGGCTCAGCCCTTGGGGGGTGATGATGTAGCGTAGCTTGCGGCGCTGGGCGCGGGTGACCTTGACATAACCCTTGGAGATCAGGCGCTTCAGGTGCCAGTTGACCGTACCCACGGCCACGCCCAGCTGGCCAGCCAGAGAGGCCTGGGTGACATCCGGGTCGGTTTCGATATGCTCCAGCAGGAGAAGATCCCGCGCGGGATCGGCGTGTTGTTCCATCGTTTTTACTTCAAAATTCAGCCGCTGAATTATAACGTTGGGAAGGTAAAGGTCAAGCCCGCAACCAGTCCCACAGCATATAGAGGGCACAGCTGGCCAGGCCCACACCCAGCAGCTGGTGGATCTCCACAATCGGCCACCACTCCAGGCCTACATAACGACGCAAATACCAAGGGATCAGCCATGCGCACAGAATCAGCGCCGAGACCAGGCTGCGGCGCAGCCAAGGGTCCTTAGTCTCTTCCTGCCGTACCCAAGCCCAGGCTGTCAGGAGCACTTGAACGGCAGCAAAGGCACTGCGATAGCGTGGGTTGTCCCATAAGTCGCCGCCGCCGCGGTATGAAGCCACTAGACTAACCACCCAGCTGCCCAGCAGCCAGACGCCGGGTAACTGCAACCAGGCACGCGCTCGCAACACCAGATAGCTGGCATACACCAGCAGGGCTAAAACCGCGGTCCAACCCAGAGCACGCCATACACCGATGACAGTCCACACCATCGGGCCGCCAGCGGCCAGGGCCGCGGGCAGCAGCGGGCGCACCAGCCCATAAGCAACCAGGAAGGGCACTTTGGCCCAAAGGGGCATACGCTCAAATTGGCGTGCCACCCAGCCGGACGAATTCTCGCTGACATATACCTGCCAGTCCGCCGATTGTACAAGCCAGGTGTCACCTATTGAACTAAACACGAAGAAATACAGGCTTGCCGCCACCGCCAGAATTCCCAAGCCAATCCAGATGTGTCTATCCCGTAACAGCTTCCAGTTCGTCAGTGCCAGCCAAGTGATGGCGGCAAATAGCAACAGAGAAGAGACGAACGGCCATGACAAAAAAGCCGCACTGGCAAAGCTCACCAGCAACAGCTGCAACCCTAAACGACGAGTACCGCTGTTGATCTGCTGCACAGCCAGCAGCACCATTGGGAGCAAACACACGGTAAAGGCCTCGCGCATCTGCGAAGAGCCCAGTAAGGCCGCTTCCGGATACAGAGCCAGCCCCCACGCGGCCAGCCAGGCCACCCGCTTACCAAACGCGCGCGCTCCAGCCGCCCACACAAATGCCACAGCCAGCCCTGAGACAACTGCCGCTGGCAGCAGGGTCAACAATGGCATGTGAGTAGGGGCAGCCAGATACTTATAGATGGTCGCGCTCAAGAAAAGCAAACCGCCATACTGGTCGGTGACGCTGTAACCAGCAAAGGCCTTCCACAATGGCTCATTGGATTGGGCAAATTGCCAGGCGGCCGAATCTCGGTTGAAGGCATCTTGCATCACGTACCCGGCCGCCTGCACATCCGTGTCGTAGCCCCAGGCAGGCAGCCCCAACAGCCAAATGATGCTAAGCACCAAACGGAAAGCAATCGCGCCAAGCACCAACCAGGCCAGCCAGCGCGGCGCGTTCTCAATTCGCATGACGCGCCAGGCCGCTAAACCGACACCGACCAAAAGACCAAGCAAGCCAGTGAACGACCACCAGCCCTGCAACGAAGCAAAACGATTGGAGACCCAGGCCAGCAGACTAGACAAAACAAGAATCAGAAAACCTACTACTAAATAGTTTCGCAACGAAGAGTTTTTGTGCTTTTTAGCCATAACTTTACTGACACCCATCAGAAAGGCGGGCGGAAGGCACTATTGTGCCGTATTCCATCAAAACCACAGCCAGCACATTAACATCCTGGCTACTGCATCGGATCACAATGGCATCCGAAGCATTCGGGAAGTGAAGGTCAGCACCGTCATGGGGCAGCAACAAGGCGGCAGGTTCAGGCCCAATTAGAAAGAAACTTACACGAGGATAATCTTGAACCTGCGTAAGTAAAAAATCATTATCGCGGCCTTGCCCAGCGCTATAAAAGCTAGGATACAAAGCGCGGCCGTGCAAAACACTCGCTTGGCCGCTTTCCAATAGGCTGATGAGTTCGGTCGGCGCAGAGGGGATTTTTTCTACAACTTCTAATACCTGCACAGTGCTCAGTTTGGAAAAGCGCGGGCTAGAGAGTGCTTCAATAAGGGAATAGGACAAGCCAGCCAACAAAAGGGCCATTACAGCGCTTATCCAAGCGCCAGGGGTGTAGTGTTTCTCTTTTGGCTTGGGTGTCACATCTACCGAGAGCGCTTGCTGGCGCCATTCACTCTTTGGCAACACGGCTGATACCCACAGGACCAGCTGTCCCATGCCAATGGCGTAGTACAGCAGCACCGTCCAATCAGCAGGCAGGTTGTAGCGCCAGCCCGCTACGCGGGCCAATGCCAGGTTGGCGGTAAACCCCAGATTGATGAATAGGGGTACCAAGCCAACCCAGCCTAACCGCTGCCACGCTGCAGCCAGGCCCACGCTAACAAGCACAGTATTCAGCGCAATGATCACATAGCTTTCAGACGCAAGCCCGCCATCCCAACTGGGCCAATATGGCAGCTCACGCACGTGTGCTTCCAGGCTGCGCAATACTGCAGTGGTGGGCAGGGTCATAAAATTGACTATCTGATTGCGTACAAAGTTGTCAGTTACAAAACCAGCAACGTATAAGGGGTCCTTCAGCATGAAGCTGCGCACCGCCCCCATTTGGCGAGCATAATATTCACCCTCTGTCTCGCCCATCAGGAAAGGTAAACCAAAAGTGCCCGGTTCATACCGGTAGCGGTTCGCCAAAAAACCGGACACAATGGAATCTTCTATTGCCCATTGCCCCATACCCAAGCGATTTCGGACAACCCATGGGCTGGCCACCAACAACACCCCAATCCCGAACAGAACGCCTGACCGCCAACCCTTACGGAACCCCCACACCAACACAGCCAGCAATACGAATGCCGGCACTACCGTAAGCATCTGAGAACGCAGCAACACAAAGGCGCCCAATACGCCGCCCACCAACAGACCCCGGCGCGCATCAGGCTTGGTTTTACTCAGCCAGCCGACTGCCAGCACACCCACAGTGGCAATGCCTAGTGCGGCCGGCAGATCCGCCATCAGCATTTTGGCATGCGAGAGATTGATGATATGTCCAAGCGCAATGGCATTGGTCTCACGAAAGATCATGAAGCCGGCCAACAATAAGCCTGAGAGGCGGTGATGTAGGCGCGTGCCAAGCAGATACAGCGCAGCCGGAAAAAGCGCCAGCACCATTACCTGCACAGCGATCACATTCGTATAGTCGGAGTTAAACAGCGCCTCAACGCCAGAGAGGAACATGACATACAGCGGGCGACGAATTGCCACCATTCCGCCGAAGTGGAAACCCTCTCCTATCTGAACATTCTGTGCGATCACATCATGATTGAACGCGTCGGAAAGCGGATAGCTCTCGTAGTTCGGGCTGGTCAGATCCGAACTGTAGTACGTTGGCTGAGCAGGTTGCTGCAACCACATCCCCGCTGCCACCATCCACACCAGCACCGCCAGCACAAGATCCACTCTTTCAAAAAAGCCGTAGCGTTTTCGCAGCCAGGCTATAGCGATCAACAAGCTTATAGATGTAATCAGGGTGAGCACGACTTGGGTAAGCAAAATAGGCGCATTGGGCGCCATCCAACGCGTGGCATCAAATCCCAGGCCAACCCGCGTGATAACGATAATGAGAATTGCGCCAACAAGTGAGGCAAAAGCTATTAGGCTGGCGACCAGCAGTTGGCGTTGGGAGCGTAATGCCCTAAGATCAAGACCACGGGCGGTCAGCCAAAGCAACAACAAACCAGCGGCCAAGACTGCCATATAAGCAAATACGGGTTGCAGACGTTGGGCATACAAAGCCAGCGGGCCAAGCATCGTAATCGAATAACCAGGCGACATGAGTGCAGCCCCGGTGGCCAACATCAAAATGCCCCCCAAGCAGATCGAAACAATCCAGGGATTTGCTTCAATTAACCAGGCAACGAATTGCTCTCGCGGGCGGCGAAGTGCGCGCCAACGCAGCAGAACAGCGCCTTGTGCAAACACAAGCAACAGCACCACACCGGCGAGGACCAGGCGCTCGGCGGAATAGCCCAGGAATAATGCGGCGCTGCTTTCACTTGGAGTTGAAAGCAGGCTGACGACAGCAAACAGACCGCATAGCAGGCTTGCGGCTAGGGTCAGGCGCCATACAATCTCAGATTGTTTTTTTGAGGATTTCATGAACCAGTGTTGGAGTAGTACCCCAACACTTTTGAATCATATCTTAACTACGGGCACTCAAAAGTATTCCCAATAGGCATAAAAGTCTCTACGCCCACATCTTGAAAATCATGCACTGATTGGTAGTAGCGTAGCAACGGAATGCTGACCCAGCGCTTCCAGGCGTTGTTCTCAACGATCAAACTATCGCCATATTGTGGGTTTCGCCCGCGGAAAACCGTATCTTCCAGTTCGCCGACAATGAGAGCGTATTTGTGTGCGGCCAAGTCTGAAGCAAATTCATCAAAGAAAGCCCGATTAGCAGATAACGCCTGGTCCATCACATACTTCTTTTCATATTCAGGATGCAGTGCAACTTCGGTCATATACCGAAAGGTCAACAAGTGCCTTTGGTCCAGGAACAGGATTGGGCCATACTGAGCCGCACAAGCTACATTTGCATCTATACGCTCCATGATGTAGCTAAGGCGTTCCTCGTCGGGTAGATCCAACGGAGCGCCTGAATACAGCGGAAACAAAGCCGGTATCAGCAACATACCTGTGAGTGCAGCCTGAGCACTGCGGTTGTTCCCCACCCACTTACCCAACTGCTTATGCAGCCCAGCCTCCCAGGCCACCCCCATCAACAGCACCAATGTGACCAGAAGCATATCCAGGTTGTGCAGATCTGCGCCACCGCCAACTTTGGCACTGGCGATCAACCCCACGACGAGGAATGCGCCCAATCCGCCCAGCAAAACCAGGCGCTGGAACGCAACCGTCTTCCAATGGCCAGTTCGCACGAGATAAAGCATAAGCAACACCAAGGGGCCGGCCGCGGCCAGCAAACCCAGCAGAATTCCCGGGGGGAAGACATCGTTGGGCAGCATACGTTCCCACGCAAACGGCTGGCTTGTCACCGTGGCTTGGAGCGCCTGCACGCTGCTTACGCCTTGCGCACCCGGCGTAGCATCAATAGGTCCTATAGGATCAGAGGTAGGAGCAAACAGGCTGGACAAAATGCCGCCGATGATCGGCAGCCCTGCGCTCCACAGCCCGCTCAGGCCCAGTGCCACCGCCCGCGCCCAGTCTTGCCAGCGCAGCTTGCTCTGCAGCCACGCAGCATCAGACAGGCTGAGTATTACAGCCCAGATCGCTGGCGCAAAGGTCCACGTAAACCGACTGGCGGCCGCGTAAGTGCCCGCCAGCGCCACCAACGGAATTGCGATCCAGAGTGCCTGCCGGCGAGCGAAAGCAACCAGAATGGCGCTAAGGATCAGCGGCGCATAGATTGGTCCCTGGTTCAGAAAAATCAAAGCCCACAGCCCAGCCAGAAACCACTGCAAGCGGGCCGTCTTCAATGGTCTAAACGCAAACCAGCCCAACAGAGCATATGGAAGAGTGCTCATCAGCGCGCTCCAGGCTCGCGCACCGGCTATAGTCAGGTCTGACGATAGGAAGGGTAATCCCCACAGTGTTTGACGCCCACGGTCTATCCAGGCAAATATCGGCTCCGTCGCCGGATAGTCATACCGTTCACGCCCATACAGCAGGGAATAGTCCCAGAGACGGTTCCCTTCTGACCAATGCAGTGCAAGCGGGTAACTGGTAACGCGCACAAACGCATCGCCAATGACCAACCCAGTGGCTACAAACAACAGCGAGAGAAAGAATGCATTCCAGGTCACCAGGGCTTTGCGGTTACGAGTCAATAACAAAGCCGCTGCCAGAACCGCCATGGCGTACAGCAAAGTGCGTGTAAAAAAGCCTGTGAATAAACCGCCCCATGGCGAATAGTAAATAAAGTACCAGGGGAAAATTACGAAGAGCGCCAAAACGAACCAGCGCAACAACGGAACAGCAGCTAAGCGGTCAAACAGCTTGTTGCGCAGGGCGGTCGCCGCTTTAGACTGCTGCAAACTGTTGCAAACGGCCCACAGTACGCACACCAGCAGAAGAGCCAAGCCAAGCAGTGTAAGCAACCACTTGAGTGAAAGCCGCCCAACAAAAAACCCGGAACCCCAGGCGATCTGAAACGACTCGGCAAATGCGCCCAGCGCAAAAAACAGAGCAACACCAAAAAACAGCTCCTTGCGGCTATGCATTGTGTAAATCCTTTATCAAGCCAGCGTAAGCAGCGCCCATAACGTCTACAGTGTAACTTTGGCGAGCCTTGTGTTGCGCAGCACGGCCCAAACGGGCACGTAATTCAGCATCGCCGATAATGCGTCGCAATGCATCGGCCAGGCTGGCGGGGTCCTGCGGCTCAACCAGCAGCCCAGTCTGCTCGTGTTCGAGAACGTCGGTAGACGCCTCGATCCGCGTCGCCACCACAGGGAGTCCTACAAACATGGCTTCCAATAGAGCAAGTGACATCCCCTCCCAAAGCGAAGGTTGCACAAATACATCTGCAACTGTCAGCAACTCTGCCACATCATTCCGTACGCCTATAAAACGCACTCTATCATTTAACCCAAGCGCGCTTGCTTTTGCTTCAAGCTCTTCACGCAAGGGGCCATCCCCAACAAAAGCAAAGACAGCATTCGTCTCCTGAAGAAGATGGATAGCATCAAGTAGATATGTATGACCCTTTTGCACCATCAGACGACCAACAGTCACCAGCAGAAGCTGATCCTGGGTAACCACCAGAGAGCGACGCAGTGATTGTTTTTGCTCCGCAGTTAGTGCGATTTCAGGCGGGGGCACGATGCCGTTATCGATCACCACGAGCTTCTCAGGGCGTGCTCCTTCACGTTGTGCAAGACTGCGCACCTGGCTCGAAACACACACCATGCGAGTGCACGCCGCGGAATTCGTGAGTTGGCTATGCAGCGAGCTTAGCAAGCCGGGGGCATTTTCAATATGGCCGTGGTGCGTACCCAGGCGCACCTGGGTGCCAGCCAGCCAGGCCAGCGGCAGCCCCAGTAGATTGCTATGCGGCGTATAAGTGATGACTAACTGGTGCCGGCGCAGGATAGCAAACAAACGCAGCATGGCTGTAGCCAGCCGCACCAGGTTGGCGGCCACAAAACCGTCCTGTTTCCAGCCATTGAGCGAGATCACCGGATACTTGTGCTGGTGCTGCCACTCAGCCGCCAGTCCTTGTTTGTCATATACAAAGGCCGCCTGCACCGAGTAACCGTTTTTATGAAGGTAATCAGCCAGAAGAAACAGCACACGCTGTGCACCGGCCACTTCCATCTGAGTTCCAAGCAAAAGTATTGAGGGTTTAAGGCTAGGCATGGGAGGCTGCGCGATTATAACGAGAGAGCGGGGCTGCTTTTTTCTGCCTAGAGCTCTCGGTCAAAACCTGCGTGTAGTTTTGACAATAGGCCCAGACGCGTTAGCAGCTCCCGGATTGCAAAGCGGATTTTTCCTAGCAACCACAGCGGTCTCCGCTTGCGGAGATAGCGCGGGTAGTCAGGCACCAGCTCCTCAAGAGAGCGCCATTCTCCAAAATTCCGGGCCGCGTCCAGCCGTAAGTGCTCAGCAGCACTGCGCAACTCAGGGTGAACTTTGTCATACACGCCATAGCGCAGCTGAACGGCAGTGCGCTCAATCAACGCTTCGCGCCCACCCTCCCGCGTGCTCAAGCCTTGCGCCGCATCGGTAAAGTACCCCAGCACTCCGTCCACCCGCCCCATCTGCAAGCCATTGGCCGCCATGCGCAGTGACAGATCCATGTCTGCTGCCACCCGTAGCTGCTCATCAAAATAGCCTACACGCTCGGCCACCGCGCGCCGTAGCACCCAAAAGGCGCCACCCTGAGCAAACGCACGCGCAAAATAAACCGGGTCATACACAGGTGTATGCCTACGCTGCCCACTCTGCTCCCCGTACGTGGGCACAGTAATGTAGTCTCCATAGGATAAGGCCCAGTCTGTGCCCTCCATTGAGTTCACCTGGCGTTCCAGCGAATCGGGCTGGCGGCAATCATCGATATTCCAGATCGCTAACAATGGAGCACTAGCGGCCGCCCATGCTCGGTTCCATGAGGCTCCTAGTGTCTCTCGCTCGACGGAATGCACTTGAATCTGCGCCGGAAACTCAGCTTGGAAGGCATGCGCGATCTGCAACTCATTAGGGGATGGCTGGTTGCAGATAAAGATAACTTCTGCACTACTAAACAGGGTCTGCTGCTGCAGTTGTGCAATATAAGCAATCAAATAGGCTTCACCCTTGTACACAGAAGCCAGAATGCTTACTCGGGGGGAACTCATAACCCTTCGCTCTCGATAGCATCAAAAGCTCGCAGCGCACCACGCACAAAATCCCTTGTGGTCCAAGCCTGCGCACGTTTGCGACCAGATTCGATCAAGTCCTGGCGCAACTTGGGATCCGAGTGTAGTTTTCGCACTGCGTCGGCAACTTCATGTGGATCAGTTGGATCCACCAGAATGGCTGCATCAACCAGTTGCTCCTCGGCGCCGCTCACACGGGCTGCAATTACTGGGCAACCCAGCGCAAAAGATTCCAACGGGGGTAGATTCTCTGGCCCAAAGAAACTCATGTAGGTTAAAGCCAATGCGTTTCTATATAAAGCGTATAGATCTTCACGGCTTACATAATCCAGAAATTTGACTTGATCAGATAAGCCATGTGCCTCGACCAGTTTTTGAATACCACGCTTTGCTCCAAAGTCAGCGCCGGTAAGCACCAACTGCAATGCTGGCCCGGTTTTTTTGAGATCCGCCAAAGCTAGCACTAAGTTAGCGTGATTCTTGTGAGTCCATAATTGTGCCGGGTACAGCAAATACCCCGGCTTTAATTCGAAGTCGGAAAGCACTTGCATATCATTTTGGGCACCGCTATCCAGAGCGGCTTGCGGGGTGGGGTGCGGCAGCAAGGTCACCTTATCTCGGGGGACCTCGTAAAAGCGCATGATCTCGTCCCGGCCAGCTCCCGTGCCGGCCACCACAACCCGCGCCTCGGGCAAGCACCGGCGATAGTGCCTTTCGCGCGTGTGCCACTCTCCGCCCGCGCTCACTTCAGGAAATTGCGGCTGAAGGCGATGCTGCAGATCCAGCACCAGGGGCACAAAGGGCATGCGCATTGCGCTGATGCGCGGGCTTAGGAACCAGGCAATCTCTGCCCCGGCGCGTCTTGCCTGGCGCTCCAAGCCAGAACGCCAGGCAAGACGATTTTCCAATTCTGGCAGGAAGCGGAACAGCTTTAGCAATGCGCGTTCCACCAAACCAGGCTTGCTGTAGCGCTGCCAGACGAGATTGCTTGCATCGGTGAGTTCTAGAGTAGTAGGGCTTAGAACGACAAACTGGTGACGAGACTCGGGGGCAACGCTCTCCAGTGCCTTGAGCAATTCACCTTGGAAAGTAAAGGCGCCGCCATCATGGGTGTAGTACTGATCAAGTACAACCGCGATCTTCATTCTTTGCGTGCCACGACCATAATGTGCCATGTATCCGGGCCAATGGTCTCGCCAGCCTGATAGGCGGGCAACCACTCAAGGGAGCAAAAACCGGCTTGTTGCAGAAACAAAGACATCTCTTGCACCAGGAAGTAGCGGTTTAACTGAGTCTCCTGCAGCTCCGCAACCAGCTTGCCTTCCGCGTCAGTTTCTCGCAAGGTGTAGTGGACTTCTGCCAACTGCCGAACAACGTGGAGGGTTGTGCGCGAGGTGCGCAACAGTTCGCCATTGGGCAAGGGCCAGCGCGCCTGGCGCTCATGCTCATAACCACGCAACATAGCGGATGCATGCCAGAACTCCAAGATCAGAAGGCCGTCCTCGCGCAGGGCATCGTGCGCATTGCGCAAGGTTTGCAGCACCGCATCGTTGGTTTGCACATAGCCGATCGAATCAAACAAGCAATACACTGCGTCAAACTTTTGGGGCGCCGGCACTGCCTCGCGCATATCATGCAACGCAAAGGTAACCTTCGAACCCGCTCGTTCGGCATTCGCCCGCGCCACCGCAAGCAAATCTTCCGAATAATCCGTAGCCAGGATCTGGTAACCCAGATTTTCGAGTTCAAACGCATGGCGGCCCGTTCCACAAGCCAGCTCAAGCAGCGCCTTGGTTTCACCTTTTGAATTGCGGCGAAGGCATGCGTCCACAAATGCAGCCTCATCGCTATAAGGCTTGTTGGTGTAAATGTGGTTGTAATACTCGGCATATTTGCCGAGGTATGAGCCCATTTTTTAGCCTTCCCAGCCGGGGGCACGGCGGATGGCATCACAGATCACATCGATCGTCTCGTCGCTAAGATTCCATGTGGAGGGAAGGTATAGCCCGTTTTCCCACAAGCCGTCTGCGACCGGGCACGGCACATCTCGAAAACCCTGCATCTTCTCCAGGACTGGTTGCTGGTTCATGGGGCAGAAGAAGGTGCGGGTTTGTATGCCGCTTTCTGCCAATGCATCGATCAGCTTATTGCGGTCAATACCAAATTCCGCAGGGTCAACCACAATGCCATACATCCAATACACGTTCTTGGCCCACTCAAGCTCGGCCGGAAGTTGTATGCCTTTAATGCCTTTGAGCTTCTCGTTGTAGCGATGGGCCACGCGGCGCTTCTGCTCCACAATGTGGTCGATCTTGCGAAATTGCGCCAAGCCTAATGCGGCTACAAAGCCAGGCATACGGAAGTTAAATCCAGCCAACTCATGCCTGAAACGCGGCTGAGTAAACGCCAGGTTGCGGAGCAGCTTTACGCTCTCGGCGAAGACATCATCATTGGTCGTGATCATGCCGCCTTCACCGGTAGTAATGACTTTGTTAGCATAGAAGCTGAAACAAGCCATATGGCCAAAGCTGCCAGTCATGCGGCCGCGCACAGTGGCCCCATGCGACTCTGCACAATCCTCGATCACGATCAGGTTGTGCTTGTTGGCAATCTCCATGAGACGGTCCATATCTACTGGATGCCCATACAAATGCACAGGGATGATCGCCTTGGTGCGCGGAGTGATCAGGCCTTCGATCAAGTCCAGGTCTAAATTCCACGTCACGCCTTCAGAGTCAACTGGCACGGGCACAGCGCCATTGTGCAAAGCAGCCAGTGCGGTGGCGATATTGGTGCTGGAGCTCACCAGCACCTCATCGCCTGGCTGCAGATCCAAGGCAGCCACTGCAAGGTGCAGGGCAGACGAACCGCTATTTACAGTGACGCCATGCTTGCAGCCTACATAGGCGGCAAATTCATTCTCAAAATCCTCTATATATTTGCCAAAAGTGCCGGACACTTCACCTTTGCGCAGAGCGTCAACAACGGCACTGATCTCGTCTTCACTTATCACTGGCTCAAAGACAGGGATCATTTCTTTACCTCCACAAATACCTTGTCTTCGGCCTCTCCCAGGTAAGGACCTTGTTTGACACTAATGCACTGCATATCCTCCAGCACTCGGATGGCATGCACCCCGTGGATCAGCACAATTGCATCGCCAGCATGCATTTCGATCTCACGCAGGAGATCACCTTCGTCGCTGTACAGGTCTACTACCACCACGCCGCGCTGGACAACAAACATCTGCTGCAAGTCAGAGATCGTGCGCTCAACCGGTTTGTGAAAGTGAGGTGGCTCCACGAAGCCAGCGTTATGCGCCAGCAAACCAAACTGGAAGGACGAATCTGCAGGAGAGAAAAATGTCGTCTTCTCTACTTTTTCAGTAGCCCAGATGATCTCAGCATATTTTGTGCCGTTGTATTCAACGATCTCTATACTCATTGCAACCTGCCACTAAGAAGATAAACAATCCTGGCTCGCACAGACTTCCATGCTACCCGAATTGGCCAATACACCCACAGAAAAAGACGCGCCAACCCGGTTTGCAAGCGATATACCGGAGAAGAGAGGAGTCTCTCGATATCGTCGGCGGGACGCTGCTCAATTTGCACTCGCCCCTGCCTGATATCCTCTCGCAATGCTTCAATGGCAGCCGGATGCTGACCCTCAAAACGCTCCAACCATTGCAGGCCACCCAATTCACCGAGGCGCATGGGCGATCTAAGTCTCTCAAATTGCTCTTCTTTCCATTTTTTATTCGCTTTGAAAGCTTCAGACCAGTTCACATTTGAATAATAGCCAACCTTCTGCTCAGCCTGTTTTGGAAACACATACGAATAATGATGCATCACCATGGGGCGCCCGCTTGGTGCAGGTGCATCCAGCCAGTTCAAGCTTCGCAAGTCGTGACCATGTTCATTAACTACTGTTGCCGGCCGATGCGATGCATAGCGATAGCCGGGCCGCCATTGAAATACACGGGGAACTTTCGGATACTGATACAAATGCCATTCGCCAGTTATGTAACTTTCAAAACTGCCGAAGAACTCAAAATAGGGAAAGGAGATACCAGATATTTTTGGGGATTCCGAAAGAGTGGCCAGAAGCGCAACCAGGTCACCTTCCAGGTAAAACTCATCGCTATCCACTTGCCATAACCAATCACCGGTAGCTCTGGCCGCAAAAGTCTGCGCCATCTCATCCTTCTCGGGCCAAAAGCCGTCCGCGAAGCCCGCATCCGCGGCGCTAATGACAATCAGTTTATTTTGCGGGTCATGCTGTTCTTTGAACTGCTGTAGCATCTCCAGCGTGCCGTCAGTAGAGTGTCCGTCGGGGCCTGCCAGGGCGCTAGCCGCGCGTGCCGCCCCTTCAACCACAATGATCTGGTGCGCAAAGGGATAAAGCGCGCGCAGGTTGTACTCCAGAAACGGCATGGCGTTCAGCGCCAGCATGCCAAAGGTCACCTTAGCCACGCGCGCTCCCAGTGGACAACAACACCTTCAGGTAAGAATCCAACACCCGGTCCGCTTCAAACTTCGCGCGCGTATATTTCTGCGTCCTTTTTCTGAGCTCAGATAGCGTTGGTGAATTCAGCAACACCGCTGCACGTTGAGCCATCGCATCTACGTTTAGGCCTGAGAAAAGGAAACCATTACGTCCGTCATCAATAATGTCGGCATTGCCGCCGCGTTTAAAGGCAATCACAGGCAGGCCAAGATAAGCCGCCTCTACGATCGCCATGCTGAAATTTTCCATCAGAGCTGGGGAGATGGCGACATCGCACGCCTTTACATATTGAATATGCGCGCTGTAACTCACCTGACCGGGCAGCAGCATCCTTGCCCGGGCGGGGTGCTGCCTAAGCTGCGCCATCACATCAGGCTCCACGAAACCGGGGATATAAAACCCCAAGGGGAACTTGAGTTTTAGCTGCAGCTTATCAATAATTCGAAGCAGATAGCGGGCGCCTTTAATGTAACCGCCCGCTGATGGCAGATAAACAACCTTAGCCCTACTGGGTAGCCCAAGCTGCTTGCGAATGTTCCTGGACCCTATCTGATCAACTGCAGCGAATTCAACAAGATTAGGCACTACACTAACCGCTCCGCGAAACTTGTATGTTTTCTTGAACCATGTGCGCATATATTGAGAAGGGCAGAGCACGTGATTGACCCTTTTGAGCACTTGGTCTTCAAGCCATATGGCCATTCGTGTGTCCAGTCGAGAAAACTTTCCCATGCCCGACTCTGCAGCCAAGCGCGCCGGATTATGATGCGAGATCAGCACAAAATGCTGATCTCGCATCTTGCGCAGCCACAAGCCTGGCGCACCGTGGTCAGATAATAAGACCGTTTGCGGGGAAAACGCATATATAGAGCGCGCCATGCGCAGTGCGCCGGGAGCATTCCGCAAGATCTCTGCGGTTTGGTACGCCAGCTTTCCTGGCTGCAAGAACCGCCAAGGTAGTAGCAACAGCACAAACAAGCGCTTGAACCACACAGGCGCCAAGCCGTGCCGGATGATGCCCTTGGCTGGCTTGTCCTTCACACCATTGTCAAAGAAAGTAAATAATCGGACATCATAGCCACGCCTGCGTAAAGCTCGCCAAAGGTTGTAGTGCGCACTGGCTACTCCACCAGCCCCATATGGGGGCGCACTGGGTGCCACGATGGCAATACGTGTTTCACTAGGTTTCAGCGTGGCCATTGTGTCTTAACCCAGAAAACAGCCTTGTCTACAAAGCTACGCAATCCGCCCTCTGCCAGGTGAGAGCTACTGTAAAGTTGCCAGGCTTGCTTATTGTGTACAGCAGCGGAACGGCATGCCGCCCACCAACGACGCTCAAGCACAGCGCGCAATGCGCGGTCATCGTATATCTTCTTGCGTCCATTGGCTTGTTCAATACCCCGCAACCAGGCGTCTACTCGGCTCAAAAAAGTGCTATTCGGCTCAAATTTCCATATGGAAATGTGGTTATGCAATTCCAGATCGCGCTTGGTAACGCGGAGGCCAAGCCGCGTAAGTTGGCGTGCCCGCACTGCGGCAGCCGTTTCAGCCTGCTGGACGCCAAAAGCGTAGCCGACCTGGCCAGCATGAATACGATAGTGCAGCAAGACTTCCTGCAAGTTTGCAAAACACAGGCGCCTGGCAGCCCGTTCCCAGAGATCATAGTCTTGTGCCCGCTCTATGGTCGGGTCGTAATGGAAACCTTTGCTAAGAAAATCCTTTCGGCGCAGCATCACCGCACTATGCACCAGGGCTGAGTTGAACAACATCTCAGCCTGTATCTCTTCAGCCGTTGCGGGTAGCTTCCAAACCTGTTCTCGGGGCAAACCCAAAGTCTGCGCCCATGCTCCAACCATACTTACATCAGGGTTTGCATCCAAAAAGTGTGCTTGTGCTTCAAGCCGCCGCGGCAGACTGATATCGTCCGCATCCATGCGCGCCCAGTAAGCGCCGCGAGCCATACGCAATCCGCGGTTAAGTGCTTTTGAAAGCCCGCTACGCCTGCGATTACGCACCCAGTGCCAGCGCGGATCTTGCACCGCCGAGATCACTTCAGCGCTCCCATCAGTAGAAGCATCATCTATGCAAATAAACTCAAAATCACTCAGGGTCTGAGAGAGTACGCTGTCAATCGCATCATTCAGGAATGGCAGCCCGTTATAAACTGGCATCACCACACTTACCCGCGGAGCTTTCAACCGACCAGCCTATTGAGAAGGTTCATTTCCAGATTCACAATGCGTTCAAGGGCGAAATGAGCTTCTACGTATTCGCGTCCAGCACGGCCAAGGCGCTGGCGCAGCGCGGGATCGTCTATCAATCGCTGCAAACCTTCGCGCAAACTGGCGGCGCCCGTTTCAGAAAGCAACCCATTTTCACCATCGGTGATGATCTCTTGAATGCCTGGCACGCGGGTGCCGAGCGCAGGCAAGCCACAAGCCATAGCTTCCAACAGAGCTTTGGGGTGTCCTTCATACAAAGAGGGCATGACAAAAATGTCACATTGGTTCAGCATAAGTGGTAGTTCGTGATTGGCAACATTGCCTAAGAACTTAAACTGCGCAACTGTACCCTCAGCAAAACGCTCAAGTTCTTCTTGCAATGGTCCATAGCCGATCAGCCACACCTCTATATCCATATCGACGACAGCCGTAATGAGGTTATGCAGATTCTTTTGAGCGTCCAAGCGGCCCACAAACCCGACCCGCAGTTTCTCGCGCTGTTCAGAATCGCTAGGGCGGAAACGGTCAGTTTCTACATAATTGGGAATAACACCTATCTTCTCTGGAGCGATCTTGTAGCGTTCGACAACAGATTCCGCCATTTTGGTAGTGGTCACTGTTATCCAATCGGCTCCGCGAAAAACCTTTTCTTCCAGTTTACGAGCCTGCTTCGCCTCACGCGAACGCTCGCCATATCGCCGTTCCTGAAATTCAGCCAGTAGATAGCCACAGCGCGCTACAAATTGGGCTTGCGACTTGCGTGCAACTTCCATGGCAATATCCGCGCCTGCCATCTGATTGCTCTTGATCACATCCGCCTGAACGGGCTCTGAAAGCAGCTTACGCTCATAGGCACCCAAGCCCAAACCTTCCACATTCGCGCGGATGCTAAGGCCTGGTATGGTATGAGCAAACGCAAGGTCATCCTTATCACCATAGGTAATAAAGTCGATCTTTATGCCACGTTCCTGCAATTTGCGATAGAGCGCCAGTTCGCGGTCGATCATGCCGACCGTATTCCAGGTCTTTAGCGAAACCCCTTGGGTAAAGAATAGAGCCAAGTTCATTTCAACACAGGCAACAAAGGCTCATACAGCTCGCGATAATAGCGGCTGGCAATTACCGGCCAACTGAAATCCTCAATGCGCTTCAAACCATTCGCAATCAATCGCTGGCGTAATTCGGGATCTTGGATCACTCGCAAGACGCCTTGCGCCAGGGCGGCAGGGTCCTCGATCTCAGTTAGCAATCCGTCCTGTTCGTGCGTGACCACATCCGGCACCATCCCCACACGCGAGCCTACAAAAGGAATGCCCGAGGCCAGTGCTTCCAACACGCCTTTGGGGCCGCCCTCTTCACGAGAGGCGAGCAGATAGACATCCACCGCATCAAATAAGCGTGGAATACGATGAAAGTCCTGCTCCACTACATGCACATAAGGAATTCCAGCTGCATCCAGACCCTTTTTGATGTAACCCCTCGCTGGCGCGGTGAGCAGCACAAAGATATTTTTATGATTACGGTGAATTTGAGCTAACGCTTCTATTAATACATCAGGCCCCTTGATCAGCTTGGGCGTCAACCCTTCAGCCATTCCCTGCCCATCTTTGTGAAAAGACCCGATGCAAAAAGCATCTTCGGGGATGCCAAGTTCGTGCCGGCGCTCACGGCGTTCTTCCGGGCTGGCCGGCCCGAATCTCTCCAAATCAACTCCCAACGGGATAGCAACAAGTTTTTCTTTCCTTACGCCCGATTGAATCAATCTGTTGTACATGACCGTGCTTGCTGTATGCAAACGGGCAAAGCGATCCTGCGATTTTAGAACTTGCTGAAGCGCATCATGAAAGTCTGGGCTCTCCAGCAAGCCGTGAAAGACCGTGCCCACAACCGCATTGCGATTGTTGTACTTGGAGTCAATACTGGCAAGAATGTCCCAGAGCGAACCGTAATGTATGATCTGGCCAGACACATTCTTCAGCGACTTAACTACTCTCGCCTTTAGCCCGAACTGCTCCTGAACATGCTTGGTAATGTAGTAAGCCTCCCAGTCCAGCACCCAGTTCACAAAGGGCGCCATGTAATAAAGGCTAGGCTGGCTTGGCAACCGAGGCGAAGCTAGCGAAAGTAGGGAGCGAATGCCCCGCGGGATGCTCATTCTGCGGCCCCCATTTTTTGCGATTGCTTCATTGTGTCAGCGGCGCCGAACTGCAGGTCACAGAAATGCTTGTATTCCTTGCAGCGCTCATACAGTTCCGCATGTCTCCCCTGGTCCACGATGCGGCCAGCTTCCATCACCACAATGTTATCGGCGTGTATCACTGTAGAAAGCCGGTGAGCAATCACCACTGCCGTGGTGTCTTTGATAATGTTGTCAATCGCTTGCTGAACTTGTCGTTCGGCTTCGGTATCCAGTGCGCTGGTAGCCTCATCCAGGATCAAGATACGCGGGCTGTGATACACGGCCCGGGCTATCGTGATACGTTGTTTCTGGCCGCCAGAAAGCAGCACCCCCCGATCGCCCACCAAGGAATCATATTTCTCAGGTAGCCGATCAATAAAATCATTGGCATTTGCAACCCGGGCGGCTTGTTGAACTCGCGTCATATCCGGGGCATCGTCTGGATAAGCAATATTGTGCGCCACAGAAGCATTAAATAGAATACTGTCTTGCGATACCACACCTATCATGCGCCGGTAGGCAGGCAGATCCAGGCCGCGCAGGTCCAGCCCATCTATAGTGATGCGCCCCTCTTGCGGATCATAGAAGCGAAGTAATAGATCAGTGATCGTGGACTTACCAGCGCCACTCTCGCCGACGAGCGCGACCATCTGCCCGCGGCGAATGCTAAAGTCTATGTTGCGCAACACCTTTTCGGCGCCATAGGCGAACGAAACGTCTTCAAAGTGGATTTGCTCAACAAAGTCGTGCTTGACTATACTGCCACTGATCACAGATGCCGTCTCGTTGAAGAATTCTTGAACACGCTCACTAGTGGCGACCGTGGTTTGAATAACCTTCAAGGAGCGCGCCATGCTTGTGATTGGGTCCAAAACCGCGCGGCCAACATATAGATACAAAAAGAAGCCAGTGGTGCTCAATTGCCCATTAATAAATTCGTTTGCGGCAAAAAGGAGAACCGCAACATTAACCAATGAATTAATAATAAGGGTAACAGGTTCGTCGACATTCTTAAAAAACGAGAACTTAAAGATAGCCGAAATCGCTTTTCTTGAAAGTTGAGCAAGTCTTGTGCTCTCATAGCCTTCTGCCACAAACGACTTAACGACACGTATATTTGAAATCACTTCCTGCAAATAAGATGTCACTTGCGCCTGAATTCCAAATTGCTCACGGACGCGGCGCTGAGTAGGCCTCTTGACCAACTGAATGAATACGTACTGCGCCAGGGCTGCCAAGACCACAAACAAGCTCAGTCGAAGGCTGGTCCTAAGCAGCAAAAACCCATACATAAAAACCAACACGCCAGAAACAATTACAGACCGCACAATAGTCTCAAGTCCATAAACGACAGCGTCAGTGTCTTTGTCAAGGCGCGAAATAAGCTCGCCCGTACGGTTTCGATTGAAGAAATCCAATGAAAGACCAATCACATGCGAAAAGAGAGAGGCCTGCATACCTCGTCCCGCTCGCACACGTATCCAAATTCCCAGAAGGTATATAAGAAAGTTTAGTGAATACAGCGCTAATGAAACCCCTAGATATAAAATCGCGACAGCGACAATTACATTCCAGGCATTTGCCTCTTGAGGAAAAAACTGGTGCAGAAGATACTGCCCAATATTGTTTAGGTCGATATCCAAGAAACTGTTTGGCACTGTTTCAGCAAGCCGGTTGAAAGCATCAGGCCCGTGCACGGCCACCTCCAGTACCGGCGCAGTCACCATAGGTTGTGCAGCCGTCAACAAGCTTGCGACAAAATACATTGCTAGCGAGAGCAGCATTTGAGGCCAATACGGCCTCATGTACTTTATAAGTAGCTGGAAAAATTGCCCATACTCATAGTTCTGTTTCACTTAGCTCACCAAATCCAAGACGCGTTGACTTGCCCCGCCATCACTGGTGCCCAGGTAAGTATCAATGAATAGTTGCCGAGTCTCACCATCCATTCGAAAATCCTCAATCCGAGTGTTAGGCAACTCAAGGATTACATCGGGGATCGTCATCCAATCATTAACCCCAGGGAAATTGAATGCAGTGCCTGTGTTGCGCTGTCTCCACAAACGATGAAAAGCCGGAGGCACTTCACCAACATCAGCAGAGGGGCTGGGGCGATCAACATTAATTCCAAAGACCCCGCAATAAGCAGACTCTAGTGCAGCGAAGCTATAAAAATGTATACACACATCAGCAACACTTAGAAGCTCCAAAGTAGTCGAGGGATAGTCCGACTCATCGTAAACAGTCAGATCGGCCAACTCTTTCAACCATCTCCGCAAGGGATCTTTCTTTCGCGCCTTTCCAATCAATACAGCATCATTATTATGAGCAAAGGCCTTAACCGCTTCTGTGAGCTTTCTGTCGTTCCAACCAAGCAACAACCACCACAGATACTCAAGGAGAAAAGTGTTATCTCTGCGCACAGCTTGCAGGAAAGCCTTTATCCGCTTTCTTAGGTCATCCTCTTCAAAAAAGCGCGGCCAAGAACCGCTGATGTTCGCCAACGTGATGGGAAGATACAGAACCACACTCGTATCAGCAGGAATCCCGTACTTTGTGCGGACTACGCTCGGGTCAATCTCCCGCAAAATGTCTAATTGGGGAAAGCCAACACAAATCGCTTTTTCGGCCAATTTAGCATAAGCCACCTTTTCGTCAACACCACTAATAGCCTGGAAGTACTTTGCACCCCAGTCAAGCCAAAATTCACTATACAGACAGAGGTGATCTGTGTTGCATAAACTTTGCAGATCAGCTTCTATAAAGGTGTCGATACCATGTTGAAGTGCAATAAATACTGGCCCCTTGGGAGGGAGTTTATATTTGTCGCGAGTATGAAGAGAGAAAATTGCTTTGGCATCTATCTTCGCCAGCGCTGCACTTAGCGCCTCAAGTGAATCGAATTCCTTTGAGTGGGCCTCTTTCAGCAAGGCAGGCTTGACAGAGGCATCAAGATACTCCTTGCCCTTGGCGTCATTACAGATCCAGATCTCTACCGGCAGCCCGCGCGTCATGGCCTCGCGAATCAGAGGACCTAAAAATTTGTAATAATTGCTGCGATGTACTACAAAGATCAGCAAGTCAACCAGCCTGTTCAAGTAAATCCGAGAAATCTGTTTTTTCTTTCGAGCCGATCCACAGAATGTCGCCAATAAATTGTTGGGCAGTATAGGTTTCAAACGCGCAGTGGTAATAGGGACGATATGCATCGTGGACGACTACAACCCCACCCGGCTTGAGCAATTCCTTTGCCTCTAGCGTGCAGCGACGGCGTTTGCGCCCATCCACAAGCACCACGTCAAACCTGCCTCCTAGACGCGCAGGAAGGCCAATATAGTCATCCATAGGCACCTGTCGATCATCAGCGTGCTCGCGTAAAAAAGGCGACAGCTTGCCATAATCAAAAACGTCAATACGAACGTTTTGAGAAGCGAAGATAATGCGACCATCTTCTTCACTCTTACTAAATTGAGCACTTTCTGCAAAAACTGGCTCGAGACTACTCAGAAAGTATTCACGGTCATACTCGAGGGAGTTCCAAAAGAATTGCTTCACTTCCTTCAGCAGCATGTTGGTTAAATAAACCGTGCTTCGCCCACTCCCCCACTCCAACACATTTAGCACGCCCGAAGCTGGAGCTTTGCGCAGCAGGATCGTCTCAAAAAGATCGGCATCCCTGTCGCTCATGAAAGCTTTGTGACTCCACTGGGAGTCATCAACTATCCAATCCTTATCGGGCAGATCAGATGATGTCATTTCGTATCCTCGTTGTCCTTCTGTAAGAGGTTACGAAAGCGCTCCATCTCCTCGAGGTTTTTCGTTTTGTTGCTTTTGTGCATGCGGTAGCGATACAGCGGGATCTGCAGATGATGGATCTTGTAGTAATCCGCCAGGCGTGCTCGCAACTCTTCTTCTTCGCGATGGCGGAAGTTGCCATTGTAAAGACCGAAGTTTGCGATCAGATCCGTTCGATACATAATGCCGCATGAAACCGGGTGGTCTTTGGCATAGCGTCGCTCTAGTTTGTTGCCAAATTCATCTACCAGAATGTAGTCGCACGATACGCAAAACGCATCATGATTCTCTGCCAGATAGCGAGTGAGAAAAAACAGCAGGTCTGCGTTAATGTAATCATCAGCATCCACCCGAACAAAATACTGGCCACGCGAGGCGCGTATGCCTCGGTTTGCCGATTCAGCTACGCCTACATTTTCTTCATTCACGATATAGCGAAAGTTTGGGTAGTTTTCAAATTTCTTCAGTTGGCTCAGCGTGTCATCGGTGCTGGCGTCATCCACCACAATGACCTCATATTGGTCTTGTGGGAAATTCTGCGAGAGGCAGCTGCGTAGGCAGCGCTCGACATACGCGCCATAGTTGTACGAAGTCACAATAATTGAAGCTTTCATTTCGCACCACCAATCGCGTTTACGCGCAACATACTGATCTCATCAGCAATATTGCGCAACTGCCGCAGTTCATCAAAATCCATGCCGCCCAGATGCGCAAGTTCGGTAGGGTTCTGCAGCGCCCGGTTCGGCGTAAAGTGTTTCTCGATATATTGCGCCCCGCGTGCTACTGCAAACAACGAGGCGCCAATCCCTGGAGTGTGGTCGCTGTATCCCAGGAATTGCTCCTTGCTAAAGCTGGGCATTTCAACTTCAGCGCCTATCGTAGGGTACTTTGAAACACAATAAAAATAAACCAGGTTGTCGCCTTCAAAAGGCATGCCTTGTGTTTTCCAGTCCCAGGCGCCAAGCGAGATCAAGATCTTCTTGCCTGTTGCCAGGATCTTTTTGCAAAGGTCTATATCAGCGATCGTACGGCTAGCAATCTTATACGTTTGCAGTCCCAGCTCCTCGCACCAGTCAATCCGGTCCGCGGTAAAGATTGAGGCAAACAATTCAATGCCTACATGATCACAATAGGCTTTTACGTCTCTAAACTCACTCTTACTAAATTGCAGGTACTCGCGATCACTGTTACCAAACAAGGCCTGCGAGTCATACAGCTGCACCTTCACCGCATCCGCGCCAGCCAGCTTGCATTGCTGGATAATCATTTGCGCACGGCCAATGTCTCCGCTGAACTGAGGGTGGATCTCAGCGATCAGGTTGATCTTAGGGATCAGTTTGTTTTGATGCATAGTCATTCCTTTGCCCAGTCGGGTTTGCCTTGCGCCTCAATGGCTTCGAGATCTGCCGCTGTATGCAAATCTGTGGCATTTGCAATATAGACGCCGCAGTGTGTACTGATGGACTGCTGAAAAACATACTCGTACTTCATTACGCGGAAGCAGGCATTCTGCACCAGGTCTGCATCCACCGAAAACACTTCGTTCAGTTTGCGTTGCACGAGCTTTTCGATGGCGCCGTCCAAGTCCGCCGGGTTGAGCTGCGGAGAATTAGCCTGCAACGAAACTACGAAGTGCGGCGCGGGGTCAAACTGGCGTGCCGCGTGCACGATCACGTCCTGCTTGAACACCTCGTGACCAGCCAGTTCCTGTGGCCGCAGAATAACGCTCGCTCCAAACTCCTCCGCGCGCCCTGCGATCTCGCTATCCTCAGTAGATACAAAGCAGCGATCAACGTATTTCGACTGCCGCGAAGCCTGGATAGCCCAATAAAGCAGTGGCCGGCCCCACAGGGTTGCAATGTTCTTGCGCGGCAATCGCTGAGAGCCGCCGCGCGCCGGGATCACTACGTACACCTGCCGGTTCTCGATCATGCGATCTTCCGCGCTCCGTCTCCGGCTGGCTTGCTGCGCTCCAGCGAATAAGCACCATTTCGCATGCGGATGATGTATTTGCCGGGCTGCTCATCCAAGGCCGGGCTGCCAGTCTCCAGGCAGGTCAGGCGGAAGATGTCTAGCTCCGGATCACTGCCATCGATATACACGCTGTCAATACCCTTGGCTTGCATGGATGCGATCAGCTCTTTCGCCTGCTGGCGCAGCACGTGATACACCTTGAGCGAATCTTTGACATATTGGGTCGCATTGCGCTGGAAGGCGCGCATGCCTTCGCCGGTCAGGTTGTAGCGCAAACGGGTGCGGTCCATACGCGTGGCCTTGATGTAGCCGCGGCTGATCAGGCGCTTGATGTACCAATTGACGCTGCCGATGGCCATACCCAAATGGCTGGCCAAACCAGCCTGGGTAATCGTCTCATCCTCGGCAATTGCTTCCAACAGTCTGTATTCGCGTTGCTTCACGTGACTAGCTTTCAGGAAATGAATTCTGACACGCGCACAGCGAAAGTGTCAATAGGCGACTTTTAAGCGCTAGCTCAATTTCTCAAACAAAATGGCTTCAATACGCTCAGCAGTGCGCCCGTCCCATAGATCGGGCTGCTGTGGGGCCACTTTTTGCCCTTGCAAGGCTCGGTAGCCAGCCAAAATGCCCTCGGGTGTATTACCCACCAAGCGGTTTCCGCCCATTTGTAGAGTAATAGGGCGCTCTGTATTCTCGCGTGCCGTCAGGCACGGGATGCCCAGCACGGTGCTCTCTTCCTGAATTCCGCCGGAGTCCGTCAAAATAAACTGGGCCTGCGTCATCAAGCTCACGAACTCCAAATAACCCACCGGTTCCAACACCTTCACACCACTGGCTTGCAAAGCATCCAGCAAGCCCCACTCGGCCATACGAGCGCGTGTGCGCGGGTGCACCGGGAAGACTAACTGCGTACTTTTCTGGATCTCGACCAGCGCCTCAACAATGCTATCGAGTGCAGCCTGCTCATCCACATTCGAGGGACGGTGCAGCGTCACGACGCCATACCCGCCCGGCTTCAACCCATGCGCATCCCACGCGGCCAGCTGTTCCGCGGCCGGCTTGAAGCGCAAAAGGCTGTCCACCATGATATTGCCCACGCGGTGCACGCGCTCAGCAGGAATGCCGGCCGCGGCCAGGTTCGCGTCCGCATCCGGCGAAGGGGTGAATAAATAGTCCGCCAGCACGTCCGCCACAATCCGGTTGTGCTCTTCCGGCATCGCGCGGTCAAAGCTGCGCAAGCCGGCTTCCACATGCGCCAAGGGAATATTGAGCTTATTGGCCGCGATCGAAGCGGCCAAAGTAGCGTTTACATCACCGAACACCACCACCATGTCAGGGCGGTTCGCCGCAAACTCGCGGTCCAGCGCCACGATCACCCGCGCCACCTGCTCATTAACACTGCCGCCGTGAATATCCAAGTACAGGTCCGGCTCAGCCATTTCCAATTGGCGGAAAAAGACATCTGACATGTTGGCGTCAAAGTGCTGGCCGGTATGGATCAAGCCCGCTTGCAGGCGGCCCTTGGCTTTCACCGCCGCCATCAGCGGCGCGGCCTTCATAAAGTTCGGCCGCGCCCCAACCACGAGAGCCAGCTTCTTAGCCATGCTAGCTCACCAACTCCGCCGCCTGGGCGGCTACGTGCTGGCCGATGGCCAGGCTGGCCGTCGCCCCCGGTGACGGCGCGTTGAGCACATGCAGCCAACCATCGCCGTGCGCAAACCGAAAATCCTCCACCAGCTTGCCGTACTTATCCACCGCCTGGGCGCGCACACCCGCCCGCGCCGGCAGCAGGTCCTCGGCCTGGATAGGTGGCATCATCTTCTGCACATCGCGGGCGAACACCCGCACACTTCCGGAGCGCACCAGTTCCCCCAACCCCGTTCGCAAGTTTGGCAACACCAGCCGCCAGAAGCCGCTGTAGCTCAACGACTCCAGCGAATCTCTCAGGTCAAAGTCACGGCTGAAATAGCCTTCACGCCGCAGGCTGAACACCGCGTTCGGCCCCACCAGTACTTCCCCGTCCGTCATGCGCGTCAGATGCACCCCCAGAAACGGAAAGCGCGGGTCGGCCAGCGGATACACCATGCCGCGCACCAGGTGCTGTGCCTCCGGACGCAGCCGAAAGTACTCGCCGCGGAACGGTATGATGCGCAGTCCAGGGTCGACCCCGGTCTGGCGCGCCAGCCGATCGCTGTGAAGCCCGCCACAGTTCACCGCGATGCGCGTTCGTACTTCACCATTGCCAGTTTGCAGGTGTAATATCCCATTGTTGTGCTCAAAGCGCTGTAATCTGGCGCCCAGGCGCACTTCTGCGCCCGCCAGCACCAATTCTTCGGCCAATTTACGGGCGACCTGACTGTAGTCCACAATGCCGGCCTGTGGCACCCAAATGGCCTGTAGAGCGCTCACATATGGCTCGATTTCTGCAATGCGCTGCTGGCCCACGATCTCCAGCGCCAGCCCATTCTCCGTGCCCCGTTCGTACAACAGCTGCAAGCGCGGCAGTTCTTCTTCACTGGTAGCGACGATCAACTTGCCGGTCATCTCATACTTGATGCCGTGCTCGTCGCAAAAAGCCAGCATGGCGGTGCGTCCCGCTGTGGTGAGTTGTGCCTTTAGGCTGCCTTTTTTGTAGTAAATGCCGGAATGCAGCACGCCACTGTTGCGGCCGGATTGGTGCGCGGCTACCTGCGGCTCCTTCTCCAGCACCGTTAGCGAGCTGCCCGGGTACTTCTGCAAAAGCGCCCGCGCCGTGGCCAGGCCCACCAGGCCGCCGCCGATGACGGCAAAATCATAGATCTTGTTTTGCATATCTGGTCAGCATGATAACTCAGCCAAAAACTTGACGACAGCCGATCCACACACTAGAATGATCCGGCTCATTAACATGCAACTGGGTGGCCGTTGTCCAAAGACAACGGCAACTGCGAAGCCGGTGAGATGCCGGCGCTGTCCCGCAACTGTGATCCGTCCTTGAGACGGTAAGCCAGGTCGCCGGCCCAGCTTGCTCAAGCACAATCCTCGACGATAGGAGGTGCCTCACCGTTCAAGCCCAGAACCCCGCTTGACAACACCTTCCCTGCCGCGTGCAGGGATTTTTGTTTAATCGATTAAGGAGATTTACCGTGAAGAAACGCATTCTCAGTAGCCTTGTGCTGCTCGCCCTCTTGGCCGCCTGCGCTCCCGCAGCCGTGGCTACCCAAGCCCCTACCGCAGTAGTGGAACCCACTACCACTCCCATAGTCGACACCAGTATCAGTCTCACGGATGACCTTGGCCGCGAAGTTACCCTCGCTGCCCCCGCCGCCCGCGTCGTGTCCATGGCGCCCTCCAACACTGAGCTACTCTTCGCCGCAGGTGCCGGGGACCAAGTCGTCGGCCGTGACCTGTACTCCAACTTCCCCGAGGAAGCGCTGGACGTGGCCGACATTGGCGACACCTACGCTAGCCTAAACACCGAGTTCATCCTCAGTCTGGAGCCAGACCTGGTGCTGGCCGCAGGCATTACGCCGCCGGAGCAGGTGGACCAGCTCGAACAGCTTGGCATCACCGTCTACTGGCTCGGCAACCCAACCGACCTTGAAGGCTTGTATCGCAACCTGGAGACCGTCGGCATTCTCACCGGCAACGAGCAGGAAGCCCTGGCCGCCATTGATGAGCTCAGCGCCCGCGCCAATGCGGTGCTCACCAAAGTGGCCACCGTCACCATGCGTCCCACCGTCTTCTACGAAGTCGATGGCCAAACCGACCCGAACGCGCCCTTCACTGCGGGCGCCGGCACCTTCATTGACCTTATCATCAACCTGGCTGGCGGCGCCAACGTCGTGAGCAACCAGGAAGGCTACATCGCCTACAGCATCGAAGATCTGCTGGTAGCTGACCCGGATGTGATCCTGCTGGGTGACTTTGCCTGGGGCGCTACTGTGGAATCGGTGGCCGCCCGCTCCGGTTGGAGTGCGCTGTCTGCCGTCGCCAACGACCGCGTCTATCCGTTCAACGACGACCACATGAGCCGCCCTGGCCCGCGCCTTGTCAACGCGCTCGAGGAGTTGGCTTTGCTGCTGCACCCAGAGCTTTTTGACTAAGTACACAATAACTACGGGAAGGCGGGGTCATGAATCCCGCCTTCCCGTAGTAGCACTTATGAAATCTTTCATCCGCCGCCATCCATTCATCACAACAGCCATCCTTCTGGTCGGCGCGTTTTTGCTTAGCATCGCGCTAGGCTCTGTCTTTATCCCTCCTGAAAGGATTTTCAAAGCGCTACTCGGCCTTGAGCCGTTGCAGGGCACACTCAACACCATCCTATTTGAGATTCGTTTGCCGCACGCTGTGCTCATCACGCTCACCGGCGCAGCGCTTGCGGCCAGCGGTACTGCCTATCAGGGTCTGTTCCGCAACCCCTTGGCCGACCCGTACCTCATCGGCATCGCTTCCGGCGCCGGGTTGGGCGCCGTTACCATGATGGCGCGTGATTGGCCCAAGGATTTGCTCGGCTTCTACAGTGTGCCTGCCGCCGCCTTCGCCGGAGCGCTGCTCACCGTCGCCATCGTGTATTGGATTGCGCGCCTGGGCAAAACCGTGCCGGTCACCACGCTCATTCTGGCGGGTGTTGCCGTGAGCACCTTTGCCACCTCACTCAGTTCATTCCTCATGCTGCAATCCGAGAGCGAGTTGCGCCGCGCCATTGCCTGGCTGCTGGGCGGCGCAGCGCTCAGCGGCTGGCAGCCCGTCATTGCCATGCTGCCGTATGTGGTCATCGGCATCACCGCGTTGCTATTCTCCGGCCATCAGCTCAATGTCTTGCAAACCGGCGAAGAGCAGGCCCAGCAGCTCGGCCTGCCGGTGGAGCGCATCAAGCTGGTGCTCATCATCGCCGCCTCGCTGGCCGCTGCGGCTGCCGTGGCCTTCTCGGGCATGATCGGCTTCATTGGCCTTGTCATCCCGCATTCCCTGCGTCTTATTTGGGGCGGCGACCACCGCCGCCTGCTGCCGCTCTCGCTGCTCGGCGGCGCCGCCGCGCTGCTGGTGGCCGACGTCGTCGCTCGCACCATCCTGCCTCCCCAAGTCGTGCCGGTGGGGATCATCACCGCACTGGTGGGCGTGCCTTTCTTTCTCTGGTTACTGCGCCGCGCCAAGGCACAGATGTATTGGTAACCGCTATGCTTAATATCGAGAAACTTTCACTGGCATACGGCAAAACACAGGTCCTCACAGACTTTAACCTGCAGCTGCAACTAGGAGAAGTGCTGGGGCTGATCGGGCCTAACGGGGCGGGCAAAAGCAGCCTCATCCGCGCCCTCAGTGGCGTCCTGACCCCGCAAGCAGGCACTATCACCTTCAAAGGGCAGAACCTGCTGGCAATGCCTGAAGCCCAGCGTGCCCGCCTGGTCAGCGTGGTGCCTCAATCCACGCAGCTACCCCCCGCCTTCACCGTGTACGAATGCGTAGCTCTTGGCCGCACCCCGCATCTCAACTGGCTGGGCAGCTTGGGGGTCGAGGACAAGGCAAAAATTGAGTGGGCCATGCAGATAACCGAGAGCGCCGCGCTAAAAAACCGCCGCGCCGGTGAGCTTTCTGGCGGCGAGCAGCAGCGCGTGTTGCTCGCTCGCGCCTTAGCACAGGATTGTCCAGTCCTGCTGCTCGATGAGCCGACCGCTCACCTCGACCTCCACCATCAGGTAGCCATCCTAAACGTGGTGCGCAGCCTGGCCCGCGAGCGTGAGCTGGCTGTCCTGGTTGCCCTGCACGACCTCAATTTGGCCTCTTTGTTTGCCAGGCGGCTGGCTCTATTGGTCGACGGGCGGCTGCAGGCGGAAGGCGCCGCGAAAGACGTACTCACGCAGCAAGTGCTCCAGCGCGCCTATTCTGTATCTACTCGCATCCTGCCTGATCCTGAAACCGGCCAACCCTGGGTTGTACTGCAAGACAAGTAGAAAACTCAGCCAGCAATTCCGCCGCGCGCCACGCGCTGCGTGCGTACAATCCGCGGGTGTCTATTAAGCGCATCCTTATAGTCGAAGACCAGCCGCAAGCTGCCAACGCCCTGTTGGAGGGTTTGGCCAGCTTAGGCCCGGCCGTCACCGTCCATAGCGCGCCTTCTGCCGAGGCGGCTCTGCGAGCCTTGCAGGACGCGCCCTTCGACATGCTCATCGCCGATGTGCTCCTGCCCGGCATCTCCGGGCTGGAGTTGATGGCGCGCTTCCGCGGCAGCCAGCCCGCCACCCGCGTCATCCTACTCAGCGGCGTGCAGGATGAGTCCATCCGCAGTCAGGTAGCCCGCAGCGGCGCTGACGGCTTTTTCTTCAAACCGGGCGAACTGGCCGATGTGTTGGATGCCGTTGAGCGCCAGCTGGGACTCGTAAAAACCATCCTGCCCACCGAACTGTCTGTCATCAAGAATTCGCAAGACAACGCCAGTATTGCTCAACAACTCGCCGAACTGCGCTTCACAGTGCAGGCCTATTCTGCGTTGCTCATCTCGGTAGACGGCCAGGTATTGGCCCGCGCCGGCGTTCTGCCTAATCCCAATGTGGAGGCCAACCTCATCACCCACATGCTGGCCGCTATCCAGGCCAGCCAGCGCATGGGCAATTTGCTAGGCTCGGCACAGCCTGATGATCTGTTGGCCATCCGCGGCACAAATGAGCATGTCTATTTCGCCAGCCTTGGCTCCGGGCGCTGCCTCGCTGTCGTCACCAAGCCGCTCAGCAACGCCCGTGCGGCTGCACTAGCCCAGGCCATGCATAAAACCGGCTTGCGCCTTGCTCCGCCTGTTACCCAAGCCGTGCAGGCAGAGAACAGGCTAGGCGAAACAGACCCACACCTGGAAAAATTGCTCGCCATGGAGGATACGCGGCCCAGCCGCGTGGCCGCCGAGCGCTACTGGGAATCTGCCGAGCTGCCTGCGCCGCGTTTGCACGGTGCCATCAGCTATGAGCAAGCCTCTCAGATTGGCCTGGCACCAGGTGCGCTTACCGATATCAATCAATAGCGCATTTGGCTGTAGAATACAAAAGTCATTTTTAGCTTTTTGAACACCCGATAAAACAATGAAGTCTTTCTCAAAGGTCTTGGTCTTCGCAGCTCATCCAGATGATGAAGTGATAGGCTGTGGCGGATTCATTCGTAAGCTGGTAAATGCCGGCGCACAGGTCACAGTGGTTGTTGTCACCGGGGGCCAGACGGGCATTTCTCCAGCATTTCAGCATATTGACGACATCGCCACAGAGCGCAAACTGGAAAGCGAAGCAACCCAAAGTATCCTCGGATTTCAAAAGCTATTCTTCCTGCCCTATAAGACGCAGGAAGTGAAAAATGATCGGGAAACCTTTCACAGCTTCATCAAGTTGATCCGCGAGGAAAAACCTGATCTCGTTCTAACCCATGCGGAGCATGATAAGCACAGAGACCACCAGGCCGTCTCTATCATCTCCAAGGAAGCAGTTTGGAAGGCATGGGAGAATGTGATGCCCCAGCTTGGCGAACGCCACCGTGTCGGCGAAACCTGGTACTACGAAGTTACGGACCCCTTTCAGCAGGTGGATGTACTGGTAGACATTTCAAGCGAAATGGATGCCAAGCTCAAAGCAATTCGCGCCCATCACACGCAGCAGGAAGTCATTCCCCGGATCGAGGGCCTGATTGAAGGCCTCGGAAAAACGCGAGCCTTTATTCTCGAAACCCTTTACGCCGAGGGATACCAGGTTTGCTCAATACTTCCCCGTGTGATCGACAACCAGTGAATTTCGTCTACCTGACAAGCACAGCGGTGCGCCACAAGGCCTTTGTCAAGCATCTCTCTGCATTTTTCCCTCCAGCACTCATTGTCATGGAACCCAAAAAGTCCTCCGGGGCTGTTGGTTCTGCCATGCTCAACAACTATGCTGAAGGACTCAAAGAAACAGAGCGATCCTTCTTTCCTCAGGCGGTAGGCTGGGAACCACCCGGCAGCATGCTTGAGACGCGGCCTGGCGGAATTAACGATGAGCCTGTACGAGAAGCAATCAGATCAACCAACCCTGATTGGCTTCTTGTGTTCGGCACCAGCATTTTGGGCAACGATTTGTTGAGCGTGCCCAAGCACCACTCGCTTAACATCCATACCGGCTTGACACAGAGCTTCCGTGGCGTGGATAGCTCTTTCTGGGCCATATATGATGAAATGCCTCAGGCCATCGGCACTACTGTCCATCTTGTGGATGCAAAGATCGATACCGGAGATGTACTTTTGCAAGGCCGGCCACAACTGGATCCACAAGACAGCTTGCAAACCATCTTCCTAAAAACAGTCGAACTCGGCTTTAACCTCATGAAAGATAGCTTGAGCGGCGTGATTGAAGGCCGCCTGGCCCCCAAGATGCTCCCCAATAAGGGCAAACTCTATCAATCAAAACATTTCACTGAAGCAGTTTTGGAGGAGGTTTTGTCAAAAAAGACACGAGTGATCCAGCGCTATTTACAGGATAAAGAGGAGCTGGACAAGCAGATCTCGTTGGTCAACGGCTTGTAACGCACTCAAAACATCGTTTCTATGGCAAAAATGTTACAATTTTGCGCCCTCGGCTAACCCGACCCATTGGGGCGTGGTGCAATGGCAGCACACCGGACTTTGAATCCGTGGATCCTGGTTCGAGTCCAGGCGCCCCGACTTGCGTCAGCTATGCAAGCCACAGAAGACCCTCTCCCTGATTCTTCCCCGCTCTCACTCTTAACGCCTGCCAGGTGGCCGGCTACATGACCACCCGCGTCATTATCCTGGCCGCCGGCAAGGGCACGCGCATGCGCTCGCGCCTGCCAAAGATCCTGCACCCCATCGGCGGCAGGCCCATGGTGCAGCACGCCCTTGACGCTGCCCGCCAGGCCGCCTCATTGCCGCCCGTGCTCGTCATCGGCCACCAGGCGGCTGCCATCCGCGCCGCCCTTGGCGACCAGGCCGAGTATGTCGAGCAACATGAGCAGATGGGCACAGGCCACGCCGTCATGCAGGCACAGCCGCTGCTGGAGGGCAATGCCGAGCAGATCATCGTCTCGAATGCCGACTTGCCCTTGCTTACTGGCGAAACCCTGGCCGCCCTTGCTGAGGCGCATGCCAAAAGCAAAGCCGCCATCACCCTGCTCACACTAAAACAAAAAAATGCCCGTGGCTTCGGGCGTATCAAACGCCTTAAAGGCACACCGGTTGCCATTATTGAAGAAGCCGAGGCCACGCCCAAACAGCTACTGATTGACGAGCTCAATGTTGGCGCCTACTGCTTCAACGCCAAATGGCTGTGGGCTGCGCTTACCAGGCTCAAGCCCTCCGCCAAGAAGGGCGAGTATTACCTGACCGATCTGCTCGCCATCGCCGTCAAGCAAGCCAAGAAGATCCACAGCCTCGAGCTGCAAGACCCCACTGAAGCCATCGGCATCAACACCCGCGAGCATCTGGCCGAAGCCGAGTACGCCCTGCGCCAGCGCATGAACCGCCATTGGATGCTGGCTGGCGTCACGATACAGGACCCCCACACTACCTACATCGAACCGGGCGTCACCCTTGGGCAGGACACAACGCTGCTGCCCAACACCATGCTGCTGGCAGGCACCCAGGTTGGCGAAGACTGCATCATCGGCCCCAACACCACCATCAGCCATAGCCGCGTGGGCAACAACTGCCACATCCAGGCCGCCGTGGTCGAGCACGCCGTCATCGAGAACGATGTTGAGATCGGCCCGTTTGCCCACCTGCGCAAGGGCGCCCACCTGGAAGATGGCGTACACATGGGCAACTTTGGCGAGATCAAGAATTCGCGCCTGGCCCCCGGCGTCAAGATGGGCCACTTCTCTTACATCGGCGATGCCACCATCGGCAGGAACGTCAATATCGGCGCCGGCACCATCACCGCCAACTATGACGGCAAAAACAAGAACCCCACTGTCATCGAAGACGGCGTCTTCATCGGCAGTGACACCATGCTGGTTGCCCCACTGCACATCGGCAAAGGCGCCCGTACCGGCGCTGGCGCGGTGGTGACCAAAGATGTTCCCCCCAACACCGTGGTAGCGGGCGTGCCGGCCCGCGCCATCCGCAAACTGGAAGGTTCTGATTAGTCCGCTCATAGCCCTGCTTGCTCTTTTACTTGCATTCGATTTACTGGTCACTGCCACCCGCGCCAGCATCATCAATGTGCGCCAGACCCGTCTGGTCACTCTGGAAGACGAACTGGAAATCAAGGCGGCCCGCACCCTGGAGTTGCTTAGGCATCGCCAGAATCTTCGTGATGCTTTGCAGCTCTCGCTGGTCCTGCTGCGTTTCCTCATGGCCGGCCTGGTGCTCGATTTCCTCATCCCTACTTCACAAGGCAGCGCCTCGCTCATCAACCTGGGTTCCCTGGTGGCGATCGGTTTTGCCATTTGGCTGGCCGAATTCTTTGTGGAGCGCCGCGTCCTGCAAGACCCAGAGCGCTGGTCGCTGCGCCTCAGCGGCGTGGCCCGCGTGGTCAACACGCTGATGCATCCCATCATCTTCGTGCTCTCCCGCCTGAGCCCCGGCAACCAGAACGTTGCCGATCTCGAAACCATCACCGAGGATGAGCTCAAGTCTTTCGTCACCGCCAGCGAGCAGCAAGGCGTGCTGGAAGAGGACGAGCACGAGATGATCATGTCGATTGTGGAGTTTGGCCACACACTGGCGCGCGAGATCATGGTGCCGCGCATAGACATCTTCGCCCTTGAGGCCAGCACCCCTCTCAAAGACGCCGTGGATGCGCTCATCGAATCAGGCTACTCGCGCATCCCGGTCTACAATGAAACGATTGACGACATCGCAGGAGTGCTCTACCTGAAAGACATCCTAAAAGTCTGGCGCAGCGGCGAGGAGAACAACAAGCCCCTGCGTGACCTGGCGCGCGGCGCTTACTTCGTGCCTGAGTCCAAAAAACTCGATGAACTGCTCTCCGAAATGCAGGGCAGCCGCATCCACATGGGGATCGTGGTGGATGAATATGGCGGCGTGGCTGGCCTGGTAACTCTCGAAGACCTGATGGAAGAGATCGTCGGCGAGATCCAGGATGAATATGATGACCTGGGTGAGGAGCAGAACTACCAAGAAGTCTCCGAAGATGAATACTTGTTTCATGGGCGTATTCCACTGGCAGACTTTAACGAAATCATGCAAAGTGATCTCAGTACAGAGAACGCCGACACCCTGGGCGGCTTTCTGTTCAGCACCCTGGGCCGCCTGCCACGCGTGGGTGAACAGGTGAAGCAGGATGGTTTGCTCTTCACCGTAGAATTCATTACCGGCCGCCGCATCCGCCGGGTCCGCGCCTTGCGTACTCCGTCGGCTCTGTTGGAAGCTGAGAAAGAAGATAATGTCAAAGACTGAGCTGGTAAAAGCCGCACAAGAAGCACAAAAAGCCGCCTACGCGCCATACTCCAACTACTTCGTCGGCGCCGCGCTGCGCACCAAAGCCGGCAAAGTCTACTTGGGTGCTAACATCGAGAACGCCGCGTACCCTGACTCGATCTGTGCCGAGCGTGTGGCCATGTTCACTGCCATCATGCAGGGTGAGCGCGAGTTTGACTCGATCGCTGTGGTCACGCGAGACGGCGGCTCACCCTGCGGCTCCTGCCGCCAAGTCTTGGCTGAATTTGCCCTCCACGCTACTGTGCTGCTTGCCAATCAGGCTGGCGAGATATTGCAAGAATCCACCGTCGATAAATTATTGCCCGGCGCCTTTCTGCCCAGCAATCTCAATATCAAACCGTAAGCACTATATGCGCACCCTGGTCATTAGCGATATTCACGCAAATCTCACCGCGCTTGAAGCCGTTCTGGCAGATGCGGGGACCGTGGATGCCGTTTGGTGCCTGGGAGACGTCGTAGGCTACGGCCCTGACCCCAACGAGTGCATTGCCCGTTTAGCGGCTTTGCCCAACCTGGTCTGCCTGCAGGGCAACCATGACGCGGCCGCCATTGGCCAATTGCCGCTGGAGAGTTTTAACGCCGAGGCGCGCACTTCAGTGGAGTGGCTGCGCGACATGCTTACGCCGGAGTCGCTGGCCTTCCTGCAGAACCTGCAGCCGATGCGTGTGGAAGAAGGGGTCACCCTGGCCCATGCCAGCCCGCGCCAACCCGTACTGGAATATCTGCTAGATAGTTATTCGGCCTTGGAGAATTTCAGCTACTTTGAGACCCCGTTCTGTTTTGTTGGCCATACTCATGTACCCGTGCTGTTCATCAAACACGGCGCGGGGATCAACCTACAGATTCCGCCTGCCGGCACTACGCTAGAGTTGCATGACCGCTGCATCGCCAACCCAGGCTCCGTAGGCCAACCACGCGATCGTGACCCGCGTGCCGCCTATGCCATCTTCGATCCCCAATATGCCTCCTGGCACTACACTCGCGTGGAGTATGACATCCCCCTGGTGCAGACCCGTATGCTGGCTGCCAGGCTGCCGGAGCGTCACGCCAGCCGTCTCTCTGGCGGTTGGTGACGGAACTTTTTTCTACGTTGCTGCGTTACTAGGGGAGGAACACTCAAAGGAGAGACAACATGAAACATAAAACGCCCTCATATATTGTTGTTGCATCTATTCTCGCCGCCATGCTGCTGGGCGCCTGTGCCCCAGCGGCCGCTGCCATTGCAGATTACGAACGCAGCGCGCAAATGGAAATGCCTTCCAGCCCCAATATGACCTTTGCAGGCGAAATGGTCGCCGCGGATAGCATGGAAGAAAGCTATGGTGGGGGAGTAGCTGGTGCGCCGCCAGCCGCCAACGCTGAGCGCCTGGTCATCCAAAACGCCAGTCTCTCCATCGTGGTGGATCAGCCTGAAGAGGCCATGCAAAGTATTACGGCCTTGGCAGAACGCTTCGGCGGCTTCGTGGTCGATTCATACCTTTATCAACGCACCCTTGCAAATGGCACCCAGGCCCCCTCGGCCAGCATCACCATCCGTGTGCCGGCTGAGCGTCTCACCGAAGCTCTGGAGTTGATCGAGCAGGACGCTCGCACTGTGGAGAACCGCAGTCTCTCCGGGCAGGATGTGACCGCCGAATACACTGACCTCCAGTCCCGCTTACGTAACCTGCAGGATGCTGAGGCCTTGCTGCGCCAGATCATGCAAGACGCCGAGGACACCGAAGATGTGCTTGCTGCTTTCAACCAGCTCAATTACATAACTGAGCAGATCGAAGTCCTCAAGGGCCAGATCAAGTACTACGAAGAATCCGCCGCCATGTCCTCCATCAGCGTGGACCTGATCGCCAGCCAGGCTGTTCAGCCTATCACCATTGGCGGCTGGGAGCCGGTAGGCGTGGCCAAAGACGCCATTCAGGCCCTACTCAGCGCTCTGCAAAGCATCGTCAATGCCGTGATCTGGCTGGTGCTGTATGCTCTCCCCATTCTGCTGGTGCTCGGCGCACCCCTGTACTTCCTAGTGCGCTGGCTCCGCCAGCGCCGCGGTGTGCGCAGCAAACCTGCCGCCAAGCGCAAGAAGCGCTAACTTCAAGAGAATAAAAAAGGCCGGGAATTCCCGGCCTTTTTATTTGTTTGCCACACCCGCCCGCGCCAGCACGCGCTGTGCGGCTTTCACCAGCGGCATATCGATCATCTTGCCATCCAGTGCGAACGCGCCGCGGCCCTCCGCTGCGTGCCGGGTATACCCATCCACTACGCGTTGCGCCCAGGCGGTCTCCTCTGCGCTCGGAGTGAAGGCGGCCAAAACCGGCGCGATCTGGTCAGGATGCACGACCTGCATACCGCTGTAGCCCAACCGCGCCCCTTGGGCCGCCAGCTGCATCAAGCCCGCACTGTCTTTGAAGTTCACATGCAACATGTCGATAGCCTGCAGACCAAAGGCGGCCGCATGCGTCACTACTGCGCTGCGCGCATAGAAGATCTCATCAGCCTCCTGCGTACGGATGGCGCCCAGATCACTGGCAAAATCTTCTGAGCCAAAGATCAGCGCCACCAGATGCTTATCCGCGCTGGCGATGTCTTTTAAATTCACCAGGCCCATGGCGCTCTCGATCTGCGCCAATAAGCTCAATGTATTCGCCGCCAGCCCGCGTTCGCGCTCCGCTTGCTGCAGACGTACACCAACAGCCTGAACATCCGCCGCGCTGGCCGCTTTCGGCAGCACGATGCCTTGCAGGTTTGGATGGCTGGCGATCTGCAGATCCTCAGCCTGCAGGCCGCTATCGGCAGCGTTCACGCGTACCAATCGCTCGCTGCGGCCAAAATCAAGTTCGGTCAGTGCTTTGGCAATCAACGTGCGCGCTTCCGCCTTGCTACTGGGCGCTACGCCATCTTCCAGGTCCAGGCACACACAATCCGCGCCCAGGCCTGCAGCCTTCTCCATCTTGCGCCAATCGCTGCCGGGGACATACAACAAGGTTCGTCTTGTGCGCATTAGGCCTCTCGTTTCAAAAACATCACAGCCCGCTCGATCTCGACCACGGGCTCGCCTGTTTGCTTGTAAGCCACATGGCGCAAACGCACCACACCGCGGTCAGGTTTGCTTCCGGAGGGGCGCTTTTCCAGCACTTCAGTTTCCACCCAGATCGTGTCGCCAGCAAATACAGGGTTGGGGTGGTTGACCCTCTCGTAGCCAAGGTTAGCCACGATCGTGCCTTCGGTCAGATCAGGCACCGTAATGCCCACAACGACCCCAAAGGTGAAGATGCCATTGACGATCCGCTGGCCGAACTGGCTGCGTTTGGCAAACTCCTCATCCATGTGCAGAGGCTGAGTGTTCATTGTCAGCCCGCTGAACAACACATTATCCGCCTCAGTGATCGTGCGGGTGCGGCCATGGCGCATTCGCTGGCCCACTTCCAATTCTTCGTAGTACTTACCCGCCATCGTTTGGCTCCAGTTCCACCAACAGCTGGTCTTTTTCCACGCTCTGGCCTTCAGTTACGGCGATCTGCGCCACTTTTGCGTCCTGGCTTGCCATGATGCGCACTTCCATCTTCATCGCCTCCAGCACCACAAGCACTGCGCCTGCGGTCACCGGTTGGCCGGGCTGCACCAGCACCTTGCGCACTTGGCCCGGCATTGGCGCCCGCAGGCTGCGTTCTGCGCCCGCTGCCTGGCCGCTCGAACGGCCGCCCGTGGTGCGCCGCAGCCTGTAACTGCGGCCGGCCACATGCAGCCAGGTATCCCGGCCATCTTTGGCCCAGGCGATCTGCACCTGTTGGCCGCCCAAGGTTAGTACTACCGGCTGGCCGAGCTCAAGCCTGGCTTCATACACCTGCCCATCGATCACGGCTCGTAGCGCCTCGCCTCTGGTCTGTACTTCAACCACATGCGTATCACCGCCATGTGCAAAATAAAACTTCACAGTGCACCACCCATGCGGAAGCCGCTGCCGCTGGCCCACGGCGAATACGGGTCTGGGTCATCTGTGGCAACGGCTGCACCAGGCTGCAACTCCAGCGCGGCTGCAGCCAACAAGGCCATCGCCGGCAAGCCGCCATCCGGCTGCCACCCGGCAAATGTGCGTTCGATCGTCTGGGTGTCAAAGTCACCCGCCGCCACAGTCGGCTCTGCCAACACGGCTTGTAAAAAATCGATGTTATTGACCACACCCAGCAGCACAGTATCCGCCAGCGCCATCCGCATGGCGGCCAGCGCCTGGGCGCGGTCGGCCGCATGCACGCTGAGCTTGGCCAGCATAGGGTCATAGTGCACGCTCACCGCCTGGCCCTCAGTAATGCCCGCATCCACTCGTGCCCCTTGTGGAAACTGAAGCTTCAGTACCTTGCCGGCTTGCGGCAGAAAGTTGGCCGCCGGATCCTCCGCATAGATGCGGCACTCGATTGCGTGGCCGCGCTGCGCAAGCTCACTCTGTGAAAACGGCAGCGGTTCACCCGCGGCTACGCGCAGCTGCCACTCCACAATATCCACGCCAGTCGTGAGCTCAGTCACAGGGTGCTCCACTTGCAAGCGGGTGTTCATTTCCAGAAAATAGAATTCACGCGTGGCCGGGTCAACCAAAAACTCCACCGTGCCGGCGTTGGTGTAATCCACTACGGCCGCTGCAGCCACTGCGGCCTCGCACATCGCCGCACGCAAGCTCGCATCCAACAAGGGTGACGGTGTTTCCTCCACCACTTTTTGCCGCCGGCGTTGCAGCGAGCACTCACGTTCGAACAAGTGCAGCAGCTTGCCATGCTGGTCGCCCACCACTTGCACTTCCACATGGCGCGCCGTCGCCAGGTACTTCTCCAGCACTAGCCGCTCATCGCCAAAGGCGCTGGCGGCCTCACGCCGCGCCGCGGCCATCGCATCTTCCAGTTCTACCGCTGCCTGCACCACCCGCTGGCCCACGCCGCCGCCGCCCGCTGCCGCTTTCACTAGCAGCGGGTAGCCCAGAGCCTTGGCGGCTTTGCGCAGCTGAGCGTCGCTGTCCTCGCCCTGGTAGCCCGGCAGCACAGGCACTCCAGCCTTCAACATCAGCTCGCGGGCCGTAGCTTTGTCGCCCATGGCGCGCATCGCCGCTGGCGGCGGGCCGATCCAGACCAAGCCCGCCTTCATCACCGCTTCAGCAAATTCGGCATTCTCAGCCAGAAAGCCATAGCCCGGGTGCACCGCTTCGGCGCCAGTCTGCTTGGCCGCCCGCAGCACAGCTTCGAAATCGAGATAGGACTGCCGCGCCGCCGCCGGGCCGATCAGCACAGCTTCATCCGCAACCTGGCTATGCAATGCGCCAGCGTCCGCCTCAGAGTACACCGCCACCGCCCGCAGACCCAGCTTGTGGCACGCATTTATCACCCGCACGGCGATCTCGCCGCGGTTGGCAACCAACACAGTGGTGAAGGGAAGTTTGTTTGCCATTGGGTATCAGTATCCAGACCGCTCGCTCAAAAATTCCAGGCGCGAACGCGGCAGATCCTCAAGCACAAAGGGGATCTCGCCTAGACGCGGGTTGGCATACAAGCCAAACATCAACAAATGGTCGGCGAGCACCAGCCATTCTCCAGGCACCTCGCCCTCAAAGTCGTTTGAGCTTAACAGTAAGCCCTGCAGCTGCCCCAGCTGGCCGATCTCGGCTGGCAGCACGCCGCTCAAGCGATTGTGGCGTAAGTTCAGGATCTCCAGACTGCGTAGCTTTCCAAAACTGGCGGGTAATGGCCCACTCAGCTGATTACCTTCCAGGTCAAGGATGCGCAGGTTCCCAAGGTTCCCATACGCCTCAGGCAACTCGCCCTCAAAACGATTATGGTGCAGGATGACCGTATCCAGATGCTGCAACTCAGACAGCTCTGGCGGCAATGGCCCGCTGAGCTGGTTGTAATACAGCACCAGCGTACGCAATTGGCTCAACTGCGCCAGTGCAGTGGGCAACTCCCCGCGCAGGCTGTTCCAGTTCATCGTCAGGCTCACCACGCGCCCGCCTTCGCAGCTCACTCCGTACCATTCGCACACCGGAGCATCGCTCAGCCAGCCACGCTGGTCGACCCATTCAGGGCCATGAGTCCCCTCGTAGAACGCTACCAGCGCAGCCCGTTCGCGCTGCAATACGGCATCGCTGGGGCCGCAAGCCGCCAGCGTCACTCCCAGCACTAACAATGCCTGGAGCGGAGGGAGCAGGACTTTCGCTTTCATCTTTCGAGCCATAGGATTATGCTTAATGGTAATTCATTGCATGAGGTGCATGATGGACATAGATTTCCTGCTGCGCGAATTCACAGAGAACCCCAAGCGCATCAAGGCACTCGTTACCGGGGTAAACAAGACCGAGGCGCGCTATAAGCCCGGCCCTAAAACCTGGTCGATCCTTGAAGTTGTCAATCACTTGTACGATGAAGAGCGCTTTGATTTCCGCGTGCGCCTCGACATTATCCTCAATCGCCCCGCCGAAGATTGGCCGCCCATTGCCCCCGCGGCCTGGGTGACCCAGCACAAATACAACACGCGCGACCTGCAAACCTCGCTGGCCGCCTACCTCAGCGAGCGCCGCCGTTCGCTGCGCTGGCTGCGCTCACTCGGCCAGGTTGACTGGAACACGCGCTATGCGCGCGCCGGTCGCAGCATCCGCGCCGGCGACATGTTCGCCGCCTGGGTGGCGCACGATGGCCTCCACATCCGCCAGCTCAATGAGCTGCATCGTCTGCTGCTCGAGCGCGCCGTCAAACCCTACCAGCCAGGCTACGCGGGCGAGTGGTAGCAAGCTAGCTACACGAAGCCTGTCCACAGCACACTAAGATTCGTTGCTGCCACTACATTGAAGTTGATCCAGGGCTTCTTGGACAATGGAGCTATCCAATTCATTGTCCGCTAAACGCAGCCAGAGATCGCAAAGCATCGGCTGCATTAGCGGCGTCACCTCTAGGCTTACCCAAGTAAGGTGTAGGGCATCATCACCGCGCCCCACCCGCGCGTACGCCTCAATAAAAGGCAGGCGCTCAGCTGGGTGATTAGGGTGATCGTCCAATTCGAATGCAATGTCGCCAAGTTCTACAACATGCTGCCAATCCTGTTGTTGCCGCGCCAGATCTGCTTTCTGGAAGTAATAGCACCAGCTATTGCTCGGACCCTGATCCCAATAGGGCAACTTGGCCTCTGTCTCACTCTCGCTGATCAACTCGGTATTGCTAAAGCGAGCCAGATCCGCCACTTCGGGCGAAAGCATCGGATAGTTTGCATCAATAACCGGGTCAATGACACGCAAGCATCCAGGGGGTTCATAGATCACCACCAAGATATTCTCGGCGCGGCCTTCATAGCGCACAAAGTCATAGCTCCTGCTAAGCACCCCGCTTGCTTCCAACCTGTTGAATGCAGATGAGCGCAGCCCTGCATAGAACCAGCTGTAGTGAAGTGTTTCCCCAGGTTGTGGCGCAGCATACATCCAGTTCAGCGGCGCGGTGAGCGAATTATCGGTGCTATGCCTCAGCACGCGCAGCTCTGGGCTGATGATGGCCGTATTGTCCGCCAAAGAGGGGGCGCGCCAGGCCAATTGCCTGAAGAGTTCCCCCTGCCGCTCCCATTCTAGGCGGTATTCATTTGAAATAAGGAAGTGCATTCCAACGCTCAATGCTATCAACCCGGCCAGCAAATACGTTTTGGCGCGAACGCGTAACCCACCAAGCACTCCGGCGAACAGCAAGCTAGCCCCAAACATCATGGGGATGGTGCCGCGGTCTTGCGGAAAGCTCAGACTGATGCGCAGATCGGCCACCCAGAACGAGAGACTGGCTATGCACACAGTCGCTAGCCCCAGCCAGATCGGCGACCGATCAGTCTCAGCCCCCGCTGCGCGGCCAGCTTGTAAACCAACTGCGGCCACCACGAACGCGGCGCCTAACACACCCAGATATGGGATATTGAACACAGTACCCGATTGCAGCCTAGACCACACTGTGGTCACGCGCCCCCAGGCCATCAAGCCGCCGGCCAGCACATCGTTGAGGGCGATCGATACCCACTGCAGTGCATACTCCAAGGGGGCATCTGCAACCTTATCGATAAATACAACCCCGTAGAGGGCTTCCGCTTGCTGGCTAGCCCAGTAGCGCCAGGCAAAAATCCCTGCCAGCATCAGCGCATACGGCGCCCACGCTTTGAGCACGTTCTGCAAATTGGGTCGCCCGGCCTGCCTTAGCGTCAGCCAAATAAGCGCGGCTCGTACAAGTTCAAGACCATAGAAATACTCTGTGCACAGCATGCTAAACAGACCCAAGGCTATCGATCCCGCGACATACAACTTGCTGCGATTACTGGTTTTTAGGCTCTTGACCATTAATATCAATGAGCCAATAAACAGCGTGTAATAAAGAAAATACACACTGTATGTCACTGCAATACTTTGCTGGCTAAAACCTGGGTAGACGACAAACAGCAAACCGGCAATAAATACCAGACTGGTTTGCTTGGGCCAAAGCAAGCGCAGCAAAGTGTAGAAGGCCAGCCCACTGACCCAACGCCACGCCAGCGCGTACACATGCCAGGCCACCAGGCTCTTGCCCAGTATCAGTAATGAAAAGTAATACACCCAGCCGGACGCTGGCCGGTAGTGCACAAAATCCTGATACACCTCCGGGCCAAAGCGATAGCTGTTCCAGCTCAGAGGCCAATCATCCCAATACAAGCCTAGCCATGGGATCAATAATCCATAAGCAAGAATGGACAACACAAAGCTGGTGATGCCGAACTTGTGTTTTTGAAAACCTGCCAGCAATGCATTCATGCGCAGATCAAACTACATCCTAAATACGCCGAAGCCTTCGCCCGTGCGCGGCGCCTTGAGCACTACCGAGAGCGCCAGCCCCAGCACGGTGCGCGTCTCGGCCGGGTCCAGAATGCCGTCGTCCCACAACCGCGCCGTCGAGTAGTACGGATGGCCCTCGTGCTCATACTTGTCCAGGATCGGCTGCTTGAGCGCGGTCGCCTCGGCCTCCGTCAGCGCCGGCTTGCCTTCGCGCGCCAACTGGTCCTGCTTGATCGTCAGCATCACGTTGGCGGCCTGTTCGCCGCCCATCACGCTGATGCGCGCATTCGGCCACATCCATAAAAAGCGCGCGTCGTAGGCGCGCCCGGCCATGCCATAGTTGCCCGCCCCGAACGACCCGCCAATGATGACGGTCAGCTTGGGCACCGTCGCGGTGGCCACGGCGTGCACCATCTTGGCGCCATCCTTGGCAATCCCGCCCGCTTCATATTCTCGGCCAACCATGAAGCCCGTGATGTTCTGTAAAAAGAGTAGAGGAATGCCGCGCTGCTCGCACAGTTCAATAAAATGAGCGCCCTTCAACGCGCTCTCGCTAAACAGCACGCCGTTATTGCCCAGAATGCCCACCGGATACCCATGGATCCGCGCAAAGCCGCACACCAAAGTTTCGCCATACCGCGCCTTGAATTCGCGGAAACGGCTTCCATCCACAATGCGCGCGATCACTTCGCGCACGTCGTAGCTTTCGCGGAACGTGGTCGGCAACACCCCATACAGTTCCTCTGCTGCATACAGCGGTTCCTCTGGTGCGCTGACCGGCGTTTGCAGCGTGCTGCGGTCAGGAAGGGTCTCAACGATCTCGCACAGAATATCAATGGCGTGCGGGTCATCCTCGGCAAAATGATCTGCCACGCCGGAGAGGCGTGTGTGCACATCCGCCCCGCCCAGATCCTCGGCGCTCACATCTTCGCCTGTCGCCGCTTTGACTAGCGGCGGGCCGCCCAGAAAGATCGTGCCGGTCCCCTTAACAATGATGGCTTCGTCGCTCATCGCCGGCACATATGCGCCGCCTGCCGTGCACGAGCCCATCACTGCTGCGATCTGCGGGATAGCCTTGGCGCTCATTTGCGCCTGGTTGTAGAAGATGCGCCCGAAGTGCTGCTCGCCTGGGAACACCTGGTCCTGCATCGGCAGGAACGCCCCGCCCGAATCCACCAGATACAAACACGGCAAATGGTTTTGCATGGCAATCTGTTGAGCGCGTAGATGCTTGGTGACCGTGAGCGGGTAGTACGAGCCACCCTTGACGGTGGCGTCGTTGGCTACGATCATCACTTCGCGGCCAGCCACGCGGCCGATGCCGGCCACAATGCCCGCCCCCGGCGCGTCGCCATCATAAATACCCTCCGCCGCCAGGGCCGAGAGCTCCAGGAACGGGGAGCCTGCATCCAGCAAGCGCTCGATCCGCTCACGCACGAACAACTTGCCGCGCTGCTCGTGCCGTGCCCGCGCCTCGGCTCCGCCGCCGGCATGCACCGCCGCCAGCTTGGCGCGCAGCTCCGCCGCCAGGGCGCGGTGGTGTTCGGCGTTCTGTTTGAATTCTGAGGAATTGGGGTCTATACGGCTGGCAATAGGGTCCATGCCTGAATTATAGACTTTGGCGATTACTTAAAGTAAGCGATGGTGACGCCTTCTCCGCCTTCATGCGGGTTGGCGAAGACATAGCGCTCTACATAGCTGCGCTTGCGCAGCATGTCACGCACCATCTCGCGCAGCGTGCCAGTCCCCTTGCCATGGATGATGCGCGCTGAACGTAAGCCTGAGGCATACGCCGCATCCAGGTAGGCGTCCAGTTTGTTGTATGCATCCTCAAAGCGCATGCCGCGCAGCGAGACCTCGGATGCCACGGTATCCGGCAATTGCACCGTGCCTTGCCAGTCGGGCAGGGGGCTCTCACTTGGCTCGTCCAGCAGCTCCAGGTCGGTATAGCGCGCCCGCGCCCGCAGCGCGCCCACTTGCAGCTCAGCTTCTTCCTCACTCAGGCCGATCACCACGCCGCGCGCCCCCAGGCTGCGCACCCGCACCGCATCCCCCAGGCGCAGCGCTCGCCCCGGCGCCGATTCCGGCACTGCCTGGCGCTGCACCGGCTCCTCCACCGTATCTTCCAGCGCCTCAATGGCTTGCTTCACCGCCTGCACCTTCTCCAGCGGTTGGCGCTCCCGCGCCAGGTCAGCCCGCAGCCTGCCAGCTTGAGTCTTCAGCGCATCCAGCTCCTTCTTGGCCTGTTGCCGCGCCGCTTCCAGTACCTCGAAGCGCTCATCTTCGATCAGCTCCAGCCGCTCAGCCAACTCTGCCCGCAAGCCCTCGGCGGTGCGTTCGGCATCTGCCGCCCGCTCGTGCGCCTGGCGGGCGCGTTCGCGCTCGCGGTGGATGTCGTCAAGTAGATCCTCTGCCTTTAGGTCAGCCGGGTCGATCCCGCTGCGCGCCTGCTCCAGCACTTCGTCGCTCAGCCCAAGCCGCTTGGCAATCGCCAGCGCGTTGGAGCGCCCTGGCAGGCCGACCGTTAGATGATAGGTTGGCGCCAGGGTCTTCAGATCGAATTCAACACTGGCGTTCACCACGCCCTTCGTTCCCTGCGCATACACTTTCAACTCAGGGTAGTGCGTGGCCACCAGAGTGGTGATGCCGCGCCGCACCAGGTGATCCAGCAGCGCCCGCGCCAAAGCCGCGCCTTCCTGCGGGTCTGTGCCGGCGCCAAGTTCATCGAATATGACCAGCGAACGCTGGTCGACCTGCTTCAATATGCTGACAATGTTGGTGACATGGCCGGAAAACGTGGAGAGTGACTGCTCGATCGATTGCTCATCGCCAATATCTGCGTACACGGACTCAAAAAATGAAATCTGGCTGCCAGCTGCGGCCGGAACATGCATCCCGCTCTGGCCCATTAACGCCAACAGGCCCACCGTCTTAAGCGTGACGGTTTTGCCGCCCGTGTTGGGCCCAGTGATCACCAGGCAGTAGTTTTCAGGGAACAACTCAATATCAGAGGAAACCACGGTATCGGGGTCCAGCAGCGGGTGGCGCGCGTCGAACAAGCGCAGCGTCACGCCAGGATGTGGACTATCCGTGTGGGGGCGCAGCGGCAGCAGCTCAGGCGCATGGGCGCGCAGCTGCTCGGCGTACTTGGCGCGCGCAAACACCAGGTCCAGCTCAGCCAGTCCCTCCAGCGCCGCGGTGATCGCCTCGCTGTGCGTCTGCACCAGCACGGTCAGCGCCAGCAGGATGCGCCGTTCTTCTTCTCGCTCGGCCAGTTGCAGCTCGCGCCAGGTGTTGTTCAGTTCCACCACGCCCAGCGGCTCAATGAACAGCGTCGCCCCGCTGGCAGATTGGTCGTGCACCACGCCTTTGACGCGGCTGCGCTCCTCCGCACGGATCGGCAGCACATAGCGCCCATCCCGCTGCGTGAAGATCGGCTCTTGCAGCGCCTTGGTGTACGGCTCGCTGCTCAGCATCTTCTGCATCCGGCTTAACAGCCGCTCATGCGCAACACCCAGTTCGCTGCGGATCTCGCCCAGCTCGTCCGAGGCGCTATCCAATATCTGGCCGCGCTCGGAGATGGTTTTGGTGATCGCATCTACCACACCCGCGGGTTGCGGCATCTGCGCCGCCAGTTCCGCCAGCAAGGGGTAACTGGCCTGTGCATCCTGCAGTTGCCGCGCCAGGGTGCGCGCCGCCACCAGGGTGCCTTTTACATCCAGCAGCTCTGGTGCAGTCAGTGCCATGCCGCGCCGGGCATTGCCCAGGGCCGGGCGTAGATCGCGCGCACCGCCCACGCCCAGCTTGGGCTGGTCGTCCAGCAGGGCGCGCGCCTCGCCCGTCTCGGCCAGCCGGCGCCGGGCCGCGTCAATATCCGCCGCCGGGCGCAGAGCCAGGGCGCGCTCATGCGATACGCTGAACACGCTATGGCGCGCCAGGCGCTCCAAAACTTTGGGAAACTCCAGCGTTTGCAGAGCTTTTTCGTCCATCCTGCGCAGTGTATCACGCAGCATGTGTGCCTTTTTGCACGAGCGCATTTGCCCCGTGCTATTTATTCCTGTATCATCGTTTTCAGAGGATGCGCCGTTGTGCAACGGTTTCACTATCCTCCCAGCCCAACGGCGCGTGAAGGGCCATCATGGACGTTATCAAGGTGTCAGGGGCATCACGTACATCCGCTGTGGCTGGTGCCATTGCGGGCGTATTCCGGGAACACAAGCGCGCCGAGATCCAGGCCATCGGCGCCGGTGCGGTCAACCAGGCCGTTAAAGCGCTGGTTCTGGCGCGCAGCTATCTGCAAGAGGATGGCTACACGGTCTACTGCACACCCGAATTTGCCGATGTGGAGATCGAAGGCAACGTGCGCACTGCCATCAAGCTTGTCATTGAGTGTCACGAGATTGCCAGACAACCGAAAGATGAAACACAAAACGCCGCATAAGCGGCGTTTTTTATTTCTCTTTCTTGAGCCTTAGTGATCCAGTGAGTGGCTGGCAAAGCTCTCCACTTCCTCAGGAAGGAAAACTACTTCTTCCTTGCCCATCAGCTTCTCGCTCATCTTTAGCTTCACCAGCTCAACCAGCCCGTCATGGGTCACAAAGTTCATATTGTCGGTCGGCACGGTCAGCACCGGGCACAAAGTGAAGTTGGTCACCCAATCCTCGTACAGCCCATTGAGCTGCTCAAGGTATTCAGTGCTGATCTTGGCTTCAAAATCACGCCCGCGCTGGGCGATCCGGCGTTGCAGGGTGGGCACAGACGCACGCAGGTAGATCACTAGATCAGGCGGGCGCAGCAAATCACATAGCAATGTGTACAAATTGCGATACGAGGTGTAGTCGCGCTCATCCATCTGGCCGGACAAGAACAGGTTCTTGGCAAAGATCTCCGCATCCTCATACACAGAGCGGTCTTGGATCACCGAGTTCGGGTCGGCCAACAGGCCCAGATGCATGCTCAGGCGGTGACGCAGAAAAAACACTTGGGATTGAAACGCCCAGGTGCGCATGTCTGCATAGAAATCTTCAAGATAGGGATTCTCAGCAACCGGCTCGTAGTATGGGTTCCATTCCAGGTGGTCTGCCAGTTTTGACACCAGCGTCGATTTTCCAACACCAATATTCCCAGCCACGGCCACAAAATGCTTCATTCGTCCCTAGTCTCCTCTTTCAAAAACGCTACTGCGCGGCCGGATTCAGAGTCCATTATAAGCTCCATCACCTGGCCGGGTGCTACATCGTCAACGTGGATCAGGCGCAAAGTGTTCTGCAAGCCATCCAACTCCGGCGCCCAGTCCGTCAAATGGTTGGGCGCCTCATAAAAGAACGCGTTATTGAAGATGGCGTCCACATCATCCAGGTGCACCGCCAGCGGATAAATACGCGACTCGATCAGATCCTGAAAAAAGTGCGTCCCATAGGATGGCTCGGGCGCCGGGCCTACGCCTTCACCAGAGAGCTCCACCAGGGCGCGCGTGTTGTAAATATCGGCATAGCTCACGCTCACGCCCAGATCGGGCGTGCTGGTGCCCCAGCGCCCCGGCCCCACGCAAATGAACTCTTCGCCTTCCAGCACTTTGTTGATCTTGCTGATTGCCCGCGTCAGTTCGCCGCGCGCCTGAGAGTTGGGCAGGCCGTAATACCCGCCCGGCGTCACGAACAACGCATAGCGGATGTTCGTCGCCCGCCCATGCGGCGCCACCTTGCTGGTGGAGAACACGATCGCCTGCTTGTCCAGCCGCTCCGGCAGGCGCACCGCCACCTCATGCAGGTGGCTTTGCGGGCGGCACTGCAGGATAAATAACTCAATTTCGGGCTTTCCGTCGCGCTCAAATACGCGCATGGTGAATTCCATATCCACCGGCGAGCTGTATTTCTTCTCCAAGTGCGCCAGTATGCGCCGCATGCGCTCCGCAAACGGTGTATTGCGCACCACGCCGTCAAAGGTGAGCACCAGCTCGTTATCCGCCCCTACCATCGAGCGGATCGGGCTCAGGTCGCCATCCTTATATACAGAGGCAGCTAGGCGCAAATGGGGATAGCGCCCGTTCATAACGTCCGTGAACGGCAGGGTCTTGAAGGCATTGTCCTCAAGGTCGATCACGTCCATGTAGTGCTGTGAATACGTGTGGATGGAACGCGGGTCGCTCTGGGCGCGCAGCTCCGGATGGCTCAGCGCTACCAGGCGCGGATAGTCGTTGCCCACATGGTCCACCGCCCGTGTGCCCATGCCCGCCACCAGGCGCACAAACCCCGCGTTGCGCAGGATCTTGGGCGACCAGCGGAACAGGTTGCGGCTGAACGCTACCCCGGCAAAATGCGGGAAGTAGTACTTTCCATACGCCTCACCCTGCACCACCTGGATTAGCACCGCCAGGCGCTCGTCATAATCTTCCAGGCCGTGCGAGCGGCGGTACAACAGCGCATCCGGGTTCAGGGCGCTGGCGTACACCGCCGCGATCGCCTGGGTCAGCCCGCGTAAATTCTCAGCATGCGTGCCCTGGTTCGGGCAGAAGAAGCTGGCGTATTTGCCGGCAAACGACGAGCCGAAGTTGTCCTCCAGCAGGCTACTGGAGCGCACAATGATGGGCTGCCTGCCGATCTTCTCCAGCATCGCAGACAGCTCGATCAAAATATCCTCAGGGAAGCTGCCTGCCGCGTACTCTTCTTTGATCTGCTCGTATTCGGTGCGGATGACTTCTTCATCCTTGTACTTCTGGTCTGCCCAGTGCATCATGCCGTTGTTGGCCATGAACGCATACATCACATCCGCGCCCAGAAAATACGAGTCGGGAATATCCACATTCTTGACGATGTCTTCTTCGGCCACGGCTTGCAAGATGCGCAGCGCCAGCAGCATACCCGCCGCCTTGCCGCCCACCTTGCCCTTGCCGATCTTGTAGCGGCGGATCTCCAGCAGGTCATCCAGCGTGAACCACTCTTTGGCAATGTTGATGTATGCCAGTTGGTCTGAGATCATGGATTTGAGCAGCACCACCTTGATCTCGCGCTCGCGCGCTTCATGGCGGCGGCGCTGCTCCTTCTCCATGCGCGAGATGGCCATGGCCTGCTCGAACAGCGCCTCCTGCGAGGCCAGCTCCGGGTTGAACGTGCGCAGCAGGTCTTCGCTCTCGGCGCCGCGCTCGGCCAATATATCTTTCACCAGCCCTTCAAAGATCTCAAAGGGCAGGTTGTTTGCAAAGCTCACATCCGTCAGCTGATCGCGCACCACATCCAGGCGCAGCTTCCACTCCTCCGGCGCTTCGTCGCCAAAAGCATCCAGTAATCCCTCGCGCTGCTGCGAGTCGACCGCTTGCTGGCGCACCATCTCCTCAAACATCTGCGAGGACAGAATGCCGCGTTGGATCAGCTCGTTACGCATCTTGGTGCGGATGCGCCGGCGCAGGGTAGGGTATTGCGCCAGCGTTAAATAGATGCGATAGGCCGGATCAATAGAGTTGTATGGCAGCGTCATAATTCAAAAAAGCCGCAAGCGCACACTGCATGCGGGCGGCAAAACCTGGCTAGATTGTAAATCGCCGTGAGCTTACTTGCCCAAATGCATGGGCATGATCACATGCAAAAAGTCGTCGCTCCCCATCGGGCGCATCACCCCCGGCGCCGCCGGCGCCGTGGTTTCCAGCGCCACGTTGGGCGTCTTCATCACTTCCAGCGCCTCGCGCAGATAGCGCACATTGAAAGCGATCAGCACGCCGTTGCCTTCCACCGTCGCATCTACTTTGCTGTCGTTGGAGCCGGTCTCCTCGGCTGTAGCCGAGATGTCCACGACGCCCGGCGCCTTGCCGTCGCCGGGCTTGATGTCAAGCCGCGTGATGTGCGAGCTCTCACGCGCAAAGATCTCCGCCTGGCGCGCCGCCCGCAGAAAGGCGTCGGTCGCCACTACCGTACGCGTCTTGAAGCTGGTCGGCACGATCTGCTGGATCTCTGGGAACGCGCCTTCCACCAGCTGGCAGCGCAACTCGGCATTCTTCATGCTGAAGATCACTTGGCCGCGGCCGGCCGGCATCACCATGCTGATGTTCTCTTTGTCATCGGTGGCGATCCGCGCCACTTCGCTCAACGCCCGCGCCGGAATGATGGCACGCATCGTCTGCTCCGCCTTGGCGCCCAGTTTGGCCTTGCGGATCGACAGCCGGAAGCCGTCTGCGGCGATAAGCGTGAGGTCCTTGCCCTCTACTGTGGTCAGCACGCCGGTCAACACCGGGCGGGCATCATCTTTCGATGCCGCAAAGACCACCTGCTGGATCATTTCCTTGAAATCGCCAGCCGGCAGCTCGATGCCCGTCGCCTTATCCGGCTCCGGCATCGGCGGGAACTCTTGTGCATCAATGCCCTTGATCTCAGCCTTGGCGCGGCCCGCCTTGATGTGCAGAGTCTGCGTGCGCACCGCCAGGTCCAGCTCAATTGTCTCGCCTGGGAAGGTGGATACCAGGTCGATCAGCGTGCGCGCCGGCACCGTGGTGGCGCCTTCCTCGCTGATCTTGGCGCTGATCCAGCAGGTAATGCCCATCTCGCGGTCAGTTGCCGACAGTTTTAACCGCCCATCCTCCGCAGAAATGAGCACATTTGCCAAAACAGGGTATGTACTGCGCGAAGAAACGGCGCGCGAGACGATATTAAGGCCCTGGGCCAAATTCTCTTGGGGGACTGAGACTTTCATGGGCAGAACTCCCGCTTAGGGTTACTACTGGCTTACCCAGCATTATTTGGGGTCAGCCAGTTGAGTATATCATTTGAATGATAGGCCCCAAACAGCGAGTTTTAACCACAAAGCGGGCTTATTGAGCCCGCTTTGTTTACCAGTCTTGCTAATAAGCGATACCTACAGCCACCCGCGCAGCTGCATCGCCTCGACCACTGAGCCGATCGCCACCATATAGGCCGCATCACGCATCTTGACCTTCTCGCCCACCGCCATCCTAAGCACCTTGCCGAAGGCTTCGGTCATCTTCATGTCCAGCCGCTGGATCACTTCCTCCTGCGACCAGTAGTAGTTCATGTCGTTCTGCACGCCCTCAAAATACGAGACGGTGACGCCGCCGCTGTTGCACAGGAAATCGGGAATGACGAAGATGTTGCGCTTCTCAAGCTCCTCGTCGCCTTCCAGCGTCGTCGGCCCGTTGGCGCCTTCGGCTACGATCTTGACCGTGTCGCTGATCTTCTTGCCGCTCTCGGCATTAATCTGGCCCTCGAGCGCCGCCGGGATCAGCACATCCGCATCCTGCGAGATCCAGTCGTCGCCGCCACTGATCGTGTAGCCGGCCTCTTGCGCCTTGGCCTTGTTGATCGAGCCGTACTCATCCGTAATGTTCTGCAGGAAGGCAATGTCCAGGCCCTTCTTGCTGCTCACGCTCAACGAAGCCTTCTCTTCGCGGTCCCAATACGAAACGCACAGCACCTTGCCGCCCAGCAGCTGCGTGAAGCCCAGGCCGGCAAACTGGGCCACGTTGCCAAACCCTTGGATCGACGCGCTGGTCTTGCTCGGGTCCAGCTTGAGATGCTTCATCGCCTCGCGCACGTTGTAGATCACACCGTAACCGGTAGCCTCTTTGCGCCCCTTGGATCCGCCGCCGCCCACCGGCTTGCCGGTGATCACGCCGGGTGTGTACTGGCCCACCAGCCTGGAATATTCGTCCATCATCCAGCCCATCATCTGCGGGGTGGTGCCCACATCCGGCGCCGGCACGTCCACTCTCGGCCCCAGGTTGTGATGGATCTGGCCCACCCAGCCGCGGCACAGTTGCTCCTTCTCCTTCACAGAGAGCGAAGCTGAGTCCACCGCCACGCCGCCCTTGGCGCCGCCCAGCGGAATATCTGCCACCGCGCACTTCCAGGTCATCCACATCGCCAGGGCACGCACAGTATCCATCGTCTCCGACTGGTGGAAACGAATGCCGCCCTTTGTCGGCCCGCGTGAATCGTTGTGCTGTACGCGGTAGCCAAAGAACACCTTCTGGCTGCCATCGTCCATGCGCACCGGAATTTGGAACTTGAATTCGCGGCGCGGCCAACGCAGCTGCTCCGCCACATCTGGATCCAGATGCAACTGCTTGGCCACGTTGTCAAACTGGGCTTGGGCGATGCTGAAAGCGTTGGTGGTCTCCGACATTACTCTCCTGCACAATAGTTTGTGTTTTAAACAACTATGCGGACACCTCAGACCAGGTTGTCCGCATGTACTGCTGGTTTCAGACTGTTCAGGCGTTTATTCACGTCCAGAAGTGACCCTGAAGGCTCAGACAGGCCTATACGCTATCAGAGTCTCGTAGACCCGTCAAGTTGAGCCCTCGCAGTGCTGTTAAGTACGGCTCAACATCTCGTAATGCTAGCGTCCCACGTCCTCGGCCCGCCGCACGGTCACGCGTTCACCCTTGCGGATCACACCCGGTTTCTCCACCCACGCCACCAGGCCGCGCTTGCCGATCGCCTGCTTGGGGAACGCCGTGCGCAGCTCCGGCCGGTCAGGATACTGGTCGGCCAGGCAGCCGCCGGCCGTCACGCACGGCATGTTCTCGCCCTCCACCACAATGCCCGCGCCGCCCTCAAAGTACAGACGGCTGCCGGCGGGCAGTTGCGTCAGGTCAGGCACGCCAGACAGCATCAGGTTCGCTCCCAGCCAGGCCGGCTCCACACGCTCCACACCCATTGCAGCGGCGATCTGCGCCAATTCCTCGGCCGAAACGATCGAGATCTGGCGCACATTGCGGATCAATTCACCCTTGGGATACGGTGCCTGGAACTTGTTGGCTTTCATGGTCAGGCCAAAATGCTTGTCGCCCACCAGGCCTTCCAGGGTCGTTTCAACTTCCTCAAGCTCGGTGCTAGGGATATATTCTGGCGTGATCGCCAGCGCTTCAACAGTGCCATTCATATCAGCCATCACAGCCTCACTTTCCCAGCTTGCTCAGCTGGGCCTGCAATTCTTCGCGCACGGCGGCCGGGTTGGCTTTGCCGCTCGCCTTTTGCATTACTTGTCCAAATAGAAAGTTCAGCAGCGGGGTATTCCCCGCCAAATAGTCTGCCGCCTGCTTAGGATTGGCCTCGATCACTTCGCCCACCCAGGCCGCCAGCTGCCCGCTATCCGAGATCTGCTGCAACCCGCGCGCCTTGATGATGCTGGCCGGGCTGCCGCCCTCGGTGAACATCACGCCCAGCACTTCACGCCCACCGGCCGCGTTCACCTTGCCACCCGCCACCTGGTCGCACAGGGCGGCGAAATGCTTGGCGCCGAAGCGCAGTTCGCCGATCTCGATGCCACCCTCATTCATAAGCCCAAACAACGGCCCAGTCAGCCAATTGGCAATCGTTTTTGCGTCCGCCACTTTGGCCGCCACAATCGCCGCCTCATAAAAATCAGCCACTTCACGCTCAGCCACAATGACGTTAGCGTCATAGGCTTTCAGGCCGTATTTACTGATAAAGCGCTCGCGCCGCGCCTGCGGTAATTCAGGCAAGCCTTTGCGGATCTTTTCGACCCAGGCCTTTTCTAGCACCAACGGCGGCAGGTCAGGCTCCGGGAAGTAGCGATAATCCTCGGCCACTTCCTTGGAGCGCTGCGCCTGCGTGGTGCCACGCGCATCATCCCAACCCAGGGTCTGCTGCACCACCTGGCCGCCCGCTCCCACCAGCTGTTCTTGACGCGCCAGCTCATACGTAGTGGCGCGTTCCAGCGAGCGGAAGCTGTTTAGGTTCTTGATCTCGGCCCGCGTGCCAAACTCGGTGCTGCCCACCGGTCGGATCGAAATATTCGGCTCGATCCGCATCAAACCCTTTTCCAGATTGCCAGAGTTCACACCAACATAGCGCAAAATGCTGCGCAGCGCATACGCACAATTACGCACCGCTTCCACTGAATGCAACTCCGGCTCAGTGACGATCTCCAACAGCGGCACGCCGCTGCGATTGAGATCCACCAAGGAATAGCGCTCGCCACCTTTTTCCACATGGGTCAGCTTGCCGGTGTCCTCTTCAATATGCACGCGCCGGATGGCGACGCGTTGCTCGCCCTCGGCCGTGTCGATCATCAGCCAGCCATTCTGCGCCAGGGGCTGCTCGTATTGTGAGATCTGGAAACCCTTGGGTAGGTCCGGGTAAAAGTAGCTCTTGCGCGCAAAAATGCTGGTCAGGTTGATGGTGCAGTTCAGCGCCAGTGCCACTCGCAGCGCATATTCCACCGCGGCCTGGTTGATCACTGGCAGCATGCCGGGCATGCCAGAGCACACCGGGCACACGGCAATGTTCGGCTCGCCCACCGTGGAATCCACCACCGGGCACGCGCAGAACATCTTGCTGCGCGTTTCCAACACCGCGTGCACTTCTAGCCCGATAACAGGCTGGTACTTGGCAGACATGCTGCTTACGCCGCCTCTCCGCTCACCGAGGAATCATCGCCCACGTTCACCTGGCCGCGCACGCCGCGCACCTGGCTGCGCTCGCCGATTAGCGAGTGCTTCAGTTGGCTATCCTCGATAACCACGCCACGCTCCACCACCGCATCCTCGATCGTGCTGTTGCGCACCGTCGAGCCCGCCCCGATGGAGACGTACGGCCCCACTGTGCTGTTCTCGACTGTGGCGCTGGGGTGAATATATACCGGAGCGTGCAGCGTTACACCACTATGGTTAATCTGGCCGCTATTGTCGCGGCCCTTTTCCAATAGCTTCTGATTCGTTTCCAGCACCGTGTCCGGTAGTCCCGCATCCAGCCATTCGCCCACCACTTCGGTGCGCATGCGCAGCCCCTTCTTGAGCATGATGTCGATCGCGTCCGCCAAAAAGAATTCGTTCTTGGTGATCACGCCTTTTTCCATCTGCTCGTCGATCGCCGCCATCAGCTCTTCGCCGCGCTTGAAGTAATAAATGCCAACCACGGCCAGGTTGTTGCTCATGTCGCTGGGCTTCTCGATCAAGCCGCTCACCAGCCCATCTTCACCCAGCGCAGCCACGCCAAAGCGGCGCGGGTCAGGCACGGGCTTCACCCACGCCACCGCGTCCACTTCTTCCTTGTCCAGGGCTGAGAAATCCGTCTCCACTACCGTATCCACAAAGATCACCAGCGTTGGCCCACTCATGAATTCGCGCGCCTGCGCCAGCGCGTGGGACTGGCCTTTCATTTCCTTCTGCTCCACAAAGTGCGCCTTCACTTTGGGGTGCTCGGCTTTCATGTATGCCTGTACCTGTTCGCCCAGCCAGCCCACAATAAAAACCATCTCGGCCTGCTCGGCGCCGGGCGCGGTCTGCAGCAGTTTCAGCACATGCCCCAATATCGTGTCGCCGGCCGCGGTCAGCAGCGGCTTGGGGCGGCTCCACGTGTGCGGGCGCAGGCGCGTGCCAAAGCCGGCCATAGGCACAATGATTTTCAGCGTCTCGCTCATGGTCATCTCCTTGCTACAGCGCTGGCGCCTGTGTGTGCCAGTCGGTCACCTTTTGATAGGCCGCTGCCACTGCCAGCAGCCGCTCGTCCGCAAAGTGCGGCCCAAGCATCTGCAGGCCAATCGGCAACCCTTGCATATCAAACCCAGCGCACACGCACAGGCCGGGCACACCCGCCAGGTTGGCCGGCAGGGTGAATACGTCTTCCAGGTACATCTCTAGCGGGTCGCTGCCGTGCGCGCCGATGCGAAATGCCGTGCTCGGGGTCGAAGGAGCGGCGATGATGTCCACTTTTTTGAACACTTCGTCAAAATCCCGGCGGATCAGCGCCCGCACCTTCTGCGCCTGGCCGTAGTACGCATCGTAGTACCCGGCAGACAAGGCATACGAGCCGATCATGATGCGTCGCTTCACTTCCGGCCCAAAACCGGCCCCGCGGCTGTGCTTGAACATCTCGATCAAGTCGTCCTGCGCCACGCGCAGGCCATAGCGCACGCCGTCAAAACGCGCCAGGTTGGCCGAGGCTTCCGCTGGTGCGATGATGTAGTACACCGGCAACGCATATTCCGTATGCGGCAGGCTCACTGGCACCGCCTTGGCGCCCAGCGCCTCCAGCTGGCGGATTCCTTCGCGCACCCCGTTTTCCACCTCGGCCGAAAGCCCTTCGATGAAGTATTCCTTCGGCACGCCGATCCGCAAACCCTTGAGCGATTTGCCGCTCGGTTTGTCCAGCTTGGGCGTCTTTTCTACAGTGGTCGCGTCCCGCGGGTCGTAGCCGCCCATCACTTTCAGTATCAGGCCCGCGTCCGCCGCATCCCGCGCCAGCACGCCCACCGTATCCAAAGAGGAGCCGAACGCCACCAGCCCATAGCGCGAGACACGCCCATAGGTGGTCTTGAGCCCGGTCAGCCCGCAGAACGCCGCTGGCTGGCGCACACTGCCGCCCGTGTCCGTTCCCAGCGCCACTGGCGCCAGGCGGGCGGCCACTGCCGCCGCGCTGCCGCCGCTGCTCCCGCCCGGCACGCGCGTCTCATCCCACGGGTTGTGCGTCACGCCATACGCCGAATTCTCGGTAGAGGAGCCCATGGCGAATTCATCGGTATTGGTTTTGCCCAGCACCACCACGCCGGCGTCCAGCAGACGCTGCACGCTCGTGGCCATGTAACTGGGTACAAAATTCTCGAGGATGCGCGAGCCGCAGGTGGCCGGCATGCCAGCCACCGCCAGCACATCTTTCACCGCGATCGGCAGGCCCAGCAGCGCGGGCAGTTTGGCCGTTTTGCTGCGTCGCGCTTTGGCGTATTGTTTGTCGGCTGCCGCGGCCGCTTGCAGCGCACTGTCCGCCGCCACATACAAATACGCGTTCAAGCGCGGATTGTGCTGCTCAATTCGTTCCAGGTAGGCGCGCGTCAGCTCCACGCTGGAGAAGGTGCCCGCCCGCAATCCAGCCAGCGCCTGCTTGGCGCTCAGCTCGTGCAGGGCCGCGCTGCGTGCCGCGCTCACGGGCCACCATCCAGCACCGGCGGCACTTTGAACTGCTCGTCCACCGCCTCTGGCGCATTCGCCAGCAGCTCGGCGCGCGGCATGGCCGCCGCCGGCTCATCCGGCCGCAGGCGGCTTCGTTCCACCACAATGCTGGCCATGGCCGGCACATCCGTGGTGTCCAGTTCCTGCAGTTTGCCTACATGCTCAAGAATGTTGGAGAGTTGCTCCCCGTAACGTTCTTTTTCTTCTTCGCTCAGGTGCAGGCGCGCCAGCAGTGCAATATGTTCAACGTCTTCTTTGGTTAAGCGCATACGCGCTAATTATAAATCGCCGCCACCCTCGCCGCACTGTAAAGTGTCGGCTTACCAGTCCTGCGCATACCAACGCAGGTATTGTTCTACATGGCTGCTCCAGTACGCTTCGCTGTGGTCGCCGCTGAACAGATACCACTCATGCGGGATGTTGCGCTGCGTCAGCAGCTCCTCAAACCAGATGGCCGAGTTCAGGATGGCGCGCTGGTCGCGCTCGCCAATATCCAGCCAGATGCGCGGCATATTGTCCATCGCCATCCCGTCCAGCCAGCCGCGCATCTGTGGCGCATCCTCCTGGAACACCGGCGGGCTGTGCCCACCCACCGCCGAGAACAGCTCCGGATAGTTGAACGCGAAGTGGATCGCCCACGACGCCCCACGCGAGAGCCCGCCCACCGCCCGGAACTCGCGCTCGGTCAGCGTGCGGTAATTTGCATCCACCCAGAGTAGCAACTCTTCGATGACCGCCTGGCGGAACGGGTCTTGCGATGGCTGATTGGACGAGCGGTCATACGGCATCACAATAATGAATGGCGCCACCTCGCCCGCCGCGATCAGGGCGCTGGCGGCCTCGTCGGCGCCCAGCCGGTCCCACTGGTCATCGTTGTAGGTCTGCCCATGCACCAGGTACAGCACCGGGTAGCGCTCTACGCTCTGGTCGTAGCACGGGGGTGTATACACTCGGAAGCGCAGCCCGTAGTCCAGATAAGCTGAATCCACCTCGTGATAGGTCACCTCGCCGCCGGTTTCCAGGCACTCCGCCTTCACCAGCTGTGTCGCCAGCGCCGCCTGCGTTTCCGTGGCCTTGGCCAAGTTCACATCCAACGTCGCCGTTGCCGCCGCTGCAGACGCCTGCGGCGCAGGCTTGGTTGCCGTCTCCGTTGGCATGCCAGCCAGCGGCTGCCCCCCGCACGCCGCCAGCAGCCATGCGGCCACTATTAGCGTCAGCGCAGTAATCCGCGCTCGCCTGTCATTGCGAGGCGCAGGCTTGCCTGCGCACGAAGCAATCTCCATGCGAGTATCCAAAACATCTTGGGGATTGCTTCGCCGGCCTTCCGGCCAGCTCGCAAAGCCAGTTGAGGCAAACATCAACAATCTTTGTCTATCTGTGTTCATCTGTGGTTAAACAAAAAAGAGGCTCCCCGTTGCCTCTGCTCAGAAGCTAGCGCGCGAACCGCTCTTCCTTCCACACATTGGCGCGGTTGTGATACCCGGCCTGCTCCCAGAAGCCCAGCTGGTCCTCGGTCAAGAACTCCAGCCCGCGCAGCCATTTGGCGCCCTTCCACAAATACGGCGTCTCCAGATCCTCGCGCCCGCGGATGTAGCCCACCACGCCACGCAGCGGCAACCCGTGGTCTGGGTCCAGCGGTTGCCCGTTGAACATATCCGCCAGCAGAAAATTCTCCGCCAGAGCCACCTCGATCGGGATGTTCACGGTGAAGCCATACTCTGCATGCTGCAGCAGATATTTGGCCGTGGGCTTGAGCTTGATCAATCCTTTATCCACCAGGTCTTTCAAGCCCACACCTTCCCACTCGGTGTCGAACTTGCTCCAGCGCGTCACGCAGTGCAGATCCATCACAACTTTGCGGCGCGGCAATTGCTTGAACTCGTCCCAGCTCCAGCGCCGCTCTTCCTCTACCTCGCCCCAAACGCGCAGGTCCCAGGTCTCCGGGTTAAAGCGCGGCACCGGCCCATAATGCAGCACCGGGAACTTCTGCGTCAGCGATTGTCCGGGCGGCAGTCGCCCTTCGCTGCGCACCCGCGCTTCTTCCTCACGGCGATCCTTCGAGAAGTCGAACATAGCCCTCAGTATAGACCCGGCGCCTGCCGCCTGCATGAATGCAGGCTAAATCTCCAGCGAGTCTCCGGGCTGCATCACGAACGCCTCCGTGTCCGTTTCCGCGTTCACTCGTTTTACCCAGGCGTGCTCGTCCTGCTTGATCACATCCCAGGTCGAGTAGTGATACGGCTGCACCCGCTTGGGCCGCAGCAGCTTCACCGCCTTCAGAGCATCGTCTGGCCCCATGGTGAAGTTGTCGCCGATCGGCAGGGCCGCAAACTCCACGCCCTCATCGCCGATCAGCGCCATATCGCCGAACAAGCCCGTGTCGCAGCCCAGGTAGACCTTCTTGCCCTCTGGCGTGGTCAGCAAAAAGCCGCTCGCCGTGCCCCCTGGGAACCCGTCGGGAAAGCCTGACCCATGCGCCGCATGCGTCAGCTTCAAATAGCCGAACGGGTGCTTGAACCCGCCGCCAATATGCTGGCCGTGGGTCTTGTATCCCTTAGCAGCGTAATAGCGGGCAATCTCGTCATTGGCAATGATCATGGCGCCCGTGCGCTGGGCTATCGGCTCCACGTCCCCCGAATGATCCCAGTGCCCATGGCTAACCAAAATGTAGTCCGCCGGAACATCGTCCATCGCAATAGACGCCTGGGCATTCTCCCGAAAGAAAGGGTCAACCACCACATGCATCCCATTGATCACAAAAGCGCAGGTGGCGTGTCCATACCAAATGTAAGTCGTCATCAGGCTCCTTTGAAGGTTTGTCTTAATCTATAAACCCTAACCCTCTCTTTAGTTCTTTGTATCAGTTATTAGTATTAGTCTTAGGGCCTGTGGATTTGTGGATAGCTACCCTATTTTCACGCTAAAGCACTATATGCCGCCAATACGCTGAAAAGAGCAGGCTATCTTGGGCTAAAGCGTAAGCAATTTTCCACAACGGCAGGTAGCAGACAATAGGGAGTACTCCCGTGCAGAGCTATCCTATAGGGAATATGCCCGATTATCCTCAAAGTATCCACGCTCATACACACAGCCAGGCTTGACAACTGCAGAGGCAGAAGAGCGGCTATCAACAGCCTGCTATCCACAAATCCCCTGAGTTATCCACCGAAACAAGCCAGGTTATCCACAGAAATAAACTAAAAACAACGGCCGGCGGGCCGTTGTTTTTAAGGTGCCGAAGGTGGGAATCGAACCCACACTCCCAAGGGAACGCGATTTTGAGTCGCGCGCGTCTGCCAGTTCCGCCACTTCGGCTAAAGGCATGAAAGTATAATCAGCCGGAAAGGCATGGTCAACATGGAGTTTGCGGTTTTTGCAAACTCCACCGCAATAGCGCAGCTATTGCGTACGCACCAGACGAAGGTCAACGCCTATATCCTCGGTACGACTGAAGCGCGGAGTAGCGTAACCGAGCGTTAGCTCTGTAGCTACTCCAAAAGTTGTACGGGTTTGTGCGGCATCTCGATTAACTATAAGGACTAGTGCAACGTATGAAATTAGGCATCATCGGCCTGCCGCAATCCGGCAAGACCACCATATTCAACGCCCTCACCCACAGCAACCGCCCGCTCGCCATGAGCGCCGGCCGCATTGAGATCACCACCGCCGTGGTCGACGTGCCAGACGAGCGCCTCAAGCGCCTCGCTGCCCTATTCGCCTCCAAGAAGATCGTGCACGCCCAGATCTCTTTCGCCGACGTGGCCGGTATGGGCTCTGGCGAGGCGTCCCAGGGCCTCAGCGGCCAGCTGCTCAACGCCCTCAGTGGCATGGACGGGCTGCTCATCGTTTTGCGCGCCTTCGAGGACGATAGCGTGGCCCACCCCGCCACCACCGTTGACGCCGCCCGTGACCTGCGCTCCATCGAAGACGAGCTGCTCCTCAACGATCTCATCATTGTCGAGCGCAAGCAGCAAAAGCTCAAAGAAGAGCGCGGCAAAGGCGGCCGTGATATCGCCGCCCTCGATCGCCAGATCGCCCACTTCGAAAAACTGCACGCGGCCCTCTCAGATAACAAGCCGCTGCGCACCGCCGGCCTCACCGACGACGAGATCACTGCCAGCGCCGGCATCGGCCTCCTGACCCTTAAGCCCATCCTCGCCGTCATCAACCTCGGCGAGGGCCAGGCTGCCCCCGCGCTCACCTCCAGCCTGCCCGTGTTGGCTCTGCAAGGCAAGCTTGAAATGGAGCTGGCCCAGTTGCCCGCTGATGAGCAAGCCATATTCTTACAAGAATATGGCTTGCAGGAGCCCGGCTCCCTGCGCATCATCCGCGCCGCCTACGACCTGATGGACACGCAGACCTTCTACACCGTCGGCGAGCCCGAGGCCCACGCCTGGATGCTGCGCAAGCACGCCAGCGCCCTGGAGGCCGCCGGCGCCATCCACTCCGATATCGCCCGCGGCTTCATCCGCGCCGAGATCGTCGCCGGCGATGAACTCCTCGAGCTCGGCGGCATGGCCCAGGCCCGCGACAAAGGCCGCCTCCGCCTCGAGGGCAAGGAGTACAAGATGGCGGACGGCGACATCATCAACGTTAGGTTTAATGTGTAGAGTGACTGGTAAAATTCTAAGAGATTAATACAGAGGGAACATGAAAATAAAGTTGGGGGTAGAACAAGTGTCAATTGAGCAAGTAAGCATGCTCAGTGAGGCGATCACTGCTCTTGAAGAAGGTGCAACTTCACACGCAGTCAGTTTGTTGCGAGAAGCAATAACTGACGAAGATATATTGTCTGGGGAGGAGAGCTTACACCCAGACTGGCTTGATATCTATTCAGAGTTATCAAGTCGACCTTCCGCCCATCGTTATGCAAGATTACTAGAAGAAGTAAAAAGGCTGGTAGCCCACCTCTTGGGAGTTGATGAAGAAGTACAGCTAGTTGACCCCAAAACCGAGAATATAGTCTTTTTGTTAGGCGCCGGAGCTTCCAAACCGGAACCATCGGGTATCCCCACTGTTAAAGAGCTCCTTCCAGATATGCTGGCTAGGGCCCGAAGACTTGACCGCGAAGATGTCAATAGACTCGCTGATTTTTGTGTTGAGAAGAAGATTGAGAATATCGAAGACTTGCTGACTTCAGCTCAACTTGCTGAATACTGCAGTCAAAACCCCAACGTGCTAAATTTGGTTGACTTTCTGCTGTTTGGGAATCTTCAAGCACAAGAAGAGCGACGGGTCTTTAGAAGACCAAGGGTTGACTTTTCTTCAGTACTCTTCTTGCAAGATACTCTTCAAGTTCTTTTCGGTCTTTTATCTAGTCGTATGTTGCCAGCAAAACCCAATGCTGGTCACTTAGCTATAGCTGACTACGTCAAAGGGAACAGCAAGTCCTCGATTGTTACAACTAACTATGACTGCTGTATGGATTTAGCGCTACTCAAAGATGGGCACGACTTAAACTATCAACTTGATTTTACCAATGACCAAGGTGGTGCACCAAAATCAGGGACGCGTCTTATTAAGCTTCATGGGAGTCTTAATTGGTTTTTCTGTGAGACTTGTCAAAAGGTTCACTTAATTGATATCAACACGACTGTACAAAATTATCTCAATGATATTGCGTTCTACCCAGTGATAGCAGTTTGCAAGGAATGTGGAGGACAACGAAGAGGGTTGCTCGTGCCTCCACTGGCAATGAAGTTTGACATTTTTCCTTCATTAAATTCACTCTTAGAGCGAGCCGAGGACGCCCTCAGTGAAGCCAGCATTGTGGCTGTCGTGGGCTTCTCCTTTTCTGATGCAGACCTATATATTTCAAGAATGCTTAGCAAGTGGTTATCAACAAACGAGAAATCTCGAATGATTATCTTTGACCCAGATGTTTCTGTTGTGGAGAAAGTGACCAAACAGTTTGAATTGAGAATCCAAAATTTTGATAAAAGACGAGTACTTTCAGTTTATGGTGATTGTGCTGAGACCTTGCCTAAATTTTTGAATGGCGATTTTATTAGCAAGGAAATGAAGGATGATAAAGGAAATATCTAGAAACACCTCCCAAGAAAGTAACATCCTAAAGGCGATTGACTAGTCTGGTTGAGCGTTATTTTCGCTGAACCTCCTCCTTGACACCGCGCCCCAATCCCTCTCGCCCCCGCTAATCCCTGCTACATTCCCCCCACTTGCAACATTTCGCAGTCCAGCCTTGGGGGTTCCATGCACGCTGTCACCGACTCCGGCTCCAGCACCGCGCCAGAGCCTGCTCACATCCTCGCCCGCCTCATCCACCACGGCCTCGCCGCCCAGTTGCCTGAAGCCTTGCCGCCGGAATGGCAGGCCGCCTACAACGCCGTTCGCAGCCTCACCGCCAGCACCTACGCCCAGCGCCAGCGGGCCTTCCTTGATTCCATCGCCGAGCGGCCTGACGCCGCCCACATGGAGCTTGAGGTCCAACAGGCTGCCGACGATCTCGCCTACGACTACATCGGCCAGCTGCGCGTCTATTCCGCCTGGGAAGCTCTTGAAACTCCGCCTCCAGCACAGCCAGCCCTTGTCCAAGGCGTCATCGCCCGTCCTAGCCTCAACCTGCTTGTCGGCGCGCCCGGCGCCAAAAAGACCTGGCTCGCCCTCCATCTCGCCGTCAGCGTCGCCACTGGCCAGCCCTGGCTCGGCCGCTCCACGCAACCTGCTCCAGTCTTAATTGTCGATGAAGAGGGCGGCTTGCAGCGCACCTGGTCTCGCCTCGCCCTTGTCATGCGCGGCTTCAACGCGCCCCGCACAGCCCCGCTCCATTTCATCCCGCCTGCCTTCCACAACTTTGCTGAAGACAACGTCGTCGTCCCCCTCGTCCAGCGCGCTCACTCCCTCAACGCCGGCCTCATCGTCATCGATTGCCTCAACAACATCATGCCCGGCACAGATGAGAACAATGTCCTCTCCGTCCAGCCCGTTCTTGCCAACCTGCGCCGCCTCAGCCTTCAGGCGGATGTCGCTGTGCTGGTCATTCACCACACCAATAAGCAAGGCGTCTTCCGCGGCTCCTCCGCCCTTTCCTCTGGCGTAGATCACATGCTCCTGGCCCAATCCCCGCCGCAAGACTCTTGCATTCAACTCTCCACCATCAAAGCCCGCGATGTCGAGCCGCTCTCCCTCACCGCCCAGACCCACTTCTCGCCAGACACATTTACTCTATCCCTCGCCGATCGCCAAACCGCGCCGGCCAGGCTCAGCCGCTCCGCCCGCAGCCTCCTCCTCACCCTCGCCGAACTTGGCGAAGCCGCCACTCCACAACTCATTTCCCAGCCCGGCGCTTCCCGCGCCCGCACCCTTGTGTACGAGCTTGCCTCAGCCGGCTACATCACTCGCACCAATCCCGGCGGCCACGGCACGCCCGCCCTTTACGCCCTCACCCCGCTCGGCCACGAGGCTGTCAACCATGCCTAAGCCAACTCTCACCATGTCCAGATATCTTTTCAGTTGCACCCTATACCCTCACCGACTTAACGAGCAACATCTTTTTGCAAGTTGTGTGATCCTAGCTCACAAAAAACTTTCCTTAGACCAATTCCTCGGCGCGGGTCGCAGAGGAACCGCGACAGAATGCACAACTCACACGAGCGTCTGCGGAGGGGGCTCGGGGGGAACCAACTCAAAGCGCAGCGTAGGTTCCCCCAACGGGGTCGCAGGGGCAGAGCCCCTGCAAGAGATTCGCGAATGCAAATACCTCATTGTTCCGCCTTTCGCCCTTGCCCGCTGATCTACATTTGCCCCTCAGCGCAGCATCTCCGCTTCGCGTACGGCGCAAAAACTCCCGCACCGCTTCCGACGCACAATTCCTGCCCCTTATCCATAATAAGCGCCGGAGACCACGCACTCATGCCCCGCGCCACATCCCTGCCCCTCAACTCCGTCCTCCACGGCGACTGCCTGGCCGAGCTGGCCAAACTCCCCGCCAACTCCATCGACCTCGTCTTTGCCGATCCCCCCTACAACCTCCAGCTCGGCGGCGAGCTGCGCCGCCCCAACAACACCAAGGTCCGCGGCGTCCAGGAAGCCTGGGACCGTTTTGATGATTTCGCCGCCTATGATGACTTCACTCGTGCCTGGCTCGCCGCCTGCCGCCGCGTCCTCAAGCCCAGCGGCACCCTCTGGGTCATCGGCAGCTATCACAACATCCATCGCGTCGGCAACATCCTGCAAGATCTTGACTACTGGCTGCTCAACTCCATCGTCTGGGTCAAAGCCAACCCCACGCCCAATTTCCGCGGCACCCGTTTCACCAACGCTCACGAAACCCTGCTCTGGGCCCAAAAAGAGCAGGGCGCGCCGTACACTTTCAACTATCACGCCATGAAGTCGCTCAACGAAGACAAGCAGATGCGCAGCGATTGGCTGCTCCCCATCGCCTCCGGGGGCGAGCGTCTGCGCGCCGATGGCGAGAGCGCCCACCCAACGCAAAAGCCGGAATCATTGCTCTACCGCGTCCTGCTCTCCAGTACCAACCCCGGCGATGTAGTTCTTGACCCCTTCTTCGGTTCCGGCACCACCGGCGCCGTTGCCAAGCGCCTGCACCGCAACTGGATCGGCATCGAGCAAGACCCCGCCTACGTCCGTCTAGCCCGCCGCCGCATCGGCCAGATCGAGCCCGTCGCCTACGAAGCCGAGCTCTTCGAGGCGCATGAGCCCCGTCGCGAGCCGCGCATTCCCTTCGGCAACCTGCTCGAAGCCGGCCTGCTCGAAGCCGGCCAGCGCCTCTACCTCGGCGAAAAGGGCCGCGAGAGCGCCCGCATCCTCGCCGATGGCTCGCTCAGATACAACGGCCGCCGCGCCTCTATTCACCAGGCCGCCAAAGAGGCCCTCGCCGCACCCGCCAACGGCTGGCAGCATTGGCACTACATCGACCCAGACACCGGCCGCCGCCGCCCCATCGACGACCTGCGCCAATTGCTGCGTGAAGGAATCAAAGATAAATAAATTAGGGTTTTATCTGCGCCGCGTGGCGCAGCCACGCATCTGTGTTCATCTGTGGCTAAATTTCCCAGCCAAGCTACAATTCAGTCAAGAAAAGGAAAACACCTCATGACCGAATACACCCTCAGCCGCTGGTCCCTCAAAGACCTCTTCCCCGGGGCCGACAGCTCCGAGATGAAAGCCGCCATCAAAAAGCTCGAGAGCAATGTCGCCGCTTTTGAAAAGCAGCGCGAAAAGCTCACCGACAAAATCAGTGACGCCGACTTCAAAGCCATCGTCACCCAGATGGAGCAAAACACCCGCCTCGCCGCTCGTATCGATCAGTTCGCCGGTCTCTGGTTCAGCGAAGACACCCAGAACCAGGAAGCCCAGGCCTTTCAGGCCCGCGTCGACCAGCTCATGGCCGAGCTCAGCAACAAGACCCTCTTCTTCAGCATCTGGTGGAAGGCGCTCTCTGATGACCTCGCCGCCAAGCTGCAAGCCTCCGCCGGGCCGGAGTTCGACTATTGGCTGCGCCAGATCCGCAACTTCAAGCCCTACACGCTCACCGAGGCCGAAGAGAAGATCATCAACCTCAAAGACGTCACCGGCGCCAAGGCCATGCAGGCCCTCTACTCCGCCATCACCGACCGCTACGTCTTCAAAGTAGATGTCGACGGCGAGATCAAAGAGCTCACTCGCGGCGAGCTGATGAAGCTGGCCTACAGCCCCAATCCAGACCATCGCCGCAACGCCTACCAGGAGCTCTACCGCGTCTATGGCGAGGATGCCCCCATCCTCGGCCAGATGTACCAGACCGTCACGCGTGACTGGAAGTCCGAGAACCTCGACCTGCGCAAGTTCGAGAGCGCCATCTCCGTTCGCAACCTCGGCAACGACATCTCAGACGAGGTCGTCGACACCTTGCTCGGCGTCTCGGAGGAGAACACCCGCATCTTCCAGCGCTTCTTCAAAATGAAGGCCAAAGTCCTCGGCATGGACAAGCTGCGCCGTTACGATATCTATGCCCCCGTCGCCAAGTCCACCAAAGAATATTCCTACGATAAGGCCGTCGCCCTCACCCTCGAATCCTTCGGCAGCTTTGACCCTCAACTGGCCGATATTTCCCGCCGCATCTTCGATGCTGGCCACGTGGATAGTGAAGTCCGCAAGGGCAAGCGCGGCGGCGCCTTCTGCTCTTCCGCTGATCCGGCCCTGCTGCCGTATGTGTTGATCAACTACACCGGCGCCGCCCGCGATGTGTCCACCCTGGCCCACGAATTCGGCCACGCTGTGCACGCCGTCCTGGCCGATAAGCACAACGCCTTCAACTTCCACTCCTCGCTGCCGCTCGCTGAGACCGCATCCACCTTCGGTGAGATGCTGCTCATCGACCGCCTGCTCGAAGAAGAAACCGACCCCGCCGTCCGCCGAGACATCCTCTTCGGCCAGGTGGATGATGCCTACGCCACCATCATGCGCCAGGTCGGCTTTGCCCTCTTTGAGCGCCAGGCCCACGAGATGGTCAGCCAGGGCGCCAGCGTAGACGAGCTCTCCGCCGCCTACATGGCGAATCTAAACAATCAGTTTGGCGACTCGATGGACATCGCCGATGAGTTCAAGTACGAATGGGTCTCCATCCCGCATATCTTCTACTATCCGTTCTACGTCTACGCCTACTCCTTCGGCCAGCTGCTCGTCTTCTCGCTCTACCAGCAGTACAAAGCCGAGGGCGACTCGTTCAAACCGCGCTACATCCAGCTCCTCTCTGCAGGCGGCTCCGACTCCCCGGAGAACATCCTCAAGAACGCCGGCGTAGACATCAAAGACCCGGCCTTCTGGCAGGGCGGCTATGATGTCGTCGCCAATATGGTGAATGAGCTCGAGAAGCTGAGCTAAAACAAAAAACGGCCGGTGCAATGCACCGGCCGTTTCGTTTGCCACCTAAGCAGCGCTAGATCGGTTCCTCGTTGATCTCGTTCTGCTCGTCTTCACGGCGGCGTTCGCGCTGCGCATCGTACTCGCGCTCCTGCGTGCCGCTCACACGACCCTGGTCGTGCTCACGCGGGTCCTGCGCCGCAGAACCTCGCTTGTCGGCCTGCTCGCCGTTGCCGGTTCGCAGATCCTTGTCTTTGGTCTGTTTGTTGCCAGCCATTTTTTCCTCCAGAGGCAAAGGATTTGAAAATGGGCCTCTGTTCCCGCTAACGCCTCCCCCGCAGAGCGCGTTACCGAATCCGCTGCTTTCTCACATTAGCTTTGGCTGTGAAGTATTAGGCCAGCATTGGAAATGCGCTTGTATAAAGAGTAAACCTAACAAAAAAGTCCGGTGCATTTGCACCGGATTTTTGGGTCTCCTTACTAAGCATCAAGTGCCAGGCGGAGTTCGCGCAGCAAACTCCTGCATGGCCGAAGGCCATGCATCAGTCTAGCCGCCAATACCACAGCTCGTCGATGCGATAGGTGTAGCCTGCCGTTGAGTCTGCATTCACATACAGGCCAAAACGCCCGCCGGCAAAATTGCCGTCTTCGATCTCGTCGATCTCAAATTGGTTTGCATACAGTGTGAGCACATCACCAATCAGGCGAATACCAATGGTATTGGTTTCCTGGCTGCCGCGACGGATGTAGTCGTTCTCTGTCCAGCCGATCAGCTCAGTCTTGCTATACGGCGCCGTGGAGTCCAGACGGTCCAGGCGGTAATGACCATCACATGAAAAAGCAAAAATGTAGCCGCGTGCTCCGGCGCCAGTGCTTTGCGGCCCGCGCACAATGAAGCCATAGGCTTGCTTGCCGCTGCAGTTGTCGGTGCGCACTGTCATTTGCAGGAACATGTCATTGGGCGAAGGCGCCGTGAACCACCAGGTGTCAAAGCCGGCCTGTTTGCCGGTCACGTTCAGGTAACCACCGCCCAGCGCCAACCGCAGCAATGTGTCGTTGGGTAGGCCGCTGGAATCGGCCCAGTTGCGGTCAGTGTCCATACTGTCATACAGCGTAGGCGTGTTGCCGTATTCGCTGCGCGGGTCGAACGGCAGCGGCGTAGGAGTCGGCGTGAAAGTGGGCGTCTCCGTGGGTGGCAGTGTTTCCGTAGGCGGCAGGGTCTCGGTTGGCTCCAAGGTGTTGGTAGGCAGAGGAGTCTCGGTGGCCGTGGCTGCCAGCGTTGGCGTTTCGCTGGGCGGGGGCAGCGGGGTTTCGGTGGCGGTAGGGGCGGGCGCAAATGGCAGCGCGCACGCACTCAATAGCAAGCTCACGGCTGCCAACAAAGGCAAAGTTCGTCTCATGGGTCGTTCCTTATTCTCCGCCTAAACTATAGAGCAAGCCTGCCTTTTTTGCACAAAAAGCGCGCCCGCGTAATTGTTAATATCAAGTTGCTTGATAAGCCTTGCTCGCACTGGTATAAGAATTCCCGTTATGTACATTGCGATCGAGGGCGTGATCGGGGTGGGGAAGACCACCTTGGCGCGCCTGCTGCAGGAGCGTTTTGAGGCTGAGCTGCGCCTCGAAGTCTTTGACGAAAACCCGTTTTTGTCAGATTTCTATGGTGATCGAGCGCGCTATGCTTTTCAGACCCAGATCTTCTTTCTGCTCAGCCGCTATCATCAGCAGAACCGTTTTGCGCCTGACATTCTGAATCAGGGCAAGAACCTGATTACGGATTACACCTTTGCCAAAGATGCCTTGTTCGCGCGCATCAACCTGGTGGGCGATGAGCTGGAGATGTACTACAACGTGCATGATGCGCTGGCTGAGAAGATCCAGCTGCCGGAGCTCATCGTATACCTGCAAGCCTCCACAGATGTGCTCATGCAACGCATTGCCCGCCGTGACCGCCCCTACGAACGCCAGATGGAGCGAGCGTACATCGACACGCTCAACCAGGCTTATGAAGGCTTCTTTGACGACTATATAAAGGGGGTCCCCGTACTGCGCATTGCCACCGATGAGCTGGATATTGTTAGCAGCCCGCAAGCGCAAGCGCACGTGGAGCAACTGATACGCGAGGCGCTACGATCCGCCCCGCGCCAAACCCAATTGCCGCTCGAATAAAAAAAGACCTGCAACGCAGGTCTTTTTTTTGTTTTTGAATAATCAATTCTCATATCGACTGTTGTCTATTTGTTCATCCTGCCGGCTGTCGCGCGGTGCGGGTTGCCCAGGCGCATCCAGTGCAGCCCAGCGTGCCTCCGCGGCCGCCAGGTCCTCTTTGCTGGCTCGGCGCACCATGGACCACTTGCCGCAATGCGGGCAGCGCTCAAACTTACGGGCGCCCATATTGAAGCTGAAGAAGCGCAGCGGGAACGGCAAGTCGCACTTGGGGCAAACCGCACCGCCACTCATGCCATATTTGCCGCGCACCGGTTTGCCGCGGCCAAACAGAGCCGGTACGACAGTGGTCACTAGCGTCACCACCAGCACGATGCCAAGGATCGGAAACACCAACTCAAGCATCTTGCCGCGCGCCTGCTCGGCGGAAAGAAAAATGCGCGTGAACTCGTTCGAGCGCAGCTGGCTGCCATCGCTCAGGTAGCCCAGTGCGTACATCGTGCGCTCACCGGGCTCATAGTCTTTCGTGGTGAACTGAACCCGATAAGGTTCCTCGGCGACGCTGCCGATCAACTCATCCTCAATGTAAAAATCCACGCGCTGCAGATCGCTAGGGCCGCTGGCGCGCAGGCTGAACAAGCCCTCGATGTCACTACCGAAACCAGCGTAGCCAAAATCGCGGCTCATGCTGAGTATCAGGCCAGTCTCCTGCGCGCGCGCTGGCGTGACAACAAGGAACAGGGCGGTAGCTGCAAAGATCAAAGCAAGCTTCTTCATTCATTACCTCCAACGCGTCAATATGGTTTCGCGTTGAAACAAACGGATCGCAAAATATAACAGCGCCAGATCAACGAATACCAACGCGCCGGCGATGCTTAGTAACAGCGTTTGGTTCAACGTTACTGCCCCGAACATCTGGCCCAGGAATAGGGCCATCACCGGCAAGATCAGCAGGGCGGCCAGCTGTTCCGCGGCGCGCGGGTCATTGACCCGTGAAGAGATCATGATCGCCAGGCTTACCCCGGTGACCGAAAGCAGGGGGCCGACCACAAAAATTCCTAGCAGCCACAGCGGCGAAAGCAGACGCGCCGCCACTTCGCTGCCCGCCAATATGCCGGTGCCAATTGCAAAGATGGTGAAACTGCCCAGGCTTGCCAACAACGCCGGCAGCGCCGCTGCAAAGGCCTTGCCTGCTAACAGCTCGCCGGTAGTGATCGGAGTGGCCAACAGTGGCTCCAGGGTGCGCGTGGTCTTCTCGCCCACAATGCTGTAGGAAGCGATGGTGATCGGGATGATGGCGGGCATGAGCAGGAACAGCACCAGGAACTGCTGCAGCAGGATCAGCTGCGTACACTGGATGCCTTCCAGCGGGCCGCATGCGGTGTTGAGCGCCGCCAACAGCGGCCCAAACTCCGATTGCACCGCGCTCAGATCCGCGCCTATGGTGGTGTAAAGCATGCCGAGTGGGATGACTGCAAAGACCAGCGGCATGAAGACCACGCTGAAGATCACCAGTTTGTTGCGGAACACTTCCGCCCATTCTTTGGCGATCAGTACGCCTATCTTCTTCATGTGGCCGCCTCTGGCTGGGCCTGGGCGCCCAGTAGCTGAAAGTACACATCTTCCAGGCTTTGGCGGATCTCGCCCACAAACTGCACGTCGGCACCCAGGCCGATCAGCTCGCGCAGCAGTTCGGGATTGTGCGCTTCGGGGTCATCCAGCTTGACCACGATCTTGTCGCCGCGCAAATTCGCTTCGTGCACGTAGCTTTTTTGGCGCAGCGCGTTGGCAAAGGCCTCTTTGGCCGCAGCGAGATGGAAGACTACCGAGCGGCCAAACAGTTTGCGTCGCAAACTGTTTGGCGTGTCCACCGCCAGCAGCTTGGATTTGAAGACGGCGATGCGGTCGCACAAGCGGTCCGCCTCGTCCAGGTTGTGAGTGGTAACGATGATGGTGCGGCCCTCGCCGCGCAGCTCCTCAATAAAGTCACGCACCACCCGTGAAGCTTCAGGATCCAGGCCGCTGGTCGGCTCATCAAAGAAGATCACCTTCGGCTCGTGGAGCAGGGCGCGGGCGATGGCTAGCTTTTGGCGCATGCCCTTGGAAAAACCGCCCACGGCTTCGTGGCGGCGACCCCACAAGCCCAGCATGCGCAAATAGCGCTCCACCTGGCCGGGGATGTCTTCGACCTCGTACATCTTGGCGAAGAAGTCCAGATTGCGCTCGGCGCTCAGTTGCTCATACATACCCGGCGTCTCGGTAAGGATGCCGATGTGCTTGCGCAGCTCAGTGTTGTCTTCGCCCAGGCGGTGGCCCGCCACCCATGCTTCCCCTTCAGTCGGTGCGATCAGTGCCGCCAGCATGCGAATGGTGGTGGTTTTGCCGGCGCCGTTCGGCCCCAGCAGGCCAAACACTTCGCCTACTGGGATCGTGAGATCCAAATGATCCACCGCCTCCAGGTCGCCAAAGCGCTTGGTCAACCCGTTGATGATGATTGCTTCGGCGCTGGGCGGCGTGGATGGGCCGACTGCAGGCCCGGATGTTTCACGTGAAACATCGCCTGCGCCGCCAACCTTACCGTTCTTCCAGAGCAGGTATGCCGCTAGCAGTGCGCTGGGTAAACCACCAATAAGGCCCGTGGGCAGCGGTCCCAGCAGCGAGCTAAGCCCCGGTGCATCCAGGTGGGTCATGTAGATGCCAATGCCGGCGATCGCATTGATGCTGCCATGGGCAATAACTGCCGGCCACACGCTACCGCCGCGCAAGGTCAACCAGCCGATGATGACCGCCAGCGGAACGGTGAACCACACCATGGCCAGGATGCCGGTCCACGGCTCGCCCCAATAGCCGAAGCCATAGTTGTGGCCCATGGCAATGATGGGGGCGTGCCACAAGCCCCAGATGACGCCCACCGCCAGCATCGCTTTGCGGAAACCCAGCGGCATCAGCTTGGGCTGCAGATACGCCCGCCAGCCAAACTCTTCGCCAAACGTAAAGAAGCCATTGAGGATGGGGCCAAGCAAGATCGCCTGACCGATCTGGATCAGCATCATTGTCCAGACATCAAAAGGCAGTTCCTGGCCGGCCATCGCCGCCGCGTCGTCCAGCAGGCTCTGTAGCTGGGTCAGGTTGCCGTCAAAATGGCTGGGGAGAATCGCGTAGTACACCACCAGGCCCAACAGGGTGAGGACTGGCGGCAGGATCCAAGCAAGGCCCCAGCTTATCCAGTTGCGGCCGGCCTGCGGGCGCAGCCACATGTCCTTCCAGCCTTCGCGCGTGATGATACGTGTCAATAAATGCGCCGCGGCCGGCGCCCACATACAGCCCAGCGCCAGTAGCGCGGTCGCCAGGGTGATGCCAGTACCCGGAAGGATCTCCGGACTGTTGACCAGGCCGCCGTTTACATATATGACGCCTGCGATCGCCCAACAAATGCCGAAGGCCAGGCCAACAAAGATCCAGATCCGTCGTGTGTCCAAAGTGTTCATAGTGCTCCTGTGTTTCACGTGAAACAACTCAGTTTATGAAATAGACCAGACCGCCGATGATCAGTGCGCACAGCAGCAGCGTGCCGGTGACAATGTAAATGGCAAAACGCCCATCACTGATGCCGTACTGGGTGCGGTAGGGGTCGGTGCCAGCGCCAGCGCCGGTGTTGATGCGTGATTTGGCGCCGCGAGGCCGCTTGAGGCGAATGCGGGCGTCGTCAAACTTTTCCACCAGCTGCCATCCGTGGGTAGCCTCTTCCTCCAGCGCTTTGGCCATGGTTTCCCGAGACCGGAAGCCTGAAACCGCGGAGCGCAGAATTTTGAACTCGTAGTTCTGTAGATCATCTTGTGTGTAGTTGGTCATCTCTTCCTCTTCTTGCATCAATCGTTGCAGTTCAGCCTGTGCTGCTCCAGCGAAGGCCATGATCGCATCCTTTCTCTAGGATAAGAACGAACACTCTTATCGTTTGCTCGCTTCCCATGCTGTGATCTTTTCATCCATTAACTTGCGCAGCTCGGCCGGCTCAAAACCCAGCTTCTCGGCCTCTTCTATCAAATGCTCGCCCATCACGCCGAGCTGCTGCTTACGCAATCGTTGCAGGTTCCTGCCGGTCGGCGCGTCTAGGATGTAAGTGCCGCGACCGTGCTGGGTGGAGATGATCGACTTCTCGTCCAGCAAACGATAAGCCCGCGCCACTGTGTTGAAATTGATCTGCAGGTCGGCTGCCAACTGGCGCACGGGGGGCAATTGGTCGCCGGGCTTCAACTCACCATTGGCGATCGCCAAACGAATCTGGTCCATGATCTGCAGATAGGCCGGGGTGTGTATGGTAAGGTCCACACGGAGTCTTGAAAGTGGGCTCATTGCTATGCGTACCTCTGTATGAGTGTATATGTGTATTATTGTATGAATCTCGCGCTTTGTCAAGTGCCAACACCCCTTTGTATCGCTTAAAAACGAAACTTTTTTAAGCAGAAAAAACTGTGCCCAGCTTCGCTCGGTATGTGCAGGTTGGTGATCCGTAAAAAAACGGAATTACATACTCGTAAGGTTTTAAGCGCGCGCTCGTTATAATGCGCGTATGGATAAGAAAACCCTGCTCAGCCAAACCATTGAGCACATCGACATCAAGTCGTTTGACCCCACCCCCCTGGTGGACCAATACGAGCGCATGGCCTTTCAGGCGCGTAATCTGGCTCGGGCGGCCCGCATTTACGACAACATGCTGGCCGATACCGAGTGCGCGGTCATCCTGTGCCTTGCCGGCTCGCTGGTCAGCGCCGGGCTCAAACGGGTGATCTACGATTTGGTGGATAACCACATGGTGGATGCGATCGTCTCCACCGGCGCCAACGTGGTGGACCAGGACTTCTTTGAAGGCCTGGGCTTCAAGCACTACATCGGTGACCCCAAGTCGGATGACGATGCGCTGATGAACCTGCGCATTGACCGCATCTACGACACCTACATTGATGAAGACGAGCTGCGCATCTGCGATGACACCATCAAGCAGATCGCCGATAGCCTGCCGCCGCGCCCCTACTCTTCGCGCGAGTTCATCTGGCACATGGGCAAGTATCTCGTCGACAACGGCAAGGGCGAGGGTTGCTTCGTGCGCCGCGCCTACGAAGTGGGCGTGCCCATCTTCGTGCCGGCCTTCTCCGACTCCAGCGCCGGTTTCGGCCTGGTCGATCACCAATACCGCGCCACCGGCGGCGTAGTCTCCATCGACTCCGCCAAGGACTTTCTCGAGCTGACCAAGATCAAGATCGCCGCCGGCACCACCGGCCTGCTCATGATCGGTGGCGGCGTACCCAAGAACTTTGCACAGGACATCACTGTGGCGGCCGAGATCCTGGAAGGCGAAGCCGACATGCACAAGTACGCCATCCAGATCACCGTCGCCGACGAGCGCGATGGCGGTCTGTCGGGCTCCACGCTGCAGGAAGCTCACTCATGGGGCAAAGTGGAGCAAGAGAGCGAGCAGATGGTGTTCGCTGAGGCCACCCTGGCCATGCCGCTCATTGCCGGCTACGCTTATCACAAAGGCAGCTGGAAGAAGCGCCAGCACAAAGACTTCAACGCCGTGCTCGATAAGAGCGCCCAGGCAGCCTAGCTGCGTTTAGATAGAGGAGAGCGAATGATCCCGAACAAGATTTTCTTCACCAAGGGTGTGGGTGTGCACAAAGACCGCCTAGCTTCCTTTGAGGCAGCCCTGCGCAGCGCCAAGATTGAAAAATTCAATCTGGTCTACGTATCCAGCATCTTTCCGCCCAACTGCAAGATGGTTTCGGTGGATGAAGGCCTTAAGCACCTTTCGCCGGGCGAAGTGGTCTTCTGTGTCATGGCGCGCAGCGACACCAATGAACCCAACCGCCTAGTGTCCTCCGCCATTGGTGTAGCCCTGCCGCAAGACACCACTCGCTACGGCTATCTATCTGAGCATCATGCGCACGGTGAGACCGGCGAGAAAAGTGGCGAATACGCCGAAGACCTGGCCGCCACCATGCTAGCCACTACCTTGGGCCTGGAATTTGACCCGGATACGGCCTGGGATGAGCGCAAGCAGATCTACGATGCCAACCCGCACATCTTCAAGACTCGCCACTACGTCCAATCCGCCGAGGGCCACAAGAACGGACTGTGGACCACGGTGCTGGCTGCCGCGGTGCTGATCCGCTCCGAGGACTGACCCGCGTACATGGCTGACTCCGGCACCCACACGCCACCATACAACTTCGGCGGCCTGCCAGACGAGTTCACCGCCTACGACTCCGCCAAGGTGGCTGTGGTGCCGGTGCCGTTCGACCTGACCACCTCGTGGATGCCGGGCACCGCCAAAGGCCCGCGCGCTCTCATCGAAGCCTCGGGCTATCTCGAGCTCTACGACATCGAGACCGCCAGCGAGCCCTACGAACACGGCATCTTCACTGACCAGGCGGTGACCGCCGACGATACGCTGGCGCTAAACGCCAATGTGCATGCCCGCGTCAAGAAGCACATCGACGCCGGTAAGTTCGTCGTCACCCTTGGCGGTGAACATTCCGTGGCCTACGGCTCCGCCAAAGCCCACATCGAAGCCTACGACCAGCTCAGCATCCTGCACTTCGATGCCCACACCGACCGCCGCGAGGAGTTCGAAGGCGACAGGTTCAGCCATGCTTGCACTCTGCGCCGCATCTCTGAGCTCAACGACGACATCGTTTCCGTCGGCATCCGCAGCCTGGATGTCGGCGAGCTGCAGTACCTCGATGAGAGCAAGGTCTTCTACGCCGAGAACATCTTCCATTCGATGGATTGGATCGATAAGGTCTCGCGCCTGCTGAAGCCGAACGTCTACATCACCTTCGACCTCGACGTCTTCGACCCGGCCATCATGCCCTCGACCGGCACGCCCGAGCCCGGCGGCCTGTATTGGTATCCCGTCCTCGCCGCCCTCAAGGCCGTCGCCGCTGAGCACAACATTGTCGGCTGCGACGTGGTCGAGCTGCTCCCCACCGAGAACAAGGCGCCAGACTTCCTTGCCGCCAAGCTGATCTACAAACTGCTCGCTTACAAATTCGCCCAGGCGAATTTCGCCTAACGCATAGGAGGCACCAATGAGAAAAGCCGTCTTTTCCATCAATATGACCATAGACGGCTATTGCGGCCACGAAACGGCCGTCGTTGATGATGAGGTGCACCAGTACTTCACTGACTTGTTGCACCAATCAGACGTCGATATCTTTGGTCGCCACACCTATGAGCTCATGTATCCGTTCTGGCATGATGTCGCCGTGACTCAGTCGGAAAACGCGGTCACAAATGAATTCGCCCTCGCCTTCGACGCCATCCCCAAGATCGTCTTCTCCACTACACTCGAACGCGCCGAGTGGAATAACACCACCCTGCTGCGTAGCGGCTTGAAAGAAAAGATCATCGAGCTGAAGCAGCAACCCGGCAAGAACATCTCCATCGGCAGCATCAATGTTGCCGCCCAGGCTGAGCAATGGGGCCTGATTGATGAATATCGCTTCGTCGTCCATCCCATCATTGCCGGCAAGGGGCCGCGCTTGTTTCAGCCGGGCGGCGGCCGTACCCTCACATTGGTGGACTCAAAGGTATTCGGTTCAGGAGTCGTTGCCCTGCATTACAAGAAGTGATCTTTGCAAGCCAACACTCGCGATGATCCACTGGTGGTCTGATGTTGCCTAATATGCCCATCCACAGCGCCGTCCAGCCGCCTACTCCGCCGCTGGACCGTTACATCGAGGTGCTTTGGTACCAGCATATCCCCATCTATAGCGCGAGAGAGATTATCCTGCCCAGCCCGCACATGGAGCTGATCTTCAACTTTGGCCAGCCCCACAAGGTCTTCCTCGCGCCTGACCTTGCAGAATTCACTATACATGAGCAAGCTTGGCTGGCTGGTTTGCAAAGCCGCTATTTCACCATCGAGTCCACCTCCAGTCATCTGCTGGGCGCCCGCCTCAAGCCCGCCGGCGTCGCAGCCTTCTTTGCCGGTGATGCCAGCCAGTTCACCGATCGCGTCACTCCGTTGCGCGCCATCGTGGGCGCCGCTGCCACCGACGAGTTGCACATCGCCCTAACTACTGCCGCGGATGACACAGCGCGTTTCGCCGCCTTGGAGAGCTTCCTGGTGCAGCGCCTCAAGCAAGATCGCCCCGGCCTCGCTCTGGCGCTTGAGGCCGGGCAGCGCATCCAGGCTGCCGAGGGCAGCCTGGGTATCGCCGAGCTGAGCGAAGGGCTGCATGTCAGCCATAAGCACTTGATCGAAGTCTTCACCTCCACCGTTGGCCTGCGCCCCAAGCAGTTTGCTCGCGTCATACGCTTCAGCCATATGCTGCCCGATCTGCTCGCCGGCGCCCAGCCGGATTGGGCCGCGCTCGCCCAAAAAGCCGGCTACCACGACCAATCGCACTTCAATCGAGAGTTCCAGCTCTTCGCCGGGTTGACGCCCAGCCAATACATAGAATTACGCTCGCACTACAGCAACTACGGTCCCAGCGAGGATTCTCGCTTCGTTCCCCTCGGTTAATTTTTTGCAATACAAGATCGGCCGCCCTCCCTACAATACATAGCAAGGAGGCGCATGAGCACGATCCACATTCTGTCTGATCTGGTTGGCGGGCAATGGCATTATCTGCCGCCCGGTGGCCAGCAAGGCCTCACTATGGTGCACACCTTCACCTGGCAGGTGCCTGATGCCCTGCTGGTGTCCAGTAGCCAATCTCCCGGTGGTGAAAGCTTTGGCTACTGGTATTGGCATCCCGCTGAACACAGGGTCAAGATGATCGCCCTCGGCAAAGCGTTGGATGGCGTTAGCTTGGCCGAATATACCGAGGTCACCCGCCACGGTGACCTGATGACTTGCCATCTACTCACCCATGACAACTCTGGCACCAAGCGCTACCGCGAAGAATGGCGCTTCACCGATCGCGATCACTATGACTGGACTTTGTACGCCTTGTCTGACGCTGGTGAGCAGCAAACCATGCAAGCCAGCTTTGAACGACGAACCCCTTAACTACTGTGGAGGAAAAGATGTTGATGGATATTCTTGCAATCGTGGCGGGCTTTGCCGCCTGGAGTGTGCTATGGCTGGGCGGTAGCCCGCAGGTGCTTAAGCTGTTCCCTGGCGCCCTGCAAAAGACGGTTCCGTGCGCCACACGGGCGCACTGCTCACCATGCTGGTGTTTGCCGCCCTGGTCTCGCTCGCGGCGGGCTATGTGGTCACCCTGGTCAGCGCGGGCGCCAACTTGCCGCTGATCCTCGGTGTGATCCTGCTACTGGTTGGCATCATGGTGCAGCGCCAATATTGGAAGCTGATGCCCGTCTGGTATCACTTGCTGTTCTTGGCGCTGTTGGTACCGGCAACGCTGTTTGGGGCCAGCCTTACAGGCTAGCGGAGTGAAACAATCTTTAACAAGGCGGCACCTTCATGTGCCGCCCTTGTTTGTTGGGCAGCCTTTCCAAAAACGTGAATGGTAGAATCGCCTCAGTACCCCAATTCGCTCGCCAAGGAGCTGCGTAGATGGAAAAGCAAGTCGCTACATTTGAAGTCAAGAAGGGCCTGGCCCAGATGCTCAAGGGAGGCGTGATTATGGACGTGGTCACCGCCGAACATGCCCGCATTGCTGAGAATGCCGGCGCCGCAGCCGTAATGGCCCTCGAGCGCGTGCCTGCTGACATCCGTGCCCACGGCGGCGTGGCCCGCATGAGCGATCCCGGCCTCATTGAAGAGATCATGAGCACTGTCAGCATCCCCGTCATGGCCAAGGTGCGCATCGGCCACTTTGTGGAAGCCCAGATCCTCGAATCCCTCGGCGTGGACTATGTAGACGAGTCCGAAGTGCTCACCCCGGCCGACGAAGCCAATCACATCAACAAGCATGACTTTAAGATTCCCTTCGTGTGTGGCTGCCGCAACCTGGGCGAAGCCCTGCGCCGCGTTGGCGAAGGCGCTGCCATGATCCGCACCAAGGGCGAAGCCGGCACCGGCGATGTAGTCGAGGCCGTGCGCCACGCCCGCACCGTGCTGGGCACCGTACGCCGCCTGCAGACCATGCCAGACGAAGAAGTCATGGCGCTCGCCAAAGAGCTTGGTGCGCCGTTTGAACTGGTCAAAGAGACCAAAGAGCTTGGCCGCCTGCCCGTGGTCAACTTCGCCGCCGGTGGCATCGCCACCCCGGCGGACGCCGCCCTGATGATGCAGCTCGGCGTGGACGGTGTTTTCGTTGGCTCAGGCATCTTCAAGTCCGGCGACCCTGCTCGCCGCGCCGAAGCCATCGTCAAAGCCACTACCCACTACAACAACGCCAAGATCCTGGCTGAGGTCAGCCGCAATCTGGGCGAGCCGATGGTGGGCCGCCAGGTCACAGACATCCCCAAGGAAGATCTGATCGCCCAGCGCGGTTGGTAACTGAATTCAAAGCCTCCGACCTCGAATCTCTGAAAGAGATTCGAGGTCGGATATCCTGCAAGTTATGAACTCCTCTCCAACCATCGGCGTCCTTGCCCTCCAAGGTGACTTTGCAGAGCATGCCAATATGCTGGCCAGCCTCGGCGCGCAGGTGCGCGAGGTGCGTCTGCCCGAAGAGCTGGATGGGCTCGACGGGCTCGTGCTGCCCGGTGGCGAATCCACCACCATCGGCAAGCTGGCCACCGATTATGGCTTGATCGAGCCGTTGCGCACGTTCGGCCAGACCAAGGCCATCTACGGCACCTGCGCCGGCGCCATCCTCCTCTCAAAAGACGCCGAACGCAAACAGCCGCTGTTGGGCCTTATGGATATCACCGTCGAGCGTAACGCTTATGGCCGCCAGGTCGAGAGTTTCGATGTTGAAGTGGACGTGCCCGCCCTCAAGGGCCTTGCCCCTGGTGACCCGCCGGTGCGCGCCGTCTTTATCCGCGCCCCGCTCATCAAATCCGTTAGCGGCGATGCCCAGGCCCTCGCCAGCCTGCCAGACGGGCGCATCATCGCCGCCCAGCAGGGCAAGCTTCTAGCCACCGCCTTCCACCCCGAGATCTCGGGAGACGACCGCTTCCACCGCCTGTTCCTGAACCTGGCCAAAAGTTAACATAACCTTGATGCAAGCCAAAAACCGCTGTTGTAGAATAGCAGGGTGTTGCACGACTTTACAATTTCAGACTATGGGGCGCTAAACACCGCCCGCCATCACGCTCTGTTCTTACACAATCAATCCGTGCTCACCCGCGGCCCGGCCGCCCTCGCCCGCCGCTCCCTGCTGGCGCCCTTGTGCTCCCTCACCGGGGTACACACCGCGGTCAGTTCAGAAGAGGGTCTGGTGCTGCAAGCCCAACGCTTCCCGGGCCGCTCGCTGGCCGCGCTGGTTTTCGCCGCCCCGCAAGCCGCGCTCAGCGGCCCGGCCCTCACCGCCGCCGTGGAGTACATGCTGAAACAGCTTGGCCCACACGGCGCACAGGGCATCTTCGCCGAGCTTGACGAGCACAGCGGCGCCAACGCCGCGCTGCAGCAAGCCGGGCTTAGCGTGCAGGGGCACCAGCGCCTGTGGCGGCTTACCCGCCCGCCACAGGCCGGCTATGACAACCTGCTTTGGCAGCCGCACCTGGGTCGCCATGCGTTGGCTGTGCGCCTGCTGCGCAGCAGCCTGTTGCCGCCGCCAATGCAGCACTTGGAATGCGGATCGAACGATACGCGTGATAGTTTCGTTCTGTATGAGGGCGGCCAGCTCGCCGCCTTTGCTGATGTGCAGCGCGGGCCAAAGGGCATTTGGGTTCAGCTGCTCATCGAGCCCGGCCGCGCCCTGGCTGACCGCCTGATGGCGCTCATGCTGCGCTTGCGGCCGCGGCCCGGCCGCCCCGTGTATGTATGTGTGCGCGCCTTTCAAGACTGGCTGGAGCCGGTGCTCGAAGGGCTGGATGCACAACCTGGCCCACGCCAGTCCGTTTTGGTGCGCCGCATGGTGCAACCAGTAAAAGTAAAAGACTTGCAGAAGATTGCCAAGGCTGCCGCAGCGGAAGCTTCCACCATCCAATTCCCCGTGCAGTCCGCCGCAACCATGGATGAAAAATGACAAGACGCCAAATCACTGACGACCTTGACGCTTTGCTCGGCGTGCTGCCGCCTGATGTGCAGGCCGCCGTGCGCGAACACAACAACAGCTCTGACCTGCTCGAGATCATTCTTGACCTTGGGCGGGTTCCTACCACGCGCCTGGTCAACGAAGAAGTTGTACTTCTGGAACGTGAGATCAGCAAAGACGACATCGCCTATGTCGTCCAGCGCCTGCGCGACTTTGACGAAGACAATCGCGCTGGCATTGAGCGCAGCCTGCACCGCATTTCGGCTATTCGCAATCGCCGCGGCGATGTGGTTGGCCTGACACTGCGCGTCGGCCGCGCCGTCTACGGCACCATCGACATCATTCAAGACTTGATCCAGGATGGCAAGAGCCTGCTCATCCTCGGCCGCCCCGGCGTGGGTAAGACCACCCTGCTGCGCGAGGCGGCCCGCATCCTGGCCGAGAAGAACCGCGTTGTGATCGTGGATACCTCCAACGAGATCGGCGGCGATGGCGATGTGCCCCACCCGGCCGTTGGCCGCGCCCGCCGCATGCAGGTGGCGACGCCTTCCATGCAGCACGAGGTCATGATCGAAGCGGTGGAGAACCACAACCCGCAGGTCATCGTCATCGACGAGATCGGCCGTGAGCTGGAGGCCAAGGCCGCCCGCACCATCGCCGAGCGCGGTGTGCAGCTCATCGGCACGGCCCACGGTAACTCGCTCGAGAACCTACTGCTCAACCCCACCTTGTCTGACCTGGTCGGCGGCATCGAATCCGTCACGCTGTCAGATGAAGAAGCCCGCCGCCGCGGTACCCAAAAGACGGTGCTTGAGCGCCGCTCGCCGCCCACCTTCGATGTCCTCGTCGAAATTCAGTCCCGCAGCCAGTTCGCCGTGCATCGAGACGTTGCCATCGCGGTAGACGGTTTGCTGCGCGGTTATCCCATCGATCCTGAGCAGCGCATGCGCGATGAGAATGGCGAGATCAAGATCACCGCGGCTCAACCGGCCGCTGCACCCGCCCGCTCCGGCCGCAGCGAATCCGCCCCGCGCACCAGTGGCCGACTTGCCAAGAACACACCCACAGGCCGCCAATCCAGCGGCGGCTCCATGGGCGGTGGACCGCGCCGCCGTGAGCCCGTGACCGATTCGTCCGCCCGCGCCCAAGAACCTGACGGAGACTATGAAGCCTATGCGCGCATCCAGCCCGCCGCGGTGGCCGTGCCCAGCGTGGCCCCGCGGAGCAGCGCCAGCCTTCAGCCGGTGCGCATCTACCCCTTCGGGGTGGCGCGCAACCGGCTGGTGAATGCCGCCAAGCGCGTCGGCGTGCCCGTCATCCCGGTCAAAGAGCCCGGCGAGGCGGATGTGCTTGTCACCCTGCGCACCTACTACCGCAAGCGCCAGCGCCCCATCGTGGATGCTGAGCAGCGCGGCATGCCCGTGTATGTGTTGCGCGCCAACACCGTCTCGCAGATGGAGCGCTTCCTCTCCGGCCTGTTCGATCTTCCCGGCGGCATGGAAGAGCCTGCCGAGATGGACGAGCAGCTCGGCCAGACCCGCCAGGCGATTGATGCCGTGCTCAACGGCGAGCGCTGGGTGGAGTTGCCTCCGGCTACCTCTCAAATTCGGCGCCTGCAGCACCAAATGGTCGAGGAGTCCAAGTTGGTCTCCCACTCCTACGGCAAAGAGCCCAATCGCCGCGTTCGTATCTTTCGTGAATAACCACTAACCCCTGCTCTCAGAGGAACAATGAAGCACATCGGTATTGTTGGCGTCTCGTACGAAGGTGCAGCCCTGTGCTATCGCACCATCATTCAGGAGAGCAAAGAATTCTTCGGCCCCTTCAATAATCCCGAAGTCACCCTGCACAACTTCAACATGGGCGACTATCACTTTCCTTCCGAAGAGGGCAAGTGGGATCAGGTCAGCGAAACCATCTTGCAGTCGGCCAACAAGCTTGCCGCCATGGGGGCTGATTTCCTGATCTGCCCGGACAATACCGTCCACGTATCCATCGACCCGGTCATCGAGCGCTCGCCGCTGCCCTGGTTGCACATCGCCGAAGAAGTGGGCCGCGAGGCCCTGGCCCGCGGCTATAAACGTGTCGGCATCCTCGGCACCCAACCGCTCATAGAAGGCCCGGTCTACCCGCGCAAGCTGGAGCCGATGGGCATTGAGCTCAAGTTCCCTGACCTGGCCCAGCGCCAGCAGGTGCACAAGCACATCGTGGATGAACTCATCTACGGCACCATGCTGCCCGAGACGCGGCGCTACTTCCAATCCCTGATCGCGCAGTTTGCGGAGCAGGGCTGCGACGCCGTAGGCCTGTGCTGCACCGAGATCCCGCTGCTCATCGAGCCGCAAGACTCCGTGCTGCCCACTCTAGACTCGACCCGCTTGCTCGCCCGCGCCGCCCTGCGCTACGCCGCAGCCTGACCAACCCCAGTCACCTCGTATAAACAAAAAAACGCCTGCTTTAGCAGGCGTTTTTTTGTTTACTTGTGTCATTCCGAGCGGGTGCTAAGGTTAAATACCGGAACGCCAGGCCATCTCAGCGAGGAATCCCTGTAGTCTTGTATTCCAAGAGTTGATTTTTAAACTACCATCCGAGCGATTAGCGTCGAATAGTCACTTTCTTGACGAAGCGGTTCACTGCCCCAAAGCGGTACTTGTATTCTTCATCCCCGCGCATGAAGTCAAACACGACCTTCTTTTCCTCAATGCTGCGTTGCATCATCTCCGCCATCATCAACCAGCCGGGTGAAAGCTGCGCATGCGCATTGCTGAACCCGGCGTTGTAGCCCCAGATGCGGTTGTCGTAGTCAAAGTTCATGTACGCCGCCGCCCGTTGCATGCCAACCTTGAGGAACACCAGTTGCAGCCAGCCGCCGGCGAAGGCCGCCCGGGCGATCGCTTCCATCTGCACTCGCATGGCGGGCGTCAGGAACTTCAGCTTGTCTTCCTCTTGCGTCATCAGGCCAAAGAAGTCATCCAGGGCCTGGTCCAGCCCGCCCGCCTCGCTGATCAGCTCGGTGCTCACCGGCAACACGTTCCGTGCCGCTTTGCGCATCTTGCGCCGCAGTTCGTGCGCTTGCTTGCTGTCTAGGCTTTCCAGGTAGGCGTCGAAGTTCTCCGGCAACGCGATGTATGGGCACGGCTGCAATGTTTCCTCTGCTGCCTGCAGCCCGGCGGCTTGCGCCGCGGCCTGTACGCTTTCAATCGTCTTTGACTCGTCCAGGATGTTGTACAGCGTCAGCTGCGCCCAGCCTTCATCCGCCTTCAATGCCTCAAGCACGGCTTGCACAAACGCGTCCAAGTCCTGCGGCCTGGCGATAAAGTCCAGGTAGTCGGCAATTTCATGGCTGCCGATCAAATACAGCTGCCCGTCCGGAGTGCGGAACAGGGGCGCAATCCCCAGCAACGCCCCGTCCTCGCCGCGGCCGGTAATGATGTGCAGCTCGGCATCCTGCCACTCACCACCGCCCAGATGCTGCCACCAGGCCTGCTGGAAGGCAAAGGTCAGGAAGGGCAGATTGAGATGGCTTTTTTGCAAAAGCGCGTCCCACTCCTGCTGCAAGGTTGCCCAGGAGGCTGTGTTGCGAATGATGTCTATCTTCATGGATTGATGCGTGGAAGTTTGTGCAGAATGACTCAAGGGATTTTACCAGTATAATTTTTTGCGCGCGTAGTACATGCAGTGCGTACAATTGCGGCGCTTATCCATATGCCTAACGCGCTCGATCTCTTCGTAGTACCCCTCTACAGACGCGACGGACAAGACCAGGCTTACCTGCCCGGCGTATACCTGCTGGCTTCACCGCGCCGCGCCGCCCGCGGCCGCGCCGGCGAGCGCCTGGTGCTGCATCTCACCCTGCCGCCTGAGATCACCCTCAGCGCTGACCAGCAGCATGCCCTGCTCGGTGACCTGGCTGAGGGTTACTTCCGCACGCCCGGCTCCGTCACCGCCGCCCTGCGTGAGCAGATCGACCGGCTCAACGCCTACTTCCTGCAGCTCAATCAGCGCGGCCAGCCCGGCGCAGCCCGGCTGAGCGTCCTCTCGATACGCGACGAGCGCGTCACCCTGGCTCAGGCTGGCGCTCAGCATGGCTTCGTGCTCAACAACACCATCCAGCACTTTTACGATGCCCCAGCCTCCGGCCGCGGCCTTGGTATGGGCAGTCAGACCGAAATTCGTTTTTACCAAACCGAGATCACCGCCGGCGATTGCCTGCTGCTCGTGCCAGACATCCCCACCGGCTGGAATGAAAAGACTCTCGCCAGTGTAGCCGGCCAGAAGCTTTCCACCCTACGCCGCCGCTTCCTCAGCGAGGCTGGCACACACCTGCGCGCCCTCATGCTCATGGCCCAGCCTGGCACTGGCCGCCTCAGCCTCATGACCAGCTTTGAAGACGCGCCGCCCGCCGCCCGCCCGCAAACCGCCAGCGTCGCTCCGGCTCCTGCTGCCCCCGCCGCGCCGCCCGCCGCCCCCGAGCCCCGCCTGGAGGCTTGGGAGCAGCTGCCTGAGCCTGATATTGAAGAGACAGGCGCCTATCCGCGCTCGGCTGCTCAGGCTGAGTTGCCAGAAACTGACTGGCCCACGCAACACGAACCCGAGGAGCCCAGCGGTTTTTCGGTGCTTATAGATGAAATTGCCACTCGCGCCCGCCAATTTTGGCTACGCGTCTCGCCAGGCCTGCGCAGCTTCCTCCTCCGCCTGCTCCCAGACGAACCGGTCTTCAATCTACCGCGCCAAACCCTCGCCATCATCGCCATTGCAGTTCCCCTCGCGGTGGTCATCCTGGTCTCGGTCATCTACTTGCAATTCGGGCGTGTCCAGCTCTACGAAAACTATCTGGCCCAGGCGCAAAGCGCCGCCGCCCTGGCCCAGGCCCGCGAGAACCCGGTCGAGATTCGCCAGGCCTGGATCGTCGCCGTGCACTACGCTGAGCGCGCCTCGGCCTACGAGCAAGATGCTCAGGCCGCCGCCGAGTTGCTGTCCCAGGCCCGCCTCGCGCTGGATGAACTTGACTTCATCGAGCGCATGAACCTTCAGCCCGCCCTCTTCACCAACCTGCCGCGCGCCACCAACATTACCCAAATGGTCGCCGACAATCGTGACCTCTATATGCTGGATTCCAATACAGGCAAAGTATTGCGTGCCTTTCTCACCTCCAGCGGCTACCAGTTGGATAATGATTTCTCGTGCGAGCCCGCCTCGTACGCTGGCACCATTGTCAGCAATTTGGTGGATATGGCTCTCCTGCCCTCCGGCTCACACGTCCTGGGCGCCACCCTTGCCGCCATTGATGCCAATGGCAACATCATTTACTGCATCGTCGGCGAGCCGCCCGCCGCCGCCGTCCTCAATGAACCGGATAGCCATTGGGGTAAGCCGGTCGCCATTGCCATAGAGAACAACAATCTCTATATTCTCGACCCCGTCACCAACGCGGTCTGGGTCTACTTCGGCGAGGGCGGCTCCTTCACGGGCGAGCCGCGTTTCTTCTTCGGCGCAGAAGTGCCCAGTATGCAGCAGGCCGTTGACATCGTGATGGATGGAGATACCCTCTATATTCTGGATGTGACGGGCCGCGTGGCGGCCTGTGTCTTCAGTGATGATCTCGACAACCCCACCACCTGCACCGACCCGCTGGAATTTGGCGATACGCGCCCGGGCCAGCAGAGCGGCCCCACAGTGGCAGGCGCCAACTTCTCACAACTTTTCCTCACCGACCCGCCTGGTCCTTCACTGTTCTTTCTCGATCCCATCGTGCCGTCGGTCTATCAGTTCAGCACCCGCCTCAGCATGACCCGCCAATTGCGCGCGCAGAACGAGCTTCCATCTAGCTTGGTCACAGCGTTCACCATCTCGCCCAATCGCTTCGTCTTTCTGGCCTTCCAGAACCAGGTCTACTTTGGCCCCATGCCTTAGGCAAGGCCGAAGGCGTACGCATGCCTGAGTATGTTGAACTAGCCGTCAACGTTCCCAAAGTTTCTGGCGTCTTTCACTATCACGTCCCGCCTGAGCTGGAGCACACCCTGCGCCCCGGCCATCTGGTGCTGGCGCCGTTTGGCAAACTGATCGTCCAGGGTGTCGTGCTGCGCAGTGTGGACACGCCGGAGGTGGCCGAAACCCGCCCCATTGATAGCTTGCTCGACGACGATCCCGTGCTGACCGCCGCTCAACTCGAGCTTGCCCGCCAACTGGCCGATGCAACCCTGGCCCCAGTAGCGGCATGCGTGGCTTTGATGCTCCCGCCCGGCATTGGCCGCACCGCCGATGTGCTCTACAGCCTTACCGCCATACCCGTCCCTGCCGAGTTCACCTCCGCACAGCGTCTGGTTTTGGATACGCTGGTCAAACGCGGCGCCCTCACTGGCAGTCAGCTCGATAAGGCATTGCCACGCCGCAATTGGCGCGCCTCCATCCGCGCCCTGCAGGGCCGCGGCCTCATTGCCACCCAGCCGGTCATCCCTTTCCCGCGTCAAAAGGCCCGCTTGGTGCGCACCGCACGCCTGCTCCACGCTCCACCGCCTGAACTCAAGCTCGGCAAAACCGCAGCCGTGCAGGCTCGCCGCGCCGCCTTGCTGGATGTCCTGCAGCGCGAGCGCGGCCACATTGCCGCTGAATGGCTGTATGCCGAGAGCGGCGCCCAGTTGGCGGATCTGCGCTATTTGGAGGAGCACGGCTATGTGGAGCTCGGCGAGGCTGAGCAGGTGCGTGACCCGCTCGTGGGCCTGCAAACTGCGATGGATGTGGCCCTCAAGCTCACCCCCGCCCAAGACGCCGCCTGGCGCGCCGTCGAGGCCGCACTCGCCAGCTCTGACCCCGAGCCGATCCTGCTGCATGGCGTCACCAGCTCCGGTAAGACCGAGATCTACCTGCGCGCCGTGGCTCACGCCCTCGCCGCCGGGCGCACCGCAATCGTGCTGGTGCCGGAGATTGCGTTGACTCCCCAAACCGTCCAGCGTTTCTTCGCTCGCTTCGGCAATCAGGTCGGCCTGCTGCACTCCGAGCTTTCCGACGGCGAGCGCTACGACACCTGGCGCCGCGTCCGCCGCGGTGAGCTGCGCGTGGTCGTCGGTCCACGCAGCGCCCTCTTCGCCCCGCTCGAGAATCTCGGCCTCATCGTGCTCGACGAAGAGCATGATGACAGCTACTACGAAGCCCAGCAAGATGTGCACTATCACGCCCGCACGGCCGCTTTGCAGCTTGGCAAAATTTCGAACGCGCTGGTACTGCTCGGCTCCGCCACGCCCGATGTCGGCAGCTACACCCAGGCGCGTAGCGGCGCCTGGCAGTTGTTGCAGCTGCCCGAGCGCGTCCAGGCCCACGGCGCCATCGACAAAGCGCCCGCGCTGCCGCCGGTCGAGATCGTCGACATGCGCCGCGAGCTCAAGGCGGGCAACCGTTCCATCTTCAGCCGCGGCTTGCAAAGCGAGCTGGAGCAAGTGCTGCAGCGCGGCCAACAGGCTATCTTGTTCCTCAATCGCCGCGGCAGCGCCACCTACGTCTTCTGCCGTGACTGCGGCCATGTGATGCGCTGCCCCAATTGCGAAACCCCGCTGACCCAGCACGGAAGTAGCGAACTCACCCACGACCTCGTATGCCACCAGTGCGGCTACCAGCGCACGCTTCCGCAGGCTTGCCCCAATTGTCAGAGCGCAAATATCCGCCACTACGGCACCGGCACTGAATCCGTCGTGAAAGAATTGGCTCGCCTGCTACCAACCGCCCGCACTCTACGCTGGGATCGCGACAGTACCCGCACCAAAGGGGCTCACCAGCGCATTCTCTATCAATTCGCTGAGCATCAGGCTGATGTGCTGGTCGGCACGCAGATGCTCACCAAGGGCTTGGATCTGCCCAAGGTGACTCTCGTCGGTGTGGTCCTCGCCGATGTCGGCCTGCAGATGCCCCACTACCGTGCCGCCGAACGCGTCTTCCAGCTCCTCACTCAGGTTGCCGGCCGTGCCGGGCGCTCTGCGCTCGGCGGCCGCGTCATCTTCCAAACCTTCCAGCCTGAGCATTACGCCATCCAGGCTGCCGCCGCGCATGATTACGCTGGCTTCTACGAAACCGAGAGCGCCTACCGCCGCCAGCTGCGCTACCCACCCTTTGCCCAACTGCTACGTTTGGAGTTCCGCCATCTCGATGCCCGCAAGGCTGAGCAGGAAGCTGGCGCCCTGGCCGCCGAACTGCACGCCCAGATCGCCCGCCAGGGCCGCGGCTCTACCGATGTCATCGGCCCGGCGCCCAGCTTCCACGCCCGCGTCAACAAGGAGTACCGCTGGCAGATTCTGCTGCGCGGCCCGCAACCTGCCGAGCTGGTGCGCGGTCTGCGATTGCCCGGCTGGCGCGTCGAAGTAAATCCGCCTGCGCCACTATAATGTTTGCGAGGGATTGTCAGTGCGTCGAGAATTAGTCAGCTGGGAAGAAGTCCAACATCTCATCAACCTGCTCATGCAGCAGTTCGAGCATGAGTTCCAGGCCATGCTGCTCATCACCCGCGGTGGCATCGTGCCCGGCGGCATGCTGGCCGAGCGCATGGGCCTGGCCGAGATCCTTACCGCCGCAGTGGACTTCCCCGCCCAGATGGAAATTGCCCGCCAAAAAATGCTCGTCTTTCCCAAATTTGTGCAATTCCCAGACGATGAACTGCTGCGCGGCCGCCGTATTCTTGTGGTCGATGACGTCTGGGGTTCCGGCCGCACCAGCACCGCCGTCAAGAACCGCGTCTCCGCTGCTGGCGGCATGCCCTTCACCAGCGTGTTGCACTTCAACCCCCATCGCAACCTTTTTGATAACACCCGCCCGGATTACTTCGCTGCCAGCACAGACGCCTTCATTGTCTACCCCTGGGAGCACGAACCTACCGCCGGCTGGGCCATGCGGGACTATTAGGCCGGGAAAAGCACCCAGCCTTGGGCAAATGCTGCGCATTTGCCGCGTGATTTCACATCTTCTGGCAAACACTAAATCTCAAAGTCGTGTCGCCCTGAGCGAAGGGCAGTCAGAACGCCAGTTTTCAAGACAAAGCCTGCTGAAAACTTGTGATTTTGCGAGGGATGCGCTGCCGCGCATAACGCACAGCGCCGACGAAGCAATCTATCCACACAGTCTGTTGCCGCCAAACTGTAGCTCGCAATCACAGACAAAATGTCATTCCGAGGCGGTCTTTTAGAAGTCAGCCCCGCCCTCAATCACTACAGCCGAGGAATCCTTTAGGTCAAGAAAAGGCTGGCTGGTTTGAGAGCGACCTAAAGGTTTCCTTGTCTCACTCCGCTCAGGTTCCGAATAATGCCGGGTGAAAGTGGCACTTGCTAGCAATGACAGGAATTAAAACGTAGGGGCGGGTCTCAGACCCGCCCCTCGTTATCCGTGTTCATCCGTGGATGAATTTGCCCCGCTTTACTCCCTATCCCTTAACCAACTCCGCATACCTACTGCGCAGCTTGCTCAACTTCGGCGGGATCACCGCCATGCAATAGCCGGAGAACGGGTTGCGCTCGAAGTAATTGTGGTGATACTCCTCGGCTACGAAGAAATCGCCCAGCGGCGCAAGCTCCGTCACGATCGGCTGCGCATACTCGCCGGCATGCTCGCGGATGAACGCTTCGGCCTCCGCCTTCTGCGCCTCATCGGCGTACAGGATCACCGAGCGGTACTGGGTGCCGATATCGTTGCCCTGGCGGTTCAACGTCGTCGGGTCATGCGTCGCAAAGAACGCCGTCAGCAGGTCGCCGTAGCTCGCCACCGCCGGGTCGTATTCCACTCGCACCACCTCGGCGAAGCCCGTGCGCCCGGTACACACCTGCTCGTACGTTGGCGCCTTGGCGTCCGCCGGCCCGCCGGCGTAGCCCGGCTCGATCCGCGTCACACCCTTGAGGATCTTGAGCGCGGCCTCCGTGCACCAAAAACACCCGCCGCCAAAGACTGCTGTTTGCGTTGCCATTATTTTCTCCTTCGTTGCTCTTTGTTACAAAGAGCAACGAATGGTTTGTTTTCTTACTGCGCTTCGTGATGAGCATTTGCTCATCTACTGTTTGCCGCGCCGTCCTTCGTCCTCGTTGATCGCCACCCAGCCGGCCATCTCGCCGATCTCGAAGCGGTCATCGTCCACCCACTCGCGCACCGAGGAATAGGACCGGTCATAGCGCGAGGAGGAGTCATTGCCATCCAGCTGCTCCTTCACCATGGCGCGGATGCCTTGCAGGCGTTGCTGCCACTGCGCCATGTTCTCCACCGTCAGGTCCACCCAGCCGTTGAAGGCGTTCTCAGACTTCACCACCGGCCCGCGCAGAATGCGCGTGCCGTCTGATAGCAGGATCGGCAGCCCCACCGAGATGATCTCCTGGCGCAGCTTGGCATCGCTGCCGATGCGCGCCTCCAGCTTGGCCGCCATCTGTGCCGGTGTGTCCGCCAGCGCGTTGCTCATCTTGTTGCCGTACTCCTGCTTCAATAAAAATGCCTCGAACATCAGCTTGGACATGCGCGGCGGGCCAAGGATCTCGAACGCTACTGACTCGCCATGCTGCTCGCTCAGCTCGCGCAGGCGCCGCAGCGCCGAATCGCGCAGCGTACCGGCCCGGAAGCTGGGCCCCATCACCGCGCTGTCCAGCGCGGCCACAATGTCGCGCCCCGTGTTGCCGCCCATGATCTCGCGCACCACATTGAAGGCGATCTCCTCCGGCGTCACGAATTCCATCTGCCCATATGAGGTGATGGCGGCGAAGTCGCCGGCCGCGAACAAGCCGTTCTCGCCGGTGTTGATGTAGACGGCATGCATGGCTTCGCCCGTCGCCGCGCCAAATTCGCCGCTGGGCGCCAGGTTGGCCGCGTTAAGCGGCAAGGCCTGCTCCGGCGGGCAGTCGTACAGCATGAAGTCTTTGCCGCCGCGGCTGATCTTGCCGTAGCCGATCTCTTTCCACGCGATCAGCGCCGTCGGCTTGAACTCCTTGACCACCGTGGGGCCGCCGGGCGTGCGCGCCATCAGGAACGTGAGTAGCGATTGCGCGCCGGCCAGCGCCGCTTTGGACATCAGCACCCGCGAGGGCTTCTCTTCGCCGTGCGTATACGGAATATTGAGGCCCATGCCGCCGGTGCCGCTGGTGCCCACCTTGACGTAAGCCTGGGTGCCGGCCTGCAGCATCGCCTCGTGCATGATCTGGATGTGGCGCACCAGCTGCGGAATATATAACGAGGCCAGCAGTTGCTCGATCTCGTCCGGCCAGTTGGTTTCCGGGCTGTCTTTGGCGATCTCGCTCTGCAGCTTGCGCGCATACGCGTAGATGTTCTGATAGGCCACGCCGGTGGAAGTATTGATCGCGTCCACCACGATGTGGGCCGGCTCGCCGTCCAGGCCGGGGGCGCGGCCGGTAATGATCTGGTACAGCAGGGATGCGTTGAGGATGTCTTCGTTCAGCTCATCCACGATGTCGTTGATGAGCACTTTGCGTTTGGCTGGGTCGGCCAGGATGGCGTTGCGGGGCGGGTTCTCCGCCTCCTGCCACTCGGTGCGCACAAAAATGTCTCCCCAGGCGGAGAGGAACTTGGTTTTACTATTCGGGAAAGCTGCTTTCAGCTCTGCGATGGCCTGATCTGATTCGGATCTCTTGAGAGATGCCACTACCAACCGGGCAGGCTCGTGCGCCAACAGCTCCCGGCACACGGCGTTGCCCACCAGCCCAAAACCACCCAAGACAAGGGCATTCTTTCCACGAATATCCATTCACACGCTCCATAGGGGTCTTTGCGCCTGAACCGGCGCCCTTTAAGGATACTACGCCTTTAGGCGGATACTACGCCTTTAGGCGGATACTACGCCTTTAGGCGGATACTACGCCTTTAGGCGATGGGGCAAAGGATAAAAAAGCTCCCTGGGAACTGTGTTCCGAGGGAGCTTTGGGCTGGCGCTATTGCCGTAGCTTGGGTAGGCCCAGCGCCTCCTCAGGCGTGGGCTTGGGCAGCAGCAGCTTGCGCACCTCGTTGGCGGCCGTGCCCAGCACGATGACAATGATCACCACCATCGTCCAGGCGATGCTGGCGAAGACGCGGTCATCCCACGGGCCGGGCTGCAGGATGCGGATGATCTGCCCGCTGGCGTAGCCCAGCAGCGCCACGCCGGCCAGGCTGTGCACTACAGTGGCTATCCGCGTGAGCCGCGTCCAGCGGCCCTGCAGCAGCTTGATTCCATTGATGAGCACATCGATCGCGCCCAAGCCGATGAACCAGGGTAGCAAGCCAGTGAGCATGGTGAGCGCATCGTGGATCAGCGCCCAGCTGCCACCGCTGGGCAGGCGGATATCCCACGGCAGGCTGGTAAAGGCGCCCAGCACGGCCACCAGGATGATCAGCTCGGCGATGGTTTCGGCATAGTCCAGCCGGTCACGGGCCGGCAGCAGGGCCGGCAACGTGGCCGGGTCCCACTCGGGCTCTTTGACCTGCAGGTCGGGCAGGTTGCGGTCAATGACGGCGAAGACCAGGGTGATGGCGCCGAAGCTCATCAGCAACACTTTGACGTAGTTGCCGATGATGTCGCCAATGCTGAAGTCAAAGCCGGTGTTGCCAAGCACCAGCACCAGCCCCACCAGGTGGATGAAGGTGATGATGCCGCCGCTGATGGTGAGCACGCGGCGGTAGGCGGGCATGACCTGCGGATGGATGAGCGAGTTGCCCGCGCCGTAGCTGGCCGCCATCGCCTCCGGCGGGCCGTATTCTTTGAGCAGGGCGATGATGCCGGCCTGGTCCGCCTCGGCGGCGGGGTTCAGGCCGCGGGCTTCGGCGGCGTCTTGCAGGGCGGTGCGCAGCTCCAGCTGCACGTCTACACGCGTCTTGGCGGGCAGACGGCGGCCTACGGCTTGCACATAACGGTCGATAAGGGTTTCGTTCATGTTCTCTCTTTGCGCACTTCGCATTCTGCGGGCGCTTTCTATTTAATTTTCTCGATCATACGCTCAAGGCTGAGCGCAGGCTGCTCACCGCGCAGCAGCACGAACAGCTGCTTGGCGGCTTCGATCACCATGATGGCCACGGCCACCGAAAGGCCGAACTTGACCAGGCTGTCCACCACCGGGATGTTGACGATCTCGGCGTTCTGCAGGATGGTGTAGACCACGAAGATGCCGGCCAGCTGCAGCACGAACTCCGCGCCGCGCAGAATAAGCGTCCAGCGGCCGCGGCGGTAGACCAGCACCTTGAGCGCCAGCTCAGCCAGCCACAGCGCGCTGAGCCAGGGCACATAGGCCAGGAAGCTCTCGGCCAGCACGGGGAAGATGCCCGGCGCGCCGTCGCCCCAACCCATGATGCCGATCCACTCCGGCGCGAAGTTGAACACCAGCAGGGCGGCGACGGTGAAGAACATGCCCACCAGCTCCTCGGTGCGGTTGATGCGGTTGGGATCCTGAATGGCGGGCAGCTTGTGCGGGTCCCAGTCCAGATTCGGCTTGGCCGGCTTGATGATCTTGAAGCCTTCGAGTAGATAGAAGACGAAGGCCACGACGCCGAGGTTGAGCAGCATGGCGTCGACATAGTTGGCCATGAAGCCGCCCCACCATTCGAAGCTGAAGCCGCCGCGGTTGATCTGCAGCGCCAGGCCGATGAGGTGCACGATGGTGACCACGATGGCGGCGATGGCGTAGCTGAGGCGGAAGGCCGGGAAGGCCGCCGGGCTGATGAGGTAGCGCTCAGGCTGGTAGCGGGCGGCGAACTGCTCCGGCTCGCCATACTCGCGCAGCAGGGCCGCCACGCCCTCGGCGTGCTCCGGCTTGCCAGCGTCGAGGCCGCGCTCGGCCAGGGCGTCCTGCAGGGTGCTGCGCAGCTCCAGGGTCACGTCGGCGCGGGTTTTGGCGGGCAAGTGGGCGCCTACCTCGTGGATGTAGCGGTCGATCAGGGTATCGGTCATTTCGATTCTCCGTTCAGCAGGCCGGCCAGTGCGGCGCTCATTGCCTGCCATTCATGGGTAAGGTCGGCAAGCGCCTGCTTGCCCTGGGGGCTGATGCGGTAGTAGCGGCGCGGCCGCGCCTCATCCACCACCCGCCATTCGCTCTCCAACAGGCCCTGGGCCTCCAGGCGGCGCAGCAGCGGGTAGAGCGTACCCTCGGGGATATCCATGCCCTGGGCGGCGAGCTGCTGCTTGAGCGAGTAGCCGTATTGGGGTTGGGCGAGCTGGCTGAGCACGGCAAGGCCCAGGGCGCCCCGGCGCAGCTCGCCGATGAGCGTTTCCAGCAGGGAGGGGTATTCCTCTTTGGTTACCATGTGAGGAATTATACTGTGTGTAATACAGTATTGTCAATAGGAAGTATTACTGGCACTAAAACGGCTATCTGTAGCTGAAGTCACTCAGTTACCCGGCACATTCCTAATAGCGTATATTTAGGATTCATAAAAACAGTTCCTAGAGGGTGCAATGTTCAGTAAGCGCAAATCAATTGGGGGTTCAAGATATTGGGACAAAGCATTTTTAAATGAATTTGCAACAATGTTTAGAAACGCAGGGTTTTCGGTTATAAGGATTCGGCTTCCGCGTAATTTAATACCTGCTAAAGAAAAAGATTATATTTCTTTGGAAACGTTTTTTAACAGGGAACGTAACTACCCGTCAATAATTCTTGAAGCAACTAATGCTAAAAGCAAAGAACTTATAAAGGTTCTATTTGTAAACATATCCAAAGAAACATACTTTGTTGATGACACATTTCCAAGTGGCCATAGCCAACCAACAGAGATATATGTGCAGTCACCGGATCCCGGAAGGACTTTTTCCTTATTGGCTTTCTTTTACGAGTATCTAAGTGAAAGAAGTAAGGGGAGTTTCTCTGCATTTTCCGGCTTAGTGTTTGCTCTCGGACTCATGGCTGAAGTCATGTCTTTGTTCAGTGATGGCAAATTGCTATTCGTCCAGATGTTTAAAAACCCAGCCTTGTTCTTCGTAGACCTATTCATAATATTTATCTTTTTGGCAGGACTCTACGGTTATCTCTCGAGCCCACAAGGTTTGCATATTCGATTTCGGGATTCGTCAGTCGGAGTTATGTTGCGCATGGCTTTGCGCGGTGAACTTAGAGATAACCCAATAGTAAATCTTGTAGTTACAGTGCTCGGCACAATACTTGCCTCGATACTGCTTAAGTTCCTTGGCGTTATTTAAAAAACTGTATTTCAAAGTCCGATGGAAGGGGCTAATCGCATCCCTTGACACCGCCCGCCAATCCGCCCCGTTCGTCGCTTCCCATGGCATAACAGGCCGCATGGCCAAACCCGTAGCCCTCGTTCCCACGCGCCCTGATAGCCCTCGCACAGCCCGCCCAGGTGCCTTGCTGTCAAGCAACCTTGATGAGAATGACCTAACCAGTCCCCCGGGAATAGGTCATTCTCATAATTCCACCGTCGTGTGGACAAAATGCCGCAAAGTGTCAAGTTTTAACCAATTCGTCGGGAAGTTAAAAGTTAAAACTTTCCCTGTAAAAGTATTAACTTGGAGCATCTCCAGGTGCAAACTTTTACCTAAATCCCTGTCAAGTTGTAGTGAACCGCTCCCCCAGCCGCTACAACTACATGTTTCTCACCAAACTCCTCATATGGGGCGGCCCCAGCCGCCACGTATAAGAATCCAACAATTCTCTTACGCGTTTCTACGACAGCCGCTTGCCCGCCCCTATATAATCTTCGCATCCCCTACGGGGCGATTTTTGACTTTCAATGCGATTGTCGCCTGCGGGCGGCAGTTAGGTAGGAACCCACAATGATGCGATTTGACCGATTTACCGAACGTGCCCAGGAGGCTGCCCAGCGGGCGGCTGAGATCATCCAGCGCTACGGGCACAACCAGATTGACACCGAGCACATACTGCTGGCCCTGATCGAGCAGCCTGAGGGCGTCATCGGCCAGCTGTTGGACATCCTCAAGGTGGATGCCAATTCGCTCAAAGAGCGTTTGGACTACGTTTTGCGCACCAGCCCCAAGGCCAACATCTTTGGCGGCGGCGCCGGGCAGATCTTCATCACCCCGCGCGTCAAGCGCATCGTAGACATCGCCAATGAGGAGGCCAACCGCCTCAAAGACGAATACATCTCCACCGAGCACATTTTCCTCGCCATCCTCAACGAGCGCAGCACCCCGGCCGCCCGCCTGCTGGAAGGCGCCGGCATCACGCGCGAGCGTGTGTTTGACGCGGTGCAGCAGCTGCGCGGCGGCCAGCGCGTCACTGACCCGCAGGCCGAGACGCGCTACCGCACGCTGGAGAAATACTCGCGTGACCTCACCCAGGCCGCCCGCGAGGGCAAGCTGGACCCGGTCATCGGCCGTGACAGCGAGATCCTGCGCGTGATCCAGATCCTCTCGCGCCGGAGCAAGAACAACCCCGTCCTCATCGGTGAGGCCGGCGTCGGCAAGACCGCCATCGTCGAAGGCCTGGCGCAAAAGATCGCCACCAACGATGTTCCCGAAATTCTTTCGGGTAAGAAGGTGCTCTCGCTCGACCTGGGCGCCATGATTGCCGGCTCGCGCTTCCGCGGCGAGTTCGAAGAGCGCCTTAAGGCCACCCTGGAAGAGATCCAGCGCGCTGAAGGCGAGATCATCCTGTTCATTGACGAGTTGCACACCGTCGTTGGCGCCGGCGCCGCCCAGGGCGCCATGGACGCCAGCAACATGCTCAAGCCGGCCCTGGCGCGCGGCGAGCTGCACGCGGTGGGCGCTACCACGCTCGACGAATACCACAAGCACATCGAGAAGGACTCGGCCCTCGAGCGCCGCTTTGCGCCCGTGTATGTCGAAGAGCCCTCGATGGATGACACCATCCAGATGCTGATGGGCCTGCGTGACCGCTACGAGGCGCACCACAACGTGCGCTTCGCCGACGATGCGCTGGTGGAAGCCGTCAAGCTCTCCGCCCGCTATGTGCCCGACCGCCGCCTGCCCGACAAAGCCATCGATCTGATGGACGAGGCGGCCGCCAAGCTGCGCGTGGCGCTCTACTCGCTGCCGGATGAGCTCAAGACGATGAAGACCGAGATCGAACGCCTGCAGGCCGAAGAAGAGCAGGCCGGCGTGGAACGCAATTACGAGCGCGCCGCCGAAAAGAAATCCGAGCGTCTGCGCATCGAGGGCGACTTCAAAGCCAAGCGCGAGAAGTGGGAGAGCGAGCACCAGCTCGACGAAGTCGTTGACATCAACGACATCGCCGAAGTGGTTGCCCAGTGGACCGGCATTCCGGTCAGCCAAATGATGGAGACCGAAGCCGAGAAGCTGCTCAACATGGAAGCCCGTTTGCACGAGCGCATCATCGGCCAGGATGAAGCCATCAGCGCCATCTCTGACGCCATTCGCCGTGCCCGCTCGGGCCTCAAGGATCCCAAGCGCCCCATCGGCTCATTCATTTTCATCGGCCCCTCCGGCGTCGGCAAGACCGAGCTCGCCAAGGCGCTGGCCGAATTCATGTTCGATGACGAAGACGCCCTGGTGCGCATCGACATGTCCGAGTACCGCGAGCAGCACACCACGGCGCGCCTGTTCGGCGCCCCTCCGGGCTACATCGGCTACGAGGAAGGCGGCCAGCTGACCGAGGCCATCCGCCGCCGCCCCTACCGCGTGATCCTTTTCGATGAAATCGAAAAGGCCCACCCGGATGTATGGAACGCCCTGCTGCAGATCCTGGACGACGGTCGCCTGACCGACGGCCAGGGCCGCACGGTCGATTTCCGCAACACGGTGCTGATCATGACCAGCAACCTGGGCACCGAGTTCGTGCGCAAGTCCGGCTCGCTCGGTTTCCTGCAGAACAGCGGCAACGACGAGGAGCGCGCCTCCAGCCAGAAAATCCAGAAGGCCCTGCGAGACACCTTCCGTCCGGAGTTCATCAACCGCATCGACGAGATCATCACCTTCTCGCCGCTGTCGGTGGAGGACATGAAGCAGATCGTCGACCTGCAGATGAAGGAAGTGCAAGACCGCCTGGCCGAGAAGGGCATCCAGGTCGTACTGACCGAGGACACCCGCGAATGGCTGGCTACCCAGGGCTACGACACCGCCTTCGGCGCCCGCCCGCTCAACCGTGCGCTGCAGAAGTTCGTGGAGAGCCCGCTCTCCAAGGAGTTGCTGGCCGGCAAATTCAAGCCCGGCACCACCATCGAGGTGGACGTGGACGAGAAGCGCGAGGGCACCGTCTTCAAAGAAGGCAAGCCCGTCAAGCTCGAGAAGCAACAGGAAGACGTGAGCGCATAACGCAACAAAAAAGAGCCGCCCAACCGGGCGGCTCTTTTGTTTTCAGGGCATGGTGGCTTAGTGTTCTACGCCGCCGGCGGTGATGGCTTGCTTGACCTCGGCGATGGCCTGGGTGACATGGATCTCACGCGGGCAGGCCTCGGTGCAGTTGAAGGCGGTGCGGCAGCGGAAGGCGCCGCCGTGGTCAGCCAGGATCTCGAGGCGCTTGTTGGCCGCCTGGTCGCGGCTGTCGAAGATAAAGCGGTGCGCATTCACGATGGTGGCCGGGCCTACGTACTGCTCATCCGACCAGAAGACCGGGCAGGAGGTGGTGCAGGCCGCGCACAGGATGCACTTGGTGGTGTCTTCGAAGCGGTCGAGCTGTTGCGGCGTCTGGCGGCGCTCTTTGCCATCGGCCGGCGCATCCTCATTGATGAGGAAGGGCATGAGGGATTTGTAGCTGTTGAAGAACGGCTCCATATCCACGATCATGTCCTTGAGCACCGGCAGGCCAAGAATGGGCTCGATGGTGATCTCGGTGCCCACGTCCTTGACCAGAGCTTTGCAAGCCAGCATGTTGCGGCCGTTGATGCGCATCGCATCCGAGCCGCACACACCGTGGGCGCACGAGCGGCGGAAGGAGATGGTGCCGTCTACATTGCCTTTGACATGCTCCAGCAGGTCCAGCACGCGGTCGGTCGGCTCGGCCTCGATGTTGTAGGTGTCGAAGCTGGGCACATTGCGGCCAGCCTCGGGGTTGTAGCGGTAAATTTTCAGATAGACAAGCATGGCGCTCCCGGTTTAGTAGACGCGTTCTTTCGGCTGGTGTTTGGTGATGGTGACCGGCTTGTACTCCAAACGCACGTTGTCGCCGTCCATCCAGGCCAGAGTGTGCTTCAGCCACTCAGCGTCATTGCGCTGAGGGAAGTCCTCGCGGGCGTGGGCGCCGCGGCTCTCCGGGCGGGCGTGGGCCGAAACAGCGGTGGCCAGGGCTACATCCAGCAGGCAGCCCAGCTCCCAGGCGTTGAGCAGGTCAGTATTGAAACGCTTGCCGTGGTCGTCCACGCCGACGTTCTTATAACGCTGGCGCAGTTCGCGTATCTTCTCGATGGCGCTGGCCATACCATCGGCCGTGCGGAAGACGCCGACGTCATCCATCATCTTGGTCTTCATCTCTTCGCCGAGGGTGACAACCTTCTCGCCGCCGCTCTTGCCGAGGATGCGGTCAAGCTGCTCTCGGGTGAAGTCGGTGGGATTAGCTTCGAGCGGCTTGTAGTCAGCGCTCTTGGCGTATTCGGCGGCCATCTTGCCGGCTTCCTTGCCGAAGACCACGAGGTCAAGGAGGGAGTTGGTGCCGAGGCGGTTGGCGCCGTGCACGGAGACGCAGGCCACTTCGCCAGCGGCGAAGAGGCCGGGCACGATGGTGCCCTTGGCGTCGCTGAGGGCCTGGCCGTGCATATTGGTGGGGATGCCGCCCATGGCGTAGTGCGCCGTGGGCTGGATGGGCATGGGTTCTTTGATGGGGTCAATGCCCAGGTAGGTTCGGCAAAAATCCACAATGTCAGGCACTTTGGAGAGCAACTGCTCACCGGTGACGCGGTAGGGCGTGCCGTCTGGCAGCTTGCGTCCGTCGAGCTCGGCATAGTGGTTGACGACTTCAGGACGCATGTCCAGGTGAACGTAGCGGTCGCCCTTGATGCCATTGCCGTCACGAATTTCGAGATAGATCGAGCGGCTGACCACATCACGCGAGGCGAGGTCCTTCACGGTGGGGGCGTAGCGCTCCATGAAGCGTTCACCCTTGCCATTGATGAGGATGCCGCCCTCGCCGCGCACACCCTCGGTGATGAGGATGCCGAGCTTGAGGATGCCAGTGGGGTGGAACTGGAAGAACTCCAGATCCTGGGCGGGCAGGCCGCGGCGCAGGGTGATGGCGACGCCGTCGCCGGTGTAGGCATAGGCGTTGGAGGTTAGCTCCCAAATACGGCCGTGGCCGCCGGTGGCGAAGACGATCGACTTGGCGTGGAAAACGTGCAACTCGCCGGTGGCGAGCTCAACGGCGACCACGCCGTTGGCCACGCCGTCCTTCATCAGTAGGTCGAGAACATGGAACTCATCGTAGAAGTGCACCTTGTTCTTGATGCAGTTCTGGTACAGCGTTTGCAGGATCATGTGGCCGGTGCGGTCTGCGGCGTAGCAGGAGCGCAGCACGGGCTGCCTGGTTTCATTGTTGGTGTGGCCGCCAAAGCGGCGCTGGGCAATGGTGCCATCCGGGTTGCGCGAGAAGGGCAGACCCATATGCTCGAGCTCATAGACCACTTCGGGCGCCTGAGCGCACATGTAATCAATGGCGTCCTGGTCGCCCAGGTAGTCGCTGCCTTTGACAGTGTCGAAGCTGTGCCACTCCACCTTGTCGGGCTCGAGGTTGCCGAGGGCGGCGCCGATGCCGCCCTGGGCGGCCCCGGTGTGGGAGCGGGTGGGGTAGAGCTTGCTGAGTACGGCGGTGTCCGCGCTGCGCGAGGCGTAGAGGGCGGCCATAAGGCCGGCGCCACCCGCGCCTACGATGATGACTTCATGTTGGTGAGTTTGCGTCATAGTCTCTATTGAACCAGTTCCGGGCGAGCGCCCATGGCTAGGGCGGTGGCGCCGATGGCGGTGACCACCAGCCAGAAGATGAGCATGAGGATGCTGAGGATGCGGCGAGTGCTTTCTTTGTGCACAAGGTCGTACATGACCTGGCGCAGGCCGTACATGCCGTGGGCAAAGGCGAAGCCCAGCAGCAGGAAGTTGTAGATCACCCAGCCGGTGTCGGCCAGGCGCACGGCGACGTAATCAATATCAATGGCATGCACGCCGACGATGACGTCTTGCAGGTAGACATGGAACCAAGCCAGGGGGATGAGCAGAATGCCGCTGTAGCGCATGAAGCGCCAAGCGGTGGTTTCAAAGTTGGGTTTGATCTTGGTGGCCATGGTTATTTACCGAAGGGCAGGAAGGTGAGCAGGTCGATATGGAAGTTGTGCAGGAGCATGTTGTAGAACATGACCAGGGCGCCTGGCGCCCACAGCAGGATGGCTACCACGAGGGTGATGCGCACAGCCTGGCGCTGCTTCTCGATGGCCCAGCGCTTAGGCATCCACATGTCGGTTACGGCGATGCGCAGGCCGTTGACGCCGTGATAGATGACGGCGAAGAGCAGGCCGATCTCGCCCAGCATGAAGGGGGTGGCGCGGTAGAGCTCGATGGCGTGCTCATAGAGCGAGGGGTAGAAGTAGACGGTGGCAGTATCCAAGATGTGAATGGTGAGGAAGAGCAGGACACCCAGACCGGTGAGGCGGTGAAGGAGGAAAGCATAATGCCCTTCGCGCCCCATGTAGGTTGCGTATCCCTTTACGGTATTTTTGAGCGGTGTGCTGGGGGCAGCCACGTACAACTCCTTTGAAAACCAATCTCCGCGGATGTTAAAAGGCATTATAGCACCGCGCGGCATGCGTGCTGTTTTGCACGCGCGAGGAGTGTTTAATCATCGGATGAAAGAAAATTCTGCTGCAGATGAACGCAGATGCACGCAGATAAAATGCAAACATCGACCCTGATGCGCAAACGCAGTTCGCCAGAAGCGGGCGCGCCTTGCTCTTCGCAATGACGGAACGACGAGGGTGCAGCATGCTGCGCCCTTACGGCCGCGGCCCGAGTGACGTTCTCAGTAATGTGCTGCGTGGGGGCGAAGAAATAGTGTTGCGGGCTACTTGAAATCGATGCGCATGACAGCGCGGCGGGGGAAGGGGTGATGGACGAGCTGCATGCCGGCGGACTCAAAGGCGCCGCGGCTGCCGACGTTCATCTCGCCCCAGCTGATGGTCTGGCCAGGCTTGGGCAGCAACGGGTAGCCCTCGAGGGCGCGGGCGCCGCGAGCGCGGGCGTGCTCAACGGCGGCCTGGGCCAGCGCGTAGGTGATACGGCGGCCGCGGTAGCCGATGCGCACCACGAAGCAGGCCACCGCCCACACGCCATCATCGGCGGGATCTTCGTCGCGGCCCTCCCAGGGCGTGGTCTTGTCGAGATAGCGCAGGTAGGCCGGGCGCGGCTCCACGGCGCACCAGCCGACCGGCTCGTCATCCAGGTAGGCGACGAGGCCGCTGGTGTAGCGAGCGCGGGGATGGTCACACTGGGTCTGCTCGCGCAGCATATGCGGGCGCACCTCGCGGGGTAGTTCCCACCAATCGCTGGCGCGTACCTTGTAATGCTGGCACATGCAGTGAGCGGTCTGGCCGCGCTGGCCGAAGATGGCCAGCAAATCCTCCCAGCGCGCTTTATTGGCGGGCAGGATGGTGAGTGCGTCTGCGGCGATGGGGGTTTGGTCTTTGGCCATATCAGAAGTCAATGCGCATAACGACGCGGCGTTTGCTAGGCTGGCTGGCGGGTTTGAAGCCAGCGGCAACGAAGATATTGTAGCTGCCAACGTGCAACTCGCCCCAGGTGATGGTCTGGCCCGGATGCGTGATCATCGAATAGCCCTCGAGGGCGGTGGCGCCGCGGCGACGGGCAAACTCGACCGCGGCGCGGGCGAGTTCATAGGTGAAACCGCGGCCGCGGTAGCCCTTGCGGATGATGAAGCAGGTGGCGGCCCAAACGCCGGGGTCGGCGAGGTCTTCGTCGCGGCCGGTGGAGAGCATGCGGTTGAGTACCAAGTTGGGATGGTCGAGGCGTGGAGCGACTGCGCACCAGCCGACCGGCTCGCCATCCAGGTAGGCGACCAGGCCGCTGGTCTGCCTGGCGGATGGTTTGCCGCAGTTGGTCTGCGTGCGCAGGTTGCGGGCGAGTTGCTCTTCGTCTACGGTGAACCAGCCGCGGTCGCGCACTTTGAAGCGCTGGCAGAAGCAAAACTTGCCATGACAGCGCGCCGGACCCAGCACCGCCATCAAGTCATCCCAGGATGCACGGTTGGCAGGCACGGTGGTGAGAACGGGTGCGGGGATAGGTTGTTTCGCCATAGCGCTTAACTTTAACCACAAAGAGCATAAGACAAAAACCAGATTGCCACGTCGCAACAAGCGGCTCGCCAGAGCGGGGCTCGCCCCGTTGCTCCTCGCAATGACAATGCTTAAAAGCAGAACGGGCGAATTTTCGCCCGTTCTGTGGTCTTACATGTGTGCGATGACCGCGTCGCCGAAGGCTGAAGTGCTCAGCTTCGTGGCGCCTTCCATCAGGCGATGGAAGTCGTAGGTGACGGTCTTGGCGGCGATAGCACCCTCGATGCCCTTGATGATGAGGTCGGCGGCTTCACCCCAGCCCATGTAGCGCAGCATCATCTCGCCGGAGAGGATGACCGAGCCCGGGTTCACCATGTCCTTGTCGGCGTATTTGGGCGCGGTGCCATGGGTAGCCTCGAAGACGGCGTGGCCGGTGGCGTAGTTGATATTGCCGCCCGGCGCGATGCCGATGCCGCCGACCTGGGCTGCCAGCGCGTCGGAAAGATAGTCGCCGTTCAGGTTCATAGTGGCGAGTACGTCAAAGTCAGTGGCGCGCGTGATGGTTTGCTGGAAGACGATATCTGCGATGACATCTTTGATGAGCAGCTTGCCGGCCTTGAGGGCGGCGTCCTGCTCGGCGTTGGCGGCTTCCTCGCCCTTATCGGCCTTGGTCTTCTCCCAGGTCTGCCAAGTGTATACATGGTCGCCAAATTCGCGCTCGGCCAGGTCGTAACCCCAGTTGCGGAAGGCGCCTTCGGTGAACTTCATGATGTTGCCCTTGTGCACAAGAGTTACATTCTTGCGCTTGTTGTCCAACGCCCAGCGGATGGCGGCGCGCACCAGGCGCTCGGTGCCTTCCACGGAGACGGGCTTGAGGCCGATGCCCGCAGTGTTGGGGAAGCGGATCTTGGCAAATTCCTTGGGGAAGGCCTGTTGGAAGACGTCTTTGAACTTCTTGTTGTCCTCGGAGCCGTTCTCGAACTCGATGCCGGTGTAGATATCCTCCGTGTTCTCGCGGAAGACGACCATGTCGACGTCTTGCGGACGCTTGACCGGCGAGGGCACGCCCTCGAACCAGCGCACCGGGCGCAGGCAGACGTAGAGGTCCAGCTCCTTGCGCAGGGCTACATTGAGCGAGCGCATACCGCCGCCGATGGGCGTGGTGAGCGGGCCTTTGATGCCCACCAGGAACTCGCGGAAGGCCTGCAGAGTCTCCTCAGGTAGCCAGCTCTGGAACTGGTTGAAGGCTTTCTCTCCGGCGTAGACTTCCATCCAGTGCAGCGTGCGTGCCCCGCCGTAGGCTTTCTCCACAGCGGCATCCAGCACGCGTACGCTGGCGCGCCAGATATCGCGGCCGGTGCCGTCACCTTCGATGAAGGGAATGATCGGGTTATCGGGTACGTTGAGGACACCATTGTTAATGGAAATCTTTGCGCCCCCGGAAGGAACCTGGATGATGCTGTAGGCCATGCACGCTCTCCAATGTGAAAAGTATATGAATTTTAGGGGATTATACACTTCGGCTTTCTGGGGACTTTGCAGCCGAAACAAGAATCGCTATAATAAAATCCATTGCAGTTGGCCCGCGACCTGTTTGGGTCGCAATTTTCCCCACCGGGCATACCCGGACCAAAAGCCTGCTTACGAAGTTTATTTAGTTACCGCAAGTGTTCCTAAAGGAGGAATCGCTAGTGGCACCTACGTCTTTACCTGTTAACCGACAGGCACAAATTGAAGAACCCTGGCACAAGCTGGGCCACACAGAAGTGGCCGAGCGCCTGGGCACCTCTCGCGAGCAGGGTCTCAGCTCGGCAGAGGCGAAAGCGCGACTGGAGAAGTACGGCCCCAACCGGCTGGAAGAAGCGCCGCCCAAGAAGTTCATCACCCTATTGTGGGAGCAGCTCAACAACTTTGTTGTGTACCTGCTGTTCGCGGCGGTCATCATCTCGGCCATTTTGGGCGAGTGGGTGGAAGCCGGGGCCGTGATGGCAATTGTGGTGCTCAACGCCGGCTTCGGCATTGTGCAGGAGCGCCGCGCCGAGCAGGCGCTGGCAGCACTGCGCCAGCTGGCTTCGCCAGAGGCGCATGTGCTGCGCGACGGCCGCCGGGTGGACGTGCCGTCCTACGAGGTGGTGCCGGGCGATGTAGTATTCCTGGAAGCTGGTAACTATATTCCGGCGGATGTGCGCCTGATCGAAGCGATCAATCTGCGCATTGAAGAAGCCGCCCTGACCGGAGAATCAGTGCCGGTGGAGAAGAGCGCCGGCCGCCTGGAGAAGGACGATGTGGGCCTGGGTGACCGCGTGAATACCACCTTTATGGGTACGCTGGTGTCGTATGGCCGCGGCAGCGGCATTGTGGTCAACACCGGCATGCGCACCCAGGTCGGCTTGATCGCCGAGATGTTGCAATCGGTGCACCATGAGCCAACCCCGCTGCAGCGCCGCCTGGAAGAGCTAGGGCGCTGGCTGGGCTGGGCTGCGCTGGTGATCTGTGCGCTGGTGTTCGGCGTCGGCATTTTGCGCGGGCAGGAAGCCCTGCACATGTTTGAAGTGGCCGTGACGCTGGCAATCGCGGCGGTGCCCGAGGGCCTGCCGGCGGTTGTGACCATCAGCCTGGCGCTGGGTATGCGCGAGATGATCAAGCGCAATGCGCTGATCCGCCGTCTGTCTTCGGTGGAGACGCTGGGCTCGGCCACAGTGATCGGATCGGACAAGACCGGTACGCTGACCCAGAACGCCATGACTGTGACGAGCGTGTGGGTGGACGGCCGCCGGGTCGAGATCTCGGGCACCGGCTACCACCCGCAAGGCGAATTCACCCTGGATGGCAATTCATTTGACCTGGACAAGCACCACGGCGTGTTCAGCGCGCTGTGGCTGGGCGCCCTGAACAACGACGCCATTTTGGAATCGAGCGCCGAGACAGGTACCCGCGTTGTGGGTGACCCGACCGAGGCGGCCATGCTGGTGGCGGCGGCCAAGGCCGACGCTGCCTATGGCGAATTGACCAAGCGCTACCCGCGCGTGCAGGAAATTCCGTTTGATTCGGACCGCAAACGTATGACCACCATTCACCAGGTGGCCGACCCGCTGACCGCGGACCTCTCGCCTTTCCATGAGGGGCACGAACATAAGGGTTGGCATGTGGTGGCGGTGAAAGGCGCGCCCGACGTGGTGCTGGAACTGTGCAAGCAATACCAGACGATCGACGACGCGATTGCGCCGCTGAACGACAACATGCGGACGCGGATCCTGGAGGCCAATGACCAGATGGCGCAAGATGCGCTGCGCGTGATCGCTGTGGCCTACCGCATCAGCAAGGATGTGCCTGACAAACTGACACCTGAGCTTGTGGAGCAGGACCTGGTGTTCGTAGGCCTGCTGGGCATGATCGACCCTCCGCGCCCGGAAGTGAAGGACGCGCTGGCGAAGGCGCGCAGCGCCGGCATCCGCACGGTAATGATCACGGGAGACTATCCGCAGACGGCGCGGGCGATCGCCATTCAGATCGGCCTGGTGGATGAGGCCAACAGCAAAGTCATCCCAGGCGCCGAACTGAACGACATGAGCGACGAGCAACTGCAGGAAGAGATCAAGCACACCAGCGTGTTCGCCCGCGTGTCTCCGGAGCACAAAGTGCGCATCGTCAAGGCACTGCGCGCCAACGGCAACATCGTGGCAATGACCGGCGACGGGGTGAACGACGCGCCGGCGCTCAAGCAGGCTGACATTGGTGTGGCGATGGGCATCACCGGCACGGATGTGGCCAAGGAAACGGCTGACATGGTGCTGACGGATGACAACTACTCCAGCATTGTCTCGGCAGTGGAGCAGGGCCGCGTCATCTATAGCAATATCCGTAAGTTTGTGTTCTTCCTGCTGTCGTGCAACACCGCCGAGATTATGATCATCTTCACGGCGATCATGATGGGACTGCCCTCGCCGCTGGCGCCGATCCAGCTGCTGTGGCTCAATCTGCTGACGGACGGCGCCCCGGCGCTGGCCCTGGGCACCGAGAAGGGCGACCCGGACATCATGAAGCTGCCGCCGCGCCGTAAGGATGAGCCGATCATTGACGGCGAGATGCGCATCGGCATTGCCATTCAAACCGTGGTGAAGACCGCGGCCACGCTGGCGGCCTACATCCTGGGGCTGCAAATGTTCCCGTCCAGCGGGGTTGAGAACCTGACCGCATCTACAATGGCGTTTATGACGTTGGGCCTGTCTGAGCTGGTGCGGGCTTATACCGCCCGCTCGGAGCACTTCTCCATGTTCCATGGTGGCCTGTTCTCCAACAAGAACATGAATGTGGCCGTAATGATCTCGACTGTGCTGCTGCTGGTGGTGGTGTTCTTTCCGCCCTTCCAGGGAGTGTTCGACACCACTTCGCTGACCTGGCTGCAATGGGAGATCGTGCTGCCGCTGGCCGTGCTGCCTGCGATCGCAGCTGAGATCACCAAGTGGTTCATCCGCCGTGGGTTGGAGCGCAAAGCGGCTGCTGCGGCTGCATAGTCAAATACTCTAGTAATAGAGTATTAGACTGAATGCCTGTAAATATAAAAAAGCCCGCCATTTGGCGGGCTTTTTTTGTTGTGTTTGAGAGCTAGCTGGCAGCCGCGGCGCGTTTCGCCAGCGACTGGCCGAGGAACATGACACCAATGCCGAAGATAGGATGCAAAGCCTTGGCAATCGCTGGAATGGAGTCGGCGCGGATGTAGCCTTGCATGCCAAGCATGACCAGCGCCAGCAGCGTTAGGCCAATGATGCGCCCGCCCAACTTGCCAACCAGGGCCAGGATCAGCATGACCACCAGCATGAGCAGCATCAGCATGCCGCTCCAGGCGTGCCAGCTGCTGGGAGCGGCGCCGAAGTAAGCTGCGCCAATGAGGGCGATCTGCAGGAAGCCCCAGAAGAAAACAGTTTTTCCCAAGCGAATGAATAGATTGCGAACGTCCATAATTCTCCTCTTTGAGTTAAGCCATTGCGGGTTGCAAGGCGAGTTCATCCAGTAGGCGGGCAAAGTCCTCGGCGGTTTGGCTGGTGAGCAAGTCCTCGCGCTGCGTCGGGGTCAACCCGTAGGGGCTGATGTAGCGGGCGGCGTGTTTGCGGAACAGCACCAGGCCGAGCTCGGTACCGTAGAAGCTTCGCATGGCGTCGAGATGAGATAAGACCATCTCGCGCACCTGCTGGCTGGTCACCTCGTGGCGGTCAAGGCCGGCAAAGATCCACGGGTTGCCGATGGCGCCGCGGCCGATCATGACCGCGTCGCAGCCGGTGTGCTCGCGCATGCGGCCGATGTCGGCCACCAGGCGCACATCGCCATTGCCGAAAACGGGAATGTGCACAGCGGCTTTCACCTGGGCGATGGCGTCCCAGTTGGCTGCGCCGCGATAGGCTTGCGATTTGGTGCGGCCGTGAACAGCCACGGCGGCACCGCCATTGTCCTCAATGATGCGGGCGATCTCGACATGGTTGAGGCTGTCGTCATCCCAGCCGATGCGTATTTTGCCGGTGATGGGGATGTCAAGCTGGCTGGTCAAAGAGCGGAAAATCTGGGCGATCTTAGCCGGCTCGCGCAGCAGGCCGGCGCCAGCGCCGCGGCCGGAGACACAGCGCACGGAGCAACCCATATTGATGTCAATGATGTCGGGATTGTAGGGGCGCAGCTTGAGGGCCGCCTGCAGCAAGCGCTCAGGGTCATCGTCGAAGAGCTGGAAGGTGACGGGACGCTCATTGGGGAGGAAGGCCAGGCGTTGGTGCAAATGCGGATGGCCGTTGAGTACATCCAGCGCGTTGACAAATTCGGTATAGCTGATGGCCGAGCCGAGCCGGCGCGCCAGCGAGCGGAACGGCTGGTCAGAGAAGCCGTCCATGGGTGAGAGGATGACACGGCCGTGAATGGGAATCGGGCCGATGTGGAAGGCTGGCTCAGCCAGTGGGGCCATGCGGCTATTCTAGCGTACAGTTGCCGATGTAAGGAAATTTTAGCCGCAGATAAACGCAGATGAACACAGATAAAGTCAAAATCTGCGTTTATCTATGTTCATCTGAGGACTTTTTTTCTATTCGCTTATACTTTCGGCGTAAAGGACTCCTATAATGACCAAGAGCTTTGACCAAAAACTGTCTGGATACGCTGACCTGATCGTGCACATTGGCTTGAACGTGCGACCGGGTCAGAAAGTTGTGGTGAGTGGCAAGAACCTATTTCGCGGAGCGCCGCTGCACAGCGCCCCGTTGGTGCGCAAGATCGTGGAGAGCGCTTACAAGGCTGGGGCGCGCTTTGTGGACGTGTTCTGGGATGATGACCAGAGCCAGCTGGTGCGTTTTACCCACGCGCCGCGTGACAGCTTCGAGGAGTTTCCCACCTGGCGCACGCGTGCGCTGCATGAATATGCCGCCAACGGCGATGCGATCGTCTCCATCTATGGCGAGGACCCTGACCTGTTCAACGGTCAGGACGCAGCGCTGGTGACCCAGGCGCAGCGCACGATGGAGAAGCACATGCAGCCCCAGATGGAGCTGCTGATGAAGAACGCCTACAACTGGCTGCTGGTCAGCGTGCCGCATCCCAATTGGGCTGCCAAGGTGTTCCCAGACCTGCCGGCTGAGCAGCAGATGGACGCAATGTGGGAGCATATCTTCAAGTTGTGCCGCATTGACCGGGATGACCCGGTGGCGGCATGGAAAGAGCACATTGCCCAGCTAAACGAGGCGGCCAAGTATCTGAACGAGAAGCAATACGACGGTCTGCACTACCGCGCGCCGGGCACCGACTTCACTGTGGGGCTGCCGGCCGGGCATCTTTGGAACAGCGCCCAGTCAGACACGCAAGGTGGCATTACCTTCACGCCCAACCTGCCGACTGAGGAGATCTTTACCCTGGGCGACAAGAACCGCGCCGAGGGCACGCTCAAGGCGTCCATGCCGTTGAGCTATGGCGGGCGGCTGATCGAAGACTTCAGTATGGTGTTCAAAGACGGCCGCGTCGTCGAGGTCAAGGCTGGCAAGAACGAGCAGGCGCTCAAAGACCTGCTGGATGTCGACGATGGCGCTGGACGCGTCGGCGAGATCGCCCTGGTTCCGCACAGCTCGCCCATCGCACAGTCTGGGCGGCTGTTTTACAACACCTTGTACGACGAAAATGCCGCCAGCCATATTGCCGTGGGCCGTGCCTATCGCTTCACGCTGAAGGGCGGCGAGAACATGAGCGCTGAGGAGTTCGAGGCGGCCGGCGGGAATAACAGCCTGGTGCACGTCGATTTCATGATCGGCTCGGGCGAGATGGACATTGACGGCATCACGAAGGACGGCACCAAAGAGCCGCTGATGCGCAAGGGCGAGTGGGCTTACAAAGCCTGACCCAATACAACACAATATTAAAGCCCGCACAGAACGTGCGGGCTTTTTATTAGGAACACCTTGACATAACCTTAGAAAAGCCTGGCTCTGGAAGCGGGTCTTGTATGATAGTTAAGTTGAGGGCTGTTAGTGGCGTTTGCGTAACCAAAGGCCCGCGCCGCGTTAGCGGCGCAGCACCCACGCACAAAACGAACAACATTTTCTGGAGGTTGCGATGGAGACTTTTGAAGCAAACGGAAAGCAGCACAAGGGGTATCTCGCTTTGCCGTCCGGCGGCGAAGGCCCTGGCTTGCTGCTATTGCACGCATGGTGGGGCCTGACCGACCTGTTTAAGGATCAGGCGGATAAGTATGCGGCTGAAGGCTATGTGGTCTTTGCGCCTGACCTGTTTGATGGCGCCCAGGCCAGTGAGCCAGCCGAGGCGGAGAAGCTTGTGCAAGCCGCCTCGGCCGACTTTCCGGCGGTTAAGGCCGCCGCGGAAGCTGCGGCCAGATTCCTGCAGAACCACCCCGCCGTCACCAGCGACAAATTGACCGCGGTGGGCTTCTCCTTCGGGGCGGCGTATGCGCTGGTGCTTGATGAAGCCTTGCCGGACGTGTTCGGCAAGGTGGTGCTGTTCTACGGCATGGCCGGGGCGGATGTCAGCAAGAGCCAGGCCAAATACCTGGCCCACTTTGCTGAGAACGACCCGTTTGAGGACACCGAAGCGGCGCGCTGCATGAATGCGGCCAACCTGGAACGCCACATTTACCCCAATACCGGGCACTGGTTCTATGAGCACAACCGGGCGGATGCCTACAATGCCGAGGCGGCTGACCTGGCCTGGCAGCGCACCATAACCTTTTTGAAGGGTTAAACATAGTGAAGCAGAAGCTGCCCGCGGTGGCGGCCTCTGCTATCATTTGGTTCGAGGTGAACGCCCATGCAACAAGTCTTGTCTGAACGCATACTGCCGCGCAGCCGCAGCACCTGGCTGGCGGAGGCTACGCTGATCGTTTTCGGAGCGCTGTTCATTGCTGCACTGGCCCAAGTGCGCATCCCGCTGCAACCCGTGCCTATCACCGGGCAGACCTTGGCGGTGCTGCTGGTGGGCATGGCGCTCGGCTCGCGCCGCGGCCCGTTGGCCGTACTGGCCTATTTGGGCATGGCGGCGGCCGGCTTGCCGTTCTTCACTGGCGGCCAGAGCGGCCTGGCTTACATGGCCGGCGCCACAGGTGGTTACCTGGTGGGCTTTGTGGCCGCGGCTTATGTGGTCGGCTGGCTGGCCGAGCGCGGGTGGGACCGCACGCTGGGCAAGACCCTGATTGCCATGGTGATCGGCAATGCCGTGATCTACCTTTTTGGCATTAGCTGGCTGGCCACGATCGTGGGCGGCTTCAGCGGCCCCAGCGGGTCACTGGCCCTGGGCTTGTACCCGTTCCTGTTGGGCGATGCGCTCAAGGCCCTGGCAGCTGCCCTGCTGCTGCCAGCCGCCTGGATGATGCTGAACGAGCAGCCCAAGTAAATTCGAGAATAAAAACGCCCCAGCCATGCTGGGCGTTTTTTTGTTGGTTTAGGCGCCACTGGCGACGCTGTGTTTTTTCTGGCGGTGATACTCCGTCCAACTGATGAGCTTATGGGTTTGCTCATCCCACAGATGCAGGAAGATGGTTTTGAAGCTGGTCCAGAAGGTGATCGTTGCCACCTGGTGAAAGATCTCGTTCTCGTAATGAGCGCGTTCCAGGTTGTAGTTGGGGATCTTGGGGGAAAGGTGATGGACATGATGGAAGCCAATGTTCCCGCTGAACCACTGCGCCACTTTGTTCATCTTGAAGAAAGATGCGCCGCGCAGGGCCGCCTCGGTGTAATCCCACTCCTCATGCCAGCGCCAGTAAGTGTCCTCGAACTGGTGCTGAACATAAAAGAGGAACACGCCGATGGACGAGCCGAAGACCATGATGGGCAGCCAGATCAGCAGCGTCTCGCGCCAGCCGATCCAGGCGCTGAGGGCGGCGAAGATGGCGGCGAGGGCCACGTTGGTATAGAGCACACTGCGACGCTCGCGCTTGTCGACATCTTTGCTGAGCATGAAGCGGTGCAGCACGATGAACAACAAGCTGGGGCCGATCACGAACTTGACCAGCGGGTTACGGTAAATGCGGTAGGTCACCTTGCGGTGCCAGGGCAGCGCGGCGTATTCGTCCACCGTCATGGTGTAAATGTCGCCAATGCCTCGAAAGTCAAGATCGCCGGCGGTGGCGTGGTGCTTGGCATGCGTGCGGCGCCAGTGATGGTAGGGCGTCATGGACACGATGCCCAGGATGCCGCCCACGAAATCGTTGAGCTTGGTGGATTTGAAGAACGAGTTATGGCCACAATCATGCTGGATGATGAACAGACGCATCATGAACAGCGCGTTCATAAAGGCCAGGGCCAGGGTGATGAGATAGTTGACGCGCAGGCTGTAATACATCAGCACCCATATCAGCAGATATGGGACCAGGCTGTTGATAAGCTGCCAGGCACTCTTGCGGTGGTCGGGCACTTGATAGGGCTTGATCGCGTCTACCCAGGCCGGCTTGGTCTTGGCTTTGGTGGTTTCCATGCAGGTGCTCCTGTAAGAGGGGTGGGTACATTGTAGTGGCATAGCGCTGATGAGGCTAGCCACTGGCATAACTTTGTTATGAACCAGGTTGAAGCAGCATTATGGCCCCGCCCAACAGCGCGGCAAGCGCCGCCAGCCAGTAGAACATGCCGATGGAGAAGCTGGCCAACACGGTGAGCACAATGGCGGCGGCGATAAAAAGCGCGGCGAGGCCGCGTTGGCCGCGGCGGTGGAAATACCACGGGCCAATGTAAGCGGCGCTGAAGATCATCAGGATGACGATGCCCCACCAGCCCTGAGATTGGAACCAACTCAGGTTTTGAGTGGTCTGTACACCGTTGGTAACGGAAACTTGCGTGCCGCCACTGGTGAGCAGGACCAGCACGCTGGCCAGCAAGCCGGACGCGGCGGCGAAGGTGAACAAGAAAGAAGGCAGGCGAGACAGAATGACGCGCATGTTATTGCGTGGAGAGGTAGCCAAGCCCAAATAACACGGCTGAGATGATCAGGCGGCCGGTTTGCTTGCCCCAGGCAGGTGTGCCGCTGGCGTGGGCGCTGTTGACCGCAGCCAGAATGTGCATGGCCAGCAGGCCGGCGCCTAGAGCCCACAGCGCCCATGGCGACTGCGCCCAGACCATGTAGCCGGCCACCAGCAGCAGACCGCCTACGACCATCATGGAGTTGGCGGCCATGGTAGAGATGCTGCCGCTACGCCACTGCTGCGGGCCGGCCAGCAGGGCCAGCAAGCCGTAGAGGGCGATGAAGGGGGCTACGAGAAATCTAAGCCAGTCCATGTATTAATTGTAATGCCGGCGCGACAAATGCCATCAACACTCGTTACTTCTTTTACACAGGCAAACAGTGCCTAAACTCATCAGGAGGAACAATGCGTGTTACTAGCAATCTTGGATTTTTGCTTTTGGGTATCTGGCTGATCTTGATCGGCCTGAGCCAATTCGTCAGCCTAGGCAACATCGGGGCCCTCACCAACATTCTGGCCCTGGTGTCAGGCATCCTGATCGTGCTGGGACGCTAAGGCGTCCACTCCTCTCTCCGGCCGCCCACAACCGTGGGCGGCCTTTTTTAATCCTTTTTGAGCAGAGCGAGGTCGAGCGCCTCGCGCAGGGTGCGGGCTTCGCGCACCTCGATGCCGGCGGCGAGCTCTTCGTTTTTGCGCAGGCGGCGCGGCATCACGGCGGATTTGAAACCCAGCGCTGCCGCCTCTTTGAGGCGGGAGGGCGTGTGCGGCACAGTGCGCAGCTCGCCGCTGAGGCCAACCTCGCCGATGAGGACGGCATCGGCGCGCAGGGGCTTATCCCAGGCGGAGCTGGCGATGGCGGCAGCCAGCGCCAGGTCAGCGGCGGGCTCGCCGATGCGCAGGCCGCCGACCACATTGACGAAGACGTCCTGCTCGGCCAGCGGCAGGCCGAGGCGGCGGGTGAGCACGGCGGTGATGAGCAGCAAGCGGTTGTTATCGACCCCGTTGCCGGAGCGGCGCGGGTTGCCGAAGGCGCTGGGGCTGGTGAGCCCCTGGACTTCGACGAGGAGCGGGCGGGTGCCCTCCATGGTGACGGCGATGGCGGATCCAGCGGCGTTGACGACGCGCTCGGCCAGGAAGGCTTCGGAGGGATTGGGTACCTCCTGCATGCCGGTGCCGACCATTTCGAAGACGCCAACCTCAGCGGTGGCACCGAAGCGGTTCTTGACGGCGCGCAGCAAGCGGAAGGACTGGAAGCGATCGCCTTCAAGGTAGAGGACGGTATCGACCATGTGCTCAAGCAGGCGTGGGCCGGCGATGACACCCTCTTTGGTGACGTGGCCGATGAGGAAGACGGCCAGGCCGCTGGATTTGGCAAGCTGGCGAAAACGGTCGCTGCATTCGCGCAGCTGAGTGACCGAGCCAGCGGACGAATCGATCTGGGGGTCGTAGACGGTTTGGATCGAATCGATGATGAGCAGGCGCGGCTTGATCTGCTCAACGTGATGCAGGATGGCATCCAGGTTGGTTTCGGTGACCAGCAACAAGGAATCGGGTAGCGGGTTTTGTGAATCGGTCGCGGGAGTGGGCCGCAGGCGCTCCGCACGCATCTTGATCTGCGAGGGGGATTCTTCGCCTGAGACGTAGAGTACGCGGTCGTTGGCGGCCATTTCCATGGCGGTTTGCAAGAGCAGCGTACTCTTGCCGATGCCCGGGTCGCCGCCGATGAGGACCAGTGAGCCGGGCACGATGCCGCCGCCGAGCACGCGGGCAAATTCGCCGATGGAGAGCGGCATACGCTCGCTTTCGGCGCCACCGGGGATCTGGGTCAGAGGTTTGGGAGCGGCAGCGTTGGCGCCGTTACTGCCGGCGGCGCGGCGGGCCGGCTCATCGGCGACGAGTTCTTCAATGTACGTGTTCCATTCGCCGCACTGCGGGCAGCGGCCGAGCGCCTTGGCGGCGGCGCGGCCACAGCTCTGGCAGACGAAGCGGGTGTGGACTTTAGCCATGCGTAAGCATCTCCCAGCTCATGTGTCCCAGCAGACGTTCAAAAATGCTCATAACGCCAAGTCTACTATATTTAGAACATATGCACTAATAACTGGGACTTGACAAAGCCGTTCAACTCGTGTATTTAACATATATGTTAATTAACTTAGGTGTTAATTATGGCTGATGCACTAACCCTTACGTTCTCTGCGTTGGCAGACCCCACCCGCCGGGCGATCCTTGACCGGCTGTCTGAAGGGCGGGCAAGCGTGTCTGAGCTGGCTGCGCCGTTCAAAATCAGCCTGCCAGCGGTCTCACGCCACCTCAAAGTGCTCGAGCGGGCTGGGCTGATCGCCAGAGGCCGTGACGCGCAGTGGCGCCCCGCCACGCTGCAGGCTGAGCCCTTGAAGGATGTCTCCGTCTGGCTGGAACGTTACCGCCGCAACTGGGAAGAGAGTTACGAACGGTTGGACGAGTATTTGAGCGAAGTGCAGAAAAAACAAAAGGAAAACAAGGAGAAAGATGAGTAACCAACGAAAGTTTGTAGTCAGCATGCCTTCCGATACGGAGCTGGTGATGGAGCGTGAATTTGACGCGCCGCGCGAGCAAGTGTTCAACGCGCATTTGGATGCGAAGGCGATCCCGCTGTGGTGGGGGCCGCGCGGTTACACCACGGAAGTATTGGAACTGGACGCGCGCCCTGGCGGAAAGTGGCGCTTTGTACAGCGCACCACGGGGGGCCAGGACATTACGTTCTTTGGTGAGTACCGCCTGATCTCGCCCCACGATAAGTTTGTGAATACCTTCGGGTTCGATGGAATGCAGGGTGAGCCGGGTGAGGAGGAATACAACTTCATTGACTTGGGCAATGGCCGGACGTTACTGCGCACCTATTCTAAGTTCAAGACGAAGGAAGAACTGCAGGGTGTGCTGGAGACCGGCATGGAAGTTGGCGCCAACGAGACCTACGACCGGCTGGATGAGTACCTGGCTGACGCGCGGGAAAATAAGGCCTAAAAAATGAGCACAGAACGAAAGTTTAAAATCAGCTTTCCCTCGGACACTGAGATGGTGATGGAGCGCGAGTTCGATGCTCCGCGCGAGCTGGTTTTCGACGCCCATCTGAACCCTGAGGCCATTCCACAGTGGTGGGGCGGGCGCGGGGACAGCACCGAAGTAGTGGAAATGGATGTGCGTGCGGGCGGCAAGTGGCGCTTTATCACGCGCACCAAGGACGAGCAGGAGTTCGTCTTCTTCGGCGAGTATCGCGAAATTACTCCGCCAGAGCGGTTCATCAGGACCTTCGGGTTTGAGGCACCCGCTGCCCTTGGCATTGCAATGCCCGGTGAACCCGGCGAAGAAACCTACAGCTTCATTGACTTAGGCAATGATCGCACCCTGCTTCGCGTCCACTCCTTCACGACCCGGGAAGAGTTCGAGGGCATGGAGGAAGGCGCTAATGAGAACTACGACAAGCTCGATGAGTTCCTGGCGCAGAAAACCGCGGCCTAGTCTCCACGAACAAAGAGAGCGCCTTTTAGGCGCTCTCTTTGTTATCAGGGCAGGCTATCCAACAGTTGAGCCGCCAGTTGCTGGGCCTGAGCGCGGATCTCGGGCATGGCGGTGCTCTCCCACAGCATACCTTTGAGGGCGGTGCCCAGCGTGTACAGGCGCGGGCCTAGTAGGCCGTCTGGGCCGGCCTCCAGACCCTGCGAGAGCGCATCGGGCTTGATGAGCTGGCGGGCCAGCAAATTCTGCACCAGGCGGCTGGGTAGACGGGCGTAGTTGCTTTCGGAACCCATGCAGTTGACGATGGCGTCCACTTGCAGTGCCTGTTCACCGTGGGGGCTGCGAAACGTAACGCTGAACTCTTCCCCATTAAATTCCACGGCGGTGATGCGGCCCCGCAGGCTGTGCAACTGGCGGCTGGCATGCATGGTGTCCAGCGCGGCGGCGCATTCCTGCGGCATGCGGTGACGCGACACATCCCACAAACGGCGTAGGTGGCGCATGAAGCGCCGTTTTTCGGCGGGCGGGAGTTGATGCCATAGCGCCTGGGTGTTGGGGCGGAGCGCATCAATGACGGCGCGCCAGTTGCTGCCCTGGGTAGCGGCCGCATTGAGGTGGCGGCGCAGCACGCGCAGCATGGTGGGCAGGGAGTTTAAGCCTGCCAGCTCGGCAGCGAAGTCAGGATAGATGTGCCCGAGTTGGTGCACGGCGGGCCACCAGCCGTGGGTGGAGATGGCATATAGAGGGCCGCGGTGTTGCTGACCCTGCAGGCTCAGCAGGGTATCCACGGCGGTGAGGCCCATGCCGATGACAAGGACGCGGTCGTCGGCAGCCAGGCTGGCCGCAAGGTCTGGCTGCCAGGGGTTGGCGAAATACTTGGGCGCGGCAGCCGCTTGCGGGCTGAGGAAGCCGGGCTGCGGCGGCAGGAAGTTGCCGAAAGCCAGCACAACGGCATCGCTGGTGAGGACGCGGCCGGAGGCCAAGGCTACTTCGGCGCGGCCAGGCTGGACCTCGATTTCCAGCGCCTCATCGTGAATGAGCACAATTTGCACGCCAGGCGTTTCCTGGGCGGCTTGCAACTGGTCTTGCAGGTATTGGCTATAGAGTTGGCGCGGCACAAACGCATCCGTTGCGAAGTCGTGGCCATTTTGTACGAGCCATTCGTGGAAATGGCCCGGATGGTCAGGATAGGCGCCCATTTTGTTGGCGGGCACGTTGAGGCGATGGGCGGGCGTGGTGGTGTCATAGGCCACGCCGCGTCCGGCAGGGCCGTGTTGCTCTATGAGATGGATCTTGAGCGGCGCGCTGGCCTGGCGGGCGAGTTGGACGGCCAGCAGCGTGCCGCTGGCGCCGCCGCCAATGATGGTGATGGTTGGGGTGTGAGCGACCATTTTTAGCGTTAAACAAAACAAGAGATATGTCAGTATCTCTTGTTTTTGTTGATAGTTAAGTTTACTGGCTAATTGGCGGCCAGGGCTTCCGCAGGCGGCGCAGGCGGGATGGTCTTCTTCTTGCGGCCCTTGGGCTTGGCTTTGGTGAGCACGATCTCCGGCTGCTCATCGCCCACTTCCACATCAATGACGATGGTGTCGCCTTCCTTGAACTCGCCAGCCAGCAGCGCATCCGAGAGCGGGTCTTCGATCTTGCTCTGCAGGACGCGCTTGAGCGGGCGAGCGCCGTATTCACGGTCGTAGCCCAGCTCGGCGAACAGGTCCAGGGCGGCTTCGGTGGGTTGCAGCGCCAGCTCGTTCTCTTTCAGACGGGCGCCCACCTTCTCGATCTCGAGATTGACGATGGCGCGCAGGTTCTCTTTATTGAGGGCGCGGAAGATGATCACCGAATCGACCCGGTTGATAAACTCGGGGCGGAAGACGCGCTTGAGCGCATCGGTGAGCTTCTTGCGCATGTCCTTGTAGGCGATCTTCTCTTCAACCTCGTCGTTGGTCTTGAGGTTGAAGCCGATCTCACCCTTGCGCATGATCATGTCTGCGCCCACGTTAGAGGTCATGACGATCAACGCATTGCGGAAATCCACCTGGTGGCCGCGGGCATCAGAGAGATGGCCCTCTTCCATGATCTGGAGCAGCATGTTGTGCGCCTCGGGATGGGCCTTTTCGATCTCGTCGAAGACAACGATCGAGTAGGGACGGCGGCGGATGGCCTCGGTGAGCTGGCCGGCATCTTCGTAGCCGACATAGCCTGGAGGCGCGCCGACGAGGCGGCTGACGGAGTGGCGCTCCATGAACTCGGACATATCGAGCTGGATGAGGGCTTCCTCACTGCCGAAGAGCAGCTTGGCGAGGGCCTTGGTGAGCTCGGTCTTCCCCACGCCGGTGGGGCCGAGGAAGATGAACGAACCGATGGGGCGGTCAGGATCTTTTAGGCCGGCACGGGCACGACGCACGGCCTTGGAGATGGCGTCAATAGCCTCCTCCTGGCCGACAATGGCTTTGTGCAGGTCTTCTTCCATGTGCAGCAGGCGCTCGGATTCTTCCTCGGCGATCTGCATGACCGGAATGCCGGTCCACATGGCGATCAGCTCGGCGATGTCATCGACCGAGACGATGGGGCTGGTGTCACGATCCCAGGCGGTGCGGAAGGTTTCAAGCTTGGCTTCCAGTTCGGTCTCGCGCTGTTGCAGGGTCTCGCCTTCTTCCTGGCGGCCTTCTTCTTCAGCTTCCATGCGCTGGCGGCGCAGGCCCTTGAGCTCTTCGGTGACCGCTTTGGCTTCCTTGGCGGCCGGGCTCTTGTACATGCGCACGCGCGAGGCGGACTCATCGATCAAGTCGATGGCCTTGTCGGGCAGGAAACGCTCGGTGACGTAGCGGGCCGAGAGGCGTGCGGCGGCGTCGAGGGCTTCGTCTGAGATGCGCAGGCGGTGATGCTCCTCATAGGCGGGGCGAACGCCGCGCAGGATATCGATGGTCTCTTCGACGGAAGGCTCGTCTACGATGACGGGCTGGAAACGACGCTCGAGGGCCGAGTCGCTCTCGATGTGCTTGCGGTACTCTTCCAGTGTGGTGGCGCCAATGACCTGCAGCTCGCCACGCGAGAGGGCGGGCTTGAGGATGTTGGCAGCGTCCACCGAGGAGCCTGCCGCGCCGGCGCCGACGAGCATGTGAGCTTCGTCGATGAACAGAATGGCCTCGCTGGCCTTGAGCTCATCGATCACTTTCTTGAGCCGCTCCTCGAACTGGCCACGGTACATGGTGCCAGCCACGAGCGAGCCGACATCGAGCTGCAGGACGCGCTTGCCGAGCAGAGGGGCGGGCACATCGCCATCAATGATGCGCTGGGCCAGGCCCTCGACGATGGCGGTCTTGCCGACGCCGGGCTCGCCGATGAGGGCGGGGTTGTTCTTGTTGCGGCGTGCCAGGATCTGGATGACGCGCTCGATCTCTTGTTCACGCCCGATAACGGGGTCAAGCTTTTCTTCTTCGGCCTGGGTGGTAAGGTCCACGGCCAACTGGTCGATCATGGGGGTTTTGGCGCTGCGCTGCTCGCGGCGCGGGCGGCGTTCGCCGGACTGCGTGCTGCTGGCCGGGCGGCGCGGAGCGCTGCTCTCCTGCAGGACGCGGCGGGTCTGGCGGCGGATCTGCTCCGGCGTGACGCCGAGCTTGCGCAGGACGTTGAGGGCGATACCCTCGCCGTAGCGCACCAGGCCGAGCAGCAGGTGCTCGGTGCTGACGTAGTGGTTGCCCAGGCGGCGGGCTTCTTCAAAGGCAAATTCCAGCACTTGTTGGGTGCCGGGGGACAGGTCGATCTTTTCGCCCTCGTGCTGGCCGGCGCCGGTCATGCGCTCGACGATCTCCTGCACGCGCGGGGCTTCGAGCCCGAGGTCACGCAGGACACGGGCGGCGACACCACCCTCTTCACGAATGAGGCCGAGAAGCAGGTGCTCTGTGCCGATGTAGTTGTGGCGCATGCGCTCGGCCTCCTGATGAGCGAGGCTCAGCACGCGGCGTGCACGTTGGGTAAGGCGTTCCATTCCAGCCACGGTCGTTCTTCCTTTTGATTGCGGCGAAAAAACAGCAACTTTGGGGATTCTACCAAATTCAATTTTGTAAAGTGCGCAGGCGAGATTAATGTTGATACTGTGTTAATACGGTACTAAAAAGAGCGTGTGCAAAGCACACGCTCTTTTTTCTAGTCTCAACTGATTGACTTACTGCTCGTCGCCCTGGTTCATCTCCGCCATGGCAGCGGCGTAATCCAGGTCGCTGAACTGGGCCGAGTCGACCTTGCTGAGCGAGAGGCCGATGCGGCGCTTATCGGTCTCGATCTTGATGATGCGCACGACCAGCTTGTCACCCTCGTGTACGACTTCCTTGGGGTGCTCGACATGCCCTTCGCCCATCTCGGAGATGTGGATGAGGCCTTCGATGTGCTCATCCATACGCACAAAGGCGCCGAACTTGACCAGGCGGGTGACGGTTCCTTCCACCAACTGGCCCACATGGTACTTGTTGATCTGGTCTTCCCACGGGTCTGCTTGGAGCTGGCGCATGGAGAGGCCAATGCGCTTGCGGTCCTGGTCAATGCTGATGACCTTGACCTCGACCTCGTCGCCGACCTTGAGCAGCTTGCTGGGGTGGTCTACGCGCTCCCACGAGAGTTCGGAGAGGTGAACGAGGCCGTCAGCGCCGTTGATGTTGACGAAGGCGCCGAAGTCCGCCAGGCTGGTGACGTGGCCCTTGCGGGTTTCACCGATGGCGATCTCGCCCAGCAGGCGCTCTTTCATGGCTTCACGGGTTTCCTGGTTGGCGGCGCGCTCGCTCATGATGAGGCGGCGGCGCTCGCGGTCAACTTCGATCACGCGGGCGCTGAGCTGCTCGCCCTTCATTTCTTCCCAGCGCTGCTCGGGCGTATCGCCCTTGTAGCGCAGGCGGCGAGCCTGGCTGATCTGGGAGGCGGGCACGAAGCCGCGCAGGCGGCCGACGCGCACAATGAGGCCGCCCTTGTTGAAGCCGTCAACGACGCCAGTGTAGGTTTCCTTGGACTTCATCAACTCTTCGGCGTTGCCCCAGTCATCATCTTCCTTGGAGCGTGTGTAGGAGAGTTGCATCATGCCGCCAGCGCTTTCAGGGCTGACTACATAGACCTGGATCTCCTGGCCGACTTTGATCTGCTCTCGCTCCTCGGGAGTCATGGCTTCGACTTCGCGGGAGGAGATAATGCCTTCGGACTTGGCGCCGATGCTCACCAGAATTTCATTGTTGGCTGTGCTTGCCACGATACCGGTGCGCATCTCGCCCGGGCGAGGCATGTCCAGATTCAATTCGCTCTGATTGAGCAGTTCTTCCATGGTCAAGCCGGTAGGCTGCGCCTGAGCGCCGGCTTGCTCCCCCGAATGGGAGAGTTCGTTTTGATTCATATGGTGTGGTTACTCCAGAAATTAAGTTGCCCAGATTATAACGCCAAATATCGGCAGCTTTCATTAGTGCTGGGCGGATACGGGCCACCTTACCGCTGTGATAGACTATGCGCCCAATACAGCAGAAGGACCATAATTGACCATGCCCCGAGCAGCATTCCCCTTCACAGCCATTGTTGGCCAGGAGCGCATGAAGCGCGCCCTTATTTTGAACGCCGTTGACCAGCGCATCGGCGGTGTGCTTATCCGCGGGGAGCGCGGTACGGCCAAATCCACCGCCTCCCGCGCCATGGCTGCGCTGCTGCCGGAAATTGACGTTTTTTCCGAATCGCCGTTCAACGACGACCCCAATGCGCCGGAAACCTGGTCAGACTGGGCGCGCGAGCGCAAAGAGGCCGGGCAGCCACTGACGGTGGCCAAGCGCAAGGTAGGTTTTGTGGACCTGCCGGTGAGCGCCACCGAGGACCGTGTGGTGGGCACCCTGGACATTGAAAAGGCGATCCAGAAAGGCGAGCGCCACTTTGAGCCAGGCGTGCTGGCGGCTGCCAACCGCGGCCTGCTGTACATTGACGAAGTCAATCTGCTGGATGACCACGTGGTGGATCTGCTGCTCGACTCGGCTGCGATGGGCGTCAACATTGTGGAACGTGAGGGCATATCCTTCTCGCACCCCGCCCGTTTCATCCTTATCGGCACCATGAACCCGGAGGAAGGCGACCTGCGCCCACAACTGCTGGACCGCTTTGCCTTCTCGGTGGATATTGGCAGCATCCGTGACCCGCGCCAGCGTGTGCAGATCATGGAGCGCAACCTCAAGTTTGAACTGGACTCCGAAGCTTTCTATAAGGAGTGGGCGCCCAAGGAGCAGGAGCTGGCCGAGCAGATCCTGGCGGCGCGCAAGCTGGTCGACTCGGTGGCGTACACCTCGCGTGACCTGGTGTCCATCGCATCGCTGACGGCCTCGCTGCAGGTGGACGGCCACCGCGCCGACCTGGTGATCCTGAAGGCAGCGCGTGCCCAGGCGGCGTTCGATGCGCGCAAGGCGGTGAGCGATCTGGACATTGCGATCGCCGCCGAACTGGCGCTGCCGCACCGCATCAAGCACGGACCCTTCCACCAATCGGAGATAACCGTCACCGAGCTGCAAGAGAAGATCAACGAAATGAAACAGTCTGGCGAGGCTGACGGGGACGCGGATGCTACTGAAGAGAGCCAGGACGACAGCAATCACAAAGACCCCGTAAAAAAAAAGATCTAGATAACACCGAGATCAGCCAGGCCGAGCCGCAGAACCAGACCGCAGAGCCCGGCCCGCAGGATATCTTCAACGCCGGTGATGCGCGCTGGTGGGACGGGGGCCAGAAAGTGAACCCGACCCAGGAAACCTTTGCGCCGCAGAAGCTGGCCAATCCCCTAGACAAGATTACGCGGCGCCGCAGCGGACGCCGCTCTCGCACGCGCACGGAGCGCAAACGCGGCCGTTACATCCAGGCACGCCCGGCCGGCGATGACTTGAGCGATATTGCCTTTGACGCCACGATCCGCGCCGCGGCGCCCCACCAGAAAACCCGCACCGAGCAGCGCAAGCACATGGCGTTCGCCATCCAGCGCCAGGACCTGCAGCGTAAAGTGCGCGTCAAGCGCACGGCCAACCTGGTGCTGTTCGTCGTGGATGCGTCATGGTCGATGGCGGTGGCCGAACGCATGGCGGCCACCAAGGGTGCCATCCTCTCGTTGCTGACGGATGCATACCAGCGCCGCGACCGGGTGGGTCTGGTGGTCTTTCAGAAGGACCGCGCCAACCTGGTGCTGCCTCCCACCAATTCCGTGCAACTCGCTCAGCGCGCCCTGGCGGATATTCCCGTAGGCGGCAAGACGCCGCTCTCCGCGGGTTTGTTCATGGCGCACGACGTGATCACCCGCGAGAAGCGCCTGCACCCGGATGTGCTGCCGCTGATGATCCTGCTGACAGATGGAGCCGGCAACGTGGCCCTTGGCGACGGCGCGCCGCAGCCAGAAGCACACCGACTGGCAGATCAGATCGCCGAAGATGACATTCGCAGCGTTGTGGTGAATATGGAACACACCGCCTTTGACCAAGGCCTGGCGGATGCACTGGCCGAGCACCTGAAGGCGCCCTGCTATACCTTGAGCGAACTACGCGCCGAAAATCTCTATCAGGCCGTCAAGGCCGAATTGAATTCTTAAGCGGTATCGCCGCCGCGCAGATAGGTTTCAACCGCAAAGATCTGCGTGGAATCGCCAATGATGCCAATGCGGTCACCCGCCTGGAACTTGGTGGAGGACTTGGGATTGGCGTTGAGCTTCTGCTCGCGCACGAGAGCGACCACGGACGCGCCGGTTTTGCCGCGCAGGTCTGATTGGGCCAAGGTCTGGCCGACCAGCGGCGAATCCTGCGGCACTTCGATCCAGGTGATCTCGATCTCGCCAATGGCGCGCAGGATATTGCGCACCAGCGGCTGGGCGGCGCTGTACTCGTTCATGGCTTCGTACCGCTTGATGCGCACTTGCTCGGCGTATTCGTCCACCTCGCGGCGCGGCAGGCCTAGCTCCAGCAGAGTGTGGCGTACCATCTCCAGACCGCCTTCCAGTTCGGGGTGCACGACGAAGCTGGCGCCCAGCTCAGTGAGGCGCTGAATGCCCTCTTCTGTGGCGGCGCGGGCGATGATGGGCAGCTTGGGGTTGATGTCGTGGGCGCTGCTTACGATCATCTCGGCGGCGGCTTCTTCCGGAACCGAGACCACCAACGCCTTGGCATGCTGCAGATGAGCGTGGGTCAGCACTTCCGAATTGGCGGCGTCACCGTAGAGTACAGGCACATTCTCTCGGTTTAGCATCTCCACCCGTTCCACGTCGGCTTCAACGACCTTGACCGGAATGTCCATCGAACGCAGGACCGACAGTAGATGGCCGCCCACCCGGCCGTAGCCCACCAGCACCACAGGCTGCTCGCCCGCCTTCTCGTCCGTGATGGGCGGCGCGGTGTGACGGTCGAGCCGTTTCCAGAGCCATGGAACGCCTTTGAGGAGTTGCTCGGCTTTCGGGATCAGGCGGAACATCCATGGATTGACGGTAATCGAGAGCAAGGCCGCGGCGAGGATGAGCGAGTACTGGTTGCGGTCCAGCAGACCAAGCATCAGGCCGGCCTGACCCACGATGAAAGTGAATTCGCCGATCTGGCTGAGACCGGCGGCCACCACCATAAAGGTTCTGGCCTGGCCGGGGATGAGGAAGCCGATCAATAGATTGATAAAGACTTTGCCCAGTACCACCACAAGGGTCAGGACGAGCACCTGCCCCAGATGCTGCACCAGGAAGATGGGGTTAACCAGCATGCCCACGGAAACAAAGAACAGCACCGCAAAGGCTTCACGGAAAGGCAGCACGTCTGCGCCCACCTGGTGACTGAGCGGCGACTCGCTGACGATGGCGCCGGCGACGAAGGCGCCCAGCGCCAGGGAAACCGAGAAGATCTCGGAGGCACCGAGGGCAGTGGCCAGCGTGATGACAAGGATGGCGAGGATGAATAGCTCGCGCGAGCGGGTATGCGCAATGCGGTCGAGCAGCCAGGGGATAAAGCGCTTGCCGACCAGGAACATAATGACCACAAAGGCGCCGGCCTTGAGCAGCGTAAGGCCCAGGGTGCTGAGTGCAAAACCCCCGCCGCGCGGCGCCAGGGCCGGCATGAGGATCAGGATGAGCACAGTTGCCAGATCTTCAAGCACCAGCCAGCCCACGGCCACGCGGCCGTGCGGCGTATTGAGCAGATTGTTATCCATCAGCCCGCGCAGCAACACGACCGTGCTGGCGATGGAGATACCCAGACCCATGGTGATGCCGGCGGCGGGCGGCCAACCCCATACCTGGCTGAGCGCGTAACCCGCCAGGGTGCCCAGGGCCATTTGGAATATCGCGCCGGGCACAGCAATACTGCGTACCTTCCACAAATCCGTGAAGGAAAAATGCAGACCCACGCCGAACATAAGGAAGATGACGCCCAGTTCGGCCAGCTGGCTGATGGTATCCGTGTCGCCGACGAAGCCGGGGGTAAAAGGCCCGATAGCAATGCCCGCCAGTAAATAGCCCACAATGGCGGGCAATTTGACACGGCGGGCAAGAAGGCCGCCGATGAAAGCGGCGGCCAGCGCGATCGAGATGTTGATGAGCAATGGCAAATGGTGCATCGCTATTCCTGTTTGCACCGGAGTATCGCAATGCGATACGCGGCTGTTTGGTTGTTTACATTGTCTTAGTTCTATTTAAATGTAACAGAGAGACAGCGGAAACGTAGTCTAATTCAGCGCATGAAAGACAATCTGCCCGCGATCCTGATCACCGGCGCCTCCACTGGCATTGGCAAAGCGTGTGCGCTGCACCTGGCGCAGCGCGGCTGGCGCGTGTTTGCCGGTGTGCGCCGCATGCCGGATGGCCGCAGCCTGGCCGCAGCGGCCAAGAACATTACGCCTGTGATCCTAGACGTGACCAAATCGGCACACATTACCCGCGCCGTGCAGACAATTCAAAAGAGTCTGGGCAGCAGCGGCCTGCAGGCGCTGGTGAACAACGCCGGGATCGCCGTAGCTGGCCCGCTGGAGTTTCTGCCAATCGAAGAATTGCGCTACCAGATGGAGGTCAATTTCATTGGCCAGGTGGCGCTGACCCAGGCCTGTCTGCCGCTGCTGCGGGCCGGGCGCGGGCGGGTGATCAATGTCAGCTCCATCAGCGGCAAAGTGGTTCCGCCCCTGCTGCTGCCGTATTCGGCGTCAAAGTTCGCCTTGGAGGCGTTTACGGATGGCTTGCGGCGCGAACTGCATCCGTGGGGATTACCGGTGGTCTCGATCGTGGCAGGCAGCATAGCGACGCCAATTTGGGAGAAGACGGTGGGTACTGCCAGCCGCATGCGCGGCGATCTGCCGCGCCGGGCGGAGAGCCTGTATGGGCCGATGATGCAACGCGGCTATCGCCGGGCCGAAAATTCGGCGGGGCGCGGTCTGCCTGTTGAGGAGTTCGCCCGTTTGCTTGAGCACATTGTGCTGACCCCGAATCCGCGCACGCGCTACATCATTGGCAGGGGCACTTGGCTGGCGGCCACCCTGGCGCGGCTGCTGCCTGACCGTTGGATGGACCGGCTGCTGCGGCGCAGCTACTGAGGCGGCGCAGAGGGCCGCTACGTATAATGTAAGCGTGCCGATACTTACGGATGGCGCCCTGGAAGTGTTTAGCAACAGCCCAGAGCAGACCCGCCGCCTGGGGATGCAACTGGGCGAGCTGTTGGCGCCCGGCGACGTGATCTGGCTTGAGGGCGACCTGGGCAGCGGCAAAACCACCCTGGTGCAGGGCGTGGCCGCCGGCTGGGGTTCTGTGGACGCGGTCACCAGCCCAACCTTTGTGCTGGTCAATGTGTATCGCCGCCCCAATCGCCAGCAGCTGGCGCATATGGATGCTTATCGTTTAGAGAGCGCCGAAGACGCAGAACAGCTGGACCTTGATGCATTGATGGACCAGGGGCCGCTGGTAGTGGAGTGGGCGCCGCGGATTGCCGCGGCGCTGCCGGCGGAGCGGCTGCGCCTGCAGCTGGAAACGGTGGATGAGACCCGTCGGCACATTCTTATTGAGCCAACAGGCGAGCGTTATCAGAATATGGCGCGTGCCTTCAAAGATGCTGTGTACGGTAACTAAGCATGACCCTGCTAGCCATTGACGCTTCCACCCGCAACACCGGCATCGCCGTCTATGACGGCGTGCAGGTGTTGTATGAGTGCAGCTGGCACAGCGAGCAGTTCCACAGCGTGGAGCTGGCCCCAGCGGTTGAGCTGGGCCTGCAGCGCGCCGGCGTCGGCGCCAAGGGTTTGAGGGCGTTGGCGGTCGCCATCGGCCCGGGTTCGTATACCGGTCTGCGGATCGGATTGGCGTTGGCTAAAGGGCTGGTGTTCGCTCGCAACCTGGCGCTGGTCTCGGTGCCCACGCTGGATGTGCTGGCACATGGCCAGCCCGTGCAGGACCTGCCGATGGCGGCGGTGCTGCAGGCGGGGCGCGGCCGCCTGGGCGTGGGCTGGTATCACGCGGACGGCGGTGTGTGGCAGGCCTCCACCCCGCCCGAACTGCTCACCGCGGCCGAGTTGGCCGAGCGTATTCAGCGGCCCACATATATTTGCGGTGAGCTGAGCGAGTCAGACCGCGCCACCGTCGGACGCAAGTACAAGAACGCGGTGCTGGCCAGCCCGGCCTTGTGCTTGCGCCGCCCCGCCATCCTGGCCGAGATGGGCTGGCAGCGCTGGCAGGCTGGAGAGCTGACTGACCCGGCGGGCCTAAGCCCCGAGTATCTGCAAGCCAGCACTGCGGTGCCGTAGTGAGCCAGGCTGATCTCAACATCCGCCCGATGCGGCTGGAGGATATAGACCAGGTGCATGCGCTGGAGATGGCCATCTTCCCTACCCCGTGGTCACGCAACAGCTATGTATTTGAAATTGAGCAAAACAGCGCCTCACACCAGTGGGTGGTGGAAAGCCAGCCCGGCGGCCAGATAGCTGCCTACATCGTGTGTTGGTTGCTGGGCGGCGATGAGCTGCACATCGCCAACATTGCTGTGGCGCCTGGTTTTCGGCGCCAGGGGTTGGGCAGGGGGCTGCTGGCGCATGTTTTGGCAGCTGGCGCCGAACTTGGCGCCCAGAGTGCCGCGCTGGAGGTGCGGGCCAGCAACCTGGCCGCTCAGCAACTGTATACAGAGTTTGGCTTTGAAGTGGTGGCAGTGCGCAAAGGCTATTATCAGGATAACCACGAGGATGCCTTGCTGCTGCACTTGCCCAGCCTGAAGGCGTATGCAACCCATCAAACCAGCCAAACCCCACTTGATTTTTGAGGGCGAGTCTTACATTAAGACGGGTACTATTAAGCCCGCATTTTTTAGAGACAATCAATAGAGGTTGAATGACTACGATCCGCACTGAACTTGAGGCCAAGTTGACCGAGCGCCGCGCCCGCATGGCGGTATTGGGCATGGGCTACGTGGGCTTGCCGCTGGCAACCGTTTTTGCCGAAGCCGGTTTTGACGTCACGGGCATTGACCCTGACCCGCGCAAGATCGAGGCGCTGCAAAAAGGGGAATCCTATATCGGCGACATCCCCAGTAGCCAGGTGGCCGCGCTGGTGAAGGCTGGCAAGCTGCACGCAAGCGCCACCTTTGAACCGCTGGCCGAGATGGACTTGGTGAGCATCTGTGTGCCCACCCCGCTGCGCAAGACGGGTGACCCGGATCTTTCCTACATTCTTTCGGCCACCGAGCAGTTGGCGAAGCATCTACACTCGGGCATGGTGATCGTGCTCGAGTCCACCACCTACCCCGGCACCACGCGTGAGCTGGTGCTGGAGAAGCTGGAGAGCATCAGCGGTTTGAAGGCGGGTCAGGATTTCTTCCTTGCTTTTTCTCCTGAACGGGTGGACCCGGGCCGCGAGGACTGGACCACGGTCAATATGCCCAAGGTCATCGGCGGTATCACCGCCGCCTGCGGCGAAGTGGCCGCGCTGTGGTACGGGCAGGCGCTCAAGACGGTCATCCCGGTCAGCTCGGCTGAAGTGGCTGAGATGGCCAAGCTGCTGGAGAACACCTTCCGCATGGTGAACATTGGCCTGGTCAACGAGATGGCGATCATGTGCCAGCGCCTGGGCGTGGACGTCTGGGAGGTAATCGACGCGGCGGCCACCAAGCCGTTCGGCTTCATGAAGTTTACGCCGGGGCCGGGTCTGGGCGGCCATTGCATCCCCATCGACCCGCTGTATCTTTCGTGGAAGCTGAAATCCCTAAATTACACGGCGCGCTTCATTGAGCTGGCGTCTGAGATCAATACCAACATGCCGCGCCACGTGGTGAGCCGCGTGCAGGAAGCGCTGAACGAGCATGGCAAGGCGCTGAATGGCAGCAAAGTGCTGATCATCGGCGCGGCGTACAAACCGGACATTGACGACCTGCGCGAATCGCCGGCTCTGGACGTGATCGGCTTGCTAAAAGAAAAGAAGGCCAGCGTCACCTATCACGACCCCTACATTCCGCATGTGGAGCATGATGGTTGGTCAATGGACAGTGTGCCCGACGTGCTGAAGGCCACTGCCGACGCTGATGCTGTGGTGCTGGTGACCAACCACAGGGATTATGACTACCCTGCGCTGCTAAAGAATGCCAAGCTGATCGTAGACACGCGCAACGCCTTTGGTACGTTAGCCAAAAACGACCCCAAGGTGATCAAGCTCTAGTGGCTACCTATTTGCTCACCGGGGCAGCGGGCTTCATTGCCGCCCGCGTAGCGGAGCTGTTTTTGCAAGACGGCCACAGCGTTGTGGGCGTGGATGATCTCAACGATTCTTACGACGTGCGCATGAAGCAGCATCGCTTGCAGGCGCTGCAGACGCACGACAACTTCGAGTTCCACCATATGGATATCGCCGACCGCGATAAAGTGGCCGCCCTAGGGCGGCCGTATGACGCGGTCATCAATCTGGCGGCGCGCGCCGGCGTGCGCGACAGTGTGCGCGACCCGTGGGTTTATATCGCTGCCAACATGGTGGGCACCACCAATCTGCTGGAGTTGTGCAAAACGCACGCGGTTCCCAAGTTCATTCTGGCGTCCACATCCAGTATCTATGGCAACGATGCGCCGCTGCCCACGCCGGAGACGGCGGACAGCAGCCACCCGCTGCAGCCGTATGCGGCCAGCAAAAAGGGCGCCGAGGCGATGTGCCATGCCTATCATTACTTGCATGGCATTGATGTCTCCGTAGTGCGCTACTTCACTGTGTATGGCCCGGCGGGCCGCCCGAACATGTCCATGTTCCGTTTCATGCAATGGATCAGTGAAGGCCGCCCGGTGCTGGTGAATGGCGACGGCGAGCAGAAGCGCGGTTTTACGTATCTGGATGATATTGCGCGTGGCACCATTCTGGCGCTCAAGCCGTTGGGTTACGAGATCATCAATCTGGGCGGCCACGAGACCATTTCCATCAACCAGCTCATCACTATGATGGAAGAGGCGGTGGGCAAGAAGGCCACCATTGAGCACGGCCCCTTTGACAAGGCTGACATGATGGCCAATTGGGCCGATGTCAGCAAGGCTGGGCAGCTGCTGGGCTGGGAGCCGGCGGTGGGCCTGCAGGAAGGCATTGGTCGCATGGTGGCTTGGTACCGGCAGGAGCACAGCTGGGCCAGCCAGATCAACACGGATTAGTATGCAGCGCAGTCCCTTCGATAAACTCAATAAGCTCTATCTGCGTGTCTTTGATTCGGAGTTCATGCGCCGTATTTTGCGCAACTCCAGCTATTTGGTCAGCGCCACCGTGGTCACGGCCGGTATTGGCTTTGTGCAGAACATATTCCAGGCACGCGTGCTGCTGGCCTCCGGTGTGGGTCTGCTGGCGGCCATGGCGGCCTTCACCAATGTGATCAACCGCTTCACCGCCTTTCGTATCGACGAGCTGGTGGTCAAGTATGTGCGCTTATATGTGGAGCGCAACGAGCCGCAGAAGGCTGCCGCGGTGTACAAACTAGCGGCGATGCTGGAGAGCGGCGGTGCGTTGGTAGCCTTTGCTTTGATCTGCATCCTTGCTCCGATGGGCGTCGAGCTTTTTTCGGACCAGAGCGGCGTAGAGACTCTGTTTGTGTTGTACGGCAGCCTGGTGCTTATCAACCTGGCGTATGACAGCTCTGATGGCATTTTGCAGGTGTTCAATCGCTTTGATGCCAAGTCTGTCATTGATGTGTGCCAGAGCCTGTTGCGTCTGGGGCTTACCGTGGGTGTGTTTTTCGCAGGCGGTGGCCTTATGCAAATGATCCTGGCCGAGCTGGCTGGCCGTTTGCTGCGCTCGCTGGCGGTGACGGCGCTGGCCCTGCACACCGCCCAGCGCGAGTGGGGCGCGGGCTGGTGGCGCACGCCGATCAGCGTGCTGCAGAGCGACCGCCGCAGCCTGCTGACCTTTGCCTTCAGCACCAACCTGAGCGCCACCGTGAGCCTCGTGGCCAAAGACAGCGAAGACCTGTGGGTGAACGCGTTCCTGGGCAATGCCAGCGGCGGCATCTATTCGGTTGCTCGCAGCCTGATCGGCTTGTTGCAAATTCCAATCAGTCCATTGCCCTCCACAACCTACCCGGAGCTTTCGCGTGCGGTAGCGCAGGACAATTGGAAGGCGGTGCGTGGCGTGTTGCGCCGTGGTTCGTTCCTGGCGGCTTTGTATTCCCTGCCCGTGGCGGTTGTTCTGGTTTTCTTTGGCCGAAATATCATTGGGCTCATGCAAGGCCCGGACTTCTTGCCGGCGTACGCGCCCCTGGTCATCCTGGCCATTGGCTATACCGTTGTCAATCTTTTCTACTGGAGCCGCGCCGCGTTGTTAGCCTTTAACCGGCCGGTGTATCCCACCTTGGTAAATCTGGCCGGCATGGTGCTCAAAGTGGCGGGCGTCTTCCTGGTTGCGCCGTATGGCGCAGTCGGCTTTGCTGCATTGCTCTCTGGCTATTACATATTCACGGTTGGCCTCTCAGTGCTGCGCATCAATCAAGACCTGCGCCACCATCTGGCGCCTGCGGCGGCCTGAGATGCGGGTTGCCCTGATTGAGCCGGGTCAGCTGCCGGCCCAAACCGCCAACAGCATCCAACGCATGAAGATGGCCCAGGCCCTGGCAGCCACAGGTAACACTGTGCGCGTGTTTGCGCCTGGGCGCGATCCGGATATGAGTTGGGATGCATTTGCCCAGCATTATGGATTGCAGCATGCCTTTGAATTGGAGTGGGTGCCGAACCTGCCCACCCTGCGGCGGTATGACTTTGCCATCAATGTAGTGCGCCGGGCACGGGCCTGGGGGGCGGATGTGCTGTATTCGCGCTCGCCGCAGGCCGCCACCTGGGCGGCGCTGCGCGGGCTGCCCAGCATCTTTGAATTGCATGATGTGCCCATGGGCTTCATGGGTCCGTGGTTGCTGCGCCGCTTTTTGGCGGCGCCGGCCGCCCGCCGCCTGGTGGCGAACACGCAATTTCTGGCAGACACGATCGCGGCTGACTATGACCTGCCAGAGCGTCAGGGATTTCTGCTGATGGCGCCCAACGGCGTGGATCTGGAGCGCTATGCTGATTTGCCGCAGCCTGCAGAGGCCCGCAAGCAGCTTGGCCTGCCCGAAGGTTTCACGGTGGGCTATACCGGCCATCTGTACCCGGGGCGCGGGCTGGACATGATGTTGGAGTTGGCGACGACACTGCCGGAGATGCGCTTCTTGCTGGTGGGCGGAAAGCCGGCGGATGTAGAGCTAGCCCGCCAACGGGCGGCCAGCCTGCCAAACATCACGCTGACTGGCTTTGTAGCCAATGCGGAGCTGCCGCGCTACCAAGCCGCCGCCGATGTGCTGATCATGCCGTACAGCCAACAGGTATCCGGGTCCTCTGGCGGCGACATTGCACCCTACCTCAACCCGATGAAAATGTTCGAATATTTGGCGTGCGCCCGTCCTATCGTGACGAGCGACTTGCCGATACTGCGCGAAATTCTGAGCGAGGACAATGCCGTTATCCTGCCCAGCCAGGATGTGGCTGCCTGGGCGCAGGCGCTGCGCCAGTTGGCGGCCGAGCCTGCCCGCCGGGCAGCCCTGGCCGCCGCCGCCCGGCGCGTGGCGGAGCAAAATACCTGGCAGCAGCGCGCCGCTCGTTTGCTGGCTGGCCTACGTTAGAATTAGCCAGATTTCCACGAGGAGAGAATAGTGTCTGTTGCATTGATCACCGGCATCACCGGCCAGGACGGCTCGTATCTGGCTGAATTGCTGCTAAAGAAGAATTACAAGGTTGTCGGCATGGTGCGCCGTTCGAGCACACTCACGTTTGAGCGCATTGCCGATATTCAAGATGACATCATCATTGAGCAGGGCGATCTGCATGATCAATCCTCCCTGGTGGATCTGCTCGAACGCTACCAGCCCACTGAGATCTACAATCTGGCGGCGCAATCATTTGTGCCCACGTCATGGAACCAGCCGGTGCTCACCGGTGAGGTGACCGGACTGGGTGTTACGCGCTTGCTGGAAGCCATTCGCCAGGTTGTGCCGCAGGCGCGCTTCTATCAGGCCTCCTCGTCTGAGATGTTTGGCAAGGTGCTGGAAGTGCCGCAGAGCGAAGACACCCCGTTCTATCCCCGCAGCCCTTACGGCGTGGCCAAGGCCTACGGCCACTACATTACGGTCAACTACCGCGAGTCGCACGATATGTTTGCCGTCTCCGGCATTTTGTTCAACCACGAGAGCCCGCGCCGCGGCCTTGAGTTCGTGACCCGAAAGGTGTCGCACAATGTGGCGCGCATTAAGCATGGCCTGCAAAAGACCCTGCCGATGGGTAATCTGGAAGCACAGCGCGATTGGGGCTTTGCCGGCGATTACGTCGAAGCCATGTGGATGATGCTGCAGCGCGAGCAGCCCGACGACTTCGTCATCGGCACGGGCGTTACCCAATCCGTACGTCGTTTATGCGAGCTGGCGTTCGCCCGCGTGGGCCTGGACTACAAGGATTTCGTCACCAGCGATGAGAGCCTGTTTCGCCCAGCGGAAGTAGACTTGCTGATCGCTGACCCCACCAAGGCCAAGACCACGCTGGGCTGGCAGCCCAAGGTGGACTTTGAGGGCTTGGTCAATATGATGGTCGACGCCGATATGGAGCGCGTGGCCGCCAAGCTCAAGCAGTGATCGGTGTAGCGCACCGCAGGTTACGGAACCTTGCCGGCGATAAAATCAAATGATGTCCTCAGCAGGAGCGAATGTACTGGTTTCGTAACGGCAGCAGCTTGGATCTTTTGCCCTGGCTGCTGGCTTTTTTGCTTGCCTGGCTGGGTGGCTGGTTGCTGGCTTCGCACGCATTCAAGCTCAGCAAGCAAGAGCGTTTGATCGCCGGCCTGGGCCTCGGTGTAGTACTGAGTGCCTGGCTGGCGAATCTGGTCGGCCGTTGGTTGCCAGCCCATCTCACGTTTTGGGTGGCGCCAGCTTTGCTTCTACTGTTCGGCGCTTTAGCCGCCTGGCGAAGCCCACAGAGACCGATTTTAGAGCGCAAAGATCTGCAGATCTGGCCCTGGCTAGTTGCCGGGCTTGGGTTTGTATGGCTGTTTCTGTTGTGGAGCAAGGGGCTGGCGCTCTTTGACGAACACAAGAACCTCTCGCTCATTTCGGTGATCGGCAACGGCCAGATCCCGCCCTTGTATCAAGAACCGAACTTTTATCTGGCGTATCACTACGGTTTCCACCTATTCGCTGGCAGCCTGATGCAGCTCGGCAAGATGCTGCCGTGGAGCGCATTCGATACCGCCAAGTCGCTGGCTTGGGGCATCAGCCTCTTGCTGGCGGCCGTGCTTGGCCGCCGCATGACCGGCAGCGCCTTGGGCGGCTGGGCCACCGCCGCGGTCCTGGCGCTGGCCAGCGGAACGCGCTACCTGCTATTGATGCTGCCGCCCGGCATACTGCTGCGCGCCGATGGGTTGATCCAACTGCAAGGCACCAGCGCGTTGATCGGCCAGCCCTTTTCGCAAGCCTTACTGGCCGGCTGGCTGGTGGATGGCGGCCCGTCAATGCCGTATCCGTTTGCATTCTTGAATGGCATCCTGCAACCGTATGTGATGGCGCATCAGGGGCCAACGACGTTTTCGGTACTTGTCTTTATCTTGTTGTGGCTGTTGTTGCCGCGTGTCAACGGCCGCGGCTCCGTTTTGGTCCTGGCGCCTGTGTTTGCCATGTGGGCCCTGGTATGGGAGAGCAGCTATGCCTTGTTCGCACTGGGCTTGATTGGCTTCGCGGTTGTGTATTACATGCGCACACGTTCGCTAGCGCTGCCCTATTTACCCGCGGCCCTGGCCGCGCTGGTGCTTTCGGCCCCGATGGTGCTGCTGCAAGGTGGCACCTTCACCGAGATGGCGCGCGCCATGTTGAGTTCGGTGACTGGCAGCATGCAGACTGCCAGTGGTCTGCTGGCAATGCTGTTGCCGCACACCGCAGCGCTGCCCACAGAGGCGGCGGATATTCTGGGCTTCTCGTTACGTTGGCCCCCGGCCATCGTATCTTCGCATCTGGGGCCGCTACGCTTATTCTCGCCCGTCGAGTTGCTGGTGGCCTTGTTTGAGCTTGGCCCGATCATGCTGTTTGCGCCGTTGCTCACCGCTTGGGCCTGGCGGCGCGCCAAAGCAGGGCAATGGGAACTGGGTGCGCTCACGATTGCGGCCTGGGTCGGGCTGCTTATGCCGATCGTGTTTGCCTATGAGTCTGATCGTGATATCTCCCGCCTCACCAGCCAGGCTTTGCTGATCTGGGGGCTGATGCTGGTCTTTGCCGTTGCGGACCAGGCAGTTCGCTGGCGCCCGCAATTGCGCATTGCTGGCATGGCTGCGTTGGTCCTGGCTTGCCTAGGAGGCTTGTTCGTGGCTGGCATTCAGATGACGGCAGCCTCCAGCACGCAATTAGGCGACGGATTCGATAAACTGGATGCCGATCTCTCTGCCCAAGTGTGGGGCACGTTGCCTACGTATGCGCGCCTGTTCGGCCCCCTCGGTTCCACCACGATCCTGTCAGGCCGTCTGGCCGGGCAGCTGCTCGACCAGGCACCGGAAGGTTCAACCTGGGATATTCTAGAGACCCGACCCACGCTGGAGATGCTTCGTCTGCATAGTTTTGACCACATATATATAGACAGCCGATGGTGGAACAGCTTGCCAGCTGAGATACGCGCAAGTTCCGATCTGGATGCCGAATGCATTGAGACCCGGGCTGAAGTTTGGGATAATGCACGGGTTAATTACCGCCGCCTGTTGGATCTGAGTAAATGTAACTAATGCCAACTGTAAAGAAACAACGCCCGGCTTCTCGCAAGACCGCCCCAATGTGGGTGTCTGTAGTTGTGCCTGTGTACAACGAGGTAAAGAACGTGCCCCTGCTGCATCAGCAGATCACCGCGGCATTTCGCAATGCCAGGTACGCCTGGGAACTGGTGCTGGTGGATGACGGCAGCAGCGATGGCAGCTTGCAGGCGATGGAAGTGCTGGCGGCGCGCGATCCCAAACACACTCGCGTGGTTGCCTTGCGCCGCAATTTTGGGCAAACTGCGGCGATCTCTGCCGGTATTGACTATTCCACCGGGGAGATCATTGTGCTGATGGATGGCGACCTGCAAAATGACCCGGCCGACATACCCAAGTTGCTAGCTGAGATCGAGAAGGGCTTTGATGTGGTTAGCGGCTGGCGCAAGTTCCGCAAAGATAACTTCATTACGCGCACGCTGCCATCCATGATCGCCAATGCGCTCATCTCGCGCGTGACAGGCGTGGTCTTGCATGACTACGGCTGCACGCTAAAGGCCTATCGACGGGAAGTGTTGACTGGCTTCAGGCTATATGGCGAAATGCACCGCTTCATTCCGGCTTATGCCGGGTATGTGGGCGCCACGATCACCGAAGTGCCCGTGCAGCATCACCCGCGCAAGTTTGGCCGCAGCAAGTATGGCCTGGAACGCACCATCAAGGTGATTCTCGACCTATTCACGGTCAAGTTCTTGAGCGGGTTTGCGAACAAGCCCATTTATCTATTTGGCGGTGTGGGGATTGGCTTCAGCGGTATCGGTTTACTGGGCCTGCTCTTTCTCTTCGTACGCAAATTCCTGATCGGTTCTGGGGTGGTGGATTCTCCAGTGTTCATTCTGAGCGCGCTGCTGTTTGCGATCGGCGTACAGTCCATCCTGCTCGGGTTGATCGCAGAGATGATGGTGCGCACCTATCACGAGTCACAATCCAAACCCATTTACCGGGTTCGCTACATAATCAATGAGCCAAAGCGGTAGCGCCACGCCACGCGCCAACTGGCTACGTGTTCTCTCCACCCTGGCCGCGCTGGCTTTGATGGTGTATCTGCTGCGCCAACACTGGGCTGAGATCACCGAAGCGATCACGCGCATTGAACCTGGCCGCTTTGCGCTGGCCATGGGCTTCATGCTGATCTCGCGCCTGGCAGTGTCCGGGCGCTGGCATGTCTTACTGCGCGCCGCAGGCATCCCGATCCCTTGGCAACAAAGCATCCGCATCACTCTGGCTGGCTTGTTTGCGGGCAACTTTTTGCCCAGCACGGTGGGCGGCGATGTAGCCCGCCTGGCGGGCGCGCTGCAGCAAGGCTACGACTCGGCGGTGTCTGCCGCGTCCTTGCTGGTGGACCGCCTGGTGGGGCTGGTTGGCATGGCATTGGCGGTACCGGTGGGCGTACAGAAGTTGCTCGCCAGCGGGCTCTTGCATGCCTCCAGCGTGAATGTGGCCAGAAGCTTCGCCGCAGGCGGCCTGCTGGGCAAGCTGCTGGTTTGGGTGCGCTCGATCGTTTCGCGGGTAATGAAAGCTGTCCGTTTGTGGCTCTCGCATCCCAGGGCGCTGTTGAGTTCACTGTTTTTCACATTGGTCCATATGGCATGCATCTTTGCAGCCATGTACATCCTGCTGGAAGACCTGCATGACCCCTTGCCGTTATGGACGATCGCCGGCTTGTGGAGCCTGGTGTACCTCATCACCCTGGTGCCCTTCACCATCAATGCGTTGGGCTTGCAGGAGATCAGCATCACCTTCGCCTTTAGCCAACTGGGCGGAGTCTCAGAGCCGCACAGTCTGATGTTTGCAGTATTGGTGCGCTTGATGTTTATGCTGGCCAGTCTGCCGGGGGCTTTGTTCCTTTCGGATGTGCTGCCGGGGATCTCCAAAGCCCAGCCGTTGCTTAAGAAGCTTGGTTTATGAAGCTGAGGTTCTCGTTCTCATCAGTTGATGTTGCCTATTCTCTAAAACTAGGCCTGCCTCTGCTGTGCCTGCTGTTTGGGTTGACCACGCAGCAGTTCGGCTTGCAGATCACGCAAATGGAGCTGATCTTTACGTCAGCCCGTTTTCGTGGAGCGTTCTACGCGCTGCAGGCTATTACAGCCGCACTCGGTTTTCTGGCCCTGTATGCCTGGTTGGGTGGCGCGCCGCGCTTGCTGGGTTGGCTTAGCCGCCTGCAAGCCTGGTTGCGGCGCCCGCCTGGTCCCTGGTTGGCAGCGCGCGCCCTGATGATTTTTGCGCTTACCTATCCCATTTTGCTGTTTGGTTTCTACGGAAACTTTCTGGTCCAGCTCTTTCCGCGCTTACTGAGTTTTGTGATTTTGTTGCTGCTTGGCGCCGGTTTGCTGGCGGTATGGCGCGGCGGCAATTGGCTTCGCCAGTTGCCGCTGGCGGCCGTATACCTGGCTGCCTGGTACTGTGCAGCCACCTTCTTGAATTTGGTGAATGCGTATCCCTTCTCGCTTGAGTGGTCCGAGGTGAGCCGGTTTTACCAGGCCTCGTTCTACTTCAGCGAGCAGGTGTATGGGGTTCGGTTGCCCTTGCCGATCACGCACCCTACACGCTACCTGCTGCAATCCTTGCCCTTCCTGTGGGCCGAGTCGCCGCTGTGGTTGCACCGCTTGTGGCAGGCCCTTTTATGGTCAGCCATGCCACTGCTGACAAGCTATCTGCTTGCCCGCCGCCTGACACTAGGCAAATGGCGCTGGCCTTTTGTTGCATTCTCGTTTCTTTATCTGATGCAAGGCGCGGTGTTTTATCACTTGCTACCGGCTATTTTTATAGTGCTATGGGGTTTTGACGCTAAACGCCCTGGGCGAAGCCTGGCTTTCACAGTCGCCGCTTCAATTTGGGCGGGTTTGAGCCGAATCAACTGGCTGCCGGTGCCCGGCGCCTTGGCAGCCCTGCTCTACCTGCTTGAAGTTGCCTGGCCCGCCAGACAACAGGTCTGGCGTTACCTACGACAGCCCGTGCTGCTGGGCGCTGTGGGCTTGGCCGCGGCTGCCGCGGCGTACGCCATCTATATCGCCAGTTCCGGCGTCGCCGACCCCGGCCAGTTTGGCTCGGCGTTTACGTCTGATTTGCTTTGGCGGCGGCTGTGGCCAATGCAGGAGTTTCCGCTTGGCGTTTTGCCCGGCATTCTTCTGGTTTCATTGCCACTGGTGCTCGTGATCCTTATCCGCCTGCGCCAGAGCCACACTGCATTGGGGCCGTTGCGCGCCGCGATCATCTTTATCATTCTGGCGGTGTTGTTTGCCGGCGGGCTGGTGGTGAGCGTCAAGATCGGCGGCGGCACCAACTTGCACAACATGGATGCCTACATGGTGCTGTTGTGGGTGCTGGCCGCCTACATGCTGGCTGGCGACTATGCACCCCAAAAGGGCAAACCTGCCGATCTGCGCCTGCCGACTTGGCTGCTGGCCTTGCTGGTGAGTATCCCAGTGCTTTTCGCGGTCTACAGTGGTGGCCCGCTGAACTTGCCGCGCGATGAGGTGGCAGAGGCCACCCTGACCGAGATTCAGCAATTGGTCGCCGAGCACACTGCGCGGGGTGAGGAAGTGCTGTTCATCTCTCAGCGACATTTGCTGACCTATCACATGGTGGATGCGCCATTGGTGCACGAGTACGAGAAACTTTTCTTGATGGAGATGGCGATCTCCGACAATCAGCCATATCTGCTCCGTTTCTGGGACAACCTGGAAGAACATCGCTTTGCATTGATCATTACGGACCCATTGCACGATTACATCTACACTGAAAGTCAGGATGATCTGGCAGCGGAGAACAATGCCTGGGTGCAGCATGTGTCTGTGCCGGTGCTTTGCGCATACGACACGCTACGCCTCTATCCGGAGCTTGGCATCGAGATCCTGCAGCCACGTATTCCCAAATGTGATTCGTAGATGCCAGCTGAGCACATCCTGATCGTCAATAGTGAATACCCGCCGATTGGTGGCGGCGCGGGCAACGCCAGCGCCCAGCTGGCTCGCCATCTGGCGCAGCTGGGCCGGCGCGTCACGGTGCTGACGGCACGCTTTGCTGGCTTGCCTCATGACGAGCAGCAAGAAGATGTGCGCGTGGTGCGCCTGCCTGCTTTGCGCTCCAGGCAAGATCGGTCCGGCACAATCGAGCAGATCTCCTTCCTGCTCTCGGCAGCCTTGCTGGGCCTGCCGTGGGTGCTGCGTTTACGCCCGCAGGCAGTCATCGCTTTCTTCGGCGCGCCGAGCGGTGCGGCCGTGTGGTTCTGGTCTTTCTTTGCATCCATTCCCTACATCGTCAGCCTGCGCGGGGGTGATGTGCCCGGCTTCCGCCCGTATGATTTTGCGCGGCAGCACCGACTGCTGGCGCCGCTGCTGCGTTGGGTCTGGCGCAGAGCCCGCGCCGTGGTGGCCAATAGCCAGGGCTTGCGCGACCTCGGTGCAGCGTTTGAGCCCAAAGTGCCGATCGCCGTTATCCCTAATGGAGTGGACTTCGAGCAATTCCAGGCCGGCGAGCGCCAATGGCAGCCGGCCCGCCTGCTGTTCGTGGGCCGGGTGGTGTATCAAAAGGGGCTGGATGTGCTGCTGGACGCATTGGGTGGGCTGACTGAACGCGAATGGAGCCTGACGATCGTGGGTGATGGCCCGCGACGCGGCGATTTGCAGGCACAAGCCGCGCGTCTGGGCATCGCTGAGCGCATCACGTTTTCGGGGTGGAAGACGGGGGCCGAGTTGGCCGCCGCATATTCTGAAGCTAACTTGTTTGCCTACGCCTCGCGCCACGAGGGTATGCCCAATGCGCTGCTCGAGGCGATGGCGAGTGGCTTGCCAGCCGTGGCCACCCGCATTGCCGGCAATGAGGAACTGGTGGCGGATGGCGAAACGGGGCTGCTGGTGCCCAGCGAGGACCCGGCTGCCCTGCGAGCCGCGCTGGCGAAGATTATTGACGACGTCGCGCTGCGCCAAAGCTTCGGGGCAGCAGCGCGCAAGCGCGTGCAGACAAGATATAGTTGGCACACCGTGGCCAGCCAGTATGCAAACCTGCTGGACCAGGCCACGGCGGACTGACCCATGTGTGGCATTTGTGGCATTGCAGACGGCAACGGGCGCAGCCTGGACAAGGCGGCTTTGCATCGGCTTAATACCGCTATCGCTCACCGCGGGCCGGATGGTGAAGGCTATTACGCACACAACGGCATCGGTCTTGGCATGCGCCGTCTGGCCATCATTGATGTAGCCGGCAGCGACCAGCCTATTTTCAACGAAGACGAATCCATCGCCATTGTTTTCAATGGCGAGATCTACAGCTACCAGCACCTGCGCGAAGGTTTATTGCAGCGCGGCCACCAGTTGCGCACCAATGGCGATACCGAGTGCATCGTGCATTTGTATGAAGAAGAAGGGCCGCAATGTTTGCGCCACTTGCGCGGCATGTTTGCCCTGGCCTTGTGGGACGAGAACCGCCAGCGCCTGCTGCTGGCGCGCGATCGGCTGGGCAAGAAGCCCATTTTCTACACGGTGCAGGATGGCAAACTGTATTGGGCCGCCGAACTGAAGCCGCTCTTGAGCGTGCTGCCGCGCCAGCCTGAACTCAACCTGGCGGCGATCGACCAGTACCTGAGCCTGCAATACATCCCCGAACCCTATACCGCCTATGAGGGCATATACAAGCTGCCTGCCGCCAGCTTCGCCATCTGGGAGCGCGGCCAGCTGCACATCGAGCGCTATTGGGACCCGAACTTTGAACCCAAGCACGCTGCCAGCGAATACGCATTGAGCGAAGAGCTGCGCGAGATCGCCGCCGAGTCGGTGCGTTTGCGCCTCATCAGCGAGGTGCCCCTGGGTGCCCATTTGAGCGGCGGCATAGACTCCAGCATTGTGGTGGCGTTGATGGCGGAGGCCAGCAGCGGCCCGGTCAAAACCTTCTCGGTGGGTTTTGAGGAGAGCAATTTCTCTGAGCTGCCCTTGGCGCGTCAGGTGGCGGAACGTTATGGCACTGACCATCACGAATTCACTCTTACCTTTGGTGATATTCCCTCCACACTTGAAACACTCCTGCAGCACTTCGGCGAGCCGTTCGCTGACCCTTCGGCGCTGCCGCTGTATCACCTCTCGCGCCTGACTCGCCAACACGTCACCGTGGCGCTGAATGGCGACGGCGGCGATGAATCCTTCGCCGGCTATCCGCGCTATTGGCTTGACCCGCTGGCGGACCGCTACCTGCGCCTGCCCAAGGCAGTCACGCGCAGTATGGTGCCGGCGCTGGCCGGCGCGCTGCCGGATGCAGGCGACCGGCCGGTGGGCCGCGGGCTGAGCAACGGCATCAAGCGCCTTCCACAGCTCACCGAAGTGGATGAGCGCGCCAGCCTGCTGCGCTGGTCTTCATATTTCACCGTGGCGCAGAAGGCTGCGTTGTGGAAGCCTGCAATTGCCACAGGGCTTAACTTGCGCCAGGCGGAGCAGGATATGGCGGCGATCTACGCTTCCGCTCCGGCGCGCACGCGGCTGGACCGCACGCTATACACCGACATGAAAACTTACCTGCCCGGCGCGCTGCTGGTCAAGGCTGACCGCATGACGATGGCGCACGCACTCGAAGGTCGCTCCCCGTTCCTCGACCACACGCTGGTGGAGTGGGCAGCGCGCCTGCCGGTGCGCTATAAACTGCGCGGCCGCCAGGGCAAGTATCTGCTGCGCAAGGCCTTTGCTGACAAACTGCCCGCCGATGTGCTGGCGCACGGCAAGCAGGGTTTTGGCATCCCGGTGGGCGCCTGGCTGCGCGGCCCGCTGGAAGGCTGGCTGCGCCAGCTGCTGCTGGCGCCGGATGCCCCGCTGGCGGCCTGGTTCGAGCGGGATGCGTTGGCGCAATTGATCGCCCAGCACCAGGCTGGCAAGCAGGATCATGGCAAGCGCCTGTGGGCGCTTGCCTGCCTTGCTCTATGGGCAAGGCAAAATGAAACCGCGCTATAATCATGGCCTTGAAATTATCTGGAGTTTGGTGGTGTTTCCAAACTCCAAAAGCTGCCGCAGGCAGCGTATGGGCGCGTAGCTCAGCTGGTTAGAGCGTTGCGTTGACATCGCAAAGGTCGTAGGTTCGAGTCCTATCGCGCCCACAGCATCATCCTTCTGTTCCCCCCCGCAACCTGAACTTCTCCCCAGACTTACCGCTTAGATAGCACGGCTTCCGCCAGCAACCTGGGCCGCGGTTGACCTGCCAATCCCCTTCTGCTAGAATGCCAGCACGCATGGTTAAGCACGCGCTTTACGTGTACGCCTATTATTACGCTGAGACCACTCCGGCGGCTTTGCCCTGCGTTCTGTTGGAAGACTAGTTCGAAACACGCTCGTAATCCCAAAGACCACAGGCTGGCGGCCTGTGGTCTTTTTTGTTTGCCTGGAGGAAAGATGGCATTGCCACGTAGTGAAGTTGTGTCGGTGCGCCGGCGCGAAATGGCGTTCAGCGAGGAACAGAACGCGGTATGGCGCGATCTGTATGTGCGCCAGCTGCCCAATGTGCAGCAGTATGCCTGCGCCGATTATCTGCGCGGCTTCGAATTGCTGGCTTTGCCGGCTGAACGCATTCCACAACTGAAGGATCTGAATGCGGTGATCACACCGCGTACGGGCTGGAGCACGGTGCGCACGCAGGTGCGCTACTCGGATGCCGTGCCGTGGTATCACCACTTTGCCAAACGCCAATTCCTGATCACGGACTACATGCGCGGCCGACACGAGATGGATTTCACGCCCGAGCCGGACATGTTCCACGATATCTTTGGGCACTTGCCGTTCATGGTGCTGCCGGAGTACACCGCGCTGCAGGACCTGTTTGCGCCGGCGTTCCTGCGGGCTACGGATGCCCAACGCGAGACCATCAAGCGCCTGGCGTGGTTCAGCACCGAGTTCGGTCTGATCCGGGAGGCGGGCGAGCTCAAGATCTTTGGGGCGGGTCTGATCTCTTCGTTTGGTGAGATCCAACATGTGATGGCGGGCAATACACCGGTGCGGCCGTTCACCGTCGCGAATGTGATCGGTTACGAGAAGGCCATCTATACGTTCAATGAGGTGCTGTTCGTGATCGATTCGGTCGAGGCACTCAAGGCTGAATTGGCCCACTATTTTGACACTTTGGGTTGAGCTGTGGCTGTGCTTACAAAAAGTTATTATTGCGCGAAAGGGGAGGGGGTTAAAACTTATAAGTAATAACTTTTCGGCGTCCGATGACATGCCATGCTTGTAACAAAGAAACGGCAACAACAGCCTGTTTAGGTCTAAAAATCAAGTGGCTGGACAGAGCGCCGAGGCTGATTAGCCCCCGGCGATGGCGCCCATGACGATGAAGGGCTCGCGCCCCTCGACGATGGCGGTCGGCAGCGGCACGTCAGTAGGCGCGAACGAGATGTCTTCCTGGCAGGCGAAGTAGCGCAGGTAGGCGCGGCGTTGCTTGCTGGCATGGTCTCGAATGGTGCCGCGCAGCATGGGGTAGGCGGCCTCGAGCGCATCGAGGGTGCGCTCAACTGTGACCGGCGCCTCGACGGCGAGCTCGACCTCGGCGCCGACGCTGGCGAGGTTGCGCAGGTGGTAGGGGATCTGGACGCGGACCATAGCGAAAGAGCTTACTGCACGAAGACCAGCAGAACGCCGACGGGGTCGATCACATGCAGGACATGGAAACGGCCGTCGATCAGCTCGGGCGGCTTGACGCGAACGCTGTCCTTGAACTCGGGCTGCGTTGCCACTTGCTGAGCCAACTCATGCCAGGGCTGCACGTCATCCACCTCGATCAGGAGCATGAAGTCTCGGCCCAGTCCTTGACGTAGTAGTCCTGCAGACGGAACTCGAAACCGTTCAATTCAAAATCGACCGTGCCGCCCCAGCCGGGAGTCTTGTTGAAACCGAGGGCGGTATAGAAGCGCTGGGAGAGCTCAAAATCCCGGGCGGGCACATAAGATTTGAGGCTCTTGATGGCCGGCACGGCTATTTCAGCGTTTGCACTTCGATGGATTTGACCGCAGGCAAGTTCTCGGCGATGGCGAGCCAATTGTCGCCACCATCCGGCGAGACGTAGACCTGACCGCCGGTGGTGCCGAAGTACACGCCGCATTCGTCGAGCGTGTCCACCGCCATGGCGTCACGCAGCACGTTGACATAGCAATCCTTCTGGGGCAGGCCGTTGGTGAGGGCTTCCCATTCGTCGCCGCCCTTGCTGCGATAGACGCGCAGCTTGCCATCCGGCGGGTAGTGTTCGCTGTCGCTCTTGATGGGGACAACATAGATGGTCTGCGGGTCGTGGGCGTGCACATCCACCACGAAGCCGAAATCGCTGGGCAGATTGCCGCTGATCTCGCGCCAAGTGTCGCCGGAGTCATCGCTGCGCATCACATCCCAGTGCTTTTGCATGAAGAGCACGTTGGGGTGGCTGGGGTGCATGGCGATGTGGTGCACGCAGTGGCCCACCTCTGATTCTGGATCCGGCAGGAAGTTGGATTTGAGGCCTTTGGTGATGGTCTTCCAAGACTCGCCGCCGTCGTCGCTGCGGAAGGCGCCCGCGGCCGAGATGGCGGTGACGATGCGCTGCGGGTCATTGGGATCAAGGATGATGGTGTGCAGGCACAGGCCGCCGGCGCCGGGCATCCATTGTGAACCTGTGCGGTGGTCGCGCAGGCCGGCCAGCTCGGCCCAGGTTGCCCCGCCGTCTGTGGACTTGAACAGGGCGGCATCCTCCACCCCAGCGTACAGGGTATCGACATCGTGGTAAGAGGGCTCGAAATGCCAGACGCGTTTGAAATCCCAGGGGTGAGGCGTGCCGTCGTACCACTGGTGCGTGCCGGGCTTGCTGGCGTAGGCGAACTCGTTGCCCACCGCGGCCCAGGTCTTGCCGCCGTCATCACTGCGGTGGACGACCTGACCGAACCAGTCGTCGGTCTGGGAGGCCCAGATGCGGTCAGGGTTGATGGGCGAACCTTTGAGGTGATAGATGGGCAGGCCGCCGAAGAAGGGGCCGCTGATCTGCCAGTTCTTGCGGGCGGCATCGCTGGTGGCGATGAAGGCGCCTTTGTGGGTACCGATGAGGACGCGTACGTTAGGCATGGTGGTCTCCTGTGTGAGGCAATTTTAGTTCACAAGATACTTCAGTTGCGCTTACGCATATCTGCCACCACCGCCACCGTTCGCAGCAGCCCGCCCGGCGGCCCAAAGGGCAGCACAAAGCCAGCCCAATAGGCGAATTCGAAGGGTATCAGGGCGAAGGCCAGCCAGCGGCCGGCGGGCTTGTTAGCCCACAGCAGCAGCCCGCAGACAACCTCCACCGCGCAGACCAGCACGAAGCCGGCGATCAGCGGCCAGCTGGTGAACAGGCCAAACTGCTCGAAGAATGGACCCGTCTCGTGGGTGGGGAAGCTCATGAAGCGCCAGGCGAAGCCGTAGCGGGCGAAATACCAAGTGCCGTAGGCCGCCGGCAACCCGAAGCCGAGCCCGCTGAGCAGCGCCATGAGTGCGGCGAACTTGCGCATGGGCAGAGTGTACTAGACAACAAAAAAGCCGCTGGCATTTGCCAGCGGCTTTTTATATGGAAGAGCAGCGGTTAGCCGTGAGCGGCCGACCGGTTGCGAAGCAGCAGGATGGCGGCAAGGCACAGCAGGGCGGGAGCGATGAGTTGGCTTGTATTGATCATATCCAGCCCGGCTTGAATTCCGAAGCCGCTAGTGGCGCCGCCGCGTGACCACCAGTACCTCTGAAAGCCCAGGGTGATGACTGCGACCACGGGCAGCAAGAAACTTGCCAGGGCTAAGACCCAGGCGGTTGCCGGGCGCTGTTTGCGCAGTCCGAGAGCGTAGATGCCCAGGCCAGTCATGAATACAAGATACGCGGCAGGGTATACCCACCATGGTAGTGCGTTGCGTAAGGCGAAAGCCGCTCCAGCGGTGAGTGCGCCCACGGTGCTGATGAGTAGCACAGTCCTCGCATGGGCATCAGTCTTGCCAAGCTGCCAGACCCCGGCCGCCAGCAACAGGTAGCTGAGCGGCATGCCGAACAGCCGCGTGTATTCGATCCAGCCGTCTGGCCCACCCAGCGGGTCGTCGTAGGTCAGTTCGAGGCGGCCACTGGCAATCACGACCAGCAGGATGGCGGCGCCAGCCAGAAGCAATAAGCTGGCGCGGCGTTGTGTTTGTTCTTTGTGCATATTCCCAACCTCCTTTATGCGCTCTTCGAGCGCGGTCTTGCAAACATCCAGCAGGGTGCTGGCCCACAGCCTAAGCAATGCGGCCGCATTGCTGTGCTGGGCGGCCTCGCGGCTGCAGTCCGCGAAGAGCTGGGCCATGTGGGCGCCATACGCCTGCCGGTATGTGCGCGGGTAGAGTTTCAGCAGCTGTGTGAATACTTGCTGCGAAAACCGTATCGCTTTGGCGTGTGCAATGGGCGTTGGCATACATCCCTAGTCGCAGTTCGGCACTCCCAGGAAGCACGGCATCTGGTCAGCCACCAACGTGAACCAGCCAATGACGACGCCAACCAGGATCACGCCACGCACCAGCAGCGAAGCCCAGTTCGTTTTTGAATTCTTGCTGGTGCGCAAGTTTTTGGCGATGGGGAATAGGATGGCGGCAGTGACGGCGGCCATGAGCCACATGATGCCGAAGAGCGGGAAAGGGAAATTGTCCCCGTAGCTTCTGCGGTTTACCAGCTCCATGATCACGAAGGGCACGGTGCCCAGCAGGCCAATAAGCGCAGACAAGCCCGTGGGAGCTCCATACAGCCATAAGCCGAACAGCATCAACACAAGCGAAACCCCGCTCACGATGCCCGCGCTGGCGGGAATGGGCAAGGAGCTCGGGTCCACTCCGATCGCACCCAGCAGGGTGATAACTGCAAGCGGAAGGCAGAGGACGAAAGCGATCTTCGCCCGGGTTCTTGGGTCTAAAAGGATCTTGCTCATGTTCATCTCCTTGCGATGTTCTTCAAGAGCGGTTTTGAACAGGTCTGGCACGGTCGCCAGCCACAGGCCGGCCAGGCCGCGGGCGCCGGATGTGGCCAGCGCTTCGCGGCTGCTATCGTGGAAGACCTGCGCCACCTGCGCGCCGAAGGTTTGGCGGAAGTTGTGCGGATAAATGCGCAACAGGCGCACAAACCAGCGCTGTGAAGCGGCTAACGGAGTCTGTTTCATAGCTTTCAGCTGGCCGGTGTCAGCTTCTTGCGGCCCACCAGGCGCACCAGCTTTTGCAAGCGGTCCGCCTCGGCCGCGGCGGTTTTGCGGCCAAGGGCGCTGAGCTTGTAGTAGCGGCGACGCTGGTCGTCCAGGGCGGGGTCGGGGCGCTCGTCGCTCTCCTCGATGAGGCCGAGCTCCAGCATGCGCTTGATGGCCTGGTACAGCGTGCCCGGGCGCAGCAGCATCTCGCCATCGGTCTGGGCCTCGACTTCTTTCATGATGCCGTAGCCGTGCCGTTCCTGGTCGGCCAGCGCCAGCAGGATGTGGAACACGGCCGGGGTCAGCGGCAGCAGGTCGTGCGGGGTTTTGGCAGCACTCATAGCTCTCCTATATATCCAATATGGATATATTTGATGACGATATATTGCCTGACAGGATGATAGTTGTCAAGAGGCAAAAACTTGCCTGTGGTAAGCGCAAGCCGTATAATCTGCCCACATTGCAAATACCGTAATGACCGGGACGAGTAGCTGAACCCGCTGCCAATAGGAAGCCGAGGCCATCGACTGGAAGCCTTGGCGGGCCGCCTTCAGCCAAAACCCCCCGCGAGCGGAGAGCCGGAACGTTGCGCCAGATGGCGTAGCCACTAAGGCGAACGGGCGCTCCCGATACAGGGCGATCGAGATGTGCACGCCGATGGCGTCTGGAGTTGCTGCGCGACTCCAAGCCGAGGTGAGCATAACGTAGGTGGAACCGCGGACGTATGTTCGCCCTATACATGGGCGAACTTTTTGTTTAAGGAGCAGGAATGGCAAAGCAACAAGAGAAGTACGAAGACAGTAATCTTTATAAGATCCGTCATTCGGCGGCGCACATCATGGCCCAGGCGGTCAGCGAGCTGTTCGCGCCCGGCGAAGCCAAGGTGGCGATTGGCCCCCCGATCGAAGACGGTTTCTACTATGACTTTGACCTGCCGCGGGCGCTGACGCCCGACGACTTCCCGACCATCGAAGCGCGCATGCGCGAGATCATTGGCAGCGGCTTTAAGTTTCAAAAGCGCGTCGTGAGCGCCGATGAAGCCAGGCAGGAATTCAAAGACCAGCCCTATAAGCTGGAGTTGATCGAGGGATTGGACGCCGGCGGCTTTGACGAGAACGGCAACCCGCTGAAGGAAAAGCCTGAGATCTCGTTCTATACGCACGATAGCTTCACCGACTTGTGCCGCGGGCCGCATGTCACCAGCACGCAAGACATCGCCCCCGATGCATTCAAGCTGATGAGCATCGCCGGCGCCTACTGGCGCGGCGACGAAGCCAACAGGCAGCTGCAGCGCGTGTACGGCACGGCCTGGGAGAACGCCGAACAGTTAGCCGATTACTTGTGGCGCCAAGAGGAAGCCAAGAAGCGCGACCACCGCAAGCTGGGCAAGGAGCTGGGCCTGTTCCATTTCTCCGAAGATGTCGGCCCCGGTATACCGCTGTTCACGCCCAAGGGCGAGATGTTGCGTCACCTGATGGAAGGTTATGTGCGTGATGTGCAGACGCGCTACGGCTACCAGCACGTGTGGACCGGGCATGTGGTCAAGGAAGACCTGTACAAGAAATCAGGCCACTACGAGAACTATGGCGATGTGATGTTCCCGCCAATGGTGGACGAGGATGTCGCCTTCCGCCTGAAGCCGATGAACTGCCCCAGCCACATGACGCTCTATAACGAGATGGGGTTGCATTCCTACCGCGAGCTGCCCATGCGCTTCTGCGAATTCGCCACGCTGTACCGCTATGAAAAATCCGGCGAACTTTCGGGTCTGGCCCGCGTGCGCTCGCTGACCCAGGATGATTGTCATGTGTTCTGCACGCCGGAACAGATCGAGCAGGAATTCACGCTGGCTCTCAATCTCATTCGCGAGGTACTGGATCGCTATCGCTTCTCCGACTACAGCGTGCGACTTTCGCTGAAGGGCGAGGAGGGCAAATATGTAGACGACCCGGAGAAGTGGAGCAGCGCCGAGGCCGCGCTGCGCGCCGCGCTGGACAAGAACAAGGTGGACTACTGGGAAGCAGAAGGCGAAGCCGCCTTCTACGGCCCCAAGGCTGACTTCATTGCCCGGGATGTGCTTGGCCGTGAGTGGCAGCTTTCCACAATCCAGGTTGACTTCATCCAGCCGGCCCGCCTGGGCTGCACATACATCGGCGAGGACAACAAGGAGCACACGCCGGTGCTGCTGCACCGCGCCGTGACGGGCACGACCGAGCGCTTCATGGCCACGATCATCGAGCACTTCGCCGGCGCGTTCCCGGTGTGGCTGGCGCCGGTGCAGGCTACGCTGATCCCCATCGCCGACCGCCATGTGGAGTTTGCCAGCCAGGTCGCCGCCGAGCTGAAAGTCGCCGGCCTGCGGGCCGAAGTGGACGCCGGCAGCGACCGCATGGGCGCCAAGATCCGCTATGCCCAATCACAAAAGGTGCCGTATATGCTTGTGATGGGTGACAAGGAAGTGGAGGCCGGCGCCGTGGCCGTGCGCCTGCGCTCCGGCGAGGACCTGGGCGCCCTGCCGGTGGCCGATTTCCTGGCTCGCGCCCAGGCAGATATTGAGAAGGGCGATTAGAGGTAGGCCAAGACAGGTAGCTACACTGTTGCAGGCTGCTCAAGGCGCACCTGGTTGCGCCCGGCGTGCTTGCCCGCATACAGCGCATCATCTGCGCGCTTCAGGAATTGTTGAAAATCTTCGCTGGGGCGCAGACTGGCAGCACCGATTGTTATGGTCAGGTAATTGGACTTGCCACCCACTTCCAGGGCGGTGCGTTCTACCGCCCCACGAATGCGCTCAGCCACGATCGCTGCGCCAGAGAGATCGGTGTTGGGTAACAGTACCAGGAACTCCTCGCCGCCCCAGCGGCAGATCGCTTCACTTTCGCGCACAGTGGTTTTGAGCAGCTCGGCAAAGCCGGCTAGGGCGGCATCCCCCGCCGCGTGGCCGTGCGCATCGTTGATGCTTTTGAAGTGGTCCAGGTCGCACATCAGGATCGCCAGCGGCAGGCCGTGGCGTAGGCTTCGCGCCACCTCGCGCTCAGCTAACTCGCTCATCATGCGCCGGTTATGCAAGCCAGTGAGCAGATCCGTGGTGGCCAGCTGGGTCAACTCTGCCTGTTGTTCAGTCACAATGTGGAAATAGCGCCACAAGATGCCAGAGATGGCGAAGATCGCCGCACCGAAGTTCAGTCCACGCATAATACTGAAAGCAGCCGCATCCATTTGATTGGCCGGTTGGCTGGTGCCGGCGATCTCCTGCAACCCGATGGCATACAGGGCGAACGTGGTCACCAGGACCAGTTTGACACCGGTCGAGATTCGAGCGCTGACCACCATGATAGGAAACATACCGAAAAAGCAGAACCTGGAAACCAGCGACACGGCCAAGATTGAGGGTAAGTACACTCAACGCCACCAAATAGATCGCCCAGAAAGCGAACACGCCTACAAGAAAAATGCTCAGCCGGCGTTTCTGGCTGAGCATCCAAAGCAATCCGGTGCAGATCAGGCCATAGGCAAAAGTCACCATCCACAAGCGGCTCTCTAGCAACACCAGCAATATGGAGTGGATCAGGCTCACCACAATGCTAAGAATGGCTGCAAACCGGGTCACCCGCTGGTAGGTCAGTCTGACCAGGTCTGTATTTTCGTAGGATTTAAACTTGAACATCTCAGGGATACGCAGCATGGGCAAATTATCGCATATGCCCTGCCGGCGGGAGAAACCGGCCGAGCCGTTTGCTTGACACCCGCTTGGAGTTTGTTTCGCAAACTCCCCGTGCTGCGGAGCAGGGCAAGACACTGGTACACTGCCAGCATGAAAGCCGTCCAATTCAACTTCACCATCCCCCGCTATGCCCTTGGGCTGGCCGTAGCCAAGGTGGCCCCCTCGCTGCTGTGGAGCGGCCTCACGTGCACCAGCATGCAGGACGTGGCCGAGCCCAGCTTCCCGACCCAGCAGTGGGTGCGCATCAAAACCCGCCTGGGTGGTATCTGCGGCACCGATCTGGGCACCATATACCTGCACACCAGCCCGTATTTCTCGCCGTACAGCGATTTCCCCTTTACTTTTGGGCACGAAAATGTAGGCACCATCTCTGAAGTGGGCGCCGAGGTCAGAGGCTTCAAGCCCGGCCAGCGGGTGATCGTGGAGCCGACCCTGTGGTGCGCTCCGCGCGGCTACGAGAAGGCTGAGTGGTGCGAATACTGCGCCAAGGGCGAGATCAATCGTTGCGCGCGGCGCAGCGGCGGCAAACTGGCGCCGGGCATGTTCATCGGCTCCTCAAAGGATACGGGCGGTAGCTGGTCCGAGTCGTTTATTGCCCACCAGAGTCAGCTGTATGCAGTGCCGGACAGCATCAGCGATGAGAACGCCCTGATGGTGGAGCCATTCGCCTGCGCGCTGCACTGCGTGCTGATGGATATGCCCAGGGACGATGAGACCATTCTCATCCTGGGGGCGGGCACCATGGGCTTGGTAACCCTGGCCGCATTGCGCGGGCTGGGCAGCAAGGCCAAGATCCTGGTCTCAGCCCGCTACCCGCACCAGGCCGAGGCAGCCCGCAAGCTGGGCGCCGACGAAGTGCTCAAGGGCGATTTGTATAAACTAGTTGCCGAGCGCACCGGCGCCACGCTGCTGAAGCCGACCATCGGCAAGCTGGTGATGGAAGGCGGCGTGGACCGCGTGTATGAATGCACCGGCAACGACAATTCGCTGGATGATGCCAACCGTTTCGCCAAGCGCGGCGGCACGGTGGTGCTGGTGGGCTTGCCGGGCCAGGCCAAGGGCATCGACTGGTCGGCGATCTTCACGCAGGAGTTGCGTATCCTCTCGGCCACGGAGTACAGCCATGCCGACGAGTACAAGGGCAAGACCTGGAAGAGCTATGACCTGGCGCTGGATCTGATGGAAAAGGGCAAGGTCGATCTGGGTTGGATGGTGACGCGCAAATATGCGCTCGCTGATTACAAGAAGGCCCTGGGTGATCTGGCCCAAAAGGGGTCTGAGGGCATCATCAAGGCAGCGTTTGAATTTCCTGCAAAGTAAAGCTCGATTCTAGAGGTGCGTCTATGGCTAAGATGCAAGTGATGTACCCGCCAAGCTGGGTTGATCGGCTACTGGACTGGATTGACCGCCTACCCATGCCTTCATGGGCTTTTTACTTAATTGTTTACCTTTTTTCAGTCGTCGCCACTCATTTTGCCAGTTGGCTGAACCTTACGCTTCCCTGGGGGCAACCCTCAGTGCTCGCATTCCTGAATGGGGTTTGGCCTCCGCTGGTCTTCTTCATAATTCACAACACTGATAATTTGGCGGAAGAGGCGATGCGCCGCTTCCAACCCCTGGTGCGCACCAAGCTTAGCGAATTCCAGGAATTGCGCTATCGCATTACCACCATGCCAGCCGGCGTGCCTGCTGTCCTGTATACACTTTCCCTGCTTGTCATGGGCTGGCTGTCCATTCAAGACCCGCGCATGGTGGTCTACGAGACCCCGCCTGGGGAAATCCATCCACTGTCATGGGTAATCGGTTTCGTTCTTAGCGTGCCATCTTACAGTATGGCGCCTGTGATCTTTTATCACGCCCTGCGCCAGCTGTATCTGATCACAAAAGCCTTTGAACTGGTGGACGAGGTAAATGTCTTCCATCAGCAGCCCATGTATGCTTTCTCTGGTTTGACCATGCGCACCGCATTGTGGTTTTTGTCCATGGTTTACGTCACATATGTAAGCAACCTTCTATACGAAGCTACTTTGACCGAGGATACGATCAACCTGAGCATCGCAGCTGGTTTGGTGCCAGCCTCATTGTTTGTGGTGCTGGTGCCGCTGTTAGGAATCCACGCGCGGTTGGTCCAAGCGAAAGCAGAGGTGCTGGCCAAGAACAGTCACCAAATTGAGAAGGCACAACAAAGCCTGTACAAAGCAATTGACAGGAACAATGCGGAGCGCATTAAGAGCGCCGATGCCGCCATTTCCAGCTTGTATCGCGTGCAGGAGCAGCTTAAGTCGGTGCCAACATGGCCGTGGGCTACCGGGTCCTTCCGCAACTTTCTGTCGGCCATCCTGATCCCGATGATGCTGTGGCTGTTGCAGACCCTGGCGAGCCGCTTTTTGTAAACAGGCCATCAGGTAGAATCGCGCGCATGTCACAGATCGCCCCTCAGGTTCCCAAGGGCCCCAGCCGCACGCTCAAGAAACGCCTTGGCATGTTCACCACCGTGGTGGGCATGCTCATCTTCCTGCTGGGGGCCACACCGCAATTGTTTGGCCTGGACCGCAGCCCGGTGGTGGGCTTTGTGCAGATCACCGTCTTCATTCTGGGCCTGGGTTTGCTCGGGCTGGGCGGCTACTTCACCCTGGATGCGCTGTGGCGGGACACTCCCAAGAACATTGCCGCCGATATTGGCATCCGACTGGCGGGTACCGGCTATGTCATCGCGCTGACCTCCGGCCTGGCGGATGTGTTTGGCCTGGGCACGCGGCCGCTGCCCTCCGTCCCGTTCTTCGGCTACTGGCAGGGCGCTGGCGTGCTGATCGGCCAGCTGATCATGATCGTGGGCTTCATCATGTTCTCGCCCTTTTGGGTGCGGCGGCCACAGCCGGCCAAGAGCAACAAAAAACGGCGCTGAGCGCCGTTTTTGTTTTTAGTAGGCTTCTGCCACCGGGCTGAGCCCGATGACGCCGAGCATTGCTTCGTTGCTGGAGAACTTGAATTCGGGCAGCCCGCGCTCGGCGGCCATCGCCGCCTCGGCCTCCTCAAGTTTGACCAGATCGGCATTGGTCACGACCGGGGTGCCTAGCGTAGCCACTTTGGCTTGCAGGGCGGCCAGGGCGCCGCGGCCGGTGCCGGCGCGGCTGGCTAAGTAGGCCAGCACGGCGTGCGCCGCCTGCGTGCCGTCTTTGCGAGCCGCGCCCACAAGGCCGGTGCTGGCCTCGCGTGCCCAGCCGGCCAGGAACACACCTTCTACAGCTTTCTGGCTCTCGGGGTCGTAGGCCTCGTACGAGATGCCATCATCGGCGAAGCGAGGTTCGGGGTTCTTGGCAAAGTCACCCCACTTGTCCAGCGGCAGGCCAAAGCGGTTGTCGATACGGTCGCCGATGCAGAAGACCACGGTATCGCCTTCGATGAGGCGGTAGCTGCCCTGACCCTTGGCGGTGGCGCTGCCATCCTCACGCGCAACCAGCAGGGTGTCTTCGACTTCCAGGCCAAGCACGCGGCCATCCACATCGCCCACGATGCGGTGCGGCGAGGCTAGGAAATCGAAGCGCATGCGCGTATCGGAGACCCTGGGTTCCGCACTCGGCAGGGCGGAGAGAATGTAATCTTTGGCGGCTTGCGGGTCTTGCCCTACAGCGGCCATGTTGGGCGCGCAGCGGGCGATCTCGGCATCCAGGGCGGCCAAGTCCAGATTGGCGGCCACGGTTTCCATTTCTTTTTTGGTGAACTTGACATCCGCCGGCCCGCGGCGGACGGCGGCCACCAGCTCGTCCACTTTGAGTTCGCGCACGGCCCAGTGGGCAATATCAAGCATCACGTTGCCGGCGCCGACGCAGATGATGCGGCGACCCATGCCAAATTGCTGCTGGCTATATGGCGGCAGCTTGTTGTAGTGATACACCAGATCCTTGGCGTGGTAAACGCCCTGCAAGTCTTCGCCTTCGAGGCCCAGCCATTTGGTGCCCTGGGCGCCCACGCTCACCAGCACGGCGTCAAAACCCATGGCTTGCAGATCTGCCAGACTGAGCGGGCCAGCCTGCAGGATGCTGAGATTGCCGAAGTAGCTCACGTTAGGCAGCGCGAGCACCTGACGGAACTGCTTGCGCAGACCATCCTTCATTTTGTACTTGTTAGGATAAATGCCGTACTCGGCCAGGCCACCCGCCTTGATGTCTCTATTGATCAGGGCCACCTGGACGCCGGCGTTGGCCAGCTCGCGGGCGGCAAACAGACCGGCTGGGCCGGCGCCGATGACGGCTACAGTGCGTTGCGAAGACATGGCCTTCATTGTACGGCGGATTGCGCGTGGTTGCCGTGTCAAAAGCCTTGTTTTGACTGGCAAAATGTCCAAAAGATAGTCTGCTGTGCTATATTCGTAAGCGCCACCCAATTCGGGTGGCCTCACATTTGCCTATGCAACTTACCCAATACACTCTGCCCAACGGTCTAAAAGTTCTGCTTAAGGAGATCCACACCGCGCCACTTATCAGCCACTGGCTGTGGGTGCGCGCCGGCTCGCGTGATGAAGGGCCGGGCTTGAGCGGCATCTCGCACTGGGTGGAGCACATGCAGTTCAAGGGTACGCCCCAGTTCCCGGCGGGCGAACTGGACAAGACCATCTCCCGCGATGGCGGGTTTTGGAATGCCATGACCTATATTGACTGGACGGCGTACTACGAAACCATGCCCTCCGAGAAGATCGATCTGGCGCTGCGCCTGGAGGCCGACCGCTTTATCAACAGCCAGTTTGACCCGAAAGAGGTCGACTCAGAGCGCACGGTGATCATGTCGGAGCGCCAGGGTAACGAGAACAGCCCCATGTTCCTGCTGGATGAGGATGTGCAGCAGGCCGCGTTCGACACGCACCCGTACAAGCATGAGGTCATTGGCTACATGGCTGACCTCAAAACCATCACGCGCGACGATCTTTTCAACCATTACAAACATTTTTATGTGCCGGGCAATGCGGTTTTGGCGATCGCCGGCGACTTTGACACGAAACAGATGCTGGCCCGCGTCGAGGAGCTGTATGCAGCCGTGCCAAGCGGCCCGGCGCCTACCCGCATCGCGCAGGATGAGCCCGCGCCGGAGGAAGAGCGCCGCGTGGTGACCCAGGGGCCGGGCGAGACCGTATTTGTGAAGGCAGCCTACCGCTCGCTGCGGGCAACTGACCTAGACTTTTTTGCCCTGACGGTGGCGGACAGCCTGCTGGCCGGCCCGAGTAACCTCAACCTGTTTAGCGGTGGCATCTCCAACAAGACCTCGCGCTTGTACCGCCGCCTGGTGGAGAAGGACCTGGCCGTGGGTGTGAGCGGCGGCCTGCAGGCCACCATTGACCCGTACCTGTACGACATCACCATCACGGTGCACCCCAATAGCAGCGCCGAGGCGGCAGTCGCCGCGCTGGATGACGAGATCAAGCGACTACAGGATACGCCGCCCAAGATCGAGGAATTGCTGCGGGCGGTGAAGCAGGCCAAGGCGCTGTTCGCCTATGGCAGTGAGAGCATCACCAACCAGGCGTTCTGGATGGGCTTTGCCGAAGTGTTTGACCGCTATGCCTGGTTTGAAAGTTATCTTGAACGCCTGGCGGCGGTGACGCCCGCGGACGTGCAGCGCGCCGCCCAGCTGTACCTGCGGCCCGAGCGCCGCGTGCTGGGCGTGTACCAGCCCGATGGCAGCCCGGAGGCCGAATGACGCCGCGCTCTGCCATTCCAGGGGCGGATGACATCACGCGGGTGGAGCTGGCCAACGGCATCGTTGTGCTGGCGCGTGAGAACCCCAATTCCAAAGCCGTAACCTTGCGCGGCTCACTGCTGGCGGGCGGTCTGCTGGACCCTGACGATAAACTGGGTCTGGCCGACTTCACCGCCTCGATGTTGATGCGCGGCAGCGCAGCGCGTGACTTCCAAAGTATTTACGACTCGCTTGAATCCATCGGCGCCAGTTTTGGCTTCAACAGCGGCACGCACACCACTGGCTTTGGCGGGCGCTCGCTGGCTGAGGATTTTGGCCTGCTGCTGCAACTGGGCCGCGAAGCGCTGCTGACACCGACCTTCCCGGATGAGCATGTGGAAAAGGTGCGGGCGCAGCTGATGACCGGGCTCTCGCTGCGCGCCCAGGATACACGCGACATGGCTTCGCTGTTGTTCGACGAGATGGTGTATCGCGATCATCCGTATGCACGGGCCGATGAGGGCCACCCGCATACGATCAGCGCGATCACGCGGGAAGACCTGGTCAACTTTCACAAGAGCAATTTTGGGCCGCGTGGCATGCTGCTGGTGGTCGTGGGCGGTATCTCGGCCGCGGTGGCCGTAGAGCAGATCCGCGCTGCCTTCGAAGACTGGCAGAACCCACAGCAGCCGGTGCCCGTGCAGCTACCGGAATGGCAGCCGTTGTCCGCCCGCGGTTACCAGCGCCTAGACATTGCGGGCAAGAGCCAGAGCGATGTCATTGTGGGCACCGGCGGCCCGCTGCGCAAGGCCCCTGACTATATGGCCTCCTCGCTGGGCAACAACATCCTGGGCCGCTTTGGCCTGATGGGCCGCGTGGGCGATTCGGTGCGCGAGAAGGCCGGCCTGGCCTATTACGCCTACAGCAGTTTGGGCGGCGGGCTGGGGCCGGACCCGTGGATCGTGGCGGCGGGCGTCAACCCTGCCAATGAAGAGCAGGCCACCGAACTAATTTTCAAAGAAATTGATCGCTTCACCACCGAGCTGGTGAGCGAAGAAGAACTGAGTGACAGCAAATCCAACTACATTGGTAGCATGCCACTCTCGCTGGAGAGCAATGGCGGCGTGGCAGATGCCTTGATGAGCATGGAGCGCTTTCAGCTTGGGTTGGACTATTACCGCAAGTTCCCCGACGAGGTCAACGCCGTCACGCGCCAACAGGTGCTGGAAGCGGCGGCGCAGTATCTCAAGCCGGATCAGATGGCGGTGGCGGTAGCCGGGCCGCCGCGCACAGAGGCGGCATGAGCCTGCACACGGGTGTGGACATGGTTGAGGTGCGCCGCCTTCGTGAGGCGATCGAGCGCCACGGCGACCGCTTCCTCAAGCGCATCTATACCCCGCGTGAATTGGAGCAACTGAGCGGCAATTTAGCCTCACTGGCGGCGCGTTTTGCCGCCAAGGAAGCCGTGGCCAAGGCGCTGGGCACCGGCATCGGCGACCTGAGCTGGCTGGAGGTCGAGATCCTGCGCGGCGAGCGCAAGGAGCCGGTGCTGCAACTGCACGGGGCGGCCCTGGCGTTGGCCGAGAAGCACGGCATCACCCGCTGGTCACTGAGCATTAGCCACACACAAGAGCATGCGATCGCTTTTGTGGTGGCCATGTAGCCCCTAAATCTACAGGCGTATAATTCGGCTTGGCATCGATTGATAGCCAAGGAGTCCTCAATGGGAAAGATTCTGCGCGCAATCGGGCTGGGCCTGCTGGGCCTGGTCCTGCTTTTGGCTGCGGTGGTGGCGATTCTGCTGCCCGGCCAGATCAAGGCTTCATATCCACAGATCGACGGTGAAATTCAGGTGCCTGGCCTGCAAGGCGAGGTTGAGGTCATTCGAGATGAGAATGGCATTCCGCACATCTATGCCAGCAATGAACACGACCTGTTCTTTGCCCAGGGATATGTGCACGCCCAGGACCGTTTCTGGCAGATGGATTTTCAGCGCCATACCAGCCGCGGCCGCCTATCTGAACTGATGGGCAGCAATACCGTGGATATTGACCAGTTCCTGCGGACGATGGGCTGGGAGCGTGTGGCCCGAGCTGAAATGGAGCTGCTGGACGACCAGAGCGTAATGATGTTGGAGGCCTACTCGGCCGGCGTGAACGCCTACATGGCCGAGCGCAACGGCACTGAGCTGAGCCTGGAGTACCTGTTCCTGAAGCTGCTGAACAGCAATTACACCCCGCGCCCCTGGGAGCCGCTGGATACCGTAAGCTGGGCCAAAGCGATGGCCTGGGACCTGCGCGACAACATGGACACTGAGATCACGCGCGCCATCCTGCTGAAGACCTTCACGCCGGCGCAGATCGCTGAGTTGTATCCCGCCTATGCGGAGGACAAGCCGGTGATGGTGCCCGATTTTGAACTTGGCGAAGAATCCATCAGCGTACAGCAACTGGCGCCGCACGGCGCCGAAGTGGCTGCGCTGATGCAAACCCTGGATACGCGCATCGCCGCTCTGGACGCGCTGCTGGACAGCGACCCGAATGCCGACCTGGGCTCCAACAGCTGGGTGGTATCGGGTGACCTGACCGCCAGCGGCATGCCGCTGTTCGCCAACGACCCGCACCTGGGCCAGAGCGCGCCATCCATCTGGTATCAGGTGGGCCTGCACTGTGAGCCGGTTGGCCCGGACTGCAACTTCAATGCGGCGGGCGTCTCGTTTGTGGGTGCGCCGGGTGTGGTGCTCGGGCACAATGACCGCATCGCCTGGGGCTTCACCAACGTTGGCCCGGACGTGATGGACTTGTACGTCGTGCTGGTGAACCCAGACGACCCCTACCAGTATGAAATGAACGGTGAATGGGTTGACATGCAAGTCGTGATCGAAGAGATCGTGGTGGCGGGCGGCGAGACGATCGAGATGCCGGTGCGTATCACCCAGTTTGGCCCGATCGTCTCTGACACGTATGGCGACTTGACTGATTTTGACGAAACCTCTGGCTTGAACCTGCCGGAGAATTATGCGGTGGCCTTGAGCTGGACGGCGTTGCAGCCTGGCACTACCCTTCAGTCGCTGTTTCATCTGAACCGCGCCCAGAACTTTGAGGAGTTCCGTGAAGCAGCGCGCCAGTTTGTCGTGCCCTCGCAGAACCTGCTGTATGCAGATGTGGATGGCAACATCGGTTACCAGATGCCAGGGTACATTCCCTTGCGGGCCGCTGGGGATGGACGTTACCCGGCCCCGGGTTGGACCGACCAGTTTGCCTGGATCGGCTACATTCCGTTTGAGCACCTTCCGTATGCTTACAATCCAGAATCGGGCTACATTGTGACCGCCAACAACGCGGTAGTGGATGCCGAGTACCCGTATCACATTGCAGACACGTGGGATTACGGATACCGCGCCCAGAGCATTGTGGACATGATCGAAAATGCGCCGGGCCTGATCGACAGCGCCTACTATCAGCAGATGCTGGGTGACAACCTGAACCTCGGTGCCTTGCCGGTGGTGGACGCCCTGGTGGCACTGGACTATGGCGACGCTCGGCTGAACGAGCTGCGCGACCTACTGACGCAGTGGGATGGCCGCCATGACAAGGAATCGGCCGGCGCAGCCCTATTTGCCCCGGTGTGGAAGCATTTGCTAGCCACGACGTTCAATGATGACCTGCCGGAGATCGCCTGGCCCAACGCCGGCGGCGGCAGCGGCTGGTATGTGGTGATGGAGAACCTGCTGGCGCAGCCTGACAGCGCCTGGTGGGATGACCGCGCCACGGTCGATATGGTCGAGACCCGCGATGACATCTTGCAGCGCGCTTTTGCTGCAGGCGTAACCGAGGTGGAAGACAAGCTGGGCAAAGACGAGAGCCAGTGGGCCTGGGGTGATCTGCATACGATCACTTTTGAGCACGGCGTGATGAGTAGCTTCCCGCTGATCGACCGCCTGTTCAACCCCGGCCCGTATCGCCTCTCGGGCGGCAATTCGATCGTGAATGCCACTGGCTGGGGCGGCAGCCCGGACTATGACACCAGCACCATCCCATCCAAGCGCACGATCTTTGATCTGAGCGACTGGCAGAATGCGCTGCAGATTACCTCGTTGGGCCAGTCAGGCCATGTGAATCATGAGCACTACAATGACCTGGCGCCGCTGTGGGCTGACATTCAGTTCATCCCGCTGCATTGGGAGCGCGAGTCCATTGAAGCCGCGGCCGAAGGACGCCTGATCCTCAAGCCGTAAGGCAACTGTGCATAAAAAGAGGGCTGCCATTGGCAGCCCTCTTTTTTGTTATGCAGCTTTGACTGAACGCCTGGGAGGCGGGTTGAGGGGTGGGCGTAGTTTGTAGTTCATCAGCATCAGGATATAGACGCATAGCGTACCGATGCCAAGCAGAATAAGCCAGGCCGTCACTTCGCGCCCTGCGAGCAGCGCAGGCGTGAAGCTTTGTAGCACTACGATGCCGTTCCACAGGCCGTGCAGCAGGATGTTGAAGCCATAGACCAGGAAGACATTCAGAACTTTGGCCTCGTTCTTGGCGCGGGCGATCGCCCAGCCCATCAGCCCGGCTGTGGCGATGTGAAAGGCCGTGGCGCCCAGGCGCACCGTGGTGGTGCTGGCCCAATCGAGAGTGCTGCCGGCGAAGAGATTCTCCATCAAGGCGAAGCCGGCCCCGCCCAGCACGCCGATGGCAAAGCCTTGCGCGTTGGTGATGGGGCGGCGCCAGATCAGGATCCATAGCGCCACCGGTTTGAACAGCTCCTCGATCAGAGGAGTGAAGAGCGAAAGATCCAGTAGCAGCAAGCCCAGGATGAACGGATCGTTGAAAAAGTCGTGCAGCAATACCAGCAGCTCTTCCCCGCTTTGGATGCCTGACATCGCCGCCTCAATGTGAGGTAGCTGGCTGGCTAGCGAAGGCGTGCTGAGTACATAGACAGCGCCGATGATGAGCAGGCCAAAGCCCACGAGAAACTCGAGGATGATGGCGATGAAGGGTGCGGCGGTAAGCCCGCTGGCTAATGCACCCCAGGTGAGGCGCGGGCCGCCCAGCTGCAGGCGATGCAGTGAGAGCCACACCAGCGCCCCCACGGAGAGGGACGCGGCCAGGATGTGCACGGGCGGCAGCACAATATGCAGCTCGGACTCCAGCAGCCAGCTGCCTGCCAGGATCGCCAGAGGCAGGATGACGAACGCGAGGACAGCCATACGCGGGTCCAGCTTGAAGCGCCGCACAGGCTTGTTGAACAGGTGCGCCAGGCTGAGCGCGGCCGAGGGCAGCAGCAGGATACCCGCCCACAGCGCGGCAGCCGAGGTGAGCAGCAGATCCCAGGCTGGGCCTTCAGCGGGCTGCAGCAGCGGCTGCAACGCCACATAGGCCAGTGAGCTCAGGCCAATGCTCAGGAAGCCTGCCGCGCCAAAACCGCTGCCGAGGAATTGCAGCCAGGAGACCCAGTTGAATCCAGTTTTTGCGGGGCGGGCGACGCGGGAGCTCAATTCTCCTCAATGGTGATGTTGAGGATCTGGTCTCCGGGCGGCAGACCGAGAGCCTGCGAGGGGTCACGCGGCGAAAGCGCTTCAACCACGTTCTGGCCCTGGATTACCTGGCCGAAGATGCTGTAACCGCCGTTCAGGTGCTGCGCGGGGCCGTAGGTAATGAAGAACTGGCTGCCGTTGGAGGTTGGCCCGGCGTTGGCCATGGCCAACAGGCCGGCGCGGTCGAATAGCAGGCTAGGACTGGTCTCGATGGCGAAGGCGTAGCCGGGGCCACCGTAGCCAGTGCCGCTGGGGTCGCCCGCCTGGGCTACGAAGCCCGGCAGCACGCGGTGGAAGCTGGTGTCTTCAAACCAGCCCTGCTGGGCCAGGAAGACGAAACTGTTCACCGCGAACGGCGCAACTTCGGGGAAGAGTTCGACCACGATGTTGCCGCGTTCCGTGGCGATGGTGGCGGTGTAGCTGACCCCGGGCTCCAGCTGCATGTCAGGGCAGCGGTTGAACTGGCGTTCGGCCAGCAGCTTGAGACGCAGGATAATGTCCAGGCTGTCAAAGTCGATCGGGCCGCCATGCGGGCCTTCATTGGTGATGACGAAGGGCGGTGTGCCCAGGTTCTGGGCCTGGCCCTCATCCCAGGCGGCCTGGGCCAGGGCGGCCAGCTCTTCGCTCTCGAGGGCATCGGCAAAGGTGGCCGTATCCAGGCTCAGCAGGGTCGCCTGCTCCATCAGCCAGTCATTGAACCCATCTGCATCCAGGTTTGCCCAGTCAGCCTGCCAGCCGTAGAGCAGGTCATACATTTCCCAGAACATGCCTTGCTGCCCGGCCGCCTCGGCGGCGATCACGGCTTGAGCGGCTTTGTCGTTCAGCGGCTGCTGTGGCGTGCCAATGAGCGGGTAGTGGCGGTAGACCAGGCGAATGTCTTCAGGGTATTGGGTCTGCAGGCGGGTCAGTGTTTCGGCAAATGCCGCGCAGGTGGGGCACTGGAAATCGCTGTAGATCAACAACGTAATGGGGGCGCCAGCCGGGCCGCGTGCCCAATCGCTGGCGCTGATCGGCGCGAAGGGCATGCGGTTGAAGTAGGTCACATCCCGCGGGGCGCTGATGGAGGTGCACTGCATGGCCGGGTAGCTGCTGGGGGCTTGGGCCGCGGCCGGTTGGGTGGTCTGCGCGGCGGACGTGGCGGCAGGTGCGCCGCCGCAGGCGGCCAGCAGCAGGGCCAAAGCAACAGTGACGATGATTAGATGTGAACGCATGGGCGGATTCTACCAGCGGCGCTATTGCAGGCTGGCGAGCAGGGCTTGCAGCTCTTCAAATGAGGTCAGGCTCTGCATGCGCTGGACAAATACGGTCAGGCTGGGGCTGATGCGGCGCAGTTCGCGCACCGCCGCGCCCACCGGGTCTTCGCCGGCCGGGCCGGTGGGCGTGTCGGCATAGCTGCCGTAGAAGGCAAAGTAGGCCTGGTTGAGCTTGCGGATGGCGAAGCCGTTCTCCCAGAACACCAGGCGGCGCGCTTCCATGTAAGCTTCGGCATCGTCAACCTTGCCTTCGGCCAGCAAGGCATCCACTTGCAGGCGAGTGATGTGCATTTGCTCGCGAAAATCAAACGCTGGCGGGTCGTCCGCCCGCGGCGGGACGCGGCTGGGGCCGGGTGGTGGTGCGTACTCCGGATAGTAGTGGGCGATGACCGACGCGCCGATCTCCTTGCCAAAGAGGTTGGCGGTGGTTTCGTTCATCGTGGTCAGGTCTTGCGAGGCGCTGTAGTTGAGCCCCAGCGGATGCCAGGCCAGATAGTTGTGCAGCCATTCGTGGGCGATGACCTCGCTGAGCCAGTTGAGCGAGCTGGTTTGGGCCACCATGGTGGGATAGGTGCCGATGCCGCCCACCGGCACCACCAGGGTAGAAACGTCGAGCGCATTGGCAACCGCGTCTTCGATCTCAATGTGCTGCTCAAGGGTCAGCTCGGTTTCGAGCGAGATGTTGGCCTGTTGGCCAATGCTGTCGCGCCGCGAAACCACTAGCGCCCAAGGCAGCGGCGTGCTGTGGTACAGCAGCGGCGGAATGGGCTGGCCACCGGTGGTGAAGCCTTGCTGGGCCAGCGTTTGAGTGAGCTGGGCTTGCAGGATGCTCTCGGCCAGCGGTGCTTGCTCGGCGCGCTGGGCGTACAGCGTATCCAGGAACGCGCCCGTCTCCTCCATTTGGGCCGTCACATTGCCGGGGTCGGCGTGCAGTTGGTTGAGCATGGCTTCCTGGATCTGGATCTGCGCCACCAGAGCCATAAGATCACGCACCAGCTGCGTTTGCGCATCCTCCGGCAGGTATTGGTGGGCGCCAAGTGCGGCTTGCTGCAGCTTGAGGACCGCTGCATCCAGGGTCCAGCTGACATAATCGAACTCTACGGCCCGCGTGAAGGCACGCACCTGCTCGGTCTCATCCGAAAGGACAATGCTGGATGTGCTGAGAATGGTGGAACAGCCCGCCAGAAGCAGCAGGCATGCCAGTATGCGGCGCATTTGGGCATGATACTGCCCTTTGCAGGGGTACAGATGAGGGTCGGTTTAGCGCAAGGTTGTTGGCTATAATGCCAAGCCATGAATTTTCTTATCACCGGCGCGGCCGGTTTCCTGGGCTCGGCCCTCGCGAACCAACTCTCGCGTGAGGGTCACCTGGTCAGGGGTATTGACAACCTCTCCAGCGGCGAGCCGCAAGTGCTTTTTGATGATGTGCACTTCACGCGCGGCGATGTGAACGACCGCCCCAAGCTGTGGACCCTGTTGCAGGATATTGACTGCGTGTATCACCTGGCGGCGCGGGTGCTGGTGGCCGAATCGCTGCTGTACCCGCGCGAATACACGGACGCCAATGTGGGCGGCACCGTCAGCCTGATGGAAGCCATGCGGGATGTGGGCGTGCGCCGGGTGGTGTTCGCCTCCTCCGGCGCGGTGTACGGCGACCAGCAGGAGCAGCCGCTGCGCGAGGAAGCTTCGCCCTTCCCGCATTCGCCGTACGCGGTCTCCAAGCTGGCCGCTGAATACTATGTGCGCACCATCGGCGCTCTGTGGGGCATCGAGACGGTGTGCTTGCGCATCTTCAATGCGTATGGGCCGGGGCAGCACCTGCCGCCCTCGCACCCACCGGTGGTGGCCAACTGGCTACGGCAGGCGGTGCGCGGCGGCTCGCTAGTGGTGCATGGCGACGGCAACCAAACGCGCGATTTCATCCATGTGAGCGATGTGGTGCGGGCCCTGGTGGCGGCCGCCACCGCCCCCGGCGTGGACCAGCGCGTGATCAATGTGGGCAGTGGGCAGGAAACTCGCATGCGTGACCTGGCCGAGATGATCCTGGAGATCACCGGCCGCCACGGCGAGATCCTGTATACGCCGCACAATGCCACCGGCGTCTCACGCATGTGCGCGGATACGCAACTGGCCTCGAAGCTGTTGGGCTTCACCGCCCGCATGCCGCTCGAAAAGGGTTTGAAACAAACCCTAAAAGAAGACGCCCGTTTTAAGGGCGCCTAGTTTCTTGTTTCTTCCGAATCTCTGAAAATTATTCGACTTTGAAGCGCTGAATGATGTCAGCATACTGAGCCAGGCGCTCAGGCGAAGGGTCTTTGCCGCCAAAGGTCAGGAAGACCTTGAAGGCAGCGTTGCCCTGCGGGTCAAAGAACTGAACGCTCAGTGCATCCTTGCCGTCGGTGTGGCTGGGCTTGGTGACGGCGAAAATGCTGGCCAGGCCGGCAATGCGAATATGCATATCCAGCGAGGGGGTCTGCACGTTGAAGAAGCCATGGGCGCTGCTGAACTTGCCGAAACTACCAACGGCTTCCAGCGTGGCTCCGCCATTGGAGACAACCACATGAACATCCCCCAAGGCTTCAAAGGAGCGGATGATGGCTTCCCACTGCTGGGCGTCAAGCTCGATCGCCAACTCGGCGGGCATGGCGCGCACCACTTCCAGCTCGGCAACGCCGAGCTGGCGGGCCAGCACCAGCACCATCTGCTTGCGATCACTGTCGTAGGCCTTACGAATGGCCTCGGCGCGTTCAATCTGGTTAAGTCCGTCTAACTTCGGCAGGCTGTTTTCCAATACCATCTCTATATATCCTTTAGGCGAATGTAGCAATTCTACATCATGGGCTACAGAATCTGCAGCACATGCAGCGGCCCCAACAGGCCAAGCGAGCGCAGACCGAGCAGGATCACGGCGCTCAACCCCCAGTATCCCAGCAGGTACATCCAATCCCAGCCGCTAAAGTGCATGCGGCGGAAGAAGGTGCGCTGGCTGTGGGCGCCGAAGGCGCGCGCATCCATGGCCAGGGCGGTGCGCTCGGCTTGGCGGATGGCGGTGGTGAGCAGCGGCACGGCGGAGCGGCGCAGCTGCTCCAGTCGGCCGCGCCAGCCGGGCTGGCTGTCCACGCCGCGCACGCGGTGGGCGGCCTGCACGACGGACATCTCGCTTTGCAGCATGGGGATGAAGCGGAAAGCGGCCAGAGTGCTGTAGCCGATCCGGTACGGCAGGCGGGCCTGCTGCACCAGCGCACGTACAAAATCAGCCGAATCGGTGGTGAGCGAGAAAGGCAGCGAGCTGATGAGCAGGCCCAGGATGCGCAGCCCCGTCACCAGCGCGATGTACAAGCCACCTTGATACAGCTTGATCGGCCCCAGGGCAAACAGCAGAGGTGTATCCGCCACCAGGCTTTGGCGCACTAGGAATGGGTACAAGGCCGTGAAGAGCAAAACGATCATCATAAGTGGGCCAAGCAGGCGCAGGAAACGGCCCAGCGGGACGCGGCCAAGCGTGAGCAGGGTCAAGCTCACCAGAACGGCGAAGGCCAGTGGAGTCCATGGCTCGCTGGCGAGCAGCATCAACGCCATTTGCGGGATGGCAACCAGCAGCTTGCTGAGCGGGTTGAGCCGGTGCAGAAATGAATCATGGGGCTGGTATAGGGTCTGCATGCTATTGGCTCAGCGCGATGTAGTCGGCCATGGTGAGCACGCTGCGCAGGTGCGGGTGCTCGGTGGCCAGCAGGGCGGAAAGCCGCGCCAGCGGCGGCAGGGTCAGGCGCGCTTCAGAGAGCAGCTGCGGCAAGCCGGCCAGCTCAGCCGGGGTGCCGTCAAACAGTACTTTGCCGGCGCTCATCGCCACGACGCGGTTGGCGTTCTCCAGCACCAGGCGCATATCATGCGTGATGACGATGACGGTCTTGCCCTGCTGGTTGAGCCCGCGCAGGATCTTGAGCAGAGCGGTAGCGTTGCGTTCATCCTGCCCGAAGGTGGGCTCGTCCAGGATCAGTACGTCCTGCCCCAGGGCCAGCATGCTGGCCACACTGAGGCGGCGTTTCTCGCCGTAGCTCAGGGTGAAGGGATTGGCCTTGGCGTAACGCCACAAGCCAAAGGTCTCGAGTAGCTCCTGGGTCTTGTGGGCGATGACATCTTCGGGCTCGTGCATGACGCGCAAACCATACGCCACTTCATCCCAGACGGTTTCGGTGACGAACTGGTGCTCAGGGTTTTGGAAGACGTAGCCAATCCGCCGGGCAAGCTGCTTGGCGGGAATGCTGGTGAATTCTTCGCCGTGTAGGCCAATGCTGCCCACCGGCGGGCGCAGGATGCCCATCAGGTGCTTGGCCAGGGTGGTCTTGCCGGCGCCATTGGCGCCGACGATGGCCAGAAAATCGCCCTGGTTGACCTTTACCGAAACATCATGCAGGGCTTCGAGATGGCCGTAGGCAAAGGTGAGGTTTTTGACCTCGAGCGCCGGCGCGGCCGGGCTGCGGCTTTGCGCCGGCTGCGGCGCAGCCGCCACCGAGCCCGCTACCCAGCCTCGGAAAGCGCGCACCGCTTCTCCCAGTGTGATCGGGAACAGGGGTAGCTCCCGCCCGCGGCGGCGCAGCTCGTGCGCCAGCACGGCCACTTGCGGCATCCATACGCCCATTTCCTGCAAAGCCGGGCCGTATTCGTCAAAGACCAAGCGCGGTGGGCCGTCGGCCAGGATGCCGCCTTGTGGATTCAGCACTACCACGCGGTCAATCAAGTGCATCAGCTCATCGAGCTTGTGCTCAATCAACACCAGCGTATGCTTGCTGCGTGATTTGAGTTCGGCCAGCAGGGCAAAGACCTGCTGGGTGCCCATCGAGTCGAGGTTGGCGGTGGGCTCGTCGAAGACCAGGATCTCCGGCTGCATCGCCAGCAGCGAGGCCAGGGCCACGCGCTGCTTTTCGCCCCCGGAGAGGGCCGAGACGGGGCGGTCGCGCAACGCCAGCACGCCCACATCGGTGAGCACTTGCTGGATGCGCGCTTCCATTGTTCGGGGGTCCTGGCCCAGGTTCTCCAGGCCGAAGACGATCTCGTCTTCGACCTTGAGGGTGGCGAATTGGGCGTCAGGATCCTGGAACAGAATGCCGACCTGCTGTGCAAGGTCGGCCACGCTGTGCTCCTGCGTATCGAGGCCGCCTACGCGTACATTGCCCTCGCGCAGCTCCCCCACTGCCTGCGGCAGCAGGCCGTTGAGGGTGAGCGCCAGGGTGCTCTTGCCGGAGCCGGACGGGCCGAGCAGCAGCAGGGTTTCGCCCTGCTGCACATTCAGGTTGAGCTGGTTGATGGCCGCGAGTTTGCGCCGCGCGTATTTGACGGTCAGCGCGCGGATCTCAATAATCGACATCTACGAACTTAAGCCAGGAACAGGCGGATATCTTCAACCATGAAGACGGCCAGAATGCCGATCATGAGCACGCTCAGCGCAATGTAGCGCCAGCGCCATGATGTGTTCCACAGGCGGTAGATGTTGTAGAGGATCACACTGAGGGCAACCACATCGATGATGACGCTGATGAGCAGCGAGACCGAGCCGCTCAGCCCCACGAAGGGCAGCACAAAGGGCAACACGATGTACTGCAGCGTACAGCGGATGGCTACGAACACCAGGTAGCCCGCCATGCTGCGGTCACTGCCTTTGACCTGTTCAGGCGTGGGGGCTACAAGCCCATTAGTCTGGCTGGACTGCATCGGCTTAGATTTCATCCGCGGTGGTTTCTCCCAGGGCGGTATTGGCCAGCACGCCAGTCTTGACTACCGAGTTGGCCAGGTAGCGCGCCACCAGCGAGCAGGCGGAAAATACGACGGCGGACACGACCGCCGCGATCAGCAGGATGCTGGGTTCAAATGCGGTGGTGCGCAGCATGGAGCCGAGGATGAGCAGGTAGACCGTGATGCCGGAGGCCATGCCCAGCCACAGCATGCGCGGCGTACTGAAGTTCTTGTAGCGGGTCAGCAGCCATACGAACAGCTCGCCCACCAGGCCGATCAGCCCGCCGATCATAAGTACGATCAGGCTGTATGGGCCCAGCATGGAGGGCAGCGCGCTGAGGATGCTGGCTAGCATGGTGGCGCCCGGCTTGCGCATCACATAGGCGGCAAAGGCAGCCGGCAGGAAATACAGGCCGCCCAAGATGGCGCGGGTGAAGATGCCGCCAGCGCTCAACAGGCCGGCGTATGCCCAGGTTACCGGGATCAGCAGCACACCGAAAGCCAGGCCAATCACGATGGTGACCAGCAGGTCGCGCGTGCTCCATGTAGAAGACTTTTTAGCCATTTACTAACTACCTTTCCCTTGCTGCAGGCAAGTTGTACCACTTTCCAGCCGCGTTGACGCGGTCTGGAAAAAGCGCGTAGGATGAATTCCTTGGTGTCCCTCAGGGGCGATCAGGCACTTTGCAGGCCGGGGGAAGCCCGGCCTGCAGTTTCTGATGTTAAGAGCCGCAGGAGCTAGGCGGCTACTGATTGCCAAACTATAGTGCCGGGTCTAGCCAGAATCTAGACCCCATGCTCAAGATAATTTTCGCCCGCGTTGAAACTATTAAACGAGCGATCGCGCTTGTTGGGGCCGAGCAAAACAAAGCTTGCCATCCTGCAACACACGATTGCCAAAATCCTCGTCAAGAAGATTCTGTAACAAGAGTACGAACTCTCCATTCAAAGAAAGAAATGATCACCATATTTATGCTCAGGGTTGCTCGATTCCTCCAAAAAAAAGCGATTCATAAACCTGTAAGTTGCCTAGTGAAGATTGCAAGCCTTTGTTTCACAAAAAATATTAAGGTACTTCGTCGCAACAGGGATACTTTAGAGCCGCAAGGCCGATTTGCACCACGCGTTGGGGCGCGTGGTGGGCTACCCCCATGTGTGGGTATGCTGTGAAGCTTCTGAATGCGGTGATAAACATAGAAAGCGCGAACGAAATTTTAAAAAGCGAGCGAATCAACTCACTCTTAAAGAATATGATTCTTTTAGGTTTTTGTAGGTGATTCAACGGCAAAAATCCTTGACCTGCATAGGGCTTTTGTTACAATGCCGCCCCTCAGCGTATCTCACACGCGGGACAGCAATTTATCTTTACCATGTATAGCTGAACACAAAATACTAGAAAGCTCTGGAGCACATACAGAGCCTTCTTTTTCGTCTACGTGTGAGACGAGCTGAGAGAGAGGAGAGCCGTTGAACGCAAGCCACGCCTGGCAAGCTGCCCTGGGGCAGTTGCAAGTTGAAATGCCGAAGAGCACCTTTGACACCTGGGTGCGCGAAGCAGAGTTTGTGGCCTATGAAGACGGCTCTTTTGTTGTTGGCGTCAACAACGCCTACGCGCGTGACTGGCTGGAAAGTCGCCTGAAGAGCACCGTGACGCGCATGCTGACTGGCATCATGAACCGCAGCGTGGAAGTGCGCTTTGTAGTGTGGACCAAGGAGCAGGCCGTGCCCGCCCAACCCACGATGCGTGAGGCCGTGAGCGAAGCGCCGCCCGCCGATATCACGCAGACCGAGGACGCACCCGCCGTCAGCATTGAGGCTGAACCGCTGGCTGGCCCGCAGTTCGGCATCAACTCCCGCTATACCTTTGAGAATTTTGTCGTAGGCTCTGGCAACCGCCTGGCCCACGCCGCGTCCATGTCCGTGGCCGAGACCCCGGGCAAATCCTACAACCCGTTGTTCCTTTACGGCCGCGTAGGCCTGGGCAAGACCCATTTGCTGCGCGCCATCGGCTACGCTGCCCAGCAGCGCGGGCTGCGAGTGCTGTACGTGTCCTCCGAAGAGTTCACCAATGACCTCATCAGCGCCATCCGCAGCCAGACCACTCCGGCCTTCCGGGATAAATACCGCTCGGCGGATGTGCTGCTGATCGACGACATCCAGTTCATTGCTGGCAAAGAATCCACCCAGGAAGAGTTCTTCCATACCTTCAATACCCTCCACGGCCAGAACAAGCAGATCGTGGTCACCTCTGACCGCTCTCCGAAGGGCTTTCTGACCCTGGAAGAGCGCCTGCGCTCCCGCTTCGAATGGGGCCTGCTGGCGGACATCCAGCCCCCGGATTACGAGACCCGCCTGGCTATCCTGCGCAGCAATGCCGAGAAGCTGGGCCGCCCCGTGCCCGCCGAAGTGCTGGAAGTGATCGCTGAACGCATGCAGTCCAACATCCGTGAACTGGAAGGCGCCCTGAACCGCATCGTGGCCTACGCCTACCTGCGGGATGTGCCCCTGACCGCCGGTCTGGTGGATGGCGCCCTTGCTGATATGCTGCCGGAGCCGCAAAGCCTCTCGCCGGAGAATATTGTGGAAGCGGTGGCCAAAGCCTTCAACCAGCCGCTCGACAAGCTACTCTCGCGCGATCGTTCGGCCCCGGTGGCGCTGGCCCGCCAGGTGGCGATGTACCTGCTGCGCGAGGAGGCTCGCCTCTCCCTGCCCACGATCGGCGAAGTGCTGGGCGGCCGCGATCACACCACCGTGATGCACGGATACGAAAAGATCAGCGACCTGATCGAAACTGACGAACGCTTACGCCGCCAGGTCAGTGACCTGCGCGACCAGCTCTACGGCGAGCGCACTGCGGTGCGGGCCTAGGTTCGAGCCAAAACAAAAAAAGAGGCGTGGATGAAATCCACGCCTTTTTTTTGTTTACAGCTGAGGTAAATGTTCGCCAGGGTCTGCGCCGTTGTGTTGCATCACAACCGCGATCTGCTGCAGCGTTGGCATGTTGTGCCCGGTGCCGATGTTCTGCACCTTGGCCGCGCCGGTGGCGTTGCCAAGCATGGCCAGTTTCTCCAACGGCAGGCCGTGCAATACGCCATAGATCATGGCGCCCGCCACGCTATCGCCGGCGCCGGTCGCATCTTTGGCTTCCACATCCAGGCCGGGGGCTTGCACGCGCTCATCGCCGCGGGCAGCCAGCAGACCCTGCTCGCCGCGCTTGAGCAGGATCAGTTCGGCGCCGATCTTTTGCAGCGCCTGCACTACGGCTTCGTCATCTTCCAGGCCGGTCAGGCGCAACGCCTCGCGGCGGTTCATCAGCACCACATTGCTCATCGCGATGGCTTGCAGGTGCCAGCTATTATCGATCTCCGGATTTCCGGGGCCGGGGTCAAAGAACGTGGTCACGCTGGCGGCGCGGGCGGCTTCAAAGCCGGCCAGCGCCAGCGCCGGGCTTTCGGGATACTCCGCCCAGCCGTCAGCAAAGAAGGCCGCCCCGCTCTGGATGGCGGCTTGCCATTGCGGCAGCAAGCTGCGGTGCTGCAATGAGCCTGGATAGCCAAGATAGCCGGGCTCGCTGTCTTCATCCACAATGACGCCGGCAACCGGCGTATGCGCCTCAGAGCTCACCAAGAAATTTTCAACGTCCACTCCTTCGCGGCGCAGCCCCTCGCGCACCACCAGGCCGAAGCCATCATCGCCTACTTCACCCAGCGCGCCCACCTCCACGCCAAAGCGGGACGCCATGATCGCCACGTTACACGCGCCGCCCGGCCCCACTTCCATATAAGACAAGCGGTGAATGTCACGCGCTTGCACCGGAAACTTTTGCAGACGCATGCCAATGTCTGCGATCAGGTCGCCAAGAATGTTCAGTTTCACTTGTTTTTCTTCTTTCGCCATTGTTTGTATTCGTCCACAAATTGATCAACTGTCAAAGGAGTCGCATTCATTTTCAAAGCCTGCGCCAGGCGCACCAGTTGCGGCGGGGCCACTTCGGCCTCGTCCAGTTTTTGGGTTTGGCGCAACACCTCGGCGGGTGGGCCATCCAGGTGGATTTTGCCATTAAGCATCACCACCATGCGTTCGGCGTGTTGAGCGCAAAAATCCACATCGTGCGAGATCATGATCAGCGTACGCCCCATTTTGTGCAGATCGGTCAGAATGCGGCTGATGGCGCGGCGGCCAAGCTCGTCTTGCCCGATAGTGGGCTCGTCTAATACCAGGATGGGCGTATCCATGGCGATGGTGGCCGCCAGCGCCAACAGCTTGCGCTGCGGGGCGGGCAGGTCATAGGGGTGACCCTCGGCCATGTCTTGCAGGCCCACCAGCTTGAGCGCGCTGGCCACGCGGCGCTGCACCTCGGCTTCGCTGGCGCCCAGGTTGCGCGGCCCGTAGGCTACTTCGCGGGCCAGCGTGCGTTCGAACAGCTGGTCATCCGGATTCTGGAACAGGAAGCCCACCCGGCGGGCCAGGGCGGCCGGGCTGCGCTCGGCAGCCTTCCAATCGCCAATGTGGACTGTACCCTGCGTAGGGCGCAGCAAGCCATTGAACAGCTTGACCAGGGTGGTCTTGCCTGCGCCGTTCTCGCCCAGGATGGTGAGTAGTTGGCCGGAGGGGATGGTGAGATCGACACCATCCAGCGCCAGCACGTCCGAAGGGTAACGAAAGCTGACGCCCTCTACGCGCAGGTTCATTTCAGGGCCTTCTTCGCCTGCTCCAGCGTAACCGGCAGCTGCTTGCGGCGCAGCAGGCGGGCGGCTGCTTCGCTGTATTGAGTACGGCCAATGCCCAGTCGCAGCATCAGCTCAGAGCTCAGCACCTCCTGCGGGCTGCCTTCGGCGCGCAATTTGCCGCCGCCCAGCGCCACCACGCGGTCACAGAAGGTGGCCAGCCACTCCAGCTTGTGCTCTGCCAGAATGACGGTGATCTTGCGCGTGCTGACCAGCTTGCTGAGGGCGGTGAAGACGTCTCGTGTGCCGTCAGGATCAAGCTGTGAGGTGGGCTCGTCGAGCACCAGCACGCGCGGCTGCATCGCCAGGATGGAGGCGATGGCGATGCGCTGCTGTTGGCCACCGGAGACCGAGAACGGTGAGCGGTCGGCCAGGTCTTGAATATTGACCAGTTCAAGCGCTTCGTCTATACGGGCGTGCATTTCGCCGCGCGGCAGGCCTAAGTTCTCCAGCCCGAATGCGATCTCTTCGCGCACAGTAAAGCGTGCTCCACTGATCTGGTTGAACGGATTTTGGAACACCAGCCCCACCTGGCCAGCCAGCTGGCCCAGGTCCAGCGAGGCCATGTCCTTGCCGTCGAAGGTGAGCTTGCCTTCAAGTTCCCCGTTGAAAAAGTGCGGCACGAAGCCGCTGAGCGCGTAGCACAGCGTGCTCTTGCCGGCGCCGTTGGCGCCGACAATGCCGATGAACTCGCCCTCGGCAATGCTGAGCGAGATGCGCTGCAGAGCCGGCTCCTCGCTGCCGGGGTACCAGTAGCTGAGCTTATTGAGCTCGATCATTGCAGGGCGCTCCACAGCCGCCAGGCCAGCAGGCCGGCGGCGCCCAGCACCAGCAGCCAGCGCAGAATGCGTTGGCTGCTGCTATCTGCCAGGATGTGCAGGCTGGTCTTGCGCGCCGGGCTGCTGAAGGCGCGCGCCTCCAGCGCCATGGCGCGCTCGCTCACGTCCATCACGCTGCCCAGGATCAGCGGGCCTACCATCGGCAGCAGCAGCCGGGCGCGGCTGAGCAGGCCGCTCTGCAACTCCAGGCCGCGGGCTTGCTGCGCGTCAATGATCACCTGGGCGCGGTCCTGAAAGCTGGGAAAGATCTGGATGGCGGTAAGCACAACGTAGGCAATGCGCGGCGGGAAGCCGCGCTCGGTCAGGGCTTGCATCAGCTGAGCTTGCGGCGTGCTCTGCATCAGCAGCAGCGTGCCGCCCAGCGCCACCAATAGGCGGGCGGCGAAGGTGAGACCGGCCAGCAATCCCTCTTGCGTGAAGGCGAAGCGCCCAAGCCGGAACAGGATCGTTTCCCCGCCGCTGAAAAAGCCCTGGATGATGGTGAGTGAGATAAGGAAAGGCCCAACGACCAGCAAGCAGGATTTTAGGAAGGAGCCGGTTAACCGCCCCCAGATGGCCAGAGGCAGTAGCAGCACCACGAACAGGCCCAGCAGCCAGGGCAAGCTGGGCAGCGCAGCGGCGCTGGCAAAGCACAGCGCCGTGAGCGCCACCTTGGTGAGCGGGTGCAGCCGGTGCAGGCCACTGGAGCGCTCGATGTAGATACTGCCGCCACGCATGCGCCGATTAAACCACCTTAAAAACAATGGCCCGCATGTGCGGGCCATTGTTTAGAAACCTTGCTATGAATTAGCGGCGGGCCGTCTTCTTGCGGGCGGCCTTTTTCGTCGCCTTCTTGGCAGCCGTTTTGCTGCCGGCTGGGCGGCGGGTCTTGCCCTGCAGTGGGCGGCCGGCGGCCATCGGCAGGTTGCCGAAGCGAGCCTTCTCGCGCACTGGCAGCGCCAACAGCAGCGACCAGACGATGAGGAAGGTCACCAGCTTGTCCAGCGGGTCAGAGAAGGTGCCCTGAGCCACGTTGGAGAGCAGCGCATCCAGACCAGCGGCCCGGAAGGCAGCCACCAGCGCATCGGTACCTGCGCCCACCACGCCACCAAAGACGTAAGTGGCGATGGGGGCCGAGAGCACGGCCGACAGGATGCCGGTGATGATGCCGGCCAGGGCAGCCTTACCAAAGGTGTTGAACCATCCGGAGCGGGCGAACACGCCTGCCAGCGCGCCGATGATGGCGGCCACGCCAGCCCAGGCGAACGCCTGCGGGAACAGGCCGGTTAGCGTCCACACCAGATTGGAGAGGAAGCCGGTGGCAGCGCCAGCCCACGGGCCGACGAGGGCGCCCACCAGCACAGTACCGATGGAGTCAAGGTACAGCGGCAGGCCAAGGCGCAGCACAATCGTGCCGACCGCCAGGTTGATGCCGATGCCAATGGCCATCAATGTAATGCTGAGCGTTGTGAATTCCTTGCGAAAACTATTCATTCGTTCATTACTCCTTAGTAGATAAAACGACGAACTCCCCGCCATTATACGAAAAAGCGCAACCTGTAACTGATAGAATGCCGCCCAAGATGACAACGCTTGTGGAAATTTTCTCAGACGGCTCGTGCGAAGGCAACCCCGGCCGCGGCGGTTGGGCCGCCTTGCTGCGCTCAGATGGGCATGAACGTGAGCTCAGCGGCAGCGAAGCGCATACGACAAACAATCGTATGGAACTCACCGCCGCGCTGAAAGCACTGGAGTCGTTGCCGGCTGGCAGCCGCGTGCACTTTTTTACCGATTCAGAATATCTGCGCAAAGGGATCACCGAATGGCTGCCAGGCTGGGTGGCGCGCGGTTGGAAGCGCAAGGGCGGCGCGCTGGCCAATGTGGACCTGTGGCAGGCGCTGGCCAAGGTGATCCGCCAGCATGAGATCGAATGGCGCTGGGTGCGCGGCCACGCTGGCCACGCCGAGAATGAGCGGGTAGACCGGCTGGCCCGTAGCGCTATGCTACGAGCTTGACTGGTGAGATTTTCTTTGCGCTGGCGCGCCATGCAGCGGGTATGGGAAATAAAAAGCGGCTGGCAGAATGCCAGCCGCTTGGCTGTGAGGCGACGACGGGATTCGAACCCGTGGTCAGGGTTTTGCAGACCCTTGCCTTGCCACTTGGCCACGTCGCCGGAAGGGGCATTATACCTACGCCTGCGCGCAGACAAGATTGCCGTAAAGAAAAACAGGCCAGCGGCCTGTTTTTCTTTCTGAGCGGGCGACGAGACTCGAACTCGTGACCTTCTCCTTGGCAAGGAGATGCTCTACCAACTGAGCCACGCCCGCAATACATCTATTATAGCCCGATTCATGTGTGGCTGTGAACCGTGCTATTCGTTTGGAGAAACGTCGCTCGGCGTTAGCCGAGCACTTTCTCCTATAAGCCGACCCAAAACCGGTTACTGTCGCTGGGTGGAGAAGCGTTACTCGCTAGAGGCGAGTAGCTTCTCCTTTAGCAAGGGCGTTAGCCCTTGCGTAGGTGCCGAGGGCCGGGATCGAACCGGCGACACCGCGATTTTCAGTCGCGTGCTCTACCAACTGAGCTACCTCGGCGATTGCCAAAAATGAGGCGAGGGCAGATTGTACAGGTGGGCAGGTGGCCTGTCAAGAAAGTGACTGCTTCGTCTTTGCGAGAACGGCGCTGCGTAGCAGCGCCTACGAAGCAATCCCCAGCCAGGCACGCAATTCGTCTCGCGGATTGCTTCGCTCGCTTTGCTCGCTCGCAATGACGGACTAGATACCCCAGCCATCACGCGTGCCCACTCTTTTGGCAGGCAGGCCGGCCCAGGTTTCGCCTTCGCCCGTGGATTGGAGTAGCACCGCGTTGGCGCCCAGCACCGTGCCGCGGCCCACTTTCAGTACGCCCTCTTTGCACAGCACTTTGCTGCCGGGGGCGAGGATCGCTTCGTCACCGATCTCGATGCCTTCGAACTTGGACTGCGTAGCGGGCAGGTGCACATCGGCGCGGCCCAGGGTGACGCCCGGGTAGATCTTGACATTGGCGCCGATCATGCTGCGCGGATGAATGACCACGCCGACCCCGCCGTGAACCAAATCAAACCCTGGGCCGATGCGCACCGAGCGCGGGATCTCGACCCCCAGCAGCTTGAGGGCGTAGTAGGCCAGGATGCCGAGCAGGGGGACGCCGCGGGCCGAGACGAGCAGGTTAGGAAAGGACATAGAAACCAAGAAAGGCGGCTGAGGACAGTAGAAAGAAAAGCTGAAAGAAATAGAGCGGCGTGGGGAGAGCGTGAAGAGGCATGGCTACAACTCCTTCACCATGTAGGTGCCTTGCAGGCGGTAGCCGCGGCCGGCGTAATAGCGGCGCGTGCCCACCGCGGCGATGATGGCCATGCGCGGGTAACCCGCCTGGCGTGCTATGCCTTCGGCATGGGCGAGCAGCTGGGTGCCCAGGCCAATGTGCTGGGCCGCGCCGGTCTGCTCGGCGCCAACCTCGAGCGATTGGCCGTAGACATGCACCTCGCGTACCAAGGCCGCCCCGGCTAACTCATCCAAGCCAGTATGCGGTGCAGCCGCGGCGGGCAGCGACAGACGCAGGAAGCCGGCCAGCTTATCCTCCGGCGTGACGTAGGACAGGAAGTGCTCGTGGGCGTGCGGCGTGCTGTAGGGCAGATCCTGCAATTCCAGCTCGACGGGGTTGACGGCGCGGCCGCGCACCTCGCGGCAGCGGATGCAGCGGCAGCGCTGGCCGCGTTCGTGCATGCGCTGGTGCACATCCATGCGCAGGCTGGTGCGCTTGTTGCCCTCGACCACGTTGGTGGAAGGGATGTCTCGGATGACGCGGTTGACCCGGCAGTATGCTGGGATATTCGCTTTGAGCTCAGCGAGCAACTCCACCAGTTCTTCGGTGGTATAGGGCTGGTATTCGCCGCGCTGCCAGTGCAGGTACAGCTCAGCGTTCTCGAGCAGCTGGGTGGGATAGATCTTCAATTCGTCCGGGTTGTGACCGGCCCATAGTTTGACAAAATCCTCACGGTCGGTCTGCGGGGTGGCGCCCAGTAGATTGGGCATCAGATGCAGCACGATCTTGAAACCGGCGGCGCGCAGCTGGTCTACGGCGCGCTGGGTCTCGGCGGCGGTGTGGCCGCGCTTGTTCAACTCCAGCACGCCGTCGTCAAAACTTTGCGCACCGAGCTGCACCTTGGTGACGCCCAGGCGGCGCAACCAGGCGATCTCGTCCGCGTTCACATGGTCGGGCCGGGTTTCGATGGCCAGGCCCACATTGCGGTGGGCGGCGGTCTCGTTGTAGGCGTGAGCCTCTTCGATCGTGGCAAAGGGCTGGTCGTTCAGCGCCTCGAACATGCGCAGGACAAACTCCTCCTGATACGCACGCGTATACGAGCTCCAAGTGCCGCCCAGGATCAGGAACTCGATCTTGTCGGTGGGGTGACCGACAGCCTCCAGCGCGTCCAGGCGCGAGCGCACCTGCGCGTACGGGTCGAACTGGTGTTGTAGGGCGCGCATGGCGCCGGGCTCGTCTGGCAGGTAGCTCTTGGGCATGCGCACATCGGTGGGGCAGAAGACGCACTTGCCCGGGCAGGGGTAGGGCTTGGTGAGCACGGTGACCACGCTGACGCCGGAGAGCGAGCGCATGGGTTTGAGGCGGATGCGGTGCAACAGGGCCGGGTCTTCGGCCATCTCGCCCGCGGCGACCAGCTGACGGTAGGCGGCGACGAGGAACTGTTTGCCGATGTAGCCGCCGCCCTCGCCATCCAGCGGGTAGCGGCGCAGCGCCTCGTGTGGGTTGGCGCCGGCGCGCACTTCCTCCAAGATCAGGCGGGCGCGTTGCATACGCTCATGGGTGGGGAGTTTGGACTCCTCCCACGCGTGGATGCGGGGTTCCTGGGGCGTAAGTAAGGCCATAATAGGGGCATGGATGCCGCGGTAGCGCAGCAATTGGTTGCCCTGAACAAAGAATTCTATCAAACGCACGCTGAAGCGTTTTCGGCTACCCGCGGGCGGTTGCAACCGGGCACCCAGCGAATACTCAACGACCTGCTCCCCTCGGCGCGCATACTTGACCTGGGCTGCGGCAACGGCGGCGTGGCGGCGCAGCTGGCGGCCAGCGGACACGAAGGCGGCTATGTGGGTGTGGATTTTAGCGAGGGCTTGCTGGCGGCCGCCCGGGAGCGGGTGGCGGCGTATCCGGGCTACCCTGCCGAGTTTGTGCAGGCTGACCTGAGCGGGGAATGGGCCGCGGCGTTGGACGGCAAATTTGATGTCGTGCTTGCCATGGCGGTGATGCATCACATCCCGGGGCGCGAGCTGCAGCTGACGTTCCTGCGCCAGGTGCGTGCTCTGGTGAGAGAGGGCGGGCGCTTCGTACATTCCAACTGGCAGTTCATGCGCAGCCCCAAGCTGGCGGCCCGCGTGCAGTCGTGGGCGGCGGCTGGATTGGACGAGAGCCAGGTGGACGCGGGCGATCATTTGCTGGACTGGCGCAGCGGCGTGCGCGAAGGGCATGCGCTGCGCTATGTGCACCAGTTCAGCGAGGAGGAGTTGGCGGGGTTGGCGGCGGAGGCGAGCTTTACGGTAAGCGATCTGTTTTATTCTGACGGTAGCACAGGGGATCTGAGCCTGTATTCGGTGTGGGGCAAAGCCACGCACGGCGAACAATAGTAAGCTTGCAACATACGGTGGACAACATGGAGCGCGCCAAACTCATTGACCAATTGCAAAACTCTGCCGAAGCGTCGATCCGCTGGAAGGTGCGCGTCAATGTGCTGGGCGAAGATAGAAACAGCCCCGCCATTCGCAAGCTGGAGAAGGAGATCGCCGGCTCGCCGCGGGTGGCCGCCCTGTTGGGTCGGGTGGATGACCAAGGGCGCTTGCAAGCCAACGTCTACGCCAAGTGGCAGGGCGCGCAGTGGGTGCTGATGACCCTTGCGGATATCGGCTATCCGCGTGGCGCGAAGTGGCTGCAACCCACCGCAGACGAAGTGATGAGCACTTGGTTGGCTGAGCGTTTCTTTCGTGAGTTCACCGCAGACAGCAAGCAGGATGCAATCAAGAAACAAAGAACGGCCATCCCTCTGATGCAGGGCCGCCATCGCACTTGCGCCTCGCAGCAGGGCAACGCTTTGTACGTCGTGCTGGCGTTAGGGTTGGAGGATGAACGCATTCACCAACTGGCCGAGCGTCTCTTGTACTGGCAATGGCCGGATGGCGGCTGGAACTGCGACAAAGACCCTGATGCCGATACTTCGACCTTCATTCATACCCTGTGGGCTATGCGCGGGTTGCACCTGTATGCCCAGCGCACCGGCGACAAAAAAGCCAAACAGGCTGTGGCCCGCGCCACAGAAGTGTTCCTGACGCGCAGGCTGTACAAGCGCGCCCGCGACGGTGCGGTGATCCGCGAGGAGTTCACCAAGCTGCACTATCCGCTGTACTGGCACTACGACATTCTGGGCGCGCTGAAAGTGTTCGCTGAGATTGGCGTCACTAAAGACGCGCGCCTGCAAGACGCGCTAATGCTGCTGAAGAGCAAAGAGCTGCTGGCGGGCGGCTGGCCGGCGGAAAGCAAGTACTACACCAAAGTATCCAACCAGATAGGCCTGGGCACCGACTATGTCGGTTGGGGCGGCACCAGCACAAAAAAGATGAACGAGTGGGTCACGGCCGACGCGTTGTATGTGCTTAAGCGCTTTGGTGAATTGAAAGTGTAACGAGTTACTTCACCGGATGCCGCAGCACGGTCTTGAGCTTGCTGGGGGCGGTGCGGCGCGGGTCGCCCAGGTAGATCTCATGATGTTTGCCGTTGGGCTTGAAGCCCTGCTCGTCGCTGAAGGCCACCATGCGCGCAATAGTGGCCGGCTCGTCAGCATATGGCCCGAGGTGCATGACCTGCACGGCTTTGCCCTCGGCAAAGGCTTCGAAGCGGGCCGCGTCCAGCATAGCCGGGTTCTTCTTGGCGCGCACGGCCTCCACACCTTCGGCGAAGATGGCTTTGGTGACCGGGCTGGGCTGCATGATCATGGCGGTGAAGTACCAAGTGTCTTTTCGGTTGGGGGTGAATTCCTCGTGGCTGCTCTTGCTCCACCATAGTCCTTCGAGCGGCATCACGGCGTAGTCGATGGGATCCGTCTTGCGCTTCTTGCACATGAATTTGATGGTGTACGAGAGGCTGTAGAGCGCTTCGACCGCGTTCTGATAATCCGGCGCATCATCCACTTTGACGTTGGGTGGGATGACGCCGTCGATCATGATGAAGTTGAAACGCGGCACAGTGACCAGCGAGACCTGTTTGGCGCTTGGGTTGTAGAGGTGCTTGTATTCTTTTTTGAGGTCCAGTTTTTCCATGGTATCCCTGCACACAATAGTGGTTTGCTGCAAAAAAGTTACATATCTTCTTCGTCGTCCTGCTCGGTGACCTGGCTTTCAAAGCGCGGAATGTAACGGTCGAGCCAATCGAGCTCGGTTTGGAGGGTGTTGGCACTGTACTCGAACATGCCCTGCAGAAAGGCGGGCAGGTTCTCGGCCCCCTGCCAGGCCTGCTCCACCTCCTGAATGCGTTCGAGCACGTGGCGGCGGTACTGGCGCAAGGCGGCCACCGCATCCTGCGGGCGGATGCCGGGTAAGCCCGCCAGGCCCACGAGGAAGGCGGTATTGGCTTGGCCGGGGCCGCCGAGGGCGGCCAGGGTGGCCTGGTACCAGGCATCCTGCCCGCTGGGCAGGATGCGGTAGACCCGGCGGGCCGGGCCTTTGCCCACGGCGGGCTGCATTTCACTGCGGATCCAGCCTTTTTTCTCGAGCTTGCTGAGCAGGTAGTAAATGGAGGAGAAGCCAATATCGGCCCAGCGGCGCATGTTGCGCTGCTCGAGCACTTGCTCGATCTCGTAGCCGTGGCGAGGGGCTTCGGCGATCAGGCCGAGGATGGCGAGCTCTGCGTTTGTCATAATATCCTAGAACTAAAATATTATACCATTGCTATACAGATAGTTATCGTCTAATACGGTTGGACTTATAATCTCTTGCATGGAATTGCTTAAAAAGGCCGAATTAGAGTTGAGCGTCGTGCTGCCCGCCTATAACGAGGCTGAAGTAATGGCCGAGTTGCTTCAGCGTCTTCTGAGTGAGCTGCGAAAAAGCAAGCTGCCTTTTGAGACGATCCTGGTGGATGACGGTTCGCAGGATGCTACAGCTGAGAAGGCTGAGCTTGTAAAACAGGAATTTCCTGAGCTGATCGTGATCAGACACCCCTACAACAAAGGAAATGGAAGCGCAGTCAAAACCGGCTTGCGGGCCGCGAAGGGGCGCGTGGTCGTATGCATGGATGCAGACGGCCAGCATGATGTGGCTGATCTGCTGCATCTGTACGATGCAATCGGGGAATACGATCTTGTGGTGGGGGCGCGGACAGAAAGCTACAAGAGCCCACCGACTCGTAAGCTGGGAAACTGGATCTTCAATCAGTTTGCCAGCAAGCTAACCGGCTTTAAGATACAGGACCTTACTTCTGGTTTTCGCGCCTTCCGGCGCGAGGCGATCGTCCCCTACATTGATCTGCTGCCGGCGCGCTTTTCTTATCCCACAACCAGCACTCTAGTCTTCCTTAAAGCGGGATACAACGTCAAATATCTGCCTGTTCAAGTTAAGCCAAGAAACCAGGGGCAAAGCAAGATAGCCATTGTGAAAGACGGCTGGCGCTTTATGATGATCATTCTCAAGATCATCGTGCTCTTTGAGCCTCTGCAGATCTTCCTGCCGGTTGCGATGCTGTTCCTATTAACCGCTCTAGCGTCTACTGGGTATGCATCCATCTCGCTGCAAAGGCTCTTTATCCCGAACTCCGGCGCCTTGTTCTTTTCCATATCGGTTTTAGTGTTCCTGCTGGGTTTGATCGCTGAGCAGATCACCAACCTCCAGATCATGTCCAGCAAAAATGGCAGATAGCCCGCGCCCCTGCAATCTGTGCGGTGAAGCCGCTCGGATCGCTTTTCTTTACAATCGTAGCGGTTACTCGATCTACAAGTGCAGAGTTTGCGGGCTTGTGTATGTGGGCAAGCTGCCCACTCCCGAAGATTTGGCGCAGCTTTACTCAGATAAATTTTTCGGGTCTTCTTCAAAATTTGATGCCGCCGATAACAGCCCCAGCATGGTCAATGGGCGCGACCGCGTGAGCCAGATCATGGCCCTGCCGGGCATCGGCGTACAGGCCTGGCTGGATGTGGGCTGTGCCACGGGCGAGTTCCTGCTGGCCGGGCGCGGGTTTGCGCAGGAATTGCATGGCACGGACATTTCTGCATATGCGATCGATGTGGCCCGCCGCCGCGGCCTGGAGGATTTGAAGGTCGGCAGTTTCTCCGCGCTGGAGTACAGCCCGGCCAAGTTTGACCTGATCACGATGTGGGACCTGATCGAGCATGTAGAAGACCCCGCTACCGTGTTGCGCAAGGCCTTTGAATATCTAACGCCTGGCGGCTATTTGGTTTTGAGCACAGGCGATGTGGAAAGCCTGGCGAGCAGGCTGATGGGCCGCTTCTGGCACCTCATGATCCCGCCCTTTCATACGTACTTCTTCTCCCGCAAAACCATTGAACGCTATCTGCGGACAGCGGGGTTTACCGAGATCCATGTCAGGTATCCCGGCAAGGTGGTTCCGCTCGACTTCATGCTGGAGAAGGCGGCGCGGCTGGTGAGCCCGCGATTGAGCGAGCGCGTGCAGCCGCTTTTGCGGAGGGTTAAGCTGGGGCGCTTTCGCTTCTCGGTCAATCTCTTTGACATCATGACGGTGGATGCGAGAAAACCTGCGAATGTTTAGGCGCACACGCTGGTCTGCGCACCTTCAAATTGGCTTTGGTCTTGTGATCCTGGGCCTGGTGTTGTATGGCGCGGTGCAGCAGTGGCCGCGCATCCAGCCGGTGCTGGCCGAGCTGCGCTGGGGCTGGATGGCGGGAGTCATGCTGGTTCAGATGGGCTGCCTGCTGGTGCTGCCTGGGCCGCTTTGGGTTTGGCTGGCCAGCCAGCAGAAGACTTTTACTTTTCTGGAGGCTGCAAGGATTTTTTTCCTTTCACAACCGGCCAAATATTTGCCTGGCGGCATCTGGGCCTTCCCTGCCAAGGGCTTATTACTCAAGCAGCGAGGCTTTTCAAATCAAGTCACCGCAGGCGCGATCCTGTATGAGACGCTGGCATTATGCAGCGGTGCACTGGTGTTGGGATCGCTTGCCAGTGATATTGCGATTGTGGACCTGCGCTGGATCGCGGCAGGCGGGGTAGTGCTGGGCTGGGTTGCCATGTTGATCTTGCTGAAACCGCCGGGGGCCTTGGCCCGGCTGCCGGAGAAATGGCGGCTTGCAAGCAGTGAACCCATTACGCTCGGCGCAGCTGCATGGAAGGCGACGCTTTCGCTCGCCGTGGCCAGCGCCGGGTGGGTGCTGGCGGGCGCGGCCTTTTATATGACCTTGCTGGCCCTGGGCGTGCCACCGGGTGCTGACATTGCGTTGGTTTCGATCGCCTCTTTTGCAATCTCATGGTTGCTTGGCTTTGTCGTGTTTCTCTCACCGGGCGGAGTCGGCGTTCGAGAAGCAAGCCTGGTTTTGCTGGCCGGGGGCGCAGTGGCCGCGCCGATCTTGTATCCTGCGGCGATCCTCTCGCGGCTACTGTGGTCGCTGGGGGAGCTTATGTTATATTTTTATTTTTCGGGGCCTTGGCGAAGACCACCTCAAAAAAATGCTTAACAGCAAAATCACTTACGACGCCGAGCATCTCAGGAAGCTGTACAACCGCTCTCAAGAGACCTTGCTTGAGATGGCGGCTCCCTCCTATTTGCATCCCAACCCCCTCATCCGCTGGATCGTAGGCAGGCGCATGCGAGAAGCGATCAGCTTCCTGAACCTGGAAGAGGGCGCCAGCTTGCTTGACTTTGGCTGCGGGGCGGGCATTTTGTTTTTGCAGCTGCCGAATGACGGACGTTCTTATATTGGAGTGGACCTTGAGCTCTGGCCTGCAGAAGGAATGCTGGCGCACCATGGGCGCACCGATGTAAAGCTCTATGACAGTCAGACATGGGTAAGCCAGGTTGCCGATCGGAGCCTGGACAATATCACGGCTCTCGAAGTTTTAGAACATGTTTCTGACCTGCCTGCTTTGTTGACCACGTTTCGTCAGAAGCTTGGCCATGAGGGAAGGTTGGTTGTATCCGGCCCCACCGAGAACAAAATATACAAGCTGGCTCGCAAGGTGTCTGGTTTTTCCGGGGATTATCACGTCCGTGATATTTTCGAGATCCGCAAGGCGATTGAGGCGGCTGGGTTCGTGCTAGAGCAGCGCTCGCAGCTGCCTCTGCCGGGGCCACTGTGCTTGTTCTCGGTGGAGCGCTACAGGCTGGCGGAGTAGCGCATCGTGAGTGTGCTTAGAAAGCCAGTCTTTGGCAATGTTTCCTGGGGGGAGCTGCTGCTTCTGGGCCTGGGGGCGATAGCGGCGGGCGTTTGGGCCTACGCCCAAGCCGATTTTAATGGCAATGAATTTGACACCCTGCTGTACCTGAATGTGGCCATGTTTCCGCGTGCGGCGGGGGCTATCCTCAATCGTTATGCGCACGTGTACTTGCAAAAGCTGTTCCTTTTTGTCTTCCCTGACCCAATTAGCGCGGTCAAGGGGCTGTGGGTGTTTGAATTTATTGCTACAGCTGTACTTGTTTACCTGTGTGCCAAGCTTCTGAACGTTAAGAACAAGGCTAGTACCCCGATCTTGGCGCTGCTCTTGTTTCTGGCGCAAAGAAAACTGTATGCAACGGCCGGGGCGCCATTGATTGAATTCACCCTGGTCTTGTTTCTTTGCCTGGGTATTTTTGTTTACTTGCTTTACTTGAATTCGCCCAAACGTTCGCCGTGGAGCTTGTTCGCGCTCGGCCTGGTGCAGCTGCTGCTGTTTAAAACCAAGGAATCCGGTCTGATCTTTGCCCCAATTGTGCTTGCGGCCGCCTATGTTTACCGCGATGGGTGGCGCCCGCGAGTGAGCGGGTTGTTATGGGCCGGGGTTGGGTTCGTGGCGGGCTGGGCCGCACTGATGCTGTTGGATGCGTGGTTCCTGGGGGATGCGTTATTCAGCCTGCGCCCAGACAACTGGAGAGAGCTGATCCGCTTCAACCTAACCATCGTCTACCCCGAGCGGTCTCCGTTGAGCTGGTACGACGTGATGCTCGCCACCGCATTGGCTAGCCCAATCCTGCTTTCCATTCTCGCCCTGTGGGATGATCAGACACCGCATGATTGGGCGCGCCGAATGATCTGGCTGCTGCCTATCTTTTTGGTGCTCTTTTTGAGCGTGACCGCCTACCGGGCCGCGTTCCCTCAAAACTTCCGTTACGTGTATCCCAGCTTTGCGCTGTTCGCCATTACGGGCGCGCAGTTCTTTGGCGGCGGCAAGAATGAGGCGCGCTATCTCAAGCTGATCCTCCTGTCTCTTCTCATTGGCGCGGCGCTCTACTACCTGATTGTGCCGGCCATGGTCAATGAAGCTCTGCGCTGGACCCAGGCAACACTCGTTAGCAATATCTTGCCGAGTTTTTTAATGTCCTTCGTTTTATTGGCCCTGCTATTGCCCGAGTTGTTCGGTATTTCAAGGAGGCTACTTGTCGTGCCTCCGCTTGTAGTGCTGATGTTCCTGCCGGCGTTGCATGCCCCGGTAGAGTTCGCCACCGCGCGCGTGCATGCCGAGAACTTCTATTCCCCCTACACCATCTTTGGTTCGAGGATCACTGCTCCCAGAGACGCGAGTATTTTCGTAACCCAGGGTGTGTACCGCGAATACGCAATGCTTGGCAGGGATTCGGGCAGTGTAGAGAACTACTTTGAGGCTTACTTTGATACCCAGGTTGGCCAGGTTGGCTACAGCAACAATTTAGAGGATTTTCTGCTTGTGGCGTATGACTATGGGTTCGTGTTGCGCTCTGAGGTTGAAGCCAGCAGCTTTGAAGACGATCTACTTTTGGGCGGGTACAGCATTTTCGAGGATGCGCGGACCGAGGTCTTGTTCCTAAGTCGAGATTGATTGCATCTAAAACTCCCGCCAATAGGCAGGAGTTTTGCTAGCGATGCTGATCGATCAGGATGGTGTTGCCGTCCGGGTCCAGCACTACAAGATGCCCTGGACCGCTGGCTTTCTCGGTGTCAACCTCGGTTTGCAGCTCGAGGCCACTTTGCTTCAAGCTGCTTTGGATGTCACGCACATCGGTGAACTCCGTCAGTTCTTTGGCATTCTGGTCCCAGCCCGGGTTGAAGGTTATGAGGTTGTCCTCGAACATGCCCTGGAAGAGGCCGATGGTCGCAATCCCGTTCTGCAGCATAAGCCAGTTGTCATCCTGATTGCCGCCAAAGACGGTAAAGCCCAATTTTTCGTAGAACTCACGCGAGGCCTTAATATCCTTCACGGCCAGGCTGATCGAAAACGCTCCAAGTTTCATGGTGATCTCCTTTGATTGCAAACAGTATATAGCACGCGCCGCGTGGCGTAGAATGCTTGCATGGCACGTGAAGCCCGCACCCAGCGCGTAGAGGGCATTGTGTTGAAGCATGCTGATTTTGGCGAGGCGGACCGCCTGGTGACCCTGTTCACGCGCGAGGAGGGCAAGCTGCGCGCGATTGCCAAGGGGGCGCGCAAACCCGGCTCACGCAAGGGCGGGCACCTGGAGCCCTTCACGCGGGTGAGCCTGCTGCTGGGCAAGGGTCGCGAGATCCCGGTGGTGGAGCAAGCCGAGGCGGTGGAGCTGAATGCGGCGTTGAGCAGCAACCTGGTGGCGCTGGGCTATGCCGCGTATGTGGTGGAGCTGGTGGATAAGTTCAGCGCCGATCACGACGAGAACCGCGGCGTGTACCGCCTGACGCGGGATACCCTGCAGCGGCTGGCCGGCGGCGAAGACCTGCAGCTGGCGGTGCGCTTTTTTGAAGTCAAGTTGCTGGAGCAGATGGGCTTCCGCCCGCAGCTGCAGCAGTGCGCCGCCTGCGGCCAGGAGATCCAGCCCGAGGACCAATACTTCTCGTTTGAGCTTGGCGGAGCGCTGTGTCCGCGTTGCGGGCGCAGACCCGCAGGCGCGGCGGTCAGTTTGCCGCAGCGCATCAGCCTGGGGGCGCTGAAGGTGCTGCGCCACCTTCAGCGCAGCGACTATGCCACGGCGCGGCGGGTGCAGCCCAGCCCGCCGGTGCAAGTTGAACTAGAATCGCTGATGAACCTGTATGTCTCGTATCTGTTGGAGCGTAGTTTGAATACGCCCAAGTTCTTGCGCCGCGTGCGCAAGTAAGGAGTCTGCATGGAGCTGACCCACACCCGTTTGTTGGTGAATGATATTGAGACCTGCCGCGCGTTTTATGCTGAAACGCTGGGGCTTGGCGAGCCCGCCGTCAAGGTGGAAGGCATCTACTATGAATTTGTGGCTGGCCCAGGCCGCTTGGGGCTGTATGCGCGCGAACTGATGCAGAGCGTTGGCGGTGTGGCACAAAAAGCCCGCAGCGGGGACCAGGCCGCGGACAAGTCCGCACTGACCTTCCGCGTGGCGGACGTGGACGCGGCCTATGCGGAGCTCAAAGGCCGCGGTGCAAACTTTGTGACCGAACCGCACAACCAGGATGCCTGGGTGCTGCGCGTCGCACACCTGCGCGATCCCGAGGGCAACCTGATCGAGATCAATGCATCGCTGAGCAGCTAAGGACACATGAAACGCACACTGGGTACCGCATTCTTATTTGCCGTCACCATGGCAGGCTTGTTCAGCCTGCTGCGCCAATGGTTCCATACTGAAACGTTCTTTCCAGAGGCGAGCGCGCTGAGCGGCTTCCTGACCGTCTTCGGCTCGCTATACAGCATCCTCACCGCCTTCGTGATCCTGGAAGTGTGGAAGCAATATAACAACATTGCCGAGCTGATCGACCAGGAGGCCCAGGGGTTGGAGCAGCTGTATGGGTTGACGGTGTATTTTCGCGATGACAAACTGACCGCACAGACCAAAGAGGCCATCAAGGAATATGCCTCGTTGATCATTGAGGGCCAGTTTCGCAAACTCGGCGGGCGTGACCGCACGACCCGCAGCAGCAAGTCCTTCGAGCGCATTGCGGAGATCATCAGCCATGTCCACTTCAATGATGACCATGACTCGGTCGTGTTCAACCAGGTGCTGGAGCACTACCGCCAGATGGCGCGCACTCGCACCGAACGCATCAACAAAAGTGTGCGGCGCCTGCCGGTGCTGCTGAAATCGTTTATCTACATTGCTTCGTTCTTTACGCTGCTCACGTTCTCTTTCATGCCGTTCTCCACTTCGCATTATGGTGCGCTGGCGATGCTGGTGATCAGTTTCCAGCAGATCATGATCTTCTTTATCATCGAAGGGCTGGATAACCCGTTCGTGGGCCACTGGCGGCTGACGCCGGAGCCATATGAGCGGCTGGTACGGCATTTGGAGGAAGTGGAATAGCTGTTGGCTGTGTCATTCTGACCGGGTTTGTGCATCCTACACGAGAACGCTAAAACCTGACCAGGGAAGAATCCTTATTGTCACATCTTCCATATAAGCCTGATATGCTCAACACTCATCTGGGTTCCCTCGCTTCGCCCCACACAACAAAAAAAGACAAAAAAAAGAGACCCAGATCTGATCAGGCCTCTTTTTTTGCCTGTGCCGCCGCCCACTTGCTTGACAGCGTTCCCCAATTCGCCAACATCGTTCCCCATCCCTGCTACAGTCTCAGCGCTTACCCGCACAATTGTTTTTTTGGGGGGTTTCCAAATGTTGCCTATTGCTCGCGCTACCCATAAGCCTGCTTGCAACCCGAAAAGTTTTAACCAATTCGTCGGAAAGTTAAAAGTGCAAACTTTACGGGGAGAACAATTAACCTGGGTGCAAACTTTGCGTTACAGCTTATATCACCGGGCGCTCAGCTGGCCGGTGCTCTCCAGCGCGTGGCGGAACTGCGTCTCGTACAGCTCAGCGTACAGGCCATCCAGGGCCAGCAGCTCCTTATGAGTGCCTTGCTCTACCAGCTTGCCAGCCTGCAGCACCAGAATGATGTCGGCGGCCAGGATGGTTGACAGGCGATGGGCGATGACCAGCGAGGTGCGGCCCTTCATCAGCGGCAGCAGAGCAGCCTGGATCAACGCCTCGGACTGCGAGTCGAGCGAAGACGTCGCCTCGTCCAGGATCAGGATGCGTGGGTCCTTGAGCACCACGCGGGCGATGGAGAGGCGCTGCTTCTCGCCGCCGCTCATACGGTAGCCGCGCTCGCCGACCACGGTGTCATAGCCCTGGGGCAGCCCGGCGATCATGTCGTGGATGTTGGCGGCCTTGGCGGCGGCTTCCATCTCGGCTTGGGTGGCGTCAGGCTTGGCGTACAGCAGGTTGGCGCGCACCGTATCGTGGAACAGGTAGCTCTCCTGCGTCACCATGCCGATCTGTTCGGCGAGGCTGACCTGGGCCAGGTCGCGCAAGTCATGCCTGTCGAGCAGGATGCGGCCATGGGTGGGGTCATACAGGCGCGGCAGCAGGTACGTGGCGGTGGTTTTGCCGGAGCCGCTGGGGCCGACCAGGGCGGCCAGCTGGCCGGGCTGGATCTCAAAGCTCACATCTTCCAGCGCGTAGCGTCGGGTGGGCACGATCTGCTGCACCTCGTCCTCTTCGCCACGGCGCGGCGGCACCTTCAGCAGCGGCTCTTCATTCTCTTCGACGTAACTGAAGGACACATTCTCGAACTGGATGTGGCCTTCGGCCCGTTTGATGTGCTTGGCGTTGGGCTTGTCCTGGATGTCTATGGGCAGATCCAAAAATTCAAAGACCCGCTCGAAGCTAACCATGGACGTGGCGAATTCGACCTGGACGTTGGAAAGGGCCGAGATAGGCCCATACAAGCCGAAGATGTAGGCCACGAAGGCTACGATGCTGCCGGAGCTGATAGAGCCTTGCAGCACAAAATAGCCGCCGCCCCAGAAGATGAGCACCATCCCGATGGAGCCAGCCAGCTCGAGCCACAGCGAGAACCAGCGGGCGATCATGGCGCGGCGCAGGCCAATATCGCGCACGTTCTGGTTGATGCCGCGATACTTCTCGCGCTCCTGCGGCTGGCGGCCAAAGGTCTTGGCCAGCAGAGCGCCGCTGATGCTGAGCGTCTCGCCCACGATGACCGACATGTCGGCGTTGTAGTTCATCGCCTCGCGGCGCACATCGCGCAGCACGCGCCCAACCCGGCGGGCGGGCAGCAGGAACAGCGGCACGACCGCCAGCGCCATCAGGGTGAGACGCCATTCGATGGCGAGCATGATGCCCAGCGTGCTGAGCAAGCGCACCGCGTTGGTGAGGATGCTGGGCACGGTGCTGGTGATGGCGTTCTGGGCGCCCACCACGTCCTCTTCGAAGCGCGAGATGATGAGGCCGGACTTGGTGCGCGTGAAGAAGTGCAGGCCCATGCGCTGCAGGTGCTCGTACATGCTTTGGCGCAAATCGTAGATGATGCCTTCGCCAATGCTGGCGTTGAGGTAGCGCTGGCCCACGCCGATGAGGCCGCTGACCAGCGGCACGGCCAGCATGAGCAGGCCGAGGATCATCAGGCGGTGATAGTCCTGATTAGGGAGCACATTGTCGAACAGGTCGCGATACAGCAGCGGGGGCAGCAGGTCCACCGCGGAAGTGATGATGATCGCCACCAGCATGAGCGCCAAGCGCTTGAAGTACGGCCGTGCATAAGCCCATACGCGGCGCAGCAGCTCGCGGTCAATCGGTGCTTTGGCCGCCTGCTCGTCGTAAGAAAGGAAGGTGCGCCAGCCGCGGCCGCCGCCCCCGCCTCCACCACCGCCGCGCATCAGGCAGCCTCGTGGTGCAGCACCACCATCGGGATGGTGCGCTGGGTCTTGCGCTGGAAGCCCTCGTAGTGGGAATTGCGCTGGCTCAATTCCTCCCATAAGGTGGCGCGCAGCTTTGGCCCGGCGATCTTGGCAGTGGCGTTGTAGCTGTCCTTACCGATCTTGACGTGCACGGCCGGGTTGGCCTTGAGGTTGAGGAACCACTGAGGGTGTTCATCTTTGCCGCCATAGGAAGCAATGATGACCGGCTTGTCTTTGTGGAAGAAGCAGTACAGCTCCACCCAATGGGGCTTACCGGTGACCCGGCCGACAGTTGTGAGGTGAATGATCTTCATCCCGCGCATAGGTAAATTCTATAGCACCAGCAAGCCCAGACGGGCTGCACGGCGCACGGCCTCCGTTCGGTTGGTGACGCCAAGCTTGGCGTAGATGACAGAGCTGTGGAACTTGACGGTGTGCTCGCTGATGCCCAGTTGCAGAGCGATCTGCTTATTGGCCAAACCTTCGGCGAGGAGTTGCAGTACGTCGAGCTCGCGTTCGGTGAGCTCTTCGGCCAGCACTTCGTCTGGGTTGGGCACAGGCGCCAGTGCGGCTGGCAGCAGGGCCGGCGTTGTGGTGATCAGCCCGGCGGCAAGGGCGCTGATGGCGGCGGCCAGCTCGTCTTCGCTGCAGTCGGGCGGCAGCCAGCCCCAGCTACGCGCTGGCAGGGCGGCCAGCCCGCGGGCCGCGTCTTGCTGCTCACTGAACAGCAGAACTGCTGGCGGCAACTCAGCCTGTGCCAGAGCCTGAGAAAGCTCAGGTTCTGGCAGTTCATCGGCGGCGATGAGCAGCACGTCAATGCGCTCGGTCGCCTCGTCGAGGATGGTTTGAAGCGCGGCTGCCTCCGCAGCTATGCCGATGTGCGCCGCGCTGCTTAACAGCGCGCGCAGGCCGCTGCGCAGTGCGGGCGCAGCGGCCAGGATGGCGATGTACAGCGAGGGTTCGGGCTGCCGAGCTATCGGCGCCCCCAGCCGCGCATGCGGCGGCCCCAGGCCAGTTGATGCATGCCGTGACGCCCAAACGGGCGGCGGCCGAACGGGCGCTTGCCACCGCGCCCGTGGCGGCCCCAGCCGGGGCGGCCGCGGTGCGGCGCTTCGGCGCGCTCGCTCAAGGTCACCTGGACGGTTTGCGATGTGCCGCCGCGCAGGTATTCCAGCGGGGTGGGCGTACCCACCACGCCGCTGTTGAGCTGCACCATCAGGTCATCATGGTCACGCACGGGCTGGCCGGCGAAACCCACGATGATGTCGCCGACCATAAGGCCGGCGGCTGCGGCGGGGCTCTCCGGCTCGATGCCGGCGATCAGCAGGCCGCTGGCTTGCTCGCTGGGCACTTCGACCCATTGGCTGCGCACGCCCAGGTAGCCGCGCTTGATGCCGCCATGCTGCTGGATGGATTTGGCGATCTTCCAGGCCTGTTTGGCGGGGATGGCCAACAGGCTGCCCCAGCCGAGACCGGACGTGTTGATGCCCAGCACGCGGCCTTCAGCGTCCACCAGCGGGCCGCCGGAGAAGCCAGGATAGGCTGTGGCGTCCGTGCGCAGGTAGCTCTCGATCAGGCCGCCGCCATGCGTGCGCAGCGGGCCGCCGATCGCGCTGAGGATGCCGAAGCTGGCTTCCACGCTGCTGCCGGGGCGGCCGAGCGCGAGGGCGACCTGGCCGACCTGCGGCTGCTCGTTGACTTCGGCGGGTGTGCCGACCGCGTCAACCAGCTTGAGCACGGCCAGATCACTGTTGGGGTCGCGCCCCAGCAGTTCGGCGCCCAGGGTGGTGCCGTCTGCCAGGGTGACCTGGATGTCGGCTTCCTCGCGCACGGTGTGGCTGGCGGTGAGCATCAGCCCGGGCTCCACCACTACGCCGGTGGAGGGCAAGCGGCGGCGGGCATGCACCGTAACGATGGATGCATTGGCCGCCTGCGTGGCCTGGACCAGCGAGTTGGAGAGCCCCGTAAGGCTTTGGTTGTTGTTTGCGTCTTTCATAAGACTCCTTTCATGATAGCGGGACATTGATAAGGTTGCCAGCCAACCGGTATAGCTGACAAATGTGTTGTGTCCCTGCAATGTAGAGTCTATAGATTTCCCCGTTCTGCCACATCCGCCGTTTGGGTAGGTGGCGGCTAGACGATAGCATAGGCTAATTTTTCGCGCATGTTAGAATCATTTTCATAGTCGGCGCTTATCCGGCTGTGTAGATCAAGGAGACGAAATGAGCGAACCGACTGTTGTAGCCAAAGACGTAGTGGTCAGCATGGCTTACAAGCTGACTGTGGATGGAGAAGTGCTGGACGAAGCCGGCAAGGATGATGCCATCCAATTCTTGCATGGCCACCGCAACATCATTCCTGGGCTGGAGAATGAACTGACTGGGCTGAAGCTGGGTGACAGCAAAAAAGTAAGCGTTCAGCCCGAAGAAGGCTACGGCCTGACCGATAGCGAAGAGATCGAAGAGATCTCGCTGGAAGACTTCCCCGAAGGCATTGTGCCGGAGATCGGCATGGAGCTGGAAGTGAAGGACGAAGACGGCAATGACCTGTACGGCCGCGTGCTGGCGATCACTGACGACACCGTCACGATGGACTTCAACCACCCGTTGGCTGGCAAGACCCTGGACTTTGAAATCACCGTGGTGGGCCTACGCAATGCCACCGAAGATGAGCTGGCGCACGGGCATGTCCACGGCCCCGAGGGCCATCACCATCACTAGACCGAAACTGAATATTTAGAAAAAATAACCCGCCGACGGCGGGTTATTTTTTTGTCTGCCACCAATTGAGTACACGTAGGGCGCGCAAGGTGTTGCCGCGGCCGGGCTTGTTTGCCGTCTCGTACTGGAAGAAGTGTTTGCCGGCCTGCATGCGGTGCTGCGGCCAGCGGCCATCTGCGTCGCGGGCGGCCAGCAGCAGGTTAATAGCATCTTGAGCGCGCGGATCCGGCTTGGCGCCTGAAACGGCAATGACTTCGAGGCCTTTCAAGAAGTCATATTGCCACTGTGGCAGGAATGGAAACTTCAGGAAACGTTCACTGATCACTTCGCCGGTGCGATGAGAACGATAGAGCCGGTGCTGGAGCAAGAACTGGCGGCCGTCGGACTGGGCTTTTGCAACAGGTAATGTGCTTTTTGGAAACGCCTGTTTATACTCCCATAATCCTTCAAGGACAGAGCACGTGGTGTGAAGGGATGCATGAGTGTCTCCCTGCCATTGGCGACAGTTCCAGCCGCCGTCAGCCATCTGACGGGCAAGCAGGAAAGCGGCCATGGTGTGGAGGCGGGGTTCTTTAAGGTGGAAATATGAGAGCATGCCCAGTAGCATGCCGACGATGCAAATGTCTGGGTGCCCAGGGTGAGTGTCTTCGGGAAAGTCTTTGCCCACGTTGGTTAGCAGACTGCTGTTGAGCAGCAAATAACTGGCTTTAAGTGCCTGGGGGTGTTTGGGCGGAAGGCCGAGACGTTTGAGGGCAAGCAAAGTGTAGTGTGTTGAGATGTACTTCGGGGAATAAATCCCTGCTCCCCAGGTGCCTTTTTTGTCCTGCCTTGCCAACAGGCGGGCGCCCCAACCCTCTTCGGCTACTTTGTTGCGCTCGCGCTGCCAAGTGGTGGGTTTGGCATTCAGCAGGTCGCGCTGCACCTGCCATCGAATGGCGGGGTCGCCATCCAGCAGCCATGCGCGCAAAGGCATCTCGATTTTCATTCTTCGTGGGGTCAGCGGCAGGCAGCGATCATTCCGCCAAAAACATCACACCACAGGAAATTGGCGTCGACGTACCAGAGGAACGCCGTGGTGGCGCAGACGCCGAGCAGCAGCAGGGCCAGGCAGCCCAGGATCATGTTATTGCTGAAGCGCGGGCCTTTGCGGCGCGAGCGACGTGAGCTGGTGGGCGGCGCGGCTGGCTCTTCTGCATCGTATTGCAGCGGGTCTACAAAATTGCGGGCGGCCGCCATGCGCACCGCCACCGGCTCGTCTGGCCGCGAAGGCGGCGGCAGCGGAGGTTGGCTGGCGGCCGCAGGGCGGCCAGATGGCGATGCGGAAGCGGAGCGGCGCTCTGGTGTTGGCGCGGCCGGCCGATCTTCAAGGGATGGAAGGCTGGCTGTGGGCGGTGGGGGCACCACGCTGCGACGCGGCGGGCTTACGCTCGGCGGTGTCGTCTCCAGTGTATTGAGGTCAAGCTCGTAGCGCAGCGTGACCACTTCGCCCAGGCGGATCTCGTCGCCGGGGCGCAGAACGGTGATGGTACGCACGCGCTCGCCGTTGACGAAGGTGCCATTGGTGGAGCCCAGGTCCTCCAGCACGAAGCCACCGCTCTGGGCAATAAGGCGCGCGTGGCGGCGCGAAACTTCAATATCCTGAATGGGCAGATCACTGCCGGGGTCACGGCCGATGATAAAGCTGTCTTTGGACAGACCCGTGCGCTGGCCGGGGTTTGGCCCGGCCTGGATGACCAGACTGAAATTTGTCGCCATGCGCGTGAGTGTATAGGATTCGTGTTTTGACTGTCAAATCAAACGATTGACAAGTTTGTTTGGATAGTTGCTAGATTATCAGACTGCCTTCGTTGACCTGCAGCTCGTAGCCGAAGACCTGGCTGAAGGCAGCCATGACCTCTTGAACCACGCGCTCCATATCAGGCTTGTCGTTGAGCAGGTATTCGAGGCTGATCTGGTTCTGGTTCTCCAGCCCGCAGGCGATGATGCCCTGCCAATAGCTCATGTCTGGCATAACATTGAGGGCAAAGCCGTGGCGCGAGACGCCCTTGGCATCGACCTTGACGCCGATGGAGGCGATCTTGCTGGGCGCCTGCAGCAGATGCGGCGGGCAGTGCACGCAGCGCGAGGCCACATCCGGCTGCACCCATACGCCGGTTTGGCCTTCCACCTGGCCGGTGGGGATGCTGAGCTGGGCCAGCGCCTTGATCAGGGTCTTCTCTAAGTTGCGCAGATAGGCAATGTAGTCGACCTTGGGGATGCGCGGGTTGCCGCTGGCCGGGTCTGGCGTCACATCGCCGAGCGGCAGCAGCGGGTAGCCCACCAGCTGGCCGGGGCCGTGATAGGTCACATCGCCGCCGCGGTCAACCCAGTGCACATCCACCTGCTGCTCCTGCAGGCGGGCTTGCTCCCACAGCAGATTCTCGGCCTGGCCGCGGCGGCCAAAGGTGTACACGTGCGGATGCTCGAGCAACAGCAAGGTCGGCGGGTGCTCGCCGCGGGCGATCTGCTCGGCGAGTTGATTTTGCAAGTTCCAGGCCTTTTTGTATTCCACCAGGCCCAGGCGATATACCTGACAGGTCTTCATCGGCTAGTCAGCAAAGCAACGCCGGAACAGATCGTGCTGCAAGATATTGGTAGGGTCGGCATTGCGCTTCAACTCCTTTAGAGCAGCAATCGTATCCTCTCCCAGAAATTTACGCGTGTACTCGGCGGAGAGCATGCCATCTTTGGCGAAGTAGAAGCGGCCGCCATTGGCGAGCACAATGGCGTCCATTTCTTCGGCCAGCGTTACCAGGCGGGCAGGATCGCGCGGTACGCGGAAATCCAGCGCCAGTGAAAAGCCGTCCACGGCGTGCGAGAGCAGGAACTTATCCGGCCGGTGGCGCTTGAGCACCGCCAGGTAGGGCGGCAGGCCGTGACGCTGAGCCAGCTCGAGAATTTGGCGGAAAGTGGACTCGGCCGCCGCGGCGGGCACAAAACTTTGGTGCTGAACGAGCCCCGTGCGTCCATAGATGCGTTCCCAGCCCGGAATGTAATCTAGCAGAAAGTTGAATTCCACCAATGATTGCAAATAGGTCTTGTTGTTGAGCAGCAGACGGTCGGCGGTGTATTTGGCGAAGTTGACCAGACCCACTCCGAAATTGTTGACGAACGGCGCCATCAGCGGCGGCAGCGCGCCTTTGGGGATGCCCATGATGCTGGCGGGCAGGTCCAGTTCGGTCTGCTGCGGGGCATCGTCGCCGGCATGCAGGTAGCTGGCGCGGTGCAGCTGGCCGCGGCCGAGTGAACTGCCGCGGGCGGCGGCATCCAGCCAGCCCACGATGTAGTCCTCGTCTTTGTTGGCATCCACCGCGGCCAACATGCCGGCCAGGTGTGGTTGGGTCCAGGCGGTAACGCGCACATGGCTGGAGTGCACCTTCTTGAGTTGCAGCGTGATGGAGGTGAAGATACCCAGCAACCCCATCCCGCTGATCATGGCGTAGAAGAGCTCGCTGTTCTGCTGGGGGCTGCAGGTCACCTGCTGCCCGGTGGGCAAGAGGGCGGTGAATTGCAACACATGCTCGCCGATGGGGCCGGCCTGCCAGTTGTTCTTGCCGTGAATGTTGGCCGCCAGGCAGCCGCCCAGCGTGGGGAACATGGTGCCGGGCACCACCGGCGGCCACCAGCCGTGCGGTAGGGCGTGCCGCCACAACTGCTCGATGGTGACGCCGGGCTCGGCGGTGATAGTGCCGGTTTCGGCGTCCCAGTCAAGGATGCGGGTCAGCCCACCCAGCTCGAGCACAATGTGGCCGGCGTTGAGGGCCGCATCGCCGTAGCTACGGCCCGAGCCGCGCAGGCCTATGGTGAGGCCGGCGGCCTGCGCCTGCTCGAACAGCGCGGGCAACTCATCTGTGTGCTGGGGGCGAAAGACATAGGCCACACGCTTGAGCGAGTGGCCGAAGTTCTCCAAACCGGCTGCATTGTGAAGCAGGGGGGGCGCAGAACTCAAAAGGAGAGTCTCCGAAAAATAAATGATGGCACATTGCGCACCGCCAGCATCAACCAGCGCCACCACCCGGGCACGTACACAACCTGCTTGCGGCCTTTGATGGCTTTCCAGACGCCATCGGCGCATTGCTGCGGGCTGATGACGCCAAAGTTGCGCGGGGCATTGGCCAGGATCTGGGTGTCGACAAAGCCGGGGCGCACGGTAAGCACATGCACGCCGTGGCGGCTGAGACGGTTGCGCAACGCTTCGAGATAGGTGTCCAGCCCGGCTTTGGAGGCGTTGTAGGCTGGGTTGAGCACGCGGCCGCGGTCGCCGGCCACGGAAGAGATGCCCACCAGGTGGCCGCTGCGCTGTTTTTGGAACAGCGCGCCCACCTGGCCCAGCCAGGCCACGCCGCCAGCCAGATTGACCGACAGCATGTTCTGGTCCTTTTCAAGGTCAAACTCGTTGATATCCACTTTTGGCATGACGCCCGCACAGTAGATGAAGACATCCAGACCGCCAAGATTGGTCACTAGGCGTTGCAGCATGGCAGGGATCTCGTCGAGCTTGGTGACATCGTGCGCGTAAGGCAGGGCGCGGGTTTCGCCGCCTACATTAAGCTCGTTGGCGAGTGCCTGCAGTGGCTCAGGGCTGCGCGAGAGGGCGGCGACCACAAAGCCTTCGGCGGCCAGGCGGCGCACCAATGCGGCGCCGATGCCGGAGGAAGCGCCGACGACGACGGCGCGCTTGCGCCGCGTCAGCGGCGCTTCGGGCGGGAGAGGTGTTTGGGCAGTCATGGCGCGTCAATTATGCCATTGCCTGCCCAAAGGCAGCTAATAAAGGCAGTAGTCACCTGCTGCCTTTTTGGCTTGGAGCTATTTGTTCTTTGAAGAACCGCTGAGCAGGTCTGCGACGATGTTGACGATCAGTTCTGAGAAAAGCACAGACACCCAGAGTACGACCGCCACCGGCATCAGGCTGCGTACCAGTTGCGGAAAACCCTGGGCCAGGAAGGTGACCGAGTTGCCATCAAACCAGAATAAAAAGATGGCCAGGGTGGCGAAGATAGCGCCACCGATGAGTGCGCTGCGCACGCTCGACAGCAGGCGGGCACGTGAAAAGCTGCGTTTCTCAAGTTGCTGCGGGTCGCTCGGCGAGTTAAGTTCGAGCAAGTTGTCCAGCTCACGGTCCAACTGTTGCAATCCAAGATCCACAGTTTCTCCTTTGGTGAGTGAAGCGGCCAGACGACGCAAGGAAGCATCCTTTGCCAGGTGGTCTTCAACCAGTTGCCGGCTCTGAGGGCTGAGCTCCCCGGCCGCATAGAGGGGTAGCAGGTCCAGAATGACTTCGCGTTCAACGTTCATGTGTTCTCCTGTTCGGCGCGTGCCATGAATAGTTTTAGGCGCGCCCGGTGTACAGTGACTTTGGCGGCCGAGAGGCTGATCTTGAGCGTTGCGGCGATCTCGGCGTAGCTCAATTCTTCCTGTGAGCGCAGCAGTAAAGCGCTGCGCTCCCGCTCGCTGAGCTGGCTCAGGGCCAGTTGCAGCCAGGCCATATGGTCGGCGGCCTCGGTGATGGTGTGCAGCGGCTGGTTGGCGGCTCGCAAACTCTCGGGCAGGTCAACCTCACGGCGGTGCCGCCGCCGGTCAGCCAGGTAGAGATTGCGTGTGATCGCAAAGAGGTATGCACGCAGCGTAGGCTCGCGCAGGTGGTCCAGTCGCAGCCAGGCGCGGGTGAACGTTTCGCTGGTCAGATCCTGAGCCATTTGCTCGTCCTGGCAGAGCCAGTAAGCAAAGCGCTGCACGGAGGCAGCATAGCGCTCATACACCTCATGAAAGTCCATTTGCCCGTCCTGGAGTATATGCATAGCAACCCGAAAAAGTTACAAGGGAACCTTCATTTGATGAGCGGTGTATTCCAGGTGAGGTGCATGATGAAAAACCCACTGCGTATATTTGCCGCCGCGCTGGCGCTGCTGCTCGTCTTCTTTTCGCTGCCGTTGTGGCTGCCACAGCTGATGGCGCCCACCGCGGCCGCCAGCGCCCCGAGCTTGCAAGGCGACCCTGTACTGCTGCTATGGAGCAACGACTGGCAGATGGATAGCGAGGTGAGCGCCGCCGGCCCGCGCCTGGTGGCCTGGCAGCCGGATGGCGAGCTTGCCTGGACACTGGAGACCGGCTATTCCTATGGGGCGGTGGTGGACGGCCAGCACGCTTACCTTGTGGAGGACCCGGTGAGGAATGCATATGAGCCAGAGGCTTTGCTGCAATTGAGCGTGGTTGACCTGCTTACTGGCGAGCGCATTAGCCAAATGGCCTTGCGCGGCAACTTTCTCGCTAATCTGAGCTCTGGCGCTCCCGTACCGGTATTGGTACTGGATGGCACGCTGTATTTCACCAATCAACGCCAGGACAGCAACCTGGCCGCCTATGACCTTGCCAGCCAAACGCTGGATGAGGCACGCTACGACCTGTGCGAGCGCGGCTACCCGGTGGAGTTTGAATACTTGGCCAGCCAGCATGCCATGGTGAGCCTTTGCATTGAGTTTGGTGATGAGATGCAGGCTTACCTCACGCGGGTGTCACTCGCTGATGGAGAGCAGCACAGCCTGGAGTTGCTGAACATGACCGTGAAGGAGCATTATTCGGCCAACGGGCTGGTGGTCGGCCCGGATGGGCGCGTGTATGTGCTCAATAGCAGCGACTACAGCATTATGGAAATTGACCCGGCCACCATGCAGACGTTGCGCCAGGCCAACTACAGCGAAGGCAAGCAGGAGCAGGGCGGCCTATTGCAAGCTGCCCTTGACTGGCTGCTGGAGCAAGCGGCCCGCCCGGCGCAGGCCAAAATGCTGTTCGCCGTCACGGCGCTCTCGCCGGATGGCAACCAGCGCGAGCTCTATGTGGTCGATCTGGCCAGCCTGCAAACGGTGCAGCGCATGCGCATGCCGGGCCTGGCTGCTGAGTTAGCGTTCGCCGACGCCGATACGCTGGTCGTGGTCTATCCAGGACAGCAGGAATGGTCCCAGGCCGCCGCGCTGGATCTGGATACGGGCGAGCATGCGGTGCTGCCCATCCCCGCGTTCGGCTATCTGCGCGAGTTGTTCGTGCTGGCGGGGCAGCGCTAAGCGGCCGTTTGTTACAATCGCCTCTGATATTAATCGGAGGACGAATGGGCCATCTATTTATTCCCGGGCCGGTAGATGTAGACCCGGAGATTGCTGCAGAACAAACCCGCGCCATGCTGCCGCACCGCAGCGCGCAGTTCGAGGAGATCTTCCGCCGTGCCAGTGAGAACGCACAGAAGATCTTCTTCACCAAGTACCGCGTATTTATCAGTGCTTCGTCCGGCACCGGCTTCCACGAGGCCGCCGTGCGCAACTTTGTGAACCAGGATGTGTTGTGCTGCGTCAACGGCGCGTTCGCTGAGCGCTGGAAGCAGGTGGCCGAGAGCAACGGCAAGCAGGCTGATGTGCTGAGCGCTGACTGGAAAGAACCGATCGCGCCTGAGCGAGTGAAGGAGGCACTGAGCCAGAAGAAGTACGAAGCCATTCTGGTGGTGCACAACGAAACCTCGACGGGTCTCGTCAACCCTGTAAAAGAGATTGCTGCAGTCGTGAAGCAGATCAGCCCGGATACGCTGATCTGTGTCGACGCGGTGTCCTCGCTGGGCGGCGACAAGATCGATATGGACGGCTGGGGGCTGGACATGGTGCTGACCTCGACCCAGAAGGCGCTGGCGTTGCCGCCGGGCATCTCGCTGGCGGCGGTGAGCGACCGCGCCATGGCCAAAGCCGAAACAGTCGCCCACCGCGGTTGGTACTTTGACCTGGTGCGCATGGAGAAGCACCGCCTGAAGGACAGCACGCCGGCCACGCCCGCCATCGGCCTGGTATATGCGCTGGATAAGCAACTGCAACGCATGCTGGCCGAGGGCCTGGAGGCGCGCTTTGCCCGCCACGCCGCCATGGCCGAGCTGACCCAGAACTGGGCCACCAGCCGCGGGCTGGAGCTGTATGCCCCCGAGGGCTACCGCTCGCAGACGGTCACCACAATCGACAACAAGCTGGGCATTGATGTCAGCAAGCTCAACGCCTTCCTGAGCGAGCGCGGCATGCGCATCGCCAACGGCTACGGCCAGCTGAAGGGTGTGACCTTCCGCATCGGCCATATGGGCGAGCTGGGGCTCTCTGATATGGAAGAGTTGCTGGCCGCCATGGACGATTTCCTGGCGCAGAGTAAATAAAAAAAGCCCCGCATCTGCGGGGCTTTTTTTTGTGTATATGGTTAGTTGGGCTTCTTGGCGTGCACGCGCGGGCGGTTGTTGCCGTCCGGCAGGATGGCAAGTAGCACCATTTGCACCAGGCTGACGATGATCGCACCCAGGAAAGCGGAGGCAAAACCATCGTAGGTGAATTGCACACCGAACAGGTTGCTGAGCCAGGCAGTAGCCATGAACAACAAGGTGTTCACCACCAGGCTGAACAAGCCCAGGGTGAGCACGTACACCGGGCAGGTCAGCAATTTCAGCACAGGCGCCAGGAAGGCGTTGATGATGCCAAAGAACAGCGCCAGCAAGAGATAGGTGGTCCAGCTCTCATCGGCAACAGACAGGCCCGGCACAATCGCAATGGCAGCATACAGCGCCACGGCGTTGACTGCAAAACGAATAATCCATGAATTCTTCATAATGTATTGGTAATCTCCTTACTTGTCTAATGTAACATAATTGTCAATGCGATGTTTTACCGCATACGCGGCGGCCTCAGACCGGGTGGAAAGGGCCAGCTTGCTCAATATCGAACTGACGTAGTTGCGCACCGTTTTCTCACTTAGGAAAACTTGCTCAGCGATCTCTTTGTTACGCTTGCCCTGAGCCACCAGGGCAAGCACTTTGAGTTCCTGCTCGCTCAGCGGGGCAAACGCCTCGGATTCAGCTTTGCGGGTGGTCTCACGCATGCGCTTGAAGACCTGCTGGGTCACGGCGGGGTCCAGCAGTGATTCGCCGCGGCCGATCCGCTCCAGGGCGGTGATCAGCTCGCGGCTGTCGATTTGCTTGAGCACATAGCCTGATGCGCCGGCCGAGATGGCGTCAAACAGCAGCTCGTCGTCGGCAAAGGTGGTGAGCATCACCACTTTGGTTTCCGGGCGGGCGGCCATGATCTCGCGCGTGGCCTCGATGCCGCTTTTGCCGGGCAGGCGGATGTCCATCACCACCACATCCGGCTGGAACTCGGTGGCCTGGCGTATGGCCTCGTCGGCCGTGCCGGCTTCGGCCACAACTTCGAATTGGGGGTAATGACTGAGCAGGGACTTGATGCCCAGGCGCACCACCTCATGGTCATCAACAAGAAGAACTTTCAGCATGTGCTTTGTATAATTCCCTTAAGGATTATAGCATTTTGCAATGACCTGTCTTTTTAAACACCGAAACGGAGCTGCATGAGCACGCGAACGCTGCGCGGGTTGGCGATCCTGCTACCGCTGCTGTTCATGGTGGGCGTCATCTACGCCCGCCTTACCCTCGTTCCCCCTCAATATGCTCTCGAGGGCAACATCTTTGCCGTGGTGGCAGTAGCTCTCGGCTCAACCGGGTTCTCTATATTCTTTTTCAACATCATTGACCGGCGCGAGGAGGAGATCACCCAGCGCGGCCGCCAGATCGAGGCGCTGCATGAAGCTGCGCTGACGCTGACCGTGGAACTGAACCTGCAGGTCGTGCTGCAGAAAGTGGTCGATATCAGCCGAAATCTGCTGCACGCCAAGTACGGCGCCCTGGGCGTGGTGGAACGCGGCAGCACTACCATCCAGCAGTTCATAACGTCAGGGATCGACGCCGAGGCGCGGGCGCGCATCGGTGCGGCCCCGACCGGGCATGGTTTGCTGGGAGTGCTGATCAACCCCGAGGGCGGTGCCTTGATCATTAAGGATATTCGCAAGGACCCCCGCGCCATCGGTTTTCCGCCCAACCACCCGCCAATGAAATCGCTGCTGGGGGTGCCGATCAAATCCAAAGGGGAGATCTTTGGCAATTTGTATGTCGCTGACAAGTTCGTTGGAGAAGATGAGACGGAGGTCTTGCTCAACTTCAATGAAGACGACCGCCAGTTGCTCCAAAAATTTGCCACCCAGGCCGCGATCGCCATTGAAAATGCACAGCTGTACCGCAAGACGCAGGAGCTTACCGTGATCCAGGAGCGCGAGCGTTTCGGCATGGCGCTGCACGACGGCATCATGCAGTCTGTGTATGCAGCTGGCCTCTCGCTGCAGGAAGCCAAGTATGAGATTAGCACCAATACTGAGCACGCCGCCCGGCGCATCGACCAGGCGGTGGACAGCCTGGGTGAAGTGCTGCGCGATCTGCGCAACTACATCATGGGGCTGCGCACCGGGCGCTTTCAGGGGCAGGATGTGGCCACCAGCCTGGGCCAACTGGCAACGGAGTTGCGCGCCAATACCCTTATGAATGTTGTGTACGAAGCCCCGACAAAACTCAGCGTGATCCGCCTGGATGAAACCCGCACAGAGGAGCTGCTGCTGATTGCCCAGGAGGCGCTCAACAACATTCGCAAGCATGCCCAGGCCCGCAATGTGCTGGTGAGCCTCAAGGGCGAGGGCGACCAGGTGGTGCTGCGCATCGCGGACGATGGCATCGGCTTTGACTTTGAAACGGCCGCCGGCGGCGACGGGAACGGCTTGCGCAACATGCGCGAACGCGCCCGCAAACTGGGCGGCGACCTGGAAATTGATAGCGTGTCCAGCCAGGGCACGCGCCTGCGGGTGCAGATGCCGCTGCAGCCTGCGCCTACCAACCCTGCTGGCGCATAAAGTAGCGCAATTCCTCGCGGTGTTCCGGGTGGGCTACGTTGATCAGTTCGCTGGCCCGCTCGCGCACACTCTTGCCGTGCAAGGATGCGATCCCGTATTCCGTGACGACGTAATGCACATCGCCGCGGGAAGTGACCACGCCGGCACCCTCGCGTAGGCGTGGCACGATGCGCGAGATGTCGCCGCGGGCCAGGGAGGGCAGGGCCACGATGGCCTTGCCGCCTTTGGAGCGCACCGCCCCGCGGAAGAAATCCAGCTGGCCGCCGATGCCGCTATAAAAATAGCCGCCCACTGAATCCGCACACACCTGCCCGCTCAGGTCCACCTCGATCGCCGAGTTGATCGCGGTCATCTTGTGGTTCTGAGCGATCACAAACGGATCATTCACATAATCGGTAGGGTGCAGCTCGATCATGGCGTTGTCTTCCACAAAGTTGTACAGCCGCTGCGAGCCGAACAGGAAACCGGCCACGATCTTGCCGGGGTGCAGGGTCTTGGCTGTGTTGGTCACCACGCCCTGTTCCACCAGGTCCACCACGCCGTCGGAAAACAGCTCGCTGTGGATGCCCAGGTTGCGCTTGTTGCCCAGCTTGGCCAGCACCGCGTTGGGCAAGGCGCCAATGCCAAGCTGCAGCGTGGCCTCGTCAGGCACCAGGTCGGCCACCAGCTCACCGATCGTCTCCTGTTCCGGCGTGATCTCTTTGTGCACCGGCTCGGGCAGCGGGTAATCCACCGGTACCAGGTAATCAATATCGCTGACATGAATGAACGAGTCGCCCAGCACGCGCGGCATCTGCGGGTTGACTTCGGCGATCACCATGGTGGCCGCTTCGGCGGCCGGCTTGGTGACGCCGACCTCAACGCCGTAGGAGCAGAAGCCGTGCTGGTCAGGCGGGGAAACCTGGATGAAGGCAATGTCGAGTGGCAGCAGCCCGTCTCGAAAGAGCGCAGGCACTTCGGAGAGAAAGATCGGAATGTAATCGGCGCGGCCTTCGTTCACTGCTTTGCGGGCTGGCGCGCCGATGAACAGCGCCCGGTGGCGGAAGCTGCGCGTGAAGCGCGGCTCCAGGTAGGCGCCGCCGGCGAAGGTGAGCACATGCACCACTTCGACGTTCTCGAGCGCAGCCGCCCGGGCCACCAGGGCGCGCTCGATCTCCTGTGGGAAGCCCGCCCCGCCGCCCATATAGATTCGGGCGCCGGAGGGGATCTGGTGTACGGCCTCAGCCGGAGTGATGGTCTTTTGGGCGAATGCAGTATTGGCGGCGTTCATGCTCACATCATACAGAAAGCAGGCATCCTTGCCAGATGACGAATGTTGGTAAGTTTTGTATATTTATCCTGTGAGTAAGGTCCTCGGAAGGCCACTATCCCAGGGATCTTGGGACAGTATTTGGGCAATATGTCCCTAGTGTGTAAAGCGGCGCCAGCGTAAAGTGTTGGCAACTTTTTGGTCACGGTTTGCCGATACGCAAACCAGGAGGAAGATATGAGCTCTGTTGTGCAACGGGGTCGCCTGATCCAGGATCCCCCAATCGCTAAGTTTTTATTCAATGATCTGCGGATGGCATGGGTGTGGCTGGCTGTGCGTGTGTGGCTGGGCTACGAATGGCTGCAGTCTGGCCTGGGCAAGATCAGCAACCCGGCCTGGACCCAGACCGGCGAGGCCCTGAAGGGCTACTGGACCAACGCCGTAGCCATCCCGGAGACTGGCCGACCGCCAATCTCGTTTGACTGGTACCGTGATTTCTTGCAGTTCATGCTGGACACCGAGGCGTACACCTGGTTCGCCAAGCTCATTGCTTACGGTGAGGTGCTGGTGGGCATTGCCCTGATCCTGGGTGCCTTCACAGGCATTGCTGCCTTCTTCGGTGGCTTCATGAACTTCAACTTCATGCTGGCGGGTTCGGCCAGCACCAACCCGCTGCTCTTCGTGGCGGCGCTGGGCCTGATCATGGGCTGGAAGATCGCTGGGTACCTGGGTCTGGACTACTTCCTGCTCCCCTGGATCGGTACACCCTGGGGCAGGGAAGACGCAAAACCAAGAAAGAAGTGACGACTCTGTAAATAAAAAGAGGCCCGTATGGGCCTCTTTTTATTTACCGATCAAACTGCGATGATCCACCATGATGCAACGGTCCATCACCATCTGCAGGCCGGCGGCTTGCGCCGCCGCCGCTGCGGCTGCATCCTCCACGCCCACCTGGGACCATACGGCTTTGGCGCCGGCGGCGATGGCATCCTCCACCACGTCTTGCAAATGTTCAGAGCGGCGGAAGACGTCTACGATGTCGATCGGCACTGGCACCGAGGCCAGGTCTGGATACACAGGCTGGCCATCAATGCTGCTCAGCAGCGGATTGACCGGGAAGACTTGGTAGCCCGCCTGGCGCAGATAGCTGGCGATGCGGTAGCTGGTGCGGTACGGCTTATCGGAATGGCCGACCACGGCGATCGTGCGCGCGTTCTGCAGCAGCGCGCGCAGTTCATCTTGTGTGTGCAAAGTCAAGCAGAAACCTCCCATGGGTAGCGCATCCAGATCAGGGTGCGCAAGGCGGAGAAACCCGCCGCTTGCATGGCCTCGGCGGCCAGGCCGGCGGGATAGTTGAGCGCCAGCTTGCGGTCACGCCGCAGCTGGCGGCTGGCGCTGGCCAGCAATTGTGCCAGCGGGGGCTGCGCATCGTGCGGGTCGGCCGCCAGCCAGAGGCGGTCGGCCTCCAGCGTGGAGCTTTGCCAACTGAGCACGGCCTGCAGGCGGTCGCCGTGGACGGCGCTCCAGTGCACCGTGCGCGGGTCGCCGAACAGGCGCTGCAGGCTGGCTTGCCAGCCTGGGCGCAGGGCGCTGGTCTTGAGCGGCAACTGCCAGCGAACATCGGCGGGGTAGAGCGCATCCAGCCAGATGTTTTGCATGCCCCAGTCGGCATCGATTCGTTTGCGGATGCGTATGGAGTTTGCCGCCGGGGCGGCCTGGGGCAAGCCGCGCCAACTGGTGCGGCGCATCTTTTCCACAAAGCCCAGGCGGCGGTAGAGATTGACCGCGGTCTCGTTGTTTTGGTCCACTTGCAGCCAGGCTTCGGCGCGGCCGCGGCTGCGCACATCCTCCAGCGCGGCCTGGGTCAGCAGGGCGGCAATGCCGCGCCCGCGGTGGTTGGGATGCACGGCCACATTGGCGATGAGGTAGCGGGTGCGGCTGCCCAGGTGCTGCGGGATCAAGCTCAGGTTGCCCACCAGCACGCCGTCCTCCACCCACACCATGCCCATCAGCGGCGCGTCAAGGTCGGCGGGTTGGGTCGGCAGCCAGCGCCCGGCGCGGGCGGCCTGGCGCATCTGGCGGATGTACTGGTAACCATCCGAATCCAGCGTGGGGGCAAAGCACAGCTCCACCAGGTCAGCCACGGCCAACAGGTCTCGGCGGGCATCAAAGGGACGTAGGTTGGCGGGGCGGGTGGAAACGGGAAAATGGGCAGCGCTGGCGCTCATGGGACGCTCAATTCAATTATAGTGCCGCGTTGATATAATCCTTTTATGCGCATAGGTAAAGAGCTTCTAAAGAAGCTGCCCCTGCTTCTGATGCTGGCAAGCCTGCTGGCGGTGGTGGCCCTCTCGGCCTGGCCGAGCCAGGCGGCAGCCTCTCCCTTGTTTCAATCTACGCCGCAACCCCTGCCTGAGCCAGGCCCGGATGGGCGTATTTTGTATACTGCCCTGCCGGGCGATTCCCCGTGGTTGATCGCAGGAAAGTTCAATATTCCTATCGAGCAACTGCGCATTTTGAACGGCTGGGGACCGGACAAGGTGCTGCAGGAAGGTGAAACCGTGGTGCTGGCGACTGCCGCGCAGACCACGCCCACTGCTCCAGAACCGACTTCCGAAGTGGTTGCCACCAGCACACCCGAAGGCACACCCGGTACCGGCACCATCTGTGTGCTGCTGTTTGACGACGTGAATGGTGACGCCATGCGCCAGGATGCCGAACTGGGCATCCCCGGCGGCGCGGCCAGCGTCAGCGAGCGCACCGGCCTGGCCTCACGCCAGGGCGATACGCTGGCCCAGCTGGATGCCACCACCGGCCTGCCGCAGGCCGTGTGCTTTGATGACCTGCCGGGCGGCGAATACACCGTGAGCGTGGCCGCCCCGCAAGGCTTCAACCCCACCACCGCCCAGAGCGCAACCATCCAGCTCAGCCCGGGCGATGAGACCAGCCTGAACTTTGGCGCCCAAGCCGGTTCCTCCGGCGGGTTCAACATTCTGACGCCGGAAGAGGGCGGCCCGCCGTCTCCGTTGATGGGGCTGCTGGGGATTGTATTGGTCGTGGCAGGTGGCGGGCTGGGTTTCTACAGCTGGCAGCTCTCGCGCCGCCGCTTCTAAGCCAATTCCGAATACAGTGCTTTGAGTGCAGCTTCAAAAGCGTCCGCCGTCCAGCGGGCGCTTTTTTGTGCGGCCTGTTGCTCCAGCGCGGCGCGCACACTCTCTTCGACCACAACGGTGATGATGGCCGCGCCCAGGCTGCGCGTATCCCCGGCGGGCGCCAGGTAGGCGGCTGAGCCGGCCATCGTCTCGGTCAGTGGCTCCTGCAGCGCCACGATCGCTTTGCCGTAGGCCAGCGCCTGGCGCAGGCTGCTGCCCCACGCTGGCGGCGGCTCAGGGTGAATGAGAGCGGTACAGCTTTGGATGAGCGCGTGCAGTTCGGTTGGGCTGGGCTGGATGGTTTGCACATAGTCCTGCACATCGAAAATAGGCAGCTGGCTCTGCAGCCAGGCGTCCTGCTGCGCGTCCAGGCCAGCGATCAGGAGCGGGTACAGCTCGCCGATGGAGCCCGCCGCCCAGGTCCACGCTTTGAGCAGTGGCAGCAGCGCTTCGGGCTGGCCAGAGCCGTGGTACAGCAAATATTCTTGCGGAGTGTTGGCGGGCAACGCGGCCTGCGTAACAGGCGCGGCGACCGGCGGCAGCGTATTGAGCACGCCGGAATGAGCCGGGGCGGGCAGGTCGCTCGGCCACAGCAGGCGCGCGCGCGCCAGGCCGCCGCTGGCCTGGGCGGCCGCCATGCGGCCGCGGGCAGCGGGGCTAGCCGCGTATTCAGCCGGACTGGCCAGGGTGGGCACCTTGCCCAGCAGCGACGCGGCGCGGGCGGTGGTGTGGATGACTGTCGCGCCGTGCTCTACGGCCAGGGCCTGCAGGCGGCTTTGCTCCCAGTCGCCACGCTCGCGCGGGGTGGCGAGCAGGGTCTGCACGCGGGCAGGCAGCGGCTCGCTGATCGCACCGGGCAGGGCCAGCAGCAGTTCGGCCTCGGTGGGCGCGGCAGCCAGCAGCTCACGCAGGTGAGCGGCTGCCGCGCCCAGTGAGGCGTGGGTCAGCGGCCAGCCGTCGTAGAGGATGCGCGGGGGCATACAGGGATAGTAATTGGTAATTGCAATTACGGGCTAGTTTCAGTTGCTTGACAATCGGCTTCATCAAACCTGCCAACCAACATTCTCTGCTATAAGCCCCGCATGGGTATGCCAGGCTTGGAAGAGAAAAAGTTGTTAGTAATAACTTTTAACCCCCACCCATATTCCAGCAACAATATCTTTCGGCGTGCTGTCATTCCGAACGAGCCGAGGGTGAGGAGCAAGAGGCGCCGCCGTTTATAATGGACGTTCACATGGCCAAGTCAAAGTCCAAAACCACCGCAGCAAAGAGATCCGCTCCCAAGGCGAAGAAGACCCCCAGCCGCACGAGTGCGGCTGGACGCAAGCAGGCCGCGCCCAAGCCCGCCGCACCGCGCGATTTTCAGTCCATCGTGATGGCGTTGCAGCAGTTCTGGGTGGAGCAAGGCTGTGTCCTCTGGCAGCCCTACAGCCAACAGGTCGGCGCCGGCACCATGAACCCGGCCACCTTCCTGCGCGTGATCGGCCCCGAGCCGTGGAATGTGGCCTATGTCGAGCCCTCCGTGCGCCCCGACGACGGCCGCTACGGCGAGAATCCCAATCGCCTGCAACAGCATCACCAGTTCCAGGTGATTCTCAAACCAGACCCTGGCAACCCGCAGGAGATCTACTTGCGTTCCCTGCAGGCCATCGGCATTGACGTGCACAAGCACGACATTCGTTTTGTGGAAGACAACTGGGCCTCACCGACGCTGGGCGCCTGGGGCCTGGGTTGGGAAGTCTGGCTGGATGGGTTGGAGATCACCCAGTTCACCTATTTCCAGCAGGCCGGTGGGATCACCCTCGAGCCGGTTTCGGTGGAGATCACCTACGGGCTCGACCGCATCGCCATGGCGCTGCAAGACGTGAATTATGTTGGCGATGTGCGCTGGAGTGCTGAGCGCAGCTGGGGCGACCTGAACCTGCAGGCCGAGCGCGAGCAGAGCAAGTACTACTTCGAGTTGGCCGACGTGGAGCGCCTGCGCCAACTGTATGACCTATACGAGGCCGAAGGCCAGGCCGCGCTGGATGGCGGCCTGCTGCTGCCCGCCTATGACTATATGCTGCGCACCTCGCATGCCTTCAATGTTCTGGATGCGCGCGGCGCCATCGGCGTGACCGAGCGCCAGGCTTACTTCCGGCGCATGCGCGCCCTGGCCAGCCGCGTGGCTGAAGCCTATGCCGCCGAGCGCCAGCGTGAAGAATATCCCTGGCTGGAGCAGGCGGCCGAGGCGAAGCCCGCCGCCAAGACTGCGAAGATTACCGGCCCCAAGACCGCCAGTGACTTTTTGCTGGAGGTCGGCACCGAAGAACTGCCGCCCAGTGACCTGGACGCGGCCATCGAGCAATTAACCGCCAGCTTGCAGCAGCTGCTGCAAGCTGAGCACTTGGAGCACAAAGGCGTGACGGTGCAAGGCACGCCGCGCCGCTTAGTTGCACAGGTCGCCGCCTTGGCGGCCAAACAGCCGGACCTGCAGCAGGTGGTCAAGGGGCCGCCGGCCGCCCGCGCCTTTGGCGCCGACGGCACGCCCACACCGGCCGCCGAAGGCTTTGCCCGCGGCCAGGGGCTGCCGGCCAGCGCGCTCAAAATCGAAACGATCGACGGCGGCGAATACGCCGTGGCGCGCGTCGAGCGCAAGGGTCGCTTGGCGGCCGAGGTGCTTGCCGAAAAACTGCCAGAGTTGATCGCCGGGCTGCGTTTTGAAAAATCCATGCGCTGGAACGCCAGCGGGGTCACCTTCTCGCGCCCCGTGCGCTGGCTGTTGGCGCTGCATGGCGATGCACTCGTGCCGTTCGAGTACGCCGGCCTGCAGGCTGCCAAGAGCAGCCGCGGCCTGCGCCTGGGTGCCAGCGAGCAGTTCGTCGTCAGCAATGCCAAGGATTATTTCGCCAAGCTGAAGAAGCAAGGCATCTTGCTGGATGTGGCTCAGCGCAAAGCCGCCATTCAAAAGCAGATCGAGAAATTGGCGGCGAGTGCAGGCGGCAACATACCGGACGACCCAGGCCTGTTGGACGAAGTCACCCACTTGGTGGAAGCCCCCACCGCCCTGCGCGGCGAGTTTGACGCCGCCTTTCTGGACCTGCCTCAAGAAGTCCTCATCGGTGTGATGAAGAAGCACCAGCGATATTTTCCAATCGGAAAAGATGGCAAACTGCTCAATAGTTTTATTGCGGTAGCCAACGGCGATATTGACGCCAAGGCAGTCACCGCTGGCAATGCAGCTGTGCTGCGCGCCCGCTTTGCAGATGCGGCTTACTTCATCCGCAAAGACCGCGAGCACCCGTTCTCGCATTATGTGGATGGGCTCAAGCAGCTCACCTTCCAGAAAGAGCTCGGCTCGATGTGGGACAAAGCACAGCGCGTGGCTGAACTCACCCGCGTGCTCAGCCCTGCGTTGGGCCTGGATGCGGAGGAGACCCAGACCGCCCACCGCGCTGCCCAATTGAGCAAGGCCGATCTGGTCACCAAGATGGTGGTCGAGATGACCTCGCTGCAGGGCGTGATGGGGAGCACCTACGCGCTCGAATCGGGCGAACCGGCCGCGGTCGCCGACGCTATTTTTGAGCACTACTTGCCGCGCTACGCCGGCGATAGCACGCCGGTGAGCAAGGCTGGGTTGGCGGTTGGCCTTGCCGACCGCCTGGACAGCCTGACCGGCCTATTCGCCGTGGGCTTGGCGCCCACGGGCGCCAAAGACCCGTTCGCCCAGCGCCGCGCCGCCATCGGCCTGGTGCAGAACCTGATCGCCTGGGATATGGACTTTGATCTGCGTCAGGGTATCGAGCGGGCTGCTACCGGGCAACCGGTGGCGGCAGATGGCAAAGTGCTGCAAGACACGCTGGACTTTGTTGTGGGCCGCTTGCGCGCCCTGCTGCTGGAGAACGGCGAACGTCACGATGTGGTGGACGCGGTGCTGGCCGCCCAGGGCCATAACCCGGCCGCCGCCGCCCGCGCCGTACGCCAGTTGGCCGCCCACAGCGCCAAGCCGGACTGGCCGCAGACGTTGGCCGCCTTTGCACGCTGCGTGCGCATCACGCGCGATCTGAATGAGACCTACACCGTAGAAGAAACCGCGCTGGTTGAGAGTGCCGAGCGCGGCCTGCTGGACGCCGTACAGGCGGCCGAAGCCGCCCCCCGCGCCGCGGGCTCGGTGGATGAGCTCATGGCGGCCTTCACACCGATGATCCCGGCCATCAACACTTTCTTCGACAAAGTGATGGTAATGGCCCAGGACGAGAGCGTGCGCCGCAACCGCCTTGGCTTGCTGCAGCGCGTGGCGGCCCTGGCCCACGGCGTAGCCGACCTCTCCAAGCTGGAAGGGTTCTAGGCGGTGTTCATCACGCTGGAAGGCCCGGAAGGCAGCGGCAAGACCTCCCAAATTCCGCGCCTGGCCGAGGCGTTGCGCGCCGCTGGCTACAAAGTGCTGACCACGCGTGAGCCGGGCGGCACGCTCATCGGCGACCAAATTCGCAAGGTCCTGTTCGACCTGGGAAACAAGGCCATGCAGCCGCGCAGCGAGATCCTGCTGTTCCAGGCTTCGCGAGCCCAGTTGGTTGACGAAGTCATCCGCCCAGCCATCGATGCCGGCGAAGTGGTGCTGTGTGACCGCTACGCCGATAGCACCATGGCCTATCAGGGTTACGGCCACGGGGTGGATCTGACCCAGTTGGCTGAGCTGGTACGCTTTGCCACCGGCGGCTTGAAACCCGACCTGACCCTGTTCTTTGATATCAGCCCGGAAGCCGGCTTGCGCCGCCGTGACGCGGATGGCAACTGGAACCGGCTAGATGATTACGATGCCGACTTTCACCAGCGCGTCTACGCCGGCTACCAGGAACTGATCGCGACCGAGCCGCAGCGCTGGGCCGTGGTGGATGCGACCCGCACGCCTGACGAGGTGGCCGCGGATCTGGCCCGCGTCACGCTGCAGCGTCTGGAAAGCAAGTAGCGCCTTGTATAATCAGGCGCACATGAGCAACCCAAGCCCAGAATTTGGTCCTGTAGCAGAACCCCTGTTGATCGTGATCTCCGGCCCATCCGGTGTAGGCAAAGACAGCGTGCTTGAACTGATGAAACAGCGCGGTCTGCCCTTCCACTTCGTGGTGACCGCTACCACGCGCCCGCCGCGGCCAGAAGAGCGCGATGGTGTGGATTATCTGTTCGTCAGCCGTGAAGAATTTGCTGGCTTGATCGAAAAACAAGAGCTGCTGGAATATGCCATCGTGTACAACGACTACAAGGGCATCCCCAAGGACCAGGTGCGCAAAGCCCTGACCAGCGGCAAGGATGTGGTGATGCGCGTGGATGTGCAAGGCGCTGCTACCGTGCGCAAGATCTCGCCTGAGGCGATCCTGGTGTTCATCACCACCTCCAGCGAAGAGGAGTTGGTGGAGCGGCTCGAGCGCCGCAAGACCGAGACGCCCGAGAACCTGAAACTGCGCATCGCCACCGCCCGCCAGGAGTTCAAGCGCATTGATGAGTTTGACTATGTGGTGGTCAACCGTGACGGTGAGTTGGATGAAACGGTGGACCGTATCGAAGATATCATCTCCGCGGAGCATCACCGCGTAAACCCTCGGCGCGTGCAACTGTGAGCGAGCGCCCTGAAAACACCCCCCAGCCTGAAGCTGACGAGCCCCAAGTCCTGGGGCGCATCTCGCCGGCTCGCAAGCCGGTACGCTTGCCGCAAAACCGCCCGGTGGTGGTGTATGTGGTGCTGGCGATCACCGCGCTGGTCTATGCGCTGCAGTCACTGACGTCGATTGGCCTGCTGGATCTGGGGGTCTGCCCGTATTTCATCAGCCCGGACATTCCGGCGTGCTATGGCATGAAGGTCAACCCGTTGATCATGGCCGGCCAGTGGTGGCGGCTGATCACGCCGGTGCTCTTGCATGCCGGCTTGCTGCACATTGCGTTCAACATGTATGCGCTGTTCGCTCTGGGGCCCGAGCTTGAGCGCATGTTCGGGCACTTTTCGTTTCTGAGCTTGTATCTGGTCAGCGGCTTTGCCGGCGGGGTCATGTCGTTCCTGATGAGTGAGGCGCCTTCGCTGGGAGCCTCCACCGCGGTGTTCGGCCTGCTGGGGGCGCACGCCGTGTTCGCCTATCGCAACCAGCGCGTATTTGGCCGCCGTGCCCAGGCGGTGATGCGTAGCATCCTGCAGATCGCCGCGATTAACTTTTTGATCGGCCTTTCGCCCGGCATTGACAACTGGGGTCACTTTGGCGGTTTGCTGGGCGGGCTGGTGTTCACATACCTGAGCGGGCCAGTCTTCGAGCTACGCGAACATGGCGAAGAGCTGGAATTGGTGGATACCAATCATTCCAACCAGGTTTGGCTGGGCGCTATAGCAGTGCTACTGATCTTTGGCGCGGCCGCGGCCGGCAAACTGTTGGGCTAGCTCCAGCTATTTCTTCGCAGCAGCCTTGGCGTAGTCTGGGGTGCGCTTTTCTACAAAAGCGGCCAGGCCTTCTTTATGGTCGCTGCCTTCGCCGGCGATCTCCTGATTGTGGGCTTCATAATCCAGAATTTCTTCCAGGTTTGAGAGCAAAGCTTTGTTGAAGGCGCGCTTGGTGAGACCCATGGCGTTGGTCGGACCTTGGGCCAGGCGCAGCGCCCAATCCCAGGCGGTCTGCTGCAGCTGCTCGGCGGGCACGACAGCGTTCAGCAAGCCCCAGGCCAAGGCCTGCTCAGCTGTGATGGGGTCGTTGTAAAAAGCCACCTGGGATGCACGGCCCAGGCCGATGACGACCGGCAGCATCAGCGAGACGGCCGAGTCGGGCGCCAGGCCAATGCCGCTGAAGCCGATGACGAAGCGTGTTTCGGGCGAGCCGATGCGCAGGTCGCAGGCCAGGGCCAGGCCCAAGGCTGCGCCGGCAGCGGCACCCTGGATGGAAGCCAGGATGGGTTTCTCCAGCTGGCGTATCTGAAGCACCAGCGGGTTGTAGGTCTTTTGCAGATGTTGACGGAAGGAGACGTGCCCTTCGCCGCCAAATTCGGTGACGTCCTGCCCGGCGCTGAATAGCTTGCCATTGGCTTGCAGCAGCACACTGCGTACAGAGCGGTCTTTCTTTGCGTCTTTGAAGGCGTTTTGCAGCTCAACGGCCATTGGGGTGTTGAAGGCATTGGCCTTCGGGCGGTCGAGGGTTAAGGTGAGCACACCCTCTTTGAGCTCGCGCGCAATCGTTGCATCAGACATTGACGCCTCCGTTACAGGAATATTGGATTGAATTGTAATGGAATGATGCGGCCAGACCGTGGAACTACGGCAGCGGCTCGAAGTCTTCGCCGTCTACATCTTCGCCGTCATCGTCATCAAAGTCGATGGCGAGCTCGATCTCTTCGTCTGGCAAGCGCACCCACAGCATCAGCATCTCACCTTCATCCGTGTTAGCGCTGCGCGCTGCCAGGATGGGGGCGGTTTTGTTGTTGCCGTCTTCGTCTCGGTATTCAAGATCGATGGCTTGGCGTTTCTTCCAGGCGCGGTAGCAACGCTCCACCAGCTCGCCGCCGTTGAAGGTGCGTAAATGAGTGAGCGCTACGCCGTACAGGGTTGGGCCTTCAAGGACCCCCGTGGACCAGCCGTCGTCCACAACTTCAAAGGTGGGCGGCGGGCCTTCGATGATGGTTATTTTGTCGTCCATGCTTTCCACTTGCGCGCGTAGTTTACCATACGCAAAATTTGATTGCTGGCTGGCTTTGCAATGGGTCTGTGGGCCAGCAAAATGGCCAAGGTTATAATGCCGCGCGTATGTACAAATTAGTGATTCTGGTTGAGCCGCAAGATGATGCGGCTCATTTTGACAGCCGCTGGCCCCTGTTCCTGGCCGAGGCGGAGAAGATGCCCGGCCTGCGCCGTGAAGTGACCAGCCGGGTAGACCGCGTGCTGCACGGCAGCTACCCGGTCCATCTGGTGCACGAGCTGTTCTTTGACTCGCTGAGCGCAGTGGCGGATGCGATGGGCTCACCCCAGGGTCAGAAAGCTGGCCAGGTCCTGCAAGACATCAGCGGCGGCAAGGTGACCCTGCTGTTCGCCGACCACCTGCAGGATGATCTGGCGCACTTCCGGCGCCATAGCGATGATGCCCCGCCTGGAGACCGGGCGTGACGCGTAAAACTTGGCTGATCCTTGGCGCAGTGGTGGCTGCCAGCGTGCTGGGCGTGTTCTTGTACAACCGCTATGCGCCGTCGCCGGGTCGCTGGGCGCTGTTCCGCGAGCTGAATACGGACCGCCAGCTGTTCGAGCAATATGCCATTCGCCCGGGAGCGCGCTGTGACGGCGCCCCGTTCGCCTTCCCGACCCATGGGGTGATTCTCGGCCTGTGGAACCAGTCGTACCGCTTTGGGCATACGCATACCGGGCTGGATATTTTCTCCGGCACGCAACCCGGCATCACGCCGATCTATGCCGCCTACCCGGGCTATCTGACCCGTCAGGCGGATTGGCTCTCCACCGTCATCATTCGTATTCCCAGCGATCCGCTTGAGCCCGGTCGCCAGATCTGGGCCTACTACACCCATATGGCCAGTGTGGACGGCCAGAGCTTTGTCTCTGAGCAGTTCCCGCCGGGCACGAGCGAGGTGTATGTGGAGGCCGGCACTTTTCTTGGACATATGGGCAATTACTCGGGCGATCCGATCAACCCGACCGGCCTGCATTTGCACATCTCGATCGTAAAAGATGACGGCCAAGGTAACTTTCTGAATGAGACCCGCATTGGCAATACGTATGACCCGACCCCGTATTTCAATATGAACGTGAATCATCAACACAACCGCAGCGATGTGCCCCTGTGCGAAGGCGTAGTGACCTATGAAGATTGGGAATTGATAGATGACAGCGAGTGAACGTGTAGCCCTGCTGGCGGGGGCGGGGACAGAGCTTGGGCAACAACTGGCGCGGCAATTGGCGGCGCATGGATGGCGCGTAGCGCTGAATGACTTGCTGCCCACGCGCATCGAGCCGCTGGCAGAGGAATTGCAGACGGCTGGCGGCCAAGTTGGCGCCTATGCCGCGGATCTCACCCGCAAGCTGGCTTTGCAAACGATGCTGCAGGGCGTGCTGGAGCGCTGGGGGCGCGTGGATGCGCTGGTGTTCATCCCAAGCGTGCGGCCTGATGGCGTTGTGCTGGATATGGACGAGTGGGATTGGCACCGCGGCATTGACGCCACGCTGACGGCAGGGTTCCTGATCACCCAGTCGGTTGGCCGCGTGATGCGTGAGATCGGCGGCGGCACGATCGTGTATGCCGGCGCTGGCGAAGCGGTCTCAGCGGTGTATACGGCCGCCGCCGCCGGGCTGCAGGCCCTGGCGCACCGCGCCGCGCCGGAGCTGGCCACTCATAAAATTCGCCTGGTATGGCAGCCAGGCAGCCAGGCGGCGGACGTGTTGGCCGAGCTGGCTGGTCTTACAATTGGCGCAAAGTAAGGAGCACCCATGGCGGAGAACAAAGAACTCATCTTGGTCGAAATTAGAGAACGCGTTGCTCTGCTGCGCCTGAACCGTCCCGATGCGATGAACGCGCTCAATAGCGCGCTAATGATCAAGCTGATGGACAAACTGGAGCAGCTGGACGCGGATGACGGCGTAGGCGCCTTTGTCATCACCGGTGACGAACGGGCTTTTGCCGCCGGCGCCGACATCAAAGAGATGGCCGAGGCTTCGTCTGTGGAGTTGATGCTCAAGGGGCACATCTCTCCGTTTGACCGCATCAAGAAGATCACCAAACCCATCATTGCGGCTGTCTCCGGCTGGTGTTTGGGCGGCGGCAATGAGCTGGCCATGTCGTGCGACATGATCGTGGCTTCCGAGAGCGCCCGCTTTGGCCAGCCCGAGATCAACCTGGGCGTCATCCCGGGCGCAGGCGGCACACAACGCCTGACGCGGGCGGTGGGCAAGGCGTTGGCGATGGAGATGGTGCTGAACAACCGCAGCCTGAGCGCCGAAGAGGCGCTGCGCCGCGGCCTGGTGAACCGCGTGGTGCCGGTGGAACGCTACCTGGTGGAGGCTATCCAGCTGGCCACCGAAATCGCCGCCCGCGCCCCGCTGGCCGTACGCCTGGGCAAGGAAGCGGTGAACCGCGCCTTTGAAACGCACTTGGGTGACGGGATCCAGGAGGAGCGCCAGTCCTTCTACTTCCTCTTCGCTTCCGAGGACCAGAAAGAAGGCATGCGCGCCTTTGGCGAGAAGCGCAAGCCTAACTGGAAGGGGCGGTAGCGCATAGAGAAAGAAAGCGCAGCAGTCCACTTCTGTTCCGTGTAAACTTAAGCGCGTAGTTCCGTCAGCGGGCAGCCCGCTAGGAACTACAAAGCGCACGCCGCAGGCGTGCGCAAAGCCCCGGTAGCTCAAATGGATAGAGCAGAGCACTCCTAAGGCTAAGGCTGTGGGTTCGAGTCCCACCTGGGGCATATGCAGCACCTGACGGCGCTGCATCTAGGAGTTTCTACTCAGCTTTGCCGAGTAACGAAACTCCATCCGCTGGTTCAATGCACATCCGAAGCATATCCAGCGCCTGACGGTGCTACGCCTAGGAGTTTCTACTCGGCTTCACCGAGTAACGAAACTCCTAGGCGTTGGTTCACTCGCATAGACTTCGGCACTTAGGAAGTCGCCTTATAACGTTATGACATTAGAGCCTCCTTGCAAGCCCTTGACACAAGTTTCACAAACGCTATAATCCCATTTGACGAGCGTCCGGGTGCCCCCCTCACCTGGGCGCTTGTCATTTAAGGTCCAGCCTCACATTGGCCTCATGACCTGGCAGTCCAAACACTCCTATAATCTCTGCAGGAGCTGATATGCAATCCTTTCAAGACAGATCATCCGTATGGGCCGGCGCATTCTTCGGCGCGCTGACCACCGCGGCGCTGACCGGCGTTTTGGCGCTTGCTGAGCCATTGCTGGGCACACCCTTCCTCCCCTTCGACATTTTTGATGTGATGGCGCGCGTGCTGCCAGGCGGTTTGATCCGCTTCGTGATCGAGAACATGGTGGCAGTGATCCAGTTCCTGCAGCGCTTCCTGCCCATCGGAGATACGTCCACGGCCGCCAAACTGGCCGAGCAAAGCATTGCGGTGTTGCAGTTCATCGTTGCTGGTGCCGCGTTCGGCGCACTGCTGGCCTGGTTGCAGCGCAAGAGCAGCAGCATTGCTACCTATGGCCTCGTGGGTGGCCTGCTGCTGCTGGCGTTTACGCTGATGGTGCATGCGCAGCTGGGGATTACCGCCGGCCTGGGCAGCCTGGCGTTGGCCGTGCTTTATCTTGTCTGGGGTTGGGGCACCGCCAGGCTTGTACAAGCCTATGCGGCCCGCCCGCAGGAAGCGGCAGCCCCGCAGCTTTCGCGGCGGCAGTTCCTTACCGTTAGCGGGGCCAGCCTGGCGGTGACGGCGCTGGGCGCCTGGGGCGCAAGCCGCTTGTTCGGCGGGCAGGCCATGCCACCGCGCACCGATAGCACGCCGGTGCCGGCAAGTGGTGATGACCCGTTCGGGGCGCGGCTGACCAGCGGCCCGGCCCAATCGCCATCTCCCGAAGAGCTGGCGGCGCGCCCGGCGCCGGTGCGCGGCACGCGCCCGGAACTGACCGCCAATGATGACTTCTACCGTATTGACATCAACACCCGCCCGCCACAATTGAACGAAGACGCCTGGCAGCTTCAGATCGGTGGGTTGGTGGACACCCCGTTGCAGTTCACGCTGCAAGAGCTGCGTGGATTGCCCTCGCAGACCCAGATCCTGACCATGCAGTGCATCTCCAATACCGTGGGCGGCGATCTGACCAGCGCTTCACGCTGGACGGGTGTGCGCTTCAAGGATGTGCTGGCGCTGGCCGGCGTGCAGGCGCAGGCGGCGGGGGCATACATCACGTCTGCTGATGGTTTCTATGAGTTCGTCACGATGCATGACATCGAAGATGAGCGCACACTGTTGGTGTATGCGATGAACGACGAGCCGCTGCCGTATGAGCACGGCTTCCCGCTGCGCGTGTACATTCCCAACCGCTATGGCATGAAGCAGCCCAAGTGGATCGAATGGATCGAGCTGGTACCCGAGCGGGTTGACGGGTATTGGGTGGATCGCGGTTGGGACCGCGAAGCTTTCGCTCACACGGTTTCTGTGATCGACACCGTGGTTGCGGATCCCGATGTGGGCGAAACCGGCCAGGCCACCTGTGGCGGCATTGCCTGGGCAGGCACGCGCGGCATCAGCCGGGTGGAGGTCAAAGTGGACGATGCCGAGTGGTTGCCCGCCGAGTTGATCAACCCACCGCTGAGCCAACTGAACTGGGTATTGTGGAAGTTTAGCTTCCCGTATGTGATGGGTCGCCGCGTGCTGCAAGTGCGTGCCTATGATGGCGCCGGGCAGCCGCAGGAGACGCGCAATGCGCCTCCTGCGCCCAGCGGTGCTACGGGCATTCACCAGGTTGTTGTGACCATATAAAAAACGCCTCCCGCAGGGAGGCGTTTTTGTTTTGTGGAGTGTTGGCTTATTGAACCTGGAAGTTCAGCGTGGTCTCCAGCTCGCCATTGAGGTAGAGGTCTACCTTGTAGGAGCCGTTGGGCCACAGCATGCCGGTGTTGGCCAGGTCAAACGTGAGGATGGCATCGCCGCTCTGGATGCTGACCTCGTCGATCAGCGTGTTGGCCGCTTCGCCATCCACATTGACCGCGGTCCACACGGCGCGCACCTCGGTGCTGTCGGAGGCATTGGCCAGGTCGACGATGGCATAGAAGACATCTTCAGGGCCATAGACGTTGGTGCGCTGGGTGCCGGCCGAGTCGTAAGCCATGTAGGCATCCTGGAAATTGGCCGTGCTGGCGCTGAAGCCACAAGCCAGGGCGGTAATTGCCAGAACTGCGACTACCAGTAAAACTTTGAAATTTACGTTCTTCATCTTTCTCCTAAAGTACGGGTATTGCAAAGGTTAACTGATTCTAGTCCAGTCTTGTTACTCGGTGGACGCTTTGTCGGTTTCGACATCCGCTGCTGGATCGGGCGGAGGGGTGAGCTCCAGTTCGACCGAGCCTTCCATCTGGATCTGGCCGCGCAGGAATGCGCCTTCCTCGGTGGACATGGAAACAGTGACCACGTCGCCCCATACGCGCCCGGTGGCGCGGATCTCCACCTTTTCGGCCAGGATGTCGCCGCGCATCGCCCCGGCCACGATGACGTGGCGGGCGCGCAGCTGCGGGCAGGTGACCCGGCCGGTCTGGCCGATGACTAGCAGGCCGTCAAGTTCGATCTCGCCCTCGAAGGCGCCTTCCACGCGCACGCCGCCGCTGCCGGTCAGCTTGCCGCGCAGGTTGATGCCATCCGCCACCACCGAGGTGATGCGCTCGGTAGGCGGCGGGGCAGCCTGCTGTTTGGAGACGCTGGCTTTGCGGCGGAACATCAGGCGGCGGGCGCCCCTTCTTCGCTGCTGTTGTCGGCGATGCCTACGGTGTTGAAACCTGAGTCGACGTACATGATCTCGCCGGTGATGCGCTTGGAATGGTCAGACGCAAAGAAAAGGGCCGCGTTGCCGACATCCTCGATGGTCACATTCTCGCGCAGAGGGGCGGCTTCGGCGAACTTGTTGTACAGGCCCTTGAAGCCCGAAACGCCAGAGGCGGCCAGGGTGCGGATGGGGCCGGCCGAAATGGCGTTCACGCGGATCTTGCGCGGGCCAAAATCGCGGGCCAGGTAGCGCACCGAGGATTCCAAGGCGGCCTTGGCTACGCCCATTACGTTGTAGCTGGGCACGGCCTTCTGGGAGCCATAATAGGTCATGGTCATCAGGGAGGCCCACTCCGGCAGGTAGGGCTCGAAGGCGCCCGCCAGGGCGGTGAAGGAATAGACGCTGATGTCCATGGCGGTGTGGAAGCCGGCGCGGGTGGTGTTGTAGTACGGCCCGCTCAGCTCCTCGCGGTTGGCGAAGGCCACCGCATGCACCAGGATATCGATCTTGCCGTAAACCTTGTGAGCCTTCTCGGCCACGCTGGCAATGTCCTCGTCCTTGGTGACGTCACAGGATTCGATGAATTTGCTGTTGATGGACTGGCCCAGCGGCTCGGCGCGCTTTTTGAGCACATCCCCGGCGTAGCTGATGCCCACATCGGCGCCATGTTCGTGCAGCGCCTTGGCTACGCCCCAGGCGATCGAGCGCTCGTTGGCTACCCCGAAAATAAGGGCGGTCTTTCCTTGCAGTAAGCTCATGTTCTCTCCTCTTTGTTTATTGGCAAATCTGCCTGTGGCAGACCTGCCACAGGCAGATTTACCATATATCGCCAGGGTTTACTCAGCCAGGGCTCAGGCGTGGCGCCCAGGCCCACACGGGGGCCGGTGCGCACACGGTCATCCGCCACGGCCGGGCCGCGCTCAATGAAGATTATAGCCTTCGGGTCTGTGAGGCTTAGGCGGTTGTGCTTGCCTGTAATGCCAAAGGCCTGGGCCAGCTTGCCGGGGCCATTGGTCCACAGTGGGGCAGGGCGGCCTTTGCGCCGCCTGGCAATGAGTTCTAACCCCTCAATGGGCTGCACGGCGCGTATCAATACAGCGTGCGGCACACCCTCAGGCTGTGCAACCACGTTGAGCATCCAATGGTTGCCATAGGTGAAATATACATAGGCTACGCCCGGCGGGCCGTACATCACTTCGGTGCGCTTGGTGCGCCCGGCGCGGGCATGGCAGGCCAGGTCCTCTTCGCCACAATAGGCTTCGGTTTCTGTGATGATGCCGGCGATGCGGCGCTCGCGCCCGTTGATGCGCTGTAAGTGCACCAGGCGCTGGCCCAGCAGGCTGTGCGCCAACTCGAGTGTGGATTGCTGGTAGAACGCACGTGATAAACGGGTAGGCATGTAGGCGTGCCTAGGCGGCAGCCGCCAGCGGGCCGGGCAGCAGGTCGAGCAGGTCGGTGATGGCGCTGATCTGGGCTACATCCGGCTTTTCGTACAAGCCGTTCCAATTGAGCAATAAGCATTGCAAGCCCGCGCCGCGCGCTCCCAGTACATCGGCGTAATAGTTATCGCCCACATACAGAATGCTGTCTTTGTTGACGCCTAAAAACTGGATCATGCGCAGAAAGATCTCTTTATCCGGCTTGTAGGCGCCCAGCTGGCTGGCCGCCAGGAAGAAATCCATATGCAGATCCAGGGCCATGCTGTTCATTTCCGCGTGCACAGGTTTGGGGCGGTTGGTCAGCAGGCCGACGCGGTAGCCGCGTTGGCGCAGGGTGGCCAGGGCAGCCCGCGTTTCGGGCAGCACATGGCTGACCGGCGAATAGTTCTCGCGCATGTACTCGTGCACCTGGGCCGCGTATTGCTGGGCTTGCTCTTCGTCAAAGCCCAGCGAAAGCAGGCTGCGCACGCCGTAGTTCACCCAGAATTCCTGCGTGCCCTCTTTGTAAGCGGTAATGTCGGCCTTCAGATCATCCGAACTGGCCCAGTATTGGTGCTCCCACAGCTGGCCAAAACGACGCTCCTGCGGCGTCAGCGGGCGGCCGCGCAACGTCTCGGCAAAATCGGAGATAAAGGCGTGCGCATGCGGCTCGTTATAGCGCAGCGTGTCGTCCAGGTCGAAGACAATCGTTCGGATCGGTGTTGGGTCGAGCGGCTTAACCACCAATGTAAGACATCTCCACTTTGGGCAAGGCAGCGGTGTTGGCAGAGCGCAGCTCTGAATAGCGGTCGGCGCGCTTCTCCCACACGGCGGCGATGGCGGCCTGCAGGGCGGCATCGTCTGCGCCGCGGCGCAACAGGCCGCGCAGGTCAGCGCCGCCCAGGGCGAACAGGCAGGTGAACAGCCGCCCGTCGGCAGAAATGCGGGCGCGGCTGCAGTCTCCACAGAAAGGCTGCGAGACGGAGGCGATGATGCCCAGCTCGCCGCTGCCGTCGGCATAGCGGTAGCGCTCGGCCACCTCGCCGCGATAGTTCGCCTCAAGCGGCTCGAGCGGCAGCTCGGCGTTGATGGTCTCAAAGATCTGGCGGGCGGTCAGCACATCGTCCATGCGCCAGCCATTGCTATGACCCACGTCCATATATTCGATCAGGCGCAGGATGTGGCCGTGTTCACGGAAGTAGCGCGCCATCGGAAGGATGGCATGCTCGTTCACGCCGCGCTTCACCACCATGTTGACTTTGACCGGCGCCAGGCCAGCGCGGGCGCTCTCGGCGATCCAGGCCAGCACGCGTTCCACCGGGAAGTCAACATCGTTCATGCGCTTGAAGGTGTCATCGTCCAGCGCATCCAGGCTGACGGTCATGCGCTTGAGGCCGGCGGCTTTCAGGCTGTGCACGCGCTCCAGCGGGAAGGAGCCATTGGTGGTGAGCGCAATATCCTCCACGCCGGCCAACGCTGCCAGCCGGCTGATCAGGCTCTCTAGGTCCTTGCGCATCAGCGGCTCGCCGCCGGTGAGGCGCACTTTGCGCACCCCCAGGGCCACAAAGGCGCGGGTCACCTGCTCAATTTCGTCAAAACTGAGCAGCTGCTCCTGCGGCAGGAATTGATGGTGCTTGCCGAAAACCTCTTTGGGCATGCAATAGGTGCAGCGAAAGTTGCAGCGATCCGTGACAGAGATGCGCAGATCGTGCAGGGGGCGGGCCAGGGTGTCTACCAGTGTGCTCATAGGAATAAAAGAGGCGTAGTGAAGCACTACGCCTCTGGTGATGCTCACTTAATCCGATTATATCGCGCCGCTATTGCTCGATGACCTCAGGCTTGCGGCTGGCGCGCTTCTCCTGGAAGTTGCGCAGCAGGATCGAGATACCCACCGCGATCAGGATCAGCGGCCACAGCTTGTTGAGCCAGTCGGTGCCGCCCATGATGCCGCTGAAAAAGACGAACAAGGCAGCGCTGAAGGCGATGGCGGTGAGGCCTTCGCGCAGGCCGGCCAGGAAGCGGCCCTCGAGCAGGTTCTTGATCAGCGTACCCACGCCAATGAAGCCGGGGATCAGCGTCCACATGTACGACCAGCTTGCCCAATCGCCCGATTGGTTCTGGTAGTGCAGGATGCCGCCCACGCCCGCCACGATCGCGGCGGGGACCGCCAGGCCGGGCGAGCGGAACAAAACACTGAGCAGCAGGATCGCCGCGCCGATGGCGACCATCAGCACCGGCCATTCAACTTGCAGATCGATCATGCCCGCAAGTTCGGGGAAGAATTGCTGCGCCAAAAACCAGCCGCCGGCCAGCAACAAAAGCACACCGATGACCGCATTTCCATTTCGACTTGTATCCATAAATATCTCCTTCTGCATATATACGCAGTGCTGCAGCCGGCGTTGCACGCCGAGCTAGCGCTTTTGCTTCGCCAGCCGCTCGCGGAAAACGCCTGCAACCCCCAGCAACACCAGCAGGCTGCCGCCAATCGTGTAGATCGTGATCTCCTCGCCCAGCACGAAGTAACCCAGCAGCAGGGCCAATACCGGATTGACGTAAGCATACGTCATCACGATGCGGGTCGGCAACAGCTTGAGGGCGATCACGTAGGACGTGAACGCCAGCGTGCCGAAGATCACCAGGTAACCCCAGGCCAGCCAGGCTTCCGTGTTGGGCGTGGGTGCCGGCTCATTGAGCAGCACGGCCAGGAGGCCAAAGCCGATCGAGCCGAACAGCATCTGGTAGGCCGAGCTGACCCGCGGGGCCAGATCCAGCTGGTTGCGCGCCTGGTACACCGATCCGCTGGACCAGGCCATGGCGGCCACCAACAGCGCGATCGTGGCGATCGCATCCGCCTGCACCCCGCTGGAGAGCGACGGCAGGGTCAATACCACAATGCCGCCGAAACCGATCAGCAGCGAGATGAACAGCAATGGCGACGGCAGCTTGCGGTCCCAGATTGCTTCCACCATCGCGGCCCAGATGGGCGAGGCCGCCACCAGCAGCGCCGCCAGGCCAGATTCGGTGCGCTGCTCGGCAAAGGTCACCAAGCCGTTGCCGGCTACCCACAGCAGCATGCCAGACACCAATAGGGTCAGTGCTTCGCGCCGCGTGATGCGGATGCGCTCTTTTTTGAAGTAGCTCCAGGTGAACAGGATCAGGCAGCCCAGCGCGGCGCGCATCAGACCCATGGTGAAAGGCGGGAAGCCGGCGCCCTCGCGCACGGCGATGCGGATCGCCAGGTAGGTGCTGCTCCACACCAGGTAGACCACCAGCAGGTTGGCCAGACCGGTGCGATTCAAGCCTTGCGAAGATGTGTGAGTTGTCATTCCGCCCAGTCTACTTTGCCGGAACAGTAACCGCTACGCGGCTGCGATGCACGATGACCACGCCGATCAGCACCGCCAGCGCGCCCAGCCACTCGCCGCGCGAAAGCCATTCGCCTAGAATCGGGCCGGCAATGATGGCGGTGAGAATGGGCTGGATCAGCAGCGTCGGCGAAACCATCGAGGCGGGCAGATGGCCTTGCGCATAGTTGAGCAGCATCCAGCCGCCGCCCTGCACCACCAGACCCAGCGCGGCCAGATACAGATACGTGGGCTGCGAATAGCCGGTCAGTGGCGCTTGCACTATCAGGCAGAAGATGAGCAACAGTACGCTGCCGACGGCCGCCGTGACCCAGAAGAATGAAAAGGTATCCAAATGCTCGCGGCCGCGTTGCGCCACCAGCATGTAGCCCGCATAGAAGAATGAGCCGATCAGGCCGAGGATGCCGCCGCGGTTGATCTCGAACTCTGCGCCAAATTCGATCCCCAGCACAACCAACGCGCCTAGCATCGCCAGCGCCAAACCTAGCCAGAAGGTGGGCTTGAGTTTCTCGCGGAAGATGAACAGCGCGCCCAGCCCCACCCAAAGCGGTGCCGCATTGCCAAGCAACGTAGGGATCGTGGCGCCGCCGTAAGCGACGCCACTGGACCATACCGCCAGGTCGGTTGCCAAAAACAGGCCGGCCAGGGCGCCGAACCATAGGCCTTGGCGCGAGAGCGGCCCCAGTTTGCGGCGGCTGGCGAAGAATGGGATCGCCAGCGCAACCGCGGCAATGCCCATGCGGTACAGGCTCACCACGCTACCCGGCGCGTCGGCCAGGCGGGTGAAGATGGCCGAGGTGGCGATGATCAATGTCCCCGCCGCAAGGGCGAGATAGGCTTTCCAAAGCGATTGGGTTTTAGGCATACGTCTCGGATTCTAATTGATGAGCCTCTATAGGAACACCAGCACAGGTCAGGGAGTTGCTTCGTTTGCTAATTTAGTTCTGATAATGCTTCACTAAAATCAATCAGGCACGCAACGGTATAATGCCCGTAGCATGCTGGAGGCAAGATGGAAGATAACAATAAGCCTGAAATTCTCGTAGAACGTGATCAGCGTGGCACCCCCAGCGGCTTGGGCGCTCAATTCAAGCTTTTGCTGCGCCTGATGCGTGACCCGCGTGTAAGCCCTCTACTCAAAGTGCTGCCGGTGGGCGCGGTGGTGTATCTGTTCTCGCCTGACCTGCTGCCCATGATCCTGGACGATGCCGTCGTGCTGGGTGTGGGTTTCTATGCATTTATCGAGTTGTGCCCGCCTGACGTCGTGGCCGAGCACCGTGCCGCCCTGGCTGCTGAAGCTGCGAGAGGCAGCTAATCCCATGCAATTTTTGCAGAAATTCCTCCCTCCCGGCGGCGGTGGCCGCATGGCCGATTTTCTCAACCAGTTCCGCCTGACCTGGCGTCTTCTTCGCGACAAGCGGGTCATTGCGCTGTACAAGATCATTCCGTTTGCATCGCTTTTGTATCTCATCTCCCCGCTGGATTTTGCCATTCCCCTGCTGGATGATGTAGCCGTTCTCTGGCTGGGCACCTCCATATTCACTGAGCTGTGCCCGCCCGATGTGGTGGAAGAGCACCGCGCCGCGCTGGCCAAAGGTGGCCGCCGCGCCCAGATCAAGATCGATGAAGGCGACGTAATGGACGCCGACTATACGGAGAAAGAATAAAGACCTTACTTCGCCTACTGCCTTTGATGCTGCTGTTGGCGGCCTGCTACAACCGCCCGGCCCCCAGCACCTCCCCCTCCGAGCCGGTGATCTCTACACCCGTATCGGCTTCCCCCAGCGATACCGCGCCGGCTGAGCAGGCCACCTTGGCCATCGATAAGGACCAGGCGGCCGCCGTGGGTTTCGCCAACCCGGCTGACTACAGTTGGAACCTGGTGAGCCAGGGCTATGCCCAGCCGCTGCTGGTGACGCATGCCGGCGACGGCAGCGGGCGCCTGTTCGTGGTGGAGCAGCAGGGCGTGATCGCCGTGATCGAGGATGGCCAGCGCCTGGCTGATCCTTTCCTTGATATTCGCTTTGAAGTGGGCAGCAATGGCAACGAGCAAGGTCTGCTCGGCCTCGCCTTCCATCCTGATTTTGAGAACAATGGCTATTTCTATGTGAACTACACCGGCCTGGGCGGCAACACGGTCGTTTCGCGCTTCCAGGTTTCTGATAACCGCAATGTGGTTGATACGAATACGGAAGCGCCGATCTTGTACATCGCACAGCCGTACGCCAATCACAACGGCGGCCACATTGAATTTGGGCCGGATGGCTATCTGTATATCGGCAGCGGCGATGGCGGCTCCGGCGGTGACCCGCAGAACAATGGCCAGTCGCTCGAGACCTTGCTGGGCAAGATGCTGCGCCTTGACGTGAATGTGGATGGCCCCTACGGCATCCCGTCCGACAATCCGTACGCATCCGGCGGCGGGCTGGGAGAGATCTGGGCCTATGGCCTGCGCAACCCTTGGCGCTTCAGCTTCGACGCTGCTACGGGCGATCTATACATTGCCGATGTGGGCCAGGGCGACTGGGAAGAAGTGCACGTGCTCCCCGCGGGCTCTGGCAACGGCGCCAACCTGGGCTGGAGATACTACGAAGGCACGCACCCGTATGAGGGCACCCCGCCTGAGGGCCTGGAACTGAATTTTCCTGTGGTCGAGTACGATCACGGCTCGCGCTGCTCCATCACCGGTGGCTATGTGTACCGCGGCGCCAATGTTCCTGAATGGAATGGCATCTACTTCTACGGAGACTTCTGCTCCGGTGAGGTGATGGGTATGCATCAAACCCCCAGCGGCGAATGGGATTCCCAGGTGCTATGGGATACGCAGGCGTTGATCACATCCTTCGGCCTTGACGAGGCTGGTGAACTGTACCTGGTGGATCGCAACGGCGGGATTTACCAACTCCAAGCCAACAACTAAACTCAGCAGCATGGCAGCACCCACTCCAACGGCTGACATTGTGGTGGTCTACAACCCGCAATCCAGCGCGGCCAATGAAGCGCGTCTGCGCAAAGCCATTGGCGATGCATTTGGCGCACGCCCAGTGGATTTTTGCGAATGCAGCCCGCAGGCCGACATGCAGGCGCGCCTGGCGCCCTGGCTGGCCAACGGCGTGCGCCTGGTGATCGCCGCCGGCGGCGACGGCACCATCTCGGATGTGGCCGAAGCGCTGGTGGGCACGGATGTGGTGCTCGGCATCCTGCCGCAAGGCACCAGCAACGTGCTGGCGCGTGAGCTCAAGCTGCCGCTGCGCATGGATGCCGCCGCCCGTATCCTGGCCGGCGAGTACGCCGTGCGCAAGATCGATGTGCTGCGCGCCGGCGACAGCGTGTGCGTGCTGGGCGTCAGCGTAGGCCTCAGCGCGCAGGCTATGAAAGATACCGGCCGCGGGCAGAAGCGCCTGCTTGGCCCGTGGGCCTACTGGCTCACCTTTGCGCGGCACTTTTTTAGTTTGCGTTCGCATCTCTTCACGGTGGAGCTGGATGGGTACGCCACCCAATTGCGCTCCACCGATGTGCTCGCCATGAATGTTGGCACCATTGCCTTCCGCGCCATCCGCTGGGGGCCAGACGTCAAGCCCGATGATGGCCTACTGGATTTTTGCTTCCTGTGGGCGCGCAACGGCCTGGAATACGCCCTGACCATTCTCAGTTTTGCGGTGCGCCTGTACACCCGCAACGAGCGCGTGAATGTGGTGCCGTTAGCGCGCAGCCTGCGTATTGTGCGCCCGGAAGGCTTATTGGTGCAGGGGGATGGCGACGTGATTGGCGTCACGCCGATCACGATCACGCTGGAGAAGGCTGCGCTGAACATTGCTGTGCCGCAGCCAGCCTAGTCTTTTTCCTGTCAAATTCTGAGAGTACTACTAAGCTGTGCGGCGTTGGCGCACAGCTTCGAACAGCAGCAGGCTGCCGGCGGTGGCCGCGTTCAGCGATTCGATCTGGCCGGGCATGCGGATCTGGATCGGTTCTGCGCCCAGGCCGCGTGCCTCCGGGCTGGGGCCATTGGCCTCGCCGCCCACGATGAACGCCAGCTTGCGGGTCAGGTCCACTTCATCAAAAGGGCGGCCAATGTTGGCTTCGGCCAGCATGGCATACAGGCTGTGCTGCACCAAGAAGTCACGGATGCCTGACCAGTCCAGCTCCAGTACGGGCAGGCGCAGTTGGGCGCCCATGCCGCCGCGTAGCACCTTGGGCGCAAACGGGTCTACGCAGCCCGGCGCCAGCAAAGCTGCGTGCGCACCCGCCGCGGCCGCGCTACGCAGCAGCGTGCCCACATTGCCAGGGTCGTTCACCCGGTCGAGAATCACCACCAGGTCCGGCGCGGCCGCCAGCGGCACATCCTGGCGTTCAACTTCCAGTAGCAGGCCAGCTGGGGTCTGCGTATCGCTGCTGGCTTCCATCACACTATCGGTAACCTCTTCCATCTCCGCGCCTGCCCCTTTCAGCGCGGCGACCAGCTCCATGCCGCGCGGGTCCAGACCGGCGGTGTAGAAGCCCTGGCGTACCTTCCAGTTGGCGGCCAATACCTCCTCCGCCAGGCGCACGCCTTCCACAACGAAAGCCTTCGCTTCGCGGCGGGCTTTGGCGCGGCCCTGCAGGGCGCGGATATGCTGTACGCGTGGGTTCTGTGCTGAACTGATCATGCGCGGCTATTGTAGTGCCGCGCCGCAAGGCAAGGCAAGCCCCAGTGTAGAATTCCATTTTGGAGGAATCGCATGGCTGACCCGCGTGTACAAAAACTTGCTCAAACCCTTGTGGAGTACTCCGTCAAGGTGAAACCTGGTGACTGGGTGGTCATTTTCGGCCATCCATTGGCCGAAGAACTGGCCGCCGAAGTGCTCCGCTACACTTTGCGCGCCGGCGGCAACCCCAGCGTGCTGATGGGTGTTGGCGCTACGCAGCGCGTTTTCCTTGAAGAGGCCAATGACGAGCAACTCAAGTGGCTATCGCCTTTTGACCGCATGCCCTTTGAGCAGGCGGATGTCTTCATCAGCTTGGACGCGTCCGAAAATACGCGCAACCTGACCATGGTGGACAGCCAGAAGCAGCAAATCCGCTCGGCAGCCCGCCGCGAGATCATGCAAGCCTATATGCGCCGCAGCGCCAGCGGTGAGCTGCGCTGGACGCTGACCCGTGTACCCTGCCAGGCTTATGCCCAGGAAGCCGACATGAGCCTGAGCGACTATGCCGATTTTGTTTACCGCGCCTGCAAGGTTGACCAAGCCGACCCGGTCGCCTTGTGGAACCAGATCGAAGCTGACCAGAAACGCCTCGTGGATTGGCTCAAGGGAAAGAAGCAAGTCCATCTGCGTGGCGGAAATATTGATATCCAGATGTCCATCGAGGGCCGCACCTTTGTGAACTCCACTGCCCATCACAACATGCCGGGCTCTGAGATCTTCACCGGCCCGGTGGAAGATTCAGTGAACGGCTGGGTCAGCTACACCTATCCGGCGATCTATCTGGGGCGCGAAGTGGATGGCATTCGCCTCGAGTTCAAGGATGGCAAAGTGGTCAATGCCACCGCTGAGAAGAACGAGGAGTATTTGCTCAAGATGCTGGATATTGACGCTGGAGCACGCTTCCTGGGTGAGCTGGGCATTGGCACCAACTTCAGCATTGACCGCTTCACCAAGAGCATCCTGTACGACGAGAAGATGGGCGGCACCATCCACATGGCGCTCGGCATGAGCTACCCGGAAACCGGCGGCAAGAATGAATCTTCGCTGCACTGGGACATGATTTGCGATATGCGCAACGACAGCGAGATCGTAGTGGACGGCGAACTCTTCTATAAGAATGGCGAGTTTCAAGTCTAGGCTGGGGATTGCTTCTACACGCAATGACGATGAAACAAAAAGACCGCCCATCGGGCGGTCTTTTTATCGTTACAGCGGGGATGCTAGTTGAGCTTGGCCTGGGCCATCACGGCTTTGAAGGCAGCCGCGTCACGCACTGCAATGTCAGATAGCATCTTGCGGTTGATCTCAATGTTGGCCTTCTTCAGGCCATTCATCAACTGGCTGTAGCTCACGCCGTTCAGGCGGGCCGCAGCGTTGATGCGCATGATCCACAAGCCACGCAAATCGCGCTTCTTATTGCGGCGGTCGCGATAGGCATAGGCCAGGCTCTTCAGGCGGGCTTCGTTAGCGCGCTTGTACAACTTGGAGCGCGTGCCAAACTGGCCCTTAGTCTCCTTGAGAACCTTTTGGTGCCGCTTGCGGCGGGTAATACCGGTTTTTACTCGTGCCATGCTTCCTCTACTTCGCCGTGCGCGTGGCCGGGTTGGCGCGGTACTTGCTCATGTACGGCGCCAACTGGCGGATGCGCTTCTGCAGGGCTTTGCCCTGCACGGGGATCATCTCCGTGAATTTTGCCTTGGTGCGCGCCGAAGTGCGGCGGCGCAAGTGGCTCTTGCCGCCCTTGGTGCGCACCAGCTTGCCAGACCCGGTCAAGCGAAAACGCTTGGCGGTGGCTTTATGGGTCTTCATGCGAAATTTCTTAACTGCCACAACAACTCCTCTTGCGCTTTAGCTGAGCGCTATTCTTCTGCGCCATTAGCCGCAGGTTCTTTCTTTTCCTTGGCCTCGCCCTTGGCGGCATCCTTGCCCGCGCCTTCATTAGGGGCCAGCACCATCAGCAGCGTGCGCCCCTCAAACTCGGGGGCCTGCTCAATGATCGAAATGTCCTGCAACTCGGCGGCAATCTCCTTGAGATCCTGCAAAGCGATCTCAGGATAGTCACGCTCGCGGCCGCGGAAGCGGATACGAACCTTGACCTTCTTGCCTTCGTTCAGCCAGCCACGCGCCGCCTTGGTTTTGAAACCGCGGTGGTGCTCGGTGGTCTTGGGTCGCAGACGAATTTCCTTGATCTCGACCTTTTTCTGTGCCTTGCGCGCCTCACGTTCTTTCTTGGTGCGCTCGTAGGTGAACTTACCGTAGCTGACCACTCGGCAGACTGGCGGCTTGGAATTGGGGGCAACCTCAATCAGGTCCAGGCCCGCCTCGGCGGCGATCCTGAGCGCTTCTTCGATTGGCACAATTCCACGGTTTTCGCCGTCCGCATCAATGAGGCGGACTTCCTTTACCCGAATGGCTCTGTTTACACGGTATTCAGATGTACTGATCTGCTTATTCTCCTGGCACAAATTCGCCCCGGCAACCGTCGCCTTTGCGATCGATAGCCTTGGGGCGTAAGGCGGGGCGCATAATACCATACGCGCCAATAAAGAGTCAACGGGAGCCTGCCCAAAGGGGCTGAGCGGTGCTTCCCGACAGCTCTGGTTTGCCAGATGTTGTTCGTTTTCAGTGTGGGGGTGGGGGGTGCAACTTAAAAGATATCTGGCAATTGCCTCACCCTGACCCAGGTATCTTGCCATATCCCAGGCGGCCAGCGCTATTTTTGATAGTGGCTGTCAAGCAAGAGGGCTGTCGGCTGGGGATGAGGGACATGCGAACGCATAACTGCGAGGGTTGCCATTCGTTCCCAGCCTGAGGCTGGCAACCTTTTGGCCCGTACAGTGTTATTAGAGTACTGGACGCTGTGCATACAGCAGGCTTCGCCGAGCCCTGGCCAGTATGCTGGCTGTGCTGCCCGCACAGCTGAGGAGGAGCACATGAACGCACCGTATGCATTGGTCGTGGATGACGACCAGGCAGTGACTGAGATCTTTCAGCGCGCTCTGCAAGACTGTGGCTATCAGGCCGATGTGATGGACAGCGGCCACAAAGCCCAGGCGCAGCTGGTTTTCACAACGCCTGATCTTGTGCTGCTTGACCTGCATATCCCCAATCTCTCAGGCGACATTATTCTGCGCCAATTGCGCGGCCAATTGCGCTTTGCCAATACACGAGTGGTGATCACCACCGGTGACGCCAGCGCGGTGGCCCGCTTTGCCGGCCTGGCTGACCAGGTGCTGCTCAAGCCCATCGGGTATGAGCAAATGCGCCAGCTGGCCCAGCAATATCTCTCGGTTTCTGTGTAACTAGAACACCGCTCTGCAAGAGCGGTGTTTTTTTATTGAGTGCAGCCTGCTTCCTGGGTGATGCTTGCATACACCTCCGCCGGCGCCTGTGCCTGCCAGTCTGCCCACATGGCGCACAGCATGGCGCCGGCGGCCGGCCCGTCGCCAAGGGCTCGTTGGCTGGCTTCAGTGGCCTGCGGCCATTGGCCTAGCATGGCATGGGCTTGCACCAGCGGCAGCCACTCAATGCTGAGCGCAGGCTGCAACCCTTGATCTTCAGCTGCGTTAAGCGTCAGCAGTGCCGTGACAGGGTCGCCAAGTTGATTGGCCAGCTGAGCGCGTTGGTAGTAGTAGCACCAGCCATGCTGCGGCTCGGAACCGAAAATGTTCGTGTTCGGCGCTGTGCCCTGCTGCAGAATGCGCGTGTGATTGGAATAGGCCGCTACCTGACGTTCTTCTTCCGTCAGGTAAGGGTTGAACTCGTCATAAGCGTTCAAGGTCCACAGGCAGCCGCCCTGCGGCGCCATGCGCACTATCAGCAGGCTGTCGGGGTTCTCGCTGCGAAAGATGTGCCCGCGGTAGTTGATGTCAAAAGTTTCGCCGCGCAGAATGGGGTCAAGAGTGTGCGAATAGCGTAGTTCAAGGTTCCATAGGTCCGCCACGGGAGCTGCGCTGTGGATGGGATAGAGCATATTTAGCGCAGCCCCAAGCAAAGGTTCACCGGTCAAGGGGGTCAGCCGGTCTGGGGTGATGATGGCAGTGCTCGGCGCAATATGGGGGGCGCGCCAGCTTAGCTGCCAATACAGATTGCGCTGCGCAATCCAGTCCTGCCGGTAAAGCTCGGCATTGCGCACATGGCTGCCTACGGATAGGCCGAGCAAAATTGCCAGCGTCACGGCGCGCCAGCGCGTGGAGCGAATCACCTTCGTAAGCAGCCACACCACAAGAAGGGACGCGCCGAAAAGCGCAGCCATCAAATAGCGGCTACCATAGTCGCCCTCGTTGGCGCGGTTGCCCGTGATCCAGATAGGCATCAGGCCCAGAAAGACTGCAGCGAGGCCCAGCCATGCCGCCTGGCGCAAGGGCTCGCTTTGCTGCTCGTCGCGCAGGCGGGTGAGCAGCAGGCTAAACCCGGCCGCGCTGAGGGCGGCCAACACCCAGGCCGGCCAGAAGCTAGGCTGCAGGACAAGCCGCCACACGCCGATCAGCGCGTGCCAAAGATCCTGCAGTGCGCCGGGCCCGAGCTGGGCCAGCAAGCGTAGCGGGTTCCGACTTAGCTCCAGCGGATACGGTTCCTGGGGCAGCTCCAGCAGCCAGAAGCGCCAGACCAGCCAGGCGGCCAGCACCAGCAGATATGGAGCCCATTGGGCGGCTACGCGCCTGGCGGAGGTCAGCCAGTTTTCTGAGCTGTGTTGGCGGCGCAGGATCAGCCAGAGGAACAGCACGCGCACCATGTCCAGCCCGACGAAATACTCCATGGTGAACATGTGCACCAGCGCGGCCGCAAGCCCGAGCAGGGTGTACTGCCAATAATGGGCTGGGTGCGCTGCGGCATGTGCCATCGCGCCCAATGAGACGAAGAAAGCGATTTGTGCACCCAGCTGGGTGGCGAAGGTGGCTGGTACAGGTTGGGTAAGGTAGCCCGGATAGACTGCAAACAGCAACGCCACAGACAGAATGAAGCGCGGCTGGCGCGGCCATAGGGGTTTGAGCGCCCAGGCCAGGCCCAGCACGCCCAGCCAGCGCATCACTAGTGCACTGAGGTGCCATACCAGCGGGTGTGTGCCCAACTGCCCGATAATAAAGAAAGGCCATGGAGAGAAAGGTCGGTCATAGCTGAAATGGGTCAGAAGCTGACCCCACTGCTTGTTGTGAATAAAAAGAATAATCGGCCAATCATCCCAATAAAAGCCCAACCAGGGGATGAGTGGCCCATAGGCCAGCAAGCAAGCGGCCAGATACAACCAGGGAGCGTAGCGCAAGGGGTCTTGCAAAAGTGACTGAATGATGCGTTTCATGCGCGCCTGCCTTGAAGCTGGGCCAGCCAGGTATGCTGTGGGCCGTTCTGGCGGTAGCGCCAGAACCACAACAGCGCTGGCATCACCAAGTACAGCCAGTAATGTTCATTGAGTGCGACGGGGATGAGCATAAGCCAGGCGGCTAACCAGGCCGTCAGCAGGCGCAAACCGCGCAAGGCGCCAAAGGCGGGCAGCAGCACCAGCGAATGATACGGCAACAGGAACGGGTATAGCAGCGAACCGGCGGCCATCAGCTGTAGCCAGTCTGTGCGCTTGCTGAACGTCAGCATCAGCACGCCGAACCCGGCGGGCAGCCAGCCGGTCACTGCCCAACCCGCCGCCGAAGGGTGCGTATTGCGAAAGCCCAGCGTGCCAACCAGGCTGCCTGGCCAGCCGGGCCAAACCAGCAGACTGAGTAGGCCAAAGGCCAGCGCGGCGATGAACCAGCTTTTGCGCGCAAAGATTGCGAAGCCGACAAAGGTGGCTTTCATAAGCACTACCGGCGCCAACCACGGCAGGCCAAGGATGGCTAACAGCGCCAGACCATCAATATGGCCGAGCCACAACACCATGGCTACTTGAAATGTAAGTACGGCCAGCAGCGTGGCTGGAATACGCCAGCGATTCTGACCCAGAACGCCTTGGTGGTACGTGCAAACCGCTACCGCAGCAATGGTGATGCCATTGATGAACGCCAGCCCCAACCGCCAGGGCAGCTCGGCCAGCGGCCACAGCACGATCGATGTCCAGGGTGGGTAGTAGACGTCTGTGGCGGTGTTGGCATGGAACATGGTGAGCCAGTCGTAGCCTAGTAGAGGTGCGTCACGTAGCAGCCAGCCCAATATCAAACCGCCGGCCAGGGCCAACGCCACTAGGTCCAACCGGATGCGGTTGGCTGCATCCGGCGGCCAGATGCGGTCAAGGTAGGCATTGATGCGTTGCAAGGCTGACATGCGGGGCTAAGAATAAACCAAAGGGATGAAGGCTGCACGTCTAGGAATCAAAAAGCCTGGCAAAGACCAGGCTTTCTGTCAGTCGGGGCGAAAGGATTTGAACCTTCGACCTCACCGTCCCGAACGGTGCGCGCTAGCCGGGCTGCGCCACGCCCCGAGAACTCTCGAGCACGCGGCAAAAGGCTTTAGCCTTTTGCCACAACGCCCCGAATGAACAAGAATTGTAACTTCATCTATGGAGTTTGCGCAGCAAACTCCAACGCGAATGGCGCAGCCATTCGCAAAATGAGCCGTGATTATATCCGCGTTTAGTCTTGCTCTGCCCAGGCCTGCCGGGGCAGGCGGATGGTGAAGCGGCTGCCTTTGCCTTCAACGCTCTCGGCGCTCACCGAGCCACCCTGCAGTTCGACGAGCGTGCGCGTGATGGTGAGACCCAGCCCCATGCCGCCGTGTCGGCGGGTCATATGGTCTTCGACCTGAAAGAAGCGATCGAAGATGCGTGGCAGATCCTGAGCCGGGATGCCTACCCCGCTGTCCGCCACCTGGATCTCGACGGCGTCCGGATGCTCGGCCAGGCTTACTTGCACCATGCCGCCCGGGTTGGTGAAGCTGATCGCGTTCTTGAGCAAATGGTCCACCGCCACGAAGAGTTTGTTGGCATCCGCGGTGATGTATATGGAATCCGCCGGGATCTGGCTGCTGAGTACGATGCCAGCTTCGTTGGCGCGGGCCTCGTGCGCCTGAAGCAAGGTTTGCATCTGAGCGGCTACGTCAAAGCTTTGTGTGCGCAGCACGGCGGTGCCGCTCTGTGCCAGCTCGATCTTGGAGAGATCTTCGACGATCTGTTTCAGACGCAGGGCGGCTTTCTCGATGGTTTCGCTCTGTTGCCTGGCTTCGCCGTCCAGGATTTCTTTTAAATAGCTGGCATGACCAAGAACCAGGCCCAACGGAATGCGCAACTCGTGCGAGGTGATGGCGATGAAGTCATTGCGCAGCTTGTCCAGCTCGGCCATGGTTGTGTAGCTTTGGCGGGCCTGGTGTAGCATCTCGGCATTTTCCAGGGCAATCGCGGCCTGGGCTGCCAGGCTTTCCATCACCAGCACGTCTTCTTTGTCGTATTCCCCATCGCGCTTGTTCACCGCGCACAGTACACCGATGGCGATCCCGTCGGCCACCATCGGCACGGCCAGCAGGCTGCGTGCCTCCAGCTCTGGCTGGGCTTCGTGCGCTTCGCTCAGCAGTACTGGCCACAGGCCCCGGTAGGCCTGGCCTATAGGATTGTTCTCGAGCGGCAATGAGATCGCTTCGCGGCGCTCATTCGGCAGCCAGGGCGCAAACACCAGGCGCAGCGCCTCACTCTGGGGGTCGTAGCGGGCCAGGGCGCCTTGCTCGCTGTGGGTCAGCTCGGCCGCGGCGCGCACGATGGCGCGCACCAGTTCCTCCGGCTGCAGCGTGGCGCTGAGCGAGCGGTTGGCCTCCAGCACGCGCTGCACGCGCTCCAGCCGGGTGCGCAACGCGTGGGCGTCCATCAGTTCGGATGTTTTAGCCACACTGCGAGTATAAGGTAGAGAAAGGAGCAGAGGAAGTGATGCTTTCATACTCTTGTCTGATTACTCGTCACTTGCTCCCTTAATTTGCGTATAATTTTTTGTAGAGGTACGTATGTCCGGTCATAGTAAATGGTCCACCATTAAACGCAAGAAAGCCGTAACCGACGCCAAGCGCGGCGCCGTCTTCACCCGCCTGGCGCGCGAGATCACGATCGCTGCCCGCGAGGGCGGCGGCAGCCCCGAAACCAACTTCACCTTGCGCCTGGCGATCGATAAAGCCAAGGGCGAGAACATGCCCAGCGACAATATCGACCGCGCCATCAAGCGCGGCACGGGCGAGGACAAGGACGGCGCCACCCTGGAGCAGGTGACCTATGAAGGTTTCGGCCCCAACGGCGTGGCCGTCATCGTGGAAGCCGTCACCGACAATCGCAACCGCACCGTCTCCGAGCTGCGCCATGCCTTCAGCCGCAACGGCGGCACTTTGGGCGAAACCGGATCGGTGAACTGGCAGTTTGACCGCGTGGCTTTCTTTGCCTTTGCCGCTCAAGGCAAGAGCGAAGAAGAGCTGTTCGAACTGGTCGTGGAAGCCGGCGCCGATGACATCTGGTACGAAGACGGCCAGGTGGAAGTGACCGGCCCGGTCGACGCGTTCAAGCGCATCGGCGATGCGCTGCGCCAGGCCAACATTGCCATCGATGATGCCGGTCTGCGCATGCAAGCCAAACAGGAGCTGGAGCTCACCGCCAGCGAGAGTCTGCAAGTGCTGCGCTTCATTGAAAACCTGGAAGAGATCGACGACGTTCAGGCTACCGCAAGCAACCTGAAGATCAGCGACGAAGCCTTGGCCCAGCTCTAACGTCTATGTTGGCCATCGGAATCGACCCCGGCACGGCCATTACCGGCTACGGACTCGTACGCCAGACGCCGTCTGGCAATTTGGAATGCGTGGATTGGGGCGTCATCCTCACCCCGGCCAAAATGGAACTGAGCGAACGCCTGGCGCAGATCCACGCAGGACTGGTCACCATCCTGGAGACCCACCGGCCGGCCAGCGCCGCGGTCGAATCGCTCTTCTTTCAGCGCAACGTGCGCACGGCCATGAGCGTGGGCCAGGCGCGCGGCGTGGTGCTGCTGGCGCTGCAGCAGGCCGGGCTGGCCGTGGCGGATTACACGCCCAATCAGGTCAAGCAGGCCGTCAGCGGTTACGGCGCGGCGGATAAACACCAAATGCAAAGTATGGTCAAAACTCTACTCGGTCTGTCTGAAATGCCCAAGCCGGATGACGCCGCCGACGCGTTGGCGATCGCCATCTGCCATCTCAACACCCGCCGCACAGTGGCGGCCATGGAGCGTGCACAATGATCAGCGAATGGGATCTGTTCCTGCGCTTTGGCGCCGCGCTCGTCATCGGCTTCTCCATCGGCCTGCAGCGCGAATTCTCGCATGGCGGGCGCGGCAAGAACATCCCCGCTGGCGAGCGCACCTTCGCCCTCTTCGCCCTGGCGGGCAGCCTGGCCGCCATGGCGTCTGAGCGTTACCACCAGCCGCTCATCTTCTTTGGCCTGCTGCTGGCAGTGGGGTTGATGCAGGTGGTGGGCTATTACTTCAAGGCCAGCGACCAGCATGTGGGCATGACCACCGAAGCGGCCGTGCTCATTACCGTGCTGCTGGGCGGCCTGTGCTATTGGGATTATGTAGGGTTGGCGGTTGCGCTGGGCGTAGCCACTACGCTGATCCTTTCCATCAAGCTGGAGACGGACCGGCTGGTCACGGCGCTGACGCGCGAGGACATTCAGGCCGCGCTGCAATTCCTCGTCATTACTGCGGTGGTGCTGCCGGTGCTGCCAAATCAGGCCCTGCTGCCCGCGCCGTTCGATGTACTCAATCCTTTCAAGATCTGGCTGATGGTGGTGCTCATCTCCGGCATCAGCTTCCTGGCCTATGTGCTCATCAAGGTGCTGGGCAGCGAGCAAGGGCTCGGCCTGTCCGGCCTGCTGGGCGGCCTGGTATCCAGCACCGCGGTCACGCTCAGCTTCTCGGCCCGCAGCAAAAAGCAGGCCCGTTTGGTGCGCATGCTGGGTTTTGGCGTGCTGCTGGCATGGTCGGTCATGTTCGTGCGCGTGATCGTGCAGATCGCCATCGTCAATATGGCCTTGGTCGAGGTGGTGTGGAAGCCGCTTGCGCTGGCCGCTCTGGCGGGTCTGGGCTATGCCTTCTATCTATATGTCGCGAAGCGCAGCCCGGCCAACAGCCAGGTGGAGTTCAGCAACCCGTTTGACCTGATGTCTGCGCTGCGCTTTGGCTTGTTGTATGCGTTTGTGTTACTCATCAACCGTGCTGCACAGCTCTACCTTGGAGAGCAGGGCGTCTTGCTCTCCAGTTTCGTCGCTGGCTTCTCAGACTCGAATGCCATCACGCTTAGTCTGGCTGAGCTCAGCTACAGCGGTGGCCTGAGCCTCAACACGGCCGCGCTGGGCATCGTCATTGCTACGATGACCAACACACTCTTCAAGGGCGGTATTGTGCTCACCTCGGCTTCCCCAGGCCTGCGCCGTGCCATCTGGCCGGGCATGCTGCTGGTGGTGGTGGTTGGCATCGGCTCGGCCTTCCTGATCTAGCCATGATCTCTTCGCTCAGCGGGCGGGTGGCCCATATCGGTGAAAGCAGTATGACGCTGGAGCTGTCCGGCGTGGGCTTCAAGGTCAGCGTGCCGCGCGGCGTGCTGAGCGAAGCCCAAATTGGCCAGAGCCTCAGCCTGCACACCTATCTGGTGGTGCGCGAGAACGAGCTGAGCCTGTACGGCTTCCCATCCCCTGAAGCGCGTGACACCTTCAGGATGCTGATCGGCGTGGAGCGGGTTGGCCCCAAGTTGGCCCTGGCGATCCTCACCGCCCTCAGCGTCACCAGCCTGCGCGCCGCCGTGCTGGGCGGGCAGAGCGCGGTGCTGGGCAAGGTGCCCGGTGTGGGCAGTAAGACCGCTCAGAAGATCGTGCTGCATTTGGCTGACCGCATTCTGCCCATGGAGGGCGATGCGCCCGTGCCAATGGCACAGCCCGCGGATGGCGATCTGTTGGATGCGTTGTTGGCATTGGGATATAGCGTGGTCGAGGCCCAGGCCGCTTTGCAATCTGTGCCAGCAGACGCCCCCGCTGATATTGAAGAGCGCTTGAAGCTGGCGCTGCGCTACTTTAAAAAACCAGCCTAGTTCGCCTTTGCGTCTTCGGCGCCGTTTTCCTTCTCTGCCAACTCTCCCCCCAATACCAGCACCTGTTCTTCCAGCGCAGCGATGCGTGAGCGCATTTCGCGCTCCAGGGCGGCCAACGTGTCGCGGCCATCTTCCTGATCCGTGCGCAGTTCAGTGCGCATTTGCATGGCTGGTGAAAGGTCCAGCTCGCGGATGGTTTGCTCCATATCAAATATCAGCGTCTCAAGCTGGCGCAACTCCACCGTCAGCCGCGCCAGTTCTACAGCCGGGGTGGGGCTGATGTCCATTTCCAGTTCCATGCGCCTATCCAGCGTTTCCAGCGCCTGCAAATTCTTGGCGCTGTAGGCCTGGTTGATCTCGGCCATGATGTCTTCGTGCCATTTGCGCTGCTCATCATCCTGCGCCAGGTCAGGGTGGTAGCGCTTGGCCAGGCGGCGGAACAGGTCGCGCACGCGGCGCTCGTGGTTGATATCCTGCGAGGTAGGGGCGGCCCGTTTTTTGAAGGGGTGCTCAGCCTCCGGCTCCTGGGCTTCGCCCTCCGCCGCCGGCGCGGCGCCAAAGCGGCGCGGCCCGCGGGCGCCGCGCCAATCGTTGGATGGCGGGGCCTGATCGACGGTCAACTCCTCCAGCTGGCGCTGCAGGCGCTGCTGGTGCGCCTCCAGAGGGCCGATGCGGCGGTTATACAGGTCAGTGAACTCCTGCAGGGCGCTGCGGGTGTTGGTCAGCTCCACATCGAGCAGGTCCATGTACTCACGGCGCCGCGCCAGTTTGGCGCGCAGGCTCTCAAGCTCAGCCTGTAGAGGGGAGATGAGACTACTGGTCGTTTTCGGCATTTTCGGCAAAAGTGCCAGAAATTATAACGAGCCTGCTGGCCGCGCTCCAAACCGCCCGTGCAATTGGTTTGTGAAATACTGGACTAATTGGAGCCTATCTGTTATCATCTACCCAAATGCCTAAATTGGCTAAATCCCTTTCGCGAAATGCGGAGATTTGACCCATGACTGACATGATCAAAGATATTTCTTCCAGCCTGCAAAAGCAGATCGATTCCTTTAAGCCTGAATTTGAGCTGCGTGATGTCGGCACGGTGACAGCCGCCGGTGACGGTATTGCCCGCGCCACCGGCCTGGCCCAGGTGAAAGCCCAGGAGCTGGTGCAGTTTGAGAACGGCGTAATGGGTATTGCCTTCAACCTGGAGCGTGACAACGTCGGCATCATCGTCATGGGAGAATTCTCCGGCATTAACGAAGGCATGACTGTGCGCTCCACTGGGCGCATTGCGTCTGTGCCGGTTGGCGATGCCATGGTTGGCCGTGTGGTCAACGCCCTCGGCGAACCCGTCGACGGCAAAGGCCCCATCGCCTTCACCCAGTACCGCCCGATCGAGCGCATTGCTCCGGGTGTGATTCGCCGCAAAGACGTAGACACCCCGGTGCAAACCGGCATCAAGGGTATTGACGCTCTCACCCCTGTTGGCCGTGGCCAGCGCCAGCTCATCATTGGCGACCGCCAGACCGGCAAAACCGCCTTGGCGATCGACGCCATCATTAACCAGAAGGGTAAAGACCTGCTGTGTATCTATGTGGCCATCGGCCAGAAGAAAGCCGCCATTGCGCGCACCGTTGCCATTTTAGAAGAGCACGGCGCCATGGACCACACCGTGATCGTGGTGGCCTCGGCTGACGAATCGGCCGCGCTGCAGTACATTGCCCCTTACGCGGGTTGTGCCATTGGTGAAGAATTCATGGAAACCGGGCGCGATGCGCTCATCGTCTACGATGATCTTTCCAAGCATGCTTGGGCTTACCGTCAGGTGTCCTTGCTGTTGCGCCGCCCCCCGGGCCGTGAAGCCTACCCGGGTGATCTCTTCTATCTCCACTCCCGCTTGCTGGAGCGTGCCGCCCGCCTGGCGGATGGCTACGTGGTTGTGCCCAATAGCTTCAGCGGGGACGTGGCTGAAGAGAAAGACGGCCAGGCTTTCAGTGGCCCTCTGGCCAAGCACAACGCCGAAGAGGCGTTGAAGGGCGCCAAGGACAGCAAGATCGTTGAGCTCAAGCATTCCGGCGGTTCACTGACTGCGCTGCCGATCATTGAAACCCTACTGGGTGACGTTTCGGCCTATGTGCCCACCAACGTTATTTCCATCACCGATGGCCAGATCTATCTGGAAGCCAACCTGTTCTACGCGGGCATCCGCCCGGCCATCAACGCCGGCCAATCTGTCTCGCGCGTAGGTGGTGACGCCCAAACCAAAGCCATGAAGCAGGTGGCTGGTGGTCTACGTCTGGACATGGCTTCGTTCCGCGAATTAGCGGCCTTTGCTCAATTCGGTTCCGGCTTGGACAAGGCCACTCAGGCTCAACTGAACCGCGGCCAGCGCCTGCAGGAAATTCTCAAGCAGCCTCAATACATGCCAATGGCACTGGAGCACGAAGTTGCGGTGATCTTTGCTGGTACCAGCGGCCTGGCGGACAAGATCGAGATCGAGCGCATGAACGAGTGGGAAGCTTCCCTTATTCGCTTCCTGGATGCCTCGCACTCTGACATCCTCAAGGAGATCCGCGAGAAGAAAGCCCTTAGCGACGAGCTTAAGGCTCGTCTAAAGAGCGCCATCGAGACCTTCAATAGCACCTGGTCCTAGGCATACGTCAGGATCAGTGAGCAAGTATGGCTAACACACGCGAAATTCGCTTACGCATCAAGAGCATCAAGAACATCTCCCAGGTGACGCGCGCCCTGCAGGCGGTTTCCGCCAGCCGCGTGCGCAAAGCCATGGATATGGTGCAGGCCACCCGCCCCTACGCTACCAAGGCCTGGCAAGTCCTGACCCATATTGCCAAGCAGCCCGGCCGCAGCAACCTGCACCCGCTGCTGCTGGAGCGCCCGGATGTCAAAAGCGCTCTGGTGGTTATGGTCAGCGGTGATCGCGGCCTGGCTGGCCCGTACAACACCAATGTGCTGCGCCACACGCTTAGCCATTTTCAGAATTACCCTGTCCCGGTGCGCTTCATTCCAGTAGGGCGCAAAGGCTCCGAGCTCTTGTTCCGCCGCGGCCTTAACGTGATGGCGCAATTCATAGATGTGCCAGCCGAGCCAAAGTTCTCGGATGTTTCGGCCATCGGCCGTATTTTGGTGGATGAGTTCCTGGCTGGCACGGCCGATGAGGTCTTCCTCGTTTATACCGACTTTGTCAATATGATCCGCCAGGTGCCGGTTATCAAGAAGCTGCTGCCCCTGGAGTTTGAACATGCTGAAGGCTTGGTGCAGTCTGACAACCCGAGCCAGACAGATGCCTCGGCCTCATATATCTATGAGCCGGGCCAATACGAAATTTTGGAAGAGATCGTGCCGCGCTTTACGGCGTTGCAGGTGTACCAGGCGGTGCTGGAATCGTTTGCCAGCGAGCATGCTGCCCGCATGGTGGCCATGAAGAACGCCACCGATAACGCCAGTGAACTTGGCAAGGGCCTTACCCTCGAATACAACAAGGTGCGCCAGCAAGGCATTACCAACGAAATGTTGGATATTGCCGGCGGCGCGGAAGCGCTGGCCCAGGCCAGCTAGCGGAGGAACGGATGGCAGAAGTGAACGGACGCGTAGTCCAAATTCTGGGGGGTGTGGTGGATGTGGAGTTTCCTGAAGCCAACATGCCCGAAGTCTATGATGCGATCGAAATCCAGCGCCCCGATATGGGTCCAGTGGTGGTGGAAGTGCAAACTCACCTAGGCAAAGGCCAGGTGCGTGGTGTTGCTCTTGACACCACTGACGGCCTGCAGCGCGGCATGGAAGTCGTCAACACCGGCGTGCCTATCACTGTACCGGTTGGCACTGCCACCCTTGGCCGCATGTTCGACGTGCTTGGCCAGGCGATCGACGGCCTAGGCCCGGTCAACAGCGAGACCAGCTACGCCATTCACCGCAATGCGCCTGCCTTCGAAGATCAGTCCACCAGCGTGGAAGTCTTCGAAACCGGCGTCAAAGTCATTGACCTCATTGCCCCCTTCACCAAGGGCGGTAAGACCGGCATCTTCGGCGGCGCCGGCGTAGGCAAGACCGTCATCATTCAGGAGCTCATCCGCTCCATCGCCACTGAGCACGAAGGTAACTCCGTGTTTGCCGGCGTGGGTGAGCGCACCCGCGAGGGTACGCAGATGTACCGCGAAATGACCGAGTCGGGCGTGCTCAAGGACACCGTGCTGGTCTACGGCCAGATGAACGAGCCCGCCGGCAGCCGCCTGCGCGTGGCCCTCACCGCCCTCACCATGGCGGAGTACTTCCGTGACCAGGGCCGCGATGTGCTGCTGTTCATCGACAACATCTTCCGCTTCTCGATGTCCGGCTCCGAAGTGTCGGCGCTGCTGGGCCGCATGCCCTCCGCCGTGGGTTACCAGCCCACCCTAGCCACTGAAATGGGTCAACTGCAGGAGCGCATCACCTCCACCCGCACCGGCTCCATCACCTCCATGCAGGCCGTATACGTGCCCGCAGATGACTACTCTGACCCCGCTCCGGTAGCCACCTTCACCCACCTGGACGCCACCATCTCCCTGGAGCGTGCCATTGCGGATAAGGGTATCTACCCCGCCGTGGACCCGCTGGCTTCCACCTCCCGCATTCTGGATCCCAACGTTGTGAGCGAAGAGCACTACCGCACCGCTCGCGAAGTGCAGCGTGTGCTGCAGCGCTACAAAGACCTGCAGGACATCATCGCCATTCTGGGCATCGATGAGCTGAGCGAAGATGACAAGCTGATCGTGGCGCGTGCCCGCAAGGTGGAACGCTTCTTCAGCCAGCCCTTCTTCGTGGCGGAGCAGTTCACCGGCACCCCCGGCCAATACGTATCCCTGGCCGAGACCGTGCGCGGCTTCCGTGAAATTCTCGACGGCAAGCATGACGACCTGCCTGAGCAGGCCTTCATGATGGTCGGAAACATCGACCAGGCCGTAGAGAAGGCCAAGAAGCTGGCCGAATAATTAGCTCACCAATGTGTCCGGTCGGGCAGTAAAACTGCCCGACCGGCGCAGATGAGGACTGATCTGTCATGACCATCCGTTGCGAAATTGTTTCCCAGGACCGCAGCGTCTTTGAAGGCGATGCAGACATCGTGACCATCCCCGGCCACGATGGCGAAATGGGTGTGCTGCCCAACCACGCGCCCCTGCTTTCAACCCTTCACCCGGGTGTCGTCAAGGTCAGGCAAGGCTCTCAGGAGAGTTTGTTCACCGTAACCGGCGGCCTGGCTGAGATCCAGCCCGACATCGTCACCATTCTGGCCGATGCGGCCGAGAACATCGAAGAGATCGATGTGAACCGCGCCGAACGCGCCAAGCGTGAGGCTGAGCAGCGCCTGGCCGAAGGCTTGCCGCGCGGCACCGAAGCCTACCTGGCCGCCGAAGCTGCCCTGGCCCGCTCCAACCTGCGCCTGGATATTGCCCGCCGCTTTGGCCGCGCCAACCGCCATTCCCGCTTCCCAACTCAAAGCTCCGGCGAGTAGAATAATCTCACGCTCAGCGCCTGTACAAGCTCTGCCCCTAGGGCAGGCGTGGCAATCTATCTGCATGCGTTATGGCTCCTGCCTCACACGAGCGCGGTTGCCATTGCCTCACTGGCATACTAATGAGACCCTATGGCTGTTTTAGCACGTGAACTTGGTATTGATCTCGGGACAATGTTCATTCGCATTGTCCAGGGCGGTGAGATCACCTTGCAGGAGCCCACGGTGGTTGCCGTGGACCTGCAGGAGCAAAAAATGGTCGCCGTGGGCGAAGAAGCCCTAGGCATGATTGGCCGCGTCTCAGACGAGACGCTCGAAGTCGTGCGTCCTTTGCAAAAGGGCGTAGTCGCTTATTACGAACTCACCGAGCTGTTGCTCGAGACCCTCGTGCGCCGCGTCGGCGGCTCCGTGCGTCTGTTCAAGCCGCGCATGATGATCACCCACCCCTACGGCATCACCAGCGTAGAGCGCCGCGCCGTGCATGAGGCCGCCCTCGCCAGCGGCGAGGCCGCCCTCATTTCCCAGCCGCTGGCGGCCGCCCTCGGCATTGACCTGCCGGTCGGCACGCCCACCGGCAACATGGTGGTGTGCCTCGGCGGCGGCTGCACCCAAGCCGCCGTGCTGGCCATGAATGATGTGGTCTCGGGCGAGAACCTGCGCCAGGGCGGCCTGGACCTGGACGATGCCATCGCCAGCTATGTACGCCGCAAGTACGGCCTGCATATCGGCCAGCGCACCGCCGAGATGGTCAAGCTGCGCATCGGCGCCGCCGTGCCGCAGGATGAAGAGCAGAGCATCGAGCTGCAAGGGCAGGATCAGGTGACCGGCCTGCCGCGCCCGCTCACCGTCACTACGTCCGAAGTCGTCGAGGCCGTGCAGCCGGCGCTGGACGAAGTGTTCGAAATGATTCGCCGCGTGCTGGAGAAGACTCCGCCCGAATTGGCGTCTGACATCATTGACCGCGGTGTGGCGTTGTGCGGCGGTGGCGCGCTGCTGCGCGGCATGGACCGCTTGATGACCCAGAAGCTGGGCGTGCCCGCCTACCTGGTGGATGACCCGGTGAACTGCGTCGCCCTCGGCGCCCAACGCGCGTTGGACGAATATAAGACCCTTGCCCGCTATTTGGGCTGATCCCAACAGAAACAAAAAAAGCGGCCTGCAGGCCGGTTTTTTATTTGTCGTAGATGGAAATGCTGCCATCCGCTGCATCATACAGCGGGTGCAGCCCGCGCAGCAGGTTTTCGAAGTGCGGGAAGGCGCTTTCACCCAGGGCGGCTTTTACCTGCAGCGGGTAGAACAGCAGGATCGCATTTTCATCGCGCATCATTTCATCAAAGCGGGTATCGCCTTCACCAAGCGGTGGGTTGTTGCCCGCCAGGATCAGCGGATACATGACCTTTAAGTCATGGGGCTGCTTGTTGAGATACAGCAGGAACAAGGCCGGTTCGTTGGATATCCAGGGCACATCCTGTGGCAGGTCACGCGCCGCTTGCAGCAGGGGCGAGCCGCGGTAGTACGTAGCCGTATAGCCGTGCCCCATTGCGTGGCGTTCAGTCACCATTTTGTTGGTCACCGGAAGCCAGGCCAGCAGGCCCACCAGCGTCAGCGCCGCCAGCAGCCCACTGGCGGCTTTGGGCTTGCTGGCCAGCAGGCCCAGTAACCCGCTGCCGATCAGCACGAGCAGCCATGGGAACAGCGGCAACATAGTCCGGTCGTTGATATCTGGTGTGACGCTGGAGAAGACGTAGGCGGCCAGGCACACCAGCACAAAAGCAGCCGCGTGCAGGCTGGTGGCCACCGCCAGGCCGGCCCAGGCGGATGGCGGGCGATTGCGCCATGCCTGCCACACCGCTGCGGCGATGCCGCCCAGCAGCAGCAGCACCATCAAAGCAGCCACTGCTTTTGATGCCAGGCTGGGCAGACCCCATACCGCACGCAATGGCAGCCAGCTGCCCAGCACATTCACCAGGGAAGTCCAGAAGCTCGTCAGGCTGTCAGTCAGGTCGGCCGGCATGCCGTAGCTGCGCCCAGCGACCGAGGGCATGCCAAGCAGCCACGCCAGGGGCAATACTCCAATGCCGAGGAAGATCCCGGCCTTGCTGGCGCGTGCTCCCAGGCTGCCGGGCAACAGCACCAGCAGCGCCAGGACGCCGGCCACTACGTTGGCCGCGCCCACCAGGCGCGTCAATACCGTCAGCCCGGCGCAGATCGCGGCGGCATACAGCGCCCAGCGTGGCTGGCGTGCAATGTAGATCTGCAAACATACAAAGCCGGCTAGCATCAGCGCCAGGTACAGCGGCTCGCTCATCGCTCCGCCCAGGTTGTCCATCATGGGCGGAAAGCTGGCCATGCCCAGAGCCAGCAGCACGGCCAGCGCCTTGCTGCGCGTGATGGCATAGGCGCCCGCGCTCAAGGCGAACACGGCTACGAACGCCCCGGCAAGATTGATCGCCACTGTGGATGTGAACGGATGAACGCCGGCGAGCAGAAAGCCCGCCATGAGCAGCGGATACAGCGGCTGGTGCAAGGTCAGTGGGGCGTAGTTACCGCTGGGCTCCAGCACGCTCAACCCGTGGCCGGCCACCAGATTGCGCGCCGCTGAAATGTAGGCGGCCGAATCGCTGAACGCCCACGGCCCCCAGTGCATCTGGCGCAGCGTGAGCCAGGCAGCCGCCAGGCCGATTGCCGCCAAAAGCCAATAAAAGCGATCTTTCAAGAAGGCCATGCTAGTCACTGAACGTATACACCCACACGCCGCCCTGCTGGGTAAGTGGCACAAGCCCCAGGCTGGTGAGCGAGTTCCGTAGCGCGTCAAAGTCGGTGTAGTCTGCCGGGTCGATCACGATGTATTCAACCTGATATTCGCGCAGCGTGTTTACGCTGTGTTCGTCTGGGAAACGATCCAGTATCGGCGCCAGGTACTCGAATTGCGGCGTTTGGTTGGCGTTGAAGAAGCCGCCGGTGAAGGGTTTCTGGTGCGTCAGTGCGTAATACACCTGCTCCTGGTCTGCCGAGCGGCCGAAGGGCAGCTGCACTACCGCTCCTATGCCGGGCTGTTCTGCCAGCCAATGATCCACCGGGCGCGCCTCCACCGGCTTGATGCTGCCATAGTAAGTGCCAGGATAAAAATCGAACAAGGCCAACGCGATCAGGCCCGCCGCGGCCCAGGTGCGCCATTGGGGCTTCAGCCGTCGCAGCAGCAGATCGGTGCCCAGGCCGGCCGCGAAGGCTGCAAACAGCAACGTGAATACTCCCATGCGCATAATGGCGCGCATCTTCGCAAAGAAGGGCAGATAGTTGTAGAGCAGCAATCCGGGCAGCGGCACACGTTCACCACTGACCAGCACCGGTTCGCGGTCCCAGTGCAAGTGTGGCCCCATGGCGATCACCAGCGCTGCCAGCATGACCAGCCCAGCGGTGTACAACAGCGGTTTGTTGGCCAGATCCTTCTTCCATATGAAGGCCAGCGCCACCAAAGCCAGCGTCACCGCGCCAATGTACAGCGAGCCTTCGATCCACTGTGAGCGGTCAACGATCTCGCTGATCCAACCGCCCCACAGGAAGTGGCTGGAGGCCGGCGCCAGAAAATCCGTCAGCTCGGCCGCGTATTCGTTCATGTAATCTACGCTGCGGTCGGCCAAGCCGCCTTGGCCCGCCAGCGAAAGGAATGGGCGCAGCGCCAGGTACAGGAATGGCGCGCTCAGTGCCGCGGTGGCTGCCACCCGCACCCAGTTACCTGGCTGGGTGAGCAGGCCGCGCACTTGGGCGCGGTTTTCAAAAAGCAGGTAGCCGCCAATGAAGGCAAGCGTCATCAGCAGCGTGAATAGCAGGTAGTACATAGATGTGAATGCGATCAGTCCCAGAGAGACCGCGCACAGCGTCATCCAGGGCCAGTTGAACTTCTGACGCGTTCGCAGCACCTCATAAAGCCCCATGAAATACAGCGGAAACCAGGCCGTGGCTGAAAGGTTGAGGTGTCCCGCCGTGTAGTGCGCAATTCGGTTGGGGAAAAAGGCATAGATGGTCCCAGCCAGCAGGCTGGCCGCGTGTGATCGAGTATGGCGGTACACCCATGCATATATGGCCAAGCCGGAAAACACAAAGCTAAGCCACATGCCAATGTTGAAGCCCGCTACCGGCCCCAGCGCCATGCTGAACGGAATACTGGGCAGCAGCGCCGCCAGGCTGGTATCGGTGGTGGAGAGATTCCAGCCCTGCGGGTAGTTCATCATTGGATTAAAGAAGATGTGCGCGTTCTCGCCCAAAAAGAAGCCTTGATACCAGCGCACCAGCCAAACGAAGTAAATGCCATCACCTTGCGTGCCGCCCACGATGGAATCAGTGAAATCAAGAACCAGCGGATAGGTGAATAGCAGAGCCAGCAACAAGAAAAAAGCCCCGGCCAGGGCAAAGTGCTTGATCTTGGGCATGATGAGCTTAATTATAGTTACTGGAGGTAAAAAACGAAGCGAATAATTCAATTATTCGCTTCGTTTTCTTGCAGGGTTAGTCTAGATAATAGGTCATGCGCTGCAGGTGGATCGAGGGGTCGATGTTCTGCACGCGCACACCGGCCGGCACATTCAGATTCACCGGCGCATAGCTCAAAATAGCGCGGATACCCGCATCTACCAGCACATCGGCTACCTGTTGAGCGGCGCTGGCGGGCACGGCGATCATGGCCATCTTGATGCCAGCCGCCTGCACCTCGCTCTTTAGCGTGGCGATGTCTTTGATCACAAATTCCTGGTACTTCTGGCCGATCCGCTCCGGCGAATTATCAAAAATGTCGCGGATCTTGAAGCCGCGCTCGCTGAACCCGCTGTAGCCAGCAAGCGCCCGGCCAATATCGCCTGAGCCTACGATCACGACCTCCCAGGTCTTGTTGACCTTGAGGATCTCGCGCACCTGGTTGGCCAGGTACTCAATGTTGTATCCAGTGCCTTGCTTGCCAAATTCGCCGAATTGCGAAAGATCTTTGCGGATCTGGGCGGCCGAGATGCCCAGGCGCTCGCCTAGCTCCTGCGAGCTGGTCACCTGGCGGCCTTCCGCCAGCATTTGCTGCAGCGCCCGCAGGTATACCGGCAGGCGGCCGATCACAATGTCTGGGATCTGTTTTGCCATAGCTTTCGTGTCTCCCGCTCAGAACTGTAGCATTAAAGCGCTTATTGTGCCATTGCCCACAATGCTTGTACAAGCAGGGTGCAAGGTATGTCCATCATGGATTGCGGATTGGTTGTAAGTCTGTAGCAGATTTTTTGGCTGGGCGGAGTATCATTCGCACCGTATGGATGGAAATTTTATTGATCATGTAGAGATCAGCGTGAGTTCAGGCAAGGGTGGCGACGGCATAATGCACTTCCGCCGCGAGCGTTTTATGCCGCGTGGCGGCCCTGACGGCGGAGATGGCGGCCGCGGCGGCTCTGTGGTGCTTCAGGTACAGAGCTCAATGCGTACCCTGTACAACTTCCGCCGCCAAAAGAAGTTCGAAGCCGATGAAGGCCGCCCAGGCGGCACCAACAACCGCAGCGGCCGCGGCGCTCAGGATCTGGTGCTAAAGGTGCCGCCTGGCACCCTGGTATATGACGCCAAAACCGGCAATCTGTTGGCTGATTTGGTGAAGGACGGCGACACCTACGAGGCGGCCCGCGGCGGCCGCGGCGGCCGCGGCAACCAGCACTTCGCCAACTCGCGCAATCAGGCCCCCCGCATCGCCGAGAAGGGCGTCCCGGGCGAAGAGAAGATGTTGCGCCTGGAGCTCAAGCTGATCGCAGATGTGGGCATCGTGGGCGTGCCGAATGCCGGCAAATCCACCCTGTTGGCCGCCCTCACCAACGCCAAGCCGCGCATTGCCGATTACGCCTTCACTACCCTGGAGCCGAACCTAGGCGTGGCCGCGCTGGACGAGGACAGCAGTCTGGTTTTGGCTGATATTCCCGGCTTGATCGAAGGCGCCCACACCGGCAAGGGTTTAGGTCACGACTTTTTGCGCCATATCCAGCGCACCCGTGTGCTCATCCATCTGCTGGATGGCATGGCTGAAGACCCGCTGGCTGATTTCACCCAGATCAACAGCGAGCTGGCTCTCTTCGACACGCAGTTGGCTGCCAAGCCTCAGGTGGTGGCGGTCAACAAGATCGACCTGCCCGATGTGCAGGCGCGCTGGCCTGAACTGCAGTCTGGCTTGAAGAAGCTTGGCGTCAGCAGTCCGCTGGCGGTTTCGGCCGTGAGCGGGCAAGACGTGCGCCGCCTGCTGGGCCGCGCCGCAGAGGAGTTGCGCACCCTGCCGGAGCCTCTGGCCGAAGAACTGCCCATCTACCGCCCGGAGACCGACCCCACCGAATTTGACATCCGCCGCGAGGGCGACGGTTGGCGCCTGAGCGGCCCGGCGCTGGAGCGCGCCGCTGCCATGACCTATTGGGAGCATGACCAATCGGTGCGCCGCTTCCAGCGCATTCTGCGCCAGCTGCAAGTGGATGTGGCCATGCGCGAGAAGGGCGTCCGCGATGGAGATACGGTCTATATCGGCGAGTATGAGTTGGAGTGGAAGGAATAGTCGAAGGCAATCAGGGCAATCAAAGGCAATCACGTCCGTGCATCCCGAGCATAGCGAGGGATCCTCGCAGCGGACGTTTGTAGCCCACGTATGTAGCAAGATTATTTGTCATTCCGAACGAGGCCGAAGGCCGAGGAGGAATCCGTTAAGCCTTAGGTTAAGAACCTACTCCCTGCACGAACAACTGCAGATTTGGTCATTTATCTACCCCCGCTCTATTCAAAATACTCCATAACCAACTCGCTCACATCTTGCCCGGTAGATTGCTCTAGCAACCTCAGAAATTCAGCACCTGTAGCAATCTGCCCGTCATGCATCGCGTAATAGTCTTTCAAAAACGTATAGAAAGCCTGGTCGCCCACCTGTTGGCGCACCGCGTGTAGGAACTGCGCCCCGCGCAGATACACCGCATTCACATAAGGCCGGAAGCCGGGCAGCTCGTAGGCGGTGCTGTCCACGGCCCCGCCCGGTCCCCACTGGTTGATCCGAAACTCCCACCACCAGTCCAGATCAGATGGGTGGGCCTGCTCGTAGTAGAGCAGCTCAGCATAGGTGGCCATCGCTTCGTCCAGCCAGGGTTCGTTGCCGGCATCGTTGCCCACCGCGCCGAACCACCAGTTGTGCGCCACTTCATGCGCGGTCAGCATCGTGAGCAGGTTGCGCGGCGTGCCATCGTAGCGGCGGAAGTAGCCCATGTCGAGGAAGAAAATACCGTCCGACTCCATCCCGTCCGGGAAAATGCACCCCACGATGGCCAGGCTCTCGTACGGGTAGGCGCCGAACAGGGTCTCGTACAGCTCCAGCGAAGAGACTGCCGTGCGCAGGGCCGCCTGGGCGGCGGCGCGCTCTTCCTCGAAGTAGTAGATGGTCACCGGAATGCGCTGCTCGCCGGCATGCAGGGTCTCCGCCTGGTAGTGCCCGCTGGCCGCCCACACAAAGCGGCGTGCGTTGGGTAACTGGTAGTGATACGCGCTGCCCTCCTGCCGCGCCGGGGCTGGCGCGGCGATCTGCAGCAGACTGGGCGGGTTGACGGTGTAGATCGAGACGTCGAAGTCGGCGCTCTCGTAGACCAGATATTCGCCTTGCTGAGTGGGTTCGTTGATCATCCAGCCGGCGTCAGCTGCGTAGGGCGGGATGAAGGGATACCAGTCGATCAGGGTCATCTGGCGGGCCGACCAGCCCAGCAGGGTTGGCCGCTCCGGCACAGCGATGGCGAACTCCAACTCCACCTGCAGTTGCTCGCCGGGCAGCAGTGGGCGGGCAAGCAGCAGCTCGATCTGGCCGCCGTTGCTTGTCATGTGTTCACTCCACTCCAGACCGCGGTCAAACTCGATCGAGCTCACGCTAAGCAGCTCGTCTGAGATCGGCACGACCAGCGGCACCAGCTCAAACGCCTGGTCGGTGTTGTTCGTGTAGCTGATGCGCTGACTGACCGCTAGGTAATGAGCGGCAAAGTCGAGCGTGGCGACCAGACGATATTGGCTGGGCGTGAATGTTTCCGGGGCGGCGAGTGTGGGGGTAGGGACGAGAGTGGCTTCGGCGGCGGCTTGCTGGGTGGCAGCAGCTTCGCTGCCGAGAGGTGGCGAGCCGGTATAGGGCAGGTTGCAAGCGGCGAGCAGGAGGACTAGTAGGCTGGCAAGAGCTATACGTCCGTTGTTCATACGGCGCGCATGGGGGCGAAGCTGCGGCGGTGGTGCACGCAGGGGCCATGGGCGGCGATGGCGGCTCGGTGGGCCGGGGTGGCGTAGCCTTTGTGCTCGGCGAAGCCGTATTGGGGGAAGAGGGTGTCCAGGCGACACAGCTCGGCGTCACGTTCGGTCTTGGCTAGTACAGAGGCGGCCGAGATGCTGAGGCAGCGGGCGTCGCCGCCCACCAGTGGGGTCTGCGGCAGGTCTACGGCGGTGAGGCGCACTGCATCCAGCAGCAGGTGCTGCGGCGGCACCTTGAGCGCCTCCAGGGCGCGGCGGGTGGCGAGGTGGCTGGCCTGCAGGATGTTGATGTCTTCGATCTCTTCCACACTGGCGCTGGCTACCGCCCAGGCCAGAGCATGTTCGCGAATGCGCGGCGCCAGCGCCTCGCGCTCGGCGGCGGTCATCTGCTTGGAGTCGCGCACGCCTTTGAGCTGGCGAGCGATGCTGCTGGGCAGGATGACCGCGGCGGCATACACCGGCCCGGCCAGGGCGCCGCGGCCGGCTTCGTCGGCCCCGGCGATGTGCAGCAGGCCTTGCTGCCACAGCCTGCGCTCATAGCGCAGGGTGGGCCAGCGCTGGGCCGCTTTGCGAACCTTCGGTGCAGCCACGCTAGGCATAATGCCCCAGCAGATCATTGCTGCGGATGCGCAGAATATCGGCCAGCATGGCCAGCGTATCGGCCACCGGGCGCACGTGGCTTTGGTCGCTGTAATACCAGGGGATGGGCAATTCAGTGATCTTGTAACCACGTTTGCGCGCCAGGTAGAGGATCTCCACGTCAAATGACCAGCCGTCGATCGTCTGGTGGGTGAACAGCTCCTGCACGGCGCGGGCGCTGAAGCATTTGAAGCCACATTGGGTATCGTGCAGGCCCGGCAGCGCCAGCAGGCGGATCATGGCGTTGATCACGCGGCCGCCGATATGGCGCACCTCGGGTTCGTTGTAGCGCACTGCGCCCGGCGCCTCACGCGAGGCGATGATCACCTCACTGTTCTGGATCGCCGGCGGGATAAAGCGCGGGATCTCGTTGACCGGCATGGAGAGGTCCGCATCCAGCATCATGCGCCACTCGCCCTGGGCGAAGAGCATGCCCTGGCGTACGGCCAGGCCCTTGCCGCGCCCATTGGCCTGCAACACATGGAAGCCGGGATGCTTATCCGCAAATTCCCGGGCAATGCGCAGCGTGCTGTCGCTGCTGCCGTTCTCAACCACCACCACTTCCCAGGTGAAGTCTTGCTGGCTCACAAACTCAAACACGCTGCCCAGGCTGGCGGGGAGGCGTTGCTCTTCGTTATAGGCGGGAATGATCAGAGAAAGATAGGGGGCGGGCGGCACGAGCGGCATTGTGCGATTATACGCACCCCCAGCGGCTATGGTTATACTGCCCGCATGCGAGCTTTGGTGCAACGCGTGCGCGCCGGCGCGGTGAGTGTGGATGGGCAGGAGATCGCCCGCATTCAACGCGGTCTGGTGATCCTGCTGGGCGTTGGCCCGCAGGACGGCGAGGCTCAGGCACAGTACCTGGCCGAGAAGATCGCCAACCTGCGTATTTTTGAAGACGCTGAGGGCAAGATGAACCTGTCGCTGCTGAAGGTGGGCGGCGCGGCGATAGTAGTCTCGCAGTTCACGCTATACGCCGACACAGAGCGCGGCCGGCGGCCATCCTTCGTGAATGCGGCCCCGCCGCAACAGGCCGAGCCGCTGGTCGAGCGCTTTGTCGCCTTACTGGCCGCCCAGGGTGTGGCGGTGCAGACCGGCCGCTTTGGGGCCGAGATGCAGGTGGACATTCACAATGATGGGCCGGTAACGATCTGGCTGGAGAAGTAGCCCGCGCTTCCTTCTCTGCTTACTTCCATAACCCCACATCAAACTGAACCGCCATCGCCCCTGCCGCCAGGGCGGCGCTGGCTTCGGCTTCGCCCATGATGCCGCCGGCGGCGATGACCGGCACGCCGGCGCGGGCAAGCGTCTGCGTGGCAGCCAGCGCCTGTGGGAACAGTGCTGGGCCATACAGCCGCCCGTTGAGCAGCCCTCCACCCTCTCCGGGCAGACTGCCGCGCGGCGGGCCGAGGCTGACCGCGCTGGCTCCCGCCGCCAGACAGCGATGCGCCAGCTCCTCGGCACGCGGCAGGCAGAGCTGGGCGATGACCGGCAGCTTGCCCGCCGCCGCGGCGCACAGATCGGAGGCCAGCTGCGGGCTCGCATCCGCCGGGATGTTGAGCTCGACTGCCAAGATATTGTCCAGCGCCTCAATGTTGGGCATCACTTTGCGCAGCGCGCTGGGCTCGTCTACTAGCAGGTTCAAAATGATGGGCAGTTCGGCATGTGCCCAGGCCATGCCGTATTCACGCACGCAGGAACGCAGGCCGGGGTTGGGCAAACCGGTATGCAGCAACACGCCGCCAGCGAAGGGCAGCATACGCTGGCCCTGGCTTGCGCGGCGGGCTTGCAGGCTGATGGGGTTGGTAATGAAGGCGCCAATGGGCAAGCTGTCTGGCAGGGGGGGCTCCCTGGGCACAAAACCCAGGCTGCCGGCCGCATTGAGGTACGGCGTGCGCAGATCCAACGGGGGCGCGTCTGGGACCATGGCGGCATTATACGAGGGCAGGCTGATGGTTATCGCCAAGCACTACGCGAGCCTTGACTGCTAGCTTGCGGCGCGGCGATATAATGCCCGCATGGCAACCACCCAACGACCCCGCAAGCAGGCAGCTACAAGCAGGAAGATCCCACAGTCTCCGACCGAGCGCAGATCTGGCGATGATATTTTGCGCTTCGAGATCAAGCGCAGCCACTTTTGGGCGCTAGTAGCCCCGCTGACTTTTGTGTTGGGCCTGGCGGTGGGCTTTGTGCTGTGGGGGCGCGGCCCGGTGGCGACAGCCAACAACCCTGCCCCAACCGGGGCGCTGACGCAAACCCAAAGTCAGCCCAATCCTGGCAACAATCTGGCAGACATTCAGCGCTATGAGATCACCATTGACGACAATGACCCCGTATTTGGCCCGGCGGATGCGCCCATCACCATCGTGGAATTTGCCGATTTCCAGTGCCCGTACTGCGTGCGCCACTTTGAGCAGACCTATCCGTTGATCCTGGAGCAATACGGCGAGCAGGTGCGCTTTGTGTTCAAGAACTATCCGCTGCGCTCCATCCACCCGGATGCCGACGCGGCTGCCCAGGCGGCGGAGTGCGCCCAGGAGCAGGGGATGTTCTGGGAATATCACGACCTGCTGTTCGGCGGCGCGCTGGGGCTGGGGCGCGAGGCGTATGCCGGGTATGCCGACCAGCTTGGCCTGGATACGGATGCGCTGCTGGCCTGCCTGGACGAAGGCCGCTATGCTGAGTCTGTAGAGCGTGATTACGCGCTGGGCCAGCAATTGGGTGTTTCCTCCACGCCGACCTTCTTCATCAACGGGATCGCCATGGTAGGCGCCTACCCGATCGATGCGTTCCAGACCGTGATCGATTTTGAGTTGGGCAACAGCGGCCAGTAGCGCGCTGCCGCATCGAACGTATTAACAAAAATGCGGGCGGGTCTTAGACCCGCCCGCTATGTTTTAACTCAACGGCTGCTTGAAATTCCAGATGCCGTTGGCCTGGCCCCAACGGCGGCCGCAGCTGCATTGCAGCACGGCCGATGTCGGCGCGCCCAACGCCGCGCCGCACTCCGGGCACTTGAAGAAGCTGCCCGCGGTCGCGGCCTGCCCGCTGTGTGCGCTGCGGGCGCGCAAGAAAATGCTGGGCGTGAACTTCCAGAACGCGCCCAGCGGCTGAAACAGCCCGTCCAGCGCCACGAGCAGCTTGGTGGGGATGTTGCGCTTGAGCCAGCCGAGGCGGAAGTGTGAGACAGCCAGCTGGCGCTCGATCCGGAAGCCCAGCTCGCCCAGCCAGCGGTTGATCGCCGCCGGATGAAAATCAAAGTTCAGCTCAATATATTCCACCGGCTCCTGGCTGAACGGGTTCCATTTTTGCCTGCCCAACAGCCAACGCACGATCGCTTTGAGGTTGCGCTTGTTGGCGTATTCGAGGATGAAACTGGCCCCGGGCTGCAAAGTGTTGCGGATCTGCGCCAGCGCGGCCGGCGCATCCGCCATGTGGTGCAGCACGCGGATCATGGTGGCGCCGTCAAATAGGCCATCCACAAAAGGCAGCTTGTAAACATCGGCGGCTACATAGATATACCGCTCGTTTGCGCCCAGATACTGCTGGGCCTGTTCGAGTTGGGTGGAGGAGTAATCCATCACCACGATGCGCTCGTAGCCGGCGTAGCGCGGCGTGTTGCGGCCGGCGCCGGCGCCCACCTCCAGCATCAGCTTGCCGTGCCTGGGCAGCAGGCGGCGCAGGGCAATCTGCTCGGCGCCGTCTTCATAGGCGCGGCCGCCCTGCTCCCAGAAGCGGGTTTGGTAGTCAGAGCCTTCGTAATCGCAAACCGGGGGGCGCTGCTGTGTGTCAGTTGCCATTGATGTGAGCTTTGATACGGGTCTTGGCGCCTTCGGCGTTGCCGCGGCCCACACCGTAATAAGTGAAGCCCAGGTTGCGCATGATCTCAGGCTGGTAGATGTTGCGGCCATCCAGCAGCACGGGCTGCTTCATGCTGTCACGCACGCGGGCCAGGTCCAGATTCTTGAATTCGTTCCATTCGGTCGCCACCAGCACCGCGTCCACGCCGTCCGCCAGGGCATAGGCATCCTTCACCATCTCCACGCCGGGCATCACGCCGCGGGCCACGTCCATGGCCACGGGGTCGTAGCCGCGCACCTTGGCGCCGGCCGCTTGCAGCGTGGCCGCAATGTCGATCGAGGGCGCGTCACGCATGTCGTCCGTGTTGGCTTTGAAGGCCAGGCCCAGCAGGCCGATCGTCTTACCCTGCAGGCCGCCCAGCATCTCATCCAGCTTTTGGACGATGGCGTTGCGGCGGGCGGAGTTGACCTCCATTACAGAGTTGAGGATGCGCGTGTCCACGCCCATCTCATCGCCCATAAAGGCCAGGGCCTTGACGTCTTTGGGGAAGCACGAGCCGCCGTATCCAAGCCCGGCTTCGAGGAACTGCTTGCCGATGCGGGTGTCGAAGCCCATCCCGGCCGCGACTTCTTTGACGTCGGCGCCGAGGCGCTCGCAAATGTCGGCGATCTCGTTAATGAAGGAGATCTTGGTGGCCAGGAAGGCATTGGAGGCGTACTTGATCATCTCGGCTGTGCGTAGGTCGGTGATCACGATCGGGGCACGCAGGGTGAGGTGCAGCTGGGCCACCTTGTCGGCCGCTTCGCGGCTGGTGGAGCCCAGCACCGTGCGGTGCGGGTTCATAAAGTCGGCGATGGCCACGCCCTCACGCAGGAATTCGGGGCAGGACACTACCCAGAAGTCGATCGGGGTGGGCTGTGCCTCGCGCACGATCTCGGCCACCCAGTCCCCCGTGCCGACCGGCACGGTGGACTTGTTGATGACGATGACCGGGGCGGCCATGTTCTGGGCGATGCTGCGGGCGGCGGCGGCCACGTACTTGAGGTCAGCCTCGCCGTCCGAACCGGAGGGCGTGCCCACGCAGATGAACACGAATTCGCTGTCTTTCAGGGCGTCTTGGTACGAGGTGGTGAAGCTGAGGCGGCCAGCGGCCACATTGCGCTTGACCAGCTCTTCCAGCCCAGGCTCGTAGATCGGCATTTCGCCGCGCTTCAGCCCGGCCACGCGGTTCTCGTCCACGTCCAGGGCGATCACCTGGTTGCCCAGGTCGCTAAAGCAGGCGGCGGTGACCAAGCCTACGTAGCCTACGCCAATGACAGTGATCTTTCGCATTCAGGTGCCTCCAAAAAAGTTGCAGGGTGAATAATAACACCCGCGCCGCGCGGGCAGCTGTTTGTGCCCTAACGTTACAATCGTGTTTGTGAAGCCGCAATGCTACCTCGTGAGCGCCGTATTTGTGCTCTGGCTGGCCGCCTGCAGCGCCCCGCCCCCGCCCGCTACGGCGACTGCGCTGCCCAGCGCCACTCTGGCGCCTACGGTGACCCCCAGCCCGGTGCCCAGCGAGACGCCCACCGCAACGGCCACCCCGCGCAGCGCCATCTGCACGCCGCTGGCCGGGCATGACATAGCCACCTTGATGAGCCTGTACATGACCCAGCCCTTCATCCCGCCGGCCGGCGCCAACAAGGAAACCGGGCATCATGGCTTGGATTTTGCCTATTACAGCGGCGGCCCCACCGGCGGGCATATCAATGGCACGCCGGTGCAATCCGTGTTGGATGGCTATGTAGCCGGTGTGGGCTACAACGCGGTGTATGGCCACTACCTCGTGAGCGAGACGCCGTTCGAGCAGTTGCCAGCGGGTGTCGCCGAACTCTACGGCATGCAAGCGAATCACTCGCTGTATTTGCTGTATGCCCATTTGCAGCAACCCGCGCCGTTCGCAGCCGGCGATGGGCTGGTCTGCGCCCAGTTGCTGGGCCATGTGGGCGATTCGGGTGACCGCTTCTTTGTAAGCGACCCGCATTTGCACTTCGAGACGCGGGTCGGCGCGGCCGGGCTGCAGCTGGGCGCGATGGCCTACTACACCACCACCGCCACCGAGGACGAGAAGGCCGAGTACATGCGCTGGCGCACCGGCGACGAGTTCCGCCTGGCCGACCCCAGCATCCTGCTTACCGTAGCACCCTGACGTGGCAATGCACTTCTGTCATTGCGAGGACGTGAAACGGTGCAGCCGTTGAGCGGCGTAGCAATCTGAGCTTTGCTTTCCTACCTGTGTCCTGTAGCGATTGCCAGGTTTGGTGCGCTCCCCTCCGCCTTCCTTGACATGTCCACCCAATTCACCCAACAACTCCCATTCGCTGCTATAACCTCCTGGCCGACCGAGCATCCTGCTTACATCGAACCCTGACTTGGCAATTCGCTCTGTCATTGCGAGGACGTGAAACGGCGTAGCCGTTGAGCGGCGTAGCCGTTGAGCGGCGTAGCCGTTGAGCGGCGTAGCAATCTGAGCTTTTGCTTTCTGCCTATGTCCTGTAGGACCAGTGGAACGAGGTTAAAACTATTAAAACAATTAATACATTAAATACATTTCCCGTAAGCGCAGGCTAAGTGCTCGCCAAAAACAGGGGCAAATGTTTTAACTTGGGGTCGGGGCCTCGAAACAAGATGATGATTATTAAAAGTTATCCGCAAACAAACAACGGATATTCGATAGAGTTTGCGTAAAACTCCAAACGCTCGGCTGCCTTTGCCGAGCGTAGTAAACTGACAATATCCCACAGTAAGGAAATGGCATGACCTCAGCCCGAGTCATTCGCTCCCCGCGCGGCACCCAGCTCACCTGCAAGAACTGGCAGATTGAAGCCGTCTACCGCATGCTGCACAACAACCTGGACCCTGAAGTCGCCGAATACCCTGAGAACCTGGTGGTCTACGGCGGCCGCGGCCAGGCCGCCCGCAACTGGGAATCGTTTGACGCTATTTTGGAGACGCTGCGCACCCTGGAGCCGGATGAGACCCTGCTGGTCCAGTCTGGCAAGCCGGTCGCCGTGTTTCGCTCGCACACCGATGCGCCCCGCGTGCTGATCGCCAATTCCAATCTCGTCCCGTATTGGGCCACTCAGCATCACTTTGATGAGCTGGCTGCCAAAGGCTTGATGATGTACGGTCAGATGACCGCCGGCTCGTGGATCTACATCGGCACGCAGGGCATCTTGCAGGGCACCTATGAGACCCTGGGTGCGCTGGCCCGCCAGCGCGGCTGGGGCTCGCTGAAGGGCAAGTTCGTGCTCACCGCCGGCTTGGGCGGCATGGGCGGCGCCCAGCCGCTGGCTGTCACCATGAACGAAGGCGTCGGCCTGGTGGTGGAGGTGGACCCGGCGCGGGCCAAACGCCGCCACGAGATCGGCTATGTGGACGATGTGGTCGATACGCTCGAAGAAGCCATGACCTTGGTTGAGGACTATGTCGCCAAGGGCCAGCCGCGCTCGATCGGGCTCATCGGCAATGCGGCTGAAATATTCCCTGAGCTGTTACAGCGCGGCGTCGTGCCGGATGTGGTCACCGACCAGACCCCCGCGCATGACCTGCTTGCCTATATCCCGGCGGGCATGAACCTGGCGGAGGCGGAGGCGCTGCGCAGCAGCGACCCCGCCGAGTTCGAGCGGCGTTCGCAAGCCAGCATGGCCGCCCACGTGGAGGCCATGCTGGGCTTCCAGCAAAAGGGCAGCGAGGTCTTCGACTACGGCAACAACCTGCGCCAGCGCGCTTTGGAATATGGCGTCAAGAGCGCTTTCGACTTTCCCGGGTTCGTGCCCGCCTACATTCGCCCGCTGTTCAGTGAGGGCAAAGGCCCGTTCCGCTGGGTGGCCCTCAGTGGCGACCCTGAGGATATATACAAGACCGACGAAGCCATCAAGCAACTCTTCCCGCAGGATGAGCATTTGCAACGTTGGCTGGTGATGGCGCGCGAGCGCATTCCCTTCCAGGGTCTGCCGGCGCGTATCTGCTGGCTGGGCTATGGCGAGCGCGCCAAGGCCGGCCTGCGCTTCAACGAGATGGTCGCCAGCGGCGAGCTGAGCGCGCCCATCGCTATCGGGCGTGATCATCTCGATTCCGGCTCGGTGGCCTCGCCCAATCGCGAGACGGAGGCGATGAAAGACGGCACCGATGCGGTCAGCGACTGGCCCATCCTCAACGCTCTGATCAACGCCGTCAACGGCGCCACCTGGGTATCCTTCCATCACGGCGGCGGCGTGGGCATTGGCTACAGCCAGCACGCCGGCCAGGTGATCGTGGCGGACGGCACGCCGCAGGCGGCCGCCCGCCTGGAGCGCGTGCTGACCAGCGACCCCGGCATGGGCGTGGTGCGCCACGCCGATGCCGGCTACGACGAGGCGCTGGCCGCGGCCAAGCGGCACGGCATCAAGATGCCGATGCTGGGCCGCTAAAGCGATCCCCATGAGCTCAATGAGAGACTCGCTGCGTGTGCAGCTCGTATTCCTGACCTTTGTGCGCATGCTGATCAGCACGGCATTCCGCATGGTCTATCCGTTCCTGCCCGTCTTCCGTGATGCACTCAATGTGCCACTGGAAACGCTGACGCGCGCGGTTGGGTTGCGTTCGCTGGTGTCGGCATTCGCCGCACCGTTCCTCGCCACGGTTGGCGATACCCGCGGCCGCCGCACCGGCATTGTGCTGGGTCTGTTCGTGTTCATTCTCGGTGTAGCCGTGGTCAGCTTTTGGCCTACCTTCGGCGGCTTCACCCTGTCGATGATCCTGATGCTGATGGGCAAGGCCACCTTTGACCCGTCGCTGCAAGCCTACATTGGTGACCGCGTGCCGTATGCCCGGCGCAGCGCGGCCATCACCGTCACCGAGTTCAGTTGGTCGGGCGCTTTCATTCTCGGTGTGCCCGTCATGGGGTGGATCATTGGGCGCTTTGGCTGGCTGGCGCCCTTCCAGCTCCTGGGCGTGATGGTCCTGCTGTGCATCTTTGCCGTGCTGTGGATGATGCAGGCCCAAGGCGCCCGGCCAGCGGTTGCCAGCAGCACCCTGGGCAACTTCAAAGTGGTTATGCGATCCCAGTCGGCGCGCATGGTGCTGTTGCTCACCTTGTTCACCTGTACCGCCAATGAGCTGGTGGCGCTGACCTTTGGCGCATGGCTGGAGATGAGCTTTGGCTTGCAATTGGCCGCCCTCGGCGCCGCCGCAGCCGTGCTCGGAATCGCCGAGCTGAGCGGCGAGGGGCTGGTGGCGCTGGTGACCGACCGCCTCGGCAAGCGCCGCGCCATTGTCATCGGCCTGTTGGTCAACTGCGCCGCGTGTGTGGCCATGCCCATCTTCGGCGGCAGCTACGCCGGCGCGCTCATTACGCTATTTTTCTTCTATGTGAGCTTTGAGTTCATCATTGTGAGCAGCATCCCGCTGATGACCGAAGTGCTGCCCGCGGCGCGGGCCACGATGATGTCAGGTTTCGTCACCTTTGCTTCGATAGGGCGTGCGCTGGCCAGTCTGGTGACCCCAGTGCTGTTTGCGCAGGGATTCGGCTTCAATACCGGGGCGGCGATCGCCTTCAACCTGCTGGCCCTATGGAGCCTGACGCGGATCCAGATCGCCGCTGAAAACCCATGATCCCTTAAGCCAGCCAAAAGCCGCCGCCGCTATAATTTTGATCATATGCGCACACTGCACGCCGCCCTCCTGCTCGCTTTCGTTCTGACCACTGTTCCCACCCCGGCCCTGGCCGCCCCGGCGCCCACGCCGGCGGCCGGTGACCCGCTGTGCCTGCCGCCCGCCTTCGGCACGGCGACTGACTGCCAGCCGCTGGGCTCGTACGGTTACTTCCAGCGTCTGTCTGAGATCGGCATGTCCCTGCCACTTCGCCCGCTGGACGCGCAGCTGATCGACCCGGCCATGGCCGAACTGCCGATCAGCTACGCCATCGTCAATACCTCTGACAGCACCGGCATCATCCAGCGCCCGGTGTTTGCCACGCTGGAAGATGCGGTGGCGTACACCAACCCGCGCTCCTACATCAAATTCGGTACAAGCCCCCATTACGTGACCTATACCGGCTTCCAGCAGGTGGACGGCACCAGCTATTACCTGACCAACCTGGGTTGGATGAAACGCAGCGATCTCTCCCCGGTGGAAGTGCGCCGCTTTGGTATGGGCATGTTGTTTGACACCACTCCCGCGCGGCCGTTCGGCTGGGTGCTGGAGCACTCCGCTGGCGAAATGGCACCGTTCCCCACGTACAGCAGCCCCAGCCTGCAGGCGCCGCGTTCGCCTGGCACCCTGGCGGCTTACAGCGTCATCGAAGTCTTCGATATCCAACAGGTTGCCGATCTGCAGTGGTATCTGGTGGGGCCGGACCAGTGGCTGAATTCGTTGCAGATGCGCTTGGTGCACCCGATGACAGAAGCGCCCGAGGGGGTGGAGGGTGGACGCTGGATCGAGATCAACCTGGAGCAGCAGTCCCTGTCGGTCTATGAGAACAACCAGCTTGTCTTCGCCACACTGATCGCCACCGGCCTGGATAATTTGTGGACGCGGCCAGGCTTGTTCCAGATTTACGAGAAGCACGACACCACGGCCATGAGCGGAGATTTCTCCGGTGGCACGGGTGGCTATTACTACCTGGCGGATGTGCCTTGGACGATGTATTACGACCAGGCGCGTGCGATCCACGGCGCCTACTGGCGCCAGAAGCAGTTCTTCGGCTATCAAGGCTCGCACGGTTGCGTGAACCTGGCGATTGGCGATGCCCGCTGGGTCTATGAATGGGCCAATGTGGGCGATTGGGTGTATGTGCATGACCCGTCTGGCCGCACCCCGACCGACGAAGAGTTCCAATACAGCGAGGGTGGGGCATAGTCGTGAATAAAAGGCCAGGCAATTTTGCCTGGCCTTTTTATATGCGATGACTCCATTGCACCGTTGTCATTCCGAACGAGCGGCGTAGCCGCGAGGAGGAATCCGTTAAGGCGATGACCACCATGATCCTTTCTGTTCGAGCTTTTCAGGATGAGCAGAATCCGCACAGTTGGAATACATGCCAGCGCTGACCGCTGGTTTGCTCCTATGCTAGAATTTTTGTCTCATGCTGACACTCCCTGAAAAGATCATATTCTTCATTGCCGCCGCAGCCAGCGGCTACGCCGCCCTGCAAGTGGCCTTGCGCGTGGTGCGCATCATCGGGCGCGGGCATGGCAAGCCGGATTGGTCGCTCATCCCCAAGCGGTTGCTGCCCACTGGCGTCAAAGCCGTGGCGCTCACCCCTACCTGGCGCAAGCGCCTGCTGGTGAGCGTGCTGCACGCCATGGTGGTGTGGGCCTTCATGTTCTATCTGCTGGTCAATATCGGCGATGTGCTCGAGGCGTTGATCCCCAACTTTGTGTTCCTGGGGCAGGGCGTGATCGGCAATGTGTATCGCCTGCTGGCCGACCTGCTGACCGTGGCCGGCATCAGTGGCATGCTGGCCTTGCTGGCGCGCCGCTTCGTGCTGCGCCCGCGCGAGCTGACCACGCGTGAAAGCACCCTGCTGCACCCCAAGGCGCGTGCCGGCATCCGCCGCGACTCGCTCATCGTGGGCCTGTTCATCGTCTTCCATCTGGGCGGCCGGTTCCTGGGCAACAGCTTCAAGCTGGCCCTGCATGGGGCCGACCCGTGGCAGCCGCTGTCTTCGGCTGCGGCCCAGCTGTGGGCCGGGCTGTCGCCTGCCGCTCAAACCGTTGGCGAGCATGTCGGTTTCTGGCTCGCCATTGGCCTCATCATGGCCTTCTTCCCGTACTTCCTGTATTCCAAGCACATCCATATCTTCATGGCGCCGCTCAACTTTCTGCTGCGCCCTGAGCGCCCAGCCCCGGGTGCGCTGGATAGGCTGAACTTTGACGACAACACCATCGAGCAGTTTGGCGCCACGCGGGTAGAAGATTTCGCCTGGCATCAAATTCTGGATGGCTATGCCTGCATCATGTGCAATCGCTGTCAGGACGCCTGCCCGGCCTACAACACCGGCAAAGTGCTCTCCCCGGCTGCGCTGGAAATTAACAAGCGCTATTTCCTCAATCAAGAGGGCGGCCGCCTGGCGGCCGGCGAAGCCAGCAGCCAAACCCTGCTCGAATTTGCCATCACCGAAGAAGCCGTGCTGGCCTGCACGGCCTGCGGCGCCTGCACGGACATTTGCCCCGTGGGCAACGACCCGATGCGCGACATTATGGACATCCGCCGCTCGATGGTGCTGATGGAAGACAAGGCGCCTGCCCAATGGCAGACTGCCTTTCGCGGCATGGAACGCAGCATGAACCCGTGGAATGTGCCGCCCACCGAGCGCATGAAGTGGGCTGAGGGACTGAACGTGCAGACGGTGGAACAGAACCCTGACCCCGAGGTTTTATGGTGGGTCGGCTGTGCCCCGGCAACTGACCCGCGCGCCCAGGAGACGGCCAAGGCCCTGGCCAAGGTGCTGCACGCCGCCAATGTGAACTTCGCCGTGCTGGGCCAGAACGAGCAGTGCACAGGCGACTCGGCTCGCCGTGCTGGCAATGAGTTCCTGTTCAATGAGCTTGCCACCGCTAACGTGGAGATGCTCAACGAAGTTGCCCCCAAGCGCATCCTGACCACCTGCCCGCATTGCATGCACACCCTGAAGAACGAATACGGCCAGTTTGGCGGCCACTACGAAGTGGTGCACCACACCAGCTATATTGATGAGCTGATCAACGGCGGCCGCCTGAGGGTGAAAGCCGGGCCGGATACTCAAACCGCTATGCACGACCCGTGCTATCTGGGGCGTCAGAACGATGTGGTCATTGAGCCGCGCAATGTGCTCAACGCGGTCAACGCCGATCTTGTAGAGATGGCCAAGACCAAGAAACAATCCTTCTGCTGCGGCGCCGGCGGCGCCCAGATGTGGAAGGAAGAAGAGCACGGCACCACCCGCGTGAACAGCGAGCGTATTCGCCAGGCGCAGGAAGTGGGCGCCGACACGCTGGCAGTAGGCTGCCCCTACTGCATGATCATGCTCTCGGACGCCGCCAAGACCGATGCACCACAGATGCGCGTGCGCGATGTGGTCGAGATCGTGTTCGAGAATTTAGACGACTAGTTGTCAGAAAGTGCACATCGATTTCAAACAGCGCAGCCATTGGCTGCGCTGTTTTTGGTCACTGTGTCATCCTGAGCGGGTAGTGAGATAGCCATCTGGACGCCGAAGCCGCGCCAGCGAAGGATCCTTATGAGCGTATCTTCTATGCAGCGCGTATTTGTGAGACATACCAATAAGAATCCCTCGCTGCGCGCGGGATGCACACCTTTACTAGGCCAACCCGCGCGCATCCTCTAAAAATTCCTGCACGGCCTGTTCCTCGGTCGCCCATGAGGTCACCAGGCGTATCGCCGACATGCCCTCGCTCGCTGGCGCCCACACATAGAAGCCGTACTCTTGCTGCAACTGTGCGATCAACTCATCCGGCAGGATCGGGAAGATCTGGTTGGTCTGTGGCGGCGTCAGAAAAGCGAAACCTAATTCCTGCAGCCCATCGGCCAGCTGCTCAGCCATGCGGTTGGCGTGCTGGGCCAACTCAAAATACAACTCGTCGGCGAACAGCTCCAGGAATTGGGCGCCGACCACGCGGCCCTTGGCAAGCAGCGCGCCGCGCTGTTTGATGTGCCAGCGAAATTCGGGCTGCAGGGCCGGATTGGTAATGATGATCGCCTCGCCCAGCAGAGCCCCGTTCTTGGTGCCGCCGATGTAGAGCATATCGGTCAGCGCGGCAATATCAGCCAGGCTCAGGTCGCTGTCTTTGGCGGTCAGCGCCGAGCCGATGCGCGCGCCGTCCAGATACAAGTACAGGCCGTGCTGCAAACAGAAGGCTCGCAAGGCTTCCAGCTCAGTTTTGGAATAGATCGTGCCCACTTCGCTGGCGTGTGATATGAACACCACCTTGGGTTTGGTTACATGCTCGTCGCGCGGGGCGCCGAGTAGCTGGTGTAGCGCCTGCGGGTGCAGCTTACCATCCTGGCTGGCGATGGTCTCGATCTTGTGGCCGGTGGCTTCCACCGCCCCGGCCTCGTGCACATTGATGTGCCCGCTGTTTGGCGCGATCACGGATTCATATGGCCGCAGCATGGAGGCCAGGCACAGCAAATTCGCCTGCGTGCCCCCAGAGACAAAGTGCACCGCCGCTTTCGGATTGCCGATCGCCTCCTGGATCATAGTCTGTGCCTGCAGCGAAAGCGCGTCTTCGCCATAGCCGGTCATTTGCTGCAGGTTGCTGGCGGCCAGGCGTTCCAGGATCTTGGGGTGAGCGCCTTCGGAGTAGTCGTTGAAGAACTGGTACTTCATGGCGCTGATTATAGTTGTCCGGTTGTCAAGCGATTGTGCAGCAGGCCGCCATGTTCCTCAGTTAGAATTAACCCTATGGCTGTGAAAGTCACCCTCCCGCAGATGGGCGAGGGCGTCACTGACGCCACCGTCACCAAATGGATCAAAAAAGAAGGCGAGCAGGTCAAGGAATATGACCCGTTGGTCGAGGTCAACACCGATAAGGTGGATACCGAGATCCCCAGCCCCGCCAGCGGCACGATCCTCAAGATATTGCAGGCTGAAGGCGCGGTCGTGCCTGTGAACGCCATCCTGGTGTGGATCGGCGAACCCGGCGAAAGCGTGCCGGAGGAAGATGGCGGCGCTCCCGCGGCCGCGGCGCCCAAGCCGGCAGCGGCGCAGCCCGTGCCGGCCGCCTTGCAGCCCGTTCCGGCGGCTGCACAACCCACGCCTGTGCCAAGTCAAGGTGTAGTGAAGCCCACCCCGGCGCCACTACAACCACAACTACAACCCGCACCTGTAGCCCACCAGCCCGCACCGGCCACCGCAGGTGGCCCGGTATCGGCCCTGGCGGCCAAAGTGGCCGCCGAGCACGGCGTCAACCTGGCGGCAGTGCAGGGCAGCGGCCCCGGCGGCCGCATTACCAAGGAAGATGTGCTGGCTGCGGCCCAGTCGGGTACCGCCCGCTTTGCGCCCGGCGGCCAGCCGCCTGCCGCCAGCGGCCCGGTATCGCTGCCCACGTTTGACGGGCACAACATGGCTACCTTCCTCTCGCCAGTGGTGCGCAAGCTGGCCGCTGAGCACAATATTGACGTTAGCCGCATCCGCGGCACGGGTGAAGGCGGCCGCGTGACCAAGGCCGACGTAGAAGCTGCGTTGGCCAATGGCCACATACCAGTGCAGTTTGCCGCGCCTTCGGCGCAACAAACTGCCGCGGCGAAGCCGCAATTTCCACCCGCGTTCCCCGAGGCCATCCCCGGCACGGTGATGAAGCTCAACCCGGTGCGCCGCGCCATTGCCGAGCACATGGTGCGCAGCAAGCACACTTCGCCGCATGTCACCACTGTCATGGAAGTCGACATGAGCGCGATCAGCCGCCACCGCGCCGCCAACAAAGCCGCCTTTGCCCAACAGAGTGTCAATCTCACCTTCACGGCTTATTTCGTCAATGCCATTGTGGCGGCCTGCAACGCCTATCCCATCGTCAACTCTTCGTGGAGCGACGAGGGCGTAGCGGTGCACAGCGCTGTCAACATTGGCGTCGCCACCGCGCTGGAGCCGGACGGCCTGATCGTGCCGGTGGTCAAGAACGCCGGCAGCATGACCCTGCTGGATATGGCCCGCGCCGTCAACGACCTTTCGGGCCGCGCCCGCGGCAAGCAGCTCAAGACCGATGAAGTGCAGGGCGGCACGATCACGCTCACCAATCACGGCACCAGCGGCTCGCTGTTCGCCACGCCTATCATCAATCAGCCGCAATGCGCCATCATCGGCACCGGGGCCATTCAGAAGCGCGCCGTGGTCATCAACGACGCCATCGCCATCCGCCCCATGGCCTACATCACCCTCACCTTCGACCATCGCATCCTTGACGGAGCGGTGGCTGATTATTTCCTCGGCACCATCAAATTCACACTGGAGAATTGGGCCTAGGCCCGCATTGGAGTAAAGCATGGCAAATTATGACGTTTTAGTGATCGGCGCTGGCCCGGGTGGCTATGTAGCCGCTATCCGCGCTGCCCAGTTGGGCAAGAAGGTCGGCATCGTTGACCGCGAGTTCCTCGGCGGGGTGTGTCTCAACGTGGGCTGCATCCCTTCCAAGGCGCTGCTTAAGAATGCTGAGATCGCCCACACCCTGCGCCACCGCGGCGAGGAGTTTGGCTTCAGCTTTGACAATCTCAAGCTGGACTACGGCGCGGCGGTCAAACGCAGCCGCCAGGTGTCTGAGCGCCTGGTCAAGGGCGTTGAGTTCCTGATGAAGAAGAACAAGATCGATGTCATCTGGGGCACGGGCAAACTGGCCGCCAAGGACACCGTCTCGGTCACCAGCAAGGACGGCGAGACCGAGCAGCACAAGGCCAAAGACATCATCATTGCCACCGGTGCCAGCGCCATCAATGTGCCCGGTGTGGAGCCGGACGGCAAGCAGGTGCTCACCTATTGGGAAGCCATTTTGCAGGAAACCCTGCCCAAGTCCGCCGTCGTAGTGGGAGGTGGCGCCATCGGCCTGGAATTTGCCACAGTGTGGGGCTCCTACGGAGTGGACGTGACCCTGGTGGAGATGCTCGACCGCATCGCCCCGCTGGAAGACGAAGAGGTCAGCAAAGAGCTGGCCAAGCAGATGGGCAAGAACGGCGTCGCAGTCAAGACCGGCACCAAGCTTGAGAAAGTGGAAAAGGGCAAGGGTGGCGTCAAAGTCACCGTATCCGGCAAGGACGGTCAGGAGACGATCGAGGCTGAGCAGATCCTGATGGCGATCGGCTTCCGCCCCAACACCAAGGACCTGGGTCTCGAAGCGGTTGGCGTGAAACTGGGCCAGCGCGGCGAGATCGAGATCGATGACCGTATGGCCACCAGCGTACCCGGTATCTGGGCCGTGGGCGATGTGACCGCCAAGCTTATGCTGGCCCATGTAGGCTCCGCGCAGGGCATTGTGTGCGCCGAGAACATTGCCGGCGTGGAAACGGTGAAGTTGGACTATCGCATGATGCCGCGTGCTACCTATTGCCACCCGCAGGTGGCTTCGTTCGGCCTGACCGAAGCGCAGGCCAAGGAAGCCGGCTACCAGGTGAAGGTCGGCCGCTTCAACTTCCAGGCCAATGGCAAGGCCCTCGGCCTGGGCGACTACTCCGGCTGGGTCAAGCTGGTGACCGATGAGCGCTACGGTGAGATCCTTGGCGCCCACATGATCGGCCCCGAGGTCACCGAGCTGCTGCCTGAGCTGACCATCGCCCAGATGGCCGAGTTGACCGCCGCCGAGGTGGCGCGCAATGTGCACGCCCACCCCAGCCTGAGCGAAGTGCTGATGGAAGTGGCCCACGCCGCCGAAGGGCAAGCCATTCACATGTAAGAAACAAAAGAGGCCGCAAGGCCTCTTTTTAGTTGTGGGGGATGCGCAGGCTCAACCCGGAATTGGGCGCGCCCAGCCTGTATTGGCTGGGGCGCTCAAAGTTGGTCTGGCGCAAGTCGGCCAGCAGCCCATCCGGCGCAATGCGGCGGCCGATACGCTCATCGGCCGCCTGGCGCGGCGTGGCCACCGCCTTGGCGCGGTAGATCTCCACGGCCGGGGCGGCCTGGTGGATGGCGGCGCAGCACACGGCGCGCATGTAGTAGCGATTGAATTCGCCGGCCGCCAAGGTCATCGCATAGTTGGCGGGCAGCTTCGCCGTCACCTCGCGGCCCTGGCGGGTATAGGTCTGCTCCGTTTGCAACAGATCTGCCGCGCTGAGCGCTGCAGCAAAGCTTTCGGGCGTGCCGGTTTCCAACGCGGTCAGTAGTAGCGGCAGATACCTAACCGCGCTCTCGGGCCTCAGTAGTGGATTGATGTACAGCGAATTTTGCTTCGCGTCGTGTTGCAGCTCATCCAGCATCAGTTTGCGGATATCGGCCGGCACTGGCTCGTAGTCATACATCGCTGTCACGGTCGAGGATGGCTTGGTAGAACGACTCAGCGCGGCGCATGCCCGTGTGATAGTCGGCGCGCTCAGCGATGAGCGTGCTATTGAGCGATGCGGCTTTGCTTCGCAAGGTCGCATCACTCAATCCGTGCAGGATGGCGGAGGCCAGCGCATCCGCATCGTTGGGGTTCACCAGCAGGCCATTCTCGCTGGGCGTGATCCATTCACGAATGGAGTCCAGGTCGCCGGCTACCGGCAGCAAGCCGCAGGCCATCGCTTCGAGCAGGGTGTTGGGCGTGCCGTCGTGCGTGCTGGGCGAGACCATGAGCTGGGCGTGGCGGTATCGTTCGGCCAGGTCAGCGGGCGTCAGCTTGTGCAGTAGGTTCACGTGGGTTTGGAGGCCATACTGGCGCACCCAGGCCTCGGCCTGCGGCTCGTTCGCCATCGCAGGGCAGTCCACTTGTAATTCAGGCACATCTTTCACTACGATTGAGAGCGCCTTGAAGAAGACATCGTTGCGCACGTAGGCGCGTATGCCGCGCGGGTTGATGATGCGCGGCGTGGCGAAGGGTTGTTTGGGCGGGTGGAACAGGTCGCGGCGCACTCCACCGTTGCCCGGCACAGCCAGTGTGGGTGCGCCGGCCGGCAGGGCCAGGTCTTGAGCCAGCCGCAGGTCACGCTGGGTGTCGGCCAGTAGGCCGCTGGCGCGCCGTAGGGCGCGCCGCGTAGCGGCGGCCATGAGCGGCGTGCTACGGGCGTGCAGTGTGAAATCATTGCCCCAGACGGAAAGCAGCAACGGCAGCGGGCTGTTTTGCATGGCAGTGGCGGCCAGCATGCCCTCGTAGGGGATGCGTAGAGCGTGCACCAGCTGTGGCTGTACCTGGCGGATGACAGCTTGCAACCCGGCGGCCGCGCCCGGCAGCGTGAGCGGGCCGGCCAGGTTGCGCAGGGCGGTACGCAGGCCGGTGGGCAGCAAGCCGCGGGCCGCTTTGCGCCCGCCGCCCGCGCCGCTGTAGGCTACGGGCGTATGGTGCAGCGAGGCCAGCCCGGGCTGGGCTTCGCAGACAAAAGTGCTGGCCAGGTGTACCTGGTAGCCTTGCTCAATGAAGTAAGCCAGCCATTGCTGCGTGATGGGCGAACGGCCGTCGGCCACGAAGAGGATACGCATTGGCGTACGCATCAGCCCTTCACCGTGTTAATGGCATGGATAAAGGCGGCTGCCATGCGCTCAAGATTGAAAGTGTCTTGCACGCGCTGGTATGAGGCTGCGCCTTTGGTTTGCAGGGAAACTGGATCGGCCAAGGCGTGTGCCAGGGCGGCGCGCAGCGCGGCTTCGTGGCCGGGCGGCAGCAGCCAGCCGTTCGTGCGGTCCACTAAGTCGGCCTGGCTGCCGTCGCCCTCGGCGACGATGATTGGCAGGCCATGCGCCATGGCCTGCTGCACGGCCAGGCCTCCCGTGCCGGGCAGCACGAAGAGATGGGCCTGGGCGAAGCGCTGCTCCAGTGCTTCGCCTTGCAGATGGCCAGTGAACTGGGTGTTGGGGTAGATGCGCTGAGCCAGTTGCTGCAGCTCGGCGCGGGCCGGCCCGTCGCCCACCAGCACCAGCTTGGGCTGGTGCTGGGCGGGCAGGGCGGCGCAGGCGCGCAGCAGTGCATCCAGGCGCTTGCGGGTTTGCAGGCGTCCGACGTACAGCACGGTCAGCGGCCCGTCAAAGTTGCGCGCCTGCACCGGTGCGTTGGGGCGCGGTGCAACCGCGTTGGGGGCGACGAAGATGCGTTCGGCAGGCAGGCCGAGGGCACGGTATTCGGCCTCGCCGCGCTGGCTGTAGGCAATCAGGCCATCGAACTGTTGCAGGAATTTGAGGCGCCGCTCGGTGCGCAGGCCTGCCAACGGGCCGCGCAGGGGCGGCGCGCCGAGGCCCCAGCCAAGCACGGGGCGGCCGTGCGTCTTCATCCAGCGGATGGCTTGCGGTGTGCTGAGGTAGCGCGGGTTGGCCTCGACCACCAGCGCGTCTGGGTTAAGACGCTGCAGCCAATCCAACAGGCCGCGCTGGTAGCACAAGTAGAGTGGGCCGGAGAATATGTGTAGATTGAAGGCAGGTTCCCAATGGGCAACATCCAGATGCATCGCCGAGCGAATAGCCTCGCCAGGGCGCGGTTGCCCGGCGAAGACGCTCAGGCCATCCGCATCTTTGGCCAGCAGGTCGAAGAATGGGGCGCGGTAACTGGGCAGGACGCGCTGCACGATGCCGAGGCGGCCGGCAAAATGGCTCATGCCGCCCTCGCAATGATGTAGCTCTTCTTTTTTAGTTCGCTGGCAGCATGGATGCGAGTGAATACAGCATCCATCCAATACATTTCATAGCCAGCTTGCTCAAGCAATTGCCAGCAGGCGCGACCAGCTTCGTAGCCGTGTAATTCAATGAACAAGACAGGCTTGGCGCTGCGCAGAAGGGTTTGCATGCCTTGCAGCGCCAGCACTTCGGCGCCTTCTATATCAATTTTGATCAGATCGGGCGCAGGATGTGTTGTGGCGAAATCATCCAACGCAATTGTTTCAACTTCAATCGTCTTGGCCGCGGCGCCGCCGGCGTGCAGGCGGCCCATGTCGTCGGAGCCGTGCAGGGCGAATGCGCCGCGGCCGCTGCGCTCGGCCGCGGCGGCCGGAACCAGCTGTATGCTCAAGCCCCGGTTGAGCTCCAAATTCTGGCGCAGACGTTGCTGGTTGGCGGGCAGTGGCTCAAAGGCAAAGACGCGGCCTTGCTCGCCAACGACGCGGGCGAACAGCAGGCTGACATAGCCGACATTGGCGCCCAGGTCGTACACCACCTGGCCGGGCTTGACCCAGTGTTGGATGGCGTGCTGCAACTCCATTTCGTAGGTGCCGAGCCAATAATCTTTCTCAGATTGCATATCCAGTAGCAGGCTTGCGCCCAGTAACCCGCCGCCCGCAACCGTGACCTGGGCCAACCCGCGCGGTGCGGCACGGTTGAGGGCGGCGCGCAGGCCGCGGCTCAGCGGGCCGAGCTTATACAGCCCGCGTTTGAGCGGGGCAGGTAGCAGGCGGGCGGCCGCTGCCGCCAGGCCCAGCAACGGGTTAGCCACGCAGCGCCTCGAGGTACGCATCCACCATTTGCTCGAGGCCAAGATGGGCTTCGGCGTGGGCGCGGGCGGCCAGGCGCAGGGCGGCTTGCTGGGCGTCCTGTGCGGTGAGCATCTCTGCCGCCGCCACGGCCAGGGCGGGAGCATCTGGCGCATCCAGCTGCCACGGGTCCCCGCCGTACGCCACCAGGCGGCCAGCGGCGGGGGGCACCAGCTCGCTCAGCGCGCCTGTATCGTAGGCCAATACGGGCAGCCCGCAGGCCAGCGCCTCGATGACCGAGTTGGGGCAGGCGGCGTTGATGTCGGTAGAGTACAGCAGGTGAGCGGAGCGGTTGAGGGCCGGGATCTTGTCATTGGGCAGTACGCCAACCCATTGGATGGGGCGTTGGGTGCGGCCTGCGTAGCGCATGCGCTGCACCTCGCTCACCATGCCGGCCACGACCAGCTCTATGTCCAGCTGGTGCTCGCGTTCCAGTGTACGAACCAGGCCGATGGCGCTTTCAAGACCCAGCTCGTAGCCGCCGCGCAGGCTGCCCTCCACCACCAGGATACGCAAGTGGCTGGTTGGCGGAGCTTCTTCGCCTTGGGGTGTGAACGTGGCCAGGTCAACGCCATTGTGAATGATGCGGAAATCTGGCCCCGCACCATATTGGCGCTGCCACCACTCCTGCACAAAGCGGCTCTGGTAGACGATCCGGGTGGCCAGCCGGCCACGAATATGGGCCAGCACCCGGTTGCCGCGCTCGGCCCGCAGCCAGTGCAGCGGGCCGGTGCGCATGCGGCGATGCAGCCAGTTGATGCCATCCAGCCGTTGCACGACCGGGATATTGCGCTGGCGCGCCTGGCGCAACGCGCCAAAGTGGCGCGTGCCGCCGATGACCAGCAGGCTGTCCAGCGCGCCGTCAAGCTCAAAACTGTGCTGAATGTTGCGGGCGGCCAGACCATGTATAAGCTTGGCCTGGAAGGAAACCATGCCGCCCACACCGGAGACTTTGGGGATGATGCCAATGCGTTTCACAATAGCCTACTGTACTTGCAAATCGCTGATCTCGACCCAGCTCTCGGCCTGCGGTTCTTCTGTCCCATAGCGCATCTGCCCGCTGGGCAGCCAGGCGGCATACTGGTTGTCGATCCAGATGACGAGGCTAAGCGGAGGCTGCGGCGCAATCTGGGTATGCAGCTGGCTCTCGCCATTGATGCGGAAGTCTACGCCACTCGTTTCCCAGACCAGCTCGAAATTGTGCCATTGGCGCGGATCGTGCTGCAAAGCGGCCGCCTCTTGGCGCACCAGCGCGGCGGTCAGGCGGCGTAAGCCGCGGGCTGCCGGCGGCAGTGCCAGGAGGGGCAGCGCCAGCAGGCCAGGCGCCAGGGCCAGGCTGGGGATGCGCGGCGAGCGGTGTACCGCCGCCATGGCCCCGCTGCCGGGCAGCGTATTGTGCAGGCTGAGATGGTTTTGCGGCGAAGCGAACATGAACCAGGCCGCGTTGGGCAGCGCCGGCAGCTGGGCGCGGCCGCCTAAGCCGAGAGCAAAACCAAACGGATCGTTCCACAGGCCGAAGCCCCAGGTGCCCGGCAACTGTGCCTGCGAAGCGCGGGCGCGCAGGCTGAGGCGCAGCGGGGCGCGCTGGGTGAAGCGCCGGCGCGGTATTCCGGCGTAATCGTCGAGTTGAGCCAGGTGGTATTCGTTGCCGTGGGCGGCGCCAAGACTCAGGCGCCAGAGGTCTTTGTGTTGCTCTACGCGTCCGCTGCCCGCGGTGCGCGCAGCGAGTGGCGGCAGCATGCAGCAATTATACGGACTCGTGCGGTATACCTGCGTCTCGCTCACGCGATGCGCAGGTATACCGCGGCCAAAATGCTATAATCGCTTCGTTGTGTCGTTTTTGCGATACAACTACATCCCCCTGAAAGAGCAATGCATGGACATCACCTGGTACGGAAATTCCTGTTTTCGCATTACGGAGCGCAGCATGCCCACCGTAGTGACCGACCCCTATGATCACACCAGCGCCGGTTTCAAGGCGCTCAAACTCAAGGCCGACATTGTGACCGTGAGCCACGATGCGCCCGGCCACAACTTCGTCAAGGGCGCCAAGGGCGCCAGTTGGGAGATCCAAGGCGCGGGCGAATATGAGATCGGCGGCGTGTTCGTGACCGGCGTGGCCATCAATGAGGGCAAGGACGCCAACGTCATCTTCACCTTTGACTATGACGGTGTGACCGTCTGCCACCTGGGCGATATGCGCAGCGTGCCCAGCCGCGCCCAGGTGGAGGGTCTGGGCACGGTGGATGTGCTGCTGGTACCGGTGGGCGGTGGCAACGCCCTGACGGCGGCCAAGGCGGCCGAAGTGATCGCCCTGATCGAGCCCGGCATCGTGGTGCCGATGCATTACAAGGTGGATGGCACCATGCTGAAGCTCAACCCGCTCAAGCAATTTCTGCAGGAGATGGGGCTGGATAAGCAGAAGAGCGAGGCTTCACTAAAAGTCACCTCCTCCAGCGTGCCCAATGAAACCAAAGTCGTTGTACTGGAAGCGGCGTCGTAATGTCTGGCATTAAGTTATTGATGACCTGGGATATTCAGCCCGGGCGTGAAGAAGATTACTTCGAGTTCCATATTCGTAAGTTCGTGCCTGCGCTGGAAGGGCTGGGTGTGGCGCTGAGCGAGGCCTGGCTGACCGTGTACGGCGAGCAGCCGCGCTTGCTGGCCGAAGCGGTCATCCCTACCATGGATACAGCCCGCCGCGTGCTGGATAGCAGCGCCTGGCAGGACCTGGGGATACAGATGCAGGAACTGGTGGACAATTTTGACTACAAGTTGGTACCCGCCCGCGGCGGTTTCCAGCTGTAAGCCGGTGGCCGGCGCGGCCACAACCCCTAAAGCAAGTGAAATCACAGATCGCCAAGCCATTGCTCCGCTGGTATCACGCACGCAAGCGCAGCCTGCCTTGGCGCGAGCGGCCGGAGCCGTATGCGGTGTGGGTGGCCGAGATCATGGCCCAGCAAACGCGCTTGGAAACCATGCTGCCGTATTACCAGCGCTGGATGCGTATGTTTCCTAGCGTACAAGCGCTGGCCGCCGCCCGCGAGCAGCAGGTGCTGAACGCCTGGGAGGGGCTGGGCTACTACAGCCGCGCCCGCAATCTGCATAAGGCCGCCCGCCACCTGGTGGCCGAAGCCAGTGGGCGCATACCGCGCTCGGCAGCCGGCTTGCGCCAGCTGCCCGGGATCGGCGCCTACACCGCCGGGGCGATCGCTTCGCTGGCCTTTGGTGAAGACGTGCCCGCCGTGGATGGCAATGCGGTGCGGGTGCTTTCGCGTTTGTTTGATGTGGAAGAGCCTGTGCATACCGCCGCGGGCCAGCAACGCCTTTGGGCGCTGGCGGCCAAACACCTACCCGCCGGGCAAGCCGCCGAGTACAACCAGGCCATGATGGACCTGGGCGCTACGCTGTGCAGCCCGCGCCCGAAATGCAGCGAGTGCCCGTTGCAGGCGCAATGCCTGGCCAATGCACGCGGCACGCAGCTCCTGCGCCCGGTCAAGCGGCGCGGGGCGCAGCTGCCGGTGCGCCATTACGCCGCCGCCCTGCTGTGGCAGGGCGGCAAGGTGCTGGTGTTGCAACGCCCGGCGCGCGGCTTGCTGGCCGGCATGTGGGAGTTCCCCAACGTGCAAGTAGAGCAGGCTGGGCGCGCCAAGACGCAGTTGCGATCTGCCTTGTTGCGTGAACTCAGCGTCAAGGTTGACGCCGGAGGGTTGCACGTTGAGCTTGAGCATACCTACAGCCATTTTCAGGCGCGCTTGCGTGTGTATGACTGTGGCCTGGTCAGTAATGAGATAACTACAGACCGTCCGTATAAGTGGCTTGCTCCACGCAGCCTGAGCCGCTTGCCAATGGGCAAGCTGGACCGCGGCGTGGCCGACAGCCTGCAGGGGCGCCATGCCGGTTAGCTTTGTGCGCCGGGTGGAAGACTTTGTTTGCGAACGCTGCGGGCAGGCGGTGACGGGCGATGGCTACACCAATCACTGCCCGGCCTGTCTGTGGAGCAAGCACGTGGATATTGCCCCGGGCGACCGGGCCGCCGGTTGCGGCGGCATGATGGAGCCGGTGGAAGTGGAGGCCCGAGGGGGTCAGTACCGCATCCTGCACCGTTGCGTCGTGTGCGGGGCGGAGAAGTGGAACCAGGCCGCGCCGGCGGATGACTTTGAGCAGATCCTGGCCGTGGCGCGTGCCAGCAGCAACCGCAAACTGGGCTTGTAGACAGAGCCTCACAATTGGCGCGATAGAATTTCCCCAATGAAACACGTTTTCAATATCCTCAGCATAGTAGCTTTGGCCGTGCTGGGGGTGGCGCTGGTGTTGTCTCTACAGAACTGGATGAGCGGGGCCATTGAGTTGCCAGGGCAGTTCTATACCTTTACTACGATCTTTCTAGGCATTTTTATTGAGGCGGCGCCTTTTCTGCTGCTAGGCACGCTGGCTTCAGGTTTTGTTGAAGTCTTTTTCAAGAAGGAATCTATTCAACGCATCATGCCGCGCAATCGCTTTCTCGGCGCGCTGGTGGGCGGCTTGCTGGGTTTTGTGTTCCCGGTGTGCGAATGTGGCGTAGTGCCTTTGACGCGGCGCCTGTTTCGCAAGGGCATGGCGCCTGCCATGGGCGTGGCCTTCCTTATGGCTTCGCCGGTGCTCAACCCCATTGTCATCCTCAGCACATATGCAGCCTACGGCTGGGGGCCAGTGTTGTGGCTGCGCATCGGGCTCAGTTTGGCGATCGCGGTTGGCATCGGTCTTATCTTCGCCGTGGAGGAGCAGCCGGAGCGGCTGCTGCGCCCGCGCAGTCTAAGCTTGGCGCCGATCCGCGGCGGCAGCGTGGACTTGGCGGTACCGATGCACCAAGGCAGCCTCGCTAGCCGGGTGCGCCGCGCTTTAGGGATAGCCGGCGAAGAATTCTTCGAGATGGGTCGCTACCTCATCATCGGCTCCATGCTGGCGGCGGCGCTGCAGGCGCTGGTGCCGCAGGGCACCCTGCTGGCGCTAGGCAGCGGCCCGCTGCTCTCAGTTTTGGTGATGATGTTGTTAGCTGTGCTGCTGTCCATCTGCTCAACGGTGGACGCATTCGTATCGCTGGCCTTCGTAGGCACGTTCACCACAGGCTCGATCCTGTCGTTTTTGGTGTTCGGGCCAATGGTGGACATCAAGAACATTCTGCTGTATATGCAAGTCTTCCGCCGCCGCACGGTGCTTTACATGGTGATCCTGCCCGCACTGATGGTCATTCTTGCCACGGTCTTCATCAACTTGAACCTGGGAATTTAGCCATGAGCGAACGCGCCCACAAACAACTCCAAGCCGGTATCTTGTTGGGCCTCGGCGCCTTCCTGTTCTATAAGAGCTTGTCTGGCACCTTGTACTTCTATATCAATGCGCGCTTCACCTGGCTGGTGCTGGCGGGCGGCGCCATCCTGTTGGCTCTGGCTTTTGTCGCCTGGCCGCGCCGCAGCGAGGCGCATGTTCATCATCACGAAGATGACCACGAGCATGACCATGCCCACACCCGCAGCCTCTGGCCTCTGGTGGTGCTATGCGTACCGCTGGTGCTTGGCTTTCTTGTGCCTTCTCGGCCCTTGGATAGCTCGGCCCTCGACACGCGCGGCCTGACCACCAATGCCCTGGCCAGCATGGGCGGCCAGAATGCCGTCCAGTTGGAGCAGCCCTCCGATCAGCGCAATGTGCTGGATTGGGTGCGCGCCTTCAATTTTGCGGTTGACCCGGTGATCTACGAAGGCGAGCCTGCCGATGTGGTCGGCTTTGTCTATCGCGATCAGCGTCTGCCCGAAGGGCAATTCCTAGTGGGCCGCTTTGCGGTGAGCTGCTGTGCAGCCGATGCGTTCGCGGTGGGCATGATTGTTCAAAGTGATGACGCCAGCCGCTGGCAACCCAACCAATGGGTGCATGTCAATGGCATTGTGCAAGTGAGCTACCTGGACGGCGTGGCAATGCCTTTGATCGAGGCTGCCAGTATCAAAGAAGTCGATATTCCTCCCCAGCCGTACTTGTTCCCATGAGCGCCTGGCGCAAGCTGGATGTGACGGTTGCTGCGGTGACGCTGGCTTTGCTGGCCGCGCTGCTCTTTGTGCTGTGGCGCGGCGACCGCGTCAGCCTGGCCGTTGTGCGCACGGTGCCCGCCCCCGGTAGCCTGGCTGCCGCCACCGCTCCGATAGTGATCGAGTTTGGCCAGCGTATGAACACCGCCAGCGTGGAGCAGAGCTTTAGGATGGAGCCGGCGGTGGACGGGCGATTTGTGTGGAATGACAACACGTTGTACTTCATGCCCAGCCAGCCCTTGGAGGTGGGCCAGCGCTATACAGTAACGCTGGCCCAGGGTGCACAGGGGCTCATCGCGCATGAGTTGCTGCAAGATCTCAGTTTTTCCTTTGAGGTGCGCCCGGCAGGCGTGGCCTTTTTGCGATTGGCAAGATCCGGTTACACACTCTGGGCGATGCCGGATCTGGATGCACAGCCCGTGCAGCTTTCGCCCGGCGATGCCGTGTTTGACTTCACCGTCACCAGTGACGGCGAGAGCTTGATATTCTCGGTGGTGAACGAGCAATCAGGCATTGACCTGTGGATCGTGGGCCGCAACGGCGGCGATACCCGCATTCTGCTGGCCTGCGGCGTAGACCGCTGCACCGGGCCAAGCGAGCGTGCCGGGCGCATCGCCTACACCCGCGTACTTGCGCCCATGACGCCCACAGAGCCGTACGGCCCGCCGCGCGTCTGGTTGCTCGACCCGCAGAGCGGCGCAACCGTGCGCCTGCACGCGGATTCCCAGAAGATCGGCTTCGGCCCGCATTGGTCGCCAGACGGGCAGCGTTTGGCCTACTTTGATGGCGGTAACGGACGGCTGGTGGTGCTGGAAATGCGCACCGGCGAGGAAGTGCACATCCCCACCCTGGCCGGTGTGGTTGGCAGCTGGTCTCCGGACGGCGAGTACATGCTTTTCTTCGACACGCTGCTGATCGAGGGCAGGCCCGTCAATCAGATCTACCGGGCCAACTTCACTACTCAGGATGTGCTGCCGTTCTTCGACCCCCAGCCTACCGATGCAGACTATAGCGGGCCGGTGATCTCGCCCAGTGGCGAGTGGGTGGCGCTGAAAGTGCGCGATCTGGAAAACCTGGCCAGCGAACAGCTGTGGGTGCTGCCACCGGATGGCGCATATGCCATGGTGGCTGTGCAAGAAAGTGGATACCTTTACAGCAAACACCAGTGGCGCAGCGATTCGCAAGCGCTGCTCTATCACCGTCTGCAATTGGGCACCGCCGAGAGCGACCCCAGCCTGTGGCTGTGGGAGCGCAGCCTGGGCGCCAGCCGCCTGCTGGTGCAGGACGGCAACCAGCCGCTTTGGCTACCCTGAGCGTATAATCATTTGTGATGGCGCAAGCACACATCAGCAGTGAACAAGAGATCAAAGAGCGCACCAGCGGCTGGCTGGCCCACCTGGCTGAGCGCGGCTACCGCATCACCGGCTCGCGCCGGGCGGTGGTGGATGTCCTTGCGGAAGCCGGCGCCTCGCTTTCGCCCGCCGAGATCTACGAGCAGGGCCGGGCAGTCCATAAGCAGCTGGGCCTGGTGACGGTCTACCGCACCCTGGAGAAGCTGGAAGAGCTGGGCCTGGTGCAGCGCGTGCATCGGCCGGATGGCTGCCATGCCTACATCCCCGCGCTGCACGGCCATGAGCACTTGCTTCTGTGCCAGCAGTGCGGGCGCGTTGAATACTTCCGCGGCGATGACCTGTCGGAGCTCAGCCGTCGTCTCGAGGGCGAGAGCGGCTACACGATCAATGACCACTGGTTGCAGTTCTTCGGCCTTTGCGCCCAGTGTCAATAAACTCCCCTCTGATATAATTGAAAACACTTTTCAATAACTGGCGCGGTTCTGCCAGCATTTAGTCTATGCAGACTTCCACCAAACAAACCCCGCAAACCCATGGCGCACATGGGCCAGCAGTAGAGCTTACGCGAGTGGACGTGCGCTTTGAAGCGCACCTGGCGCTCGAAGACGTGAGCGTTTCCATTGACCCTGGCTTGCGCGTGGCAGTCGTCGGGCCGAACGGCGCAGGCAAATCCACCTTCTTCAATCTTGTCAGCGGCCTGCTGGCCCCGACCCGCGGCGAGGTGCGCGTGCATGGGCATGCGCCCGGCCAGCACTTGTGCCTGGCGTATGTGACCCAGGCCAATCAGCTTGACTGGAACTTCCCGGTGAGCGTGTGGGACGTGGCCATGATGGGGCGGGCCGGCAAGCTGGGCTTACTACGCCGCCCAGGTGCACCCGATCGTGAACTCGTGCGCGCCAGCCTGCAGCGCGTGGGCATGCTGGCCCTGGCTGACCGCCAGGTGGGCCAGCTCTCGGGCGGGCAGCGCCAACGCCTGTTCATTGCGCGGGCGTTGGCGCAGGAGGCGGACCTGCTCCTGTTGGATGAACCCTTCGCCGGCCTTGACGTGCCCTCCCAGGAGCAAATTCTGCACATCTTGGATGATCTGCGCAGCCAGGGCGTGACAGTGCTGTTTGCCACGCATGACCTTGAGCTGGCTGCGCAAAAGTTTGACCGGATACTGCTACTGAATCACCGCTGTGTTGCTTATGACATCCCGGCTCAGGCGTTGACCCAGCCCAACCTGAGCGCTGCCTTTGGCGGCCACTTGCAGGTTGTGAACACGGCTCAGGGCCCGCTGGTGGTGGGCGATAGCGGCGGGCATCATCACCATGGCGCGGAGGGCAAGCATGGTTGAGTGGCTGCTGGAGCCGCTGGGCTACGCCTTCATGCAGCGCGGCTTTTTGGCCGCTGTGGTGGTGGGCGTGGTGTGCGCGCTGGTGGGCTGTTACATGATCCTGCGCGGCATGGCCTTTTTAGGTGATGCGCTCGGCCACGCCACCCTGCCCGGCCTGGCGGTAGGCTACTTGGTTTCCAATGGCGACCGCTCAGGCTCCTTCTTCTGGGCCTTGGGCACCGCGGTGCTCACTTCGGTGGTGATGGGAGCCTTGAGCCGCAATACAAAATTGCGCCACGACACAGCCATCGGCATTGTGTTCGCCGGCATGTTTGCGCTGGGCATTGCCATCATTTCCAGTATTCGCAGCTACGCCGTGGATCTGACCCATATGTTGTTCGGCAACATCCTTGGTGTCACCACAGGCGACATCTGGCTGGTCTTGGCGGTCAGCTTGGTTGTGCTGCTGGCAATCACGTTTTTTTACAAAGAGCTGCTGGTGGTTTCTTTTGACCCTGTGCTGGCAGTCACTCTGCGTTTGCCGGTGCGCGCTCTGGATGTGCTACTGCATGTGCTCATCGCCCTGGCCATCGTGGCTTCGCTGCAGACCGTGGGCATTGCCCTCGTGGTCGCCATGCTGGTCACCCCGGCCGCTACCGCTTTCCTGCTCACCAAGCGCTTGAAGCGCATGATGGTCATGGCCGCCGGCCTGGCGGCTTTCTCTGGAGTGGCCGGGCTGTACACCTCGTACTACTTAAGCATCGCATCCGGCGCGGCGATCGTATTGGTATCCACCTTTCTCTTTGTGCTTGTCTATTTATTTCGTAATGCATTGCCAACAGCCAGGCGAGTGGAAACAAAAAGCCCTGCTCATTGAGCAGGGCTTTTTGTTTGTTGTTCATCCGCAGTGTGCCTACGGTGTGGTGTAAGTGATGATGAGCTTGAGGCCGTTGTTGAGGAAACGCACCAGCGTGTCGCCACTCGGTGCGCCAGAAAAAGCGATTCGGTACTCAAGCATCTTTGAGCCGCCAAGCGCAGCCTGCGCTCGCGTCTTTACCGCTTCACTGGCGCCGGAAGTTGACAACGCACTGGCGCTACACCACTCAACATCCGCGCCGGAGGTGGCGGCGTTGTAGTCGCCCGCGTCCAGCGGGAAGTAGCTGCCCGGGATAGCTTTCAGGCAGCCCATCACCGCAAAAGGGTCGGCTATCGTATCGAATTTAGTGAAGTCCACGGTCACCTGTGTGATCGTGGACCCAGCCGGGATGGAGGAGAGATCGAACAGCGCGAAGACCTGCACACCATTGCCGCTGCTTGAGCCCGCAAACGGGGAGCCGCTAGTGGCGCCCGTAGAGCTCACCTGGCCGATCTGGCTGGCAATGAACGTGGTGCCCGTGCTGCCGCCTGTGCCACCGGAGCCGACTACATCAATGATGACGTAGAAACTGCCGAAGGTCTGGCCGGCCGCGTTGCGCAGCATCCAATAGCCGGTGTGCGTGCCGGTTGCGCTGGGCGCAGTCAGGTTGACGGAAACATCCAGCGTGCTGTTAGGCGCGATGGTGGCCGTGAGCGGCTGCGTAGCCGGACCGCCCATGGCCGCGCCGCTGCTAAACACCACTGAGTATGAGGTGCTCCATGAACAGGTGCCGGAGTTGCGAATGCGCCAGGTCTTGGTGAACGTAGCCCCGGGCGCAAAATCGGTGCCATCCGGCACAGTCACATCGCTCACGAAGGCCATCGCATCGCAAGCCGGGTTCACTCCGCCGGTGCCACCCGTGCCGCCCGAGGCAGTGGGGGCGGCCGTGTTGGTCACCAACGGGGTGGAGGTAGCTTCAGAGGTCGCCGTGGGCAACGGAGTTTCCGTGGCCGTGGGCACCAGCAGGGCGTTCTCAGTGAGCTGGGCGCTGACAGTGGAAGCGGCCGCGGTTTGCACCAAAGACGCTGCATCTGGCGAATTGCTTGAGGGGAAGCTGCACGCACTCAATACAAGCGCAACAGCCAGCAGAAGGGCAAAGACCTTGGTTTTCATAAGACTCCTAAATAATTGCATTTTGGGGATTCTAGCAGAGCGAGGCAGGAATTGCCCGTAGGCGGGTCTTAGACTTCGCTTAGAAGTGCGTCTACCCGCTGGAGCAGCTGTCCAAGCTCGAACGGCTTGCGCAGGTACTCATGCGCCCCGGCCTGCAGCGTGGCTTGTAGTTCCTCGGCCGTGGCCATAGCGGAGATCAGCAGAATGGGCATCTGGGCGCCGGCCGCCTGGTTGAGCTTGGCGCACAGGGCCGGCCCGCTCAGCCCAGGCATGTTGACATCCATGATCACCAGGTCAGGCCAAAAATGAGAGGCGGCATACAGGGCCGCCTGCCCGCTGGAGGCAGCGCACACCTGGTAACCGGAAAGACTGAGACCGGCCCGGATCATTTCCAGCAATTCAGGCTGGTCATCCACAACAAGTATCTTGGGCATGTGCTTACTGCCCAAAACGTTTGAGATTGGCGACTATTCTAGGAATTTATTACTAGTGAGGCTGAAGCTTAGGGAGACTTAATGTTCCAGCTCGATCAGGATGTTCTCCAGCAGCTGCAGCAGCACGGTTTTGACCGCCTCTTTATCGGTGGAGATGCAGGGCAGCATCGGCACACCCTCGTCCAGGCGCAGGGCCACGCGCAGGTCTTCTACTTCCCAGGCGTCTGGCAGGTCTTGCTTGCTGGCGGCCACCACGTAGGGGGTGGGCGAGAAAGCGCGGAAGGCCTCCATGATGTTGCGAGCTTCCTGAAAGGTTTCCGGGCGGGTGCTGTCCACCATCACAATGAAACCCAGCATGCCTTCCGAAAGGATCTCCCACATGAAATCGAAACGCTTCTGGCCTGGCGTGCCGAACAGATACAGCACCAGGCTGTCGTCCACCGTGATGCGGCCAAAATCCATCGCCACCGTTGTGGTCTCTTTCACCCGCTCAGCATCGGAGCTGATCTTGCGCTCGGTGGAGACAACATCGATCTCGCTGACCGTTTGAATGAACTCGGTCTTGCCGGCGTTGAAGGGACCGGTGACCACCATTTTGACTGTGAGGGCGCGTGCGTCGTTTTCCATCAGGCTAGATCGAGCGGATGCGTTCCATGAGGCGGTTCACCAGACTCTTCTGCTCCTGGCGGGTCTTGCCAGGGAAGGCGCTCTGCAACCCATCGATCTGAGTCGGCGCGCCGGCCGGGCGGATCAGTTTGACCAGGCCAGCTTGCAGCAGGCCGTAGACGATGCGGCGGATCTCCACCTCGTTCATCTTTGTGGCTTTGGCAATTTGGCGGATGCTGTTCTTGGGGTTGATGTAAGACACCACACGCCACTCTTCCACGTTCAGATTGACCTTCTTGAGGTTCACGCCGGGGCGAGCGGTGAAGGCCAGCGCCATGTCCAGATTGGGGATCTCGGAGTTCAGCTTCTCCCACTCATTGACCTGGCGGGAGCCTTCCATAATGAGGTCTTCCAGCGCCATGCGCACCGGGATCTTGCTTTCAGGCACGTCTTGCCCGGCGTCGAACTTGAAGCGGCCCTCGACCCAAGTGAAGAGCTGCTGGATCACGAAGACAAAATAGTCCTGCAGGCTCTCCAGGATGTCTTGCTGGGATACATAGCCGGAGTTGATCAGCAGCAGCCCCAGCTCTTTGTCGCTCATGTTGGCGGCACGCGCTTGCAGGGTGTTGAGTTGGGCGTCGTTGATCTTTTCGGAGCGGTGCAGGATATTGGGCAGGGCGGCCTGCTGCTGGCCGTTCTCGCTGGTCAGCTGGGCATACGCCAGCTTGCCCGTGCGGAAGATGAGCCGGGCGCCTTCGTTTGGCCCTTGCACCAGCAGCGCGCCGCTTTTACCTGCCAGATTGATCAGGTTGAGTAGCTGGGTGACGGAAAAATCCTGCAGGTTGCCTTGTAATGCCATCGATGCTCACGGATCGAAGCGATTATACATGCTTGAGAGCGGCGGGGTTTGCCGGCTGCAACGGACGGGCTTTCTTGACATGGGTATATGGGCTGACTATAATCGCCCCTTGCCGTTTGTAGAAAATTCCTCGGTAGCTCAATGGCAGAGCGGGCGGCTGTTAACCGCTAGGTTGTAGGTTCGAGTCCTACCCGAGGAGCTGCGTATGCTCTGGTCTGTAGACCAGAGCATTTTTGTTTTCTTGGCAACACGTTCGAAAAAACTGAGCGGGCGGCTGTTATCCGCGTGGCTATAGGTTGCACGCCTGTTCCGATTTTTGCTTCGTTGCCTCACATCTCCCTCGTGACAAAGCGAACTTGCAGATAAGTCTTGTGCGCGCCTGGAAACTTTAGACAAAAATTAGTGTTACTATGTTTAGGTATATGTGCAAAGTGTGCAATTTTGTGCAAAAACTGGCAGCATATATCTTGTCGGGGGGCCTCGGCGAGAGCCGAGGGGTTTCCACAGTCGGGGCGGTGCGCTAGTGCAAGACTACGAGCGCCAAGCCCTGCTGGCGCAGATTGCAGAGCTGTACTACATGCAAAACATGAGCCAAGCCGACATTGCGCAGCGTTTTGGCTTCTCGCGCTCAAAGGTGTCACGCCTGATCACAGAGTCGCGCGAGAGCGGAACGGTGCAGATCCGCATCAACCATCCGGTTCGCCGCGAATCGGCTCTGGAGAGCCGCCTGGCCAGGGCGTTCAAGCTCCAAGATGCCTACGTTCTCCAAACCAGCCTGTACAACGAAGCTCAAAGCCTACGCTCCCTAGGGCGTCTCGGCGCCACCTACCTTAATGAGCACATTACGCCGAATAGCACCCTCGGCATCTCCTGGGGCACTGCCATCTACGAAGTCGCCCAGGCGCTCCGCCAGCGCAACTATCCCAGCCTCCGCATCGTGCAGATCATTGGTTCGGTGGGCTACGGTGACCCGGCGGTAGATGGCCCGGAGCTCGCCCGCAATATTGCAACCCTTTTCTCTGGCAAGTATTTCACGCTCAACTCTCCCGTACTCGTAAAAGACAAACAAGCTCGTGACACATTGATGAACGAGCGCCATATTAAAGAAGTGCTCGCCATGGGCCTGGATGCTGACTACTACCTCGTCGGTATTGGCTCCACTACGCCTGAGCATTCGGCCCTGGTGCGCGCCGGCTCTGTGCTGGCCAAAGAGATGAACACCATCAATCGATCCGTCGGTACCGTAGGTGACATCTGCGCACGCCTGTATGACCAGAGCGGAAACTTTGAAGGCATCGAGTTCAACCAGCGCGTCGTGGGCATTTCGCTGCAGCAGCTGCGTGATGCCAATGGCACTGTAGTGGGCATCGCCGGCGGTGAAGCCAAGGCACCCGCCATCCTGGGCGCGGTGCGCGGTGGCCTGGTTGATGTGCTGATTACAGATGATAAGGCTGCCACTAAAGTTTTGGAATTGGACCACCAATGACCGTCGCGACGATCAGAACCACCATTCAGCACGAGGCAGGCTTGCATGCCCGTCCCCTAGCGCAGTTTGTAAAGACTGTGAAAGAATTTGACGCTGAAGTCCAGGTGACCAACCTGACCCGCGGCAAAGGCCCGGTATCAGGCGCCAGCCCGGTCAAACTCCTGCTGCTGGCAGTCCTCAAGGATCATGAGATCGAGATCGAGGCCACCGGCAGCCAGGCGGCCGAAGCCCTGGATGCTTTGCAAGCGCTCATCAACGATAATTTTGGAGAAGAGTGATGCTTGATTTCCTTTCAGACAACATGGGCGCTCTGGCCCTTCTGCTGTTGATCATGTGGGGTTTGCAGTTTGCTTTTACCTATGTGCAAATGCGCAAGTTCTACGCCCGCCTCAAAGTTGTGCGTCAGGCCGGCCTGACCGCAGTGGGCAAGGGCGGCGGCCAGTACCGTGGCCGCGTGTATGGTGTGCTGACCATTGATGAGAACAAGAAAGTCATCCATGCCGAAAAAATGTCCGGCTGGTCCAACTTTTCCGGGCTGAAGGCCGTGCCCGAGCTGGTCGGCCTTTCCCTCCAAGACATTCTGGATGAGACGCGTGAATTGCCCGTGTCTCGCAAACTTTCCGAAGCCTTCCGCGATGCCGCGGTGTATCTGCTTGATGCGAAGCCCTCGCAGACCCTCCCCGAAGCAGACCCCGGCAAATAAACCGAATGACAGGAGGTACTCCAACCAGCGATTGCCGAAATGTCTCATCACTTTAATCGACTACTAGAGGAGAGTTTCTGACTATGGATGCTTTAGTACATGCAGCAGAATGGTTCATCGGCCTGTTCCAGACGGGCGGCGGAGTGTTCCTTTCTCTCGTCGGCGGCATTGTCCCGCTGCTGATCGTTCTGTTGACCGGCGTTAATGCTCTCGTGGCCCTCATTGGCCCCGAGAAGATCGACAAGGTGGGCGAGTGGGCTGCCCGCGACGGGATCATTTACTACCCCGTTCGCTACATCCTGCTGCCTTTCCTGGCTGTGTTCTTCCTGACCAACCCCATGGCCTACACCATGGGTCGCTTCCTCCCGGAGCGCTTCAAGCCGGCTTTCTACGATGCCGCCGTCTCCTACGTTCACCCTCCCCTGGGTATCTTCCCGCACATCAACCCGGGTGAGCTGTTCGTGTGGCTCGGCATTGCTGCCGGCATCGAGTCCCTCGGCCTCTCCACCGTGCCCCTGGCGCTGTGGTACCTGGTCGTGGGCTTGATCGTGATTTTCATCCGTGGCATTGTGACGGAGCGCATCACTGCAATCATGTGGGCGCGCCGCCAGGCCAAGTAATTAAAGGAGAAAGAAAACGATGAATGCGTTCCTCGTAAAAGTTGGCCGTGGTGTTGGTGGCGTCGTTGGCGCTCTCTACCAAGCCGGCCGTGACGCTGTAGATCAGGTTGTCGTCAACATTCTGCCTTTCATGGCCTTCATCAGTTTGGTGATCGGTATCATCCTTGCCACTGGCATCGGTGACTGGATCGCCAACCTGCTGGCTCCCCTGGCGGGCAGCCTGTTTGGCCTGTTGGCTCTGTCCGTGATCATTGCCATCCCCGTGCTCTCGCCCCTGCTGGGCCCCGGCGCGGTGATCGCTCAGATCATCGGTACCCTGTTGGGCAGCACCCTGCTGGCCAACGGTAGCATTCCCCCTTCCTACGCTCTGCCGGCGCTGTTTGCCATCAACCCGCAAGTGGGTTGTGACTTCATCCCGGTCGGCCTGGCCCTGGGTGAAGCTGAGCCCGAGACTGTGGAAGTTGGCGTGCCGGCGGTGCTGTTCTCCCGCCTCATCACCGGCCCCGTGGCTGTGTTGATCGCCTTCCTGTTCATGCCCCTGCTTCCCTACTAAGCACTTGCTTTTGAGTACTGGGAGGGGAACAATTTTGTTCCCCTCCCAGCTCAAGAAGTGAAACGGAACTTAGGACAAGAGAGGATAAAAAGACGATGAGCAAGAAATACAAGAAAGTAAAGATCAGCGCCGGCCCGCGTGGCTGGGGCGGCCCTTTGGTCATTGAACCCAAACCCGGCAAGGACCTGATCTACTGTGTGACCGGTGGCGGCATTCACCCGCTGGCGCAGCACATTGCTGACCTGACGGGCGGCACCCCCTTTGACGGGTTCAAGTCCAAGGCTGGCTTTGATGAAATTGCCGTCGCCATTATCGATTGTGGCGGCACGGCCCGCGTGGGTGTTTACCCCATGAAGGGTGTCATGACCGTGGATGTGTACGCCACCAAGCCGTCTGGCCCCCTGTTCCGCTTCATCAAAGAGAACATCTTTGTTTCCGGCGTCACTGAAGCTCAGGTTGAACTGCTGGAAGACTAAACCAAGCTTTCAGAAAGATCCAAGAACTAATCATGGTTAAGTATCAGGCTCGCATCACCCACATTGGCCCGCACGTCTCTGAGTTTGTGGAGGAGAAGGTGCTCGTGTTCTTCGGCAGCGACGCCCCCGAGGAGCTGGCCGAGTTTGCCATTTTGCATGACGGCAAAGTCATGGAAGGCCAACTGGTGCCCGGCGACACGATATTCCTGGGCGATGAAGGCTTTGCCGTTCTGGCGGTTGGTGAAGTTGCCAACAGCAACCTCGCCAACCTGGGCCACCTCGTGGTCAAGGTGAACGGACAAAGTGAGCCTGAAATGCCCGGCGATGTGTGCGTGGAAGCCAAGCCCCTGCCGCCCATCGAGGTGGGCATGCTTGTAAGAATTGAGGAGTCCAAGTAGTTATGAAGACGCTGCGTGAACGACTGCAAGAATACGAAGCCGAGCAAGGCCACCCCATCCGCGTAGGTTTGGTGGGTGCCGGCCAGATGGGCACTGGCCTGATCGGCCAGATGGAGTTGATGGACGGCATGAAAGCGGTCGCCGTCACCGATGTGCTGCCCCGCCGCGCTTTCGACGCCTTCCATGAAGCCGAGGTCGACCCGGCCCTGATCGGCGAAGCTGCCACCGCGGTTGAAGCCGAGGCGCTGATCGCCGCCGGCAAACGTGCCGCGTTGCAGTCCACGCAAGAGCTGCTCAAGATCGCCAACCTGGATGTGATCGTTGAATCGACCGGTATCCCTGAAGTGGGCGCCGAGGTGTGCCTCGGCGCCATTCAGGCTGGCAAGCACATCGTCAACATGAATGTGGAAGCAGACGCCACCATCGGCTATTACCTTGGCCAGCAGGCCAAGCAGGCTGGCGTGGTGTATACCCTGGCCGCCGGCGATGAGCCCGGCGCCATCAAGGAACTGTACGACTTTGCCGACGCGCTGGGTTTCAAGATCGTGGCCGTGGGCAAGGGCAAGAACAACCCGCTCAACCGTGCCTCCAACCCCGATAGCGTGGCCGAGAAGGCCCGCACGCGCAAGATGAGCCCCAAGATGCTTGCCTCGTTCGAGGATGGCACCAAGACCATGGTGGAGATGACCAGCATCGCCAACGCCATCGGCTTCGTGCCGCAGGTGCGCGGCGCCCACGGGCCGGACGTCAATGTCAAGGACCTGGCCAAGGTGTTTTCCCCCACCGCGGCGGGTGGCATCCTGGAGAGCGAGAAAATTGTGGAGTACGCCGTGGGCCCAGCGCCCGGCGTGTTCGTCATCATCACCACTGACCGCGAGAAGATCATTCGCGATCTGAACTACCTCGGCCTCTCCAGCGGCGGCAACGGCTACTGGAGCCTCTACCGCCCGTACCACCTGGCTAACCTCGAGACGCCCATCTCCATCGCTCATGCTGCCATGGAGGGTCTCTCGACCCTGGTCCCGCTGCGCCCGCCCACGGCCGAGACCATCACCACGGCCAAGCGTGACCTCAAGGCCGGCGAGCGCATTGACGCCCTCGGCGGCTTCACCGTCTACGGCATGATCGAGAAAGCCAGCGTCGCCGCCGAGCAGAACCTGCTGCCGCTCGGCCTTGCCGTCGGCGCCACCCTGGTGCGCGACGTGCCCATGGGCCAGGCGCTCAGCTACGATGATGTGCAGCTGGACGAGAACCAACTGATCGTGAAACTGCGCCGCGAGCAGGACCAGATGCCCGGCACCTACCAGGCTGAATATGCGAAAGCGAGCGTCTGACCCCGCGTCCGCCAAAAACGGAGGCGTGGTGGATCGTTTGTCCACCACCTATGGCCACCTGTGGGGCAAAAAGCCCCAGGCAGTGGCCAAGCCTCGCGCCCTCACGTCAGAAGTGCGTGATCTGTTCGCCGCAGACGCTGTGCGCGCCGAGATGATCGCTACCGCCGCTCACGCCGCCCAACTGGGCTTGGTGGCCGGCCAATTGAGCGAGGCCAGCCTGCGCTTGGGCGGGGATAAATTCCTGGTGACCGCCGCCAGCAGCTGGCTCTACCAGCTGCACGACGATGACCTGCTGCTGGCTTCGGATACGCCTGAAAAAGGCTTTGCCGAAGAGGCATTACCCACTTACTGGCCCCTGCACCTGGCGGGTTACCGCCAGACGCCGCAAGCCGGCGCCGCACTGCTGGGCCACCCGGCCGCCGCACTGGCGCTGATGGCGGCGGGCAAGCTGCCCGCCCCGGGCCTGCTGGCCGGCGCCGAGGCGCTGGGCAACTTTGTGATGTGCGCCGCCGAGGCTGAGCAAGTGAGCCAGGCGCTCGGCCCCGCCCGCGTGATATTTGTAAAAGGTGTTGGCGTGCTGGTGTTCGCCGAGACCTTGCAGCAGGCCGTGATCGACCTGCAATTGGTGAACCGCCTGTCTGAAATTAGCTGGTATCAGACCCGCGGCATGTGAACTGAGGTTCATAAGGACTATGGCAAAAAGCAAGAACGCACAAACTTCACAGGCAGCCGCTAAACGCAAACTGAGCGAGAAGCAGCTTCATGACATGCTCTACACCATGATGCTCATCCGCCGTTTTGAGGAAAAGGCGCTGGATCTGTATTCGCTGGGCAAGGTCCACGGCACCATGCACCTCTCCATCGGGCAGGAAGCTACGGCGGTGGGCGCATCCGGCGCGCTGACCCAGCAAGACTATTTGCTCAACACCCATCGCGGCCACGGCCACTGCCTGGCCTGGGGCAGCCAGGCTGATTTGATGATGGCCGAGTTCATGGGCAAGGAAACCGGTTACTGCCGCGGCCGCGGCGGCTCCATGCACATCGCCAATGTTGACGCCAATAACCTGGGCGCCAACGGCATTGTGGCCGGCGGCCTGCCCATCTCGGTCGGGGTGGGACTCAGCATCCGCGCCCGCAACACCGAGCAGGTCGTGATGGTCGTGTTCGGCGACGGCGCCTCGAACGAAGGCGCCTTCCACGAGTCGATCAACATGGCCAGCATCTGGAACCTGCCAGTCATCTTCCTGTGCGAGAACAACCAATATGCCATGTCCATGCCGGTCGAAAAGAGCATAAACATTGACCGCATCAGTGACCGCGCCGCGGCCTACGGCATTGAGGGCGTCACCGTTGACGGCAATGACCCCGAGGCGGTGTATGCGGCCGTCTCCAGCGCACGCCAGCGTGCCGTTGCCGGCAAAGGCCCCACCTTGATCGAATGCAACACCTATCGCTACATGGGCCACTCCAAGAGTGACCGCCAGGCTTATCGCACCCGTGATGAGGTCAAGGCCTGGATGGATAAAGACCCCATCGAGCGTTTGGTTGCCAATCTGGGCATGAGCAAAGAGGACAAGGACGCCTTGTTCAAGAAAGCCGAAGCCGAGATCGCCAAAGCGGTTGAGTTTGCCGAGGCCAGCCCCGAGCCGGATGTGGCCGACATCATGGAGGGCGTATATGCCTAGCGCCAACGGCACGCGTGAGATCACGTACGTCGAAGCCGTGCGTGAAGCGCTCACCCAGTCCATGCAGGCTGATGAACGCGTCTTCCTGATCGGTGAGGACATTGGCGTGTACGGCGGCGCCTTTGGCGTCTCCGCCGGCATGCACGCCCAGTTCGGCGGTGAGCGCGTGATCGACACACCCATTTCCGAAGCCGCCATCGTGGGCGCTTGCGTGGGCGCCGCCCTCACCGGCATGCGCCCGGTGGGCGAGATCCAGTTCATGGATTTCATCACTTTGGGCATGGAGCAGTTGGTGCTCCAGGCCGCCAAGGTGCGTTTCATGTTCGGCGGCAAGGCCACCGTGCCCATGGTGCTGCGCACGCCCGGCGGCTCCGGCACCGGCGCGGCCGCCCAGCACTCCGAAAGCCTCGAGACTTGGTTCACGCATGTGCCCGGCCTCAAAGTCGTCATGCCCAGCTCTCCGTATGACGCCAAGGGCTTGCTCATGGCTGCCATTCAGGACGAGAACCCGGTCATCTTCGTTGAGCATAAGCTGCTCTATAAGATCAGCGGCCCTGTGCCCGAGGAGCCCTACACCATTCCCCTGGGCGAACCCAACATCGTACGTGAGGGCAAACATCTCACCGTGGTTGCCACTTCCATCATGGTGCAGCGCGCCAAACAAGCTGCTGAAGAGTTGGCCAAAGAGGGTATCGAGATCGAGATCGTCGATCCGCGTACCCTCAACCCGTTTGACGACAGTCTGATGATCCAGTCAGTGATCAAGACTGGCAAAGCGCTCGTAGTGCACGAAGCGGTCAAGACCAGCGGCTACGGCGCCGAGCTCGTCTCGCGCATCGTCGAAAGCGAAGCCTTCGATTACCTCGAAGCCCCGGTGCGCCGCCTGGCCGGCCTCGACATCCCCATTCCCTACAACCGCAATCTGGAGTATCACGCCGTGCCGCAGGTCGAGAACATCGTGGCCGAAGCGCGCAAGCTTGTGCGCGGGGAATACTAATGGCCAAAGAAGTCATCATGCCCGTTTTTGGTTTTAACCAGGAGACCAGCCAGATCGTCTCCTGGCTGGTCAAAGACGGCCAGTCGGTGGAGCAGGGCGACCCCATCGCCGAGGTCACTACCGACAAGATCAACATGGAGATCGAAGCTCCCACCGCTGGCGTGTTCAGCGGGGCAGGCTATGCCGCCGGTGAAACCGTTCCGGTCACCACTGTCATTGCGTACATCCTGGAGCCGGGCGAGAAAGCTCCTGATGCGCCCGCCAAGGCCCTCGCAGCCCCACACGCTGCCGCCACCCCTGACGCGGCGCAAAAATCAAGTAGTATCGACCACCCCCTCCCCCAAACCGCGCAACAGCCAGCTTCCCCAACCCCTGCCTACCAGCCGCCCGCTGCCGACGGCCGCGTAGCGCCCGTGTCTGACCTGGCCGCCAAAGTGGCCAGCGAACACGGCGTGGATCTGGCCGCCGTGCGCGGCAGTGGGGTGGGCGGGCGTATTACCCGCCGAGATGTTGAGAGCTACCTTGGCGCGGGCCAGCTGGCCTCGGAGACAGCGGCTCCGGCGGTGGGCAGCGGCGCCAAGGTGCGCGCCACCCCGGCCGCCCGCAAGCTGGCCAGCCAGCGCAACATCCCGCTGGCAAGCGTGCGCGGCAGTGGCCCGCATGGCCGTGTCCAGGCCGCCGATGTGCAGGCTGCACAGGCTGCTCCCGCTGCCCGCCCACACACGGCCGCCCCGGCCCAGCCGGGCGGCGTGCTACGCATCCCCTTCACCCAGATGCGCCGCACCATTGCCGACAATCTGCAGCGCAGCATGCAAGAGGCGCCGCATATCTACTTCCAGGTGGATGCGGACATGAGCGCCCTCAACGATATGGTTGCTGAAGCCAATCGCACCGCCGTAGATGGTGACGCCAAAGTCACCCTCACCGCGGTGCTCGCCAAAGCCGTGGCCTGGACCCTGCTGCGCAATCCCAAACTCAACAGCCACCTGGGGCAGGGCGAAGTCTTGCAATATCAAGACATCAACCTTGGCCTCGCCGTAGCGCTGGATGAGGGCCTGATCGTCCCCGTCATTCACAATGCTGATCACAAGAGTGTGCGCCAGCTGGCCGCCGAAGTAAATGATTTGGCAAGCCGCGCCCGTAGTGGTAAGCTGAAGCCCGCTGATCTGCAAGGAGCAACGTTTACAATCTCCAACCTCGGCATGTTCCGGGTCGATCGCTTCACCGCAATCATCAACCCGCCGCAGGTTGGTATTCTGGCCATCGGGCGCGCCTCCCGCCGCCTGGTGCCAGATGCGCAAGGTCAGGCCAGCGTCCGGCCCATTGCCACGCTCACCCTTTCGGTGGATCACCGGGTGATCGATGGCGCGGTGGCTGCCGCTTTCCTGGATGACCTGAGCGCGGTGTGTGAACGGCCGCATCTTATGGCTTTGTGAGTGATGAATGGAAACCACGCTTGAAAACCTGATGTTCAAAGGGGTGCCGGCTGCCAACGGCATAGCGATTGGCAAGCCGTGGGTCTACCACCCCCAAACGGCGCACATCGTGCGCCGCACGGTTTCAGACGTGCAGAAAGAGCTGGCCCGTTTTGAAGCGGCCAAGCATATTGCTGTCCAGCAGTTGGCCGGCCTGCAAGAGAAAGCCCACGCCGAGATTGGCCAGCATGAAGCGGCTATCTTCGAAGCCCACCAGATGTTTCTAGAGGACCCCGAGCTACTGAAAGCCATCACCCGCCGCGTGCGTGAGGAGCTGATCTGCGCCGAAGCCGCCGTGGATGAAGCCGTGCAAGAGGCCGCCGCTGAGCTGGCTGCCATCGAGGACGAGTATTTTCAGGCCCGCGCCATTGACCTGCGTGATGTCGGCCGTCGCCTGGTGCACCTCCTGCTCGGCGTTGATACTGAAGTCAAGGATTTTCCTGATGAGCCGGTCATCGTCTTCGCCGAAGACCTGACTCCTTCCGATACCGTGCAATTTGAGCGTAGCAAGCTGCTGGCCCTCGTCACCGTCCAGGGTGGGCCTACGTCGCATACCGCCATCCTCGCCAACAGCATGGGCATTCCTGCCATCGTCAGCGCGCCGGTGGACCTCGCCGCGGTCGAGCATTCCACCCTCGGCGTGGTGGATGGCCGCACCGGCGAAGTGCTGCTCGACCCCTCGGCTGACAAGCTGGAAGCCTTTCAGGCGGAGCAAACCCGCCTGCAGGCCAAGCGGGCTGCTGCCAAAGCCCGCAGCCAGGAAACCGCCACTACGACTGACGGCCACCAGGTCGAAGTAGTGGCCAACATTGGCAACGCGCAAGACGCGTTGCAGGCGTTGGAGTACGGCGCCGAGGGCGTCGGCTTGTTCCGCACCGAGTTCCTGTTCCTCGACCGGCATGCCATGCCGACTGAGTTCGAGCAGACCAACGCCTACCGCGAGATCTTTGACGTGATGCGCGGCAAGCCGATCGTTGTGCGCACGCTGGATATTGGCGGCGACAAATCGGTGGACTATCTTGGCTTCAAGACTGAGGCCAATCCCTTCCTGGGCTGGCGCGCCATCCGCATGATGAGCGAGCGCCCCGACCTGCTGCTCTCCCAGTTTCGCGCCTTGCTCAAAGCGGGAGTGGATACTGACCTGTGCATCATGGTCCCCATGGTCTCGCGCCTCACTGAGGTCGAACAGGCGCGTGCCTTGCTGCGCGTAGCGCAGGAAGAGCTGACCGCCGAAGGAGTGCCGTTCTGCCAGACCTTGCAATTCGGCATCATGATCGAGGTGCCCTCGGCTGTGCTGGTGGCCGATCACATTGCCCCGCTGGTGGATTTCTTCAGCATCGGCACCAACGACCTGACCCAGTACACCATGGCGGTTGACCGCACCAATGAGCGCGTCGTCAATATCGCCAGCCCCTTCCATCCCAGCGTGCTGCGCCTGATCAAGCTCACCATTGACGCCGCTCATGCCCAGGGCAAATGGGTCGGCGTGTGCGGCGAATTTGCGGGCGAACCGCTGGCCGTGCCCCTGTTGCTCGGCATGGGGCTGGATGAGTTCAGCATGTCGCCGGTCAGCGTGCCCGAGGTAAAGGATCTCATCCGCCGCTTCTCAATAGAAGAGTGCAAAGATGTCGCCAGCCGCGCCTTGCGTCTGCCCAAAACCGAAGCCGTGCAGGCCTATCTGCGCTCGATCGTCAGCGCCAAACAATAAGAACCGAGGCTTGTGTGCAAGCAAACATAACTCCTGAACAACTGGAGCAGTATTTAGCATTGGCCGTTAGTTGTGCCCGAGAGGCGGGTGCGCTGCTGCTTGAAGGCTTTGATAAGCAGAAGACCATTGACCACAAAAGCTCCGCGGTGGATTGGGTCACAGAGTATGACCGTGCCTCCGAGAAGCTGATCGTTGCGCGCCTCACCGCCGCCTTCCCGGACCATGGCCTCATGGGCGAGGAAGGCAGCCGCCGCGAAGGTAAAGACGGTTACGCCTGGTATGTGGACCCGCTGGATGGCACTACCAACTACGCCCACCAGTTCCCCATGTTTGCCGTCTCGATCGCGCTGTATAAAGATGCCCAGCCCTTGGTCGGTGTCGTCTACGACCCCCTTCGTGATGAACTGTTTACCGCCAAGGCAGGCCAAGGCGCCTTTCTGACCAAAACCAGCGGCACGCAGCAGCTGCAGGTGAGTCAGGCCCAGGTGTTGGCCACCAGCCTGCTGGCCACCGGCTTCCCGTATGACAGCCATACCAGCCCGCACAACAACTCGGTTGAGCTCAGCTTCTTTGTACGCAAGGCTCAGGGTATCCGCCGGGCCGGCTCGGCCGCGCTGGATATGGCCTATGTGGCCGCTGGCCGCCTGGATGGCTATTGGGAGTTCAAGCTCTTCGCCTGGGACATGGCTGCTGCCCGCCTCATCGTCGAAGAAGCCGGCGGCCGCTTTACCCAGCCGGGTGGGCAGACCGTCAGCATGGATATGCAGCAGTCGGCCTGTGTCAGCAACACCCACATTCACGACGAAATGCTGGCCGTGCTTGCGGAGGCCGCCCAACAGCGCGCCACAGCCTAATCACACAGCAATACCTTGACAAAAGTTGTTAGTAATAACTTTTAACCCCCACCCATTTCCCAGCAACAATATCTTTTGAACTCAGGCTTAGCCTGTACGGGCGGTATATAATCAGCGCATGCATTCAGCCCCGCATGCCTGCCCCGTGTGCCAGGGTGAGCTCACGCTCACCCGCTTGGTCTGCCGTGAGTGCGAGACGGCGATCGAAGGCCGCTTTGAATCCGGCCCCTTCTCGCGCCTCAGCGCCCAACAGCTCCACTTCGTGGAAGCGTTTGTGCGCAATGAGGGCAAGATCACGCGCATGGAGGAGGAGTTCAAACTCTCCTATCCCACCATTCGCAGCCGTCTGCACGAGGTCATCCGTGCCCTGGGCTATGAGCCCGGCAAGGACAGCGCCACCACGCTGAGCGAGGAGGAGCGCCGCAAGATCCTGGAGGATCTGGACAGCGGCAAGATCACCTCTGAAGAAGCCATGCGCATGCTCGAGTAGCATGCACGTTGCAACAATAAAAAAAGAGCGCTGCATTGCAGCGCTCTTTTTTAGTCGTCAGATTTTGGCTTGGCAGTCGGTTTCTCGGTCTTGGTTTCGCCTTTAGCTTCTGTGCCTGAGCTCGTGCTCGTAGTTTCCTTGGCCTTTTTGCCATTAGTAGGCGCAGGGCTGGCGGCTTTGCGGCTTTTGTCCGTCACATAAAAGCCCGAGCCCTTAAACACCACACCCGCCGCGCGATACACCTTGTTGAGCGTGTGCTTGCGGCACTCAGGGCATACTTTGAGCGGGCTGTCTTCAAAACTTTGCTGGCGGTCAAACTCATGGCCGCAGTTATCACAGCGGTATGTATAAACTGGCATCTTCTCTAAAACCTTAACGGCGAGATTATAGCCCTGCGTTTGGGGCTTTGCAAGACGGCTTGCTTTAGGGGCTTGTGCGCTCTTCGGCTTGCTGGCGCCACTCCGTAGGCATGGCTGAGGCGGGCAAGTTGAGTAGGCTTTGCCAGTCAGGCAGCGCATTATCGGCCTGATTGAGCGCTTCTAGCGCGGTGGCCCGCCAGTAAAACAGCTGAGCGCGCTGGCTATCAGATTTAGCTAGTGGCGCCCCCGCGTTCACCTCAAAAAAGGCGCTGCTGGGGTTACCGGTCAGCAGCAGGGCCTGCGCCAGGTAGACGCGGGCTTCAAACCAGTCAGCCGCCCCGGCGACCGCCACGCGGAAATCGCTTAGGGCCGCTTCGTTCTGCCCGGCTTCCAACTGCTGGATGCCACGATAGTATGCCGCCGAGGGCAGGTTGGGGTCGTACTCCAGGGCGCGTTCAAAGGCCTCACGGGCAAAGGATTCGTTGCCGTTGAGCTGGTGCGCCAGGCCAAGCAACTCCCAGCCGCGCCCGTCCTCGCCTTCAAAGCCCAGGTACAGCTGCAAGGTTTGCACGGATTCGGAGTAGAGCCCTAGGCCTTGCTGGGCGTTGGCGATGGTGAGATAGCTGGGCAGGAGAGTCAGATCGATCTCCTGGGCGCGCAGTGCGGTTTCGAGGGCATTTTGATATTCGCCGCGCACCAGGTAGATCTGCGCCTTCTGATTTAGCACCACGGCATTGTTGGGCGCGATCGCTTCTGCAGCCTGCACATCCACCAGGGCCTGATTCGGGTTGGCGCGGCTGAGGTTATACGCAGAGCGCTCCAGATAGCCTTCTACCAGGTTGGCGTCAAGCAGCAGAGCGGTGTTCAGATCCGTCAGGATGCTGGCAGTGCTCGCATCCTGCGCGATCAGGGCACGGGCGCGGCCCAGATAACCGTAGGCGAAGGAGGCGTTGATGGCGATGGCCTGTTCATAGGCAGCCATGGCCGCGGGCAGGTCGCCATTTTGCAGGCGGCTCTGGCCCAGGTAATAGGCCGCGTCTGCGGCTTGTGGGTTTTGTGCCAGGTAGCTTTCAAACAGGCTGGCCGCTTGCGCCCACTGTTTGGCGTCGTAGGCAGCCAGCGCATCACTGAAGACGGCGCTGTCTGCATGCGGTGTGGCCAGATAGCGCGGCGTGGCGGTGTAGGTGGCCTGCAGCAGTTCCCGCGGGTCACGTGGCGCCACCACGATCTGGCGCGTGGCGGTGGGCTGGGGCGTGCCTGCCGCGGTGCGGGTCGCCACCGGAGAGCCGCCAGGGGTGGCTGTGTTGACGAAATTGGGAATGATGCCTTGCTGGGTGGCGTAAAAGACGGCTGCGATCAGCGCAATGCCGCCGAGGAGGGTGCCCAGTACCCAGCCAGCCGACCAGGCCTGGTCTACGCGGCGCTTGCGGCGTTTGCGCACCTTGGGCGCAGCGATCTCGCTGGTTTGCCATTCACCCTGGTCCTCCGGCACGAAGGCGGGCACGCCGTGTTCTGGGATGTCTGCGCCTAGCAGTTCCAGGTCGTGTCGGGCGGCGCTGTTGTCAGGGTCCAAAAAGAGCACGTTGTGCAGGCAATAAACGCGCTCCTGGCGGGATTCGACTGCAGTGCTCATCAGCAGCCAGTAGAGCGGCTCGCGATTGTCTGTTCGCATTAGGGCGAGCAACAGCTCGCGAGCACGGGCTGAATCGCCGGATTGCCCGGCTTCAACCGCCTCTTGCAGCATCTGGTCCTTGGTAAGCGCCATTGGGCGTGAGTCTAGCACACGGCCTCACGGCGGACAAGAAAGCCCGGTTGATATAATTTTTTCCGTGCAACGCCCTATCATTGCAGCTTTGGTGCTTGTTTTCTCGCTTTTATTGGCAGCTTGTACAGGCGCGGCGCAGGAAAGCACTCCCCAGCCCTCTGCTGAGATCACTGAATATTCGCTTGCCACCGCAACGGCCACCCCGGGAGAGGTAACACTAGAGTTCGAGCTGCCTACGCCTACCCCGCATATGTATACGGTTGTGCAGAATGACACCTTGTTTGCGATCGCGGCGCGTTTCAACATCACGCTCAATGCTTTACTGGCGGCCAATCCGGGCATCAATCCGCAGGCCCTGTCGCCAGGCGCCCAACTACTGGTGCCCTCCGGCGCAGGGGCGTCCACTACCCCAGTGCCGCAGATCACGCCTGTGCCCGCCAGCATGCATCCGCCGCGGTGCTATTCCACTGCGGCTGGCGAATTGTGGTGCCTGGTGCTGGTGGTCAACGATGGCGAGCAGCCCATGGAGAACGTGACCGGTTTTGTGCGCTTGCTCAGCGCCGATGGCGCCGAAATGGCGCTTATTGAAGCTGTACCCCCGCTCAACTTACTGCCCATTGGCGCGGCGATGCCGTTGGTGGCCTACAGCGCCAGCCCACCGGCCAATTGGGCCAGCGCCCAGGCAGAGGTCACTTCTGCTTTTTGGGTACAGAGCGACGAAGCGTTGTATGTGCGTATAGACAGCGTAGATTTTGGCTGGAGCGCCAGCGCAGAGGACCCTGCCGCAGTCCGGGTGCAAGGCCAGGTAAGTTTGGCCGGCCAGGCCAGCAGCCTATGGGTGATGGCTGTGGCGTATGATGCCGCGGGCCAGCCAGTGGGCGTACGGCGCTGGGAGAATAGCAACGGCGAAACAGGCTTTGACTTCTGGGTCTACAGCTTGGGTGCGGAAATTGCGGATGTACAGGTGATAGTAGAAGCGCGGCCTTGATCAAGGCCCGCCAAACGGCCCTTGGATCAGACGCAGGGGGATCGGCGTGAATACCAGGATCATTATGAGGATCCCAATCCATGCAAGAATCTTGCGGCCCGTATCTAGCAGAGTAACGTCATCGCGCGGTTCGGCGTTGGTGCGGCCCATATAGAAGATCAGGAACACCCAGATCCACCAGCCGGAATAAAAGAATCCGAGAATGGCCAGGCCGGCGAGAATGAACGGCCACAGCACACGCATGCGCTTGCCCATTAGTGCGTACAGAATGTGCCCGCCATCCAGTTGCCCGGCGGGCACCAGGTTGAAGGCGGTGACCAGCAAACCCGCCCATCCAGCCCACGCCACCGGATGCAGGAATACATCCATGCCGCCGAGGGGAGTGGGTTGGCCAGTGAAGATGTAGCGCAGCCAATACACGATGGGGTGCAGGCCGCCGTAGCTCTCGGGGGCGGGTAGCCACTGCCCAAAGATGAGGTACTTGGAAGCCAGGTAGAGGATCGAGTTGCCCTCCAGGCTGATTGCGTCGCCGGCGGGTATGAAGGCAGGGAGTTGGTTTAGCTCTGAAAGACGCAAGCCGATCAGCAGCACTGGGATGGCAACCACAAGCCCGGCCAACGGGCCGGCGATGCCGATATCAAACAGCACTTTTTTATTGAGTGGCTGCTCTTTCAATCGAATGAACGCACCCAGCGTACCAAAGGGGCTGAAAGGGAACGGCAAGAAGTAAGGGAGGGTGACTTCGGTGCCGTGATAGCGCGCCGCTAAGTAGTGCCCAAACTCATGCGCCAGCAAGATGCTTAAGAGCGCGGCGGCGAAAGGCAGTCCACTGGGGAGCGCTGCCAGCCACTCGTTCAGATTTGCGGGAGTGTGCTCACCCAGTTCGTATAAGACGCCGGTGAACACTACGCTGGCCAGGGTCAGCAGGAAGAAAGCAAGGTTTACCCAGGGGTTGGAGCGTGGTGGACGCGGCCCGGCTGGCACCATCAGGATCTCGTGTTGCCCTTTGTCTTCCCTCAGGAATACGTTGAGCTTTTGAGCTTTGAGCGCAGCGGTCAGCTCGCGGTGCGTGCGCTCCGAGTTGATGCGTAGTTTGCCGCTGTAACGCACGGTGTAAGGCAGCCTGCCGCCGCCTTGGGTAACCTGCTCAATGTCAAGATAGCGCGCAACCAGTGGGGTGACGGTGTCAGTGTTTTGTTGTTCGCTCATGGGTTAGAAGAGCAGGGATGCCAGCTCTTTGCGGTAGGTTTGGGTTTGTAGGTTGTGCTCGCCCAGCAGGGCCAATATGCCCAGTGCGCAGCGGTGAGCCAGGCCGGCAGCGTAGCGCTTGTTTTCACGCAGGAGTTCAAGCAGGCCGTCCATGGCGGCTTCCAGTTGGCCGCGGCCCACCAGGCGCAAACTGTTGGTGAGTAGCGCGCTCCATTCGTCCTCGCCCAGGTCCCCATTGGCGTCATCGGCCATGGCCTGTGCGAGTGGGATGAGCTGTTCGGCCAGGCCGTACAGCTTGCTGACCGGGAAAGCGCGCAGAATGGGCAGCGCGCCGGCGAAATCACCTTGAACTAACAGCGCCTTAGCAAGGCCTAGCAGGGCCTGCGGGTGATCAGAGTCATTATCGAGAATGAGGCGGAAGGCCTGCTCCGCCGCTGGCCAGTCTTGCAATGACAGCAAGTGCTCGGCGCGGCCGACTTGCAGGTCATAGCTGCTGGGGCCAAGCGCCTGCAGGAATTCGCTCAGCCTTGCTTCGGGTTGCATACCGTTAAACTCCGCCACCATCTGGCCGTTGCGGAACGCTTTGACCGCGGGGATATCCTTGACGTGTAGTTGCGCAGCCAGGCGTTGATTGGCATCGACATCCAGTTTAGCGAGGCGGAAGGCGCCGCCAGCCTCCTGGGCTAAGCGTTCCAGAATGCGATCCAGAGTCCGGCAGGGAATGCACCACTCCGCCCAAAAGCTCACCACGACAGGCTGCTGAAGCGAATGCTCCAGCACCTGTCTATGGAAATCAGCCTCGCTAATGTGGATGATGTGGTCGGAAGCCATAATAAATAGATGGGCTGTATCCTACCAAAATTCCCTCAGAGAATTCTTAAATCGGTCAGCGGCTTGCTTATTTGACATGCCTCCGCGCGGCGTGCTAAGATAGGTAAGCTGTTTCACTTTTTTGATCCTCGCACTTATTTTTGCCTCGGGCCTGACCCTTGGCCGGCATATGCACTCATTTGGTCTTACCGAAACAGCACATGAGCAAAAGTAACTGAACAACCGCCGGCGGCTGAGTTTTTGCCTTTGGGTTTGGCATGAGCGCTCCTGGGAGCGCTGTTTGCATTAGGCAAAGAACTGGAGCCGAATGAGCGTTAGTTTCGTCTTGCGATTGATAGGCATGCTGGGGTTCGGAGCCCTGGGTGTATACGGAGGCGTGGAATTTGCCAACCTCTCCGGTGAAGACCCGCAGCAGTTTGCCCGTATTTTTGGCCTGGTGGGGGCCTTGGTTGGCCTGGTTCTTACTCCTTACATTACTGTGCATCCTTTCCGGGCAGTGCGGCGCATGTTGGCGCAGATCTCGTCCCGGGCATTGTTGGCTGGCCTGTTTGGCCTGATCATCAGCTTGGTGATCGCAGGCTTGCTGGCCTTCCCGCTTTCTCTGCTGCCGCGGCCGTTCAGCCAGATCCTGCCGCTGGTCTTCGCGGTGGTTATCAGTTATTTCGGCGTGACGGTTTTTATCTCGCGCCAGAATGACATCCTCTCGTTTTTGAATCTTCCCAGCCGCGGTGCAACGCCTGAAGGGCGCACCCGCAGCGGCAGCGAGAACGGCACCAGCATTTTGATGGATACCAGCGTGATCATTGACGGACGCATTGTGGATATTGCCCGCACCGGCTTCGTGCCTGGGGCGCTGATCATCCCGCGCTTTGTACTGAACGAGCTGCAGCACATCGCCGACTCCGGCGACAAGCTGCGTCGCCAACGCGGCCGCCGCGGCCTCGAGGTGGTTGCCTCGCTGCAGAAAGACGCCAGATTGGGCGTGCGCATCAGCGATGTGGACGTGGAAGGCACGCGCAATGTGGACGACAAGTTGGTCATCCTGGCGCGCCAGATGCATGCCCCCGTGCTGACCAATGACTTCAACCTCAACCGGGTGGCCGAACTGCAGGGTGTGACCATCCTGAACATCAATGAGCTTGCCAACGCGGTCAAGACCATCTTTTTGCCCGGCGAAGAGCTGGCCGTGAAAGTGATCCAGACCGGCCGTGAGCCGCGCCAGGGCGTTGGTTACCTGGACGATGGCACCATGGTGGTCATCCAGGATGGCAGTGAGTATATTGGCCAAACCGTGCAGGCTTCGGTGACCAAGGTGCTGCAGACGGCCGCCGGCCGCATGGTGTTTGCCAAGCCAGAGAACGGGCGCAACCGCCGCAACAACAAGCCGTCAAAGAACTAAACATGACTCTACGCATCTACAACACACTCACGCGTCAAAGCGAAGCATTCGAACCGTTGACCCCAGGCCAGGTCAGCATGTATGTGTGCGGCCCTACAGTGTACGACAATGCCCACATTGGCCACGCCATGTCCAGCCTGGTGTTTGATATTGTGCGCCGCTATCTCGAATATCGCGGCTATCAGGTGCGCCATGCCATGAACTACACCGATGTGGACGACAAGATCATCGTGCGCGCCAACGACTCGGGCGAAGAGCCACTGCACCTGGCCGAGCGTTACATTGAACAATATGCCCAGCACCTGCGCGAGCTGAACGTGCTGCCCGCCACGGTCTATCCGCGAGCCACAGAGGAGATCCCTGCCATCATTGAGATGGTGGGCGGCTTGATCGACTCCGGGCATGCGTATGCCGCTGAAGGCGATGTGTACTACCGCGTGGAGAGCGATGATGATTATGGCAAGCTCTCGCATCGCAAGCTGGAAGACATGAACGCCGGCGCCCGCATCAATGTAGACGAGCGCAAAGAACACCCCATGGACTTCGCGCTATGGAAGGCCGCCAAACCCGGCGAGCCGGCCTGGGACAGCCCCTGGGGCCCTGGCCGCCCCGGCTGGCATATTGAATGCTCGGCCATGGTGTTTCGCCATCTGGGCGAGCAGATCGATATTCATGGGGGCGGCAACGACCTGATCTTTCCTCATCATGAGAACGAGATCGCCCAGAGCGAGAGCCTGAGCCATAAGCCGTTTGCGCGCTATTGGATGCACAACGGGATGATGCAGCTCTCGGGCGAGAAGATGTCCAAGTCGCTGGGCAACCTGATCACCATCACTGATTTTGTCGCCAACCATGAGCCAGACGTGCTGCGCATGATGATCCTGAACACCAGCTATCGCCGCCCGCTCACCTACAGTGATGAAGTGGTCGAGGCGGCAGGCCGCGGTCTGGAGCGCCTGCGCAGCGGGCTCAACCCGGCGCTGCCGGGCGCCAATGGCGCTGCCGCGGATGCGTTGAGTAGCCTGCAGACCGAAGCCGAGGCCGCGCTGGGCAAGTTCACCGCGGCGATGGACGATGATTTCAACTCAGCGGCCGCATTAGCCGTGTTGTTCGATCTGGTGCGCCTGATCAACCAGACGCGGGATACTGGCGCCACCGATTCCGAGCTCAAGCCAGCACAGGATGTGCTACGTGAGCTGGCCGGGGTGTTGGGCTTGCGTTTGGAGCGTGCACAGAAGAACGTGGACGCCGCTCCGTTTGCTGACCTGGCGGCTAGCCTGCAAGCTGAAATTGCTGACGCGGCCATTTCGGCCGGACTCAAGGCGGCTGCAGGCAATGATGTTGCAAGCATCATTGCTGCACTTCTGGAGGCTCGCGTTCAGCTGCGTACCCAAAAGCAGTGGCAACTCTCCGACACCATTCGTGACCGTCTGGCCGCACTCGGCGTCGTGGTGGAAGACAGCGCTGGCGGCACCTCGTGGCGCTGGGGCTAATGTGAGAGAATGGGTCTACGGCCGCAACGCAGTCTATGAAACCCTGCGGGCGGGCCGGCGGCGGCTGTATAGCCTGAAGATCGCCGAAGGGGTGCAGCCCAGCCCGCGCCTGCAAGAGATCCAGCGCCTGGCGCGGGCTGCCAAGTTGCAAGTGCAGCAGGTGCGCCGCGGCGAGCTGGACGGCTACATAGACGGACACCACCAAGGGGTGGCGCTGCAAGCCGAAGAGTATCCGTATGCTCACATGGGCCAGTTGTTGGAGAAAGCCAAATCCTCCGCCCAGCCGCCCTTCTTTCTGATTCTCGATACTTTGCAAGACCCACAGAACTTTGGCACTTTGCTGCGCACCGCCGAAGCGGTGGGTGTGCACGGCGTCATCATCCCGCAGCGGCGCACGGCCACCATTACGCCGGCGGTGGTGAATGCGTCTTCGGGCGCGTGCGAGCACTTGCTGATCGCACAGCACAACCTAGCCCAAGCCATCGATGAGCTTAAGCGCGAAAGCGTCTGGGTCATTGGGCTCGACGGCGGCCAGGAAGCGCAGCCGTTGGGCCGCCTCAAGCTGAATATGCCGATCGCGCTCGTCGTGGGCAGCGAGGGCGAGGGGATGCGTCGCCTGGTGCGCGAATCGTGCGACGGGTTGCTGCGCCTGCCGATGAGCGGCCAGGTCGAGTCGCTCAATGCCGCCGTGGCTGGCTCAGTGGCGCTCTATATGGTGTGGCAAGCGCGCGGTTTCTCTGCCTAGAGAGTTTCCATGAGCGACGTCCGTGTGCGTGACTATCTAGCGTATTCCAAGTGGCTTCTTGTAGGCTGGGCGGCTGGCCTCCTCGTGGGTTGGATGCTGGACCGTTACTTTAGCTTCGGCAATCCTGTGCTTGAAGGCCTTAGCCGCTTCATTGTTGGTTACGGCGATACGATTGGTGCCTCGCTGGGTATGCTGGTGGGCCGGCTGCGAGCGCGGCGCAAGTCACATGCCGAGACCTTCTGGCTGGGTACCGTGCTGGGTACGCTGGTTGGCCCGCTGGTCCATTTTGTGATGCTGCGCCTGGGGTTCAGTTCCGCCGGGGTGCCGGGCGCCTTGATCGCGGTGGCCTATTCCAATGCCGATAACTGGGGTGGAGTCCTCTCATCGTTTCTGTCGGCCAGGCCGGGCAATACGCTTGCTGGCGCCCTTGCCAAGCTGTATCAGGACAAGTTCGTGGTTGCCAATATAGCGGTGCTGCTACTTCTGCTGGGGCTGGCTATAGCTATTCGTCTGGCCGGGTTTGCGCCCACCAGCTACCTCTCGACGGCGATCGAGGGGGCTGTACTGGATAATGACAGCACCCTGGCGGTGCTCCTGTTCTATTTTTGGTCCCGAAGAGCCTAATTTTCCGATTCCAGCATTGACTCAGCCCGCCAACGCGGATAAACTTGCGCTCTTGCCAAGCACTCTCGGCAGCAGGAGGGTGGCCCTTGGTAAGCTCTGCGCGCCTGTGCGCAGTTAAGTTAACAAAACGGAATAACACGCCGACGTAGCTCAACGGCAGAGCAACCGCCTTGTAAGCGGTAGGTTATGGGTTCGATTCCCGTCGTCGGCTTCCGCGCAACGCAAGCATAGGGCACTGCAATGTGCGTGCGTTGCGCGGAATCATGGGCAGATACCCAAGTGGCCAACGGGGTCTGACTGTAAATCAGATGGCGTACGCCTTCGGGGGTTCGAATCCCTCTCTGCCCACTACGTGGAGTCCGCTTTTATTTTTGCGAACTCCAATAGGAGCGTGAAGCACGCTGCAGCGCGTGGTGATTGCGAAGCAATCACCCTGGCAAGCGGCGCAGCCGCTCGCCAGCCCTCATAGCTCAGTGGTAGAGCGCATTCTTGGTAAGAATGAGGTCATGGGTTCAATCCCCATTGAGGGCTCTGGAAGTAAAGAAATAATTTGAAGGTCAGGTAATTAAGGAGACAGTAAGAATGGCGAAGTCAAAGTTTGATCGCAGCAAGGCGCACTTGAATGTGGGAACGATGGGACACATCGACCACGGCAAGACGACCTTGACGGCGGCGATCACCAAAGTAGCGGCTCTGATGGGCAAGGCTGAGTTCCGCGGCTACGACCAGATCGACAATGCGCCGGAAGAGAAAGAGCGCGGTATCACCATCAACATCACTCACGTGGAGTACGAGACCGAAAAGCGTCACTACGCCCACGTGGACATGCCGGGTCACCGCGACTACATCAAGAACATGATCACCGGTGCAGCCCAGGTGGACGGCGCCATCCTGGTGGTAGCGGCCCCCGACGGCCCCATGCCCCAGACCCGCGAGCACGTCCTGCTGGCTCGCCAGGTGGAAGTGCCCAGCATTGTCATCTTCCTGAACAAGGTTGACATGATGGACGACCCCGAACTGCTGGAGCTGGTCGAGCTGGAGCTGCGCGAGCTGCTCACCAGCCAGGGCTTCCCTGGCAGCGAGACCCCGATCGTGCGCGGTTCTGCGTTGAAGGCCCTGGAGAGCACCTCCACCGACCCCGACGCCGAAGAGTATGCTCCCATCCGTGAGCTGCTGCGCGTGATTGATGAGTACATTCCGGAGCCGACCCGCGAGACCGACAAGCCGTTCATGATGTCGATCGAAGACGTGTTCTCGATCAAGGGTCGTGGCACCGTAGTGACCGGCCGCATTGACCGCGGTGTAGTGAAGCTGAACGACGCGGTGGACATTGTGGGCCTGCGTGAGCAGCCGGGCAGCACCGTCGTGACCGGTATTGAAATGTTCCACAAGCAGCTGGATGAGGGCATGGCGGGTGACAACGCCGGCCTGCTGCTGCGTGGTGTGGACCGTGAAGGTGTGGAGCGCGGCATGGTATTGGCCAAGCCGGGCAGCATCAAGCCGCACACCAAGTTCATGAGCGAAGTGTATGTGCTGAAGAAGGAAGAGGGCGGACGTCACAAAGCCTTCTTCACGGGTTACAAGCCGCAGTTCTACATTCGCACGTTGGATGTGACGGGTGAAGTGACGCTGCCGGACGGTGTGGAGATGGTGATGCCGGGCGACAACGTGAACCTGCAGGTGCAGTTGCAGACCCCGGTGGCCTTGGAGCAGGGCTCCAAGTTCGCCATTCGTGAAGGCGGCCTCACCGTGGGTGCTGGCGTCATCACCCAGATCTTGTCCTAAGGGACTGGTAGTTTAGGAGCTTTACATGGCTGGTAAGAAAGGCGTACGTGTGGTTATCACTCTGGAGTGCACTGAGTGCCGTGAGCGTAACTACACCTCTGAGAAGAGTCGCCGCAATGACCAAGCGCGGTTGGAAATGAAGAAATTCTGCCCGCGCTGCAAAGTGCATCGCCTGCACCGCGAAACCAAGTAGTTTTCCGGGTGCGCGCCTTTATGGCGCGCATCTGGCTTAGGCGAGTAGCTCAATTGGCAGAGCACCGGTCTCCAAAACCGGGGGTTGCGGGTTCGATTCCTGTCTCGCCTGCCTGAAACGTATCCGCAAGCAGATTGGCTGCTTGCTTGAAGGAGATTGGCATGACTAACCAAACTCAGGTTCGCCAACCCAACGCCATTCAGCGTTGGTTCCGTGAAACCATCGCTGAGTTGCGCAAAGTATCCTGGCCCACCCGCGCGGAGGCGCTGGCGCTGACCCGCATCGTCATCATTGTGATGATCATCATGGCCATCATCCTGGGTGGGTTGGACACGCTGTTCGGTAGTTTTTTCCGCTGGCTGTTGTACTAACGGGCCGGCAGTAGGGTAATAACCATGTCAGAAGAATTTGAGTCGGCGCAAGCCCCACTGACGCCGCAAGACGGCGAGCCACAGCCAGAGGAAACACTGGCTGACAGCCAGCCTGCCCAGGCTGAGCCTGAAGCCGCGCCTGAGATCGCCACCGCTGAGGTGGAAACTCTCCAGGAGCAAGCGCCGGCCCCAGAGCCTGTGGCTGAAGAGCCGGGCCCTGTGCAGGAAGACAAGCCGCGCCCGCAGACCACGCGCCGCATGGCGGATGAGTTCTCTCGCGATGGCGGCGACGATGTGCCTGACTTCAGCCAGGTGCCCGCTGTAGAGGGCGAGCATGCCGATGGGCGTGCCTGGTACGTAGTGCACTGCTACTCGGGCTACGAGAACAAGGTGCGCCACAACCTGGAGCAGCGCATTGAATCGATGGGCATGAAGAACCTCATCTTTGATGTGGTTGTGCCCACCGAAGAGGAAATTGAGGTCAAAGAAGGCAAGCGGCGCACTGTTGAGCGCCGCGTCTTCCCCGGCTATATCCTGGTCAATATGATCCTGTCTGAAGAGTCCTGGTACGTGGTGCGCAACACACCCGGCGTCACCAGTTTCGTCGGCCAGGGCAATACCCCGCTCCCCCTGCGCCCAGAAGAGGTTTCGCAGATCGTCAAGCGTATGGAAGCGGAAGCCCCGCGCATCAAGGTCACCTTCAAGCAGGGTGAGCGTGTGCGCATTGTGGATGGTCCGTTCAACGATTTCCGCGGCACGGTTTCGGAGATCGATATGGAGCGCGCCAAGGTGCGCGTGATGGTCAACTTCTTTGGGCGTGAAACCCCGGTGGAGTTGGACTTTTTGCAGGTAGAAAAAGCGTAGTCAATTTGTGGGAGAGTGCGGCGCAAAAGCGCCGCGGGCCAATGCTGCGCATTGGCTTCAGAGGCTCGCTAAGACCACTTAGGAGAAAAGAATGGCAAAGAAACTGAAAGCAGTAGTTACCGTTCGCATCGAGGCTGGCAAAGCCAGCCCGGCGCCGCCGATCGGCCCGGCTATGGCTGGGCACGGCATTAACCTGATGGGCTTCTGTAAGGAATACAACGCCCGCACGGCCAACCGCGCCGGCGACATTATTCCGGCTGAAGTGTCCATCTACACAGATGGTTCGTTCACCTTCATCCTCAAGACCCCGCCGGCCTCCACGCTGTTGGCCAAAGCGGCTGGCGCCGCCAAGGGCGCCGGTGAGCCCAACCGCCAGAAGGTGGGCGAGGTGACCCGCGCCCAGGTGCGTGAAATTGCTGAGATCAAGATGCCCGATCTCAATGCAAACACCATTGAAGCCGCGATGAAGCAGATCGAAGGCACTGCCCGCAACATGGGCATCACCGTCGTTGACTAAGTTGTGGGAGAGTGCGGCGTAGAACGCCGCGGGCCAATGCTGAGCATTGGCCACATGGCTCGATAGCACCACGAAGGAGAAAGATGGCTAAAAAAGGCAAGAAGTACCAGGCAGTAGCCGCCAAGGTGGCTGAGAAGGACTACTCCCCCAAGGAGGCCTTGCAGCTCGCCAAGGAGACTGCCTACACCAAGTTTGACCCCACGGTTGAAGTGCATATTCGCCTCAATGTGGACCCTCGCAAGGCTGACGAGCAGGTGCGCGATGTGGTGATCCTGCCGCACGGCTTGGGCAAGACCATCCGCGTGCTGGTGTTCGCTCAAGGCGAGGCTGCCAAAGCCGCCCGCGATGCCGGCGCTGACGCCGTAGCCGATGATGATGAGACTCTGAAGAAGATCTCCAACGGCTGGCTTGACTTTGACGTTGCCCTCTCCATGCAGGAGATGATGGGTAATCTGGGCAAGAGCGGCCTGGCACGTGTGCTCGGCCCGCGCGGTTTGATGCCCAACCCCAAGGCTGGCACGGTGGTCTCCTCTGCGGATGACCTGCCGCGCGCCATCAAAGAAGCCAAGGCTGGCCGCGTGGAATTCCGCGTCGACAGCACCGGCAACCTGCATGTGCCCATCGGCAAAGCATCTTTTGAGCCCGAGAAGCTCCAAGAGAACTTCGCTGCGTTGCTGGATGCGGTCGTAAGGGCGCGTCCTTCCGGCGTGAAGGGCGTGTATGTCCGCCGCGTGTCTGTGAACGCCACCATGGGTCCTTCGATCAAGGTGGACACCTATCAGGCAACCACCCCCGGGGCCGCTGCGTAAAGCCGGGCAATTGCCTGGTCATGTAGTACAATCTGCACCGCTTTCGCTCTACCAAAGACAGCAGGCGTTTGCGCAGCAATCTGCGCAGGCTTAATCCCCTGCCGAGGTAAGGGCTTTACCGTAGTTTCTGACTGCGTAAAAGTCTTTGCTTCGATTTTCTGGAGCAAAGACTTTTTGTTTAGGAGGTAAGTTTGGCGCTTTCAAAGGAAAAGAAGCAAAGCATCTCTGCGCAGTACGAGCAGTGGCTTGGCGACGCGGAAGCCGTATTCCTGACCGAATACTCCGGCCTCAGCATGCCCGCCTTCGATGAGTTGCGCAAGCGCATCCGCGAGGTCGGCGGCGAATTCCACGTGATCAAGAACACGCTGGGCCGCCGGGCCTTCAAAGCCGCCGGTTACGAGGTGCCCGAGGCAGATCTGCTCGGCAGCACAGCCATCGGCCTGGCTTTCTCGGATGCTCCTGGCGTAGCCAAGGCGCTCTCAGACTTTGCCAAAGATCAGGAAGCCGTAAAGATCAAATCCGGTTTCCTGGGCAAAGATTATCTGAGCAAGCAAGACGTCACCCGTTTGGCCACCCTGCCCGCCCTGCCTGTTGTGCGCAGCCAGTTCCTGGCGCTGCTCAACACGCCCGCTACGCAGCTGGTGCGTTTGCTCAATGAACCTGGCCGCCGTGTGGCCCAGGTCATCAAGGCCAGTGCTGAAAAAGCAACGGCATAACAACAAAACATACTGAATATCTAAGGAGATATTGAAAATGGCTGATCTTAGCAAATTGGTTGAAGAGTTGGGCAAGCTGACCGTTGTGGAAGCTGCCGAGTTGGTTTCCAAGCTTGAAGAGGCTTGGGGCGTTTCCGCCGCCGCCCCCGTGGCCGTGGCTGCCGCTGCGCCTGGTGGCGCCCCCGCGGCTGCCGCCGAGGAGAAGACTGAGTTCGACGTCTTCGTGAAGGATGCTGGCCCCAAGAAGATCGAGGTCATCAAGGTCATCCGCCAGCTCACCAACATGGGCTTGAAGGAAGCCAAGGATATGGCCGAGGCCGGCAACGCCAAAGTTCTCGAGGCCGTGGGCAAGGAAGCCGCCAACGATGCCAAGTCCAAGCTGGAAGCCGCTGGCGCGGTTGTCGAGCTCAAGTAACTCTGGCTCAATCACTAAAAAAGCACGGCCTTATGGCCGTGCTTTTTTGTTGCCCGCGCTCAGCCGCTCGTAGGCCCAGCGCGTGCCGCTGATGGCGGCTGTCAGCAGAAACAGGCTCAGCACAGTGCCTTCGCGGGCATAAAACGGGATCTTATAGATCAGCGAGAGCGAAACGGAGACGATTACGGAGATCATATCCACCGCATAACGGAACTTTGCGAAGGCGATCTTCGTTAACCTACTCAGCTCATCGCAGGTGTTTTCCACTGGGAAGGTGATGGTTTTGAGGTTCAGCACCATGCCGGTTGAAATGCCGCCCGTTAATGTGCCGGCTACTAGCAAGCCCATGCGCTCCAGATAGCTTGCCGGAGTCAGGGTGGCGAAGACCTGATATGTGAAGAAGTCGATCACGCGGCCCAGACACAGCAGCGCAATGATCTGGATCGCATAGCGCTTCGGATAACGAAAGCGGGTCAGCGCTGCATAGGAAAGTGCAAAGGCCAGGTTCACTCCGATGGTTACCAGACCGACGTTTACGTTGAGCACATCTGCCAAGGCAACATTGGCCGCATTAAAACTGCTTACGCCAACGCCACCCACAATGGTAAGGCTGATGCCCATGCCGGTGAGACAGTAGAACAGAAGGGAAAGGAGAAAGCGTACGGATTTTTGCATGGGTATGGGAATGTGTTTGTGCCAAAAACTACATTTAGTTCCTACTCACCTTTATTAATCTTTGCGTACGCTATGATATAGTGAAAATTAATCTTCGGAGAACGAATATGGCGGCTCGAATACTGGTAATTGAAGACGACGAGGCCATTTTGGCGTTCTTACGGCGTGGCCTGGGGTATGAAGGCTATGAAGTAGAAACGGCAGAGACCGGCCAAAAAGGGCTTGCTCTCGCAGGCGGTAACCGCCCTGACCTCGTAGTGCTTGACTGGATGCTCCCGGGTATGGACGGCCTGGAGGTTTGCAAGCGTCTGCGCGCTATGGGCAAGATCCCCATTCTCATGCTGACCGCCAAAGATTCGGTGAATGACCGCGTCCAAGGCTTGGATGCCGGGGCTGACGACTACATGGTCAAGCCCTTCAATCTGGATGAATTGATGGCGCGCATCCGAGCTTTGCTGCGCCGCACCCAAACCCCCAAAGAGAAGTCTTACAGCTTCGGTGATCTCGCACTCGATACAGGCACTCGCCGCGCCCAGCGCGGGGAGCGCGTGATCGATCTCACCGCCAAGGAATACGAACTGCTCGAGCTGTTCATGCGCAACCCCCGCCAGGTGCTTACGCGTGAGCAGATCTATGACAATGTGTGGGGCTATGACTTTGGTGGCGAGAGCAATATCATCGAGGTGTATGTGCGCTACCTGCGCCAAAAGCTGGAGGTAGGCAAGGAAACCCGCCTGCTGCACACGGTACGCGGCATGGGCTACGTTCTGCGCGAAGATGAATAAATGTCGCTGCGCGCCCGCCTCACCCTCTACTACACCATTGTGCTGGGCGCCGTACTGGTCCTCTTTGGTTTTGCCGTCTATGGCCTGATCTCGGTCGTGCAGTTGCGCCAGGTGGACAGCGCCCTTGAGCGCGCTGCCAGAGACCTCTTGTTTGTCGCCCGGGTGGATGACCTGGGCGACATTATTTTTATCCAACGGGTTGCCTTTGACTCCAGCGTGATCAGCCAAGTGTGGAATACCAGCGGCCAGATGGTTGGCGTCACCCAGACCATTGACCCGCAAAGCCCCTTCATGCAGCCGCTGGATGCGGCTGCATTGGAAAGCGCGGACCGCACGTTCACTAGCGTCAGCGTCGGCAGCATTCCATACCGCGTGCTGACGGTGCCCCTGCACTCCAATGGTGAGCGCGTCGGTGTGTTGCAAAGCGGCTCCTCCCTTAGCATCTTTGAGGCATTGCGTACCGACTTGGTGCGCTACCTCATCCTGCTTAGTGGCATCGGCATTCTCATTGCTGGCGGCGTAGGCCTGGTGACCGGGCGCCGGGCGCTGGCGCCCCTGGCCACGGTCACCGACACCGCCCTGCAGATCACACGCGCCGATGACCTTTCGCGGCGTATCCCGCCGCCTTCTGACCCTGAAGACGAGGTCGGGCGTCTCATCACCGCCTTCAACGATACGCTGGGCCGCCTGGAGAAACTGTTCCTTACCCAGCGCCGCTTCGTGGCCGATATTGGCCATGAGCTGCGTACCCCGCTCACCGTTGTGCGTGGCAACCTGGATCTGATGCGACGCATGGGCAAGATGGATGAAGAATCCATGCATAGTATCGAGCAGGAGGTGGTGCGCCTCTCGCGCATGGTGGAAGACCTGCTGGTTCTAGCCCAAGCCGAATCGGGCAAGCTGCCGATGGACCGCCGCCGGGTGGAGCTGGACAGCCTGATGCTCGAGACCTTGAACCAGGTACGCGTGTTGGCCGGCGAAAATGTGCGGTTGGATATCGGCAAGATCGACCAGGTGCTGGTGTGTGGCGACCGGGACCGCTTGCGCCAAGTACTGTTGAACTTGATGGCAAATGCCATCAAGTACACCAAGCCCGGCGGCGTCGTCACCGTCAACCTCTCGAAAGATGAGGCCAGTGCCCAACTGGCTGTGAAGGACACCGGTCTGGGCATCCCTGCCGAGGACCTGCCGCATGTCTTCGAGCGTTTTTACCGTGGCGATAAGTCACGCTCGCGCAGTAAGGACGGCGCGGGTTTTGGGCTGGGTCTTTCGATTGCGTATTGGATCGTACGCAACCACGGCGGCGATATTGAGGTCAAATCCAGGGTGAGCCGCGGCAGCACTTTCACTGTGCGCCTGCCGCTGGCGGATGGCAATTGCCCAGACGCTACCTCTGAGCTGCGGCTCAATACACCGTTTCCGGCTAGGGACTCTACGGCGACGTCTGAGCCCGACGCTCAGCCTGAGCGCACAAGCTAGCCCCGCCCGCCGCCAGCCATTCGTCGAGCACAGGGCTGTGGCTGCGCCCGGCCGCCGCGTCGGTGTAAATGTTCTCTCCCCAATATTGGTAATCTCGGGTTTCTTGCGCCCAGGCGGCGCGTGGGCGGCTGGCGCCGTTGATACCGCCGTTGTAGCCTGCCATGGCCATGCTGGCATTGTTCTCAAAGTGGTTCAGTGAATTGCGCAGGTAGTTGAGGCCGCGCTTAGCGTTGGTATCCGGCGCAAAGGCGTCTTCGCCTTCGGCGAAGTGGTAGGGCATCACCTGGAACAATCCCTGTGCTCCGGCTCGGGAAAGCGCCCGCGGGTCTCCGCATGATTCGATCTGCATCACGGTCGCCACCAGGTTGGGATCAAGCTGGTGTTCGGCGGCCCAGCGCAAGATATGCGCTTCCCAGCGCAGCACCTGCGGAGTGAACAGCGGCGCCAGCTGGCCGCTGTAGGCTGCGGGCGCCTCGGCAACCTCAGCTGCCGCAGGTTGGCTAATCGGCACACCGCCCTTGCTCAGGAAGAATGAAAACGGCAGGTTGAGCAGACCCCAGAAGAGCAATGCACCAAAAATAACGGCGCTGACCGGAGGGTACAGCAAGACCGAGAGGCAGCCACTCGCCTGGCCTGCCTCTCGGTCTCGGTACTGCACGGAAGGAGAATTCCGCTGTTGCACGTTAGTTGTCTACGTCCTCGTAGCTGAAGGCACGCGCGTTCACGTTGGCCTGCTGGCCCTTGGTCATCAGGCCGTTGTACATGGCCGGCTGGGCGGCGCGGTTGCCAGCGGGCTGGCTGCGGCGCATGGTGGGCGGCATGCTGCGCTCACGTTCGGTGAACAGCTTGCCACTGTTGCTGATCAGCGTGCCGATGATGAGCACACGGATGAGCCACACGAACACGGCCACGAAGGCCGGCACCACCGCCAGGAGGGTGCCCATGTCGAGCAGGCCCTCGCCCAGCACCGGGCTGTTGGCCAGGGCGATGGAAACGCCCCACCAGGTCAGCGTGGCGTTCATGGCAGAAGCCAGCACCCAGGCCGCGAACAGGTACCAGGTGTCGGAGCTCTGTTGGCTGCGCAGGTTGGTGTGGTTGGTGAACATGTGGGCAATGCCGGCGAAGTCAATGGCGCAGAAGGCCACCGCCAGAATGGAAGCCCAGGCCACACCGCCGAACTGCAGCGAGCCCATCAGATCGTTCAAGGCAAATTGGGTGGTGCTGAAGTTGAACAGCTCAAATGCAACCAGAGCCGCCAGGATAAAGAGGCCCCACACCAGATTGCGCTGGATAAAGGCCGGTACATTGAAGTGGCGCAGCAAACCTTTGTTGACCATCTCTTTCTCTCCTTTGGCCGTTCAGGCCAAACATCTGTTCTAAAGATGGCCAAAGTATAGAACAAGAGAGCTATAAGAGTCAATCGCCGTGTATGGGGCGCGCGGTTGGGAGTCACTCCCTATATAGGCTGAATCGCACGAATCACGGGCTTATAATTTTTGGGATGGCGAAGACCAGCGCAGGAATCCTGATGTATCGTGTGTTGACACCCGGCAAGCCTGAGGTGTTGCTGGTTCATCCCGGCGGGCCGTTCTGGCGAAATAAGGACCTGGGTGCGTGGTCGATCCCCAAGGGTGAATATACCGACGAAGACCCGCTGGCGGCCGCCCGACGTGAGTTCAGGGAGGAAACTAGCTTTGAGGTTGAGGGGGAGTTTATTGCTTTGCAGCCGGTGATCCAAAAGGGGGGCAAGCAAGTGAGCGCCTGGGCGGTTGAGGGCACTATTGACGCGGATGCGGCCCGCAGTATTGAGTTCGAGATGGAGTGGCCGCCGCGCTCTGGGCGGCGGGCCAGCTTTCCAGAAGTGGAGCGGGCGGCGTGGTTCTCTCTTGATGAAGCTTTGCTGAAGCTCAACCCGGCCCAGACCAGCTTTGTGCTTCAGCTGGCCGAGCGCTTTGGCTTCCCACTTACGTAGACGCATCTTCCCCCATTTTGAATAAATCATATAGCGGAGCGCTGGATCTTGCGCTCCGCTATCTACATGTTTGTTTCAAGCAGCCTGCCTAGGCTAGGGCGCGTTCGGCGGATTTGGACATGCTGAAGGCGGCGTGGTGCATGGCGATTAGCTTGCCGGTATTGTCCATACGGATCAGGTCCGTGCCGCGGGCGGTGTTGCCGCTGGGCAGGGTTGCGCTCCACACCAGCTTAAGGAAGTCAGCCTGTACACCAGCATCCAGCAGGCGGAAGGTGGTCTTGGGTGGGAAGGTCTCACGCAGCAGGCCGGAGTACCAGCTGTACAGTTCGCGGGAGCCGGTGCGGCCCTGGCCGTTGCATACCAGGCGGCCTTCGGTCTGGTAGAGGAAAACTACGCTGTTCGCTACGCCTGAGTTGAGGGCGGCGATGAGCTTGTTGCCGATCTCCAGCGCCTGGGCCACACGCGGGTCACGCGTGGGCGTGGGGGCAGCAGGCGGCGTGGTGGGCGGGTTGGGTTGCGGGTTCTGCACCGGAGGCGTGGGCGGGGGCGCCGGCGCCTGGGCAGGCGGTGCGGCCCAGTCGAAATGGCTGATCGCGCTCCACAGGTCAGTCTTTACGTAAGAGGTCTGCCATTCCCAGAAGTTGGCCGCGTTGAGGCCGATGGTGCGAGCGGTCTGCAGGAATTCGATGACCTGGCTTGCGGTGGGCGACCAGCTACCCTGGCCGTAGGCGGCCCCGGTGGGGATGACGGGCAGTACGGGCGAGAGGGCCTTGTATTCGTCAATGGTGCGCTTGAGCTGCTGGCCCGGATTGCTGGAGCCGACCCAGTAGACCTGCGGCATGTTGATGTCGCAAAATTCCAGGAAGGCGGCGAACGGGAAAGGTGCGTGCAGCTTGGGGTAGCGGTAGGTGCTGAGCGCAATGGGGAACTTGGGCAGGCCGCCACGCAATTCCTGCATGTAGGCTTTCGCCGTACTGGCCATGTTGGTCGCCTTGAATTCCTTCTCAGCGTTCACCACAAAACCATCCAGGCCGAGCTGCTTGACGCGGGTGATGGCGCGCTTGGCCTCATTGACGGCGTTGACGCCGTAGATATACTGCCAACCCCAGGGGGAGATGCCGCGTGAGCGCAACGCCGCCACCAGGCCGGGAACCATATCCACGCCGTTGGTGATGTTGTAGTTGTAGACGCCGTCAGCCACTTTAATTAGTACGTGACTGAGGCCGGCTTGCTTAGCAGCATCGGCAATTTTGCCGGGGTTGCCTTCAAAAGCCCGTTTTATTTGCCAGAGGTAGTAGCCTTTTCCTTTGAGTTCCATGACCCCCTAGATGCAGGAAATATGCCAAATTGGGCAGATTTTTGCGCCACAAGCGGCGCTGGAGTTTTGCGCCAGCCTTCGCTGGCGCGGCAAAAAGATGTTGTTTGTTTTCTCGGTGGGGGTGGGGAGTGCAACTTAAAAGATATCTGCCAGGTTTGGATTGCATGCTAGTTCCCCCCTTTGCTGCGGCAGGTATAGCAGATCCTTCAGGCACCGAGGCTAAAAGGAGCGGGACATCAAGGAGTTGGTTGGTACAAGATTAGTGGCTGCGCTTGCGCTTGACCCACCCCGACATCTGCTCCCAGATGATGAGCCCGAAGGCGACCAGCATGAGTGCCAGCAGCGGCCAGAGCCAGACTCCTTTGCCGGTGGAGACGGGGCCGCTGGCGCTGGGCGCCAGCTCGGCGGCGGCAGTCGCTTGCGGCTGGCCGGAGGCGGCCGGCCGCGTGTCCTGGATGGCGGTTGCGCCCTGCTGCGCCATCAGCAGAACGCCGTTGCTGCGGTTGGGGAAGCTGGGCGCGGTGAGCGCTTCCACCACGCCTTGCAGGCTGGCGGGCGTGTTGCCCAACAGTGCCAGCGAGGCGGTATCGCCATTGGGCAGGCGGTTCAGTGAGGCGATGGCCAGCGGCACGCTGGGTGAATAGCCCAGGCGGCTCCCGTTGCTGAGGGCAACCTCGCCACTATCGCCAGCACGCTGCACGGCGAAGAGAGTCTGCATTTCGAGATCAGACAGGAAATCATCAAAATTGCCCAGAATGATGATGTTGTCGGCGCCAGCGCTGGCAAAGGCGGCGCTGCTGGAGCCGATCTGTACGCTGGGCAGCAGCGGCCAGGCCTGGTAGCTGGCAGCTAGGCCGCGCAACAGGCGCGCGGCGTTGGCCCAGGCCTGCGGGTCGTTATCGGGCAGCAGCAGGGCGGTGCCCTGCATGCTGTTGTGCAGGAAGGGTAGCGGGAATTCGCCCAGGGTCAGTTCTGTGCGCACCAGCGGATCGTTGGAAGTGGGGATGCTGATGAGCGAGTCGGCATAGATGGTGAGCCAGTGGTCGCCCTCGGCAGGGTTGGCGCATAGGTCCAGCGGCACCACATCGGCAGAGATGAGCAGCTCGTTCATGCCGGGCTTCAGGATCGAAGCGGGCAGCAGGGTGACTTCGCTGTGGCGTGCGGCGGTTTGATCCACCAGGCGGGTGGTGCTGATGGCCTGGCCGTTGACCTGCACGGTAACGCTGGAGCGCAAATAGTCGAGCAGTTGGGAGTGGGCAAAGCGCAGATCCAGAAAGGCTGCATCACTCACAGCGCGGTCTGGTGAGATATAGAAAGGCACGCGCAATTCGGAGCGGCCAAAGCGGGTGAAGGTGAAATCGGTCTGGCCCAGCTGCGAGAAATTGCTGGCCAGCGTATCCGTGGGCTGCAGGCTGGGCTTGGTATCCTGCGGCACGTAGGCAATGTTGCCGCGGTCGTTGAGTACCAGCGGGCTGCCTACCGCCAGGGCGGCGCGCTGTACTGCCGCCTCGCTGCCGCCGCTCACTACCAGGATGGCGCGCTGGATGTTCCAGGGCGAGCGGGCCACCTCGATGAAGCCCAGGCCGGCGCGGTTGGCGGCGGGCTGGCGCAGAGTGGCATCCTGATTGTGCGGCAGGGTGGGGCTTTGCAGATCTCTGAACAGCTCCAGTTGGCCGACATACACCAGATGCTTGTCGGCCAGGTTGTCTTCGTTGAGGGCGGATTCGATAGCCAGCTCAATAGGCTGCTGGGGCGCGAAGCGGCCCAAGGCGGCCGCCACGGTGAGGGCCGCCGCCACCTGGCCCTGAGTGGGATTGGGCGGCAGCACGATTAGCGTGCCGGGGTGCTGCAGCGCATCAGCGGAGAAGAAGGGATAGGGCAGCTGGGCCAGCGCAGGCTCCACGGCGGTTTCGGCGTAGCTGAGGCTGAGCATGGAGCTGGGCTGCAACAGGACGGTGCTGGAGAGATTCAACTGGCACGAGGCCGAGGCATCCCAATCTATATTGAGGGTGTGCTGCGGCCCGGCGGCCAGCAGGGCTGGTTCCAAGGCCAGGCTGAGCTGCTGTTCGCCATTGGTGCTCAGCACGCTGCGGTGCAGCACTGTGCCATCGAGCCGGACGGAGATGTGCCCGGCGACCAAGTTCTGCTGGGCTACTTCCCCCTGGGCAGGCACAAAGCTGGAGAAGAAACTCTGCAGATCCAGCGTGAGGGTGCTGCCGGTCTGCGGATCCCAGTTGGGCGGGGTGGTGAAGGTGAGGGCGAGGCTGCTGTACGGCCCTTGCAGGGCGGCAAAGGGCTCTGCGCCCAGTTGGGTCAGCGTGATCTCGCTGACTTGTGTGCCGGTCTGCAGGGCGGGCGCGGCGGGAATGCTGGCCAGCAGGCTCAGGGCCAACAGGAGGAGTGCGAAGCGTTTAGCTGTTGCCATTTTTGGGCTGCCCCAGGTCAATTGGGAAGATATAGATACGCTCGGCAGCCTGATTGGCTTTCTCCAGCGCAAATTCCACATTCTCGATGAGTTGCGTGAGGGTTTCGTCGTGTTCCCAGGCGGTGAGGCCGACGCTGGGTTTGAGCGAAACCTTGTACAGCCCGGAGCTCTCCTCCATGGGTTGCAAGAGGCCCTGGCGGATGCGCAAGAGAGTGCGGGCTGCGGGCTGTGGGGGTGTATCCGGCAGCATGATGGCAAAGGCGGTCTCGTTCCAGCGGCCGACGGCATCATTGCCGCGCAGCTGCTTATTGAGGATCTCCACCGTGTGGGTGAGGAAATCGCTCAGCACCACGTTGGGCAGCGAGTTAGCGAAGGTCTTGAGGCTCTCGAGTTCGATGAGGGCCAGCGAAAGCGGCGCGTCGGGCCGCTCGGCCATGCGGCGCTCGACCAGGTTGCTGAAGTGAGCGCGCTTGTAAGCACCGGATTCAGGGTCACGGTTCAGACGGTCGCGGATGGCCTCGATGGGCCGGTTGATCTGGTAGCGCACGAGCACGACGAAGATGCCCAGCAGCAGGCCGCCGAGCGCGAACAGCAGCAGCGAGCGCAGCGGCTGCGGGCTGATGGGGGTGGTGGGGGCGTGGGCCTCGTCCAGCACGGCAATGTCGAAGACCTGGTAGATGCCCTTGATGGTGGCAATGCCCTGCGCGCCGACTTGATTGCCCAGCGCGGCGGCGAAGGCCGGGTGAGGCCCGTCTACGTTGAGATAGAAGATGTTGGATTCGGGCGGCACTACCACGCTGCGCTGGTAGTGCGCAAAATCTTCGCCGGCGGAAGGCATGCTTTGCTGCGTATTCTGGTAGACGCGCTCGCTGGCCACGATCTCGGAATAGGTGGTGATGACGGTGCGCTTTTCCAGCGTATCAAGGCTTGAGACCACATCTCGGCTGCTGGTCAGCTTCTCATTGGGGAAGATGACGAACGAAGTGGTGGCGCGATAGATGGGCGTGGCGCTGAGCGAGATGGCCACCGAAAGGATGCAGGCGCCGAGGATGAACAAAGCGACCCAGCGCCAATTGCTTTGCACGAGTTCAAAGTAGTGGCGAACCATTACAGCTCTGCTCCGATGATGAAGGTGCGACCCCAGGTGGAAATGTTGTCGCGGTTGATGCAGGTTTGAAAGGTCAAGGTCATATTGCCGCCGTAGACGCGGTAGAAGAGATCGGAAGCGGTCAGTTTTTCACCCGTATCCAGGTTGAGGAAGTCGCTCAGCGCGCTGTTTGGGCTCAGCGCCTGGAAGGAATGGATCTCGTAGATCTCAAACTCCACCACGGTACCGTCACCCATGACGAGCTCGGCGATATCACCGGGTTGCAGGTTATAGAAGCTGCCGCCGGCCAGGTAATTGTGGGCGATCAGGCCCTCGTTGCCGGTGTGTTGGCGCACGATGCGGAAATTGGTCACCTCACCGAAGTTGCTGGTGACCCAGGCGGGATCGCTGCTGGGCTGCTGCACCACCGGGTACTGGAACTGGCCTTGGACATAGACGCCCACTGGCTGGTTGCCGTTGCCGTTGGCAAGGCTTTGCACGAACTGGTCAAAGGCGGGCAGGGCGCTGGTGTCGGAATCGGTAATCAGGGTTACGCTAACCTCTTCCTCTTCGCTAACTGGCTGCGGCTGGAGCTTTTCGGTTGGTGCTGGACTGGCGGTTGCCGTGGCTGCCGGCGCGCTGGGCTGACTGGTGGTTGTGGGCGGGACGGCGGAAGGGCTGCTTGGTACGGCTGTGCTGGTGGGGAGGGAGGCCGCCAGCACAGGTGCAGTAGGCTCGGGCTGGCTGGCGCGGGCGGGCGTGGCGCGCAGGGCCAGAGTGAGCCCGCCGGCCACGGCCAGCGTGGCCAGCAGCCCGGCACCGATGGCGCCAGCCCAGGTGCGCCCTTCGCGGGTGGAGGTGACTGCGCTGCGGGCCGGCATCTGGCGCACCAGCGCAGGCTGCTGTTGGCGCGCCTCTTGCGGCGAGAGGGCGGCGAGGCGCTCGAGTACTTTGGGGTTGTTGGGGCTGAGCTGGAGTACGCGTTTGAGGGCGTAGATCTGTTTGCCACGGTCGTCAATGGCAAAGCTGAGCAGCCACCACCCTTCGGTATAGCTCGGGTCGGTTTTAAGAGTTTGGGAAAGCAAAAGCAGGGCTTGCTGCCGTTGGCCCGCCTTAAGTAATGCCTTTACTTGCCCGCTCGTTTCTGAAAGCCGCATATCCCTGCTGGTACTAATTGGCTATAAGCCGATTAGTAATCTTAGACGCAGGGTGGCCGTTTTTACCTATCAGAAATGCAAGGACTGCGGTCAGAACATGAACGGGATCAGCTTCTTTGTAGATCGCTGGTAACTGGCGTAGCCAGGAAACTTGGCGGCAAGTAAGCCCTCCTCGTAATGCAGCTTGAGCACCAGATCAGCCAGCAGCACCAGCCAGAATGCAATGCGCAGCGGGCTGGGCGCGGCCAACACCAGCGCCAGCGTGAACAGCAGCAAGCCGGTGTACATAGGATGGCGGATGTACGCGTAAGGTCCGCGCTGCACCAGGCTCGCTTCAGCCAGCGGTACCGGCGAAGCGCCGAAGTTGCCGATGCCCATGCTGAGAACGGCCCAGGCGGCCAGCGCCAGGCCGCCGAGTTGCAACGCCAGCAGGGCGGCCGGCTGCGCCAGCCAAGGCCCGGTGAGCAGCAGGGCGCCGATGGCGGCGAACTGGACCAGGACGAAGGCGTTGGCTTTGGTCATTTGCGTACTGTGCTCCATACACTGCCCAAGGCGAGAACCGTCGCCAGCGCCCAGGCGGCATTGGCTACCAAAGCGCTATCCGCCTGCTTGAGGGCGATGCCAACAAATGCCCATACGAGGACCAGCGCGTAGGCTGCGTCGCGCTCGCGCAGTAACATCGCGGCGCCCAGCAGGCTGGCCGTAACCAACATGATAACTGCCCACAGCTCGGCGCTCAGGCCCCACGCGCCCCAGCCAAGAAAGGTCAATACCTGGGAGGCATTGGCTATGGTGGCGACGCTCGCCCAGCCAAGGTAGATGCTGAAAGGGATCTGCACACACCAAAGGAAGCCCGCGTCTTGTTTTGCGGTGCGAATGCTGCGATAGATCGAGATGAGCGACAAGAGCAACACGACGATGACTATGATGGTCAGTGTGAATTGCTCATAGTGCCACAGCACGATCCAGGCGGCATTGGCCAGGCTGGCTATCCAGTAGGCCGGGGCGATCTGGTCAAGAAGCTTGTTGCCGCGTTGCGCCGGAAGCGCCTGATACACAGCAAATGCAATCAGGCCAACATAGATCAGCCCCCAGATCGAGAACACATAGCCCGCTGGTACAAAGCGGATGGCAAAACGGTCAGATATCTCGCCGGTAGTCTGCCCATTGATGGGCAATATATTGGCCATCGCATTGACAGTGATGGTGAGAAGCGTTAGAACGACTGAAACAATTCTGCGATTCATTGTTGCCTCCTATCAAAACCCAAGCTCTTTCTTGATCTGCTTCTCGCTTTTACTGCTGGCGGCTTTATCGCCCAGCAGCTCTTGCCAGAATATATCATCGTAGCGCCGAGAGCGTACAGGTAACGGCATCGGCACGCCCCAACCCAATAGCAAGACCTCTTCTTTGGGCTGCAGGCGGGCCAGCATGCCGCGCAGGGCCTCACGGCCGGCCAGGCCACTGAGCACGGCACGGATATCGTCATCGTCGCCCAGCCATCCGCTGATGCGCGTGCCTAACTGCGACATGACCTCGTCGTAGATCTGGCTGGGACGCTGGTCAATGATCAGCAGGGTGACGTAGTACTTGCGCAGCTCGCGGGCAATGGTGCTGAAGCTGGTTTGGGCGGCCATCTCGCGGTTAAGCAGTTTGTGGGCCTCTTCCACGGCGATGACCAGCGGACGCGGCTCGTGCTGGCCGGTGGTGCGGAACTCGTTGGTGGTTGTCTCCCAGCGCTCACGGATGCGACGGGTGAGCAGGTTGCTGACCAGCAAATAATCCAGGTCGCTCTCGTGCTTGCCGAAGGAGAGGACAACGTGCTTGCCCGCCTCCAGTGCTTTGATCACCTCGCCGATGCCGTCCATGGCTGGCTTCTCGACCAGGTAGGGCAGGTTGAATACGCGGCTGAGCTTGCTGTGCAGGCCCTCGGCCGCCATCACATTGACGCCGCGCTCGTCTGCCCAGGCGGCCACGCTCTCCGGCGCGGGCACCTTTTTGCCGTCCTCGTTCTCGATGACGGCGTTGGCCTTCATCTCTTTGAAGGACTTGAACCAGTTGCGCGCGCCAAAGGTGGAGACCAGCGCGTCGAGCGTAGTGGGCGTGGTTTCCTTGAGGTTGAGCTCGCGGGTGAGCAGTTCAACATCCTGCGGCATGATGTCGCTCATGGCGATCTCCAGGTGGAAATCGGGGTTCTGACCGCGGATGTTGGTGCCAGCGCCCAGGCCTACAATCTGAACGCGGCTAGGGAACTTGGTCTTGAGCCCGGTGACGCGCTCATTGGTGTCAGACGAGGTGTCGTCAAAGCCGTACTCGTTGTGCATGTCCAGCACCAGCACCGAAGCGGCGTTGTGGTGGATGAGGCCAGCCAGCAGCAGGCGAGTGAGGAAGCTTTTGCCGGTGCCGGTAGCCCCGAACACGCCGGAGGAGCGCTGAACCAGTTTGTGCAAGTCGATGGCGACGGGGTGATCCTGCTCGCGGGTGGTGCCGATGACAAAGTTGTCCTTGTCGCCAGGGTCGCCGAAGATCTCGGCGATGTCGCCTTCACTGGCGAGCATAACGCTGGCCTGGTGGGCTGGTACGGTCTTGATGGGCAGGGCGCGCGGTTTCTTGCGCAGACCTGCTTCAATTGCTTTCATCCATTCGTCGTATTCTGGCGTACCGAGCTCCGGACCGCGCTCCATCATCAGGGCAGGCAGGATCTCGAGATTGGTGAAGAGGGTTTGGCCGTGTAGCAAACCCGCCAGTTCGGCAGGCAGCCGTACACCGCTCTGCTCGTCAGCAAAGCGCGGGTCAGTTGCTCCCAGCAGCAGGTCGGTCACCAGCCCGTGAAAGAGCCAGCGCCCGCTCTCGATGACGACAAAGGCACCTTCCTGCACATCCTGGGCCGACACTTGCAGACGGGCTAGTAAGTTGGTTTTGAGGCTGCCGCCGACGATAAAGCCGACGCGTTGCCGGCCTTGCATTTCTTCGCTCATTGCTCGTTCTCCAAAACATCTGACAATGCCCCCAGCACTTGCATCAGGATTGCGTAGTCATCGCGCAACAGGGCGATGATTTCCTGAGCGGCGCGGGTGCGCCATTCTGGTTGCCCGGCGGTGGCGTTAGCCGCGGCGGCCTGGCGCACGTGGGCGGCCAGCAGTTCGCCGACTGGCAGCTCGGTGTCACGCAGCAGGTGGCGCAAGTAACCGAAGCGGCCGTGGTTGGTGAAGGTTACGATCTCCTCCGGGCTGCATTGGTGGATGGCGTCCAGGCTGAGCGGGGCGCGCGGCGCCAGCGCATGGCTGATGGCGCCGTTGTGGCTGTGGCCTACGGCCAGCACGCTGATCTCCATCGGCACGGTGCGGTTGACGCGGTTGTCAGCGATCACGGTGTCGTCCACCGGCTGGTCACGCGTCACCAGCTGGCGCACCAGGCCATCGTCCAGAATGCTGAGCTCATGCACAACGCCGTATATGGAGTCGTTAGGCCCGAGCGGGGCGCGCACCAGGGCGCCGAAGCTGGGGCGCTCCTGCTCCACGATGGGGCAGCCGGCCACAAAGCCGGTGATGCCCGAGCGCAGCAGGCGCCCGATAGGGTAGTTGGTGTCGGTCATCTAGTTCCTTCCGCGGCCCGGCAAGTCTTTGAGGGCCTGCTTGTGCGACATGTCGCCGGTGTGCACGCCTTCGGCTTCCAGGGCGCGCTGCAGCATGTTGGTGATTTCGTCCTTCTCGGCGCGGCTCACCACCGCGATCTCATGGGCGCGGTGTAGCGCGTAGGGGTACGGGCGCGAGCCGAGCAGCTTGCACTGCTCGACGAGCGCAGCGTGCAGCGTATCGAGCATGGCGCGGTTCTGCGCCACCCAGGCGGGTACTTCGACGCGGGCCAGATTGCTGCTGCGTTCGTCACCCACATTGAGATAGAAGAAGTGCAGCGTCAACGGGCCTTCGTAGCGGCCCGAAAGCTGGTTCTGGTGCGCGAAGAGTGCCGAGCGCTCGCCGGGGGCCAGGAATGCGAAAAGGTCGGCGTCGGTTACACCGCGCAGGTAACGCAACTTGCGGGTGTCGCCCAGCATCTCTTGCGGCGTGGCGGCGATCTCCAGGGAGCGCACGACGAGATCGGCGCGGGGTTTATCTACATAGCCGGCGGTTATGGCCTTGGTGGCGTGCAGGGCTTGCAGCGCGGTGAGGTATTTCTCCAGAGCGCTCAGGTAGCTCTGTTGCTCCTGCGAGTCCTGCGTGCGGCTGCCCCACAGCTCCAATGGGCCATCGGTGAGCGCAAGCACGGGCAGGTCGTGCTTTTCGGCAGCCAGGGACGCGAGAAAAATGCGTTCGTTGGTATCGCGCTCCAGGCCTACCTGGTCTTGGGTCACGCTGCCGGTGGGGCTGTATTCGGCGTAGTGCAGTTCGCTTTGCACGCGCTGTAGAGGCGCCTGCCCGCTGTGGGTGCGCATCAGGATGGCGCCCAGGTTCACAAGGTAGAAGTTGAGCGCGGCGTGCCGGTCAGGATTGATCTGCGAGCCATCGGCAGCAATGACCATCAAGCTGCCGGGCGCAGCGGGCAGGGGGAACTGCGCTGTCAGTGGCTCGTCGGTGGGCTTGGCGGCCCGCAGCCAGCTATCCAGCTGGGCGGCCAGTTCCACCTTGGCGCGCAGTTCGGCGCCCTTGTTGGCATGCTCGGCCAGCAACTCATTGGCCTTGTTGCGCAAGGCCTGCACGCGTTGCTGCTCCTGCGGCGCGTTGGCGGCAATTTGGGCGGACTGCTGCTTGACAGAGAGAAGATCCAATGGCATTATAAAATCCTAGAACACTTGTTCATTTTAGCATAACCGCCTTGAGCAACATAGCGATTCTAATCGCAATGAGGCCAAGGCAAATCCAACCCAGCGAACAAGTGGAACGGAGCAGACATGCAAGAAGCACGTGGTTCGTACAACGCTTATTTCTACGGCCCCAACGGAAGCAAAGACCAATTCACCCTGCGCCAGTCAGACGAGCAGTCTGACAAGGAATTTATTCTACGCGTCAAGAACTTCATCAAGCTGCTGGAAGAGCAGGGCTGGACACCGTGGGAAGTAGCGGCGGTTGTAGACTCACCTGTCGTTGCCGAAGGCAACGACCGCGCAGCGAAAGCTGCGCAGAGCGGCAGTGCGGCGCAGAAGAGCTTCGAGCTCGAGAGCATCCAGCTGGCAGCCGGCGGCGAACACCCGCGCTGGGTGGTAAAAGGCGGCAACTTCAAGAAGTTCGGCGTCACCTGCTGGCCGGAGGTGCTGGACGCGGCCGGCATCGCCGAGAAGCTGGACCCGATGAAAGAGAACAAGCCCAAGGGCCGCTGGCTGGCGCGCTATGTGGAGCGCGAGAACGACGAAGGACGCCTGGTGCCTGACAAAGTTGTGGAGTTGGTGAAGAACTAGGAACCCAGCGCAGGCTTGCAACGTTCACAGGGTGGAGGCAAATATGGAGAAACTACTGATCGCTGCCATACTGCTGGCATTGCTGGCCGCTTGTGCGCCCAGCCAACTGCCGCCGGACGGTGCCGAGGTCTCCTGGGACCAAGCTGTGGCCCTGCTGCACGACGGCCAGGTATCGCAGATATTCCAGGCACACAGTCTGCGCGTAGTGCTGACCCTGCGCAACGGTGCCCAGGTTTCAACCATGGAGCCGTCCATCGACGCGATCTTCTTTGAAGTGGAGCGCTGCGGCGCGCCGTGCGCCAACATTGCGCTGGCTACTGAGTAGTACTGTGTTCTGCTAGCCTGAGATAGGCTGAAACAGGGTGATCTGTAACCCATCTGGCGAACGCAGGCGGGCGTTGAGGTCGTTCCATGGAGTGAGCATGGGTTCGTGCTCCAGCACGGCGCCGTATTCCTGAGCGCGGGCCACCGCGGCGTGAATATCCGGCACTTCAAAACAGAAGCGGATCTGGCCGCTAACCCGGCGGCCAACCTCGATCCGGTCTACGCTGGCCGCATAACTGGGGTCGAAGACTTCCAAAGCGGCCCGCCCGGCGTGGAACATCTGGCCGCGGCCGCCCTCGTCGTTGGTCCACAAAGCCGCCGGGTCTAGCCCCAGCCCGTCTCGATAGAAGGCAACCACGCGTTCATAATCCTCGGTGGTCAGCGCTACGCGCAGTTCGGCAACCGGCATACGTTCTTACCCGATCTTGATCGCGCCACTGACCGGCGCATCCCAGCCGGCGTTGTTGCCGATGGCGATCTGCGCATCCCACAGGGCCGCAATCTCCTTCGGCAGCGGGGAGCTGCGGCGGGTGGCCATGTCAATATGGATGCCCAGCAGCTCCGTGATGGCGGCCAACTGGCCGTCACGGCCGCGCACCATGAAGTGCATCATCAGGAAAAGCTTGGGATTGCGCTGCAGAGCGCGTGAGTACACCTGGAAGTTTTCCCCTAAGCGCAACTCTGCCTGAAAACGCGTATGGGACTCCAGCGCAAAGCTGCCGTTGCCGCTCTGCGTGTGATATTCGTGGCCAAAGCCGAAGCTGTTGTACCAGTTCCAGGTGGCGCGGTCGAAAAAGTGCGTGTACCACATCACGTTCATGTGGCCGAGAAAGTCTAGATGCTCTTGCTGCACCGTGCCTTCAAAGGTGAGGGGGAGTTTGCTGAAGTCCATGCGCTGATTATAAGGAGAATCAGCCATCTCACGAGGGAAAGCTGGGTGGCTTAGGTATAATCATTTTTTGTTTGATCTTCACAACGCCTGCCCTGCGCGGGGGTTGTTAGTTGCAGGAGCACCCACATGGCTTTAAAAAAGAAAGACCACCTGGAGTTGTACCGCCAGATGGTACTCATCCGCCGGGTTGAAGAGCGCTCGGCAGAGCTGTACCAGGCTGGCAAGATCGGCGGCTTTTTGCACCTGTACATTGGGCAAGAGGCCGTGAGCACTGGCATCGTCTCCGTGCGTCAGCCGCAAGACCGCATCATCACCGCCTACCGCGACCACGGTGTGGCGCTCAATGTGGGCATCTCGGCCAAGGCCGTGATCGCCGAGCTGCTGGGCAAAGAGACCGGCGTCTCCAAGGGCCGCGGCGGTTCGATGCACATGGCTGACGTGGAGAAGAACTTCTGGGGCGGCCACGCCATCGTAGGCGCCCACCTGCCCATCGCGGCCGGCATGGCTCTGGGTGACCAGTACGAGGGCCGCGACGGCGTGACCATCTGTATGTTCGGCGATGGCGCCACCAACATCGGCTTCTTCCATGAAGGCGTAAACCTCTCCAAGGTATGGAACCTGCCTGTGCTGTGGCTGTGCGAGAACAACCAATACGGCATGGGCACTGCGGTGGACCGCGCTTCTGCCGTGGAGCAGATCCACATGAAGGCCGAGGGCTACGGCATCCCGCACTCTCGCCTGGAAGACGGCATGGACATCATGAAAGTGCGCGAGGTCGTTGGCGCTGCGCTGGATCACATTCGCAGCGGCAAGGGGCCATACTTCCTTGAAGTCATGACCTACCGCTTCCAAGGCCACTCTATGGGTGACCCGCAGCGCTACCGTGAGAAAGACGAAGTCACCAAGTGGGAGAAGAGCGACCCGATCGGCATCTACCACCGCTACATTGTGGGCGAGAAGATCGCTACCAAGGCTGACCTGGATAAGATCGAAGAAGCCGTGGAAGCCGAAGTCAACGAAGCCATTGAATTCGCAGAGGCCAGCCCCGATCCGGGCTTCGACACCCTCTACGACTACATGTACGCGAGTAAGGAGTAAGCATGGCTATCATCACTATGCGCCAGGCCATCTCCGATGCCCTATGGGAAGAGATGGAGCGAGACCCCAAGGTGTTCATCATGGGGCAGGAAGTGGGTGTGTGGGGCGGCACCTATGCAGTCACCAAGGGTTTCCTTGACCACTTTGGCGAGAAGCGTGTGAAGGACACGCCTATTGCCGAATCAGCCATCGTCGGCGCCGGCATCGGCGCCGCCATGGTGGGCTTGCGCCCGGTATCCGAGATCATGACGATCAACTTTGCCTTCGTGGCGATGGACCACATCGTCAATGAAGCGCCCAAGATGCACACTATGTTTGGTGGGCAGATGAGCGTTCCCTTGGTCATCCGCACTGCGGGCGGCGGCGGGCGCCAGCTGGGCGCCACCCACTCGCAGACGCCGGACGCTGTCTTTGCACACTTCCCCGGCCTCAAGGTCGTCTCGCCCGGCACGCCGGCAGACGCCAAGGGCCTGCTGAAAGCCGCTATCCGCGATAATGACCCCGTGCTGTTCATTGAGCACGCCGCCATGTACCAGATACGTGGCGAAGTGCCCGAAGGTGACTACACCACGCCCATCGGCGTATCCAAAGTGCAGCGCGAAGGTGACGCGGTCACCATCGTGACCTACTGTAAGGGCTTACAGCTTTCCATGGCCGCCGCCGAGCAGCTCTCGCAAGAGGGCATTGAGGTGGAGATCGTTGACCTGCGCTCGCTGCGCCCGCTCGACATGGGGCCCGCGCTGGCTTCGTTCAAAAAGACCAACCGCGCCGTCATTGTGGAAGAAGGTTGGCCTAGCTACGGCGTAGGCGCTGAAGTCGCCACCCGCCTCTACGAGGCCGCCTTCGACTACGCCGATGCGCCCATCAAGCGTGTGGCGCAGAAGGAAGTGCCGCTGCCGTACAACGCCGCCCTGGAGCAGTTTGCGCTACCCCAGGTGGATGATGTGGTGGCGGCGGTGAAAGAGGTGCTGTAATGGCAGACATCGTAACCATGCCCAAACTCGGCTTTGACATGGCCGAAGGCACCCTGTTGCGCTGGGTCAAAAAAGAAGGCGAGAAAGTAGAAAAAGGCGAACTGCTGGCCGAGATCGAGACCGACAAGGCCACGGTTGAAGTTGAATCGCAATACAGCGGCGTGGTGCTCAAGCATCTGGTGACTGAAGGCACGCCGGTCCCCGTAAACAACCCCATCGCCGCCGTCGGCGCCGAAGGCGAAACCTACGAAGCCGCCGCCGCGCCGGCCGCCGCCAAGGCAGCGGACAAGCCGGCCAAAGCGGAAGAGAAGCCTGCCAAACAGGAGCCAGCCGCCGAAAAGCCAGCCGCCAAATCTGCTACCCCCGCGCCCGCCAAAGCAGAGCAGCCCGCCGATGGCGATGGACGCCTGCCGGACGGTGTGCGCGCTTCGCCCTTGGCGCGCAAGATTGCCCAGGAACGCGGCGTCAACCTCAAGTCCCTGCGCGGCTCTGGCCCGCTGGGGCGCATCACCAAGCGTGATGTCGAGGGCGCCAAAGCGGGCGGTGGCGGTCTGGCCCTGCCCGGCCTGCAACTGGCCGACCTCGGCCCAGCCCCGGCCGACAAGCGCGTGCCGCTCTCGCGGCTGCGCGCCGCCATCGGCCGCCGCATGGTTCAGTCCCGCCAGGAAGTGCCGCATTTCTACGTCACGCACGAATACGACGTGGATCGTCTGCTGGATGCGCGCGCCCAGGCCAACGCCGCCCTTGAGGGCAGCGGCGAGAAGCTGAGCGTCAACGACTTCATCATCAAGGCCGCCGCGCTGACCCTGCGCCAGTACCCCAACCTCAACGCCAAGCTGGATGGTGACGCCATCGTGCAGCTGGGCCAGGTCAACATCGGTGTGGCGGTAGCGGTGGAAGGCGGCCTGTTGGTGGTCGTCTGCCGCGATGCGGATCGCAAGCCGCTGCGCCAGATCTCGCAGGAAGTGCGCGAGATGGCTGGCCGTGTGCGTGAGGGCAAGGTCAGCCCGGATGATATTGAGGGCTCTACCTTCTCGATCAGCAACCTGGGCATGTATGATGTGCACAGCTTCACCGCCATCGTCAACCCGCCTGAAGCCGCCATTTTGGCGGTGGGCGCGGCGCAGGAAGTACCGGTGGTCAAGAATGGCCAGATCGCGGTGGGTAACCGCATGCGCGTCACCATGTCGATCGACCACCGCGTCAGCGATGGCGCTGAGGGTGCGCAGTATCTGCAGGCGCTGGCCGCCTACATTGAGAGCCCCATCGCGCTGCTCATGTAGCGTGTGACCAAGGAATCAAAACGGCGGGCCATTGGCCCGCCGTTTTTTGTTACGCGTGTCATTCCGAGCGGGTAAAAAAAGTTTGACCAGATCGCCGAGCCCGCGCCAGCGAGGAATCCCTGTTGGCACGTCTTCCACGATGGACTTGCATTTACTGCACGCCTAATCGTTGCTTTATCCAGCGAGTATCATTGCACCATGGATAACCAACGTTTCCTGACCGATGGGCTGGAGCAACTCAACGCCTATTTGCAGTCTGACGAAGTCTTTTGGCCCATGGACCGTGACCCCCAGCTGACCCTGGGTAACCTGCTGCTGGCCGCCGCCAGCCTGCAGGCCGCCGGCCAGCAGCGGCCGCAGGACGCCGCCGCCCTGGCCGACGCCCGCAAGGAATGGGGCATCGCCTGGGAGAAGAAGGCCGAGCGTGAGTTTGCCGCCCGCATGCGCCAATGGTCGAACTACCTGGCTGAGTTGGCTGATAAGCCCAAGCAGCACGCCCGCTATTACAAGAACGAGGTGCGCGCCCGCGTGTTGCTGCAGCTGCTGGCGCCCGAGGCACCTAAAGGCAGCCAGCAGCTGGCCGGGCTGGATGCCATCCTTAAGCCGCTGGTGGAGCCGGGTGATTTCTTGTGGGAAACCAGCCAGCAGACGAGCTACCCCAAGCCTGCGTACTGGTTCCTGTGGGTTACGCCCAAGCTGCCCGAGGAAGAAGACAAGTAATAAAAAAAGCCTGCATTTCCGCAGGCTTTTTTATAGGTTACTCATACCTAAATCGCCATACCCCCAGCGCCAGGAAGACCAGGCCGAACAAGGTCAACGCGCCGACGGCCGGCAGCGCCTCAGCCAGGCCAAAGCCGCGGATGATGATGTCCTGAAAGCCGCGCATCGCCCAGCCGGTGGGCAGGTAGGTGGCGATCTTTTGCATAAAGCCCGGCACGATCTCGATCGGCCACATGGCGCCGCCCAGGCCAGCCAGCGGCAGGATCAGCATCATGCTCATGGCGTCGATCTGGGCGTACGTGCGCACCAGCGCGGCCAGCAGCATGCCCATGCTGGTGATGCAGAAAGCAAAAGCCACGATCATCGCCGCCAGCGCAGCCGGCGATTGCCCCCAGGGAACATTGAAAGCCACCTGGCCCACGATCACCAGCAGGCTGATCTGCACCACGCCGGCAATGAACACGCCCAGCAGCTTGCCGCCCAGGATGGCCAGCTTGCTCACCGGCATGGTGAGCAAGCGGCGCAGCGTGCCTTGCTCGCGCTCCAGCAAGATGCTGCTGGCGCCATAGACGATGAAGAACATCGAGAAAATGACCATGTTGCCGGGCGAGGCTTGGGCGAAACCGATGGGAATGCTGGTTTGCTCCTCCAAACGGCTGACTGCGCTCGTCTGCAGGCTGATCGGTTGGCTCTCTTGTGCCTGACGTGCGGCGTCCACGCCTGCTTGCAGGTATTCCGCTTCGCTTGGCGCTCCATCGAGGGTGAATAGCTCCAAGCGCTCGGCCACGTGCAGGCTGGTGTTGGCAATCTCCACGCTGGCGCTCACATGGTAAAGGGCGGCCAGCACCGCTTGCTCAACCACTTGGGCCGCGCGCGGCTCAGATACGTTGGTTTGAAACAGAAGATGGCTATGCTGGCCCGCCAGCAAGCTCTCACTCAGGTCTGCGGGCAAGGTCAGCATGGCGGCGATCTCGCCGTCTGCCAGCTGCTGACTGGCTTCATTGCTTGCGGCCGCGTAGGCGTGCAGGCTGGGGTACGCATCCAGTGTCGCTATCAGCTGGGCGCCGGTATCCCCGGCGTCCTGATTGATCACCGCCAGCTCCCAGGTGGGAGGTTCATCGCTGGAGGCGAAACCTTGCATGCCCACACCCAGCACGGTTGTGAAGATCAGCGGCAACGCCAGGCCCCAGATCAATGTGCTGCGGTCTTTGTAGGTGGTGTAGAGATACAACCAGGCGATCTGGAGGAGTTTTTTGAATTGGCTCATTTCACAAACCGTTTTTGAAAGGCCAGCGTGGCCAGAATGAAAGTCACGATGCCGATGAGCGTCAGTACCAGGATTGGCGTTTGAATATCTGCCAACCCGCCGCGGTTAATGGTGAGGGTCAAGAAACCGTCCATGGCCCAGCGATTCACTGTGAGCTTGCTGGCGATGTTGATGATGCCGCTCAGGCTATCGGTGGGGAAAAAGCTGCCGCCCAGGGCGCCGAACACCAGCGAAACTGCGCTGCCCACTACGCCTGCCTGGTTCTCGTTACGCGAGAAGGCGGTCAGCATAGCGCCCAGGCCACTGGCGGCGAACACTGTCAGCAGCACCATGATCGCCAACCCAAAGAGTGAGCTGCCCCAGTTCACGCCAAAGATCAATGTGCTGCTAGCCATCAGAATTGAGAATTGCAATACGCCGGTGAGGAAAGTGCCACCCATCTTCCCCAGAATGATCTCCCAGGTAGGAGTGGGAGTGGTCATCAAGCGCGGCAAGGTGCCGCGGCGCTCCTCTTGCAGGATTGAGCGCGAGCCTTCGAACATGCTGAACATCAGGAAGAACACGGCCATGCCTGGGATAAAGAACGCAAACGGGTCCACGGTCTCCCCTGTTTCGCCAGTGCTGACCACATCCAGCTCCAGCAAGGGCTCTCGCAGGTTCATGCTTTCGCTTTGCAGCTCGGCGCCAATGGCGGCGCCCAGCTGGCCCATAGCCGGGCCAAGCAATGGGGCGTAGCCCGCGGCCTGCTGCCCAGCCACCTGGCCGGCCAGCAGTGTGGTGTTGATCGCGGCGGTGATGCGCTCGACAATACTGTGCACGATCACCGGGCTGATCTCAGCGGTGGGATCGGTGTACAACTCCACGCTGGCCTGGCCGCTATTGCCTTGCTCATCAGGGATGACGGTCTCGCTGAACCCAGCCGGCACCACGATCACGGCGCGCAACTCGCCGGCTTCAATGCGCGCTTTAGCTGCTTCGGGATCCTGCATCGTTTCCAGGGCGATCAGGTCGCTTAGCTCGGGGCTGGTCAATACATCCTCGTAGGCCTGGCCCAGCTCGCCTTCGTCCATGTTGACCAGCACCACTGCGATGTTCTCGATGGGCGCTTCGTCTCCACCCAGGTCGCCAAAAGCAAGGCCGATCAGGGCGCTGATGATCAGCGGCGCGGCCAGCATGCCCGCCAGCGCCTTCCAGTCACGGAAACGTATCAGAGTATCTTTGACCGCAATTTTGAGGGCTTTCATGCTCAGTCTCGCAAAGCGCGGCCGGTGAGGTGCAGGAAGACCGCTTCCAGATTGGGTTCGGCTACTTTGATGCTCTTGACCTGCCCGCCGGCGGCGCTGATGGCGCCAATGATCCCGCTCAAGCGCGCGTTGGCGTTGGTGGCTTGCAGCACCAGCTCATCGTCCTCCAGCCCGGCATGGTGAACCCCGTCCGGCTTGGACAGCGCGGTCAGTAGGGCTTGGCTGTCGTTCACGCCGCTGATGCCGATGCGCACCACATCCGTCTCGCCCACCAGTTTGGTCAGCTCGTCCTGCGTGCCGAGGGCAATCAGCTTGCCGTGGTCCACAATGCCGATGCGCCGGCTCAGTTCGGCGGCTTCTTCCATATAGTGAGTGGTGTACAGCACCGTCAGACCGCGCTGGTTGAGCTCCAGCACCGTATCCAAGATGCGGCGGCGGCTCTGCGGGTCGATGCCCACGGTGGGTTCGTCCATGAACAGCACCTTGGGCTCGTGCAGCAGGCCCACGGCAATATTGATGCGCCGCTTCATGCCGCCGGAGTACGTCTCCACTTTCTCGTTGGCGCGGTCGCTCAGCCCGGCGATCTCCAGCGTCTCCTCCACGCGCTGCTTCAGGCGCGCCCCGCTGAGGTTGTACATGCCGGCCCAGAAGCGCAGGTTCTCACGCGCTGTCAAGTCCGGATACAGAGCGATCTCCTGCGGCACCACGCCAATGACTTCTTTGACGGCGTTGGCCTGTGTGCGCACGGAGTGCCTGTCAATGATGGCGTCGCCCTGCGTGGGGCTCAGCAGGCAGCTCAGCATGGAGATGGTGGTGGTCTTGCCGGCGCCGTTGGGTCCAAGCAGGCTGAAAATCTCGCCCGCCTGAATATCAAAGCTGATGCCTTGCACGGCGTGCACTTTTTCGTAGCGCTTGTGCAGGTCCTGGGCTTGCAGAATGGGCTGTGTCATTGGTTGTCTACCTCGATAGCTTTTATACGGCTCTTGGGGATCGCCTTTTGGGATGAGTGCGCAGGCGCGCTTCGATCTGCTCCAGATTCTTGAGCAGGGCTTTTAACTGGGCTGGCGAGAAGCTGGCCAGCGTGTCTGCAGCCAGTTCCAGCGCCAGCGGGGCCACGCGCTCCAGCGTGCGCCCTCCGGCTGCGGTAAGGGCCAGGCGGTGGCTGCGACGGTTTTCGCCGGGGAGGCGCTGCAGCCAGCCGCGTTCCACCAGCCCCTGGCTAAGCACGGACACACTGGAACGCTCGATCAGCAGGTAATCCGCCAGGGCCGAGGGCGTCACGCCCTCGCGTCCGCCCTGGGTCCAGGCGGCCAGCAACAGCCGGAACTGCGCCTGGGTGATCTTGAACTCGGAGAAGTGCTGGTCGAAGCCGGTGGCCATGTGGGTGCCGATGCGCATCAGCGCGGTGCATACTTCTGCTTGCAGGTTCGGTCCCATAGTTAGTAATCTAATTGTTAGTATTCAAATTGTCAAGATGCATGTTGCGGCGCGCGTCGATTAAAATCATGTCGAACCGTTTATATAGTCAGGAGTGCTGCCATGCCAAGATCCCTGCCCAATCGTTTGCTCGTCATCCTCTTTACGCTACTGCTGGCCGCGTGCATGCCGGGCAACATCAGCACGGCTGACCAGGTGGCCACCAGCGTGGCCGCCACCCTGCAGGCGGACGGCCAGCCGGTGCCCACCGCTGAGCCCACCTTGGGGGAGGTGGCCACCCAGGCACCCACTGAGCCGGCGTGTGCCAACGCCGGGCTGACCAGCGTGGCGTATGTCAAGGACGGCGATGTGTGGCTGTGGGTACAAGGCGGCATGCGCACCCAGCTGACCACCTTTGGCGATGTGCAGGACCTGTCCATCTCAGACAACGGCTGCCGTATCGCGTACACTCGCAGTGTCCCCAACCCGATGCATGACCCCGCGGTTGAATTTGTAGCCCCTGAAACTCTCAACGAACTGTGGGTGGTGAGCAGCGACGGGACGAGCAGCCGCGCCCTGGTGGATACTGCTTATTTGTCAGCCCAGCCGGTGCCTGTGGGCGACAACATTGTTTCTGTGTTGCGCTTTGAGTTTCAGCCGCGCTCTCACACCCTGGCGTTCAATACACAAATGCTGCATCCTGGGGTTGGTTTGACCATCCGCAATGACATCAACCTGGTCAATGTAGATTCGGGCTCGATCACGACATTGCTTGGGGTGGAACAGGCGGGTGGCATTTTCGTTTTCTCGCCAGATGGCCTGCAGGTGGCCTTCTCCACGCCTACCAGTGTGGGTGTCATCAACACGGATGGTAGCTTCCTGCGCCGCGATCTGATCACTTTCCCGATGGTCATCACCTACAGCGAATATTTGTACAGCCCGCCGCTCCACTGGTCCCAGGCCAGCAACTCCCTCATGGTGGCGATCCCACCCGCGGATGGCTTGGCGGAAGGCATGCCCGAGACGGCCCTGTGGTGGATCCCGCTGGATGGCACCCCCGCTTTCGAAGCTGGCAGCGTGCAGACCGCTTTCTTTGTCATAGGCGAGGTAGTCTTTTCGCCGGATGCTGGGCGGATCGCCTATCTGCGCCCGATCGGTGAGCCGGGCAGCGGCATGACCGAGCTGGTCGTGGCGCTTAGTGATGGCAGCAACGAATCCCCCGTGATCAGCGACCCGGCGGCGCAGTTCCTCGCCTGGTCGCCGGATAGCAGTCGTTATCTGTATGCGTACATGGATAGCGGGCTACGCCTGGGGCTGGCCAGCGCGGCCGATAGCAGCACCACCTTGCTGGCCTCGCTGGCGGGCGCAAGCCCGTTTGCCGTGCAGGCCGAGTGGGTAGATGCCAGCCGCTTCCTGCTGCTGGAGCAGGGTGAAGGTGGCGCTACGCTTAGCCTGATGGACACCGCTGGCCTGGCTGAGGTGATCGAAAGCTTCAGCACACCCTTCGTAGCCTTTGACGCCGCGCCATAAACACTGGGCATTAAGTAACGGGGCAAGAATCGCCAACTACTGGCTATACTAGGCAGCAGGAGTCTTTAAGATTATGCGCACAGGCCATCGTTCAACCCCCATCCGGCACGCGGCCAGCGAGAGCGGCCAGGCCATCGTTCTGCTGGTGCTCGTCTTCGTTGGCCTGCTTGGCATTATGGGGCTGGCGATCGACGGCGGTCGTTTGTATACTCAGCGCCGTTCGGTTCAAAACGCCGCCGACAATGCCGCCCTGGCGGCTGCGTTTGCCATGTGCAGTTCCGGCAACGCCGTATCCGCCGGCGTGGCTTCAGCCAGCCAGAACGGGTTCACTGCCTCGCCCCCAACTACAACGGTCAGCATCCAGACCCCGCCTACCAGTGGCACCTACGCTGGTGATGATGAATATGTGGTGGTCACCATCACCAGCCGGATCGGGATGGGCCTGGGGCGCATCGTATTTTCCGGCACGCCTGAGGTCAGCGCCCGCGCGGTGGCGCGCTGCACCAGCGGCGGCGGCCCCATTGGCGGCGGCAATGGCCTGATCGCGCTCAATGATGCTCAGGAGCGCATTGTTGATCTGTCTGGCAGTGGCTGCATTCGCGTCAATGGCGGCGGCGTTTTCGTCAACTCCGATCATGATCAAGCCGCCTACGTCGATGGAGGTCAAACCTGTGGCTCTGGAATTCCCCGCCTCAGAGCCGACACCATCCAGATTGTTGGAGGTTTGTGGATGCCTGAATGGATGTGGCGCTGGAGCGATCCGACCCTGGCGGTGACCCCATACCCACCTCAGACGGGTGTACCCCACATGGCTGACCCACTGGGGGCAGTTCCATATCCCACAGTTCCGAGTGCCGCACCTTCCCCCTCACCTGTTCGCTGTGGTAGCTCGGGAAACATTTTCTTGACCAGCGGTAACCTTGACCTATTGAACTGGGTTAACTGCACGCATCCCAATCCAATAGTGATCTACCCTGGCCTTTACAACCGTATATGTATTGGTTCGGACGCAATCGCGAGTTTTCAGCCGGGTTTGTATTACATCACCGGTACCACCTCTTGCAGTGGTGGTGGCTCCTTCGTGGTGAATGGCTCGGGGAATGTAACTGGTAATGGAGTAACCGTCTTCATCGCCAGCCGCGGCGTTCACATCGGCGGCAGCGGCAATGTGAACCTGACGGCGCAGACCAGCGGCCCGTATGCGGGTATGGCCCTATTCCTTGCCCGTGAGAATGGTAGCGATGTGCGAGTGGATGGCGATGGTGTTACCAACATGCGTGGCACTATTTATGCCGCAAATTCGCTCATTTCGTTGGCTGGCTCAGGCACCAACAAGACCCTCAACGCGCAAATCATTGCCTGGCGTTATCGGGTAAGCGGTAGCGGTGTCATTACAATTGATTACAACCCCGGGGTAGTCTTTGGCGGGGGTGGCAGCTCCCTAATTGAGCTTTCAGAGTAGATTTAGTTAGTTTTTGGTCGAAATCCCCGCCTTGGGCTTCCTGCAACTAACAGGCTTGTTAATTGGGGTTTTCGGTGCTTGCATTTTTGCAAGCGCATGTTATGATTTGGGCTGAGAAAAGTCGAAAATTGATTGACTCGCAGTTGAATTGTGTGCAATCAAAAGTAGATTTATTGCTCATACTTTTTTTATCTTGACCTAATTTTTAGAAGTGGGTAGTTGTGCTGTTGGCTGAAGAAAAAGACGTTGTTCAAACCACCAACACCGGGTTGGATTTAGACGCCGTGCAAGAGCTCGGCTCTCAACGCGTCGTGATGGTGGTTGAGGACGACCCAGACACTCTAAACCTGCTCAAGCTCACCTTGCGCCGCGCCGGCATGAACGTGGTTGGCGCCTCAGATGGCAAGCAGGCCCTGCGCAAGTGGATGGATGCCAACCCCAGCGTGGTGTTGCTTGACCTGATGATGCCCGAGATGGACGGTTGGGAGACTCTCAGCCAGCTGCGCGCCATCAGCGACGCGCCCATCATCATCCTCTCGGCCCTAAGTCAAAAAGATAATGTCGTCCGCGGCCTGAAAGAGGGCGCCGATGACTATGTCTCCAAGCCCTTTGTTGGCGATGAAGTCGTCGCCCGCATCGAGGCCGCGCTGCGCCGCTCCGGCGCCGGCAAGCCCGCCTCTGTCCTGGTCTTCCCTGATCACGGGCTCTCGGTAGATCTGCAGGCGCACCAGGTGAGTCTGCGTGAGCAGTTGATCGACCTGACCCCGCGTGAGTTTGCCGTATTAGAAATTCTGGCCCGTCAGCACCCCAAGCCGGTCTCCTATGAGACGTTGGCGCGTGAGGTGTGGGGCGAGGACAACGAAAAGATCCGCGAACGCATCAAGTGGATCGTGTACTTATTGCGCCAAAAAATAGAGAAGGACCCCAGCCGCCCCGAGCTTATCTTGAACAAGACCCGCTTTGGCTACCAGCTGGCAAGTGAGTGAACATGAGTACTCTGCGTAAGATCTTGTTTGCGGTTGTTATCGTCGGCTTGTTGGCAACAGGGACAACGACTGTTGCCCGCGCGTGGGAATGCAGCCAATACAATTTTCGCATTACGGAAACTGGCGAAGTCCAGGTTGAGAATCGCTCCAGCAACTACGAGCCCGCTCAGCAGGCAGATGTTTACGTCAATGGCTCACATGTTGGCCGCTATAACGTTCCTGCGAAGAACAGTGGTACCGGCTGGACCACTTTTGCCAATGTTTCTCCTCCATCTTCGAACTGGACATGGCGCGTAAAAGGAACTGTAGACTGCGAAGATCAGGGTTCTCACTCTGTATTCAATCCTAGTTGTGCTGATATCGGTGTTGGCCCGGAAAGCCGAAAATTTGATCCGCCCTCCAGCGGCACTTTTAGCCTGGGCAATGGGCATACGGTCACCATCAGTATTTCTGGTGATACATTCAATTGGAGTGCAACCCTTGGCATAAAAGCTGTAATAGTTAAGGGTGGGCCTAATTCGAGTGTTTACAACTACAATCCTGCAGCGACTTCAGGTTCGGGATTGCATGCCCCGTCAAACCCAACAGGTGGCTTCTACGGGCTTAGTCACATTACTTTTTGTTTTGGTTATCCTGCACCCACTCCCACGCCTACCGCTACACGAACTCCTACGGCCACAGCTACTTTCACGCCATCTAACACGCCCACCAATACGGCCACATTCACGCCGTCAAACACGCCCACTAACACGGCCACCCTGACGCCGTCCAACACGCCTACCTACACGGCTACCTTTACGCCGTCAAACACGCCGACTTACACGGCCACCTTCACGCCCTCCAACACGCCGACTTTCACGGCAACTTTCACGCCGTCCAACACGCCTACATACACAGCCACCTTCACGCCGTCCAACACCCCGACCTTCACGGCTACTTTGACGCCGTCGAACACGCCTACATACACGGCTACGGCTACACCGACCGATACACCGACCGCCACAGCTACGTACACGGCTACGGCCACGCCAACCGACACCCCCACCGCCACGGCCACCTACACTTCAACCGCCACGGCGACCTTTACCGCGACCCCCACGGCCACCGATACGGCTACCCCCACGCCGACCGATACGCCCACCATTACGCTGACGCCCAGCATCACGCCCACCGGCACCCTGACGCCCAGCGCCACCTTCACCAGCACCTTTACGCCCACCAACACGGCGACCTTCACCAGTACCTTCACGCCCACCAACACGGCCACCTTCACCTCGACGGCGACCTTTACCAGCACCTTCACGCCGACGGGCACGGCCTCGCCTTCCGCCACCTTCACACCTTCGCTGACGGTGACCGGCACCCAGGCCGCCAGCCTGACGCCCACCAACACCGAGCCGCCGACCAACACGCCCACCTTCACGGCGACCTTCTCGCCGACCCCGACGGTGTTCGTGCCCATCACGGGTGACGGCGTAACCTTCGTGGGCCTGTGTGTGGACCAGCAAGGCCAGATCGTCAATCCCAACGAGGCTTCCGGCGGCGATCTGCGCTGGGAGGTCAGCAATGCCAATGCCAGCCCGATCAACTTCGTGTGGTGGGTGGTTGGCGGCAGCGCCTCGGGCGGACCGATCTCGGTGCCGGCCAACAGCACCATCGCCTTCGGCACTCCGGTGGACGGCGCCCTGCCCAACACGGTCTCGATCATGTGGATCGACCCTGTGGATGGCCAGTCCAAGACGCTGACCAACAACAACAGCGGCACGCTGTGCAACGGTGAGCTGCCCACGCCCACCGTCACCCCCAGCCCCACGCCGGGCGTGCTCATCCCCATCACGGGCATCGAGCTGCCGGCCATCTTCCGGGACAATATGTTCCTGAACGTGGGCATCGGTGTGTTCGGCTTCGCCCTGATCCTGCTCGGCATCGGCATGAAGCTTGACCGCGACCGCCAGAACCGTGCCGCCGGCGAAGATGAGTACGAAGACGAGGATGAGGAATAGCCTGCATCCGTAAGCAGCAACTAACAACAAAAGCGGGGCCAATACTGGCCCCGCTTTTTGCATCACCGGTCATTCAAGGGAATGAGGGTGCCCAATTCTTTAGGCAGACCAAGATATAGAGCCGGCCACGCGCGATAGAATCATTTCATACCATGGACGCTTACTCCCCCCAACCTCAAAAGCATGAATCCAACGCCCTCATCATCGGCATTGTCCTGGTGGGCATGCTGGTTATTGTCTTTGCCCTCGGCAAAGGCGTCTTCGATGTCGCCACCATGCCGGCTGTAGACCTGGCCGCCGATGATGCCCAGCAGGCCGGCTTCCTGCCGGTATATTCCTCTGCCGGCGCCGCCGATCCAAGCCTGGTGTCGGTTGATACTGCCCCCGATGGGTTCCCCACCCCCTTGCCGCACGAAGTGCAGGATGTCATCGTGGGCAGGGTGCCTGACCGCATCGTCATCCCCTCCATTTCGCTGGATGCGACGGTCATCCCCATCGGCTCGATCGATCTGGCCTATGAGGACGACGTCTTCCAGCAGTGGCTGGCGCCTGACTACCGCGCCGTGGGCTGGCACGAAACTTCGGCCGGCCTGGGCGCGCCCGGCAACACGGTGCTGAACGGGCATCACAACATCTATGGCGAAGTCTTTCGTGACTTGTATCGCCTGCAGAAGGGTGACGTGATCGAGGTGTTTTCGCAGGGTGAGATGTTCGACTATGTTGTCGTCTACACCGCCGTGCTACCGGAGCGTAACCAGCCCATGGAAGTGCGCACCGCCAATGCCGAGTGGATCCAGCCCACTGAAGATGAGCGCCTGACTGTGATCACGTGCTGGCCCTATGAGAGCAACACCCATCGCGTGCTGATCGTGGCTGTGCCCTTCACGGCAGGCTCCTAAACTGTCCGTCATTGTGAGGCTGCCGAAAGTTGCATGAATATGCAACTTTCGGCTCCGAAGCAATCTCCAAGCAGGCTATACAAGAGACACAAAAAAGATCCCCGCCTCCTCAAGCGGGGATCTTTTTAGGAACGGATCCGCATCCTCGGTTAGAGAAGCTCGCTCAGCTTAGCGGAACCGCGGTGATGAACAAACGGCCCCAGGTGCTGATGCCATCCTGCTCGATGCAGGTCTGCAGCACCAGGGAGTTCTTGTTGTTGTATACCTTGTGGAACAGGGTGGAGGCGCTGATCTGCTCGCCACTCTCCAGGTCCACGAAATTGGATTGGGTCGAGTCGGGGGAGAGGGCCTGGTAGCGCTGGGTGCCTGTGACCTGGAACTCACGCGTACTGCCGTCGCCGTAGACCAGAGTGATTGTCTGGCCGATGCCAATGTTGGTGAAGGCGCTGCCGGCCAGGTAGTTGTGGGCCAGGAAACCCTGGCTGCCGTACTGCGAGGCCAGACCGAACTGGGTCACCACGTTGGGCTGCTCGCTCACGAAGGCGGCGCTGCCGCCCTGGCCAACTACGCCGTAAGCCATCACGCCGTCCACATAAATGCCGGTCACCTGGGCGCTGTTGCCGTTGGTCACCGAATTCACGAAGCTGCTGAAGGCGGCAACCGCCGGGGCGGCTTCAACCTGAGCAGCTTCTGCCTGGGCGGCAGGGGCGGCTTCCACCGCGGCCAGTTCGACAGCGGGCTCGGTTTCAATGACTGGGCTGCTGGTATCCTTCGTCAGGTTTACGGTGAAGGTCTGGGCCAGAGCCACGCCGGGCTCAACAGCGGCTGCTTCGGCAACAACCGGGGCGGCAACTTCAGCAGCCGGGGCGGCCACTTCGGGGCTGCCAGTGACCGGAGCCACAGCGGCTACCACCGGGGCGCTGTCTTGGGCGCGGGCCGGCGTAATGGCAAAAAAGGCTCCGATGATGATTGCAGAGAGGGTACCGAGGAGAACGAGGATGCTGAGCGATTTCATGCTTCTAACCTACCTTCCGAGTTGAGGAGAACTCGAATATTGGTTATATTTTAGTTAGGTAATGGTAATAATCAAATAGGATGAGGGTACTCTTTGCAGAACTGTTAGTTTTACTGTTCTGGGCTGAGGAAACAAAAAAAAAGCGAGCTGCACCGGCAGCTCGCTTTGGTTTTGAGGCTATTTGCTTGGGCTAAACGGCTTGCACAGCCATGGCCAGCGAATTAAGCCGTGATTCGGCCAGGCCGGGCAAGGTTTCGCCTACATAGAAGGCGCCGCTGCCTTCCATTGCCAATGACTGCAGCGAATTGCCGTATAGCGTGGCTCGCAGAAAGTCCTGCGTGCGTTGCAGCCCGGCAATGAAGCCGCCGCAGAAGCTGCTGCCCGCATTGCTGATATCCGCCAGGCGCGCCGGATAAGGTGGTATCTGGTAGCGCTTGCGCGCCTCCACATCCAGAAGCCACTGGCCGCGGTGCACACTATGCACCACCACCGCCTTGCAGTTGAAGCTCCCCACTGTTTCGATCATTTTCCACAGGCCCTGGCTGCGGTTGGCAAAGAGAGTCACCAGGCGCTCTTCTGTGGTCAGGAACACCGTCAGCCCGTTGACCAACTCGGGCAGCTCGGCCAGAAAGTCCGGGTGCATATAGCCGCGCCCCGCATCCAGCGTGACGATGGGCGTGCCTTGCTCACGCAGGGCCGCCGGCAGCAGCTTGTGGGTGTGATAGTCCAGTGGGCACAGGTGCGCAGTCCCTGCGCCGCGGTAGGCGGCCGGCACATCGTCTGGCCGCAGCGAGAGCGCATTGCGCTCTCGCTTGGGGTCCAGGCGCTCCACCGGGGCCTGGTAGCCCAGCAGGCTCTTGGGCAAGGGCAGGTTGTGGCGCGCAAAATATTTGATGGGGTTCTCGCGGTGGGCGGTGGCCACGTCGCTGTAGGCTACGAAGCGCCGCAGGTCTTGCGGCTCGGCCAAGCGCATGATGCCGCGCGTATCCAGCGCGTGGCCGCCGGTGTGCAGCTCCCAGTCTGCGGGAAAGTCGCTGCCGACCCGGCTCACCAGACCGGGCGTGTCGCCCCAGATCTGGTAGGCCGCCGCGGCGTAGAGCAGGTTGCCGCCCGGCTGATCCACCAGCGCCTGGCCGGCAGCGTTGATGATCGTGTCGCGCTGTAAGCGCCCCAACAGGATACAGCTGGGCGTGGTTTCACTCATAGGGGGATGATTATAGATGGCTGAAGCATCTGATTAACCGATTAATGGATTAATCCGGTTAATCCATTTAATCATTGCTTGGATTTGCAAACCATGCCAGCGGATGCTGGCTTTCCACCCATACCCGCACCGGCGTGCCGGGCGGCAGCCGCTGTTCATGCGGCGCGTAGGCATGCAGCAGCCGCCCGGAGGGCAGGCGCAGGCGGTACATGTTCATGGCGCCGCGGAAGTGCCGCGCCAGCACAATGGACTGGCTACCGGTTTGCGGCTCGAAGCGCACATCGTCTGCGCGCAGCACCAGCTGCACATCTGCGCCATCCGGCGCATCCAGCGTCTGGGTGATCAGGCCGATCTCAGTCTCCACCCCGTGCGGCGTGCGCCGCCCGGGCAGGAAGTCGCTGTTGCCCATGAACTCGGCCACGAAGCGCGTGGCCGGCTGGTGAAAAATATCCTCGGGCTTGCCCACCTGCTCTACCCGGCCCTGGTTCATCACTGCCAGCCGGTCGCCCAGATACAGCGCCTCTTCCTGGTCATGGGTCACAAAGATCGCGGTCAGTTTGCCCACCTTCAACAGCACGCGCAGGTCTTCGCGCATCTTGAGGCGCAAGTCCGCGTCCAGGCTGCTTAATGGCTCGTCGAGCAGCAGCAGGCGCGGTTCGGGCACCAGTGCTCGCGCCAGCGCCACGCGCTGGCGCTCGCCGCCGGAGAGCTGGTGCGGGTAATCGGCGGCGCGGCCTTCCAGCCCCACCAGGCGCAGAATGAAACCCAGCTTTTCCTCGCGTTGCTTGCGGCTGTGCCCCTTCAAGCCAAAGGTGACGTTCTCGCCAATGCTCAGGTGTGGAAAGAGCGCATAGTCCTGGAACACCATGCCCACGCCGCGCCCCTCGGGCGGCGTAAAGCTTAGGCCGCTGGCGGCCAGCTGGGCGCCAATGCGCACCTGCCCGCTATCGGGCCGTTCAAAACCGGCGATCAGGCGCAGCACGGTGGTCTTGCCGCAGCCACTTGGCCCCAGCAGCGCCAGCACTTCGCCTTCGGGCAGTTGCAGGCTTACGTCTTGCACCGCCGGGTGGGCTCCGAAAGCCTTGCTGATGTTGTGGAGTTCGAGGGCGTTAGGTTTCATAGGGACCAGTCGAGTCTAATTGTCTTTTTCTTCGCGCAACACCAGTAGCGCCATCGGCAATGAAGAGGTCAAGATCAGTAGCAACGCAGGGGCGGCGGCGCGGGCGAAGAAGGCCTCGGACACGAATGACCACACGCTGGTCGCCAGCGTCTTGAAGCCGATCGGCGCCAGAAGCAGGGTGGTGGGCAGTTCCTTCATCGCGGTCAGGAACACCAGCGCCACCGCGGCGCTCACGCCCGGCCGCAGCAGCGGCAGGGTGACCCGCCGCACCACCCCCAGCGGCCCGCTGCCCAGGCTGCGGGCCGCTTCTTCAAGCTGGGCCGGCACGCGCTGGAACGAAGCCCGCACGGCGGCCACCGCCTGCGGCAGGAACAGGATCAGGTAGGCAAACACCAGCATGGGCATGGTCTGATACAGCGGCAGGGCGTAATTGGCGCCGAAGAACACCAGCGCCAGGGCGATCACAATGCCTGGCAGGGCAAAGGCCAGATTAATAATGCTGCCGATCAGGCTGCTGCTCCGGCTGGGCCGGCGTGCCAGCAGATACGCCACCGGCAGCGCCACCAGCGTAACCGCCAGCGCCCCCAGGCCGGACGCGCTGACCGAGTTCCATATCAGGCGGGCGCTATTGTCCAGCGCTTCGCCGGCCAGCCAGCCGCGCACCAGCCAATACAGCAGCACCCCTGCTGGCAGCAGCAAGGCCAGCGCCACGACCGCGGCGCAGAAGGCCGCCGCCGGCCAGCGCCATGCACCCAGCTTGATGCGCTCGGCTTTGCGCGGGTTGGCGGCGCTGTTGAGCTGGTTGCTGCGCCCGCGCGCTTTGCTCTCCAGCACCAGCACCGCCAGCGAGAACAGGATCAGCATCAGGGCCAGCACCGCCGCCGCCGAGCGATCGAGCGCGGTCTGGTATTGGATATAGATGGCGCGGGTGAAAGTGGTGTAGCGCATCACCGCCACCGCGCCGAAATCACGCAGCACATACAGCACCACCAGCAGCGAGCCGGAGGCCATGGCCGGGCGCAGCTGCGCAAAGGTGACCCGCCAGAAGGTGGACCAAGGCCCATGCCCCAGGCTGCGGGCCGCCTCCTCCTGCGCCGGGTCCATGCGCTGCAGTGCGGCGCGCACCACCAGTAGCACATAGGGATAGTTGAGCAGGCTCAACACCAGCAGCGCACCGGGGAAGCCGTAAATATCCGGTAGGCGCGTGATGCCGAACGGCTCTTCCAGCCAGCCCTGCAGCAGGCCGCGCGGCCCCAGCGCCGAAGCATATAGGAACGCGCCGACATAACTGGGAATGACCAATGGCAACGGAGTCAGCACCGCCCACAGGCGGCGCAGCGGCAGGTCGGTGCGCACCGTCAGCCAGGCGATGGGCACGGCCAGCAGCAAACACACCAGGGTCACCGAGGCGCCTAGCGCGGCGGTACGCCATACGGTGGCCAGGGTTTGCGGGCGCTGCAGGGTTACCCAGGCAGCGTCGCCGCCGTTGGCCGCCCGCAACAGCAGGTAGGCCACCGGCAGCAGCACCGCCGCCGCGGCCAGGATGGCTGGCAGCCACAACAGCAAAAAGGCACGGGGGCTGGGCATTGCTGCCCAGACCCGCCGTACCTTTTGATTACCAGCGTTCAGTAGGTTGCCGGTATCCAGCACTCGGCTAGGGTACCATGCCTACTTCTTCGATCAACGCCGCGCTGCCTGCTATGTCAGACAGACCGCCCAGAGCGATGTCGGGGGTGTTGAGCTCGCTCAGAGGCACCAGCAGGGTGGAGGTAGCGACACCTTCCACCAGCGGGTACTCGAAGGTGCTGCTGGCGAAGTACTGCTGGGCCACCTGCGACAGCATGAACTGCAGGAAGCGCACGGCATTCTCCTGGTTCCGGCCGTTAGCCAGAATGCCAGCACCAGCCACCATCACCAGCGAGTCAGGCCCGCCGTTGTTCAAGTAGTGGTTGCGAGCGCCGTAGCCCTCACCCTGCTCAGCCAGGAAGCGATACAGGTAGTAGTGGTTGACAAAACCCACTTCCACCTCGCCCGAAGCGACAGCTTCCACTACACCCGTGTTGTTGGAGTAGTAGACCGGGTTGTTGGCGGCAATGCCCTCCAACCAGGCGCGGGTCTCGTCTTCGCCCCAAAGCTGGCGCATGGCGGTCACCATGGTGACGAAGGAAGCGTTGGTGGGCGGCACGCCAACGCGGCCGTTCCATTCCGGCGCGGTGAAGCCGCGCAGGTCACCCGGTAGTTCAGCCGGGTTGATCGACTCGGTGTTGTAGACCACAATGCGGGCGCGGGCAGTGATGCCGACCCAGTAGCCATTCGGCGAGGCGTAACCGGGGGCCACGCGCTCCAGGATGCTGGCGGGCAGTGTGCTCAGCAAGCCGGCGTCCTCAATGGCGCCAAGACCGCCAGGGTCCTGGGCGTAGTAGACATCGGCCGGGGAGTTGACGCCTTCCTCGAGCAGGGCGGCAGCCATTTCAGCAGTGCTTCCATAGCGCACTTCGACTTCGATGCCAGTGGCGTCGGCGAACTGCTGGATGATCGGAGCAACCAGGCCTTCACTGCGGCCCGAGTAAATAACCAGTTTGCCAGGATCGGCTTCTTGCTCAACAGGGGCAGCAGGCTCGGTCGGCTCGGGGGCCGTAGTGGCCTCCACAGTCAGCTGGGTCGCTGGCGCGCATCCGGCCAGTAGCAAACCAACCATGACGATGAAACTAAATACTGCAAACTTACGGGACATGTTCTCCTTCTTACGAAGCGCGTATTCGTGGATAAGGATTACCCACGTGCGACGAGTATAGAAGGAGCGCCCCTATTCTCATATAGGCCAGTGAGAATATAGAGTTCAACAGGGTTAAACCCCCAATCCGAAGGGGTAGAGCAATTTTTGCGCGGCGCAGCCGCGCGCTGGATTCTACCGGGCGAAGCCGGTAGAAACTCTGTAGTTATGTGTAAGTAGGTGGTGGTGTCAAAAAGATAATACTAATAACTTTTGACGGGCGCAGCATGTGCCTCTTATGGGCACTACTTCCCCGCCGCCATGTAGCGCTTGCGTTCCGCCGGCTTGAGATGCTCGATCGCATAGCGCAGCATGGTGCGCGGCATGCTGGCCGTTTGCGTATCCAGGAAGGCGCGCATGCGCGCCGGGTCCTGATCACCGGCGAAGCGCAGCCAGCCGCCCGCCGCCTTGTGGATGAGGTCTTCCTTATCTTTCATCAACATCTCGGCAATGGTGAAAGTGTCGTCCACATCGCCGTGACGCAGGAAGTAGCCTGTGGCGACGATGGCTGTGCGCCGCTCCCACATATTCCTGGAGCGGGCCAGCGTGTATAGCGGCTTGCGCGGCTTATCGTGCAAATAGCCGCCCACCACGTGTACCGCCGCCAGATCCACCAGATCCCAATTGTTGATGCGGTCATGACGGCGCATATAGAGCTTATACAGCTCGGTACGCCGTTCTGCCGTAGTCTTCTTGCTGCGGGCGTCCTTATCCATGATGCTCATGGCGCCGGCGCGTACTTCGTGCAGCTTGTGCTCCATCAGCTTTTCGAGTTCCGCCGCCGGCATGCCCATGTGTTGCTTGGCCAGGGCGAACACATCCCCCATGCGCACACCCAGAAAAGCATCGCCTTCACCATACTCCCCTTCACCCGACTTGAAGTAGCGTTGGATCTTTTGCAGCTCCAGGTCAGACTGTTTTGTCTTGAGCTGCTTGATAAAGCTGCTGGCCGTCAATGGTTGCCTCACAAGCTCTCCGCAACCTGCGTGATCTTGTCAGCCATTTCGTGCAACCCCAACGCCGCATACACACGGAAGGGGTTCATGGGCAGAGCGCGTTCGGTGATTACCAGCTCGGTGAGTTGGCCCAGGGCGCGGAAGGTGACTACCGTGTGCTGGTCTTGTGGAAAATCAGCCGGCATGCCGATCGATTCAGGCGCAATGCGCGCTCCCCTGGCATCTGCCAGGTTGTGCACGTACTCGATGCGCTCGTGGGGGATGATGCGCGTGTACTCGATCAGCGAGTAGTGCTCCGTGCCATCTGGCGCACGCATGCTCACCAATGTGCGCCCACCCTCGCGGAAATCCATCTCGCATACCGGGCAGGTGTAGTGCTGTGGCCCCCACCAGCGCCGCATCTGCTCGGGCGTGCTCCAGGCTTGCCAGGCCAGTTCCAGCGGCGCATTCACAATGCGCCGCACCACCAGGTCTTGCGTGGCGGGTGTACTACTTGCCGTCATAGGCGTCTTGCAGGGTCTGCATATCCAGCTTGCGCATCTTCAGCATGGCTTGCACCACTCGGCCGCCCTTCTCCGGGTCGGGGTCCTGCATCAGCTTGCCCAGCAGGGTGGGTACCACCTGCCACCATACGCCAAAGCGGTCCTTGACCCAGCCGCACATCGAGTGCTCGCCGCCGTCCTCGGCCAGCCGCTCCCAGAAATGATCCACTTCGTCCTGGGTCTCGCAGTTGATGAACAGCGAGATACCCTCGGTGAAGCGGAAGTTGTCGCCGGGCGCATCGATGGCGTAAAACTCTTGCCCGTGCAGTTCAAAGTTGCCCATCATCACCTGCCCGTCAGGCATTTGCATCTTGGTGTTGATCTTGGCGTCTTTGAAGACCGAGGCGTAAAAATCGATCGCCTCACCGGCGCGGCCATTGTTGAATACGAGGAACGTCACGATCTTTTGCATAGTTCTCCTTAGTGTTTGCTGTCCCGCCGCGTCATACGGCGGCGCTTGGGCTGGGTCTGCACTTCGAACAGGTGCTGCTCCAGCGCGTCCAGGCGGCCCTCCCACAGGCGCGCAAAGCTGTCCAGCCAGCTTTCCAACTGGCGGAAGCGGCTGGCTTGCAGCGCATAAATGCGCCGCTGCGCCATCGCTTGCGCCTGCACCAGGCCGGCCGCGCTAAGCACTTGCAGGTGCTTGGAGACCTGCGGCTGGCGCAGGCTGAGCGCCTCGGCGATCTCACCTACCGAGCGCGGACCGTTGCGCAAATATTCCACCATGCGCAGGCGGTTGGGCTCGGCCAGGGCAGTGAAGACATCGCTGTTCATGCTTTTATATATACCCCATATCGAATATTCCTGTCAAGGAATATACTGGAGCAAAAAAAACTATTCCTTATTCCTCTCCGAGGGTCGAGATCTGGCGCAACAGGCCGATTACCAGCAGGCCAATGCTCAACCCCTCGCTGCCGCTCACGGCGATGTCCGTGCCGCGCTGCTCAGCCCGGCGCAGCAACAGCATGCCGGCCGCCACGCCCATCACGGCGCCCAGGATCGCACTTACGGCCAGCAAACCCGATTTGTTGTTCATGGCAAGCGGTTCCTGTTAAAGAAGCGGCTGAATGCATTAGCCCAGCTTTGGGCGGCCAGCATCGGCTTGGCGGCAATGTCTGCGCCGCGCAGGATCGCCGTGTTGGCTTGCTCTAACCAACGATGAACATAGATGGTGTGTTGCGGGATCCAGCGCATGGCGCGGGCCAGCAGATAAATGGCGGCCACCAACGCCACCAGCAGCACTACGCCCATCAGCAGCAGTGGCATGGCCAGCAGCACCGTTGCCAGCTGCGAAGCCCGCGTGGCCGTGCCCGCCTGCGCGATGAGCAGGGCATACAACCCTACGCCCGCCAGCGCCGTCCCTAAAATGAGAGGCAGAGCGATCTGCAGCCACACCTCGCGCACATGGCGGCGGCGTGCCGCCGGGTGGCGGGCGGCGGTGTACAGATCTTCGGTATGCGGGTATTGGCTGCGCATGCCCCTAGTATAGCGGATGCGCGCGGGTGCAAAAAGAGCCGGACAGAAGTCCGGCTCTTTTTGCAAGTCTATGCTTCTTGGCCGCCAAATTATTTGGCTAGCACCGCAATCTTCTTGCTCTTGGCGTGCTCAGCCTTGGCCACGTGCAGGGTCAGCACACCATCCTGCATCTCGGCCTGGGCGCGCTCGGCGTCCAGGTCGCTCGGCAAGCGCAGGGTGCGCTCAAAGCTGCCGCTGGGCAGCTCGCTCAGCAGGACCTGCTCGTTCTCGCCCAGCACCTGGTTGGCGAACTCGCCCTGGATGGTGATGGTGTTCTCCAGCACTTCGATCTGGACATCCTCGGCCTTCAGGCCGGGCAGGTAGGCCCGCAGGATGTACTCCTCGCCATTGGCGCTGACATCCACGGGGATGTGCACGCTGGTGTTGCGCACCTGGCTGAAGCGGCGGGTGCGGGGGTTGAGGTAAAGGGTCATCATGGTCATCTCCTATCAATAAGGTTTGACTGGGATGCTAGCCGGCGTGTGTAAGAAATCGATCATCGCTGTATCAGCGCTTTGTTAATCGGCTTACTCCTTGTAGAGTTGAACCTGCCCCGGGCTTTGCTCATTGGTATACTGGGCCTGCTGCGGGGTGTAGCGCAGCCTGGCAGCGCACCGCGTTTGGGACGCGGTGGTCGGCGGTTCGAATCCGCCCACCCCGACTATGTTCAAAACAAAGAACTTCGTTCGCAACAACCGCAAGGCCCACGGCGTGGTGGAAGCTGTGCACTTGGACCCCAACGGCCAGCTGGACTGGGTGCGCGCCTACGAACGCCGCGGGCCAACCTGGTCCGACACCGTCCTGCTCGACCGGGACGCGCTGATCCAGCGCCTGCAGGCCGGCAAGCGCTTCTACATCGGCGACCGCCGTGAGCAGTGGGCCTCCGAATTTGAGCTGGGCCAACGCCTGCGCCTCAAGAAGACCCACCAGGGCACCTTCCTGGTATTGGGCGAGGGCCGCGGCGACCTGCCGCAAGACTGGCTGGAGGGTGCGCCGCTGGTGTAGCAGCCCTGACATGGCTTCAAACGCACGCGCAGCCGCGTGCGTTTTTCTTATCCAGGTTTCCTTTTCGCCGGAGAAATGATGCGAATTTTTCTAACTATCTGGGCCGGCCAGGTGGTCTCCCTTGTCAGCTCCGGGATGACCTCCTTTGCTCTCGGCCTGTGGATCTATGAGCAAACCGGCCAGGCCACGCCGTTCGTCCTGATCGCTCTGTTCAATGCCATCCCGCCGTTTGTGGTGAGCCCCTTCGCCGGCGTGCTGGTGGATCGCCTGAACCGCAAGACCGTGATGCTGCTGGCTGACACGGCCACGGCCGTGGTCACATTGATCCTGTGGTTGCTGTTCAGCCAGGGCCAATTGCAGCTGTGGCAGCTGTACGCCGGTGCACTGGTCACCTCGGCGGCCGGCATCTTCCAAATGCTGGCCTACCAGACCATCGTCACCAGCCTGGTGCCGCGCGAGCAACTCACCCGCGCCAATGCCATGGTGCAGACCGCTCATTCGCTGGCGGCGATCCTGTCGCCGGTGGCCGCGGCCGCCGCCTACGGAACGCTGGGGCTGACCTTCATCTTTGGCTTGGATCTGGCCGGCTTCGCCGTGGCCGCCCTCATGCTGCTGCTGGCGCGCATCCCCCAGCCTGCCGCCCAGGATGCCAAGGTGAGCCTGCTTGCCGATCTGCGCATGGGCTTTGTTTATCTGCGCAGCCGCCCCGGGTTGATCTCCCTGGCGGTGCTGATTTCACTGTTGAATCTGATGCTGAGCGCCAGCACGGTGCTTTCCACGCCCATGATCCTGGGCTTCACAACCGCCCAGGTGCTGAGCGTGATGCAAAGTGTTTCCAGCGTGGGCTTGCTGCTGGGCGGCCTGTGGGCCAGCGCTGGCCGCTCGCCGCAGCGCAAAGTGCTCACCATGGTGCTGTGTGCCGTGGTGAGCGGGCTGGGCCTGGCCGCCAGCGGCCTGCAGCCCAACCCCGTTCTGATCGCGGTGGGCTTCTTCCTGTTCATGTTTCCCATCACCACCATCAACGCCTCGATCCGCGCCGTGGTGCAAACCAAGGTGCCCAGCAATTTGCAGGGCCGTGTCTTCTCGCTGATCGTAATGATCTCGCGCGCCGGGGTGCTGCTCTCCATGCTGCTGGCTGCCCCGCTGGCCGATCGAATATTCGAGCCCGCCATGGCGGTGGGCGGCGTGCTGGGCAGCGGGCCGCTGGGCGCCCTGCTCGGCGCAGGCCCGGGCCGCGGCATTGGCTTGATGTTGCTGCTATCTGGCTTGGGGATGGTGAGCGCGGCGCTGTTGATGTACGCCTACCCGCGCATGCGCAACGTGGAGTGCGAACTGCCGGATGCCGTTACGCCGGCTGGCTAGGCTTTGCCGCCAAACGGCGAACCCAAATCCACCCGCGCTCCCGCGGTCGAAACCTCAATCAAACGCTGCAAGCGTTTGATCTGCGTGTCTTCGCGCTTGGCGCTGACCACCCACCACAGGATCGTCTTGCGGTAGCCGGGCGGCTGCTGGTTGAAAAAAGTCCAGGCCTGCTTGTTCTTCTTGAACCTGGCCTCCAACGTCGTTGGCAGCGCTACCCCTTGCTGCTCGCTGGAGTATTGCTGGCTCTTAGCCGGGTCGCGCTCCTCGTAAGCCTTCATGCCCGCTGGCGTCATGCGTCCTTCTGCTTGCAGTTCCAGCACACGTTTCAAGTTCACCGCGCTCCAGTGGCTGCCCTTGCGGCGCGGCGTGATGCGGTTGGTGTAGCTTTCGGCGTCAATCCCCTTGCGGATGCCATCGATCCAGCCAAAGCACAAAACTTCGTCCACCACCTGCGGCCAGGTGATGGATGGCTTGCCGGTGTGCTTCTTGTACATGCCCACCCATAGCTCATCGGCGCTTTTGTGATTCTTTGCCAGCCATTTGCGCAGGGCGGCTGGGGATTCAAAGAACACGGGCTTCATGCGGGTTCGTTCAGCAGGTCGTTGATCTTTTGCACCGTGTTCCAGGTGCGCGTGGTCGCCTCGTCGCCGTATTCCTTGCCGAGGAAGTCCATCAGATCCAGCGAGCTGGCTTTGGGATATACCACACAGGCCAGATGGCTGGCCGTGGCCGCCTGCACAACAAAACTGCCTTCGGGGTCGGAGTAGGGCAGTTTTTTTGTGCCCTTGGCGCCGTCATTGAGGAAAGTGATGTGCATGCGCACGCCTTCGGCCGCTTTCACTTTCTTGAATGGCGCCGCTTTCACCAGCGCGGCAATATCCGCCGCGCTGCGCACCACCACGTCAGACCGAAAGCCAAACGTCTCGGCGATCTGCGCCTCGATAGCGCTGCGCAGTTTTTTGGTGTCCTTGCTGCTTGTATGGAAGATGACATTGCCCGCGGCCTGCAGGGTGCGTACGTTCTCGTAGCCCATATCCTCGAACAGTTTGCGCAGCGAGTCCATCTTAACGCTGCGTTTGCCTAGATTGATGCCCCGCAACAGGGCTACATAACCCGTCATGGCTTAAGTATATGCACGCTGGCGCATCACTTCAAAGGCGATCGCCGCCGTGGAAGAGGTCACGTCCAGTTCGGCCTTGAAGTCGCGCCCATATGGAATACTGATGAGCCTATCACACTGCGCCAGCGCCGCCGCGTTCAGCCCGCGCCGCTCCCCGCCGATCAGCAGGAACAGCGGCCCACCGAGCGCCGCCGCGTACAGCGGCGTGCTGCCGGCGGCTTTGGCGGCCGCCAGGCTGCGGTAGCCGCGCCCCTTGAAGAACGCCAGCGCCTCCAGCACATCTGCCCGCGCCGTGGGCATGTGCTCGCTGGCGCCTGCGCTGGCCCGCGCCACTACGTTCAGCGCGGTGTCCCAGTTGCGCAGCGGGGCCACCAGGCCGTTGGCCCCGGCCGCATACAGGGCGCGGATCGCCTGGCCGTAGTTGTAGGGGTCCTCCACACCGTCCAGCATCACCACCCAGCCGGGCGTCTCCGCCAGCGTCTCCAGCGGCTCAAAGCGGCGTTCGCCGGCCAGGGCCAGCACACCGCCGTGGCTGCTGCCCTGCGCCAGCGCGTCGATCTCGGCCGCCGGCGCCGCGTGCAGCGCAATCCCGCCTTCGGCGGCCAGGCGCTCGATCTGGCCCAGGTTGCGCACATCCTTGCCCTGTTGCACATACACGGCTTCAATGCTGCGGCGTTGCGCCTGCAGCGCCGCCAGCACGGATACCCAGCCTTCAAGGATGAGTTTGCTCATAGTTGCATTATATATAGAAGGAAGAGTGAGCAATGAGTAATGAACGGGATGCAGCCTTATGTTTCCTGCTCGCTCATTACTGCTCCCGCTCACTTTCTTACATATAATAGCCGCCACATGCTTGGTAGCACGCCTGCACTCATCACTTCCACCGCTACCCTCACTGCGCTGGCAGAGCGCTTGCAAAGCCACACCCTGATCGCCGTAGACACAGAATCCAACAGTCTGCATGCCTACCGTGAGCGCCTGTGCCTTTTGCAGTTCTCTACGCCGCAAGAGGATGCGCTGATCGACCCCTTCCCCCTTTCGGATTTGGAGCCGCTCGCCGCGCTCTTCGCCAGCCCCGCCCATGAGAAGATCTTTCACGCGGCAGAATACGACATTCTGGTGATGCAGCGCCAGTACCAGTTGGAATTTGCCAACCTGTTCGACACTATGATCGCCGCCCGCATCCTTGGCCGCAAACGCGTCGGTTTGGGAAGCCTGCTCGAGGAGGATTTTGGCGTCAAGCTTGAGAAGCGCTTCCAGCGCGCCGATTGGGGCGCTCGCCCGCTGTTGCCAGCCCTGCTCGACTATGCCCGCCTGGATACGCACTACCTCATCCAGCTGCGCAACAAGCTCAAGGAGGATCTGGAGGCCGCCGGCCGCTGGGAGCTGGCCCGCGAAGACTTCGCCCGCCTGCCCGCCATCACCCGCGCCAACCTGGATGTGGAAGATGTGCCTGAGGTGTGGCGCGTCAAAGGCGCCCGCGATCTCAACCCGCGCCAGGCGGCCATCCTCCAACAGCTGGCCGAATACCGCGCCAACCGCGCCGCCCAGGCCGATCTGCCGCTCTTCAAGATCATGGGCGATACCACGCTGACCGAGATCGCCAAGCTGGCTCCCACCACGGCGGAGGAATTGGCCGCCGTGCCCGGCATGAGCGAAGGCCAGATCCGCCGCCACGCCAAGGGCCTGCTGGCGGCCGTGCGCAACGGCCAGCAGGCTACTCCGCTGCGCCGCCCTTCCCGCCGCCCGTACGATGAAAGCTACATTGAACGCCTGGATCTGCTGCGCCTATGGCGCAAAGCCGCCGCCAAGGAGCTGGATGTGGAGTCAGACGTGGTTCTGCCGCGCGATATCATGGAAAGCACAGCCCGCGCCAACCCGCGCACCTTCACAGAGCTTGAACCTCTGTTCGTCAGCGTGCCCTGGCGCCTCAAGACCTGGGGTGATCAAGTGCTTAAAGCCTTGCACCCTAATTAAGGACATTGCCCACTATGCAGATCCATTTTCACGGGGCGGCCCAAACCGTCACAGGTTCACAGCACTTGCTGGAGATCAATGGCCGCAAAGTGCTGCTGGATTGTGGTCTCTACCAGGGGCCGCGCAAGGAAGCCATCCAGCGCAACACCAACTTCAACTATGACGTAACTGAGCTGGATGCGGTCATTCTGTCGCACGCCCACATTGACCACAGTGGCAACCTGCCCAATTTGGTGAAGAATGGCTACGCTGGGCCTATCCACGCCCAGCGCGCCACGGCCGATCTATGCAAGGTGATGCTGGAGGATTCAGCCCGCATCCAGGAGAGCGACGCCGCCCACATGAACCGCCGCCTCAAAGCGGGCGAGTCGCCCATCGTGCCGCTTTATACGGTGGCAGACGCCAACCAGGCCAATGACCAGTTTGTGCCGCAGAAATATGCCACGCCGTTCGAGATCTTCCCCGGCGTCCAGGCCACCTTCATCGAAGCCGGCCACATCCTCGGTTCCGCCGCCATTGCGCTGGATATTGACGACCATGGCAAGCAGCGCCGTTTCTGGTTCTCGGGCGATATTGGTCGCCCTGGCCTCACCCTGATCAAAGACCCGGTCATGCCCAGCGCAGCTGACACGCTGCTGATGGAAAGCACCTATGGCGACCGCAACCACCAGCCGCCCGCCCAGGCGGCTGAACAGTTGCGCGGCATCATCGGTGACACGCTTGGGCGCGGCGGCAAAGTCATCGTGCCGGCCTTCGCCGTGGGTCGCACGCAGGAGATCGTGTATCACCTGCACCAGCTGATGGCCGCTGACGAGGTGCCCAAGGTGCCAGTCTTCGTGGACAGCCCGCTGGCCGTCAACGTATCCGACATCTTCCGCCGTCATCCCGAATGCCTCGACGATGAGACCCGCCAGTTTTTGGAGAACGGCAATCACTCCGAAGCGTTGGGCTTCGAAATGCTCACCTACATTCGCTCGGTGGACGAGTCCAAGGCGCTCAATGACCGCAAAGATCCAATGATCATCATTTCGGCTTCAGGCATGATGGAAGTTGGGCGGGTCTTGCACCACCTCGAGCACAACGTGCACGATGAGAACAGCCTGGTGCTGATCGTCTCGTGGATGGCGCCGCACACCCTGGGCCGCCGCTTGGTGGAGGGTGCCGAGCGTATCCGCATCTTCGGCACCGAGTACGACCGCAAGATCCGCGTGGCTACTATCAATGGCTTCTCCGCCCACGCCGGGCAGGATGGCCTGCGTGAATACGCCGCGGCCGTAAAGGACACCGTGCGCAATATCTATCTTGTACACGGTGAAGCCGGCCCCGCCACCGCCCTGACCGAGAAGCTCAACGCCGATGGCTTCCCCAACGTGCACTTTCCCGCCATGGGTGATGTAGCCGAGCTCTGGTAGCACCTTCCTGTGTCATTCTGACCGGGTTGATTCCTCTACACCAGAATCGCCGATGCCCGACCCGGGAAGAATCCTTGCATACACATCTTCCAAGTAGCGCGTGACTCGCCGCGCACCCCTATTTCCCCAGCAGCCGCGCAACCTCGCTCACAATGATCTCCGGCTGGTGGAACATGACATAGTGCCCGGCCTTCTCCGCCGGCACAAAGCGCCCATTCGCCAGCATCTCCACCGTCTTGTGGTGCGCCGCATTGATCGATTTGCGCTGCTTCTTATCCAGCATTCCTGGCTTCATCCCGCTGATCACGCTCACCTCGACGCCGTCCAGGCGGTTTGGATTGTCACGCAACCACTCCATGTCAGGAATGAAGTTCGTGATCTCGGCGGCAAAGTTCTCGGCCGCCCGCACCGTGAAGTCGTATTCGTAATGGTCCGCGCGCACATCCGCGGGCTGGTTCTTCCCCGGCCCCTGGCCCATTAGCTTGTACAGGCCCAGTTTCGCCATCAGGATCAGCATCTTCGGCGTGCCCTCAAATTGCCTGCGCGCCGCCGGGGTGAAGAAATCCGGCGCGTTCTCATCGCTCTGGTCCACCAGCACCAGCCCGCGCACCGCCACCTGGCCGCCAGCGGCCAGCTGCCGCACGATCGGCCCGCCCCAGCTGGCCCCCACCAGAATGAACGGCGCCAAGTGCGGCAGGCCGCCTAGCAATGCCGCCAGGTCGGCCACCAGCATGTTCAGGGTATGCGCGCCGGGGCGGTCATCGCTGCGGCCAGTGCCGATGCGGTCATATACCAGGGTCGTGGCCAGCTTGGCCACCTCAGGCTGCACCTGCCCCCACATCGAGCCCGAGAAACCCATGCCCGCTTCGAAGACAACCGTCGGTCCGCCTTCACCCTTCAGACGATATTGCAGCTTGCGCCCGTCGGGCAAAGTGAAGTAATTAGATTCTCCGTAGGTATGCGCCATCGTAGTCCTTAATGTTTCCCAGATTCAGACCAATAAGACTGCACATGCATGGCGTCTTTGTCGAAGCCATGCTCGGCTTTCAGTGCTTTGTGCAACAGTTTCATCGTGGCCGCTTCGCCGGCCGCCCAGGCGTACCAACCAGCCCGCGGGCGGCGTTGGATGGCTGCCAGCAGGCTCTCTGGCCCGCGGCGCGGCACGCGCTGCAGGTTTAACAGTGGGTGCGCCTCAACGGGAATGGCATCATCCTGCAGGCTGCTGCTTTCTAGGTAGACTTCCAGCGGGGTGGTGGGTTGCACCGCAGCGATGAGGTTGTTGATCGCCGGCGTTGAGCACGCATCGCCGATCAGCAGGAAGCCAGCCGGCTCTGCCTGCGGCATGCGAAAGCGTGAACCCAGGAAGGTGCTGGCCAGCTTGTTGCCCGGCGTTGCCTGGCTAAACCACAACGTTGCCGGCCCGGGCGGCTGGTGCATCAGCACATCAATTTCAAATTCATTCTGTTCTGGGTAAGCCGCCACCAGTGTGTAGGAGCGCTGATACTCGCGTGGACCGCCCGCCAGGTCAGGGAACCATAAGCGCAGCCAGGTCGCCGGGTGCCACTCTATTTCCTTGAATAGCTGTGGGCTGCCAAAACGAAAACGCACGAAGTGCGGCGTGATCTCGCGTCTATCCAGCAATGTCAGTTCATAATCACGTGCTCCATAGCCTTTCAACATAAGGCCAGTCAACCCTCTGCTCACATTTATCTCCTCAGATTCAAACTCAGCCCATGGTATGTCCCTGTCCGCTCGCGGTCAATGTGGATTGGTGAACAGGGTTCTCAATGCGGGTGAGTTTCCCAATCGCGGAGTTCGCTCCGTTATAATCGGTAGTGGAGAGGTGCCAGAGTGGACGAATGGGGCAGTCTCGAAAACTGTTGTGGTCCTTCGGGCCACCGAGGGTTCGAATCCCTCCCTCTCCGCCAGAATAACTTCCCTGCATGAAGACAAGTGAGATCATTCGCCGTCGCCTGGCCAACCAGCATCTGGTTGCCAGCGCACTGCGCAACCCGCTTGAGGTCGTCTCAACCCAGGGTGCCGTCCAATCCCAGGATTTTTACGGAGCGCTGTGGGGCCTGGCGATACGCCTGCAGCCTCAATCTGTCTCAGTGAGCAAGCGCAGCAATCTCCAGGCAGGGTGGACCGAAAGCGAGGTTGAAGCCTGGTTCTCCGATGGCCGCATCCTGCGCCTGCACATCTTGCGCCCCACCTGGCACTTCGTCGCCCCCGCCGATGTGCGCTGGATGCTGATGCTCAGCGCGCCGCGTGTGCACGCTCTCAATGGCCACATGTATCGCAAACTGGGCGTGGATGGCCCTGCCCAAAAGCGTGCGCTGAAGATCTTCCAACGTGCCCTGGAGGGCGGCCAGCAGCTCACCCGCAGTGAGCTTGCCAGCGCTTTGCAAGCCGGTGGTGTGCCTGAGGCACAAGGCCAGCGTCTGGCCTACTTCGTCATGTTCGCCGAGCTGGAAGGCCTGCTCACCAGCGGCCCGCGCCGCGGCAAGCAGTTCACCTACATGTTGCTGGATGAACGCGCCCCTGCCCGCGGCCGCTCGCTCGCCCGCCAAGACGCTCTGGCCGAGCTGGCCCGCCGCTACTTTGGCGCCCGCGGTCCGGCCACCGCGCACGACTTCGCCTGGTGGTCAGGCCTCACCGTGGCCGATTGCCGCGCTGCAGCCCTGTCGCTGGGCGAACTGCGCAGCGCTGAGCTGGATGGCAAAGCCTACTGGTGGTCCGAGGCGCGGCCGCCCGCCAATAGCGCCCGCGGCGCCTGGCTGCTGCCCAACTTTGACGAATACGGCATCGGCTTCGCCGACCGAAGCCACACCGAGCCGAACGACTACAAGTCCTTGTGGGCCGGCGGCGCGCTCATGCTGCCGCACTTCTACGTCATCAACGGGCGCACCGCCGGCATGTGGAAGCGCGAGCTGCAAAAGGACGAAGTGCACATCACCCTGCAATCTCCCTTCGGCGGCAATGCCGCTGCCGATGCCCGCTCCCTCAAAGCCAGCATCAAGCGCTACGGGGAGTTTTTGGGGCTGAAGCCAGTCGTGGGAATGCTGGACTAAGAACGATTGAGCCAGTGGCGGCCGTTGCGCTCCAGTAGGCTTCGGTACAGCTGGCGGTATTGCTCAGCCTGACGTTTCAAGTCAAACGCCTGCTCAACATATTCGCGGCCCGCTGCACCCATCTTTGCCCGCAAGCCAGCATCATCCACCAATCTGGCCAACGCCGCCGTCAACTGCTCCAGGTTGCCGCTCTCAAACAGCAACCCGGTCACGTCGTCCTGCACCAACTCCGGAATATCGTCCACTGCGCTCGCCACTACGGGTTTGCCCGCAGCCATCGCCTCGATCAACGAATTGGGGATGCCCTCATTGCTGGGCAGCGAAGTACAGGTGGCGATGTCAAAGCCCTTGGTGATTGCTGTCGGGTCGGCAACTTCCCCGGTAAAGATGACCGCATCGCCCAGCGGCTCGGCCTCCGCCCGCAGCTGCGCCAGCATCGGCACTGCGCCCGGTTGGGTGGTGTCGCCGCCGCACACCACCAGATGCACATGTGCGTACCTGGCTTGTTGGCGCAGTTGCTTCACCGCCGCGATCAGCAGCGAAATATTCTTGCCACCACCCAGCCGTGACGTTCGCCCAATGATTATCTTGTCAGTGCCCAGGCCAAACCGTTCAACCGGCGCAGCATTGAATGCGGCCAGGTCCACTCCGTTGTAGATCGTATGGATCTTGTCAGCGGGCAGCATGCGCTCAAGATAGCTGGCCATGCCGCGCGTCGAAGCCACTACTGCATCCAGGCCTTCCTTGCGTCCCAGGGCCGCCCCGCCGCGCATGCCATCCACTCGTTCGATCACGCTTGGCACGCCGGCCAGGCGGGCCGCATCTGCGTATAGACGTAAGTTGGCGATCTGCACCAGGTCAATGCGCTCACACAGCAGGTGCCAGGCCAGCGGCAGCTTGCGAAAGGGCAGCACGCTCACCTTCGCCACCTGGCTGTAGTCAGGCAGAACATAGTCTGAATGCGTAGCAATAAAGTGAAAGTCAAACTCATCGCCCAGTTCGCCCGCCAGGCGGTACAGCCACTTTGGCATGCCCCCCACGCCAAACATCTGCAACAGATACGCGATGCGTGCTTTCATCGTGGTTTGCGGGTAACGATCCCAAAACCGCCCACGTAGCTGCTCCACACGGGATGTGTGCGTTGATTAGCGTCAAAGCGCAAGGCGCGGCGGCGCGTACTTGCCATCAGGCGTGGCAGCAGCCAGCGCTGTACCCGCGGTAGAGGGCCGCGGCCCTCGATGACTCCTTGCTGCCACCAATGGCGCAGCATATCTGCCAGCAGGCTGCCAAACAAGCCTTGCTTCTCAATGGCGTATTCACTAAAACCCATGCGCTGCAGGTTCTCCGCCCAGAACCATTCGGTATAGCGCCCATAGTCTGCCGGGTCAGCATGCTGGCGAAACATAAATGGCACCGTGATCAGTGCAATGCCTCCGGGCTGCAGCACACGCACCATCTCTTGCAATACAGGCTCCGGGTTGTTCACATGCTCCAAAACTTCGGAGCACAACACGGCCTCGTAACTGCCTGCCGCCAGCGGCAGCCGGGCAGCGTCAGCCTTTAGGTCCAAGCCCTTGTCGCTCACAAGGTTGGCAACCGTTACCTGCAGCCGCCCGCTGACGCGCTGGCCGTAGCCGCGCTGGCCCTGCTTCACGCCACCCAGGTCCAGCAGGCGGCAGCCGTCAGACAAGCTGCCCAGTTGCCGCGCCAAAAACTCGTCTACGTGCTGGCGCCGTAGAGAATAGGACAACTGATTGTCTAGGGAGAGGTCTACAGGGTTAGTTCCGCCCATACTTCTCCCCAGTGCACTTCCTGGTGCACCAGCTTCAGTCCGGCCGCGGCTGTTTCTTCCGCAAACTGTGCCAGCGTGAACTCGGTTTTGTGATCCAGGTCCAGCCGCCACTCCACGCCCAGTTCCTTCTTCAACGGCACGCGCCAGTCTCGCTCAAACAGCGGCACGCGGATGAATATCCGGTTCGCTTTGGTGGCATTCATCACGCCGCGCAGAAACTCTGGTCGTTCCACGATGTGCTCCAGTACATTGGAAAGCACGATCGTGTCATAAGAGCTGTCTACTTCAAGTTGCAGCGCATCTTGTACCGCGAAGGTAAGGTTGGGTAATTGGAAGCGCCGCTTCGCTTCTGTAATACTGTCGTCATTCAGATCTACCCCATGCACAGTTGCTCCGGTGCGTAGGGCAATGTCTGCTGCAACAGCGCCCAAGCCACAGCCAATGTCCAGCACTCGCTCCTGTGCCTTGATGCGCTCAACGAAAAAATCGTGATATGAGGTGTGCTTATGCTTGGTGTGCACACCGCCGCCATACACTGCCGCCAGCGGACCTTGTAATGCATACAGTTCTGCATCCAGGCGAAAGAGGAAGCGTAATGCCTCATCTGCCGGCAATTGCTTGCTGCGCCGTGCGATTACGCGGTCAAGCGCCAGCTCCAGCATGGGCTGTGGCAAAAGGCCAACCAGCCATGCTAACCCTTTGGCAGCAACACGCATCAGACGCTTCATTTTGTCGGCCCCAGCTTGCGCAGAAAGATGTTTTGATCGCGGCTAATGCCCTGGCGCTGAGCAAAGCGGTAGGCGCCCGTGTCTTGTTGGTTGGCTTGTTTCCATACATATAGCCAGTTCGGCTCTACACGCAGGGTCAGCACGTTACGTGCAAAGAAGATGCGGTTTAACTGAGGAGCAGTGACGAAATTCACTGTATTAATGAAGGCTGGGGAGCGCCCTTGAAGTCGCAAAAGCAGGGCCGTCAACCAACGCGGAGAGAAGGCGCGGCGTCCAATCTTATAATGAGCCTCGTAAGGGAAGCGATAATCCGGTGTTTGGATATGAATCAGGCCTCCCACCTTACAAACACGTATCATTTCATCAATGGTCCCCTCTACGTCCTCTACATGCTCAAGTACGGTGTAGCAATATACAAAATCAAAACTTTCATCGGGATGAGGAATATCTTCTGCGTTAGCTTTTTGGAATCGTTCAGCTGCTATGCCATGCAGTTCCGCTTTAAGCTCCAGGATCTCCATTGCCTTGTCATACGGCTCGATTCCGTGCACCTCAGCCCCACGCTGGTGCAGCACCACGCTCTCGGCGCCGGTTCCCGCACCCACTACCAATACGCGCTTTCCGGCAAAGTTCACGCCCATCCACTCTTCCACTTTGCGGATGTTCGGCTCGGCAAAAGTATGCTCCTCCTGCAGGCGATTTTCGGTTCGTTCACGCCAATCGCGCAGGCTTAGGTCCTTGCGGTAATAGTTCTCATAATATTGGCGCATCAGGCTGTCTATGCGGGCAGACAGGGAGGTTTTTGGGTCAGTCATCGGCAGTGATTATGCTTCATTCCTCTCGTGTATAGAGCGCCATTTTAATGCCCTGTCTTCACTAATACGAATCCAATATCCCGTTAACGCCCCTCTTGCGTTCTGGCACTATCCTCTACTTCGTATGTGAGTGAACCGTACAAAACTTACTAATAGGAGAAACAGCATGTCCAAAATTATCGGAATTGACCTGGGAACCACCAACAGCGTGGTTGCCACTATTGAAGGCGGCGAACCTGCCGTCATCTCGACCGCCGAGGGCGGCCGCCTGCTGCCCTCTGTCGTCGCCTTCAGCAAGAACGGCGAGCGCCTGGTCGGCCAGACCGCCAAGCGCCAGGCCGTCATCAACCCGGAGAATACGGTGTCTTCCATCAAGCGTTTCATCGGCCGCCGCTTTGCCGACGTTGCCGACGAGCGCAAAATGGTCCCCTACGAGGTGATCGAAGGCGCCGGCGGCGACGCCCGCGTCAAACTTCCCGCCACGGGCAAGGAATACAGCCCGCAGGAGATCTCCGCCATGGTGCTGGGTAAGCTCAAGGCGGACGCCGAAGCCTACCTGGGCGAGAAGGTCACCCAGGCCGTCATCACTGTGCCCGCCTACTTCAACGACAGCCAGCGCCAGGCCACCAAGGACGCCGGCAAGATCGCCGGTCTGGAAGTCCTGCGTATCATCAACGAGCCTACCGCTGCAGCCCTCGCCTACGGGCTGGACAAGAAATCCAATGAAACCATCCTGGTCTTCGACCTGGGTGGCGGTACCTTCGACGTCAGCCTGCTGGAGGTGGGCGACGGCGTCATCGAGGTCAAGAGCACCAATGGTGACACCCACCTGGGTGGTGATGACTGGGATGAAGCCATCGTGAACTGGCTTGCCGACGAATACAAGAAGGAGCAGGGCATTGATCTGCGTGCTGACCGCCAGGCGCTTCAGCGTCTGCGTGAGGCCGCCGAGAAGGCCAAGATCGAGCTCTCCACTCTCACGGAGACCGACATCAACCTGCCGTATGTAACGGCCGATGCGTCTGGCCCCAAGCATCTGCAGTACAAGCTCAGCCGCGCCAAGTTCGAGCAGCTGACCGAGAGCCTGCTGACCCGCCTGCGCGGCCCCTTTGAAGCCGCCATGAAAGATGCTGACATGCAAGCCAGCCAGATCGACGAGGTCGTGCTGGTGGGTGGCTCCACCCGAATGCCCATGGTGCAGGAGCTGGTGCGCACCCTCAGCGGCAAAGAGCCGCACAAGGGCGTCAATCCTGACGAAGTCGTCGCCGTGGGCGCCGCCATTCAGGCCGGCGTGCTGGGCGGCGAGGTCAAGGACGTGCTGCTGCTGGATGTCACCCCGCTCTCCCTGGGTGTCGAAACCTTGGGCGGCGTGATGACCAAGATGATCGAGCGCAACACCACCATCCCGGTCAAGAAGACCGAGGTGTACTCGACCGCCGAGGACAGCCAAACCGCGGTAGACATCCACATCCTGCAAGGTGAACGCACCCAGGCCGCCGACAACATGAGCCTGGGTCACTTCCGCCTCGACGGGATTCCTGCCGCCCCGCGCGGCATGCCCCAGGTCGAGGTGACCTTTGACATCGATGCCAACGGCATCCTCAGCGTAACCGCCAAGGATAAGGCCAGCGGCAAGGAGCAGCGCATCACCGTCACCGCCTCCACCAATCTCAGCAAGAGCGAGGTGGAGCGCATGGTCGAGCAGGCCAAGGCGCATGAGAGCGAAGACCGCCAGCGCCGTGAGCTGGTCGAGGCCCGCAACGCCGCCGACAGCCTGGCCTACCAGACCGAGAAGACGCTGAAAGAGCTGGGCGACAAAGTGCCTGCTGCCGAACGCAGCAGCATCGAAGCGAAAGTGAAAGAACTGCGCACCGCAGTCGAAGGCGAGGACCGCCAGCACATCCAGAAGCTCAGCGAGGAATTGCAGAACGCGTTCCATGCCATCAGCCAGCAGCTGTACGCGCAGGGCCAGTCTGCGAATGGTGCTGCACAAAACGGCAACACCCCTCATAGTCCAAATGACGAAGAAGGTGTTGTTGAAGGCGAATTCCGCGAGGCGTAAAATCGCAAAATGCGATCACTAACAAAAATGCGAGCCATCGGCTCGCATTTTTGTTTGTTTTGCGATGCTTTTTTGTAAGTATGAAAAAAATTAATAGGTTTGTTCATAGGCAAAAGTCTTGTTTCTTACATGTGTGCAAAGTGTCTTAATCCATGCCTGATTCTATTAATCCGTCGATTTGTAACGCGCGCCGACAAACGTGCGTTCGTCACAATAAGCAGCGCAGCTGAATTACGCAATACAAAACGGAGGTAATAGCAATGGAAAATCAAAATCGTCGCAAATGGCTGCTGGCTTCAGTGCTCGCCTTACTGGCCGCCGCAACCCTGTGTGTCTGGGGCGCGGCCGCCGCTGGTCTTCGCTTTAGCTCGCCGCCCCTGGAAGCCGCCATTCAGGCCTTCAACGACACCCGCGCTCAAGATCCGCCTGCCAGCACTGGCGGGGGTGGAGATGTGGACATCTCTGTTCCCGGCGGCAATAGCAACGGCAATGGCGGTGGTGACAACGGTGATGGCGATGGTAATGGCAACGGCAATGGTAACGGTAATGGCAATGGCAACGGCAATGGTGGCGGCAACGGTTCGGGTGACTCCGGCTGTCTGCTCGGCTTCATCTGTCTCGATGCCAGCGTCAATACCGGCGGCTCATTTGCCGGCACGGCTGGCGGTCTGAACATTGATGTGGATGCCGATACCAATGATGGCGGCATCAATGTGAATGCGGATGTCAACACCGGTGAAACCGAACGTTGTTTCCTGGGCTTGCTGTGCATCAACTCCAATACCAATGCCAGCCTGGATCCTCGCGTGAATGTGGACAGCAATTCTGCCGTCAGCCTGAACGGCAACGGCACTTTGCTGACCGCCGATGTAGATGCCGATGTCGACCCGGATGTTGATGTGAATGTCAATGCCAACGCCAACACCCAGTCCAACGGCAACTGGCTTGACAATCTGCTGAACCTGCTCGTGAACGTCAACTAACCCTGCTGCGCTTGCCCCAAGGTTCAAACAGGCCCCTGCCGTATGGCAGGGGCCTGTTTTTGGTTACTATCCTCTGCGGCGGCCACCCCGGCGCCCGCCATCACGACGGCCCGCGTCGCTCCCGCCTTGGGGCGGGCGTGGGCTGGCTGGCTTGGTTGCCGCCGCCGACTTGTAAGCCGATATCACCTGCTGCGGGTGCGCCGCCGCATGATAACTGTCATCCAATAGCATCGCCAGCAGCGCCTGGCCTTCTTCATTCTCGGCCAGCTGACGCGCCAGCTGGCGGAAGCGCTGGCTGCGCTCCACGCGCAGTTTGTCGCGCCCGCGCAGTTCGGCTTCCAGTTGCGCCGTCAACCGCTGCGACACAATGCTGGCCACATCCTCTTCAGTCGGGGCAGGCCGCTCGGTGAATTCGATCTTGTAGATGGCCGCGATCTTCTTGAGCTCGCGCTCCTCAATCCCGGTAATGATCAGGCTAATTGCCACGCCGCCCGCGCCGGCCCGGCCGGTGCGCCCGGCCCGGTGGATATACAGCTCAGCCTCCTCGGGCGGCTCGTACAGGATCACCAGCTCTAGTTCCGGGATGTCGATGCCGCGCGCCGCCACATCCGTCGCCACCAGAAAGTTCAACGAGCCATCCTTCAGTTGACCCAGCACCTTCTCGCGCGCTGCCTGCGACAGCTCTGAACTCAGTTCGGCTGCGTTGAGGCCAAAGCGCTGCAGAACGGTGGTGACATAGTTCACACGTACCTTGGTATTGCAAAAAATGATTGCCTGGTGCGGGTTCTCGATCTCCAGCAAACGCACCAGCGTACGGTCTTTGTCCATGCGCGGCACGGTCATCACCACATGCTCCACGTTGGTCACGTGCACATGGTCGCGGCTCAGGCTCAGGAAGTCTGGCGTTTCCAGAAAACGCTGCGCCAGGCTCTGGACTGTCTGCGGGAAGGTGGCCGAGAACATGCTGGCTTGCACGCCTTGCTTGGGTAGGTAGCGTTGCACTTCCAGCATGTCTGGATAAAAGCCCATCGAGAGCATGCGGTCAGCTTCATCCAGCACCAGCATGCGTAGCGCACTCAAGCTCAGGTTGCGCTTTAGCAAATGGTCCAGCACGCGGCCCGGCGTGCCAACGATCACTTGCGCGCCGCGCTCGAAAGCCTCCATTTGCGGGCCGTAGCCTACGCCGCCATACACCGGCACTACCTCCAGCCCGCTGCCCGGGAACAGCACCTGGGCGTCCTTGGTCACCTGGCTGGCCAGCTCACGTGTCGGCACCAGCACCAGCGCCTGCGGCTCTTTGCGGCTGGCGTCCAGCCGTTCCAGCATGGGCAGCAAAAACGCGCCGGTCTTGCCGCTGCCGGTGCGCGCTTGCACCATCAGGTCCTTGCCTTCCAGCATATAGGGGATGGATTTGGCTTGCACGGGCGTAAGCTGCGTCCAGCCGGCGCGTTGCGCCGCCGCCTGGATTCGGCTGCTGAGCTCGTTCATGGCGGCTTCGGGCATGCTATTTGAACTGGGGTTTTCCATATGTAAAACTGCTTTCCTGGATCAAGAGTGTCCCTCATTATAAGAGAACGAACCTGTTGGCACGAACCTGTTCCTCGTCGCAAGTTGGCATAACCCGCTTTAGATAGGCTTAATCTCGCGGATGATAGAATCGCACACAGTCCATGCAAGAGCCTTATCTCAACCCAAAGAATCGCCGCCGCCGCCCGCCAATGCCCAAGTGGCAGCGCATCCTCGCCATCCTGCTGGGCGCGTTGCTGCTGGCCGTGCTGGTCTATAACCTGCCGCCCGTCAAAGAACGCCTGGCCTGGCGCGTAGACGCGCTGCGCACCAGCATCGTCTACTTCTTCAACCCGCCCGAAGAGGCGGTCTTCCAGCCGCAGATCACCACCATCAGCCAGCCAACCCAGCAGCCCACCCGCACCGCCCAGCCCACTGCCGAGGCGACCGCCGTGCCGCTGCCGCCCCGCGTCCAGCTGGAAGGTTTCACTTATGTAGACCAGCACAACCGCTGGAACTACTGCGGCCCGGCCAACATGACCATGGCGCTCAACTTCTGGGGCTGGGAGGGTGACCGTGACGAGGTGGCTCGCTACGTCAAGCCCGGCATTGGCAACAACCCCAACCAGCCCGAAGACAAGAACGTCATGCCCTACGAGATGCAGGACTTCGTCAATACCCAGGTTCCGGGTATGCAGGCCCTCATCCGCATGGGCGGCGAACTGGAGACGCTCAAGCGGCTGCTGGCCGCCGGCTATCCCGCCATCGTGGAGAAGGGCTACTACACCACCGATGCCAGCGGCAAATACTCCTGGCTGGGGCACTACCAGTTCGTCACCGGCTATGACGATGACGAAGGCGTCTTCATCGTGCAGGACACCTACGAACGCGGCGGCGAGGGCGGCACCGGCAAAAATATGCGCTGGCCCTATGATGATTTCCACGCTGCCTGGCGCCAGTTCAATTTCCTGTTCATCGTGGTCTACCCCGAAGGGCAGCAGGCCGCCGTGCTCGAGGCGCTCGGCCCGTGGGCCGACGAAGAATGGGCATTCGCCAACGCTATGCAGATCGCCCGTGCCGATACCGAAACCCTGACCGGGCTCGACGCCTATTACGCCTGGTTCAACGTCGGCACCAGCCACGTGCGCCTGTTCGAGTATGCCGACGCGGCCCACGCCTACGACTACGCCTTCCAGCTCTACCAGAGCCTCGACCCCGACGCGCGGCCGTACCGCATGCTGTGGTACCAGAGCTGGCCCTATTGGGCCTATTACTACAGCGCCCGCTATCCGGACACGATCAACCTGGCCAACACCACCCTCGCCACCATCGCCGAGCCCACGCTGGAGGAGAGCCTCTACTGGCGCGGCCGGGCTCGCGAAGCCATTGGCGAAATTGACAACGCCATCGCCGACTACCGCGAGGCGGTGCGCCTGAACCCCAACTTTGGCCCCGGCATTGCGCAGCTGCAGAGCCTCGGCGTGAGCCCCTGACATATGAAGATCCTGCACTTCGCCGACGCCCACATCGACATGGCCAACACCGGCCGCCAGGATCCCGATACCGGTCTGCCGATCCGCGTGATGGACTACCTGCGCTCGCTCGACGAGATCGTCGATACCGCCATCCGTGAGAAAGTGGACCTGGTGCTCTTCGCCGGCGACGCTTACAAAGACCGCAACCCGGCCCCCACCTTCATGCGTGAGTGGGGCCGCCGCATGATCAAGCTTTCCAAAGCGCGCATCCCCACGCTGCTGCTGGTGGGCAACCACGATCTTTCGCCCAGCCTGGGCCGCGCCCACGCCCTTGAGGAGTACGCCACCCTCGAGGTGCCGTACATCAAGGTGCTTGACCAGCCGCAGTTCCTCGGCCCGGCCGATCTGTGGGATCTGCCGCTGCAGGTCATCGCCCTGCCGTGGATCACGCGCTCTGGCATGCTGGCGTTCCTCGCCAGCCAGGGCGAAGCCACCGGCGACATCTACGAGCAGATGGCCGAGCGCCTTAGCGTCCTGGTGACCGGTTACCTGGAGCAGGACGCCGACCACAGCCTGCCCATCGTGCTGGCCGCGCATGCCTCGGTGCAGGGCGCGGTGTACGGCGGCGAACACACCGTGATGCTGGGCAACGACCTGGTGCTCTCCGGCGGCCTGGTGAAGGACAAGCGCCTCGATTACGTCGCGCTGGGCCACATCCACAAAAAGCAAAACCTCAACGAGGGCGGCCAGCCCCCGGTGGTGTACCCCGGCTCCATCGAGCGGATTGACTTTGGCGAGGCACGCGACGACAAATTCTTCGTTATCGCCGATGTGAACAAAGGCAATACCCAGCTCGATTGGCGCCAGCTGCGCAACATCCGCAAGTTCTGGACCGGCAGCGTGACCCCCGAGAACGAGCTCAACGTCACGGCCGAGATCATGGCGGCCCTGCCGCCCGCCGCCGAGATGCAGGACGCCATTGTGCGCCTGGTGGTGTACTACCCACGTGAATGGGAACCCTTCATTGATGAGGCCCGCATCCGTGGGGCGGCGGGCAGCGCCTTCGAGTTCCATCTCATCAAGCGCCCGCAGGTGGGGCTGCGCAGCCGCATCGCCGAGGGCCGCGTGGTGAGCGAGATGACCCCGTATGACCTGTTGGACATCTACTGGGACACCATCCAACTTAGCGACGAAGCCTCGCGCAGCACGCTGACCCAGCTGGCGCGTGACATCATCGAAACCCCGCTGCAGGACGAGCCGTGAGGTTGCGCACTACGCGCTTCCCCATAATCTTTAGCGGCCTGCTGGCCGCCAGCCTGCTGCTGGCCGCCTGCGCGCCGCCCAACACGATCCTGCCCACCCTCACTCCAACGCCCAGCCGCACGCCGCGCGTGACGCTGGAGCCGCAGGCGGTGGCCACCCTGGCGCCGGAAGCCGCGCTGGAATTGCACGAGCTGGGCTGGCTGACCTACACCGCCAGCATCGGCGGGCGGCGGGATGTGTGGGTGATGCGCCCGGACGGCAGCGGTGAAATCAACCTCACCGGCGAGTTCCCCAATGGTTTCGCCGAAGCGCCGGTCTGGTCGCCGGATGGCAGCGGCATCGCTTACGACGCCATCCCCAACTCCGATGTTTCGCGCGACATCTATTACATGAATCTGGCCGACCGCGCCCACACTCCACTCACCTCGCTGCCCGGCTTTGACTGCTATCCCAGCTTCTCGCCGGATGGAAGCAAGATCGTCTACATGTCGGAGCGCGATGGCAACCGTGATCTGTTCATCATGGACAGCGAGGGCAACGAGCTGCTGCAGCTGACCGACCATATTGCCTATGACTACGAACCTGCCTGGTCGCCGGATGGGGAGCAGATCGTGTTCACCTCGCGCCGCACGGGCAACTCGGAGATCTTCATCATCAACGCTGACGGCACCGACCTGCGCCAGCTGACCGACCAGTGGGGCCTGGACTGGCGGCCGAGCTGGTCGCCGGATGGCGAGTGGATCGCCTTCGAGACCTGGCGCAACGGCAACGCCGACATCTACATGATGCGCCCCGACGGCAGCGACCTGACCCAACTGACCGACAACCCGGCCGAAGACGGCCACCCGACCTTCTCGCCGGATGGGCGCTATGTGGTGTTCCATTCCTCGCGGGCCGGCAACTTCCAACTGTTCATCATCGCGCTGGATGACCCGGCCAACCCCTGGCACCTGCCCACCGAGAGCCCGTACGCACTGCTGCCGGCCTGGTCGCCCGTGACCCAGATCCCGGCGCTGGACGATTTGCCGCAAGCCGAGCCCGAGCAGGATGCTATCCCTGGCTCTTCGGCGGGTGAGAGCTAAATGCGTATGCCGTTGTCCTCGATCTTCTCCACGCCGGCTCAACAGACTGAAAAAGATTCCTTGCCTATTTTGCGGGCGCTGATCGCCCGCTATACAGACGAGCAGCCCTTCAAGGGGCTGCTCGTGGCCTGCTCGCACATCCTGGTGCGCAATTCGCTGGCGGTGGTCGAAGCGCTGGCCGCCGGCGGGGCCGAAGTGGTGCTGTGCGATGCGCACCGCAGCCCGGCCTCGGCCGCCGTGGAAGCCGAGCTGGCCGCGGCCGGTGTGAACGTGCTGCCGCTGGCCGATGCGGCCCAGGCCGCCGACATCTTCGTCGACGTCAACGCCGTGCTGGGGCGCAAGCGCACCCCGCGGGCCGCGGCCGAGGTGACCCGCACCGGCGTGATGCACTACACCGGCATTGCCTGCCCGGTGGTGAGCGCGGATGACTGCAAGGCCAAACGCATCGAAGGCTTCTTCGGCACCGGCGATGCTTTCCTGCGGGCCTGGCAGTTGCTGCGCCCAACCGACCCGTTGGCCGGCAAGCGCGCCGTGCTGTTCGGCTATGGCAAGATTGGCCGCGGCGTGGCCCGCCGCGTGCGCGCCGCCGGCGTGCAGCTGACCGTGGTGGATGCCAGCCTCTCGGCCCGCCAGCGCGCCGCCGCCGAAGGCTTCGAAACCATCGATTCGGCTCCACTGCCTGCCCTGCAAGCGCGGCTGGCCGCTACCGATATTGTCATTTCGGTTACCGGGCAACCCGGGCTGCACAGCCGCCTGCTGCCGGCCGCCTGGCTGCGCACCAACCTGCCGGTGCTGGTGAGCCTCGGCGCCGAGGATGAATACGGCCCCGCCTTCTCGGAGCACGAGGTGCTGGGCGGCACGCAGGTGCCGTTTAATTTCCACCTGGCCCAGCCGACCCTGAACCGCTATGTGGACCCGCCGCTGGCCGCCCATGTGCTGGCGCTGGAGGCCTGGGCGCGTTCGCCGCAGGCTTATGCCCCCGGCATCCACCCGCTGCCGGCCGAGATGGACCGCTGGATCCTGAGCGAATGGCGCCGCGCCTGGCCGGACGAGAATTTGGAGGGGATCGCGGAGGAGCTGGGGATGGAGTGAGGCAAGGATGAAGGGGGAAGGATGAACGATGAAGAAGAACAAAGGCAATGTTGAAGTTTGAATGTTGAATTCAGAATTGGCTCTCCATAGGAGAGCTTTTTGTTGCGTATCCCGAGCGTGAGCGAGGGATCCTAGTGGGGATAGTTTGATAGGATGGCTTGAACTCCGTATTGAGTGGATGAGGATCCTTCGCCGGCGGGCAGTGCGCTGCGAAGCAGCGACCTGCCCTGGCTCAGGATGCACGGCAGAAGGTGGCTTGCTTGCGTACCCCTCACCCGCTCGCTGCGCTCGTGCTCTCCTAGGGAGAGCTTTTTGTTGCGCATCCCGACTTGGATTTGAGATGGTGTGAATGAGGATCCCGAGCGCAGCGAGGGATGCACACCCTATTCGCGCAATTCGGGATGCACACCCTGTTCGTGCGATTATGAGAATGACCTGCGGCGGGGGGAGCGCTTTGGTCATTCTCATCAAGGCGTTTGACAAGCTAGTCCTGTAAGGCATAGACGGCTTCTGCTCCTTTACGCTGGCCGTTGGTGCGTTTGATGAGAGCGGTTCTTTTGAGCCGCTGCAGGGTGTTTCGTACGGTTGCCTGTGAGAAGGCCGGCAATGCTTTGGTGATGGCTTGGCGAGTGGCAGTGGGGTGCTGGGAGAGATAGGTGAGGATGGAGAGGGCTGCCGAGGGCTTGGCGCCGAGAACGCCCACGCTTGGTGGTTGTTTCGCTCGCTTTTGCTCGCTCGCAAAGACAGATGGCTCGGCTTGTAACTCGGTGGGGTGGAAGATGACGCGGGACGAGCCGTCTGGGGCAGGGGTGAAATCGGCACGGGCGGCGAAAGGCGGCGGGGCGAAGAAGCGGGCTTTGAGGGTGCGCAGCTCGACATAGTTGCTGGTGGGCTCGGAATGGGCCATGAGCATGAGGTCGGCTGAGGCGGCGATGCCGGAACTGCCGCGAAAGTCACCCTCCTTGTTGGCGTGGTGGAGGACAAGGACGGCGGCCTGAGTCTGCTCGGCGAGGCGGCGCAGGCGGAAGAGGACGGGCTGAACGGCGGCGAGGCTTGAGTCGGTAGCGCCGCGCATGAGATTCGCCAAGGCATCTATGATGATGAAGCCGGTCTGGTGGGAGAGGGCGCGGTGGGTGAGGCGCTCGGCATCGGCGACATTGCGCAGGTCGAAACCGCCGAGGGAGACGGCGTGCAGGGGCAGACCCCAGGGGGCGTTGTGGGCTTTGAGGGCGGCGGCGAAGCGGTTCCAGAGCTGATAGAGGCCGGTTTCTTCATCAATGAAGAGGACGTGGGACTGGTTGGTGGGGTGATTGAGCCAGGGCTTGCCGAGGGCGAGACAGGCGGCAAGATCGGTAGCGAGGTAGGTCTTTTTGGCGCCGGGCTGGCCGATGAGGAAATTGAGGCTGGGGCGCGGAAAGAGGTTGGGGATGGCCCATTGGATGGTGGGCGGGGCGGCCATGAGCTCATCGGCGGAGTAGGATTCGCGGGTTTGGTGGGTGCGGTCTACGCCCTCGGGCATGGCCTCGTTGACGAGGTTGAGCTTGAGGACAAAGTCTTCATCGTCGTTGATGGCTTCGGTGAAGGCTTGGAAACGGGTGCGGAAATCGGTATCGAGGACCTCGCACACGGCGTCGTAGGCGGTTTGCCAGCCGGGCAGCAGGTCAGGCGGGTAGTTGGGGCGGTAGCCGTGCTGGATGAGGGCGCCGAGCACCTCGGCGGCCGCTTCGTCTGCGGCGGTGGACTGGACTGGCTCAAGTGGCCAATCTGGGAAGACTATGGCGTCGTCTTCACTCGCTGGCTGCGCGGCGGTGTCTTGGTCTTGCATGATGCCCCCTTTGGCAATGGCTATGAGGGGGCTATATAAGCACGGATGGGGCGATTTGTGGGCGCGGAGGGGCGGGTGTCAAGGGGGAGGAAATACCCGCAAAAAGTTCGTGTTTGCGAAAAGGCGATCCTTCTGGTAGCATGATTCTTATGAGCAGCGCATCTGCATACTTTTCAGCTAATCTAGGAAAAAAAACCAGGCGAATTGCGGAAACAAAGCAAGAAATCCAAGTCAATACTGTCTACCAAGCTGATTGTGTGGAATTTATGGCTCATATGGACGCAGGTTCAGTCAGCCTAACAGTTACATCGCCCCCCTATGATGAGCTTCGAGATTACAACGGCTACAAATTTGAGTTTGAGAAAATTGCATATAGCTTGTATCGGGTGACCCAAAAGGGTGGAGTAGTAGTTTGGGTTGTGAATGACAAGATAAAAAATGGGAACCGATCATTGACTTCGTTTCGTCAAGCTATCTTCTTTCAAGAGGTTGGCTTTAATGTGCACGATGTGATGATCTATAAAAAGAAAAATACGCCCTTCATGCGTTCTAATGCCTACACTAATTGCTATGAATTTATGTTTGTGTTTAGTAAGGGTTCGCCTAGAGTCTTCAGTCCACTGAAGACAAAAACTGTCAGGCAGGGTCAGGAGATGCTCCCCTTTAATAAGGGTACTGATGGTGTAAATAAGAAAGTTCTGGGAGAGTTAAAGCCAGAAAAAACATTAACAAATGTTTGGGAATACGCGGTTGGCTTTGGCGGTTCTACTAGAGATAAGTTTGCATTTGAGCACCCCGCAATATTCCCAGAGAAGCTAGCTGAAGATCATATAAAGTCCTGGACTAAAGAAGGTGATTTAGTTTTTGATCCAATGTGTGGCTCAGGAACAACCCTTAAAATGGCAAAGATAGCCAGACGCCTTTATCTGGGTTGTGATATCTCTGCTGATTACGTAAAGCTTGCAAAAAAGAGGCTAAAAGCAACGTTGTACGATTAGCGTAAGTATTTAATTGCTCGCTCAAGAATTGCAATATCATCCTTGAATCTCCCGATCCCGGTATTGCAGCTATCACAAATCCAGTTGCGGGGGTTTCCAGTTTTGTGATCGTGGTCAATGACTACTTTGCTAGTTATGCCCGCAATTGTTCGTTTGCCGCAAACTGGGCACTCAAATTCCACATTGTGGGGTTTGGTTTTATTCCATTCAATTCGGACCTTCTGGTTTAGATTAATACCTTCAAGAATCTTTCGACAGTTTTTACAGGTGGGACGACGTTGAACCCTATCGCCTTTTGCAGTCTGGTTTTTGTCAAAGAAAGTCGTTGGTAACAAGCTATGGCATACGTTGCAAATCTTTTCCGGGTAATTATCCCCTGTTTCTGATGCATCAAATTCTTTGAAGTCTGAAGACTTTAACTCCACTAATTCCCAAACAGGGATGAAGAAAATATTTGCCCCTCTGGAAGTTGTAGATTTAATGAGTCCAACTTCGTTTTTTCGAATTTTTATCTTAGGCGTTTCAATGTCTCTGAGAGCAACAGCGCATAAAGTTTTCAATTTCGTCTACTCCTCAAGCAAATTGCTGGCAGGTAAATTCAGCGCATAGGCAATTTTCCAGATGTTTTTGAGTGTTATGTTTTTCTCGCCCCGTTCAATCATGCCAATATAGGTTCGGTGAAGACCCGCAATCTCTGCCAGTTGTTCTTGAGATAAGCCCCTTTTTAGACGGTTCTTGCGCACTGCGGCCCCGAAAGTGACTAAAACTGTTGGTCTAGACACTCCGCAACAATACCCTGATGCTAACTATAGTTCTACACACTATGGTTGGCGTTTGATAGAATATCCGTTCCATTCCTGCTACAATCCGCAGCATGGCGAATTTGGAAGCCCTGTTGGCCCATTGGCGCGCCGAGCCTGGCGTGGGCGGCAACATCACCCGCTGGCACCAGCAGCCGGCCCGCCCGGGCCAGTACGAGCCGCTGCCCAGCGAACTGCATCCGGCGCTGGCGGCCGCCTTTGCGCGGCTGGGGTACGGGCAGCTGTACAGCCACCAGGCCGCTGCCTGGCGCGGCCTGCGGGCGGGCACCGACGTGGCGGTGGTGACCGGCACGGCCAGCGGCAAGACCCTGTGCTACAACCTGCCGGTGCTCGACAGCCTGCTGCGCGACGAGGCCGCCCGGGCGCTGTACTTGTTCCCGACCAAGGCGCTGGCGCATGACCAGCGCGACGAGCTGGATGCATGGCTGGCGGCCGCCAGCGCAAAGTTGCCGGTGGCCGCCTACGACGGCGACACGCCCACGCACCACCGCACCAACATCCGCCGCAAAGCGCACCTCATCATCAGCAATCCCGACATGCTGCATTACAGCATCCTGCCCTCGCACACCCAGTGGGCGGAGTTCTTCGGCAACCTCAAGCACATCGTCATTGACGAGATGCACTACTACCGCGGCGTGTTCGGCTCGCATGTGGCCAATGTGCTGCGGCGGCTGGCACGCGTCACGCGTTTTTACGGCGCGCAACCGCAGTTCGTGCTGGCCTCGGCCACCATCGCCAACCCGGGCGAGCTGGCCGAGCGCCTGATCGAGCGCCAGGTCACGCTGATCGAAGAGGACGGCGCGCCGCGCGGCCCGCGCCATTTTGTGGTCTACAACCCGCCGGTGGTGGACGAGCAGCTGGGCCTGCGCGCCAGCCTGTATCAGGAGAGCGTGCGCCTGGCGTCTGACCTGCTGGCCTATGACGTGCAGACCATCCTGTTTGGCCGCACGCGGCGCATGGTGGAAGTGATGTTGAAAAATCTGCGCGACCGCACCGCGGCCAACGAGGCACAGATCCGCGGCTACCGCGGCGGCTATCTGGCCGCCGAGCGCCGCGAGATCGAGACCGGCCTGCGCAGCGGCCAGTTGCGCGCAGTGGTGGCCACCAACGCGCTCGAGCTGGGCGTAGACATTGGCGGCATGGGCGCGGCGGTGCTGGCCGGTTACCCCGGCAGCGTGGCGGCCACCTGGCAACAGGCCGGGCGCTCCGGCCGCGGCGAGCAGCCTGCCCTCGGCGTGCTGGTCGCCTCGGCGAATCCGCTCGACCAGTACCTGGCGCGCCACCCGGAATATTTGCTGGGCCGCTCGCCGGAGCGCGCCTTGATCAACCCGGACAATTTGCTCATCCTGCTTTCGCACCTGCGCTGCGCGGCCTTCGAGCTGCCGTTCCAGCCGGGTGAGAACTTCGGCACGGTGCCGGCCGCCGAGGTGGAGGAGTTTTTGCGTCTGCTGGCGGAGGGCGGCGAGCTGCGCGCCTCGGGCGGCAAATACTATTGGATGCAGGAGCAGCAGCCGGCGCGCGGCGTCAACCTGCGCGGCGCCAGCACCGACTCGGTGGTCATCCAGGCGCGCGACGACAAGGGCGCCTGGCAGCTGGTGGGCGAGGTGGACCCCAACGGCGCGCTGTGGCTTGCGCATCCCGACGCCATCTATATTCACGACGGGCGCACGTACTTTGTGGACAAGCTGGATCTCGACGAGAAGGTGGCCTACCTGCGCCCCATCGAGGCCGACTATTACACCGTGCCCAAGAGCCGCAGCACCGTTTCGCTGGTAGAAGAGCACAAGCAGCAGCCGGCGCCCGGCGGCAGCCAGCATTATGGCGAGCTCAACATCACCGTTGAGATCACCGGCTACGACAAGATCCAGTGGAGTGGTAACGGCCTGGCCGACCCGGAAAACCCCGGCGGCGGGCAGCTCAGCCTGCCGCCGATCGAGCTGAACACGTACGGATATTGGTTCGCGATCGGCGACGATACGGTGGAGCGGCTGCGCGAGCAGGGCCTGTGGACAAACGATGCCAACGACTATGGCCCGGACTGGATGGCGGTGCGCAAGGCGGCGCTGGAGCGCGACGGCCATCGCTGCCAGGTGTGCGGCGCACCCGAGCCGCTGGACGTGCACCACAAGCAGCCGCTGCGCAGCTTCCGTTCGCATGAGGAGGGCAACCGCCTCGAGAATCTGGTGAGCCTGTGCCCGACCTGCCACCGCCGCGCCGAAGCGGTGGTGGCGATGCGCAGCGGGCTGGCTGGGCTCTCGTTCGTGCTGCGCCACTTGGCGCCGCTGTATTTAATGTGCGACCCGAGCGACCTGGGTGTGCATTCCGACCCGCGCTCAGATCTGGCCGAGGGCGGGCCGGTGGTGGTGATGTACGACAACGTGGGCAACGCGCTTGGATTCAGCGAGCGTTTGTTTGACTTGCACGGCGAGCTGATGGCGGCCGCGCTGGAACTGGTCGAGAACTGCGGGTGCAAGGACGGCTGCCCGTCGTGCGTGGGGCCGGGCGGTGAACAGGGCCAGGGCAGCAAGCGCGAGACGCTGGCGCTGCTGCGCGAGCTGGTGGCGGAGAGAAGCGAGGTTAACCATGTGCCGGCCAACTCTTAGTTCAAACACGCCTCTATCTGGTCAGTGCCGATACATAGCCCGCTGGGATGAATTCAACACAGAATCTGTAGGGGCGGGTCTAAGACCCGCCCCCTACGCAGTCAGGATTGATGTCTGGCCAACTGGGTATCCTAACTCTAAGCGCAACGTCATTCCGAGGCCGCTTATTTGCCGCTGCCACAGCATTGATCGCTGGCCAGCCGAGCCGTTCCGCTTTCCTGTGGAAGAATTCTTTAAGGCAAGTGAAGTCCAGTGTGGTTTCCAAGTGCCCTAAAGGATTCCTCGCCACTCGCTACGCTCGGGCTCGGAATGACTTTGAAGCACGTGTACTGGATGAATACCGCATAATGGACACACATGGCCTCCCTCTCTGACCGACTGAAAGCCCTGGGCGTAAAGCTGGGCACGGGCGACATTGCGCCCAAGCAGCCAGCTGCCTTGCAGCAGGCTGCCCAGGGCATCGAGCAGGTGGTGCCCGGCCGCGTGCAGCTCACCGATTTTGGTGAGGCGTATGTGGTCGAGCACTTCATCCCGGCCGACGAGCCGCACGGCCAGCACCTGCTGCGCTTCCCGGAGGCGATGCAGCGCATGGCGGCGTGGGCGGGCGACACGCGCCTGGCGCTGATTCCGGCCGAGCGCTTCCTGTTCCTCGACACCGAGGCGACCGGCCTGTGGGGCAGCGGCACGATGGCGTTCCTGATCGGGATGGGGCGCTTCGAGGCGGGCGGCTTCCGCTGCGTGCAGCTGTTCCTGCGCGAACCGGCGGAGGAGCGCGCCATGCAAGCCGTGCTCGACCATGCCATCACGCCGGACGACGCGCTGGTGACCTTCAACGGCAAGAGCTTCGACCTGCCGTTGCTGGCCAACCGCTACTTGGCCAACGGGCTGCGCTCGCCGTTGCGCAACCTGCCGCATATTGACCTGCTGCATATCGCGCGCCGTCTGTGGAAGGATCTGCTGCCCAGCCGCGCCCTGGGTGACCTGGAGGCGCAGCTGCTGGGCATCATCCGCACGGGCGAGGACCTGCCGGGCTGGCTGCTGCCGCAGCTGTTCATGGACTATATGCATACCGGCGACGCCCGCCCGCTGGCCGGCGCCTTCTATCACAACCGCATGGATGTGGTGAGCATGGCCAGTTTGCTGGAGCACATTGCCCGGAAGCTGGAGACGCCGATGGAGCTAGTGCAGCACGGCAGCGAGATGGCGGCGATCGGGCGGCTGCTGGCGGATACCGGCTTCGCCGAAGAGGCCATCGAAGTCTTTCAAGGCACGCTCTCGATGGAGCTGCCGGAGGACAAGCGCGGCCAGCTGAGCGAACGGCTGGCGGCCTTGTTCCGGCGGCGCGGCAATTATGAAGCGGCGCTACAGCTGTGGCTGCAGGCCGCCGCCGACGGGCAGGTGTACGCGCATGTGGAGATCGCCAAATACTACGAGCATAAGACGCGCGAGTACACGCTGGCGCTGGAGTACACGCTGACGGCGCTCAAAGTGGTGCGCCGCAAGCGGCCCACCCACTTTGAGCGCGTGCACTGGGAGCCGCTGCTGGAGCAGCGCCAGGTGCGCTTGGAGCGGAAGCTGGGACGGTAGTTGGGACAGATAATTCAGTCCACAGATGAACACAGATGGACACGGATGTTGTCGCCGATGAATAAGTGAGAGGGTTAGTTTATGGCAGCGAGGATCCCTCGCTGCGCTCGGGATGCACGGTTAAATATCTTGAGGATTGCTTCGTGCGCAGGCAAGCCTGTGCCTCGCAATGACGTGCGGGGCTGCGGAGCAGCGTACGCACTACACTGAAAGAGCCGCTATTTTGAGCGGGGGATTATTGTCAGGGCTGGGGAAGTCCGCTTCGGGAGTGATCCATTCATGAGCGCGGATGGGGCGGCCGGCTTTGGTGGCGCTGCGCTGCAGCTGCGCCAGCCAGCCGTCGCGATCCACGGCGGCGACGTTGTTGCAGCAGTAGAGTGTGCCACCCTCGGCGGTGCATAGCAGGGCGGGTTTGAAGACGGCCGGGTAATCATTGACCAAGTCCACGACGCCGAAGGGGCTTTTGGCATAGCGCGGCGGATCCAGTAAGACGATATCGAATTGTTGTGGGGCAAGTTTGGGGAAGCTGGGCATGCGCTTGCCGCGCACGAACTGTGGCTGGCCGATGCCAGCCAACTGGCGCAGGGCGGGGAAGGCATCGCTCTTGATGAAGACAGGCGAGATGCCAAGCGTATTTAGTTCTGCATTCTGGCGCCCGACGGCCAGGCCACTCTCGGCAAAGTCTGTGTTGGTAACGGCCAGGGCGCCGGCGACCGCCGCAGCGGTGCCAACGCTGCAGGTGTAGGCGAACAGATTGAGCAGCGATCTGCCCGCGGCATTCTGCATCAGATGGCGGCGGCCGGCGCGCATATCCAGAAAGAGCCAGGGGTCCTGCCCGTCATGGCGGGCCTGGATGCGGTAGCGCACGCCCAGCTCGCGCACGGTGCGCGGCTGGCTGGCAAACGGCTGCCGCTCGGCGGGCAGCGGGTTGCGGATGCGGGAATTCTTTTGGCTGCGGTCGTTGTAGATCGGCGTGAGGGCCGGCAGTTCTTTGGCGTAAAAGCTTTCGATCTCAGAAAGTTGCTCGGGCGCCAGTGAGTGATGGAAAGTCTGTATCAGCAGCAGCTCGCCATAGCGGTCAATGGTGAGGCCGGGCTGGCCTTCAGCCGTGCCGTGAAAGAGGCGATAGCTGTCGGTGTCCTCGGCGTGCAGACGGGTGATAAGGTCTGTGCGGTTTTTGAGGGCGGCGGCCAGCAGGCTGGCCAGTTGGGCAGACGGCATGGCCGGCTAGCCTTCCGCGGGGGCAAAGAATACGAGTAACTGCAGTTGTTCTTCTATAGTTACGAACTTGTGCGGCGCGTGGGCAGGGACAAAGAGGAGTGCGCCGGGTATGGCCGGCTGTTCTTGCGCGTTGACGCGCAAGATAGCTTTGCCACTGATGACGTAATACACCTCGTCTTGGTTGTGCGGGGTTTGCATATCCTGGCTGCCGGCGGGCAGGGTGTAGAGGCCCATGCTGAGGCTGGGCACGCGCAGGAACTCAAGATAGCGCTGGTCTCTGCCGCCGACCTGGGCCAGCAAATCGTGCAGGTGGAAGGCGCGCATCAGGGCGCGTAGCTTTCGGCCAGCACGGCCTGCCCGGTCGGCCCTTGCAGGCAGCCCAGCACACTGCGGGCGGCGCCCTGCGGGGCCTGGGCGGCCAGAGCCAGGACGGGCAGGCTGACCTTGTAGTCAAAGATATCTACGCTGTCGTCCGCCCAAGCGGCGGGCAGGATGCCAGCCGCGCTGGTGTTGGCGGCCACGTTTTCGAGCACTGCAGAGGGAACGGTGCCGACGAAGGCCTGGCTGCTGAAGGCGCCGCGCACGACATTGCTGCGGAAGGCCTGCAGGGCCTCATCGCTATCGGGCGGGATGAAGAGCAACACCGTCTCGGCGCGGCCGCCCAGTTGGGCCCAATCGCGTACGCGGCCGCTGAGTAGATCGGCGGCTTGCAGGGCGCTGAAGCTGCTCAGGCCCTGGGCGGGATTGACGACCAGCACGATGTGCTCGGTGGCAATGAGGGCGGCGAACTCGGCCGAGGTGTTGCGACCGAGATGAATGTAGAAGTCGTATTCGCTATAGTCAATTTGCGAAGCGTGAACGGAGTCGATCACCGCGGCGACGCTGTCGTCTGCCGGCAGGCACGCCATCACGGCCTGGGCGGCCGGGTACGCCGCCGGGCTGATGGCGATGCGCACTGATTCCTGCGGGGCAGCCTGAGGGCTGCAACCGAGCAGGAGCAGGGCGGCGAGGAAGAGATAAACGGACTTCATTGCAGTAACAGGATAAGGATACCCAAGACGGCGCAATAGGCGGCGAACGGATAGAAGGAATGGGTGGCGAGGTAGTTGAGCAGCCAGCGGATGGCGGCGTAGCCCACGAGGGCCGCAGCCACAAAGCCCACAGCCAGCGGCAGCAGCAGGTCGGCGGCGCTGCCCAGGCTGCCGAGCTGCAAAAGGGCCACGAAGCCGGCGGCGGGCATGACAGGCACTGACATCAGGAAGGCGAAGCGGGCGGCCTGGCGGCGGTCAAAGTGGCGCAGCATGCCGCCGAAGAGGGTGGAGGCGGAGCGTGAGACGGCCGGCAGCAAGGCGAAAATTTGAGCGACGCCGATCCAGAGTGCATCGGCGGCGGTGAGCTGGCTGAGCTGACGCTGTTTTTTGCCCAGCCACTCGGCAGCCACCAGTAGCAGGCCATTGACGATGAGGAAGACGCCGGTGTAAGCCAGGCTGGAGAACCTATCCATACTGTCCTTGATGAGCCAACCAACAAGGATGGCCGGCAGGGTGGAGAGCAGGATCAGCCAGCCCAGGCGGGCATTGGTGAGCATAGGCTGGCTGGCGTTGCGAGAGCGCAGGCTGGCGAGCATGTCTGTAGCGATGGCCAGCAAGTCTTTGCGGAAGTAGGCCAGCACGGCCAGCCAGGTGCCGAGCTGGATGAGCACATCGAACACGAAGGCGGCGCTGTCTTCGGCCGGCAGGCCCAGCCAGTTGCGGGCCAGGATGAGATGGCCGGAACTGGAGATGGGCAAAAATTCGGTCAGGCCCTGCACAATGCCCAACAGGGCGGCTTCAAGCAATGTCATGTCAAAAATGAAACCTCAGTTTGGAATGCCTTATCTTACTTGAGGGGGCTGTGGTGCGCTTCCAGCGCGGCGGCCACTTGAGGGAACGTGCCATCCAGAATGGCGGCGCGCAGATCTTTGGCGATGTGAATGAGTGTATAGAGATTGTGAATGGACAGCAGCGTAGCGACCAGCATCTCTTTGGCCACAGCCAGGTGGCGCACATAGGCGCGGGTGAAGCTGCGGCAGGTGTAGCAGCCGCAGCTTTCGTCAATGGGGCGGGCGTCGCGGGCGTACTCCGCATTCTTGAGGTTGAGGCGGCCGCCGGCCCGCAGGAAGGCGGCGTTGGTGCGGCCCAGACGGGTGGGTAGCACGCAATCGAAAATGTCTACACCGCGTTGGATGCACTGCACCAGATCTTCGGGGGTGCCGACGCCCATGAGATAGCGCGGCTTGTTGGCGGGCAGGATCGGGTCGACCACATCCAGCATGGCGTGCATGTCTTCCTTGCTTTCGCCGACCGATAGGCCGCCGATGGCGTTGCCGGGCAGATCCAGGCTGGCCACGAACTCGGCGGACTGGGCACGCAGCTCAGGCCAGACGCCGCCCTGGACAATGCCGAAGAGGGCCTGGTCGCCGCGGCGTTTGGCGGCGATGCAGCGCTGCAGCCAGGCGTGGGTGCGCTGCATCGCCTGCGCGTTGTAGGCGCGGTCGGTCGGCTCGGCGCATTCGTCGAAGGCCATGATGATGTCAGCGCCCAAATTCTCCTGAATGGCCATCACACTTTCGGGGGTGAAGCGGTGCAGCGAGCCGTCAATGTGGCTGCGGAAGTCTACGCCGTCGTCATCCACCGAGCGGGTTTGCGACAGCGAGAAGACCTGGAAGCCGCCCGAATCGGTCAGCATGGGATTCGGCCACTGCATGAAGTTGTGCAAACCGCCCATCTCGGCCACCAGTTTGTCGCCGGGGCGCAGGTAGAGGTGATACGTATTGGAGAGCACCAGGCTGGCGCCCATCTCGTGCAGTTGGGGCGGGGTGATGGCTTTGACGGTGGCGGCGGTGCCGACCGGGGCGAAGACCGGGGTGAGCAGCTCGCCGTGCGGGGTGGCAAAGCGGCCGGCGCGAGCGCGGCCGCTTTGGCCTTCGAGCGTGAATTTGAAATCGAAGCTCATGGCCAGTAGTAGGGCACGGCGACCACGGCGATGGCCAGGGTGAGCAGGGTTAGCGGCAGGCCGAGGCGGAAATAGTCGCCAAAGCGATAGCCGCCCGGACCCATGACCAACAGGTTGGCGGGGTGGCCGGTGGGGGTGAGGAAGGGCAGCGAGGCGCCCAGGGCGATGGCCATCAAGATCGCCTGCGGCGAAGCGGCCAGCACGCCCAGGCTGCTGAGCGCCACGCTGGAGATCAGCACCACGACCACCGAGGTGGGGATGAACTGGGCCGCCAGATTGCTGGCGATGAAAAGCACCGCGATCAGCAGTGGGGTCTGCCAGCTGCCCGCCGAGGCGAAGAGAATATCGCCTAGGTAGCCGGCCGCGCCCGTATTCTCCATGGCGATGCCTAGCGGCAGCATGCCGGCGATGAGGAAGATGGCGGGCCAGTGGATGGAGCGCTGGGCCTCTTCCATGGTGAGGCAACGCGAGAGCACCATGAGGGCGGCGCCGGCCACGGCGGCGATCTCGATGGGCAGCACGCCGAAGCCGACGCTGGCGACGACGCTGAGCATGATGAGGGCGGCCAGCAGGGCTTTCTCTTTCCGCGGCGCCTCCTGCAGGTCAGGCGAGGTGACGAGGAATTCGCCGCTCTCGGCGAGCAGCTTGATGCGGCTACGGTCGCCGTGGATGAGCAAGGTGTCGCCGGCGTGCAGCGGCATCTCGCGCAGGTTGAAGCGATAGGCGCGGCCGCGGCGCCAGATGGCGAGCACGTTCAGGCCGTAGTGCTCGCGGAAATGGATGTCGTGCAGGGTCTTGTTTTTGAGCTCAGCATGGGGCGAGATGACCATCTCGGCCAGGCCCACATCCTCGGTCTCGAGCTCAGATGGGCGCGGCAGGGTTGCATCGCCGATGATCTCGAGCTCCTGCAGGCCGTGCAGCAGCTCCACGTCTTCGGCGCGGCCCTCGACGACCAGCTGGTCGCCGGCGCGCAAGCGCTCACGCGGGCGCGGCATCAGGCGGGTCTTGCCATCGCGCAGGATGCCGAGCACCGAGAGCCCGAAGGCATCCGCCAGGTCGCTCTCGGCCAGGCTGAGGCCCTCCAGCCGCGAGCCTTCGGGAACGGTGAGCATCTGCAAGCGGTCCTGCAGACGGTACTCGGCCAAGTCGCCTTCGCGGATGGTGAAATCAGATGATTGGCCGAGGGCGGCGAGCTGCTTGCGGCTGGTCTGCAGCAGCAAGCGGTCGCCAGCTTGCAGGGGCAGGTGCTGGAAGTTGGTGCGCACGAGGTTGGCGCCCTGGCGGATGGCGAGCACGTTGGCGTTGTACTGCTTGCGGAAGTCCATGCGCGAGAGGGTGCGCTCTTCCAACGGGGAATCGGGCGTGATCTCCACTTCCACCAGTGAGACCTGCGGCGAGATGATGTCGCGCACGGCCAGGCTGGGGTCCTGACCGGCGGCGGAGGCGCCGTTGCGGCTGGGCAGGGTCAGGGTTTGGCCTTGGATGATCTGCTGCAACAGTTCGATGCGGCCGAGCACCAGCAGCTCGTCGCCGCCGCGCAGCAGCGTGTCTGGCGTAGGCGAGAAGCGCGGGCGGCGGTCACGCGTGATGCCGATGACATTGAGCTTGAGGGCGGCGCCCAGGCGGCTGGCGCTGAGCGGGCGGCCGGCCAGGCTGCAATCCACCGGCAGGCGCACCGTGAACAGGCGCTCCTCCAGGCCGAAGAGTTCGCCGGTTTCGTGCATCTGGCTCACTTGCAGGGCGGAGGTGCGCTGCGGCATGAGGCGGCGGCCGAAGATGGCCAGGAAGGCGATGCCGCCCAGGGTGACGGGCAGGCCGACGCGGGCGAAATCAAAGAAGCTGAAGGCAGGCAAGCCGAGCTCGATGAGGGCGTTGTTGGCGAGCAAGTTGGAGGCGTTGCTGATGAGCGTGTTGGTGCCGCCCAGCAGGGTGCCGAAGGCGATCGGCATCAGCAGGTGCGAGGTGGCCAGGCCGCGCTTTTTGGCGATCTGGCTGACCACCGGCAGCATCATCACCACGATGCCGGTGCTGCTGGTAAAGGAAGAGAACAAGGCCACCATGAACAAGGTGGCGGCCAGCAAGGTCACCTCGTTCTTGCCACCGGCGGCGTTGAGGCGGCGGCCCAGCCAGTTGGCGACGCCGGTGCGGGCCAGGCCGGCGCTGATGATGAGCATGGCCCAGATGGTGATGATGGCCGGGTTGCTGAAGCCGGAGAAGGCCTCGGTGGGAGTGATGACCCGGCTGAGGGCCAGGCCGAGCAGCACCAGCAGGCCGATCAAGTCGGCGCGGAAGCGCTCGGTGGCCAACAGCAGCACGGCGGCGGACAAAATCCCCAGGGTAAGGGCGATCTCAGTTGTCATCAGTCGATGTGGCCGCTTGTGCGGCCGCCGCCGTTGAACGGCGGCCGGGGCCGTGTGGATAAGGAAACGAGCATGGGGAGCAAAGATTATACCGTTGGCGTAATTGGAGGGCGCTGAGGGGCTGCTGATATAATCCGCTCGTTACTTCAGAATAGACCCGTAAAAGGAAACGAATGAAACCGTCTGACGTCCACGCAATTATTGCCAAGCATCTGCCGGCAGGCAGTGAGCCGATCGTCGTTGATATTGAGGGTTCGCACGGCCCGTATTTGCGTGACGCCATCACTGGCAAAGAATATATCGACTTCTTCACCTACTTTGCCAGCGCTCCCGTAAGCCATAACCACCCCAAAATGCACGAATCGGCCTTCATTGAGAAGATGCTGAGCGTCGCGATCACCAAACCGTCTTCGTCTGACTTTTTCACGACGTATATGGCCGAGTTCGTCGAGACCTTTGCCAAGTATGTGATGCCATCCAGCATGCAGAAGCTGTTCCTGGTTGGTGGCGGCGCTTTGGCGGTAGAGAATGCCCTCAAAGTGGCGTTCGACTGGAAGGTGCGCCGCAACTTTGCCACCATCAGCAAGCCGCCCCAAGGGCGTATGCACCGCATTGATGGACTGGGCAGCAAGGTCATTCATTTCCGCCAGGCCTTCCATGGCCGCTCCGGCTATACGGTCTCGATGACCAATACGCACGACGAGCGCAAGTATCTGTACTTCCCCAAGTTCGAGTGGCCGCGCATCCTCAACCCCAAGCTGCGCTTTCCGGTGACCGACCAGGTGCTGGAAGAGGTCAAGCGTGAAGAGCAGATCGCCATCACGCAGATCGAGTTTGCCCTGCAGCAGTTCCCGGGTGATATTGCCGCGCTGATCATTGAGCCGATCCAGGGCGAGGGCGGCGACAACCACTTCCGCCCGGAATTCTTCAAGGAACTGCGCCGCATGGCGGATGACCACGAGTTCCTGCTGATCATGGACGAAGTGCAGAGCGGCATGGGCATCACGGGCAAGATGTGGGCCGTGGAACATATGGGCATTGAGCCGGACATTATTGTGTTCGGCAAGAAGTCGCAGGTGTGCGGTTTCATTGCCGGCGACCGGATTGATGATGTGGACAAGAACGTCTTCGTAGAAGAGAGCCGCATCAACTCCACCTGGGGCGGCGACCTGACTGACATGGTGCGCTCGCAGCGCTTCATTGAGATCATGCAGGAAGAGAAGCTGGTGGAGCACACCGCCAAGATGGGCGAGCGCCTGATAAGCGGCCTTCACAGTGTGGCGGCCAACTCCAATGGCTTTATGGACAATGTGCGCGGCCGCGGCATGATGGTGGCGTTCGACACGCCCGACAGCGCGGCGCGTGACGCCCTACTGGAGCGCATGAAGGAGCACGGCGTGTACGCGCTCAGCTGCGGGCCGCGCTCGGTACGCTTCCGCGGCATGCTGGACACCCCGGCGGAGATCATTGATAAAGCGCTGGAGATCCTGGAAGCCAGCCTGCCCAAAGCCTGAGCATACGCCGTATGATTGGGCAACCTGGAGCTGGCCGCCCACGGCGCGCCAGCTTCAAGGACGGACGAGCCTATGTTGCCTGACTTTAGAGTACGCCAGCGTGATTATCTGCTTGAGATCGCGCGGGTCATCACCCAAGAGCTGGACCTTGACGAGGTGCTGGCGCGCATTTTGCGCCACGCTGCTGACCTGCTGGCCGGCCAGGCCGGGCTGGTGGCGTTGCGTGGCGAACCGGGCGGCTGGGCCACGGCCGCCTCGTATGGCATTCCCAACGAGCTGATCCAATATCTGAACCCCATCTTGAAGGCCGTGCCTGACCATGAGGATGCGGCCCGCTTTGAGCTGCCCGAGGTCAACCGCCTGCTGCAGCGCCTGGCGCGGGAAGTGAGCCTGGGCCTGTTCACTGGCGTGGGCTTGCCGCTGATCGCCCAGAACCGCGTGCTTGGCGTGATCTTTGTGTTCCGCAATTACCGCGGCCAGTTCTCTGGCGAGGACCGCGTGCTGTTGCAGAGCTTTGCGGTGCAGGCGGCAATTGCTGTGCAGAATGCACAGCAATACGCCAGCACCAACCGCGAACGGCGGCGCACCGAGGCGATTTTGGACGCGGTCGCAGACGGCATCCTGATCCTGGGGCCGGACCACACCATCGAGCGCTGCAACCCGGCCTTCGCGCGCCTCTCGGGCCGGGCGGCGGGCGACGTGGTGGGGCTGAGGCACAATGAGGTGATCCAATTCGGCGAGGTGGAGCACGGCCCCACGCTGGAGCAGGCGGAAGCCGGCGGCTGGCCGCTGACGCCCACGGCCACCCTGTACGTGGAGGGCGACCTGCAGCGTCCGGATGGCAGCGCGCTGGCGGTGGGCGTGACCTACGCGCCGCTAAAAACGCAGGAGGGCCAGCTGCTCAACATCATCGCCTCGGTACGGGATGTGAGCCGCTTCCGCGAGGCGGAGGAGCTGCAGACTACCTTCATCTCCGTCATCAGCCATGAGCTCAAGACGCCGGTGGCGCTGATCAAGGGCTATGTGGGCACGCTGCGCCGCCCGGATGTGCGCTGGGATGGCAAGGTGGTGCAGGACAGCCTGGAAGTGATCGAAGAAGAAGCCGACCGCCTGAGCGGGCTGATCGAGAACCTGCTGGACGCCTCGCGCCTGGAGGCGGGCGTGCTGCCGATCAACGCCAGCGACATTTCGCTGCCGCTGCTGGCGGAACGCATGGCCGAACGCTTCCGTACCCAGTCGCCTTCGCACAAGTTTGTGCTGGACTTCCCGCCGGACTATCCGGTGATCCTGGCTGACGAACAGCGCATTGGGCAGGTGCTGCTGAACTTGCTGTCCAATGCGGTCAAGTATTCGCCGCAAGGTGGCGAGATCCGCATCTGGGGCCAAGTGCGGCCGGAGCATGTGGTGGTGTGCGTGAGCGACCAGGGGCCGGGTATTGCGCAGGGCGACATTCCGCACATCTTTGACCGCTTTTATCGCGCCGATGAAGCCCAGCGCAACACCAAAGGCGCGGGTCTTGGTTTATATTTGACGCGGGCCATCCTGGAAGCACATGGGGGCAGCATCTGGGTGGACCCGACCTATACAGACGGCGCGTGCATTTGTTTTTCACTGCCGCGTCACTAAAAAATTCACTGCAAACGAGAGAAGATGCCACGAACACAAGTCGCTTGTCCGCAATGCCGCACGCCCGTCACCGCTGAAGTGGAGCAGCTGTTTGACGTGGGGGTTGACCCACAAGCCAAGCAAAAATTATTGAACGGCACGGTCAACGTCATCCAGTGCCCCAACTGCCGCTTCCAGGGCCAGATCCCGGTGCCGGTGGTGTATCACGACCCCAGCAAAGAACTGTTGCTGACCTACTTCCCGCCGGAGTTGAACACGCCGGTGATGGAGCAGGAGAAACAGATCGCCCCGTTCATGAACCGGGTGGTCAACAGCTTGAAGCAGGAAGAGCGCAAAGCGTATCTGTTCAAGCCACAGCAGATGTTCACCTACCAGAACCTGATCGAAAAAGTATTGGAAGGTGAAGGCATCACCAAGGAAATGTTACAGGCGCAACAAAAGCGGGTGGAGCTGCTGCAAAGCCTGCTGACCGCGCCCGAAGATGGCCTGGTGGAGCTGGTCAAGCAGAATGCAGAGACGGTGGATAACGACTTCTTCACCCTGCTGAGCCGCATGCTGCAGGCTGGCTTGGGCGCCGGCGACGAGAAGGCGGCCGTGCGCCTGGGCAAGATCCAGGAAGCGCTGCTCGAGAACACCGAGCTGGGCAAGCAGATCAAGCAACAGGCCGATGAGATCGAGGCGGCGCGGGCCGCGCTGGAAGGCGTGGGCGCCGAGCTGACCCGCGAGAAGTTGCTGGAGCTGCTGCTGGCCGCCGCCGAAAGCGACGCACGCCTGAGCGCGATGGTGAGCATGGCCCGCCCGGGGCTGGACTATGTGTTCTTCCAGCAATTGAGCGAGCAGATTGACAAGGCCGGCGAGGATGAGAAGGCCAAGCTGAGCAGCCTGCGCGAGAAGCTGTTGGAGATGACCCGCCAGATCGACGAGCAGATGCAGGTGCGGGTGGCCGCGGCCCAGCGCAACCTGGAAGCGATGCTGGCCGCCGAGAACCCGATCGAGCTGCTGCAGCAGAACCCAGCCATTTTGGATGAGCTGTTTGTGCAGGTGATCAACCAGAGCCTGCAGGACGCGGCCGAGAAGAAGGACGGCGAGCGCTTACAGAAGTTGCAGCGGCTGGCGATGCTGATCCAGCAGCTGATCAACCCGGGCTACAACCCGGCCCTGCTGGAGGAACTGATCGAGGCGCCGGATGATGCAGCGCGGGCTAAGGTGGCGGAGGAGAACCGCGAGTCGATCTCGCCCGAGTTCCTGGAGAGCCTGTCGGCGATGATGGTGCAGATGCAGGAGAGCCCGGACAAGGAACTGGCCGAGAAGGTGCGCCAGGCGTACCGGGCGGCGTTGAAGGCTTCGATGCAGAAGGGGATGCAGGGGGAGTAAAGAATCGCCGCAGATGAGCGTTGGGTTCGCTAACGCTCGCAGATAAAAACACAGAAGATACAGAAGTCTGTCTTATTTCTGAGCGCTACGGAGGGTCCCTCGCTGCGCTCGGGATGCACAGAAAAAGACCCGCTATTGCGGGTCTTTTTGTTCTTCGTCTGGGGTTACGGGATTGTCAAGCCGCAGGCCGTGGCCGCGGACGGTGATGACGTATTCGTGATCGGGGTCGGCTTTGGCCAGGCGCTCACGCAGGCGGCGGATGAGCGCATCCAGCGCCTGGTCAGAGATACTGAGGGCCTCTTCCTCCTGCCAGACATGCTTGACCAGCTCATCGCGGGTCACCACCAGGCCATCGCGCAGGTAGAGCATCTCCAGCATGCTGAACTGGGCCACGGAGAGCGGCGGCAGCACTTCCACATCGCTGGCCCACACACGGCGCGAGCGCTTGTCCATGTGCAGGCGGCGGCGGCCCTCGGGTACCTCGGCGGGGAGGTCAAAATCCAGCGGCACGGTGGCGTCTGAGCTGAGGAAGGTGAACTTCTGGGCCAGGGCGATCTGGATCAGGTCGCCATCGCCCAGCTGCACGCTGCCCTTGAGCGGCTTGCCGTTGTGGTGCGTGCCGTTCTTGCTGTCGAGGTCTTCGAGGAGGATGCCATCCGGCGCCAGGGTAAGGCGGGCGTGGTGGCGGGAGATCTTGCGGTCTGGGATGATGATGTCGCAATCATCACCGCGGCCGATGGTGAGCTGGTTGCGCACTGGCCAGCGTTCGCCGTTCAGCGGGCCGCTTTGAGCGATCAATACGGGGTGAGTTTCAGCGCTGGGGGGCATTAATGCTCCGTAGGTATAATACCAAATTCGGCTATCCGCCCTTGCGCCAGCACTTCCGGGCCGGTAACCTGACCGTATTTTTGGAGAAGAACAGACGAATGCCTTTGGAAACAGGCGAAATTTTACGCGAGCGCTACCAGATCAAAGAGTTCATCAGCCGCGGGGGCATGGGCAGCATCTACCTGGCTGAAGATCTGCGCCTGGAAGGCCGCCTGTGCGCGGTCAAAGAAGTGCGCCTGGACCCTTCGCTGTCTGATGAGACGCTGGAGCAAACCCGCACGCAGTTCCTGCGCGAGGCGACTGTGCTGGCGCGCATGGACCATCCCAACCTGCCCAAGGTGTCTGACTTCTTTTCTGAGGGCCAGAGCGATTACCTGGTGATGGACTATGTGCCCGGCGGCGACCTGCGGGCACTGATGATGGAAGCCAAGCAACGCGACGAGTTTTTGCCCGAGGTGGAAGTGCTGGCCTGGGCCAGCCAGATTGCCGAAGGGTTAAGTTACCTGCACAGCCAGGAGCCGCCGATCCTGCACCGGGATGTGAAACCCAGCAACTTGAAGCTGACGCCGAACGGCGTGGTCAAACTGGTGGACTTTGGCCTGGTGAAGATCCTGGCGGCGCAGGAGGATACGGTGACGATCGTGCAGGGGCGCGGTACGGCGCTGTACACGCCGCTGGAGCAGTATGGCGGCGACACGGGCCACACGGATGTGCGCAGCGATGTGTATGCACTGGGCGCCACGCTGTATCACCTGCTGAGCAATACGCCGCCGGTGGAAGCCCGCGAGCGCTTTTTACATCCGGAGCAGATGCCCAGCCTGCGCTCGCTCAACCCGGAGATCAGCCCACGCACTGAGCGGGCGGTCACCTGGGCGCTGAGTCTGCACCCTGAAGAGCGCCCGCAGAGCATTGCCCAATTCCAGGAAGCCTTGTTTGGCAAGCTGGAGCCCGCCGGACGTGCCTCGGGGCGCGTGCCAGCCCCTACCTGGGCCGACATTCTGGCGCGCGGCACCGAGCGCTCGCTGGTGTGGTTTGCAGGCTTGCTGTTGCTGCTGGGCTTTATTGCGACGATCGGGCACTAGCCGGTTTGCGGCGGGTCCACTGCCACCACAACCAGCCCGCCAGTGCGCCGGCCAATGCGCCGGCCAGCACTGAGATCACCAAACCCCACTTACCGCCAAATTCCAGGATCATACGGCTGGCTGGCAGATCCAGCGAGAGGTAGCAACCTACCAACAGGCCGCCAATAAGGGTGGTGAGCGCCCAGCGCACGCCCCAGCGCACCTGGTGCAGGTTGGCGCCGCTTTGGTATGCGAACAGGGCGGCCACGGCGGAGATCAGCACCCACAGGAACCAATCCACCAGGTCAGTGCGGCGAATGGTGCTTTCGGCGCCGCCGGGCTGCTGGGTGACCAGCGGCGTCAGGGCCGCCTGGGTGGCCAGGATGGATTGGGCGGTCTGCGTGGCTTGCAGCGCAAGGCCTTCGGGGTTGATGCCGGCCACGTTGAACTGCTGGCCGAGGGCAAGCGCGGGTGGCTCACCGCTGGAGGCGGTGAGCACCAGTGTGCCCTCGTCTTCGATCGAATAGTTGGCAGTTGCGATGCCCAGATGGGTCTGCGCAGTGATCTGGCGCTGCAGAGTGCTTTGCTCCGTGATCAGACTGATGGAAAAGTTGACCGGCGTGTTGTCTGGCACGGGGTTGCCGTTGTGGTCGAGGATCGGGCCGGCCTGCAGAGTGAGCAGATCGCCCGCCTGGAAAGTGGGCGGCTCGGCTGTGGCTTCGGACTCGCTGGTGGCCTGCGGCGTGGCGGTGGCGGCGGGCAGGATTCGGGTGACCAGCAGCGGGATCTCGCGCCCGGGGTTGGGCGCCAGGGCGGCGCTGAGGCTGTAGGCCACACCTTCGACGCTCACTGGGGATGCGCCGCGCGCTTCGATCTCTTTGAACAGCAGGCGAGCGGCCACTTCGGCCAGCTCAGGATTCTCGCCATACAAGCCGTAATACACGCTGACCTTGGTCACATCGGTGGCGTCCAGGTAATAGGGCGCATTGAGTGCAAAGACCACCACGCGCTTGTTCTGCAACAGGTCCATGCGCTCGGAGAGCAGGCGCAGCAGAGCCTGTGAATCGGGGCGGGCCGGGTCGTTCTGCGTGACGCCGAACACGACCCATTCAGCGCGGGCCAGATTGCCCAGCAGGGGGTCCTCGCCTTCAATGTTGCCGTCCAGCGTGCGGGTGAGCTGCGTGAAGGAGAACGACGCCAGGTTGGCGGCTGAGATCTGGTTGCCGCCAACCTGTCCGTATAGGCTCACCACGGCCTGGGCAAAGGAGTTGACGGAAACCTCCGCCCGTGGAGGGCACTGGCTACACTGCTGCGAGGTATAGCTATCGGTAATGAAGACGATCTGTTCAAAGCGGCCGGGCGGTTCGGGCAGGGCGTCGGCCAGGCCAGAGGTGGTGGGGCTGAACAAGGTAGCGGCGCGGCGGCCGACCTCAAAGATAAAGTCACGATTGGTGCCAATGGCTTCCAAGCCGGCAGGGTCAGTGATCACCTGGGCGGCGGAGAAGGCGGGGTAGAGCTGGTACTTGAGGGTGAGGATGCGCAGTACGGATTCATCCACGCGCTCGGCGAAGGCCAGGTCTTCGCGATACTTCTGTGCGAAGAACTGCATGGTGTTGATGACAGTCGTGTAGCTATTGGCATCCCCGGTGGAGATGAAGTTGCCCAGGTAGAGCAGATCATTGCCGGCCAGGAAGGCATCGCGCGCCACCAGCGTGCCGTTGAAGTTCAGCTCACTGGCGTCATAGCTGCGCCGCACGGCGCGGGTGCCCAGGCTGTCACTGATGATCAGGCCGCCATCCTGACGCCAGCTGGCAAAGGCGGGCAGGGCCATCAGATCATTGAAGGCTTGTGGGTCGAAGCTGAGCGGGCGAGTGGTGGTGCGGATGTTGCCCTGGAAGCCCTGGTAGCGAATGTGGGCCAGCAGCATGCCATCCGCTACGCCATCTGCAGAGGCGGCGTTGCCGGTAACAGAGAAGAAAGGCGGCAACTCCACTTGGGTGAGTTGTGTCAGTGATTTGCGGATGGTGGGGACTTCCTCTTCCAGCGGGCGGTCAGAATCGCCAAATCCGGGCAGGTGCTTGGCCACAACGGCAACACGGTTCTGGCTGCCGGAATGCACACCGGCGATAAAGGCCTGGCCCATCTGGCCGACCCAGTACGGGTCGCCGCCAAAGCTGCGCACGCCCAAGTCTCCAGTGGAGTCAGGCCGCGGCGTTTCGATAACATCCAGCGAGGGACCAAGCAGCATATTGACGCCGAGGGCCGAGAGCTCGCTGCCCAGCAGGGCGCCGGCCTGCTGGGCCAGGCTGGTGCGCCAGGTGGCGCCCAGCATCATGGCGTTGGGCTGCGGGCTAAGCACATCCAACAGCTGGTCGTTAGGGTAACCATCACCCTCCTGCGAGAGGGCGACCAGTAATGGAATGTAGACCGGGGTGTATTCTTCCTGGCTGGTGAGATCTCGCCGGCTGGCAAGCGAAGCGTGCTGCTCAGCCGTTTGCAGCTGGCTGATGAGCGTGTGGGCGCCGGTGAGCGTGTCCGGGCGAGCCATGAAATTGTCCATATCGCGGCGTAGCACCACGCCGCCGATGTGATAGTTATTGATCAGATCGTAGATCTGGCTTTCGGGGGCCGCGGTGGCGCCGCTGAAGGTGACCATGAAGAGCTGCCCCACCCGTTCTTCGGGCGAGAGGCGCTGCAGCAGGGCGGCAGCCCGGGCGGCCGGGTCGCTTTGCGCCAGCGGCGCCGCGTAGGCGGCGTACGCCGGAGACGGGGCGGGCAGGGCCTGCCAGAGCAGGGCCAGCAGCAGCGCGGCCAGGACCAGGCGGTAGCGGATTGCGGTGTGCAGGGAGCGCGTCATTTTTGCGGCAATACAGCGGTAACAAAAAACCGCAACGCTTCAACCGTTTGCGGTTGGAGCAAATTATACACGGCGGGTTTGCGCGGTTCAATCGCATATAATCGGCGGCATTATGAGGCTCAGCGTCGTCATCCCCATCTTTAATGAAGCCAATACGTTGGAAGAAATTATCAAGCGCGTGCGTTCCTCGGGCCTGGCGGACGAGCTGGTGCTGGTGAACGATGGCTCCACAGATGGCACGCCGCAGCTGCTGGAGAAGTTCGCCGCGCAGCCGGGGGTGCAGGTGCTGCACCACGAGCGCAACCAGGGCAAAGGGGCGGCGGTGCGCACGGGCATTGGGGCGGCCATGGGGGATCTGATCCTGATCCAGGATGCCGACCTGGAGTACGACCCGCGTGATTTTGAGAAACTGCTGGACCCGATCCAGAATTCCGGGGCGGATGTGGTGTATGGCTCGCGTTTTCTGGGCGGCCCGCGCCGGCCAACGATGTTCTGGCACATGGTGGCGAATAAGCTACTGACGCTGCTGACCAATATTCTGTATAACAACATCCTCACGGATATGGAGACAGGTTACAAGCTCTTCAAGCGTGAGGCGCTACAAGGCATCACCATCCGCTCGAACAGTTTTAATTTTGAGCCGGAGATCACGGCCAAACTGCTGAAGCGTCGCGTGCGCATCTTTGAAGTGCCGATCAGCTTCAACCCGCGGGATTATTCAGAGGGCAAGAAGATCGGGCTGAAGGATGCGTTCGAGGCGGTGTGGGCGCTGTTCTGGTATCGCTTTTTTGATTAGGGACTAGCTAGCAGGCTTCAGATCGCGTACGTTGAGCTGCAGCTGCGTGCGCCCGTTGAACTCATTGGTTTCGAAACGATACAGCAGGTCGATGGCGGCGGGCAGGTTGCCGGCCCATTCACCCATCCCAAACCCGATCGCATCGTAGACAATGCGCCCGTCGGTGACGGTGAGCTTGAGGTGACGTGCATCGGCGCCGACGGTGCGGGCGGAGCGCACGGTGAGGCCGCGGCTCACCAAATTGACCTGCGGGTTGCCGAAGCCGGTCGGCTCCAGCAGAGCGAGCTGGTTGAGGATGTCTGGCTTGAGCAGGTGTAGCGGTAGCTCCGCGTCCACCTTGATGACCTGGCGCAGGTCCAGCGCGCCGAGCTGGTCGACGGCGATGGCGTTCATGCGCTCGAGCAACTCTGGCACGCGCTCGTTGCGGATGGTGAAACCAGCCGCGGCGGCGTGGCCGCCGAAGTTCTGGAACAGATCGGCGCACTGCTCCAGCGCGTGGGTGATGTGGAAGTGGGGAATGCTGCGGCAGGAGGCGCGCGTGAACGCGTCACCCTGCTGGCCGACGATGGCCGGGCGGTAGAAGCGCTCAACAAGACGTGAGGCGGCCAGGCCGACCACGCCTGAGCTGTAATCAGGATGGATGGCTACCAGCAGGAGCGCATCCGGGTTGGCCTGGGTGGCCAGCACCTCGGCTGAGGCGCTCATCTCGCGGGTCAGCGCCTGGCGCTCCTTATTGCGCACATCCAGATATTGGGCCAGCTGGCCAGCCTTGAAGATGTCGTTGGTGGTCAGCAGGTCGTAGGCGGCTTTGGCGTTCTCCATGCGGCCGGCGGCGTTGAGCCGCGGGCCGAGCATGTAGCCAATATCGCCGGAGCTGACCCCGGCGGGCTTGACGCCCGCCGCGCCCATGAGCGACATCAGCCCCTGGCGGGCGGGGCGGCGGATCTGGGCCAGGCCTTCGCGCACCAGCCAGCGGTTCTCGCCAGCCAGCGGCACCATGTCGGCCACCGTGCCTAGCGCCACCAGGTCGAGTCCCATGTGCGGGTCGGCGTTAGGTTGCAGGCGGGCTTGCAGGGCGGCGGCCAGCTTGTAGGCGGTGCCCACGCCGGCCAGCTGCTTCTCCGGGTACTCGTCGCCGTCTTGTTTAGTGTTGATGATGGCAAACGCATCCGGCAGCTCAGGGCCGGGGGTGTGGTGGTCAGTGATGATCAGGTCGAGCCCCAGCTTGCGGGCCTCGGCGGCCTCGGCCAGTGAGCGCACGCCACAGTCGACACTAATGACCAGGCTGACACCGGCTTCTTTCAATGTATGCAGGGCCTGGATGTTGAGGCCGTAGCCTTCCTCGAAGCGGTCGGGAATGTAATCACGCGCCCGGCCGCCCAGTGCCTGGATGGCTTGCACCAGCAGGGCGGTGGCGGTGACGCCGTCGGCGTCATAGTCGCCGTAGACCGCTACTAGCTCCTGGTTGCGGATGGCGTGCTCGATGCGGTCCACCGCCAGGCCCATATCCTTGATGCGCAAGGGGTTGTTACCGTCAGGCGGCAGGGCGCCGAGGTAGCGTGTGGCGGCGTCCGCCTCGGCGTGGCCGCGGTTGAACAGGATCTGGCGCAGCAAGCCAGGGTAGGCAGACAATGCGGCGTCAGCCTCGGGCGTGATGAGGTCAGCAACTTTCCAAATTTTTTCCAGTGGGGGCATCGCGGCGCAATGATACGCTGTTTTTTGTGCGTTATCATCCTCTGGCATGTTGGCTCAATTGCAAAAATGGCTGCGGGTTGCCTGGGTCGCTGTGCGACGCGTGCTGCGCTGGTTGACGCCCGGCCTGGGCATCAAGCGCTGGCTGCTGGTGATCCTGCTGGGCACCTTTCTCATCGGTGTGGGCGGGGCGATCCTGGTGCTGGATTTTTATCGCACCGCGCCGGACACCTGGTGGGCCAGTTATCTTTCCACCCTGTCGCTGCGCTTCCTTGAGCGCCCACTGCGCGTGCTGGTTTTTGGAGGGCTGGGCGTGGGTGTGCTGGTGTATGGCGTGCTCAACATGAACCGAGCCCTGCTGGCGCCGTACATGCGCCCGGGCCGCCCGGTGGTGGATACTCTGGTGGACCACCGCAAGCGTGGCCGCGGCCACCGCATTGTGGTCATCGGCGGCGGGCACGGCCTCTCGACCCTGCTGCGCGGCCTGAAGGCGCACACCTATAACATCACCGCCATCGTCACCGTGGCGGACGACGGCGGCTCCTCCGGCCGTCTGCGCGACAACATGGGCGTGCTGCCGCCCGGCGACATTCGCAATTGCCTGGCAGCCCTCTCCAACGATGAAACGCTGATCACACAATTGTTCCAGTACCGCTTCCCCAGCGGGCAGGGTGGACTGGAAGGCCACTCGTTTGGCAACCTGTTCATCAGCGCGCTGAGTGAGATCACCGGAAGCTTTGAGAAGGCGGTTGCCGAATCGGGCCGGGTGCTTTCAGTGCACGGCCAGGTGCTGCCGGCCACGCTGCACGATGTGCGCCTGGTGGCTGATCTGAGCATGCCGCTGTCTGGCGAAGTGCGCGTGCACGGCGAGAGCAAGATCCCGGAGCAGCCGGGGGCGGCTGTGCGCCGCGTCTGGCTTGAGCCGAACGCACCGCCGGCGTATCCGTCTGCAGTGCATGCCTTGCTGAACGCTGACATGATCGTGGTGGGGCCGGGCAGCCTGTACACGAGTATCCTGCCCAACCTGCTGGTGCCAGACCTGGCGGCGGCGCTGCGCAACAGCCCGGCGCTGAAGATCTTCATCTGCAATCTTTCCACCCAGCCAGGCGAGACGGATGGCTACAGCTGCGGCGACCATGTGCGCGCTCTGGAGAGCCATGTTGGCCCGCAATTGTTTGATGTTGTCATCGGCAACCAGCCGCCGGAAAAACCGCTGCCGGATGGTGGCCAGTGGGTGACGATTGATGATGATTTGCGCAAGAACTACCCGCTGTACGTGGCGCAGGTGGCTGATCCCAATAAACCCGGCCAGCACATGGCCGATAAACTGGCCCAACTGCTGGTGGACCTGCTGCAGGAACGCACTGGCCCCCTGACCCTGGAAGACGAGAGTAACGATGTTTAACAAGAAAACAATCGCAGACATTGATCCGCAAGGCAAGCGCGTGCTGGTGCGGGTGGACTTCAACGTGCCGCTGGACGGCAGCGTGGTGCAAGACGACACCCGCATGACCGCCGCCTTGCCCACGATACAGAACCTGCTCGAGCGCGGCGCGACCGTGATCCTGTGCTCGCACCTCGGGCGGCCTAAGGACGCGCCTGACCCCAACTATTCGCTGGCCCCGGTGGCGGCGCACCTGCGCACGCTAACCCAGGCGCCGGTGCACTTTGTGGAAGAAACGGTAGGCCCGAAGGCCGAAGCCGCCGCCCAAACGTTGAAACCAGGCGAGATCCTGGTGTTGGAGAATACGCGCTTTTACCCGGGCGAGACCAAGAACGACCCCGCCATGGCCAAGGCGCTGGCCAAGCTGGCGGATGTTTACGTCAATGACGCCTTCGGCTCGGCCCACCGCGCTCACGCCTCCACCGAAGGCGTGGCGCGTCACCTGCCCGCGGTGGCCGGCCTGCTGATGGAGAAAGAGATCCAATACCTCGGCCAGGCGTTGGCCGAGCCCAAGCGGCCTTTTGTAGCCATTTTGGGCGGGGCCAAAGTGAGCGACAAAATAGAGGTCATCCGCAACCTGCTTGGCAAGGCTGACCAGGTGCTGATCGGCGGCGGTATGGCCAACACCTTCTTCGCAGCTCAAGGTATCGCCATGGGCGACTCGCTGGTGGAGCCCGATGCGGTCGATACCGCCAAGAGCCTGCTGGCGGACGGCAGCGGCAAGCTGCAGCTGCCGGTGGACTTTGTGATCGCAGATGCGTTCAGCGCAGAAGCGCAGCATAAGACCGTGCCGGTGGGCGATGTGCCGGCTGGCTGGCGCGTGCTGGATATTGGCCCGCAGAGCGTGGCCGTCTTCGGCGCGGCGGTGGGCGCAGCAGGCACGGTGGTGTGGAACGGCCCGATGGGCGTGTTCGAGCTGGCGCCGTTCGCGGCCGGCACGGTGGGCGTGGCCCAGGCCGTGGCCGACTCTAGTGCGGTCAGCATTGTGGGCGGCGGCGATTCGGTCGCTGCCCTGCAGCAATCCGGCCTGGCCGACAAGATCACGCATATCTCCACGGGCGGCGGCGCCTCGCTGGAGATGCTGGAAGGCAAACTGCTGCCGGGTCTGGCAGCTTTGGAGGATAAATAATGGCGCGTGTTCCGCTGATCGCTGGCAACTGGAAGATGAACAAGACCGTGGGGGAGGCAGTGCGCCTGGTGGATGAAATGCTGCCCGGCCTGCAGGCGGTGCAAGGCGTGGAGAAGCTGCTGTGCCCGCCCGCCATGGCGATCATGCCGGTGGCGGCCATGCTGGAAGGTAAAGGCATTGGCCTGGGCGCGCAGAACCTATACTGGGAAAAAGACGGCGCCTACACCGGAGAGCTTTCGGCGGGCATGGTGGCCGAGTTTTGCCAATATGTGATTGTGGGCCATTCAGAGCGGCGCGCTATGTTCGGCGACAGTGACCTGAACGTGCACCGCAAGGTGGTTGCGGCGCTGGCGGCTGGGTTGAAGCCGGTGCTGTGCATCGGCGAGACGCTGGAGCAGAACGAAGCCGGCCGCGCTGCCGAAGTGCTGAGCAGCCAACTGCGCGCTGCGCTGGAAGGCGTACAGGTCAATTCGGCCGAGGCGCTGGTGGTGGCGTATGAGCCGGTGTGGGCGATCGGCACCGGCAAAGCCGCCAGCCCGGAGCCGATCAACACCCTGCTGCGCAACGTGGTGCGCCCCACGCTGGCCGGCCTGCTGGGGCAAGACCTGGCAGACGGCGTGCGTGTGCTCTACGGCGGCTCAGTGAATGCAGCCAATGCCAAGGAATATTTCTCTCAGCCGGAGATCGACGGGGCCCTGGTGGGCGGGGCCAGTTTGAAAGCGGCGGACTTTACCGCCATCACCCAGGCTGCGGCGTAGCCGCAGCCTTGCTCCTTAGGACTGACCAAACAGGCGGAAATTGTTTCCGCCTGTTTGTTTTACTTCATACATCGCCTGGTCGGCGGCGCGCAGCAGGGCGTCAGCATCGGCATTGCCCTCATTGAGGGCAATGCCGATGCTGGCGGTGATGTTGACCTCCTGCGCCGGGTTGCTGAGCTGGAACGGCTGCACGATCGCCTCCTGCACGCGGGTGGCGACGTGGCTGGCATCCTCGGCCTGGTGCACGCCATCAAGGAAGACGGCGAATTCGTCGCCGCCCAGGCGGGCAACCACATCGCCGGGGCGGATGCTGGTTTCCACTCGGCGGGCGAAGTTATACAGCAGTTCGTCGCCGGCCATGTGGCCGAAGGTGTCGTTGAAGACCTTGAGATCGTCCAGATCAATGAACAGCACTGCGTAGCCGTAACTGTTGTTCTCGGCCAGCAAGTTGGCGCGCCGCAAATGGTCCAGAAAGAAAGAGCGGTTGGGGATCTGCGTCAGGGCATCGTGGGTGGCGTGGTGTTGCAAGACTTCCTGGGTAAGCTTGCGTACGGTGATGTTGTGCAGCACGCACACCCAACCGCTCTGGTCTGATTGGAGCGGGGCGGCGTGCCAGTCAAAATGCTGATCACCCAGAGCAATCTCAAAATCAAAAGCTCTCGAGTTGGCGAACATGTCCAAGGTGCGGGAGATCTCGTTCGCTTCCAGTTCCTTGCGTTGGAGCAACTGCTCCAGCGTGAGTGGAGCGCGCTCCGTCAAGTTAAAGAAATCCATGGCTGCCTGGCTGGCGCGGGTCAGGCTTAGTTGAGAGGAGAACAACAGAATAGGGTCGGGCGTGCTTTGCAGCAGCGCATCGAATAAGGCGGTCTGCTCCATCAATTCGGCCTGGACTTGGCGCTTGCCGGTGATGTTGCAGAACATGATCTCGGTGCCGATCACATTGCCCTCGTCATCTTTGCTGGCCACGGCCGAGCACATGGCGAAGACTGGCACACCGTGCTTGTTGTACAGGCTCAGCTCACGCTCGCGCACGAAGCCGTTGGTCTTGATGTCATTAAACAGCCGGGAAACCTCGGTCTCGTTGTTCCACATGTATTCGGGGAAAGGCTTGTTGAGCAACTGGCTGTTAGCTTCCTCGCCCATCATGGTGAGGAAGTAGGGGTTGGCATACGTAATCTGGTTGCTGGCGTCGGTATACACTACGCCGTCGTGGGCGTTGTTGTGGAAATTAAGATCAGCCATGGCGCGTTCAAGAAAATTGCGCTCAAGTGACACCTTCTCAAGTTTTTTCTTGAGTAGGGCGTTCTCTTTGTGCAACTTGGCCAATGCAGGCGTGGATACGGTGCGCTTGACCGCCTTACGCTTGGCCACGGCGGTCTTTGCCACGGCGGTCTTTGCCGTACCTTTCTTTGCAGTTTTCTTTACCGGCATAACCTTAAACACTTCTCCCATCTGAGAGTGTACACCCTTCAAAAACGTCAAAAAGCAGCAGCTAACAAAACTGCAAGCTAGTCGCTTGCAGCTTTATCCAGTACCGAACTGGCGATCACCGGCATCGCCGAGGCCGGGAACGATATACCCGATCTCGTTCAGGCGCTCATCCTTGGCGCCCAGGAAGATGGGCACATCTGGATGCTGTTCGCTCAGATGCTGTATGCCTTCCGGCGCGCCCAGCAAGCCAATGTAGCGGATGTTCTTCACGCCCCATTCTTTGAGAATGCTTACTGTGGCGGCAGCCGAGCCGCCGGTCGCCAGCATGGGGTCGAGCACCAAGCATACGCCCACGGTGGGGGCGGTGGGCAGCTTGTTGTAATACTGAACCGGTTGCAAGGTCTTCTCGTCGCGGAAGAGGCCGATGTGCCAGACCTGCGCGTCGGGAATCAGCTCCCATACGCCGTCCACCATTCCCAGGCCGGCGCGCAGGATCGGCACCAGGCCGATGGTGTCTTTCATCTCACCGCCCATGGCCTTGCCCATCGGCGTCTCAACCTGTTTGTCGATGGTGGGCAGGTCGCGAGTCGCCTCGTAGGTGAGCAGCGAGCTGATCTCTTTTACTAATTCTCTGAATTTACGGGGTTCGGTGGATTTGTCTCTGAGGATAGTGAGCTTGTGTAAGACCATGGGGTGTGTGGATACATATTCCTGGGCCATGCGCGTTCCTCCGTGGCTATTGGGTTGCAAATTGCGCTGATTATATACGCGCCGCCTGTGCGCCGCGATTTTTTGAACCTGTATAATCCTTCGCAATGAGCGACACGCCGCGCCTGGTTGACCCGGCGCCACAGACCACCGACCGCAGCGAACCTGCCCTGCGCCCCCGCAAGCTTGATGAACTCATCGGCCAGAAGAATGTCAAAGAAAACCTTGCCATCCTGATCGACGCGGCCCGCCAGCGCGGCGAAGCGCTGGACCATGTGCTGTTCTACGGCCCGCCGGGTTTGGGCAAGACCACCCTGGCGCATATTCTGGCCAATGAGATGGGCGTCAACATCAAGGTCACCGCCGGCCCGGCCATCGAACGCCAGGGCGACCTGGCCGCCATCCTGAGCAACCTCAACGAAGGCGATGTGTTGTTTGTCGACGAGATCCACCGCCTGGGCAAAGCCGTGGAAGAAGTGCTCTACCCGGCCATGGAAGACTATTCGCTCGATATCGTCATCGGCAAAGGCCCGTCGGCCCGCGCCATCCGGCTCAAGCTGCCGCGCTTCACCGTCATCGGCGCCACCACCCGACTGGCATTGCTGACTGCGCCGCTGCGCGCCCGCTTTGGCGCTACTTTCCGCCTGGACTACTACGAGCCCGAGGCGATCCGGGCCATCCTGGCGCGGGCGGCCGGCGAGCTGGGTCTGCAGCCCGACCCGGAGGGCATGCGCGAGATCGCCACACGCAGCCGCGGCACGCCGCGCGTGGCGCTGCGTCTGCTGCGCCGCGTGCGTGACTATGCCGAAGTGCGCGCCAGCGGGCAGATGACCCGCGCCGTGGCCCAGCAGGCCCTGCAGCTGCTGGAGGTTGACGAGCTTGGCCTGGACGAGTTGGACCGGCGCGTGCTGCGCGTGATTATTGAGAAGTTCAGCGGCGGCCCGGTGGGGCTCAACACCATCTCAGCCGCGGTGAGCGAAGAGCCCGACACGATCATGGACGTGGTCGAGCCGTATCTGATGCAGCTCGGCTTCCTGGAGCGGCGTGCCCAGGGCCGCCATGCCACCTTGGCGGCCTGCAAGCACCTGGGCTTGCCGGTGCCAGCGCAGTTGAATACACCTACGCTGTTTTAGCCCACAGATGAACACGGATGCTGAAAGGCGATAAACGCAGATATATCTGAGTTCATCTCTGCTTCTATCTGTGTTTATCTGTGGAGAATCGTATTTTGAATACCGCTGATTTTGACTACGAACTGCCTGAAGAGCGCATTGCCCAGACGCCGCTGGAGCCGCGGGATAGCTCGCGCCTGCTGGTGCTCGAGCGCGCCACGGGCAAGAGCATCCATGCCCACTTTGCCGAGATCGGCGCGTTTCTGCGTCCGCATGACCTGCTGGTGGCCAACCACAGCCGCGTGCTGCCCGCCCGCCTGCATGGGCGCAAGCTGCCCGGCGGCGGCGAGGTGGAGTTGCTGCTCATTGAGCAGCTGGAGCCGCAGCGTTGGAAGGCGCTGGCGGGTGGCAAGGGCCTGCGGCCCGGGCGGGTGATTGACCTGGGCAATGGCTTGCAGGCCGAGGTAGTGGAGGAACTGGAGCGCTCCGAACGGGTGGTGGTGTTCAACAAGCCGCTGGACGAGGCGCTCAACACCATTGGGCAGATGCCGCTGCCGCCCTATATCCACACTGCGCTGCAAGACCGCGAGCGCTACCAGACCGTGTATTCGCAGCAGGTTGGCTCCGTGGCGGCGCCCACGGCCGGCCTGCACTTCACGCCGGAGCTGCTGGCGCGCCTGCGGGCACAGGGCGTGGGCTTCGCCGAGGTGCTGCTGCATGTGGGTCTTGACACCTTCGCCCCTGTGCATGAGGAAGACCCGGCCGAGCACCACATCCACACGGAGTGGTGCCGCCTGCCCGCCGAGACCGCCGGCGCGGTGAACGCCGCCAAGCAGGCCGGCGGCCGCGTGGTGGCGGTGGGCACCACCAGCGTACGCACGCTGGAGAGCGCTGCCCGTGGAAATGGGGCTGGCGACGGCCAGGTGGCCGCCTACGAGGGCCGCACGGATCTGTTCATCTTGCCGGGTTTTGAGTTCAAGGCGGTGGACGCCATGGTGACCAACTTCCACCTGCCGCGCTCCAGCCTGCTGATGCTGGTGAGCGCGTTTGCGGGCCGCGAGCTGATCCTGGAAACCTACCAGGAGGCCATCGCGCTTAAGTATCGCTTCTATTCGTTTGGCGATGCAATGCTGATCGTGTAGCGGCTAGGTTTCGTCGCCGTTGCAGGTGTCAAGCACCTGCAGGAACGCCTCAACCACCAGCGGGTCGAATTGCGTACCGCTGCAGCGCTTAAGCTCGGCGATGGCTTCTTCCTTCGAACGCGCTTTGCGGTACACACGCTCGTCAGTCATGGCCACATAGGCGTCGGCCACGCTGATGATGCGGGCGATCTTGGGGATCTGATCACCCTTGAGCCCGTCAGGGTAGCCCGAGCCGTCATAGCGTTCCTGGTGGGCACGGATGATGGGGGCCACGGTGGCCAGGTTGCGCACCGGCTCCACAATGCGGGCGCCGATCTCAGGGTGCTGGCGCATCACTTCTAGTTCAGCTTGTTCCAGTGAGCTGGGCTTTCGCAGGATCTCATCCGGCACGCCGATCTTTCCAATGTCATGCAGCAGGGCGCCCCATTTGATGTCAACCAGCTCCTGTGGAGTGCAGCCCAGCAGGCGGCCGGTTTCCACGGCCATATCCACCAGGCGCTGGCTGTGGCCGCTGGTATAGGTGTCACGCACGTCAATGGCGCTGGCCAGGGCGCTGACGGTTTGCAGATAGGCGTCCTGCGCTTCTTCAAACAGGCGTACATTCTCCAACGCAATGCCGGCGTGGATGGCGAAAGTGGCCACCAGGTCGGCATCGGCCTGCGAGAACTGCTTTGCGGTGTATCCGTCCACGGTCAGCACACCAATGCAGGCGCCGCGGGCGATCAGCGGTGCACCGATCCATGATTTCACATTGCTGGCGCCTTCCAGCTGCAGCCAGTCGGGGTGGTCACTGATGTCTTCATATAGCACGGTGCGCTGTTCGAACAGCAACGGGTGGGCGAATTTGTCTTCTTTGATCGGCAGTTCGAGGCCGACCACGGCCGACTCCAAGTTGCCCGCCACCGCGTGCACGATCAGGTTTTCACCGCGCACCAGCTGAACTGACGCGCTGTCGAACGGCACGACGCGCTTGAGCTGCTCGAGGATCAGATCCAGCACGCTGGCCCGGTCTGCGGCGGAGCCCAGGATGGCGGCCACCTCGCGCAGGGTCTCGGCCTGGCTGCGCTGGAAGCGCTCGGATTGCAACAAGTGCAGCTTCTCAATGGCCGTGCCGATCTGGCCGGCGATCGTGCTGAGCAGGCGCAGGTCCGAGTCGGTGAACGCGTTCACGCGTATGCTCTCGGCGTTGATCACGCCCAGCACGCGGTTGCCGTTGCCGAGGATGGGCACGCACAGCTCAGAGCGCATGTTGGGGTTGATGCGCATGTAGCTGGGCTCCTTGCGCACATCCGGCACACGCCAGGCTTTGCCGGTGGCCGCCACGCGGCCGGTCACGCCTTCGGACAGCGTCACCATTCGAGACAGATCCTGCGGAGTGATACCTCTATAGGATGGATGTACGATCAGCTTATCGCCATCCGGGTGCATGGTGAGGAAGCCAAATTTGTCTGTATACAAGCTGGCGCCGATGATCTCGGTGGCGCGCTCGATCAGCTCATCCTGGGTGCGGGCATTAACCGCCGCCTGGGTGATGGCGTGCAGCACGGTGAGCTCCTGAAGCTGGCGCTTGGTCGACTCGAACAGATGCACGCTCTCCAGGAACATGGAGATCTGATCCCCCAGCGTGGATAGGGCGGCGATCTCGTAATCGTCAAACGCGTTGGCTTGCTGGCTTTCAATGTTCAGCAAGGCATACACCTTGTTGTAGATCTTGATCGGGATGACAATCTCTGATTGGATCCTGGCAAAGCCTTCCACCATGAAGAAGTTCGGATGGGCGCTGGCATTGTTGGTGTGAACTATTTCGCCTGTGCGGGCAGCCAACCCCAGCAGGCCCAGCCCGAAAGGCTGGGTGTAGCCCTGGCGCTCGGCCACGAGTTCAAAGCCGCCGGCCACAGCCTCCACGATGTAGGACTGGGTGTCATCATCCACGCGGGAGATGTCGGTGGAGTAGTAGCCCATGCGGCGGTGCAGGCACTCGACAATGATCTGGAACAGTTTGTCGCGCTCCAGCACGCCGCTCATGCGGCTGGTGAGCTCATTGAGAACTGCCAGTTGATGCGTGCGGCGGCCTTCGGCGGCTGCGTTGCGCAGGCGCTCGATGCCGGTGGCCAGCTGGCCGGCCAGCGTGAGCAGCAGGCGCTCGTCGTCTTCGGTGAAGTGGTTGAGCTCGCGGCTTTCCGTGTTGATGATGCCAATTACACGCTCGCCGATCTTCATCGGCACGCACAGCTCGGAAAGGGTTTGCTGGTCGTAGTCCAGGTAATTGGCTTCCTGGCGCGTGTCGGCGATGCGCATGGGTTTGCCGGACTGGGCTACGCGGCCGGTGACGCCCTGGCCCAGCGGGATGGGCTTACTGGCAACCTCGGGGGCCGATTCGTAGGAGGGATGAATGTGCAGTTGCCCGTCTTCACCCAATAGAATGATGCCGAAGTTATCCGAGTAAATGCTGTGGCGGATCAACTGGGTGGCGCTCTCGATCAGCTCGTCCACGCTGTTGGCCTCGGTGGTGGCGTTGGCCACTTGCTGCAAAATGGTCAACTCCTGCAGCTGGCGGCGAGTGGCCTGGAACAGACGGGCATTTTCAATGGCGACGGCGGCCTGGTGGCACAGGGTCTGCGCCAAATAGATCTCGCGGCTGCTGAAGGTGTGGCCCTCGCGCTTGTCTTGCAATTCGGCCAGGCCGATGGTCTTGCTCTGCGCAATGAGTGGCAATATAAGCACGGTCGTCGCCCCGGCAGACTTCATGGCCTTCTTTTCAGCGGCCGTAGTGGTGCTGGCGTCGATCTGTTTTTGCACCGGGCGGCCCAACTCCAGCACGTTGCTGACATCCAAATGGGGCGCAACCGGTTTCGGCTGGCTGCGTGCCATAGTGTAACTATGGCGCATGCGCAGGTCTTTGCTGTTGGCCAGCCAGTCGTAGGCTATGAAGGTGTTGGCCTCGAGCAGGGTGGCCAGCTGCTTGCCGACCACTTCCATCACTTTGTCAATATCCAGGCTGGAGGCAATGCTGGCGCCAGTCAGTGCCAGGGCTGCCAGCTCATCAACATGCTGGCTGTCCTCAACCCAGCTGGCGGCTTCGACTTCGGGGTGCGAAATATGAATACGGATGAACTCCGCATCCTTTACAGGCAAAGTTGACATCTGCGCCTTGCCGGAGATCTGCTTGCCGCTGGGAGTGCGCCCCTGCCATTCAAACTCTGGGGATTCGCCGGCCCGTACGCGCTGCACATAATCCGCATAGCGGTCCAACGGCGAGGTTTTGGGCGCGTTCTTGGTTGCGCTCAATTGGTTGAAGGTGAGCCCGTACAGCGCTCCCTCGTCGGCCTCGAACAGCAGCAGGGCGCTCTGGTTGGCTACCAGGATCTTGCCGCTCTCCGGATGCAGGATGAGGACCGCGTCGGCGCTGTGCTCAACCAGCGCTTTGACCTTGCTCAGGTTGCGCAAAGAATCCGCGTCCGGAGCGTTTTGACGCGAGGGTGAGTCTTTGAAGGAAGCCAGCAGCATTGTCTCAATACCCATAAGCGCTGCTCATCTTGCGGGCATGCGTCATGTTAAGGGAACGGTGCTTGCTGCCGGGAGTAGGGCAGCTATCCCAAAGTAATGCTAGAGCTTCTTAGTGTACAGCCGCCGAGGTCTGGATCAGCGAGCCGAGGCGGCGCATGAACTGGTCCAGATCCATCGCCTGGATGGCCGTGATGGCGCGCATTTCTTCCTCGTTCAGCTGGAAGGCGCCCAACTTTTCCTGCAGACGGCCGCTCAGAACAGCAGCTTTGAAATCCTGGTCTACCAAAGCGAGAGTTGCGATAGCGTTCAGTTTCAGCTTGGACATTGTAGGTCTCCTAAGGCGAGTACTGTTAGTTCGATTAAGGTGGTTACAAATTTACAGAGTGGTGGGGCCAGTGCCGATGCCGCCGCCAACAGGATGGTTGCCTTGGGGAGCGGTGCCGATACCGCCGCCGACGGGGTGGTGGGACAGGCCGGGGCCAGTGCCGATGCCGCCGCCAACAGGATGGTTGCTTTGGGGGGCGGTGCCGATACCACCGCCGACGGGATGAGCGAAAGCAAATTTCTTGGTCATGTTTGTAAATCTCCTATTTCTTTTTGATTAGATTGGCCGCATTGTATAAAGCGGCCTATGAACGCAGCTATGAGCATGGGTCAAAAAAAGCCACCCAAATCGAGTAGCTTTTCCCGTAATTTCTTGCTTGTAAGATGCAATTTCCTTGCCTAGACACTAATGGTCAGCTGCTGGTAGTAGGTTTTCAGAGCCTCGATCGGCTCGGCGTTCAGCTCCTTGCGTAGTAGTTTCTGGTATTCCTTGTAGTGCAGGATGGCAGCAGATGTAGCCCCTGAATCGGCCATGCTCTTCATGAGGGCCAGATGGGCTTCATCACGGTAGGGGTCGCTGGCTACGATGCGCTCATAGATCTCACGAGCCTCACGGAAGCGTTTGGCCCTGACCTCAATATCGCCCAGCAGTTCCAACCCGCCCAGGTACAGGCTGCGCAGCTCCTCGCGGCGTTCGTCGGCCCACTCCATATATACATCTTCCAAATAAGGCCCGCGGTACAAGCGTAGCGCCTGGCGCAGCATCTCGGCTTGCTCAGCTGGCTCGGCTTCCTCCAGCCCGGCGGTGGTGGCCATGCGCATGTAGTTCTCGAACTCTGCGGCGTCATACCAGGTTTGGATGCTGGGGTGCAGCGAGTAGTGCTCATCTTCAAAGACGATCGAGTCTTTGAAGCCCAGCGCCTGGCGCACGCGCCACAGGGTGGCGTGGAAATTGCTGCTCACCTTCCCGGGGCTGAAATCAGGCCAGAAGTGGATGCCGATCGCATCCTTGCGTACCCGGCCGCGATCCAGTATGTAAATGAAGAGTGAGCGGGCGCGTGTGGAGCGCCAGATCGTGACCGGCAGCACTTCGCCATTGCGGCGGATCTCAGAGCCGCCCAGCGTATGCACTTCCAGCTGCTGCGGTTCTGTCGTGGCTCCCTCTTCTGTCCCTTCGAGCATGCTGCGGGTGAAATTGGGGCGGCTGGCTTGCTCCAGGATGTCCGCCAGTTGGGGCGATGGAGATTTGGCCTGGGCGCGCCCCAGAGCGTTTTGCCAATCCCGCGCCAGCGGAATGAGGAATTGCTGATAGCCCAGCCGCGCTGCACCCTCCAGCGCCAAGGCCAACAACGGGTCGGCCTCGGCTTCCTCGCCCTGGGCGTACAGAATGCAGGCGCGCAGGAAGGCAGCGGTTACCTGGTCCTGCTGGGGTTGCTCGCCCCAGTTCTGCATGGCGAGCTCAAGCTGCTGCAGCGCCAGGTCGTGCTGCTGCATATTGGCATAGGTCCAGCCCATGTGCAGGGCATACTCGGCGCGGCTGAAGCGTGAGCCGGCCTGGCTGGCGGCTTTGCGTAGCCACGCCATGGCTTCGTTGTAGTCGCCCAGGGCGCTGGTGACCCGCGCCATGCTTACGTAGACTGGCACCAGCTCCTGCAGCTCGCCTGTGGCTTCACCCACTTCCACCGCAGCCAGCAAGCAGACCCGGGCTTCAAGCGGGTCCCCTGCGTCCAGCAACAAAGCCCCCTGGCCGCTAAGGATGCCAATATGTACGCGCGCGCTGCCTGAGGCCTTCACATAGGCAAGTGCTTGGGTGTACTGCTTCCATGAGGCCTGGTGTTGCCCGATCTGGTGTTGCAAGTAGGCAATGTTGTTGCGAGCAGAAGCCAGGGCGCCCAGATTGCTTCGGATGCTGACATGGATATCCAACACTTCCTCGAAGGCTTGTTGGGCGCTGAGCATTTGCCCGCTGGTGATATGGATCAGTCCAAGGTCATTGAGGCATTCCGCCAGGTCGAAGAGATAGACCGGGCGCATGGTTTCAGAGGTCTTCTCGGCCAGCTGGCGTAAGCCCGCTACTGCCATGTTGATGTGTTCGATTCCAGTTTCGGTTTTACCTAGCAGATGCAGCGCTACGCCGCGCAAACGTTCTGCCTGGTACCACTGCAGGCTGTTCTTGAGTTCACCGGCCAGCAGCTCCTGCGCGGATTCGGCCAGGTCTATCGCGTCTTTGGGCTTGCCGGTAAAGCGATACACCATGCCGCGGGTGATAAAGGCATTGGCCAGCAACTCGGCGTCGCCGCGCTGTTTCAGGATCGGTTCGGCCTGGGCCAGCAGCTTGAGGCATGCTTCAAACTGGCTTTGGTTGCCCAGTGACTTGGCCTGGTACAGGATCAGGCGCGGCGCGTGCTGGCGCAGGCCGGGCGTCTTATCTAGGTCTTCCAGCCAGCGCGCCAGCAGGGCCTGGCGGCCAGTGGTGTAGAAATGTTCAGCGGCGGAATCCATCCACGCCGCGGCAGCCTGCACTTCGCCTGAGGCGAACTTGTGCTGGACGGCGTTCTCCCACTCCCGGCGTTGGAAGTGCCAATCGGCGGCGCGGGCGTGCAGGCTGCCCAGCAGGGCGGGGTTATGGCGGGCAAAATAATCCTGCAGGAATTCTGAGAACAGCTGGTGAAAGCGATAGCTGCTGCCTTCACGCGTTTCGGTGCGGCTGACGAACAGGTTGCGCTCCTCGAGGGCGCGCAGCATATCACCCGAGTCTTCACGCCGCATCACATAATTGCACTGGGCTTCTGCAAAGTCGCTAAAGATCGAGGCGCCCAGCATGAACTCGCGCAGGTCCTCGCTTTGCTGGCTGACCACTTCTTCAGCCAGGTAGGTATAGATCTGCTCGGTATTGCCCAGGAAGCGCGGCAGGCCGCCGGTGCTCATGGCGCGCACGGCCAGCAATAGGGCCACGATCCAGCCATCGGCCCGCTTGGCCAGCTCTTCGGCTTCTTCTTGCGAGAGGCGCATGCGGTAGTTCTGCAGCACCAGCTTTTGCAGCTCATCGGCGCGGAAGCGCAGCTCATCCGCGCTGATGGTGACCAGTTCGTCACGGATATACAAGCTGGCGGCCGGGATGCCGTATACGCTGCGCGAGCCGATCAGGATGCGCAGATGGTCTGGCAAATGCTCAAGCAGGTTCTCGAGAAGATCGACGATCTGCTGGTTCTCGCCCGCCAGGTGGTAATCGTCCAGCACCAGTACGCTGAAATCCGGCACCTGTTCCTGCACAGCATTGATGATCTCGGTGGCAATGCTGGGGGCGTCTGGCCGCGCTCCGGGGGTGTTCAGACGCTCTTCGAGCGCTTTGCCGAAGCCGGGGAACTCCTGCTGGAAGGCCGCTACGATGTGCTGGGCGAACTGCACCAGGTCGCCATCCTCAGGCCCGATGCGGTACCAGCATACGTGGGCGTCCACATCCGCGGCAAAATCCACCAGCAGGGTGGTTTTGCCGTAGCCGGCGGGGGCCGAAACAAAGGTCAGTTTGCGGTGCAGGTTCTGGTGCAGCGTATCCACCAGCCGCACGCGGCGCAAAACGTCTTTGCGCCGCTGCGGGGCCCGCACTTTAGTGAGAACAATCGTCATAAGCAGACTGGCAGCCCAGCTTTTGGCTGCCAGAGTATTGTAGGGCAAGACAGGGGGAATGTTGAGTCTGGTTTAACAGCCGTTTGGACTAATGAGACCCGCCAGTATAATTTCAGGCGAGGTGACATGCGAACCGTTGATCTGATCATAAAGAAGCGTGATGGCCTGGAACTGACCACCGAGGAGATCGAATTCTTTGTACGTGGTTTCACGGACGGCACTGTGACTGACTACCAGGCCAGCGCCTGGGCCATGGCAGTGCTGCTGAACGGGATGAGTGACCGCGAGGTGACCGATCTGACCCTGGCCATGGCCAATTCGGGCGAGGTGCTGGACCTGAGCCAGGTCGTGGATATTGCCCTGGACAAGCATTCCACCGGTGGGGTGGGCGACAAGACTACCCTGGTGGTCGAGCCGATCGTCTCGGCCTGCGGGCTGCGGGTGGGCAAAATGTCTGGCCGCGGCCTTGGTTTCAGCGGCGGCACGCTGGACAAGATGGAGTCCATTCCGGGCTACCGCACCGACCTCAGCAAGGAAGAGTTTTTGGCCCAACTCAAGGGTCTGGGACTGGTGCTCACCGGGCAAACCGGCAAGCTGGCCCCCGCCGACGGCAAGATGTACGCCCTGCGGGATGTGACCGGCACGGTCGACTCGCTGGCGCTGATCGCTTCGTCGATCATGAGCAAGAAGATCGCCGCCGGCGCCCAGCGCATGGTGCTGGATGTGAAAGTTGGCGTTGGCGCGTTCATGAAAACGCTGCCTGCGGCCAAAAAGCTGGCGACCATCATGGTGCGGATTGGCAAGCTGGCCAATCGAAAAGTGGTGTGTCTGCTCTCCGACATGAATCAGCCGCTCGGCTTCGCCGTGGGCAACGCCCTCGAGGTCAAAGAAGCCATCGAAACCCTGCACGGCGGCGGGCCGCAGGATTTTTGCGAGCATTGCCTGGATATTGCCAGCCACCTGCTGGTGCTCGGCAAAGCGGCCAGCACGCCGGAAGCCGCCCGCAAAAAAGCCGCGGCCACGCTGCAAGACGGCAGCGCTTTTGAGCGCTTCCGCAAGCTGGTGGCCGCCCAGGGCGGCGATGTGAGCTATGTGGACCAGCCAGACAAGCTGCCGGCTGCGCCTTTCATTGAAGAAGTGCCCGCGCCCAAGAGCGCGTATATCAAATGGATCGATGCCCAGATCGTGGGCGAGACCTCAGTGGAGATGGGCGCCGGGCGCGCCAAGAAGGGCGATACGATCGACCCTGCCGTGGGCATTGTGGTGCTGCACAAAGTCGGCGACCGCGTGAAGAAGGGCGAGCCGCTGTTCGTGCTGCACGCCAATTCAAAAGACTCGTTGGCCGCGGCGCGCACACGCGTGCTGGCCGCCCACAAGTGGTCTGCCAAGAAGGTAAAGCGCTTGCGTCATTCCTATGGCGTTGTGAAGTAACGTTAGAAGTGTTGCGACAAAAAAACCTGCGCATGTGCGCAGGTTTTTTATTAGCTCTTGACTGTAACCTGTCGACTATTTGTATCCCGCCATGAAGGCTACGCCCAAGGTGCCGGGGCCGGTGTGCGTGCCCACCGAAGGGCTCACCGCGGTCAGGGCGGTCATGTCCGGCTTGAAGCGGGTCTTGGCTTCGTCTAGCAGGGCCTTGGCGTCAGCCTCGGCGTTGGCGTGCACCACCGCCAGGTGCAGCGGCGTGCGGCCGCCGATGCGCTCGTCCACCAGGTCCAGAATGCGGGCCAAGGCTTTGGCCTTGGTGCGCACGCGCTCGCGCGGCTCCAGGCGGCCGTCCTGCACTTCCAGGATCGGCTTCAGGTTTAGCGCGGTGCCCAGGAAGCGGGCGCCGCCGCCGATGCGGCCGCCGCGGTGCAGGAACTCCAGCGTGTCGACCAGCAGCAGCAGGCCGGTCTGCTCGCCGGCCTTCTTGGCGATGTCAGCGCACTCTTTGAGAGACTTGCCGGCTTTGGCGGCCTTGGCGGCCTCCAGCAGGGCCCAACCGGTGCCCATGGAGGCCGAGTGGCCGTCCATCACTTCGATGTTCAGCCCGCTCACCAGGTCTTTGGCCTGGTTGGCCGAGGCAATCGTGCCCGACAGCTTGGCGGATACGAACAGGCCGAGGATGTCGGTATAGCCATCCTTTTGCAGCTTCTCGTACATGTCCTTGAAGGCAGCCGGCGAGGGCTGCGAGGTCGTGGGCATGGTCTCAGCCTTCGCCAGGCGTTCGTAAAACTCGCCGGGCTGGATATCTACGCCATCACGCAGTTCTTTGCCATCCCAGATCACTACGGTGGGCACAATATTGATGTTCAGGCCCTCGCTTAGTTCCTTGGGAAGGTAGGTGGTACTGTCCGTAATAATCGCTACTTTGGCCATTCGTCTCTCTCCTCGAGGATGATTCATTGTGCCGGGCGGCACCGGGGGATGAGCCTATAGTGTAGTGGAAACCTGAAAAGCGGACAAGAGAGCGCCGGCAATTTGCGCCTTGCGCCGGCTGGGCTGCTCTTGACCGCCCACCCCAGAGCGGCTACAATCACCCGCTGTTTGGAGTCAACCTCCGGGCAAGCAAAATCGCGGGCAATTCCCGCTTTTAAAGAATATTCGAGGAGCTTGTTTTTTAGATGGTACGTATTAGACTGCGCCGCGTTGGCGGCCACAATCAGGCTAGCTTCCGCATCGTGGCGGCCGACAAAGAAAGCCCGGCCAAAGGCCGTTTCATCGAGGTGCTGGGTTCTTACAACCCGCGCACCAAGCCTGCCACCATCGCGTTGCAGGAAGATCGCATTTACCACTGGATCAGCAATGGCGCCCAGCCCAGCGAATCCGCCCAGCAGGTGTTCCAGCAGGCGGGCCTGATGGCGCGCTATGAGCGCTTCAAGGCCGGCGAAAGCCTGGAGACCCTGCTGGCCGAGGCTGACGCCGCGGCCAAGATCCGCAATGCGGATGGCCGCACCAGCTTCCCGGCTCCGGCCACCAGCAGCCGCAAGAAGGCTGCCCCGGCCCCGGCTGCTGCTCCGGCAGCCGCAGCCCCTGCCGCCGAAGCCGTAGCTGAAGCTCCAGTTGCTGAAGCGCCGGCCGCTGAGGCCCCGGCTGCTGAAGCCGCCGAAGCCCCCGCTGCCGAAGCCCCCGCTGCTCCGGCAGAAGAAGCTCCTGCGGCTGACGCTCCTGCTGCTGAGTAAAAACACGCATGAAAGAGCTCGTCGAATACATCGCTGGCGCCTTGGTGGATGACCCCACCCAGGTGCGCGTGAGCCAACGCCGTCGCGGCGAGGGCACCGAGCTCTCTTTACTGGTTGGCAAAGAAGACATGGGTCGTATCATTGGCCGCAACGGGCGCGTGGCCAATGCCATTCGCCTGCTGCTGCAAGTGGCCGCTTCGCAGGATGGCAAGCGCGCCACGCTGCACATTTCGGAACCTGATTGACCTCGCGCAGACAACAAGCCAGCCAACGCCGCAAGGCAAACCAAGGCAAGCCCTCCCAGTCAGGCTCAGCGGAATTCCGCGAGCCTGACTTTGTATTGGTGGGCATTTTGCGCCGCCCGCATGGCCTGCGCGGTGAAGCCCAGGTGTCCATCGAAACCGACTTCCCTGAGCGTTTGCAGCCCGGCCTGAAGCTGTTCCTGGGTGCCGAGCACACGCCGGTCACCATCCGCACCCAGCGCCCTGTGGACGGCGGCTTGCTGCTGTCCTTCGAAGAATTCCCTGACCGAAATGCCATCGAGCATCTGCGCAACGCGCCTCTGTTCTCCCGCGTGGAGGACAGCCCGCCGCTGCCGCCCGGCCAGTACTACCGCCACCAGCTCATGGGCCTGACGGTGGTGAGCGATGCCGGCGAAGAGCTGGGCACGCTGACCCAGGTGTTGGAGACCGGCGCCAATGACGTCTATATCGTGCGCTCCGAACGCTATGGCGAAGTGCTGCTGCCTGCCATCCGCGAGGTGGTAACAGATGTAGACCTGGCCAACAAACGAATGCATGTGCACCTGCTGCCCGGCCTGCTGCCAGACCCGCCCGCGGAAGCCTCGTCCTCATAAGCCTGCAAAGCGCATGTGGTATTCTGGTCGCCGTTTTGAATGCCCGACATGAATACGTACATGGACGCTGAACGCCTGAGCCGCATCGCGCTCACCAGCGTAAAGAATGTGGGGGCGGTGCGCTTCCGCAGGCTGCTGGCTGCCTTCGGCAGCGCTAAGGCCGCCTGGGCCGCAACGCCGGCCCAGTGGCAGGCCGCCGGTTTGCCGCCCGCCGCTACCGCCGGGCTGGTGCAGGCGCGCCAGACCCTGCAGTTGGAGCATATCCCGGCTCAGCTGGCCGCTCACGGCGTGCGCGCCCTGGTGTGGGAAGATGACGAATACCCGCGCCGTCTGCGGGAGTTGGAGCAGGCGCCACCCGTGCTCTACCTGCGTGGTGACCTGCTGCCCGAAGATGAGTGGGCGGTGGCGATCGTTGGCAGCCGCCAGGTAACGACTTACGGCCGCCAGGTGGCCGAGGAACTGGCCAGCTTCCTGGCCCAGCGCGGCATCACCGTGGTGAGCGGGCTGGCCAAAGGTGTGGATAGCTTCGCTCATACCGCGGCCCTGCGGGCTGGCGGGCGCACGCTGGGCGTGGTGGCGCATGGGTTGGATAGCATCTATCCCGTCGCTCATCACCGCCTGGCAGACGAGATGACCCAGCGCGGCGCCGTGCTGAGCGATTATGCGCTCGGCACCCCGCCGGACTCGGCCAACTTTCCGCCGCGCAACCGCATCATCTCCGGCCTGGCGCAGGCCGTGGTGGTGATCGAGGCAGGCGAGCGCAGCGGGGCGCTGATCACGGCCGGCTTTGCCGCCGAGCAGGGACGCGAGGTGTTCGCCGTGCCCGGCCCGATCTACGCCCCGCAAAGCAAAGGCTGCAACCTGCTGATCGAGCGCGGGGCGCACCCGCTGCTGCAATTTGAAACTCTATTGAAGGTATTGAACCTGGAAACGATGGATCTGAACAAAGACGCGCGCCAGGCCCTGCCGGCTGACGCCACTGAAGCTGCTCTGTATAGTGTGCTGGGCGCTGAGCCCCTGCACCTGAACGAGATCGGCGCCCGCGCCGCCTTGCCCATTGCGCAGGTGTCCTCTACCCTTACGCTTATGGAACTCAAAGGCCTGGTGCGGCATGTGGGCGGCATGGCCTATGTGGCCGCCCGCGAGCTGGGAGCCAGTTATGGCTGAGACTCCATTGCAGCATGCATACGCGGTCATCATGGCCGGCGGCGGCGGCACACGCCTGTGGCCGCTCTCGCGCCAATCCAAGCCCAAGCAAATGCTCACCCTGATCGAGGAGCGCAGCCTGTTCCAGATCGCGGTGCAGCGCCTGCGGGCGCTGCTGCCGCCCGAGCGCATCCTGGTGGTCACCAGCCAGCAGCAGGCCGCCGAGCTCAAGACCCACGCGCCCGAGCTGCCCGCTGAGAATTACATTCTCGAGCCGCAGCCGCGCGGCACCGCCGCGGCCATCGGGCTGGCGGCCGCCGCCCTGGGTGCGCGTGACCCGCAGGCGGTGATGATCGTGCTCACCGCTGACCACTACATCGCCAACGAAGCCGGCTTCCATCGTTACCTGGAAGCCGCCGTGGCCCTGGCGCAGACCGGGCCGCTGGTGACGCTGGGCATTGAGCCCACCTTCGCCGCTACGCAATATGGCTACATCCAAATGGGTGACAGCCTGGGCGAGTTCGGCGGCTTTGTGGCTCACAAGGTTAAGCGATTCAAAGAAAAACCCAGCCAGCCGGAAGCGGAGGGTATGCTGGCCGCCGGTGACCACGCCTGGAATTCTGGCATGTTCATCTGGAGCATTGCGCGCATCATGCAGGAGTTTGCCGAGCAGATGCCCGATCTGCATGCCACGCTTGAAAAAGTGGCCGCCGCCATGGGCTCTGCCGACTATGCAGACGTGATCGCGCATGAATGGCCGCGCATTGCGGCCCAGACGATCGACTACGGCGTTATGGAGCATGCCGCCAACGTGGCCGTCATCCCCGCCAAGGAATTGGCCTGGAACGATGTCGGCTCGTGGACTTCGCTCTTTGAAGTGCTGCCGGCGGACGGCAACGGCAACCTGGCCCTGCACCCGCACCACCATGATCTCGACAGCCACAATTCACTCGTGCACGGCGCCAGCAACACAGCCGAGCGTCTCATCGTTACCGTTGGCGTCAAGGATCTGGTGGTCGTAGATACCGGAGATGTGCTATTAATTTGCAGCCGTGAGCGCGCTCAGGATGTGCGCCAGGTCATTGAAGCCTTGAAAGAAAAAGGCTTGCAGCGTTACCTGTAGGTTAGAACTTATTCATTAGAGGTGTTTGTTTGGAAGCATATTGTGTGAAGTGTAAGACCAAGCGTGAGATGGTGAACCCGCAGCCGGAGTACACGGCCAGCGGGGCGCCGGGCACGCGCGGCACCTGCGGCGTGTGCGGCACTACCCTGTTCCGCATGGGCCGCACCCCCGCGCATGAGGGCATCGCTGCACCGGTCAAGCCCACCAAGCAGGAGCGCCAGGACGCCAAGCGCAAGGGCCGCCTGGTCATCGTCGAGTCGCCCGCCAAGGCCCGCACCGTAGGTCGCTACCTCGGCAACGGCTACCGCGTCGAAGCCTCGGTTGGCCATGTGCGTGACCTGCTGCGTTCGCAGCTCTCGGTGGATGTGGAGAACAGCTTCGCGCCCAAGTACCGCATCCCCAACGAGAAGCGCAAGGTGGTCAAGGGCCTCAAGGCCGAGGCTGCCAAGGCCGAGGAGATCTTCCTCGCCACCGATCCTGATCGCGAAGGCGAAGCCATCGCCTGGCACCTCATCGAAGCGGCCGAGATCGACCCGGCGCGTGCCAAGCGCGTCGTCTTCCATGAGATCACCAAGCCCGCCATCGAGGAGGCCTTCGGTCAGCCGCGCGATATCAACATGAACCTGGTCGACGCCCAGCAAACCCGCCGCGTGCTCGACCGCCTGGTGGGCTACAACCTCAGCCCCATCCTGTGGACCAAGGTGCGCAACCGCCTCTCGGCCGGGCGCGTGCAGTCTGTCGCCCTGCGTCTCATCGTCGAGCGCGAGCGCGAGATCGACGCCTTTGTTCCAGTGGAATATTGGTCCATCGAAGCCAAGCTACAGCCCGAAGGCAGCCAGAACACCTTCGTCGCCAAACTGGCCGATGTCAACGGCGAGGAGCCCGACCTGGGCGCCAAGGAAAAGGTCGACCCGCTGCTGGCCGATATGCAGACCGCCAGCTACGCCATCCGTGAGATCAAGCGCGGCCAGCGCCGCCGCAAGCCGCCCGCGCCTTTCACCACCAGCACCCTGCAGCAAGAGGCTTCGCGCAAGCTAGGCTACACCGCCAAGCGCACCATGGCCATCGCCCAGCAACTGTACGAAGGCATTGACCTGGGGCAGGGCGAGACCACCGGCCTCATCACCTATATGCGTACCGACTCGACCTATATCTCGCCGCTGGCCCAGCAAGAGGCACGCGAGTACGTCACCAGCGTGCACGGCGCCAGCTACCTGCCGGAGCAGGCGCCCGAGTACAAGACCCGCGCCAAGGGCGCCCAGGAAGCGCATGAAGCTGTGCGTCCCACATCGGCCATGCGCACCCCAGCCCAGGTCAAAGACTTCCTCAGCCGTGACCAGTTCCGCCTGTACCAGCTGGTCTGGCAGCGCTTCCTCGCCTCGCAGATGGTGCCGGCTGTCTACGACACCATCTCGGTGCGCGTTGTGGGCCAGGGCACCAACGAGTACCTGCTACGCGCCTCAGGCTCCATCCTGCAATTCCCCGGCTATCTGGCCGTCTACGAAGAGGCCAAGGACGAGACCGTCAAGGCCGAAGGCGAGGACGACTCGCCTATCCCGCCGGACCTGGCTGAGGGTCAAGCGCAAAAGCTCCTTGAGCTGTTGCCGTTACAGCATTTCACCCAGCCGCCGCCGCGCTTCAGCGATGCCTCGCTGGTCAAAGCGCTGGAAGAGTACGGCATCGGCCGCCCGTCCACCTATGCGCCCACGCTCAACACGCTGCAGCAGCGCGGCTATGTGGTGCGTGAGGACAAGCGCTTCATCCCCACCGAGACGGGACTGCTGGTCAATGACCTCATCACCGAGCACTTCCCCGACATTGTGGATTTCAACTTCACCGCCGAGATGGAAGCCAACCTGGACAAGATCGCCGCCGGCGATGCCAACTGGGTGCGCGTCCTTAGCGACTTTTACGAGCCCTTCTCTGAGACGGTGGAGAAGGCCAAGCTGGAAATGCCCGAATCCAAAGCCGGGCCGGAATACATCGGCCGCGAGTGTCCCACCTGCAACCAGGGCCAGCTCATCATCCGCTGGGGGCGCTACGGCAAGTTCATCGGCTGCGAACGCTTCCCGGATTGCCGCCACACCGAGCCCTGGCTCGAGAAGATCGGCGTCACCTGCCCGCTGGATGGCGGCGATGTCGTTGAACGCCGCACCCGCAAGGGCCGCATCTTCTACGGCTGCGCCAATTACCCGGCCTGCGAGTTCACCTCGTGGAAGCGCCCGCTGCCTACGCCGTGCCCCAGCTGCGGCGGCACGCTGGTCATCGCCAACAAGAACTTTGCCCAGTGCATGACCTGCGAAACGCAATTCCCGCTGGATGATGTGCAGAAGGAAGAGGCCGAAGGCCAGGCAGCTTAGGCTTCTGTCATTGCGAGGAATGCGCTCGCAATGACGGCTGGCTAAAACACCCCCTGTCATTCCGAACGAGGCCAAAGGCCGAGGAGGAATCCTTTAGGCCAAAAAAGTTACTCTGGTTTGGCAATGCACTAAAGGATTCCTCACCACTCGCTGCGCTCGGGTTCGGAATGACCTTGCCTTTCAGATTGCCTAGACCAGTTGCGTATTCGTGCCCGCTCCTCTAGAATCCAACCCTAATGGACTACGACCCAGAACCTCAAACGAATGAGCCCGCCCCGCTCCGCAGGGCGGCTTTCAACCCGGCGCAACTACTCGCCAGCCTGCGCCAACCCCGCACCTTGGCCATCGTGGCTGGCATTGCCGGCCTGCTCTTCGGCTGGCTGGTCATCGGCTGGTGGCTCTACCCCGTCGAATTCGTTGACGGCAATCCGGAACAGCTGCGCGCCGACTACCAGCAGAGCTACCTGCGCGCCGTCATCGACTCCTACACCCTGAACCCCGACGAAGCCGCGGCGCGTGAGCGCCTGACGGCGCTCGGCGCCGCAGTCGACTCCACCATGGCGGCCGTTGCCGCCGCCCCCGGCAGCCAGAGCATCGATACCATCGCCCATTTCCAATCCATGCTGGGCCAGCTCACCACGGCTGACCCGCAAACCCCCGCAGACGGTCAGCCGACTCCGCAGCCTACCCAGCCCGCCGCCGGCGCGCCGTTGCAGAACGCGCGCAACTGGCTGACCATGATGTGCGGCCTGATGATCGCCATCGCCGTCGCGTTCGGCGGCATCACCCTGTGGAAGCGCCGGCAGGCGGCAGCCGGCAGCGCTTCGCCCTTTGGCCCGCGCGGCCGCATGCAGCCCGCCAGCCCGCTGCCGCATGCTGGCGGCGGGGATGCGCTGCCGCTCTCGCAATGGATGACCACGTATCACGTGGGCGATGACCTCTTCGACGACTCGTTCAGCATCGATTCGCCAGCCGGCGAGTTCATGGGCGAATGCGGCGTTGGCATCGCCGAGACGATCGGCGTGGGCACACCCAAGCGCGTGACCGCCTTTGAGATCTGGCTGTTCGATAAGAATGACATCCAAACCGTCACCAAGGTGCTGATGAGTAGCCACGTCTTCCGCGATGATGCGGCCCGCGCCCGCCTCTCCGCCAAGGGCGAGCCGGCGCTGTGCAGCCCCGGCGTCGAGATGGTGCTCGAGACCGCTACCCTCCAAATGGTCGCCCGCGTGGTGGATATGCAATACGGCGAAGGCGCCCTGCCTGAGGACAGCTTCTTCGAGCGCGTCACGCTCGAATTGGCCGTCTGGTCGAAGCAGTAAACAGTGCACAGACAACAGTAGACAGAAAAAAGCCAGCGAAAGCTGGCTTTTTGTTTGCAGACTTCCTCACCCCGCTGGCTCGCGCCCTCTCCCAGTGGGAGAAGGGAAGATATGAGTCTGTTTGTGAATAACTCAATCGGGGTAGGTTTCTGTCAACTGCCGTCTGTCTACTGTCAACTACTCCACACTCACCACTTCAAACACTAAAGCCCCCGCCGGGGTGTGCGCCTCTATCTTGTCGCCGGCCTTATGGCCCAGCAGCGCCTTGCCGATCGGTGACTCGTTCGAGATCTTGCCATTGCGCGGGTCAGCCTCCTGCGCGCCCACCAGGAAGTACCTGACCGGCTCGCGCCCCTTTTCCTTCAGCGTCACCGTCGAGCCGATGCCGATCACGCCGTCCGGGTTGCTTTGCTCCGTGATCAGGACCGCATTACCCAGAATGGCATTGATCTCCTGAATGCGGCCTTCCAGAAAGGCCTGGTCTTCCTTGGCCTTGGAGTAGTCCGCATTCTCAGACAGGTCGCCCTGCTGGATGGCGGTGCGCAGGCGTTGGGCCAACTCCGTGCGGCGCGGGCCGCTCAGCTCAGCCAGCTCGGCCTTGAGCTTCTCGATGCCTTCGGGGGTCAGATAAAACTCGTGTGAGCTCATGGCAAGCCAGTACTTCCCTTCAGTCGGTTGTTCTCCTGCTCGGCAAACCGATCGGTCATGCCGGCAATGTAATCACACACGGCCCGCTCCAGGCCGCGGCTGGGGATGGCCGCCTGGAAGTCAGGCGGCAGCATCTCCGGCTTGGCCACATAGGCGCGGTAGATGGTGATGAGCGCGTTGCGGGCGTGCTCGGCCATGCCGCGCACCCGAGGGTGGTTGTACAGGTTCTTGAACAAAAAGGTCTTCAGTTCTTTGTTGAGTGGGAGCAATGAATCGCTATAGCCTATCACATTCGCGTCCAATTGCTGGATGGCCAGCGCGCTCTGCGCCCCGCTGGCCTCGATGCGGGCATTGGTGGCTTCGACCACATCACTGATCAGGATGCCCACCAGGCGGCGGATGATCTGGTGGCGCAGCAGTTCGCTCATCTCGCCCTTGCCGTCCCAGCCCACGCTCTCGATCACCATCTTCCACAGGCCCAGATCGCCGAACATTTCGTGGTGGATCATGCCCGAGCGCAAACCATCATCCAGGTCATGGGTGGTGTAGGCCAGCTCATCGGCAATGTTGGCAATCTGCGCTTCCAGGTTGCCGCGCAGCTCCGGGTTGAAGTCGGTCGCATCCGAGACGTCGTATTCGGTCTCGTGCTTGACGATGCCCTCGCGCACTTCCCAGGTCAGGTTGAGCCCGGGCCAGTTGGGAAAGCGGCGCTCCAGCTTGGTGACGATGCGGAAGGACTGTTTGTTGTGATCGTAGCCGCCGTGGTCCTTGAGCAGCTCGTTGAGCGTGGCTTCGCCGGAGTGGCCGAAGGCAGCGTGCCCCAGGTCGTGCGCCAGGCAGATCGCCTCGATCAGATCCTCGTTGGCGCCCAGCGCCCGCGCGATGGTGCGGCCCACTTGGGCCACTTCGAGTGTATGGGTCAAGCGCGTGCGGAAGTAGTCGCCCTCAAAATTGTTGAAGACTTGCGTCTTGTACTCCAGGCGGCGGAATGCTGTGGTGTGAATGATGCGGTCACGATCGCGCTGGAATGCAGTGCGATACTCCGGTTCCTTGTCGGGGTATTCGCGGCCCTTGCTGTCGCGGCTGCGCATCCCGTATGGAGCCAGTGTCTGGTCCTCGTACTGTTCGAGTAGTTGGCGCGTAATGATCATCGTATGAAAAGTCTAGTTGATGGCTATGGGACTGTCAACGAGAGAAACGCAGGGCAATTACTGCGCTGCCAGCGTGGTGCCGAGCATTTTGCCCAGCAACGCGTTGCGAATGTTGCCCTCTTCAATCCCCGAAAAAATGCTCACCGTGCATTCGGGCTGGGCCTGCACGATGCTCAGCATGCTCTCCACCTTGCTGGCCATGCCGCCGGTCACGTCCGTGGCCGCCGATGCTCCCGGCAGCGCCGCCAGGTTGGCATAACTGGCGGGTGTGATGCGCCCCACCACTTCGCCGTCCGGGTAGCGGTCATACACGCCGGCGTCGCTGCCCGCCAGCAGAATGCGTGCAGGCCGCAGCTCGGCGGCCAGATGCACGAACAGGTCCTCGGTCGAGAAGATCGTGCCGCCGAGCTCCATATCAAATATCACGTCACCATACACCACCGGCAGCAGGCCCGAGGCCAGGGCGCGGCGCAGCGGTTCCAGGTTCCAATGCTGTACGCGGCCGCCGGCGGCCAGCACGCTGCTCACCGGCGCAAACGCTACGGCCGGCTGGTCACTCACCGCGGCCAGCGCTCCCATCACCGCCTGGTTGAGCGCGCTGGCATAGCGCCATACCTCCACAAACCCGCGCCACTGCTTCGGCGTGCGCACGCCCTGGCGCGTGCCAAATTTCTTGGCCGGCACATGCCCAAACGAGCCGGAGCCGTGCCCGAGCACAATTTGCAGATCGGGGCTGGCTTGGCGCGCTGCGGCAATCTCCTCCACAATCCGTCGCACCAGCTCCGGGCGCAGCATGGCCTCGGTGTGCTTGTCCGTGATCAACGAACCGCCCAGTTTGAGGAAGACCAGCTCGCTCATACCACCACCGTGTGCAGGCTACTGCGGGCGCCTGCTGCGTGCAGCTGGCTTTGCAGCGCGGCCGGGTCGCCGTTGGTCAGCGCCACCATGTTGCCGCCGCGCCCGCCGCCGGAGAGCTTGGCGCCCAGCGCGCCGGCGGCGCGGGCCGCCGCCACCAGGCTGTCCAGCTCGGGGCTGGATACGCCCAGGTCTTGCAGCAGGCTGTGGTTGCGGTTCATCAGTTCGCCGAGTGTGGCCAGTTCGCCGCGCTCCAGCGCGCCACGGGCTGTTTTGGCGATCGCGCCAATTTCAGCAAACAACGCGTCATAGCGTTCGGGTTCAGCTTCCCAACTGGCGCGCACATCGCCCACCGTCACTTTGGTTGGGCTGGGGATGCCCGTGTCGGCGATCACCAAGTTCAGCGGCGCGCCCAGCGTGAAGGTTTGCAACGGCTGGCCCTTAATGAAATACACCGGCCGGTTATAGGTGATGACGGTGTTATCGATGCCGGACGGAGTGCCGTGGTGGATCTTCTCGACCTCGAACGCCACCGCGCTGACCTGCTCATCATTCAGCGGATGGCCCAGAAAGCCAGACAGCGCCCGGGCGATGGCCACGCTGACCGCCGCGCCGGAGCCCAGCCCCGCCGCCACCGGGATGGTGGAGCTGATCCGAATGGTGACTGCCAGCGGGTGCTCCACGCCCATCGCCTCCAGCGTGAAGCGCACGGCCGCCGCCAGCGGGTGCTGCGCGTCCATCTCGCTCAGGTCGGCTTCGAAGCCCACTTCGGGGGCCAGGATGCGGATGCGCCCGCTGGGCGCATTGAACAGCGGGCGCACCAGGGCGCGGGCCGTCACCTGCTGCACCGGCACGGCGATGGCGGGCTGCCCGTACACGGCGGCGTGCTCGCCAAATAAGATCACTTTGCCGGGGGCCGCCCCGGTGCCTGCCGGCATGCTCACGAGATATAGAAGACCAGCAACACGGTCAACGCCCACAGCACCAGGTCAATTTGCAGCGGGCGGTCGGAGAACAGGATCTCCTCTGGCGCTTCGCCAGAGTGTTTGACCTGCACTAGATATAAATAACGAAAGAAGCCATACAGCACGAAGGGGATCGTCAGCATCATGCTGTGATTGTCAGGCAGGTTCGGAGCCGAGAAGGTGTACAGGCTGTAGGTCAGGATCGCCAGGCTCAGCACGATCAGCAGCAACTGGTCAAGGAACTCCTGGGTATAACCCGCCAGAACTTTTCGGGTATGGGCGCCACCCTTGGCGGTGATCTCTGCCCGGCGTTTGCCAATACCGAGGAACAGCGCAAAGAAGGTGGTGAATACATACAGCCACGGAGAGAAGCGCACCACATCGATCAGGGTCACGCCGGCCGCCACCCGCAGCACGTAGAACATGGCCAGCACGATCACATCAATGATGGCGATGTGCTTGAGCCAGCGGGAGTAAGCAAAGTTGAGCGCCAGGTAAATCACGCAGATGATGCCGAACGCAGGCGAGAGCCAGAAGCCGCCCAGCAGCGCTGCCAGCATGCAGACCCCCGCCGCGCCCATCGCCAGCGGCAGCGGCAGCGCGCCGGATGCCAGCGGGCGTTTCTTCTTGACCGGGTGGCGGCGGTCCGCCTCCAGGTCCATGATGTCGTTGATCAGATACACGCTGCTGCTGAGCAGGCAGAAGAACACGAAACCGAGCAGGGTTTGCTTCAGCGGGCCCAGCTGGGTCAGCTGACGGTCGAACACCAGCCCCGCAAACAGCAAAACGTTCTTGGCCCATTGCTTCGGGCGCATGTTTTTTAGCAAAGCGAGCAGCATGCTACGAATCATACACTGCCAACTGTGGCGTTGCCATAGTTGGCAGTGCTATAAAATCAAGTCATGCCCAAACAACGCGCCGATCTGCTGCTGGTGAAGCGCGGCCTGGCTGAGACTCGCAGCCAGGCCCAGCGCTTGCTCATGGCCGGCCAGGTGCGCCTCAACGGCCAGATCGTGGATAAACCCGGCCAGCTGCTGGCGGAGGATGCTGCCCTCGAGCTGGCCGCACGGCCGCCCTTCGTCTCGCGCGGCGGCGAGAAGCTGCAAGCTGCGCTGGACGGCTTCGCCATCGATGTGGCCGGCTGGGTGGCGGCGGATGTCGGCGCCTCCACTGGCGGCTTCACCGATTGTTTACTCCAGCGCGGCGCGGCCAAGGTCTACGCCATCGATGTGGGCAAGGGCCAGCTGCACTGGCAACTGCGCCAGGATCCGCGCGTCGTTGTAATGGAAGAGACCAATGCCCGCAACGTAGTCGCCCTGCCTGAATTGGTAGATGGCGTGGTGGTCGATGCTTCGTTCATCTCGCTTAAGACCCTGCTGCCCGTTTTCCAACACTGGCTTAAGCCCGGTGGACAGGTGGTCGCGCTCATCAAGCCCCAGTTCGAGGCGGGCAAGAAGGAAGTGGCCCGCGGCAAAGGCGTGATCCGTGACGCCGCCGTCCACCGCCGCGTGCTGCAGGATATGCTCGATTTTGTCGCCGAACGGGGGCTGACGGTACGCGGTCTGCTGCGCTCGCCCGTGCTTGGCCCCAAAGGCAACGTGGAGTTTTTGCTGTGGGCAACGGCTTCCGTTTCTGAGGAAATCGTTGCTCACAGCATAGACCTCGATGTGGTCTTGGCCGGTACGCCTCAGGAGGACACCGATGGCTAAATTGCAAACTCACGCCGGCGTGCTGGCCTATATTTCCTCAAGAAACCTGGCGCCAGCGACAGCTATCCGTTTGGCCCTGGGGCGCGTGTGCTCAAAGTGGGCGGCAAGATGTTCGGCCTCATCGGCGAGGGCGAGGAGCAGCTGACCCTGAATCTCAAGTGCGATCCTGAAGATGCCCTAGCTCTCCGCGCCGCCTATCCCCAGTGGGTGCGCCCGGGTTATCACATGAACAAAAAGCATTGGAACACGGTCGTGGTAGGCGAAGGCTTGCCCGATGATGTCCTGCGCGAAATGATCGATCATTCCTACGCTCTCGTCATTGCCAGCCTGCCCAAAGCGCTCCGATCAAAATTAGGTTAAGCCAGCAGCCTGTTCAAAAGTGAGCTTGTAACAAGCAGCACGAGCTCACGTACGACGCGGGACCCCAGAAATCCAGGTCAAGATCAATATCCAGGTCTTCGAGGCCATCGTCGCCGCCGTCTTCTATGGTTGCAGATCCCAGACTGAGCGTTTGCGGAGGGGCCAGGGGAACCAACTCCAGCGTAGCGTAGGTTCCCCCTGCGGGGTCACAGGGGCAGCGCCCCTGAAAAAAGAAAGCTTGAAGCTCTTCGTTTTATCGCGCCGCCGTAGCCTCTACGCCAACCCCGGCGGCAAGTAGATCGTGAACTCCGTCTGCGCCTGAACCAACGCGCTGTACGGTCTGCGCTGCTCCTCAAAACTGGCCACCCCCAGCCGCTCCAGCGCCTCAAAGCGCGCCTCCACCACCTCGGCCGCCTGCATCTCCAGTCGGTCGTGCCAGATGCTGTAGCTGCCTAGCTTGCCGTCACGGCGGTGGTAGTAGCCGTTGAGCGGGTGTGTTAGATACACCATGGCCGTCTCCTCGTCCGGGAAGCCGGCATGCTGCTGCGGCAGACTAAAGGCCTGCCGCAGCTTAAGCACTGCGCCGCCCCAGGCTGAGCGCGTTGTGATGGCGTAGCGTTCGTAGCGCCCATCTGCCCCCAGCGCGCAGTCAAAGTGCATCCGCCCGTGGTGCCAGGGTAGCTTCCATAGATAGCGGGGGATCACCACCGTCAGCGAGTCCAGCAGGCTGCCCAGGAACCATACACAGGGCTGGCCCGTGCTGCGGTCGGTCACATACACGCGGTAATTGGTCTGCCCGAAACGGAATTGTGGGGAGGGGTAGGCCGCCAGCCGGAAATCCAGCTCTTGAAATGGCACTACTGACACCAGGGCACATTGCTCGCCGTCCACCTCAACCGTCAGCAGCTCAAAGCGCTCGTGCACCAGCGGGCGCAGGCGCTCAGACGGCACGGCATAGGTGATGATGGAGAAATGCAACAGGGTGCTGACCACGTCAACGCCGCGTGGCTGCGGCTTGGGCCGCGCCGCATCCATGAAGCGCAGTGGCTGCATCATTCCAGCGGCTTAAGCTCGCCGTCGGCGCCCAGCTGCTGCACGCGCAGTTCGGCTTGCTCCAGCAGCGTGCTGCAATGCTGGCTCAGCGCCTGGCCGCGCTCGTACAGCGCCAGGGCCGCGTCCAGGTCGCCCACTTCGGCTTCCAATTGCTGCACAATGCTATCAAGCTCTTCCAAGGCCTGGTCATAGCTCAGGCTGCTGATCTCTTTGGGCTTGGCCATTAGTCTTCCTTCGTCTCTTTTACTTCTACATTGATGCTGCCGCGTTGCACGCGCACCGTCAGCTTGTCGCCGGCCTGCACGTTGCCGGCATCGCTCACCAATTGGCCCTCGGCGCTGCGCACCACGGCGTAGCCGCGTTGCAGCACCGCTAGCGGGCTCAGCGCTTCCAGCCGAGCCGTTTGGCTGCTCAGCTCTGCCCGCAGCAGGCGGGCACGCTGCGCCAGGGCGCGGCCGCCGCGCAGGCTCAACTCGTCCAGTTGTTGGCGCGCCCGGTTGATCTTGGCCAGCGGCGTCTGGCGCACCAGGCGGCTGCGCAGGGCGGCCAGCTGGCCGCGCAGTTCCTGCACATCCGGCGTGGCCAGCTCGGCTGCGGCGGTGGGGGTGGGGGCGCGCAGGTCGGCCGCAAAGTCGGCAATCGTCACATCGGTTTCATGGCCCACGCCGCTTACCACCACGGCGCGGGTGCGCACGATGGCGCGCGCCAGAATTTCACTGTTGAAAGCCGCCAGGTCCTCCAGCGAGCCGCCGCCGCGCACCAGCAGGATCAGGTCGGGCTGGGCGAACTGGTCCAGCATGCCCAAGGCATCCGCCACCAACATGGCCGCGCTCGGCCCTTGCACCTGGGCCGGAGCCAGCACCACCTCGGCCAACGGGTAGCGGCGCTCCAGCGTATGCAGCACATCCTGCAGCGCCGCCCCGGTGGCCGAAGTGACGATGCCGATGCGCCGCGGCCAGGGCGGCAGGCTGCGCCGGCGCTCGAACAGGCCCTCGGCTTCCAGCTTGTTCTTGAGCTCAACAAATTTCTGGTACAGCGTGCCCGCCCCGGCCGAGCGGATCTCGTCCACATACAGCTGGTAACGCCCCTGGGCTTCGTAAATGCTCAGCCCGCCGTGCACTTCGATGCTGTCGCCATTTTTTGGGATTTGGGCCTGCAGTTCAGCCGTGCTGCGCCACATCACGCACGGCAGGGCCGCGTCGCGGTCCTTCAGGGTGAAATACCAATGCCCGGATTGCGGGCGCGAAAAATTGGATACTTCGCCCTGCACCCACAGGTTCTGGAACACATCCACTGACTCGATCGCCCGGCGCAGGCCACGCGTCAGCTCGGTTACCGTGATCGTCTTGGGTTCGGGGGAGAACATGCCCATCTGCTGCATGCGTGCAGGATACTTGCCGCCCGTTGGCACGTCAAGCCGCGCAGTGGCTGCGTCAAGGAATTGCTCTGTTGGGCGTGCCTCCTGTCAACTGTGGACTGTTACCTGTTCACTTGACACTGCTACAATTCATCCCATGCAGCGCCTCTTTTCCCCCTGGCGGAAGCCCTACATCGAGCGCAAGCCAGACGCAGATGCCTGCGTGTTTTGCCAGGCGCTGGCCGAGGCCGACAGCGCCGATAATCTCATCCTCCATCGCGGCCAGCATGCCTTCGTCATGCTCAACCGCTACCCGTACACCAGCGGCCACCTGATGGTGCTGCCGCTGGCCCACGCCGCCCGCCTGGACGAGCTCGCCGCCTTCGCCCGTGCCGAAATGATGGAGCTGCAGACCCAGGCCATCACCGCCCTGGAGGCCGAATACGGCCCGCAGGGTTTCAACCTGGGCGCCAACTTGGGCGCCGCGGCCGGCGCAGGCATCGCCGAGCATCTGCATCTGCACATCGTGCCGCGCTGGGCCGGCGATACCAACTTCACCTCCACCGTCGGCAGCACCCGCGTGCTGCCTGAAACGCTGGAAGACACCTGGGCGCGCCTGAAGGCGGCCTGGAAAGCAACTCCGTAGCATGCATACGATCTCTGAACGGGTGTGGGCCACCCTCGTCTGCCCCATCTGTGGCTCACCGCTGCGTCCTCAGGCGGGTGGGGCAGGCTGCACGCAGTGCGGCCTGCAGTACCCGGCCGACGCCAATGGCCAGCTGGACCTGCGCCTGCAGCGCCCCAAACCGGAGACGGTGAAGTTCACCCTGGGCGGCGCGCCCGTGCCGGCCGGTTTTGCCTTCGAGCCGCTGCGTCCTAATCCCAGCCCGGCCCTCGACCTTGCCGCTCTCGATATTCCCTGGCATCTCACCCGCACGCTGGTCAGCCACTTCCCCCGCGCCCGCGCTAAGGATGCGCTCATGCTCGACCTCGGCTGTGGTGATGGCATCCACCGTGAGGTCGCCGAGGCCTTCGGCTACGAATGGGTCGGGTTGGATTACGTTCTGCCTGAAGCCCCGATCCGCGGCGATGGCCACGCCCTGCCGTTTGCAGACAATAGCTTCGAGTTCATCCTCAGCATCGCCGTGCTGGAGCACATCCAGTTTCCCTTCGTGATGATGCAGGAGGCCTTTCGCTGCCTGCAGCCCGGCGGCGTCCTCATCGGCACCGTCTCATTTATGGAGCCCTTCCACAACGACAGCTTCTACCACCACAGCCACCTGGCAACTTATAATACGTTGCACAACGCGGGCTTTGAGGTGCAGGCGGTCAGCCCGTCCCCCGATTGGCAGGCCTTGCAGGCCATCGGCGCCATGGCGCTGTTCCGCATGGCGCCCGGCTGGCTAAGCCGCCTGCTGGTGGCGCCGCTGCAGGCGCTCCATCGCCTGTGGTGGTGGCTGGGGTATGCTTTCACTCGCTCCGAGCGCGCCAGCGAGGCCTATCGCCAACTTTCCACCAGCGGTTCGTTCACATTCATCGCACGCAAGCCCAACCCATAGGATGGTTATGACCCAAAATCCAAATGAGCCAGTGATCCTCAGCGCAGTGCGCACGCCCATCGGCAGGTTCCTCAGCGCCTACAGCACGCTCACTGCGCCGCAGCTCGGCGCCGTGGCCGTCAAGGCCGCCCTCGAGCGCGCCGGGCTGGATAGCTCCGCCGCCATCGACGAAGTCATCATGGGCAACGTGGTCTCCGCCGGCCTGGGCCAGGCGCCTGCCCGCCAGGCCAGCATTTATGCGGGCATCAGCCCCGAGGTCGGCGCCACCACCATCAACAAGGTGTGCGGCTCGGGCCTCAAAGCCGTCATGCTCGCCTCGCAGGCCATCAAGGCCGGCGACGGCAGCCTGTTCGTGGCCGGCGGCATGGAGAGCATGAGCAAGGCGCCCTTCCTGGTGGATGGCCGCGGCGGCTCTCTGCGCTATGGCAGCGCCCAGCTCACCGACGCGCTGCAGCACGACGGCCTATGGGACCCATTCGAAGACTGGATCATGGGCGATGCCGCTGAATTCATCGCCGATGAATACGAAGTCACCCGCGAGGCGATGGACGAATTCGCCCTCGCCAGCCACCAAAAAGCGGTCGCCGCCATTGACGGCGGCAAGTTCAAGGATGAGATCGTGCCCGTTGAGGTGAAAGGCAAAAAAGGCGTGACCCTTGTCGACACTGACGAGTCGCCCCGCCGTGACACTTCGCTCGAGCAGCTCCACAAGCTGCCCGCCGCCTTTAAACAAGGCGGCAAGGTGACCGCCGGCAACGCCCCCGGCCTCAACGACGGCGCCGCCGCCACCATCATCGCCAGCCGCGCCCGCGCTGCTGAGCTCGGCGTCAAGCCGCTCGCTCGCATCGTGGGCTACGCCCAGGCCGCCGTCGACCCTAAGAGCATTTTCATCGCCCCGGCGCGTGCCATCCCGCTGCTCCTGCAAAAAATTGGCTGGACTCTCACCGATGTCGACCTCATCGAGCTCAACGAGGCCTACGCCGCCCAGGTGCTGGCGGATGGCTATGCCCTCGCCGACCAGGGTTGGGATTGGAGCAAGGTCAACGTCAACGGCGGCGCCATCGCCCTCGGCCACCCGCTGGGCGCCAGCGGCGCCCGCTTGCTGGCCACGCTCATCTACGCCCTCAAAGATCGCGGCCTCAAGCGCGGCATTGCCTCGCTGTGCCTCGGCGGCGGTGAAGCCGTGGCCATGGCCATCGAATTGGAGGACTAAGTGGATAAAGCCGAACGCCAGCAGCTCATCGAGAAATACGCCAGCGCCTTCGACGAATTCGAAGCCGCGCTGAATACCATCCCGCAGGAGGCCTGGCTATTCAAGCCCGCCCCGGATGCGTGGAGCGTGCACGAGAACATCATTCACCTGCTCGATAGCGAGACCAACAGTTACCTGCGCGCCCGCCGCCTGGTTGCCGAACCCGGCCAGCCCCTGATGGCCTACGACCAGGACCTGTGGGCCGTCAAGCTCAACTACCACTCCGAGAACATTGAAGACGCCCTGGCCCTGACGCGGCTCGTGCGCAAAGTCACCTACGACTTCATCAAGAATTTGCCCGACGAAGTATGGAGCAACACCGTCGTGCACCCTGAATACGACGAGCCCTATACCTTCGAGAAGTGGCTGCGCATCTACTCCAACCATCCCCGCGCCCACGCTCAGCAAATTACCGAGAATTACAAGATTTGGAAAGAGCAGCAGGAGTCCTAATGGCCATCAAGAAGATCTTCGTCATCGGCGCCGGCACCATGGGCAACGGCATCGCCCAGACTGCCGCCGTTTCCGGCTACCAGGTCACTATAATGGATGTGGCCGAAGAGTTCGTGCAGCGCGGCGTCAGCACCATCGCCAAGTCGGTCGAGAAACTGGCTGAGAAGGGCCGCATCACGCCGGAGCAGAAGCAAGCCGCCCTCGCCATCATCCCTGTGACGGACATCAAGGGCGTCGCCGAAACCGACCTGGTGATCGAAGCCGCCACCGAGAACCCTGAGATCAAGTTCAAGCTCTTTCAGGATCTGGACAGCATCGCCCGCCCCGAAACGGTGCTGGCCTCCAATACTTCCTCGATCAGCCTCACCAAGCTGGCCGCCGCTACGAAGCGCCCCGACAAGGTCGTGGGCATGCACTTCTTCAACCCGGTGCCGCTCATGTCGCTCATCGAGATCGTGCGCGGCCTGGGCACCAGCGACGCCAGCGTAGACCTCGCCCTCGAGGTCGGCCGCCAAATGGGCAAGACCCCCGTCGTGGTCAATGACTCGCCCGGCTTCGTCTCCAATCGCGTGCTGTGCCCCATGATCAACGAAGCCATCTTCGCCCTCGAGGAGGGCGTCTCGGATGCCGAGGGCATCGATACCGTCATGAAGCTCGGCATGGCCCATCCCATGGGCCCGCTAACCCTGGCCGACCTTATCGGCCTTGATGTCGTGCTCTATGTGATGGAAGTCCTGCAGCGTGACCTGGGCGATAGCAAGTATCGCCCAGCCCCGCTCCTGCGCCGCATGGTCGACGCCGGTTACCTGGGTCGCAAGAGCGGCAAGGGGTTCTACGAGTACCCGTAAGGGATAGGCTCAGAATTCGTATCTATCACGTAGCGTTTATGGATGTCACGCAGTAGCTTTGCAGCTTGTTCGTTCAACTCTACAGGGCGCTCTCGCTCCTTTTTGACGGCTTGTCTAATCGATGCTGATTAGCACCGCCCTCACAACCCGTCTAAACAGGTATTCGCCGCTGACTTCATCAAAACCTTGGCAAGTGATCAATGTCACCCAATCATGATCGGTTGTGGCCAGCGGGCTAAGGCTGCTGGGGCTGTAGCTGGTGTTGGTCCGTACCTCATAGGTGTATGTTTGGCCCCAGGCATTGATACTAATATGGTCGCCGTACCGTAAGCCATGCAATCCTGCAAACGGGCCAGGCTGATTGTCCGCGCCCCATACATGAGCAGTGATAACCGTGTTTCCCGCAAGGGTCGGGAAAGCAGTGCCGTGCAGGAAGCCGGCGCTCTCGCCCAGCCAGCTAACATCCCACCCATTGATGCCCTGTGGAACGCCGACGATGTCAGTCGCCAGGCCAAGCTTGGGGATGCTGAGATGTAATCCAGTTGATGCATACGCCGCTTTCGGGTTCAGTTCAGCTGCCACATTAGGCGCAAACCCAGTATTCGGCAGACTAAAACTTCCTAATGTAAACAATGAGAGGGTGCGCGTGTGGGCACAGATCATGCCGCTGGAGCTGCTAAGCGTCGCCAGCGGATCCCAGGAACCGCCAGCATCCCCGCGATGGAAGATCTTTTTATCGTCCGTGCTTCCTTCGGGACGAATACAAATTGTTATCGGCGCAAGGAAGATATGCTGGTTTGCCCCGTCACAAGTGATATCTACATCCCAAACGCTATCGTTCAGAGTAAATCCAAAATCGCCGGAATTGCCAAGGTCTTGAATGCTCAAGCTACAAGAGCCTAGACCAGTCACGGCTTCAGCCGGCAGGCTAACTGAAATATCACCCAGCTCCAGCGTAGTGGTACCTGAGGTAGCAATCTCTACTCTTGAAATCTGTTGGGTCGTGGTTTGGGGTTTACTAAACACCAGACCAAATTGAGCCGCGTAATCCGTATCCGCATCGCCACCGGCGTTTTCAAAGGAGCCGACGGCGTACAGTACGTTGTCCACGATCACCATATCGTTAACAATGTCACTCAAACCTGTGTTAGCCCCATTCAGGGAGGACCAGGCGCCATCGCTAAACTTGGCAATTCGATCAGCATTTGGGTCTCCGCCCGCGTTGTCGAAATCCCCGCCCACGTAAATAATCCCGCCGGAGATCAGCAGCACCTCCACATACCCCGGGAGACCGCTGCCCGAACCGCCCAGGGATGACCATGCGCCGCTCTCAAACTTGGCAATGTAATCGGCATCCGCATCCCCGCCGGCATTTACAAAATCGCCGGCGGCATAGATCACCGCGCCGGAAATGACAAGATCAAGAACAGGGCCGGATAGGCCGGTGCCGGCACCTCCCAGCGAGGACCAGGCGCCGCTTTCAAATTTGGCAATGAAATTGGCATCAGGGTCTAGCCCCGCATTCAGGAAGGCGCCGCCGGCGTAAATAATCCCTCCGTGAACTTCGATTACTTCTACCCTGTTGTTCAGGTCGCTGTTTGCCCCACCCAGCGAAGACCAACTGCCGCCGCTGAATTGCGCGATCCGATCGGCGTCTGGATCGCCGCCGGCGTTCGTGAAATTGCCTCCAGCATAGATAATGCCGCCATCGATTGTGATGCTTAATACACCCGAATTCAAACCCGTACCGGCGCCGCCTAAAGAGGACCATGCACCGCTTTCAAACTTGGCGATGTTATCCGCATCCGGATCACCCCCGGCATCCGTGAAGGTGCCGCCGGCATAGATCACACCCCCATCGATCACAACCACCCGGACACCCTGGTTCAACCCTGTGTTAGCCCCACCCAGCGTGGTCCAGGCGCCGCCTTCTAACTTGACGATGTTATCCGCATCCGGGTCACCTGCTGCATCGGTAAAAAAGCCGCCCACATACACCGTGCCGCCATCCAGCGCGATCGTGTTGCCGCTGCCGTTCAAGCCTGTACCCACATCGTTTAGGGCGCTCCATGCGCCGTCAATTGCCGCGGCGGGTTGAAACACCAGGCCTCGCTGGCTATCCAGACCCACGTCCCAGCCCGTCAGATCCAGCGCGCCGCTGAAGTCGGCTGGCAGCATCAGGCTGCCGTCCTCTGCAAGATAGCTAGCCGGCGAAACGCCGGCAGCTTTCGCCTGTCGTGTGGGGAACGGCGCCAAAACGACTACTAGCGTCAAAGCAACAATTAGTCTCCAGCTGGAATTCAGAGAACTTTTCATCGTTTTACGTTCCTCTTGATTGTCGTTTGTGCCAGCAGACCGGCGGTTGCACTGCAATGCAGTTGTGGAGTTTTGGCACAGGCCCCATCAAGCCATGTTAAGTATAAACTCAATTGGCACCCAGGTGGGTAGTCACATGGGCAGTCCTGCGGTAGAGCGTACAATAACCTGCAGGCCGGCAGCACACTGCAAGCAATCCTCCGTTGAACCGGTTATTGAACCGCAATCCTCACGCTCGCTAAGTTCATGAACCTGACGTTGGTAAAATCCCCCCATGCCTAACGAAACACGCGGCACAGCTGCGTACGAAGTCGTCATCGGTCTCGAGACCCACATCCAGCTCAACACCCAGAGCAAGATCTTCTGCTCCTGCAGAGCCGACTCCTGGGACGATGCGCCCAACACCAACATCTGCCCCGTGTGCAGCGGCCTGCCCGGGGTGCTGCCGGTGCTCAACGAGAATGCCGTGCAGAAAGCCGCCACGCTGGCGGCGGCCATGGGCGCCGAGCTGCAGCCCGTCTCCCACTTTGACCGCAAAAACTACTTCTACCCAGACCTGCCCAAGGGTTACCAGATCTCGCAATACGACATGCCGCTGGCCAACGGCGGCCACATGGATCTGCCCACGCCCAACGGGACACGTCGAATAGGCATCCACAAGCTCCACCTGGAGGAGGATGCCGGCAAGACCGTGAACCGCGCCGATGGCGCCCGCCTCATTGACTTCAATCGCTGCGGCGTGCCGCTGGTCGAGATGGTCACCGGGCCGGACCTGCGCTCGGCCGACGAGGCCGCCCAATACCTCATCCGCCTGCGCCAGCTGTTGCGCTGGCTGGGCATCTCCGAAGCCGACATGGAGAAGGGTCACCTGCGCGCCGATGCCAACGTCTCCATTCGCCCCGTAGGCAGCACCGAGCTCAACACCAAGACCGAGATCAAGAACGTCAACTCGATCGACTCGCTGCGCAGCGCCATCCTGGCCGAGATCGAACGCCAAACCCGCGAGGTCGAGGCCGGCGGCACCATCCAGCCCTGGACCCTGGCCTGGGACGAGAACACCGGCACGCTCAGCAAAATGCGCTCCAAGGAGACCGAGGCCGATTACCGCTACTTCCGCGAGCCAGACCTGTTGCCGCTGGTGCTCAGCGACGAGCGCCGCGCCGAGATCATCAACGGCCTGCCCGAGCTGCCGCTCGCCCGCCGCCAGCGCTTCATCGAGCAGGTCGGCCTGCCCGAGTATGACGCTGACATTCTCAGCAGTGAACGCGCCCTGGCCGACTATTTCGAGGCGGCCGCGGCCGCTTACGGGGGCGACATCAAGCGCGTCTCCAACTGGCTGATGAACGATGTCATGGCCATGCTCAACGAGAGCGGCCAAACCGCTGACCAACTCAAGCTCACGCCGGAGTACTTCGCCGAAGTGCTCAAACTGATGGACTCCGGCGCCGTAAACACGCCCACCGGCAAGAGCCTGCTCGCCAAGGTGCAGGCCAGCGGTCAGCCGCCTGCCGACATCGTCCAGGCCGAGGGCCTCGCCCAGGTCTCCGATGAGACCGAGCTGCGCAAGATCGCCGAAGACATCATCGCCGCCAACCCTGATAACGTCGCCAGCTTCCGCGCCGGCAAAGAAGCGCTGATGGGCTGGTTTGTGGGCCAGCTGATGCAGCGCACCAAAGGCAAGGCCGACCCCAAAGCCGCTGCCCGCATCCTCAACGAACTGTTGCGTGGATAACCTCACCGCGCTACCCGAATTCAGCATCCAGCCCGCCGGGCCGCAGCACGCTGCTCCCATCCGCCAGCTTATCGAGCAAGCCGACCTTTTCCAGCATGGGCTTGACTGGCAAAACTTCCATGTCGCCCTCACGCCCGTCGGCGAATTTATTGGCTGCGGCCAGATCAAACAACACAAAGACGGCACTTGGGAGCTGGCCTCCATCGCGGTAGTACCAGCCTGGCAGGGCCGCGGCGTCGGCCGTGCCATCATCGAAAGCCTGCTCGCTCAGCACACGAGCGAGCTGTACCTTATGAGCATCTCCGCCCTCAAGCCCCTCTACGAGAAATTTGGCTTTATTGAAGTGGCGGGAGAGCATTTACCGAAGTATTTTCGCCGCCTGACGCAGATGCCCGCCATGATCGCTGAATTTGAACGGGTAGATGAGCGCATTATGGTGATGAAGCGTGAAGCCAGATGAAATCTAGAGTGTGTGTTCAAAGCCATCTGGAGTTAGCGCAGCGAACCCGACCACAACAGAGCATGTTCGAAGACTTCTTGGAGTTCGCGCAGCGAACTCCCGCGCAGCGAAGCTGCGCACGGGGCGGGGCATGAGTAGACCCCTAGTGCTGTACGATGGCTACTGCGCGTTGTGCAATCGCAGCGTCAGCTTCCTGCAAGCCCGCCAACGTGACGGTGCGCTTGAGTACGCCTCGCTGCAGTCCGAGCGCGGCCAGCGCGTCCTGGCCGCCGCCGGCCTGCCGCTGGATGATTACGACAGCGTCGTCGTGCAAGACGGCGGGCGCATCTATCTGCGTTCTGCCGCCGGCCTCCGCTTGCTGCGCTACCTGCGCTTCCCCTGGCCGCTGCTCGGTGTCCTGCGCCTCGTTCCTGCCTTCCTGCGTGACCCCATCTACAACGTCATCGCCCACAACCGCCACACATGGTTCGGTAGGGCAGGGAAAAAATAACTTGTCATTGTGAGGAAGTGAGGCGGCGCAGCCGCTGAGCGACGAGCAATCTAAAGATTGCACACTGCCCCAGTTTTTATAACTATAGATTCTTTCCTGCACTCACTCCGCCAGGCTCTGCTCCAACTCATCAATCGCAGCCTGGCGGGCCGCCTCGCCTTTGTGCGCCCACTGCACCCTTGGGCGCAACGGTGGCGGAGCGTCATCCGTATGCCCCATCAAGTAAAACAGGGCCGCCGCGCAGTGATAGCGGATCAGGTCATCCGCTTCCCGTCGCAAAACATCCAATAACACCGGCGCCGCCTGGGCCAGCGAAACTTTCTCGCGCAGGCGATACCAAATCGTGTAGTACCCATCATAGTGCCCCGCAGTAATCTGAGCCAAAAGCTCTTCTGCCGTTTGTGCCTCAAAATGGTCTGATGTCTGGCGGGCATGCCATTCCCATGCCTCTTGCCAGTTGGAGAATTGGGGTGGCTCAGTCATCGCTCTCTGCGGTCCTTCTATTGTCAGCATGATCTCGCACAGGGATTTTACAGCTTGTTCAAGCCGTAATCGTAAAATGTGCATCCTGAGCGAAGCGAGGGATCCTCGCTACGCGTATTCGCCAGCAAGAGCCAGTTCCAGAACCGTGTCGCCCTGAGCGCAGCGAAGGGCATTTGCGGCGCGTATTCGCTCTGGCAAGCTGGCTGAAACAACGAATCCTGAAGCGTCGAGGCGTACGCTGCTTGCAGCAAGCTACTGCGTCCACTCCTCTCCCTTGACACTACACCCCAATCCACCCACCAGCCCACATACCCTGCTATAACCTCGCCATGCTTGAGCGCTCCGCTCCGCTAGCACAAAAAAACAAGAAACAGCCACTCAGCAAACGAACGAGGTTAAAACTATTAAAACAATTAATACATTAAGTACATTTCCCGTAGCTACGGGCTAAATCCTGCTGGAAAACACGGCAAATGTTTTAACTTGACCATTCATATGGGGGCCAAAAACGACATGATTATTAATAGTTATCTGCAACCATGGCCCGATGCCAGCATATAATTCCGCCCATTCCATGCGCCTCCCCAAACTCTTCTCGCCCGCAGGCCTGTTCCTCCTCGCCCTCATCCTGCGCCTCATCCCCGTCATCGCCGCCATCAACCTGCCCATCGGGCTCGATGACATGTTCCAGTACGACATGCTTGGCCGCAGCCTCGCCGCCGGCCAGGGCTACCGCTGGTACGCCCAGCCCGACCTGGACCTGATGCGCAGCTACATCGACATAGACTTCATTGCGCCCGACTATGACCCGCGTGGCATCGAGACCTCCTTCCGTGCCCCGGCCTATCCCTTCCTGCTCGCCGGCGTCTACACCCTCAGCGGGCTGGAGTGGCGCCTGTTCGCCGCCCGCCTGGCCAACGCCGCCCTCGGCGCGCTGCTGGCGCCGCTCACCTTTGCCCTCGCCCGCCGCCTGTTTCCCGATGACGAGCGCGTCGCCCGCTTCGCCGGGCTGGCGCTGGCCGCCTATCCGATGCTGCTCATCTATCCGCTGGCCCTCGCCACAGAGAACCTGTTCTTCCCGCTGGTGCTCGGCGGCCTGCTGGCCCTGCTGCGCGCTGCCGAGAAGCAGCGCGCCCGTGACTGGCTGTTGGCCGGCCTTATCCTCGGCATTGCCACGCTGACCCGTTCGGTCATCTTCGCCTTCGCCGGCCTGGCCGGTCTCTGGATCCTGTTCGGCCTGCGCAACGTGCGCGGCGCATTTTTGTACGGCGCGGCCGTGCTGGCGCTCGTGCTGCCCTGGACGATACGCAATACCCTGCTCGAAGGTCAGTTCACCTTCGTCGAGAATTCGATGGGCTATAACCTGCACATGGGCTACCACCCGCAGGGCACCGGAACCTTCCAGTACGGCATCTCGCTGGAGCTCTTGCCCTATCTCGACGACGGCGAACGCAACACGCGCGGTACGCAAATGGCGCTCGACTATATAAAAGAAGACCCCGGCCGCGTACCAAGTCTCATGGCCAGCAAGCTCGGCTACTTTTTTGGCCTCGAGCGCCGCGCCATCAGTTATTTCTATACCAACAACTTCTTCGGCAGCATTCCAACCGTGCCGTTGGTTGGCGTTTTCCTGCTCTTCACGCTGCCGTTCCCTATCATCGCCACCCTTGCCGCGCTTGGCTTTTCATTCGCTCGCAGCACGCGTGCACACACGCTGGTGCTTCTTCTGCTGGCAGGGTACATCGTGCCTCACATGCTCCTCATGGCGGAGGACCGTTTCCATCTTGCCATCCTGCCGGTGCTGGCCGTCTATGCAGGCCATGCTTGGTCACAACGTCGTGAGCTGTTGGCGCAAGCCAGCCGCAGTGCCCCTCGCGTCGTAGCTGCCGGGCTGCTCGTCGCGTTGCTGTGGTTGAATTGGGGTCTGGAGCTGCACCGCGACGCTGCCAAACTGGCCCAACTCTTCGGGCCGGATGGCAACCATGCTGGCTTCTCCTACTAGCATGAAAAAACTCTTCGATTTCAATGTCAAGTTTGACCGCGAGGTGGTCGCCCTCACCATCGTCAGCACGCTGCTGCTCATGATCGACTATTACGAGCGCCTCACCCCCATCAAGGTCATCGACCGTGTGGCGCTGTACCTCATCATCCCGCTCGGCATCATTATCTTTGCCTTCCGCCGCCCGGTGGGCGAGTACGGCTTCCAACTTGGCGATTGGCGCGCCGGCCTGGCCCTCACCGGCCTGGTGGTCGCAATTGGCGCGCCCATCCTCTGGTTCGTCGGCCGCAACGACCCCAACATGGTCGCCTACTACGCCCACCAAAGCGGCCCGGCCGCCGCCATCTACACTTTTCTCGATCTTATCGGCTGGGAGTTCTTCTTCCGCGGCTTTCTGCTCTTCGGCTACGCCCGCTTTTTCGGCGCCAACGCCCTCTGGCTCGCCTCGGTACCCTTCGCCCTGGCCCATATCAGCAAACCCGCCGTCGAAACCTACTCCACCCTGTTCGGCGGGGTCCTTTTTGGCCTGGTGGCCTGGCGCACCCGCTCCTTCCTTTATCCCTTTCTCATCCACTGGTTCGTGTCCACCTTCACCATCTATGCCGCGGCCACCATGCGTTAGCGGCTGCACATATGTTCGGCCTTGGCCCTGGCCGGGGAAACCCGCCCAACCCATAAGCCCTGGCCCCAGGCCGCGCCGTTGACAGTTGGGGGCTTCTGCTCGTATAATGCACCGCCTACTGGGCATCGTGTTTACACGATTTCGGCCCCGGCGAAATGCTGGGGCTTATTCTTGAAAGTTGGAGATAGGTTGATGCGGTACGCAATTATTGAGAGCGGCGGCAAGCAGTACAAAGCCGTGGAAGGTGAAACCATTGAGGTGGATCTGGTTGCCCAGGAAGCTGGCAAACAGATCGAAATTGAGCAGGTACTGCTGATCTCCGATGGCGACAATATCCTGGTGGGTACGCCCACAGTGGCCGGCGCCAAAGTGGCCGCCACGGTAGTGGACGACGCCCAGGGTCCCAAGATCACGGTCTTCAAGTACAAGCCCAAGATCCGCTACCGCGTCAAGACTGGCCACCGCCAGAAGCTGACCCGCCTGATGATCGACAGCATTGACATTGCTGGCGAAACGCGCAGCAAGCCTGCCAAGCAGGAAGCCGCCGCGCCGAAGGCTGCGGCCAAGCGCAAGCCCGCTGCCAAGAAGGTTGCCGCCAAGAAAACGGTAGCCAAGAAGACTGCGGCCAAGAAGACCGCAAAGAAGAAATAAGTTTGGAGTAGATGACAGATGGCACATAAAAAGGGCGGCGGTTCCAGCCGCAACGGACGAGACAGCCACTCCCAGCGCCTGGGCGTCAAGAAGTTTGGCGGCGAGCAGGTGAAAGCTGGCAACATTCTGGTGCGCCAACGCGGCACCAAGATCCACCCCGGCCAGAACGTAGGCCTGGGCAAGGATCACACCATCTTCGCCACCATTGACGGCCAGGTCGTCTTCGAGACGGTGGCCAATGGCCGCAAGCGCGTAAGCGTACAGCCGGCTGAGGCCAAGTAAATATCAATTGAAGCGCCGCAGCATGGCGTTGAAAGGAAACAATGAAGGCTGAGATCCATCCCAAGTACTACACCGAAGCCAAAGTGATTTGCGCTTGCGGCAACAGCTGGACCACCGGCTCCACCAAGGCCGAGATCCGCGTAGACATTTGCTCCAACTGCCACCCCTTCTACACCGGTGAGCAGCGCATCGTTGACACCGAAGGCCAGGTGGACCGCTTCTACAAGCGCTTGGAAGTGCGCACCGAGTACAAGAAGACCCGCGACGCCGCCACCGCGGCCAAGACCTCGCCCACCCGCCCGCTGGCTGAGTTCGAACTCACCAAGAAGACGCTGGAGGCCTACAAGGCCGCCGGCATCGAGACCGCCGGCCAATTCGTCGAGAAGCTGCAAGGCGGCGACCAAGCTCTGCTGGCGCTGGATGGCGTTGGCCGCAAGGGTCTGGCCGACACCAAGAAGGCTCTCAAGCGCGCCGGTTTCGCCCTGCCCGAAGGCAGCGACACCGAGCCCGAGGCTGAAGCCGAAGCGGCTGAATAACTCCGTAGCAATTCAAAAGCGCTCCCGCACGGGAGCGCTTTTTTGTTTAAAGATTCCGGTCTGCCCAACTTTGCGTGGCATCCCGCGCGGAGTTGTTCTACAATAAGCGCCAAAGCCACGGTTTGTGGCGCACTCCCTTCACAACTGTTGAGGTGCAAATGGAAACCCAAACCGGCTCACTGGAAGTCATCACCGGCTCGATGTTCTGCGGCAAATCTGACGAACTGATCCGCCGCCTGCGCCGCGCCAAGATCGCCAATCAGCACATCCAGGTATTCAAGCCTGCTCTGGATGACCGTTACGCCGAAAGCAAGGTCGTCTCCCACGCCGGCAATGAATTCGATGCCGTTGCCATCGAAAAGGCCGCCGACATCCGTGCCCAGCTGCAGCCCGCCACCACCGTGGTGGGGATAGACGAGGCCCAATTTCTGGATGAGGAAATCGTGGCCATCGCCAAATACCTGGCCGAGAGTGGCCTCCGCGTCATCGTCGCCGGGCTCGATACCGATTTCCGCGGCGAGCCCTTCGGCAGCATGCCGGTGCTCACCGCTCAGGCCGAGCGGGTGGACAAGCTGCACGCCATTTGCATGGTGTGCGGGCGGGATGCCAGCCGTACCCAGCGCTTGGTGAACGGCCGCCCCGCCAACTACAATGACCCCATTGTTATCGTCGGCGCCTCTGAAATGTACGAAGCGCGCTGCCGTGCCCACCACGAGGTGCCCAACTAACCATGCCGCAGCTCCCGCCGCCCTATGCCGACCTGCTGTCTGAGGTGCTGATCACCGAAGAGCAGCTGCAAACCCGCATCAAAGAACTAGGCGCTCAGATCAGCCAGGATTATGCCGGCCGCGATCTGGTGCTCATCTGCATTCTGCGAGGCGGGGTCATGTTCCTCACTGACCTGGTGCGCCACATCGGCGCCCCGCACATGATGGATTTTATGGCCGTCTCCTCCTATGGCGCCGGGGCGCGGGAGAGCAGCGGCCAGGTGCGCATCACCATGGACCTGAGCATGGACATTGCCGGGCGTAATGTGGTGCTGGTTGAGGACATTGTGGACAGCGGCAACACGATCGCCTCGGTGCTGGCTCTGCTGCAATCCCGCAACCCTGCTAGCCTCAAAGTCTGCAGCCTGCTCGACAAGCCGGAATTGCGCCAGACGGAAGTGCAGATTGATTACACCGGCTTCGTCATCCCTACCAAGTTCGTTTTTGGCTATGGGCTTGATCTGGATGAGTACTACCGCAATCTGCCCTTTATCGGCGTGGTCGATACCAGTAAGTACAAAGCTGCTGAATAGACTAGTAGCGCTCCAGAGGGAACGCGTACGCTAGACTTAGCTCATGACCGGTTTTCCTCAACTGCCGCCACTGGTGCAACAAGTGCGCGCCGCCGTGCCACCTGATCAGCCGCTGTACCTGGTGGGCGGCGCGGTGCGCGACCTGCTGCTCAACCGCGCCGTGCACGATCTCGATTTTGTCGTGCCGGGCCGCGCCATCCCCTTGGCGCGCAAGGTGGCCGATGCGCTCGGCGGCAGCTTCTACGCGCTGGACGCCGAGCGCGATGCTGGCCGCGTGCTGCTGCCGGACCATGGCGCCGCGCTCGACTTTGTCGCCCAGCAGGGCGCCAGCCTGGAGGAAGACCTGGCCGGGCGTGATTTCACCATTAACGCTATGGCGCTCAGTCTGCACGACTCAGCCCTGCATGACCCGCTGGGCGGCGCAGCCGACCTGCGCGCCAAGCGCTTGCGTATGGGCGGATCGTTGGCCTTTGCCAACGATCCGGTGCGCATCCTGCGCGCCGTGCGCATGGCGGCTGCCTTCGGCTTGCAAATGGAGCCGGACACACGCGCCGCCCTGCGCGCTGCTGTGCCGCAGCTGGCCCAGGTCTCGCCGGAGCGCCGGCGGGATGAGATCTTCCGCCTGCTGTTGGCGCCCAAGCCCGCCGCCTCACTGCGTGCGCTGGATGTGTTCGGCGCGTTGTCGGTACTGTTTCCCGAGCTTGAGCCGCTCAAAGGTCTGGAGCAATCGCCGCCGCACATCTACGATGTGTGGAATCACAGTCTGCACGTCGTAGACAAGCTGGGCCTGGTCTTCAGCGCGCTGGATGAAAACTATCCGGCGGATGGGGTGGGGGAGCTGGTCAGCGGGCTGACCGTGCTGCGCCTTGGCCGTTACCGCGGCCAGATCAGCCAGCACCTGGCGGCTGAGCTGGTGCCTGGCCGCCCGCGGCGTGGCCTGCTGCTGCTGGCCGCCCTGCTGCATGATGCCGGCAAGGCGCTGGCCCGCACGGTGGATCCCAACGGACGCATCCGCTTCTTTGAGCATGAAGCACGCGGCGCCGAGCTGATCGAGGAGCGCGCCCAGGCCATGCACCTGAGCAGCGACGAGACCCAACTGCTGCGTACGATTGTGGCGCACCACATGCGCCCCTTCCTGCTGACCCACACAGGCAAGCCGCCCAGTCGCCGCGCCATCTATCGTTACTTTCGTGACGCCGGCGCGGCCGGCGTGGACATCTGCCTGCTCTCGCTGGCCGACCAGCTTGGCAAGCGCGGCCCTGCCGTGGACGAGAAGGAGCTCACCGCCACGCTGGATACTTTGCGCGCCCTGCTGGAGGGCTACTATGAGCTGGCCGATGAGATCGTCTCACCGCCGGTGCTGCTCAATGGCAATGACCTGATGAACGAGCTGGGCCTCAAGCCGGGCCGCAAGGTGGGCGAGATCCTGGAGGCGCTGCGCGAGGCCCAGGCCATGGGCAATGTGCCTGACCGGGCCGCGGCCCTGGCCTTTGCCCGCCAGCGTGTGCGCGCCGGCCGGAACTGACCTATGTTGGAGATTGCTTCGTCGGCTGCACTTTGTGCAGCCCTCCTCGCAAAGACGACCCATCGCCGTCCTTGCGAGCCCGCTGCAGGCGGGCGAAGCAATCCCCAAGATGATGTCCTTCACAGATAGAATTCACCTGCATGCAAATCAGCAACCATCCCACCATCAGCACCAGCGCTGACTTGCGCCCCACGCATGTGCAGGTGGACCTGCATCGCCTGCAAAGTAACCTGCAGGCCATCCAGACGCATGTGGGCGGCGCCAGGGTCATGCCAATCCTCAAAGCCAATGCCTACGGGCACGGCCTGGTGCGGGTGGGCCAATATATGCAAGAGCTGGGGGTCGGCTCGATCGGCGTGGCGTACCTCGAAGAAGGCATCCTGCTGCGCGAGGCGGGCATCACCACGCCGATCCTGGTGCTGGGGGGCATTCTGGGCAGCCAGGCGCCGCTGTTCCTGCAGCACAATCTGACCCTGACGGTATCTTCGACCCAGAAACTGGAGCAGGTCGAGGCCGCCGCGGCGGCTGCCGGCGTGACCGCCCGTGTGCACCTCAAGATCGACACGGGCATGGAGCGTATTGGCGTGCACTACTACAACGCCGAAAGTTTGCTCGAAGCCACCTTGCAGTGTAAGCATGTTGAGGTTGAGGGCATCTTCTCGCACTTTGCCAATGCCGACGCGGCAGACCTGAGTTCGGCTCGTTTGCAAGTGGAGCGCTTTCAGGAAGTGCTGCGCTTCTATGAGAAGCGCAGCCTGCCAATGCCGCTGCGCCACATGGCCAACTCCGGCGCGGTGCTGCAGTTGCCCGAAAGCTGGATGGACATGGTGCGGCCGGGCATCTTGCTGTATGGTGTATATCCTTCCGCCCAGGTTCAGCAGACTGTGGCTGTGCGGCCGGCGCTCACCTGGTCTTCGCGCATTGTGTATTTCAAAGTTGTGCAGCCCGGCCACCCGGTGAGCTACGGCTCGACTTGGCAGAGCGACCACCCGGTGCGGGTGGTCACCGTGCCGGTGGGCTATGGCGATGGCTATTTCCGCGCGATGTCTGGCAAGGCGCAGGTGCTGATCAAGGGCCAACGCTATCCGGTGGTGGGCACCATTTGCATGGACCAGTTCATGGTCAATATAGAAGAAGACTCCGCCTTCAACGAGGATGAGATCATTGTGGTAGGCCAGAGCGGCAACGAGCGCATCACGGTCGAAGACCTGGCCGGCTGGGCCGGCACCATCCCCTATGAGATCCTCACCAACATCAATACACGCGTGCCACGCGTATATTTGCAAGACCAGAAGTGACTCGCCCCGTGACGGGTAGAATAGCGCTTCATCCCAGCTTGAGGGCTCATGACATCCAACACACCGCAACCCCGCATTAACCTGCGCAGCTATTTCTCTCTGGTGCTGATCTCCGGCACCCTCATTGTGCTTGACCAGCTCACCAAGAACTGGGTGCGCGCCAACCTGGCCTATGGCCAGACCTGGATGCCATGGGAGGAGCTGGCGCCGTATGCGCGCATTGTGCATTGGCAAAACACCGGCGCGGCCTTTGGCATGTTCCAGAACGCCGGCGGCATCTTCGCCGTGCTGGCGATCCTGGTGGCGGGCATGATCGTGTACTACTTCCCGCGCCTGGAGCCGGGCGATTGGGCTGTGCGCCTGGCGATGAGCCTGCAGCTGGGTGGGGCGCTGGGCAACCTGATCGACCGGCTGCAGCATGGCCATGTGACCGATTTCATTTCGATTGGCCGCTTCCCGGTGTGGAACATTGCCGATGCCAGCATCACCTGTGGCGTGGCGGTGCTGTTGCTGGACCTTCTCTTCAACCGTGAGCGCAGGGAGCAGGCCCACGGCGCGCCTGCCAAGGGCGATGACAAACCCGCCAACTGAGGACACCTGCCCGCCGGGTATCACCCATACCTTCCAAAACCAGGGCGGCGTGCAGCGCCTGGATAAATTTCTGGTTGAGCAACTGGATGGCTTCTCACGCGCCCGCCTGCAGGCCTTGATCAAGGATGGGCTGGTGCTGGTGAATGGGAAGCCAGCCAGCAAAAGCGGCCAGCAGCTTGAGGGCGGCGAGCAGGTTGATGTGCGCGTGCCGCCGGCCGCGCGCAGCCAGCTGGTGCCAGAAAATATTCCGCTGGATGTCGTCTTTGAGAACAATGATGTGCTGATCGTCAACAAGCCAGCAGGCATGGTGGTGCACCCGGCTGCCGGGCATGACCGCAGCACGCTCATTAATGCTGCACTGGCCCACGCGCCCGAGATCGAAGGCGTGGGCGGCGAGCTGCGCCCTGGCCTCGTCCACCGCCTGGACAAGGACACCTCGGGCCTGATCGTGCTGGCCAAGAACGACGCGGCCCAGCACGCACTGCAGGCCCAGTTCCAGCAGCGCCAGGCTCAAAAGACCTACATCGCCCTGGTAGATGGGCGGCCGACCACGCCCACCGGCCGCATCGAGGCGGCCATCGGGCGTGACCCGCGTGAGCGCAAGCGCATGGCGGTGGTGCGCTCCAGTAGCAGCCGTGGCCGCGAGGCGGTGAGCGAGTACCGCACGGTCGAGGAATTTGACGAGCACACGCTGCTGGAAGTGGATATACACACAGGCCGCACGCACCAGATCCGCGTGCATCTGGCTTTTATTGGCTGCCCTGTGGCGGGGGATACGGTGTATGGCCGCCGCAAGCCCAGCTTGCCGCTCAAGCGCCAGTTTTTGCATGCGGCTCGCCTGGGGCTGGTGCTGCCGGGTGAGAGCGAGATGCGCACCTTTAGCGCACCACTGCCGGCTGATCTGCAGCATGCGCTGAAAAACTTGCAGGCCAGAGGGTAGCGCTGGCAGGGCGCACCGCAGTGCGCTTGTTCGCAGATAACTATTAATCATCATCACAGTCAAAGTACTGACCCCGCTTTGATAGTTCTCAAGTTAAAACATTTGCCCCTGCTTTTTCATCCTGTGTAGCCTGCGCTTACGGGAAATGTACCTAATGTATTAATTGTTTTAATAGTTTTAACCTCGTTTCATTGAGTTGGTTAATTCTTTGTCTTTTCGGCTTGTCGCTCAGCGATAGGTGGCTTTACGTCCTCGCAATGACAGGGTATAGCAGGGAACCTTGGTTGGCGGGCGAATTGGGGTGTGGTGTCAAGGGTTCCGGGTGGCAGGTGCCCTAGTGAGCGCACGCAGTACGCCCCAACGCGGGGCCGTGCGTTCCGAGCGTAGCGAGGAATCCTCGCTGACGAGACTTTTGGCCCCCGCGTTGCACGGAAGATATGCCAGTAAGGATTCTTCCCTGATCTGGGTTCGGCGGTCAGGTGTATGTGCATGAACCCGGTCAGAATGACAAGAGAGTGGGGCTACGCGCGCATCGTGCATTCCGAGCGTAGCGAGGCCATTGCACCATCAACATGACTTTGGATTGTCCTAAAGGATTCCTCCGCAGGAATGCACTGCGGCTCCTCGCCGCTACGCGGCTTGTTCGGAATGACGACAGTGCCTTTAGTGCGGCAGCGTGTGGGCACGAATCTGCAAAAGCGCATATCGCTAAATCATTGTTGATAGTTTGGATTAACGGATTAACGGATTAACGGATTAATCGATTAATCCCGCTTAGAATGAGCACATGACTCCGATTGACCTGCGTTCTGATACCGTTACCAAGCCGACCGAGGAAATGCGTGAGGCGATGGCCCGCGCCGAAGTGGGCGATGATGTGTATGGCGAAGACCCCACTGTAAACCGATTACAGGAGCTGGCGGCCGAGATGACTGGCAAGGCGGCGGCCCTGTTCGTGCCCTCGGGCCATATGGGTAACCTGGCCGCGTTTTTAGCTCACTGCCAGCGCGGCGACGAGTTGATCCTCGGCAATCTTTCGCACCCGTTCAACTCGGAGACCGGCAGCCTGGCCGCGGTGGGCGGCATTCAGCCGCACACGCTGCCCAACCAGCCGGACGGCACGTTGCGCCTGGAGGACATTCGAGGGGCTATCCGTGAGGACGATGTGCACCACGCGGTGACGCGACTTATTTCGCTTGAGAACACTCACAATCGTTGCAATGGCGTACCGCTCAGTGTGGAATACACCCGCGCCGTGGCCGGGCTGGCCCATGCCAACGGGCTCAAGCTGCACATTGATGGCGCGCGCCTGTTCAACGCTGCCGTGGCGCTAGGGGTGCCGGCGGCTGCCCTGGTGGCGGATGCTGACTCGGTTACCTTCTGCCTGAGCAAAGGGTTGTGCGCCCCGGTCGGCTCGGTGCTGTGTGGCGATGAGGATTTCATCTATCGTGCCCGCCGTGCTCGCAAGCAGCTCGGCGGCGGCATGCGCCAGGCCGGCATTCTGGCCGCGGCGGGCATACTTTCGCTGACCAAGATGGTGGACCGCCTGGCGGAGGACCATGCCTGCGCCGCCCGCCTGGCCGAAGGCCTGATGGAGTTCCGCGACTTTGTGGTGCCGGAAGCACACACCAACATTGTGCGCTTCCGCCTGGCCGAAGGTTCGCAAGTAAACCCGCAGGCGCTGATTGCCAATCTGGCCCGAGACGGCGTGCTGTTGGATGAGGGCAGCTACGGCAGCTTCCGCGCGGTTACCCATCACGGGGTGGATCAGGCCGATGTTGAGACCACTTTGGCGGCCTTCGCGCGCAATCTGTAGTCTGTTTGGCTAAGGGCAGCGTGCTGCGCCTTATGCTCGCTGCAACGGTCCCTCGCTCCGTTCGGGACACACTATGGCTCTTCTGCCTGCTGATCTGGAATTCAATATCGGCCATGTAGGGGCGGGTCTTAGACCCGCCCCTACGCGATTCGGTGCAGAGTTCCTGCCTGTTGGCTGGAACTCAATATCGGCTATGCAGGGGCGTAGCACGCTGCGCCTCTACGCACATCTGTTTATCCGTGTTCATCTGTGGATGAAGCCCTCTAACCTCACGCTCAGCAATCCCTTAGCTGTTCAGGGCTGGCGGATACGGGCCAACTGTTATAATTTTGCTTATTGTCCTTTAGCGTTTTATCAACCTTCCAATGGAGCAGAACATAGATGGGTGATTTCCTCACCATTGCCGATATTCAAGCTGCAGCTGCTGCGATCCAGAAAAAGACCGACCAAAAGCCCCGTATAGGCATGATCCTGGGCTCTGGTTTGGGTTCCTTAGCCGAATCGATCGAAAACCCTGAATACGTTCCCTACAGTGAAATACCGGGCTGGCCGGTCTCTGGCGTTAAAGGTCACGTGGGCCGCCTGGTGCTGGGTACCCTGGAAGGCCAGAACGTGATCGTCATGCAGGGACGCACCCACTATTACGAAGGCTATGACATGCCCCGCCTGGGCCTACCCGTACGGGTGATGCAAGCCCTGGGCATTGAGATCATTGTGATCACCAACGCGGCCGGAGCGGTGAACCCTGACTTTGAGCCCGGCGACCTGATGCTTATCACTGACCATCTCAACCTGATCGGCATGGCCGGCCAGAACCCGCTGCGCGGCCCCAATCTGGAAGAGCTTGGCCCGCGCTTCCCTGACATGAGCCAGGTCTACGACCGCCAGCTGCAGGCCCTGACGCGTGAGGTGGCCGCCGCCGAGCACCTGAAGCTGCGCGAGGGCGTGTACTGCTGCCTGGCCGGCCCCAGCTTTGAAACCCCGGCTGACCTGCGCTTCCTGCGGGCGATGGGGGTGGATGCGGTGGGCATGTCCACCGTGCCGGAGGCCACGATCGCCCGCCACAGCGGCACGCGTGTGCTGGGCATCTCTGGCGTCAGTAACAAAGCCAACCTGGACGGCAACACCGAGACCACGCACGAAGAAGTGCTGGAGGCCGGCAAGGTGCTGGCGCCAAAACTCACTCAATTGGTTCGTGGAGTGCTGCGTAAGCTCTAAGCTGTTGCTCCGATGGCTGAAGTATTACGATTTTTCGTTCAATATGAAGCGGTCCTGTACTTTTTACTGGGCCTGGGTGGCATTCTCTACTTTTACCGCTTCCTGCTGGCCTGGCAGGAAGTGCGTGAGGCCCACTATGGCCTGGAGCGCCAGGCCAGCCGCGAGCGGCTGAACCAGGCGGCGCTGATGCTGTTTGGCATGCTGGTGATCGCGGTAGGCGTTTTTGTAATGGTCACTTTTGTCGCCACCTCGCTGCCCGCCCAGGATCTGCTGGCCACGCCCACGCTGTCACTTTCCATGGATACCCAAACTGGTGCCACCACTGTCACCCCCGCCGGCGATGAAGTGCTGGCCACCGCCACGCCGCTGCCCACGGTGGCGGTCAACCCGGAGGCTTGCGTGGCGGCGCAAATAGAGATCACCGACCCGCAGCCGGGAGACACCATTAGTGGCTCTGTCTCCATCACCGGCACAGTGGACGTGACCAATTTTGGCTTCTATAAGTTCGAAGTTGCCCGCGCCGAGGAAGAGCTGTGGCTCACGATCCAAGCCGGCCGCACCATTATCCGGGATGATGTGCTGGTGGAGAACTGGGACACTTCACGCCTGCCCATAGGCGATTATGTGCTCCAGTTGGTGATCACTGATAGCAATGGCAGCGAGCTGCCGCCCTGCCGCGTGCCCGTGCGTATTGAGGCGCCAAGCTCATGAGCGAAAAATTACAAGTTACCCTGCGCCCGGTCGCCGACGAAGACTATCCGGCCCTGATGGCGCTGGACCATGGCTATTCCACCGAATACGTCTGGCAGATGGAAGTCGACTCGGCCACCCCGCGCATGGGCGCCCGCTTCCGTGAAATGCGCCTGCCGCGCCTGATGCAGGTGGCCTACCCGCGCCCCAAGCAGGCCCAGGCCGCCCTGCTGGCGCAGCGCAGCCTGGTGCTGCTGGCCGAGGCCGAAGGCCAGCCGGTGGGCTATGCCGCCCTGACCACCCAGCTGGTGCCTTCCACCGCCTGGCTCACCGATGTGGTGGTGGCCGCCAGCCAACGCCGCCGTGGGGTGGGCAGCCGCCTGGCGCTGGGCGCCCAGGCCTGGGCGCGTGAGCACGGCTGCCAGCGCCTGGTGCTGGAGATGCAGGCCAAGAATCAGCCCGCCATCAAACTGGCCCAGAAGCTGGCCTTTGAGTTTGCTGGTTTTAGTGACCGCTATTATGAGAATCAGGATATTGCGCTGTTCTTTGCCAAACGCCTGGCATAAATCTTTTTAGAGTTGAAAGCCGCATGGACGATTGGGTTCTGAGAAGTTTGCAAACCATCAACCGAATATTTGAAGCCGGCATCGCCATCACGGCGTTGTCGCTGTTTCTGCGCGCCCTGACATTTAATTTGCGTGACCGTATTTCGCGGGCCTTTGCCGTCATCCTGGCCTGTGTCATGGTCAGCTTTCTGGGCGAGGCGGTGGCCGGCGTGCTGAGCCAATCGACCAGCCTGGAGGTGTGGCTGCGCCTGCAGTGGATGGGCACGCTGTTCCTGCCCGCCGCCTACCTGCACTTTTCGGATGCCCTGCTGGAGACGACTGGCCGCCCCTCGCGCGGCCGCCGCCGCTGGGCGGTGCGCTTCTCGTACTTTGTATCGGCGGCCTTCTCGCTGCTGCTACCCACCACGCTGTTCCTCGGCCCGCTGGTGGCGGATGCCCAACCCGTGCCGCACCTTACGCTCACGCCGCTGTCGCTGGGCTTCAGCGTCTATTACGTCGTCACTATGCTGATGGCCCTTTCGGTCATTTACCGGGCCTGGAAGCGCACCGTGCTCACCGCCAGCCGCCGGCGCATGACCTATCTGCTGGTCGGCTCGATCGCCGTGGCGGTGGGCAGCTATCCCTTCCTGCTGCTGGCGGGCGAGCTGGCTGCAGCGGTGCCGATCATCTTCTTCCTTACCGCGTCGATCGCCAACGTGTTCGTGTTCTACGCCATGGTCGCCATGGCGTATGCCACCGCCTTTTTTGGCGTGCCCTGGCCGGACCGCGTGGTCAAGAGCCGCCTGTTCCGCTGGCTGCTGCGCGGCCCGGTCACCGTGTTCATCGTGCTGGCGCTCATCCCCTGGACGGATGATATTGGCCGCATTCTGCAAATTCAGGATGGGGTCGTGCTGCCCATCCTGGTGGGCCTTTCCACCCTGCTGGTTTCGCACATGCTCACCCTGGCCGCGCCGGTGTTGGAAAAGTGGCTCATCTTCGGCGCCAGCGAAGACGATATGCAGTTCCTACAGGAGCTGCCTGAGCGCTTCCTGACCGATGCAGATATGCGCCAATTTCTTGAAGCCGTGCTGGCCGCGGTGTGCGACCGCTTCCAGAGCAAATCAGCCTTCGTCGTTGGTTTGCAGGACGGCCAGATGCAAACCGTGGTCGAGGTCGGCTCGCGTAACTTGCGCGATAGCGACAAATCCAAAGACCTGCTCAAAGTAGCCGGCAAGCAGAATGGCTCGCAGGTCTTCACCTGGAGCGGGTACCGCCTGCTGCCGCTGCACAGCCGCGAGGGCGGGCCGCTCATCGGCATGCTGGGCGTGCAGCGCGGCCGCAAGGGCGAGCTGAGCGAAGAGCAATTGCGCGCCCTGGAGAGCCTGGGGGCGCGTGCGGCCCAGGCGCTGGAAGACCGCCGCCAGCAGGGCGATGTGCTGCGCTCGCTGCAAAGCCTTACCCCGCGGGTTGAGGTCATTCAGCGTTTACGCGCTGCCTCGCGCTACGACCAGGGTGAAGTGCTCAGTGATGTTGAGGCACTGCCCAAGTACAAAGACCTGGTCAAGTGGGTGCGGGATGCGCTTACGCATTACTGGGGCGGCCCCAAGCTGACCCAGAGCCCGCTGCGCGGCCTGCAGGTGGTGCAAAGCGCGCTGGAGCAGCACGAGGGCAACCCGTCGTTGGCGGTGCGCTCGATTCTGAAGACCGCCATTGAGCGCAACAAACCCGAAGGTGAACCCCGCCTCAACGGTGAGTGGATGCTCTACAACCTGCTCGAAATGAAGTTCATGCAGGGCCGCAAGGTGCGCGAGGTAGCCATGCGCCTGACCATGTCTGAAGCTGATCTGTATCGCAAGCAGCGCGTCGCCATCGAGAGTGTGGCGCGCAGCTTGCTTGAAATGGAAAAAGACACTCTTGCCGTAAAGAATGGAAAGGAAACACACTGATGAACGAGTACAACCGTGCCAGAAACTCTTCGGCCCCGCGCAGTGAAGGGTGGGGCGGCTCGCTGGCTGATGACCATCTTGGTTCGGCTGCGCCCAACCGCCGCCCGGGCGCCAAGCGCCCCGGCCAGCGGCCAGCCGGCCCGCGGGGGGGGAACCGCCACGGCGGCCGCACGCCGGCGCCTAAGGCCGATGAGAGCATGGGCTGGGTGGATTGGCGCCGCGTGCTGGAGCTGCAGGAGAACGAAACCGTCTGCTATGCCGAAGTGGTGAGCTGGAATAAGGGCGGCCTGCTGGTGCGCGCCCAGGAATTCCAAGGCTTTGTGCCCCGCTCGCACCTGGCCGCCACGGCCAGTGGCCAGCGTGTCACCGAAAAGCTGCTCGAAAGCTACATGGGCAAAGAGATGGAGCTCAAGGTGATCGAATGTGACCCGGAGCGCGGCCGGATTGTGCTCTCCGAGCGGGCTGCTGAAAGCGCCCCCGGCTCGCGCCAGGGCTTGCTGCAAACCCTGCAGCCCGGCCAACAGGTGGAAGGCAAGGTCACCAACGTCACCAACTTTGGCCTGTTCATTGACCTGGGCGGGGTGGAAGGGCTGGTACACATCTCCGAGCTCTCGTGGGGCCGTGTGGGCCACCCGCGCGAGATCGCTTCGCCCGGCCAGGTGCTCTCGGTAGTGGTGCTTGAGATCAACAGCGATCTGGAGCGGGTTTCGCTCAGCGTCAAGCGCGGCCAGCACAACCCCTGGGCCACCGTGATGGAACGCTTCCCCGAAGGCGCAGAAACCAGCGCCGAGATCACTGAAGTTGTACACTTTGGTGCCTTCGCCAAACTGGAAGAGGGACTGGAAGGCTTGATACACATTACCCAGATGGGCCTGCACCACCGCCTGGACCCACGCCTGGTGCTGGAAGCCGGCATGCAAGTGCAGGTCAAGGTGCTCCAGGTCGAATCCGACCGCCAGCGCCTCAGCCTGCAGCTGTTGGGCGAGCCGTGGAAGGACCAGGCCGAAGGCCCGGCCTGGCTCGAAACTCCCGGGGAGCATGCTTAGAAACCGTTATAGGCGGAGATAGTCATGCCTGAGAGAAACTCGGAGAAGCGTCGCTCGGCAAAGCCGAGCAGCTTCTCCAGTTCTGCGAAGCAGAACAATATGGCCACTGAACGCCAGCCACAACGCTCCCTGTGGGAGCGGGTGGGCTGGCTGCAAGGTGGCCCGGCCGACTATGTCTCCGATGTGGTCGGGGTGTTGCTTATCGCGCTGGCTGTCATTACCATCCTCGGCCTGCTCGGCCTGACGGGCGGCGCCTGGCTCACCCCCTGGGTGGGCGTGTGGCGCCGCTGGCTGGGCTGGGGCTCGGTGCTGGTGGTGATCGGGTTGGGCCTGGCAGGCTGGCAGCTATTGCAGCGTCGCCGCCTGGGCGCAAGCCTGACTCCGGCGCGCCTGATCGCTTTTGAAATTGCCGTCTTCGCCGCGCTGGGCTTGCTGAGCCTGGTCACCGGGCTCTCGCTGGAGCAGGCAGAAGCTGGCCGCGCCGGCGGCCTCATCGGCTGGGGGCTGGCTGAAGGTCTGCACTTATTACTGGACAGCGTGCTGCCCAGCTGGTTGGCGATGGGCATTACCGGCTTAGTGTTCGCGGCAGTGGCTGGCCTGGCTGGCCTGTGGGCCTTTAGCCAGGTGGCCTGGTTGCGCGGTCAGTTGGGTGGACATGGCGCTGAGCCCAAGCTGCCGAGCTTTGAATTTGACGACGAGCCCGTTTTCACCGCCTCGCCCATGGGCGTTGACAACGAGCCGGACGATGAACCTGCGCCGGCGCGCCCGCGCCGCCAACGCGTGCCTGCCGAATTCCGCAAAGATTTCAAACTCAGCGAAGAGCAGAAGAAACCCGCCAAGGCGGCCGTGCCGCGCTCGGCCGACCTGCCGCCGCTCAAGCTGCTGGTGGAGGAGCGCACCACACGCCCCGATGAGCGCCACATCAACGAGATGGCCGGCCTGCTTGAGAAAGCGCTGGCCGAGCTGGGTGTGCCTGCCAAAGTGATCGACTTCCAAGTCGGCCCGACGGTGACGCAGTTCGCCGTGGAGCCGGGCTACATCCAACGCCCCGGCGACCCGCAGGGCGAGGGCGGCCAGCGCGTGCGCGTGGCCCAGATCTCGGCCCTGCAGCGTGACCTGGCGCTGGCGCTCTCCGCCCAGCGCCTGCGCATCCAGGCGCCGGTGCCGGGCCGCTCTTATGTAGGCATCGAGGTGCCGAATCTGCGCACGATGACGGTGCGCATGCGCCCCATCCTCGAGAGCATGGCGTTCCACAAGCTCAACTCGCAACTGGGCATTGCGCTGGGGCGCGATGTGTCCGGTGAGCCACTGGCAGCCGACCTGGCGCGCATGCCGCATCTGTTGGTGGCCGGTACCACCGGCTCCGGCAAGTCTGTACTCATCTCGGCCATCGCAGTGTGCTTGATGATGAACAACAGCCCGGCCGACCTGCGTCTGGTGATGCTCGACCCCAAAATGGTGGAGCTGGTGCGTTTCAACGGGTTGCCGCACCTGATCGGCAAAGTCGAGACCGAGCTTGAGCGCATCACTGCCAGCTTGCGCTGGGTGGTGGCCGAGATGCAGCGCCGCTACAAACTGCTGGAGCAGGAGCGTGTGCGCGATATTGACGGGTACAACCGCAAGGTCGAGAAGAACGAAGACGGCGAGCGCCTGCCGCGCATCGTCGTGCTGATCGATGAGCTGGCCGACCTGATGATGAACACCGCCGAGCACACCGAAAGCACCCTGGTGCGCCTGGCGCAGATGGCTCGTGCCGTGGGTATCCATCTGGTGGTGGCCACCCAACGACCCAGTACGGATGTGGTCACCGGCCTGATCAAGGCCAACTTCCCGGCGCGCATCTCGTTCGCGGTCGCCTCGGCGATCGACTCGCGCGTCATCCTCGATACCACTGGCGCCGAATCTCTGCTGGGCCGCGGCGATATGCTGTACCTCTCGCCTGAGGCGGCCGGCCCCATGCGCTCCCAGGGCGTCATGATCACCGATGCCGAGATCGAAGCGGTGATCGCTTATTGGCAGAAGGCCTGGCCGCCGGATGAGGATGTCTCGGCCCCGTGGGATGGCTTGCTTCAGCGCGAAGCGCTGAGCGAAGACCGCGATGAGCTGATCGACCGGGCTATTGATGTGATCCGCGTCACCGGCAAGTCGAGCGCCTCGCACTTACAGCGCGCCCTCAAGGTGGGCTACCCGCGGGCGGCCCGCCTGGTAGATGAGCTCGAAGAGATGGGCGTGCTCGGCCCTGCGCAAAGCGGAGGCCGCGAGCGCGAAGTCCTGATGGACCTGGACCACTTTGGCAGCGAGGGCGAGGGTGATGACCTTGCTTGACACCGCGCGTGCGCTCCAGTAGCATACAATCCTTCCATGCGCGACCCCATAACCTTCACTGACCGCCTGCGCATTAGTTTTGCCTGGCTTATCAATCCCACCGTTGAACTTCTGGACAAACTCGGCGTCACCCCCAACATGCTCACCATCGTGGGCTTTTTGGGCATCTCGGTCGGCGCCTGGTTCGCCGCCCAGGGCAATTTTTCGATGGCGGGCTTGATGGTGCTGCTCATGACGCCCTTCGATGCCCTGGATGGCGCCCTGGCCCGCCGCCGCGGCGAATCGCAGGAATTCGGCGCCTTTGTCGACTCGGTCAGTGACCGCTACGGCGAGCTGGTGGTCTACGGTGGCCTGCTGTGGTGGGCCAGCCTCAACAACAACCACTGGCTGGCGGTGGCCAGCTACCTGGGCGCTTTTGGCTCGGTATTGGTCTCGTACATTCGTGCGCGCGCTCAAAGCGTTGGGCTGGAGGCCAAAGTGGGCCTGCTCAGCCGGGTGGAGCGCTATTTCATCCTTGGACCTACGCTGTTATTCAATATCCCGCTGATCGGCGTCAGCATCATCGCCATTGGTGCAAACCTCACTGCTATTCAACGCATCTGGCATGTGCGCAGCGAAGCGCGCAAGCTGCCTGCGGCCAAAGCCGCCGCGCCCGGCAAACGGGGCGTAGCGCGCAAGCCTCGCAAGTAAGGAGTTTCCATGTCAATTGACCAAACTGCAATTTATATCGGGCCGCTCACGATCCACTTCTACGGCCTGATCCTGATGAGCGGCGTGATCGCCGCGGCCTACCTGGGCGAGCGCATCGCCAAGGAACGCAAGATGAACAGCGAATTCATCTGGGATAGCCTGCTGTGGATCGTGCTGGGCGGCATCATTGGCGCTCGTCTGTGGCACATCCTCACTCCGCCGCCCAGCATGGTGGAGGCGGGCGTCACCACCATGTACTATCTCACCCACCCGCTGGATGCGATTGCGGTGTGGCGCGGCGGCCTGGGCATCCCCGGCGCGGTGGTGGGCGGCGTGATCGCGCTGTACATCATGGCCCGCAGGCACGGCGAGAAGTTGCCCGCCTGGCTGGATGTCATCGCCGCTCCGCTGGCCCTCGGCCAAGCCATCGGTCGCTGGGGCAACTTTGTTAATCAGGAGCTTTATGGCGCGCCGAGCGATCTGCCCTGGGCCATCACCATTGACCCGGTCCACCGCCTGCCTGAGTTCGCCGACGTGGCCCGCTATCACCCCATCTTTCTGTATGAGTCTTTGTGGAGCCTGGTCACGGTCATATTCCTGGTCTGGCTGGGCCGCAAGTACGGCAAAGTGCTCAAGCCGGGCGATATTTTCCTAACCTACCTCATCACCTATCCAACCATCCGCATCCTGCTCGACTTCCTGCGTTTGGATGCTTCACAGGTGGGCGGTTTCAACGCCAACCAGACCCTGATGGCGGTCGTGCTGGTGCTGGCGGCCGGTACGCTGATCTATCGGCACACCCGGCCAGAGAAGAAGAAGCGCAAGTAACAAAAAAAGGCGGCCAACAGGCCGCCTTTTTTTGTTACTTGCTGGCAAATCTTCTATGCAGCGCGTGACTTTTTATATTGAGGCCACGATGATCCTTCGCTTCGCTCAGGATGCACGGAACTTCCTGGAAGACTATGGCGCGGAGAAGCGTCACTCGGCGCAGCCGAGTAGCTTCTCCTAAAAGGTGCGCAGCAAGTCAATCCGGTGCTACTGCTGGTAAGGTGCTGCGCACCTTACCAGCCAGTGATAAAGCTATTCCAATCCATGTTCTCGGCCAGATAGCGGCCAAAGATGTACTGGGCCGAGGCTGCGGGCGCATGCGGCTGGCTGAGCAGCTGCATGCCGGCGTGCTCCAGCACGCGGCCGCCTTTTTGGTGGTTGCAGGCCCGGCAGGCGGTGATCAGATTCTCCCAGCTGTGACGGCCGCCCAGGCGGCGCGGCAGGATATGGTCGAGGGTCAGCTCCACATCTTTGCGGCCGCAATACTGGCAGGTATGCCCGTCTCGGCGGAAGATTTCCTGCTTGTTCAGCTTGACTTTGGGGCGGGGGCGGCGCACCATACGCTCCAACCGGATGACGGAGGGGGCTGGGTACACCTGACGAGCCGTGTGGATCTCGCCGCGGCCGTTCTGGAGCATGGAGGCCTTCTCAGAAAAGATCAGACCCATGGCGCGGCGTATGGTGCAAACGTTGATCGGTTCGTAGTTGGTGTTGAGGACGAGGACGAGTTCCTTTAAGCTTGGTTGCATGGCCGTGATGGTGCAACCTGCGCATTATAGCACGCCGGTTCTGCTGTCACCCGCATGCTATAATGCCAACATGCACGCAGAATTTGCCCCGGCATATGCATACGCCCCGACCTGCTGAGCTGGTGACGGGCAATCTGCGCGCCCTCGCCAACGAGGGCGTCTTTGTTTAACGGAGTCGAGCATGAACATTGAAGAGCAAGTCCAAACTCTGATGCAGGGCACCGAATACGGTGACCCGCAGCTGGCCAAAGCCATGGAGACCGAGCTGCGCCAGCGCCTCAACGAGGCGCAGGCCAGCGGCCGCCCGTTGCGCGTCTATGCCGGCTTTGACCCGCGCACTACGGATCTGCACCTGGGCCACACCATCCCCATGCGCAAGCTGCGCCAGTTCCAGGATTTTGGGCACCATGTCGTCTTCCTCATCGGCAGCTTCACTTCGCTGATCGGCGACCCGTCCGACAAGGATCAGCTGCGTCCCCAGCTAACCGCCGAAGAAGTGGAGCAGAACGCGCAGACCTATGCCGAGCAGGCCTTCCGCGTGCTGGACCGCGACAAGACCGAGGTGCGCCACAACGCCGAATGGCTCTCCAAGCTCGATTTTGCCGACCTGATCAAACTGGCGGCCAACTTCACCCTGCAACAGTTCGTCACGCGTGAGAACTTCCACTTGCGCTGGGAGAAGGGCGACCCCATTTACCTGCACGAGACCTTCTATCCCATCATGCAGGGCTACGATGCTTACGCCCTCAAGACCGATGTGCAGGTGGGCGGCACGGACCAGCTTTTCAATATCCTCACCGCCGGGCGCAAGCTGATGAGCGCCATGGGTGAGAAACCCAACATTGGCATCATCCTCGGTATCCTGCCCGGCACGGATGGCGAGATCAAGATGAGCAAGTCGCTCGGCAACCATATCCCGCTCAATACCGACGCCAACGACATGTTCGGCAAGGTGATGAGCGTGCCGGATAAGGCCATGGGCGCCTACATGCGCCTGGCCACCCGCTGGAACGCCAGCGAGGTGGCCCGCCGCGAGGCGGCCGTCGCCGACGGCAGCCTACACCCGCGTGAAGCCAAAGCCGAGCTGGCCGCCGAGATCACCGGCATCTTCTACGGCGCCGAGGCGGCCGCAGCCGCCCGCCAAAACTTTGACCGCGTATTTCAGCAGGGCGACGTACCAACGGCGATGGATACGTTTACTGTGGATAAGAGCCAATCCTTGCTCGACATTTTGCTGGCCGTTGGTTTGGTCAAGAGCAAGAGCGAGGGCCGTCGCCTGGTGGAGCAAAATGGCGTCCGTTTGGATGGCGAGGCGCTGACAGACCCAGCCGCTCCGCTGCCTGCCGCCGGCGTGCTGCAGGTCGGCAAGCGCCGCTTCGTGCGCGTTGAGTTTTAGAAGCGCAGATACAGCTGCAAAAGGGCTGCTCGCTCTATTTTTCTACCCTTTACATCTATGCCGTCTCCTGCTAATATGCAAGTATATACTTGCATATTAGCAGAGGAGATATACAATGAAGCAAGCAGTGCAGCTGTTGCCCAACCTTACGTTTGACGGCACCTGTGATCAGGCCCTGCAGTTTTACAAAGCCGTGTTCGGGGGCGAACTGGTGGTGAATTACTACCGCGACATGTACGAGATGCCTGAGAACGAAGCGCACAAAGTGATGCACGCCGAACTGGATAACGAGTTCCTGACCCTGTTCGCCGCCGACACTGTGCCGGGCATGACCACCACCTTTGGCGACAACGTGCGCGTCTGCGTAGCCGGTACGGATGTGGCCAAGCTGAGCGAGTACTTCAAAGCCCTGGCGGAGGGCGGCGCGGTCTTTATGCCTTTCGAGAAGCAACCCTGGGGCCAGGAGCTGGGCATGCTCACCGATAAGTTTGGCACGCATTGGATGATGGCCGCCCGCGCATAAGCCAGGCCAGCATGCCAATAAAAAGCCCGTGGTGATGCCACGGGCTTTTGCTTACGCGCTCGGCACTTCGGCCAGCTCGATCAGGTTGCCGTTGGTGTCATCCAGCACCGCCGAATACCAGCCGCCCTGGCGCATGGGCTTCTGCGTGAATAGCACGCCCAGCTCGCTCAGGCGTTTGTACTCGGCGTCCAAGTCTTTGACCGCGAACGAGGTGATGGGGATGCCATCCTCGGCCAGCGCTTCACGCAGGGCCTTGATGCCGCGGTGCTCGGCGTTGGGCTCCAGCAGCAGCTCCGGCCCTTCCGGGTCCTCGGGCGAGACCAGGGTGATGAAACGCATGGCGTGACCCATCTCCACATCGCGCTTCTTCACAAAGCCCATCTTTTCCGTATAAAAGGACACGGCGTTCTCGTAATCCGAGATGGGGACGCTGGTGATGTAAATTCTCATGAAGCCTCCTTGCCGCTCCAGCGCTGCTGGATGGCTTTCAATGGTTCGGTATTTATGAAGTGGAATTTGTAGCGGCCCTTGCGCTCGACGCGGATCAGGTCTGCCGCCTCGAGCACATCTAGATGCTGGGATATGGCCTGGCGTGAGGATTCCACCTTGTGCTCAAACAATAGACGCTGGCACAGCTCGAACAGGGTTTGACCGTCGTGCTTGCTCAGTTCGTCAAGAATGTTTCTGCGGGTTGGGTCGGCCAGTGCCTTGAAGAGCAGGTCCACGGAGTAGAGTATGGCAAGTAAACGCTTGCCTGTCAATCAGAAACTTTTGGGTTTGCTCCATCGTTGTACTTCCTAACAGTCCAATTGCACAAAAAACAGGAGCCTATCATGTCGAACCAAAGAACCTGCATCGTTGTTATTGCTGCCCTCGCTATCTTCGTGTCTGCGTGTGCCGCTCCAACTCAGCTCAACGAGCGAACAGGGATCGCCGAACTGGACAGTATTATTGAAATTGCACTCAGCGGAGATGCTGCCCAGTTGCGTTCCCTGATCGAATTCACCCCAGCCTACTGCACAAACGCAGAAGGGCTGGGCGGGCCACCGAAGTGCCTGCCCGACGAGGCCGAAGGCGCTATGGTTGAAGTGCTGCCCTTTCTTGGAGCCGAGGGCAACTTTATCCGCAGGAGCGATATTGAGAGCTGGAACGGGGTCCAGATCGAAAGCTTATACGCAGTTTACGAAGTCTCCGATGCGGCCTACTCCGATGAAAATTACCCCCGCGGCGAATATGCGCTGGTGTTCCTCACCGACCGTGGTGCCAGTATTACTTTGCAGGTGACAAAGGGACGCATTGTACGGATCGACTACGGCTTCATGGCCCCGCCTGTGATCGATCAAAATACGGTTGTCAGATATCTTGTGGAGCCTGCAAATTAAGGCAGCTTAGTTTCTATCCATCCAACGCCGCCAGCAGCAGTTCGCGGCCGATGGACATGGCACGTGCCGGGCTGGCATCCTCCAGCAGCACGACCACCACGCGGGTCGGCTGGTTGCCGCGGCTCAGGCTGCCGGCCAGGTACCAGGCGTAGCGTTGCCCGCTGGCGCCGAGCGCGGTTGCGCTCAGTTCCCATATCGGCTCATCGCTGGCGGCCAGGCGCTGGGCCTGGCTGAAGGCGGCCGCGCTGGTCAGCACTGCTTGCGCGGCCGCTTCCTCCGTATATGGCAGCCACTCGCCGCTGGCGTCTTTCACCGCCAGCGCCAGCTGGGCAGCCGGCAGCTGGCCGCCGTTGCTCAGCGTGGCTGCCACGCGGGCCATTTGCAGCGGGCTCACCAGCATCCCTGCCTGGCCGGTGGCGGCCTCACCCGGCCGCGGCAGGCTGGCCGGCGCAGTGAACGCCGGCTGGCGCAGCGGCACGCTGGGTGCGCTATATAGGCCCAGCGTGTTGTACAGGGCCAGCAGGTTCTGCTCGCCCAGCGCCAGGCCCAACTGCGCCAGCGCGCCCGGGCACGCACCTGCGATCAACGCGTCCCACTCCAGCTGAGCAGGTTCCCGAGTGCATTCCAGCGTCACGCCGTTCAGCACATAGCTTGTCTCAGCGCTGGGCTCGGGCAGTATGTCCTGGCTGCGGGCGGCGGCTAGCAGCCATGGCCCCAGGGCGCCGCCCGGCGGGTAGGCGCCTTGCACGGCGCGGTTCATCAATGGCGAATATTCGCTTTCCAGCAGGGCGGGCCAGTCTTCAGCCACAGTGCTGGCATTGAAGCTGGGCTGGGATGCCATTGCCAGCACTTCACCGCTGGCCGCATCCATCACCACTGCAGCGCCGCGCTGGCCCTCCAGCGCTTGCATGCTGTACAGGGTCAGCTCCAGGTCCAGGCTCAATTGCACATCCAGCCCGGGCGATGGCTGGCCGTACAGAATATGGCTCATCCATAGGCCCCAGGCTGGCTGGCGTTCTTCGCCACGCAGGATCGGGTCGAGCCCATCTTCCAGGCCAGACTGGCCGAATTGCGGGTGCGAATAGCCCAGAATATTGCCCAGGCTCGGTTCAACATAGTCACGCGTGTACTCGCTGGCCGCGCCGCCGGTACGCGAGAGTGGCTCATAGTCACGATCCAGCAGGGCGCCGCGCCAGACGTAACGGTCAGACAGGCCGCGGCGGGCATTGTCGTTACGCGTTAGTAGGTCTGGCCCGCGCACTACACCCCACCAGCCGGTGATGGCGGCCGCCAGGGCGAACGCGCCCAGCAACAGCCCGGCAATGATCAGGGTGGGGCGGCTGTTGAGCACCGGCGCCGAACGGTGCACACCGTCATGGCTCACCAGAGACAGCAGCAGCAATGCAAAGAACGAGACCAGCATGGATGAGCCGCCGTAGGAGACGAACGGCAGGGTGACGCCGGTCAGCGGCAGCATGCGGATGTTGCCGCCAATGATCAGCAAACTCTGGCTGGCGATGTAGGCGGCCAGGCCGATGGCCAGATAGCGCTGGTAAGCGTCCCGAGCATGCAGCGAGATGCGCAGGGCGCGTACCACCAGGAAGGCGATCAGCGCCAGCAGGGCGATGGCGCCCAGCAGGCCGCTTTCCTCCACGATGGAGGTGTAGATAAAGTCGCTGTGGGCCACGGGCACAAAGCCCGGGCTGCCCAGGCCAGGCCCGCGGCCGAACATGCCGCCGGCGGCGATCGCCATCAGCGCCTGCACGATCTGGTAGGAGCGATTGGTCGGGTCTACCCAGGGGTTTAGCCAGCTGTCGATGCGGGCATGCACAAGGCCCACCAGTTCGTAGCCGGCCACCATCGCCAGGATCAGCACCAGCGCGCTGGCCAGCAGTACACGCCGCTTGCCCGCGGCGATGTAGATCAGGATCGTGTAAATGAAGATAAAGACCCAGGCCGTGCCGAGATCGCGCTGCACCATAAGCAACAACAACACCGCGCCGGTCATCACTGCCGTGGGCGCCAGCAGCGGCAGCAGCCCGGTCATCAGCGGCTGGCGGTCGGCCAGGTAAGCCGCCAGGTAAATGATGAGCAGCAGCTTGAGCAGTTCTGAGGGTTGAAAATACAGACCGCAGCAACCCAGCCATAGATCCGGCCCAATGCCTGACGGGTTGGTGCCGAACAGGAACGTGAGCGCAGTGATGAGCAGGCCAGCCAGCAGCCACACATATTTGTAGCGCCGCAACATGGGCAAAATGCGCTCGCGGAAGCGCAGCGCCAGCACGAACAGGGCGCAGCTCACCGCCAGCCAGGCGGTCTGGCGCAGGCCAAACTCGAAGGTGAGCCGCCAGATCGTGAGCAAGCCCCAGCCAGCCAGCAGACCAGCCACCGGAATGATGAAGGGGTCACGGTTGGGCAGGCTGGCGCGCGTACGCCGGTCGAGCCAGAACAGCGCCAGCACCCACACCACCACGCCCAGCCAGTGCGCCCAGCGCAGCTCGGCCAGCGGCAGCAGGCTGCGCTGGCGCACCGCCGGCGAAAGGGTCAGCGCCAGCGCGAACAGGCCCAGGAAGGCCGCCGCCAGCCGAAGCAGGCTGGCGGAGACGCTGGCGGGCAGCAGGTGCCTCAGTGGGCGCGGAACTTTCATTCGTTCAAATATTTCTCAACCAGGATGCCAAGCTTCTTGCGCGCCGCGGGCGCGATGTTGCTCTTGTGAGTGATCAGCGCCGTGGCCAGCGCTTCGTCGCAAGCGCACTCCGGCGCATGCAGGCCCGCGGCCAGCTTACGAATGGCATCTTGCACGGTGAGCGTGTTTTGCTGCAGAGTGCGCACCACCATATCCACGCTCACCGGCTCCTGGTGCCATACGTCATAGTCGGTCACGTGCGCCATCACGCCGTAGCACAGCTCGGCCTCGCGGGCCAGGAACGCTTCGGGCGATGTGGTCATGCCGATGATGGAGAGTCCCCACGAGCGATAGATGTTGGATTCGGCCCGGGTAGAGAAACGCGGCCCCTCCACGGTGATGAAATCGCCGCCCAGGTGGGTCGTGGCGCCAGCGGCTTTGCAGGCATCGTAGATCTGCTGGCCGAGACTGTTGCAGAACGGGTCAGCCACGCCAATGTGCGCCACCAGCCCGGGGTCATCGAAGAACGAGTTCACCCGGCGGCGGGTTAGGTCGAATAGCTGGCTGGGCACCACAATATGGCCCGGCTCAAAATCCTCGCGCAGCGAGCCGCAGGCGCTGACCGCCACCACCCAGCGCACTCCCAATGACTTGAGCGCGTAGATGTTGGCGCGGTAGTTTACATGCGTGGGCGAGATGGTGTGCTTGACGCCGTGGCGCGCCAGGAACGCCACTCGGCGTCCCTCCAGCGTGCCCACCACCACCGGCGAGCTGGGCTCGCCGAACGGAGTATTGACCTTATGCTCCTGTTTGTCTTCCAGGCCCGGCATGTCGTACAAGCCGGAGCCTCCAATGATGGCGAGTTCGGGGGTTGGGTTCATGCCTGCTCCTGTGTCTGTGGTGTGGCCTGCGGCAACGCCTCAATATGCAGGGTAAAGCTCACCTGGCCGCAGCGAATATGGTCCTGACTGGTTAACACCACAGGAGCGTGCAGGGCATCCCCATTGAGAAAAGTGCCATTGCGCGAGGCCAGGTCTTCCAGCCACCAGTGGTCATGGTGGAACACCAGGCGGGCATGGCGGGAGGAGACGGTCTCATCCGCCAGCACCCATTCGCAGCTGGGGTGGCGCCCCAGGGTCACTTCGGCCGTGGCGAAGCGCAGCTGCTGGTTGGCGTCGCCGTCCTGCGTTATCAGCAGGGCAGGGATGCGCTGGCGCGCCAGGTTCATGGCCTGCTGCTTCAGCTCACGCCATAGCGTGAGGAAGCACCATGCCAGGAAGCCGTACAGCGCCAGGGCCATCAGCGCTCGCAGGCCAAGCAAGAGGTATGCGGGGAGCTCTGCCATTACTTCACAGGGTTGGCGCTGGTGTGGATCTCCTGGGTTTCCTGCGCCTTGCTTGTGGCGGCGTCCTGCCCGTAGATGAGCGGCACGACGCCCGCCAGTTGGATCACGTCGCCGGCCAGCAGCACGGCGCTCTTGGCTTCGACGCCGTTGATGCGCGTGCCGCCGGTGGAACCCAAGTCAAAGAAGTGGTAGTGCCCGCCGATGGCGCGCAGCTGGGCATGCCGCCGTGAGATCTGCGGGTGCTCGATCACGAGTTGGTTATCGTTCTTGCGGCCAATGTTGATGATGGCCTGGGTGAGCGGGAAGACATCTGAGCCGGCCACGATGAGGAACGCGCCGACGGGGATCTGCACCTCGCCGGCTGCGCCATTGGCATCCAGGCTTTGCGTAGCGCCCAGGCTCTCGCCCACGCCGGCCGCCCGCACGCGGAACTCGCCTTCGGCCAGGCCATCCTGTGGGGCCACGTGCAGCACCAGCTCGCCCGCCATGGCAATCCCCGATTCGGCCGCGGCGTGGCGCAGCGCCTCGCTCAACTCCTCCAGCAAGCCCGCGTTGGCGCGCAGCCCGCTGGCATGTTCCGGGTGGGCCAGGATCGTATAAATGCCTGGCGCCTGCAGCTGCTCGCCCCCGGCAAACTGCACTTCGGCTTGCATAGCTTCAATGAGTTGGGAGGCCAGAATGGCCTTGGTGTCCTGGGTGGAGAATAAACGCGCTGTGCCGTCTTCTATCAATCGCTGCAGGCGCGCCTCAAGGCGGTGCAACTGGCTCATAAAAACGATTGTATCGTTTTAGCCTGTGCTGCGCTGCGGCGCCGCGCATGGTTTAATCAGCATTAATGCGCGGCGGTTGCGCGAAGCAGGAACATTTCATCAAGTGGAGGCGTTCTACGAGTATGAAAAAGCACATCATCTTCTTTATTATTTTGGCAGCCGTACTGGCTGCCTGTGGGGCGCCAACTGCGCCAGCAGGGCAAGGCCCGGTGTACTTTGACTCGGCCGACCTGCTGATCATGGAGAGCTTCCCGATCCAGTTGCGCCTGGCGATGTCCGGCAACCTACCCACCCCGTGCCATGAACTGGCCTACGAGATCGCCGAAGCCAACGCCCAGAACCAGATCCACGTCAGCGTCTACACCACCGTTGACCCGGCCGTGACCTGCATGCAGGTGCTGCAACCTTTCGATGAATCCATCGCCATCCCGCTGGATGGCCTGGCGGATGGCGAGTACAGCGTCTGGCTTAACGGTGAGCAGATCGGCGAATTCAGCTATCCGGGCTAGTACTTACCATTTAGGCTTGGAGATTGCTTCGTGCGCAGGCCAAGCCTGCGCCTCGCAATGATAGTCTGGAATGTCTTTGCGAGGAGTGCGATGCGAAGCAGCGCAGACGAAGCACTCCCCAAGTAGGTTATCGCAAAAAAAAAGAGGCGCAGCATTTGCTGCTCCTCTTTTTAAGTTAATCAATTGCTAAAAAATCTCAGCTATTTCCCCAGCCGTTCTTTCAACGCCTTGGTCAACGCCGGCACGATCTCGTACAGATCGCCCACTACGCCAAAGCGGGCCAGTTTGAAGATGGGTGCATCGGGATCCTTATTGATCGCCACGATGACCTTGCTGGTGCGCATGCCCGCCAAATGCTGGATGGCGCCCGAGATGCCGAGCGCAATGTACAAGTCGGGCGAGACCACTTTGCCGGTCTGTCCGACCTGGTTGGCATACGGAATGTAGCCCGCATCCACCGCGGCCCGGCTGGCGCCGACCGCGCCGCCCAGGGTCTGGGCCAGTTCGCCGAGCATGATGAAGCCCTGCTGGGCGCGCCAGATCTCTTTCTCTTTTTCGTCGGTGATCTCGGCTGGCGGGGTCAGGGCCGGGTTGTTGGCCACACCGCGCCCGCCCGAAACGATCACGCCGGCATCGCCCAGGCTCACCCGGCCTTCCACGGTGGCGTAGTCCACCACTTTGGTCGGTAGGTCGCCATCGGCTACGGCCGCGGCGACCTTGGTTACCGTGCCGCTGCGGCTGGCATCCGCCACCGGCTTGCCAAAGGCGCGGCCGCGCAGCGTGATCAACGCCGGTTTGGCGCTCACTGTCACTTTGCTCAACAGCTTGCCGGCATAGATGGGGTGGGTGGCGGCGAAGTTGTCGCCGTCTTTGCTGATCTCGGTCACGTCCACCAGCACCCCCGTGTCCAGGTCGATCGCCGCCATGGCGGCGATCTCTCGGCCACGGATGCTGGTCGGGAACAGCACCGCATCCGGCTGTTGCTCTTTGGCCAGTTTGCTCAGCAAGCTGGCATAGGCTTCGGCGCGGTAATCGGCCAGGCTGGCGTCATCGCCCAGCAGCACTTCGTCCGCGCCATAGTGGAAGGCGGTCTGGGCCAGCGCGTCCACGCCCTGGCCGAAGACCAGGGCGGTCACCTTGCCGCCAAGGGTCTTGGCGGCGGCGATGGCTTCATACGAGGCGGGCAGGGCCGTGCCTTTGAAATGGTCTACGTATACCCAAATGCAGGCCATTACAGCACCCCCTCAGCAATGATCAGGTCGGCCAGCTTGGCGGCGATCTCGTCGGCGTTGGCGCCGGTCACCATCTCGTTGCTGACCTCGCGCGCGGCCGGGGCAGTGATCTCGGTCCAGCTCACCTTTGATTCAGGAGCGCTGATACCCAGGTCACCCAGGCTCCATACCGGCACTTCGGCCTTGGAGGCTTTGCGAATACCCATGAACGACGGATAGCGTGGCTCAGCAAAATCCTTGACGATGCTCAGCACCGCCGGCAGCTTGCTTTCCACCACCTGGCGGCCTTCTTCGATGGCGCGCTCTACCTTGATGCTGCCCGCCTCCAGCGAGGGGATGGCGGCCACCATGCTCAAGGCCGGCCAGCCCAGCACGCGGGCGGTCATGGCCGGGGCCAGCCCGGTGTCCGAGTCGATGGCTTGCTTGCCGAAGATGGCCAGGTCCACGCCGCCCAGCTTCTGCACTGCCGCCGCAAACACCTTGGCGGCCGCGGCTGCGTCGGCATTCGCCAGCGCCGGGTCGCTGATCAGCGTGGCGCTGCCCGCTCCCATGGCCAGGGCGTGCTTCAGCGCCTCTTTGGCGTCCTCGCCGCCCAGGCTGATGGCGGCCACTTCGCCGTTGTGCTTCTCGGCCAGTTGCAGGGCGGCCTCCACGGCGTATTCATCCCACGGGTTGATCACCAGCGGGGCGTCGCCCCAGTTCACATTGCCGTTATCAACTGACAGCTTGGCAGCTGAGTCCGGCACTTGTTTCACAAATACTGCGATCTTCAAGAGTTACTCCTTAGCTATCCAGATCGGGGTTTACTTCGTGCGCAGGCCAAGCCTGCGCCTCGCAAAGACGGCTCGGGTGTCATTGCGAGCGTAGCGAAGCAATCCCCAAGTAAATTTGCAATGCAGCGATAGTAGCAGCCATTTGCCTGCTCGCCGATCACTGCTTACTGTTCACTATCCTTCCGCCTGCCAGTACTCCGCATCGTAGGCCGGCAGTTCGCAGCGCAGCTCAGCATCCTTGCGATAGCCCAGCGCATAGCCAGCCTGCATCAGCTGGTGGATCTCACTGGTGCCTTCGTAGATCACGCCACCCTTGGAATTGCGCAGGTAGCGCTCCACATCGTACTCGTCGCTGTAGCCGTAGGCGCCATGCACCTGGATGGCTTCCGAGGCCGCGTCGAACGACGCGTCCGTCGCGTACCACTTGGCCAGTGAGGTCTCGCGCGTGTTGCGCTCACCCTGGTTCTTCAGCCAGCCCGCCTTCAGATACAGCAGGCGCGAGGTTTCGTATTGCTGCACCATGTAAGCGATCTTCTGCTGCACCAGTTGGAACTGGCCGATCTCCTTGTTGAACGCCTTGCGCTCGTGCGAATACTTGACGCTGGCATCCAGGCTGGCGCGGATCAGGCCCGTGGCCCCGGCCGCAACGGTGTAGCGCCCGTTGTCCAGGCACGACATGGCGATCTTGAAGCCTTCGCCCTCTTCGCCCAGGCGGTTCTCCAGCGGCACGCGCACGTCTTGCATGGCAATGTAGCCGGTGGAACCGGCGCGCATACCCAGCTTGCCGTGAATGTCGCCGGTGGTGATGCCCTTGCGATCCAACTCCACAATGAACGCGCTCAGCCCGTCATGCGGCTCTGCATCCGGGTTGGTGCGCGCCACGATCAGGGCGTGGTGGGCCTTGCTGGCCAGCGAGATCCACATCTTCTCGCCGTTAAGTACGTATTCGTCGCCTTCGCGGCGGGCGGTGGCCTTCATGCCGGCCACGTCGGAGCCGGCGCCCGGCTCCGTCAGGCCAAAGCAGGCGTACTTCTCGCCCTTGGCCTGCGGGGTCAGAAACTTCTGCTTCTGCTCCTCGGTGCCCCATTGCAACAGGGCCATGCTGTTCAGGCCCATGTGCACAGACATCACTACGCGCAGCGGGCTGTCGCCGGCTTCCAGCTCCTCGCACACCAGGCCCAGGGTAATGTAGTCAAAACCCTGGCCGCCGTAGCGCACCGGGATGTTGATGCCCAGGATGCCCAGCTCGGCCATGCGCGGCAAAATGAAAGGGGCCATCTCCTGCTTGCGGTCCCACTCCTGAATAATGGGCTTGACCTCTTTCTGCACAAAGTCCCGCACCATTTTTTGCACCATCAGGTGCTCTTCACTTAGTCGAAAGTCCATGTGACTCCATATAAAGGAAAAACTTGTGATTAAAAGCGCACAGGATTTGAATTATACCTAGATACGCCGTCCCTCCCTTGCAGCCATTCGCCCGCCAGACTCTTATAATCCCCGCATGCGCCGCGTCTCCCGCAAGCTCTGGCTGCTGATCCCGCTCGCCATCCTGGTCTTCGCCCTGCCCACCTGGTGGATGCGCACCTGGCTGCCGCGCCAGGGCGGCCTGCCAACGCCTACCGCCACCGTGGCACCCTCGCCGCTGGAGGAGACCTACCGCCAGGCCATCGAGCTCGCCGCCAGCGAGCCGCTGGATGCGCTGCCGCTGCTGGCTGAGCTGATCGACAGCCCGTACGCCAGCGCGGCGCTGACCATTCGCCAAGGCATCCAGGGCGGCCGCCTCAGTGGCGACCGCGCCTATCTTCTCACCGCCACCGGCCAGTCGCTGGCCGCGGTGGGCGAATGGGCCGCGGCGCGCCAGGCCTTCCTGGCGGCGGTGGAGGCCAACCCAGACTACGCGGAAGCCTGGGCCTATCTTGGCGAAGCTCTGCAAAAGAACGGGCAAGACGGCTTGCAAGCCCTGCAAAAAGCGGAGGATCTCGACCCCAATTCGCTGTCGGTGCGCTTGTTCCTGGCCCTGTACTGGCAGCGCCAGGCCGACTTTGAGCGCGCCGAGCAGAACCTGCGCGTGGCCGCCCTGCAACACCCCACCAATCCGCTGGTGCAGATCCAGTTGGCTGAGAATGCCGTGCTCAAAGGCGATACGGCCGGCGCGTTGCCGTACCTGCAGCGCGCCCTGGACTTGGCGCCCAACGACCCGGCCATCTGGCGCGCCGTGGCCGCTTACAGCGTGGAATCGGCCCTGTATCTGGAAGAGATCGGCCTGCCCACGCTGGAGCGCCTGCTGCACCAGCAGCCAGGCCAGGCCGACTATCTGGTTCTCAATGCCCGCGCTCTGGCCCTGCTGCGCCGTGACACCGAGGCTGAGACCTACTTCGTGCAGGCCCTGCAGGCCGATCCTGACCACGTATCGGCTCACCTTTTTTATGGCATCTTTCTGCTGGCTGGCCAGCGGCTTGATGAAGCCCGCCAGCATCTCAATACCGTGCTGGCTCTGCAGCCTGTCGGTCCCCAGGCCAGCCTGGCCGCCCACTGGCTAGCACAAATATCCCAGTAGGCCTATAACACCCTCGTGCTAAAATGCGTTGACTGCGTGATTAAGGAGATCGCAAATGCGCAAACAAATATGGTTCGTTGTACTGGCGTTGCTGCTCGTGGGCATGGCCTGCAGCTTTGGCGCCAGCTCTGAAACTCAGGGTGACGCCCCCACGGGCAATACGGGTGCTTCCACCCAGGCGCCCGCCCCAACAGACTCCCCCGTTCTGTTCCAGGATGATTTTTCCAGCACCAGCAGCGGGTGGGATCGCTCTACCTATGATGATGGCAGCCAGACCGACTATGTTGACGGCGGCTACCACATCCTCGTCAACGGCGAATACGCCTCTGTCTGGGCCAACCCGGGCATTGACGTGGCTGACGTCAGCGTTGAGGTTGACGGCGTCAAGCGCGGCGGCGTGGATGACAATGAGTTCGGCGTCATCTGCCGCTATCAGGACGAGAGCAACTTCTACGCTGGCAGCATCAGCAGCGATGGCTTCTATGCCATCGTCAAGATCCAGGATGGCGAGTTCGGCTATGTCGGCACTGAGGGCATGCAGCCCTCCGATCTGATCCTGCTGGGTGACCAGGTCAACCGCGTCCGTCTGGATTGTGTTGGCTCCATGCTGACCCTGTATGTCAATGGCACTCAGCTCATCTCGGGCAACGACAGCTCGTTCGGCAGTGGTGATGTTGGCTTGTACGCTGGCACCTTTGCTACGCCGGGCATTGATGTTTTCTTTGATAACTTTGTTGCCAATCGCCCGTAGCCATGGTTAATAGGGTAAGCGGCTGGCATCACCAGCCGCTTACCTTTTTTAAGGAGAGAAATGCACGTGAAGAAATTTTTGCTTGTGATCGCCCTGCTCAGCGCCCTGGCGCTGGCCTGCGCCGGCCTACCCAACATTGGTGACCTGGCTGGCAATGCCGTAGGCACCGCCCTCGCCACCACGGGTCTGGATGAATTCGTGCAGATGGCCACCATGCTGGCCGACAGTGGCCTCAGTGATGAAGCCCAGAGCATGGCCGCCACGATGATGGCTGGCGGAACTCCTTTCCCGCTGGAAACCCTGATGGCCCAGTTTGGCGATCAGGCTTCAGGCGCAATCATCTTCCAAGATGATTTTTCGAATGCCAGTGGTGACTGGGTTGTCGAATCGGATGCACTGGGGACACAAGGCTATTACAGTGAAAAATATCGCATTACCGTCAGCGAAACAAATACTGTTTTATGGTCCGACACTCTTTCAGGTAACTATGGTGACATTTCTGTAGAAGTTGATTCTGCCAAGATAGCCGGCCCTGATCAAAATGAAATGGGACTTCTGTGCCGCTACTCAGACGGAGATTTTTATGCCGCCGGAATTGGTAGTGATGGCTATTTTTCTGTTTGGAGTCGTTTGAGTGGTGAATGGAACCTGCTTGGGATGGAGGAAGTGCAGTTCAGCGAGGCCATTTACACTGGCACGCAGACCAACCGCATTCGCTTCGATTGTGTAGGTTCCAGCCTGACCCTGTACGCCAACGGCACGCAGCTCATCCAGGTGCAGGACAGCTCGCTCACCACGGGTGATGCCGGCGTCTACGCCGGCAGCTTTGACGTCGGCGGCGTGGATGTTGTCTTCGACAACTTCCTCATCGCTCAACCGTAAGCAGGTCTGCTTTTTCGTATAATAAGGCGGTGTGCCCAGCTGGGCACACCGCCTTTGTTTCCGGTGAGATCATGGCCAACGATTGCATCTTCTGCAAGATCGTGGCGGGCGAGCTACCCGCAACGAAACTCTATCAGGATGAGCTGGTCACCGCCTTCCGTGACATCCATCCCCTCGCGCCCACTCACATCCTCATCATCCCCAATGCGCACCTGGCCAGCACCAACGACCTGGCGCCTGAGCATGCCGCCGCAGCCGGCCGGATGCTGACCCTGGTACCGGAACTGGCCCAGCAGGAGGGCATTGCCCAAAGCGGCTACCGGCTCATCATGAACACTGGCGCCGATGGCCGCCAGGAAGTGGCGCACATGCACCTGCATCTGCTTGGCGGACGCCGCATGCAGCACCCGCTGGGGTAGCGGGGCACTGGCTCCCCGGTCAGTTCGTGCTGCCCAACCAATAATCCATCCGTCCCTTATATGTAGTTATACAACCGTAGGGGCCGGTCTTAGACCCGCCCCGTACAACATGATGTTTGCGTGGCGAATGGACTTCTGGGTGAGTTACTTGACACATGATCCCAATATTCCAGGCAGTCATGTTTTCATGGCATAAAGCAGCGTTTACGCCCACTCTAACTCCGGCTCTGCTTGTAGCGCAAACTCCCGCGCCGCTTTGCGGCGCAATACCCCCCCCAGACAAAAACAAACAACATCTTGCGAAATTGGCCCTTCGCTCTAGCCGTATTCATCTGTATCCTGAAAGGTATAATTAAAACTATTATGAGCAAAAAAGCTGAGCTTGAAACCGCCCTGAAAGACGCCATGAGGGCCAATGACACCGTGCGCAAGAACACCTTGCGCGGTGCCCTGGCGGCGGTGAAGGAAGCCGAAGTTGCCAAACGCGGTGAGCTGGATGACGCGGCCGTCATCTCCATCCTCCAGAAGGAGCTCAAGTCGCGCCACGAAGCCATCGCCGAGGGCGAGAAAGCCTCCCGGCCTGACCTGGTTGAGGCCAACAAGCTGGAAGCCAGCATCCTCGAAGCCTATCTGCCCGCCGGCCTCAGCGCCGATGAGATCGAAGCCATTGTCACCGCCGCCATCGCCGAATCGGGCGCCAGCGCCCCGTCTGATATGGGCAAGGTCATGAAACTCGTTCTGCCCCAGGTGCAGGGCCGCGCCGACGGTGGCCAGATCAGCGCCCTGGTCAAGGCGAAATTGCAGGGGTAGCTTTCACTGTTCTCTATGTCTGAAAAAACCAATTCCCAACGCACACCGCAGCGTTGGTCCACTCGCCGGAGCGCTTTCTTGTGGACCCTTTGGACGGTCTGCCTGCTCATCTCGGTTGCGGCCCTGGTCATGCCCTTTTCCACCCGCCAGGCGAGTTTGCGCGCCCAGGTGGGCGATGTGGCCAGCCAGGATATCGTCGCGCCCCGCACCCTCAATTACCAGAGCGCGGTCTTCACCGAACGTGACCGCCGCGAGGCCTCCGACGCGGTGGCGCCCGTCTACGGCGCCCCGGATGCCAATGTCGCCCGCCAGCAGCTGGAATATCTGCGCTCGGCGGTTGATTTCATTGACAGCGTACGCGCTGACACCTACGCTACGCTGGAGCAAAAGATCGGCGATCTGACCGCCCTGCAAAACGTAACCCTGGGCCGCGAGAGCGCCCAGGCCATCCTGCTGCTCAATGACAGCGCCTGGCAGAACGTGCGCCAGGAAGCGATTGTGGTGCTGGAGCAGATCATGCGCAGCAGCATCCGCCAGAACCGCCTGGATGAAGCTCGCCGTAGCGTGCCTGCTCTCGTCAGCCTCTCGTTGCCGCAGGACCAGGCCACCCTGGTGGCCGAGATCGTTTCCGCCTTCGTGGCGCCTAACAGTTTCTACTCTGAGGCGCTGACCCAAGCCGCCCGCCAGGAGGCGGCCGCGGCGGTGTCACCCGCCGTGCGCACCTTCGTCACCAACGAGATCATTGTCTCGCGTGGCCAGGTGCTCAACGAGGCTGACCTGGAAGCTCTGCAGCAGTTTGGCCTGGTACAGCCTGAGACTGGCTGGCGCGACTATGTGGGCGCCGCCATGCTGGTGCTGGTGGCCTTTGCTCTGGCCGCCCTGTTCCTGCGCTTCCGCCCGCAGTTGCTCGACAAAATTCGCGAGCTCACGCTGGTTTCCACGCTCTTCATCGCCTTCCTGCTGGTGGCACGCTTCGTCATCGTAGACCGCACGGTAATGCCCTATCTGTTCCCGGTGGCGGGCTTTGCGCTGCTATCCGCCACACTGTATAGCTCCCAGGCCGCCCTGGTGTTCTCGCTGGTCCTCAGCGTACTGGCGGCCTATAACCTGCCCAATGCCTTTGACCTTACGCTGTACTATTTCTTCGGCAGCCTGTTTGGTGTGCTGTTCCTCAAGCGCGCCCAGCGCGTCATGGCCTACTTCTGGGCTGGCGCAGCCGTCATGCTGGCCGGCGCGGCCGTGCTGGTGGCCTACCGCCTGCCGCTCGCTTCTACCGACCTAGTGGGCTTGCTGACCCTGTTGGGTGCGGCTGGCCTCAATGGCTTCTTATCCGCCAGCCTCACCATCGTGCTGCAGCTCTTCCTGGCGCAGTGGCTTGGGCTCACGACCACCGTGCAGCTCATGGAGCTGACCCGCCCTGACCACCCGCTACTGCAATTCATCATGCGCCACGCGCCCGGCACCTACCAGCACAGCCTGCTGATCGCCAACCTGTCTGAGCAGGCAGCCGAAGCTATTGGCGCAGATGCTTTGCTCACCCGCATCGGTTCGCTCTATCACGATGCCGGCAAGGCTCGCCAGCCGCACTACTTCATCGAGAACCAGGTCACCGGCGCCCACAACCCGCACGAAGACCTGACCCCGCACGAGAGCGCCCAGCGCATCATCCGCCATGTGCCGGATGGCGTGGAGCTAGCCCACAAGCATCGCCTGCCGCAGCGCATCATTGACTTCATCAAGGAGCATCACGGCACCCTGGTGACCCGCTACCAGTATGCCCGCGCCCTGGAAGCTGCCGGCGGCGATGAGACCAAAGTGGATCAGGATGATTTCCGTTACGATGGCCCGCGCCCGCAATCCCGCGAGACCGCCCTGGTCATGCTGGCCGACGGCTGCGAAGCGCGCACGCGTGCCGAGCGCCCAAAGACCGACGAAGAGCTGGCCGCCCTGGTGCGCAGCGTAATCGACGGCCGCCTCAACAACGGCCAGCTGGAAGATACTGCCCTGACCATGCGTGATCTATCCGTGATCGCTGATACCTTCGTCACCGGCTTGCGCGGCGTTTACCACCCTCGCCTGGTCTACCCGGACCTGGACGAGAAGACCCTCAACGCCCTGGATGCCCAGCCGGCGCTGAAATCGTTCCCGCCCAAGCAATGATCCATCTCCACATTGATGGCCGCTACGCAGCCCACAAGTTTGACCGCAAGCTCAAGCAGGCTGTACAAGCCGCTTTGCAGCATCAGCAGGCGCCTCAAGCCGAGCTCACCGTCGTCCTTACTGGGGATGCGCGCCTGCATGCTCTGAATCGCCAATACCGTGGCATAGACAAGCCCACGGACGTGCTCTCGTTTGGGGATGTGGAGCAGATGGGCGAAAACGGCAACCTGTACCTGGGGGACGTGGTCATTTCAGTGCCGCGTGCCCGCGCGCAGGCCAAAGCCGCCGGTCATAGCCTGCCCGCCGAGCTGCAATTGCTGGCCGTACACGGCGCGCTGCATCTGCTGGGGCATGACCATGCCACGCCGGCCCAGCGCCGCAAGATGTGGGCAGCTCAGGATGCCATTCTGCAGCAACTCGGCCTGGCCATTGTTTCGGCCGAGATGGAAACCCGGCCAGACGTCACATAAACAAAAGCCCCAGCATTCGCCGGGGCTTTTTTTGTTTAGCAAAGGTAAGACTAGACGAAGCGCTCGCGGATCTCGGAGCTGACAAAGTCCAGCGCGGCCACAGTGATGGCGATCAGCCAGACTGCAATGCCGACCGCCTCATACTGGTACAGGCGGATCCATTGGAGCAATATGAAGCCGATGCCGCCGCCGCCCACAAAACCCAGCAGCGTGGACATACGCACGTTGATGTCCCAGCGGTACACCGTGAACGAGATCACCGGAGGCAGGATCTGCGGCACGACCGCGTACACAATGCTCTGCAGGCGGTTGGCGCCCACGGCGTCCAGCGCCTCCAGCGGGCCGGGGTCAATGCTCTCGATGGCTTCGGAGTATAGCTTGGCCAGCGAGGCGATGGTGTGCAGGGTCAGCGCCAGCGTGCCGGCGAACGGCCCCAGGCCTACCCAGATCGCGGCGATGATCGCATAGATCAGCGCTTCCACCGAGCGCACCACGTTGAGAATGGTGCGGATGACCGCATACAGCATCAGGCCCACCGGCACGCGGCGCGTGCTGCGCCGACGGTACAGGTATAGCAGCGTGATGGCGGCGGCCAACACCGCGCCGATCATGCCGTAGATCTCTTCATTGATGGCGGCCACTTCGGCGCCCAATACGATCGCACGGATGCCGCGGCTGAAGCCGAGGCCCAGTTGGTAGCCGGGGAAGCCGGCCATGATCGCCAGCAGCCCTGAGGCTACCCAGTACCCGTTGCCCTTACCCAACCGGGAGAGCAGCGCCTCACTCAGGCGCCCGCCCAGCTGCAGGCCCACATAGCCCAGGCCGAGCACGGCGATGACACCCACCAGGAAGATCTGCACCGGAGCCTGTTCCAGGCCGCCCAGGCGGTCAGATACAAGGTCGGTAGCTTGCAGGCCAGCCCAGCCGCCGGCCAGCAGGCCCAATACGTTGCCTGCAATGCGTTCAGGGGCGCTCATGATCGGCGCCATCAGGTTCTTGGCGGCCAGGAACGAAAGCGGGAAGGCGGCCACGATGCCGAAGAACGTTGCCATCAGGCCGATCATGATGGTTTCCAGCAGGCCGATCAGGGCCAGGTTCATTTCATTGCTCAACCGGCCGCCGAAGACTTGCACACTTTCCTGGCGAATGATCAGCGAATGCACCTGAGCGCCGGTAGCCGTCTCAGGCGAAATCACTGCATCTGGAATGTTCAGCTTGCTTTCGAATTCACCGTTCTCATCAATGATGATCGTGGTTTCGCCCATCCCACGCGGGGTGAAGGGATTGCCGATCGGGTTGGCCCAACGGACCAGTACTTCCTGCCCAGGGACAAAATTGCCGCCGGTGATCGTCAGTTCAGTGCCCAGGATCAGGCCGCCGGTCACCGGGCGAGAGCTTAGCTCGCCGCAGGTAGGTGTAGCGCTGATCCATGGATCATTGGCTAACTCAGGATTGGGGGGTGGTGCCGCGGCCTCATCAGTACACGGCGCCTGGATCCTCTGCACAACTTCAAAGACTTCTTGGTCATAGGCAAAGGCTGCCCGCCAGGGCCATAGCAGGCGCGGCAGCAAAATGCCAACGTCCTCGTATTCACGAATAGCCTTAGGCATGTCCACCGCGGTCAGGTTGTAGCCTAAGGCAAACACCAGCAGACAGGCCAGCACGATGGCGCCAGCCATGGAGGGGAAGCGTGTGCTGCCGTCTCGCTTGGTGCCCAGGCTGCGGGTATTGCCAATCCGAGCGGCATCGCTTACCTGCCACAGCCACAACGCCGCCAGCGCCGCGCCAGAGTACAGCGCCGTGCCGGCGTGAATCTGGCTTAGTTGATCGCCAGAGACCACCGTGGCCAATATATCGTCACCCACCCAAATGATCAGCAGGAAGAATACGATCGCCACTCCATACATGCTGAACGTTTCGGCCAACGGGTCCTTCAGTACAAAACGGAGTAACAGATGGCGCACTGCCAGCAGGAACAAGAGCAGGGCAGCGCAGGCCAGCACAATGCGGAAATACACGCTGGTGGCCATGGCGTATTCGGGGAAGCGCGCCCGCTGGGCCACTGTCCACATGCTCAGCCCGAACAGGGTCAGCACCGTCAGAAGCAGGCTGAAGCCGCGGCTGCGTGCCCCGGCCACGAACTGGCCCAGGCCGGGCACGAAGGCCGAGAGAGCGGCGTGCAGCAGGCTGCCGCGCGGGTGTTCGGTCAAGTGTGTGTTCTTTGTTTCAGCCATTACTGCCCGCCCATGCGAATGGCATCTTCGCCGTAAATTTCGCGGAAGCGCTCATCGCTCATCTTGGCGATGTCGTCTTTCGTGCCTTCAAACACCACTTTGCCGTCACGCAGGCCGATCACGCGCTCGCAATAGCGTTGCACGAGGTCAAGATAGTGCAGGCTGCACAACACGGTGATGTTGTCTTCGCTGTTTAGTTTTTCAAGGTATCCAAGGATGGAGTGGGCTAATACGGGGTCAAGGCTGGCCACTGGCTCGTCGGCCAGGATCATCTTGGGTTCCTGCATCAGCGCCCGGGCAATTCCCACGCGTTGCTGCTGCCCGCCGGAGAGTTCATCGGCGCGATTGTACGCTTTTTCAGGTATGCCCACTCGTTCCAGCGCCCGCACCGCCATCTGGCGGTCCTGGCGGCTGAAGCGGTTGGCCAGCGCCCAACTGGGCGGCGTGTAGCCCAGCCGCCCAGAGAGCACATTGGTCAGCACGCTGGAGCGCTTGACCAGATTGAATTGCTGGAACACCATGCCAATTTCCCGGCGCACCGTGCGCAACTCACCCTGCGGCAGGTGAGTGACGTCTTTGCCGTTCCATATAATCCGGCCTTCGGTGGGTTCCAACAGACGATTGATACATCGCAGCAAGGTGGACTTGCCAGACCCGCTCAGGCCGATCACGCCGAGGAACTCGCCGTCTTTGACTTCAAAACTTACGTCCCGCAGCGCTACGGTGCCATCCGGGTAGACCATGGTAAGGTGTTCGACAGTCAGCATAGCGATTATTGTAAATGGATTCTGCTTCTGCAAATTAAGTAAAAAAAGCGGGAAGGTGCCGGCGTCGTTAGACGCCACCTTCCCGCTTTTGTGTGCTAGCTAAAGCTTAGCGAGAGACGAAACTAGCAGTCCTCGCTGATGCGGCCAGCGTCGCTGATGCACATGCCGGCAGCTTCCAGCTGCTGGCGGAAGCCATCATAGAAGCTGTCTTCCGTGGTGGCCAGGCCGCTCCAGCTGTACAGCTGGTTGAGCTGGGCCAGGCCATCTTCGCTGTCGTTCAGAGCCAGCAAAGCGTCGATGATGGCAGCCTTCACATCATCAGGCATGTTCACGTCGAAGCTGATCGTGTCGTTGGGGATCGGGGCGCTCTCAGTGAGCACGGTCACCACTTCGTTCACGTCAGGGTAAGCCTCGGCCACGTTGGTGCGGGCGTCCGTGAAGCTGGAGCCGGCATCGCAGTCGCCGTTGTACACGCTGATGATCACGCCATCGTGACCGCCGGCGTCCACGATCGTCATTTCGGCCTCAGGGTCAATACCCTGAGCCTTGATGGCGATGGACGGCAGAACCCAACCAGAGGTCGAGGTCGGATCCGGGCGGCAGAAGGTGGTGCCAACCAGGTCAGCCAGGCTGGTGATGCCGGTTTCCGGACGGGTCACGATCTGGCCGGTGTAGAAAGTGCTGCCGAAGCGCATGGACACCAAACCAACCTCGGCGCAGCCGCGTTGCTTGGCCACGATGTAGTTGAAGGTGTTCAGGGCGCCCATCTGGGCCTCGCCGCTACACATGGCCTCAACGGCCGCAGTGAAGTCGGTGGAGATCACAGGCTCGATCACGTAGCCGGTGGCCTCTTCAACAGCTGCCGCAATACCGCTGGCGCCGCTCAACACGGCGTCAGTGTCCTGCGAGGGGACCAACACCCAAACGATCGGGTTGTCGGCCGTACCGTAGGCATAAGGCTCCTCGGTCGGCGCAGGGGCTTCGGTGGGGGCTGCAGTCGGGGCCGGGGCCGAAGTGGGCTCCGGAGCTGCACCGCCACCACATGCGGCCAACAGCAGTGACAAGATCACTACCAGGGCCAGCACGGGAAAGAAACGATTCTTCATGGCTCTTCTCCTTGTGGGGTATCGCGGCACCTAGGCCGCGTCTGACGAATTATAAACACCTTATATGGGAATACCTTAAAAGATTACCTACAGGTGGCGTTTTTTCATTTTTGTTAGCATGAAAATTGGCCTGTACAATCACTCGCATGCCTGCCCCCAACCTGCTCGGTTACCTCGCCGGCCTGCGCAACCTGGCCACCCGTGACCAGAACACCATGACCAGCGCAGACTTCGAGCTGGCTCGCCTGCAGCGCCTGCTGGCCGCCGTTGGGGATCCGCAGCAGGCTTACCCCAGCCTGCACGTGGCTGGCACCAACGGCAAAGGCTCCGTGTGCGCCCTGTGTGCTGCGGCCCTGCAGGCCCAGGGCGTAAGCGTGGGCCGCTTCACCTCGCCACACAGCCAGGGCGCGCTGCACGGCATCGTCGTCAATGGCCAACCCGCTACGGAGGCTGAACTGCAAGCCGCGTTTGAGCAGCTGTATCCTGAGATACAGGCGCAGCAAGGTTGGACCCATTTCGAGATCGTGGTGGCGGTGATGTTCACGCACTTCGCCCGCGCCGGAGTGGACGTCGCTGTGATCGAAGTTGGCCTCGGCGGCCGGGATGACGCTACCAATGTATTGATGCCCACCGTCAGCGTCATCACCCCGATCGATTTTGACCACACCACTATCCTCGGGAACACACTCGCCGAGATCGCTGCGCACAAGGCCGGCACCATAAAGCCTGGCGTGCCGGTGGTGAGTGCGCCGCAGCACCCGGAGGCGGCCACGGTGATCGCCGCATCGGCCGCCGCCCAGCACGCGCCGCTCACGCAGGTGGGGCACGACTGGCAGGTGGAACCGCTACACGCTGACCTGAGCGGTCAGCGCTTGCGCATCCGCCGCACGGACGGCGATTGGCATGAGCTTGATATTCGCCTGCTGGGCCAGCACCAGATCTACAACGCCGCCACAGCTTATGCCGCGCTGCAAACCCTGAACGAGCGCGGCGTACCAATAAGGCCCGATGCCATCAAGGCGGGCTTCGCCGCCGCCCGCTGGCCTGGCCGCTTTGAGGTACTGGCTGGGGAACCCACCACGGTACTGGATGGCGCCCATAGCCCGGCGGCGGCGCGCGCCCTGCGCCACGCGTTGGACGCGTACTTTCCGGATACTCCCATCGTGCTGGTACTGGGCGTCTCTGCTGATAAGGACCTGCCCGGTTTGCTGGAGCCGCTGCTGCCGCGTGTGCAGCGTGTGATTGCTACGCAATCACAGCAGCAGCGGGCCATGCCCGCCGCCCAACTGGCCGATCAACTGACCGCTCTGGGTCTGGCTGCCGCCGCCGAGCCGCAGCCAGACGCCGCGTTGGCGGCGGCGCAGGCAGCCTGCCCGCCCGGCGGCGTGGTGCTGGTGGCGGGGTCGGTGTTCTTGGTGGATGAAGTGCGCGAGGGGATGGGAGTCGACAAACCGGTGTCATTCTGACCGGGTTGTGTATCTTCACCAGAACGCCGAGACTGGATCAAGGAAGAATCCTTGCTGGCATGTCTTCTATAGTGAGCTTGGATCATTTATGCGCGTAGTGATGATCCCTCGCTACGCTCGGGATACACGATAAAGCTAAGTTGCAGAAACGCTTACATTGCTCCTGTCGCGCCCCTGGCTAAAGCCAAGCTCTGAACCGTCTTTACCGTATTCCAATAATTCAATGCGATAATTGTTCAAATGAAGCTGACAAAACAAGTGTTTCCTGCATTGCTGTGTTTGCTGGCCCTGGCCGCATGCAGCCTGCCGAGCACCCCCGCGCCCCAGCCCACGGCAACCAGCATCACGTTGCCCCCAGCCACCGAGGCGCCAGCGGCCACCGCACCCGCCGCTGAGCCGACTGCCAGCGGCGAGGTGGCCCTCGAGGCCATCCTGATTGGCAGCCCGGGCTTCGCCTCGGCGCTTACGTCACCCGTCACGGTCAGTGGCCAATCCCGCCCCACCTTTGAGCAAAATCTGGTCATCGCCATTTACGACGAGGCCGGTAACCAGATCGCTCTTACGCCTACTACCATCGCTGCCGATGCCGGCAGTCCTGGTCCCTTCTCCGCCGAGCTGAGCTTCAGTGTGACACATGAGCAGGCTGGGCGCATCGCCGTGATGGAGCACAGCGCCATGGATGGGGGCATCGTGCACCTCACCAGCATTGAGGTGACCCTGCTGCCCGGCGGCAGCGCCACCATCCTGCCACAACCGGTGAGCGGCGAGAACATTGATATTCAACTCCCTCTGCCCAACAGCGCCATCAGCGGCGGCAGCCTCACCGTCAGCGGCTTCTCGGAGTACTACTTTGAATCCACGCTCGGCCTGAAGCTGTGTGGCCCGGGAGAAGGCTCGGGCGCAGCCGACGCGATCTGCGGCGACAGCCACAACGTGCTCGCCCACACCTTCGCCACCATCAATTCGCCTGACATCGGCCAGCCTGGCCCCTTCAGCGGCACGCTGACCTGGTCAGTGAGCGAGGCGGTGCCCGGCCGCATTGTGGTCTACGCCGAATCGATGCGTGACGGCGGCATCACCCACCTCAGCAGTATCCCGGTGCTCATCCAACCGTGAGCTCCGCCCAGCCCAACAAGCCCGTCATCCTGATCACCGGGGCGTCCTCCGGCATCGGCGCGGCCGCGGCGCGCCTGTTCGCCGTCAATGGCTATCGCGTCGCCCTGGCCGCCCGCCGCCTTGACCGCCTGCAGACTTTGCAGGCTGAGATCCTCGCGGCCGGCGGCGAAGCCGTTGCCATCCAGGCCGATGTCAGCGATGCCGCCTCGATCCAGGCCATGGTTCAGCGCACGCTCGAGACCTATGCTCACATAGACGTGCTCTTCAACAACGCCGGCTTTGGGCGCACCCGCTGGCTGGAGGAGCTCGACCCCAAGGAAGATATTGCCGCCCAGATCAATACCAATCTCACTGGCGCCATCCTGGCTGCCCGCGCCATGCTACCCCACATGATCGAACGTCACCGCGGCCACATCATCAACATGAGCTCGCTGGCTGGCTTTCTGGCGACGCCCACCTACAGCGTCTATGCCGCCACCAAGTTTGGCCTGCGCGGCTTCAGTGATGCTTTGCGCCGCGAAGTAGGGGTATACGGCATCCACGTCTCGGTCATTTACCCCGGCGGCGTATCCAGCGACTTTGCCAGCCATACCGGCGCCGACCGCAAGACTGGCCTCAGCACGCCCAAGGCGCTGCTGCTCACGCCGGAGCAGGTGGCCCAGGGCGTGCTGCGCCTGGCCCGCCGCCCGCGCCGCACCATGATCCTCCCTGCCATCGCCCGCCTGGGCATCCTGTTCGCCAGCCTGTTCCCCGGACTTACTGACTGGCTGCAAGAGCGCTTCTTCACTCGCCCTGAACGCGGCCTGTGAACGGGCCGTTTATGCTTCTCCCGGTCAACGCTACAAATAGGCATTAAGTCAATACCGGATCGCGTAGGGGCGTAGCATGCTACGCCCTCTACAACACCAGGGCCACCCAATATTTAAAGATTCTGTCCTACGACCCTGCGTATAATCAGCCAAATTCGCCCCCAACTGAGGCTTTATGAAACCGTCGTTTGGCGATCGCCTGCGTTACCGCTTTGACAACCTGATGTCGCGCGGCGCACCTGCGCTCATCGGCATGCTGTTCGTCATTTCCCTGCTGGTGGTCCTGCTGGCCGCCACCATCCTCACCATCGCCGGCTTCGTGCAGGACGGCGAGATGGACCGCCTCAGCTTCACCGAAGCCGCCTGGCAAAGCCTGATGCGCACGCTCGATTCGGGCACCATGGGCGGCGACACCGGCGCCGGCTACCGCGCCGTGATGTTGCTGGTCACCCTCGGCGGCATCTTCATTGTCAGCGCCCTGATCGGCGTGCTCAACAACGGCATCGAAACCAAGATCGACGAATTGCGCAAAGGCCGCTCGCGGGTGCTGGAGCAGGGTCACACCCTCATCCTCGGCTGGTCGCCGCAGATCTTCACCATCCTCAATGAGCTGGTGCTCGCCAACGAGAACCAGAAGAATGCCTGCATCGTCATCCTGGCTGACCGTGACAAGGTGCAGATGGAGGATGAGATCCGCGAGCGTGTGAACCTGCGCGGCAACAAGACCCGCATCGTCTGTCGCAGCGGCCAGCCCAACGACCCGGCCGATATCGAGATCGCCAATCCACAATCCAGCAAGTCCATCATCATTCTGCCGCCGGATACAGCCGACCCGGACGCCGAGGTCATTAAGTCCGTGCTGGCCATCACCAACGCCGCCAATCGCCGGCCCGAGCCGTATTCGATCAACACCCAGGTGCGTAACGCCCGCAACCTCAATGTTCTCAAACTGGTCAGCGAACAGGACAAGCTGCAGGTAGTGCTGATCGGTGATCTGATCTCGCGTCTCGTGGCCCAGGCCCACCACCAGTCGGGCCTTTCCGTGGTCTACACCGAGCTCATGAACTTTGAAGGCGACGAGATCTATTTCAAAGAGGAGCCGGCCCTGACTGGCAAGACCTATGGCGAAGCCTTGCTGGCTTACGAGGCGTCAGCCGTCATGGGTATGCGCTCGGCGGAGGGCAAGATCTGGCTCAACCCGCCCATGGATACCCAGATCAAGCCCGGCGATCACTTGTTCGCCCTCTCGTCAGATGACGACACCATTCGTTTGACCAAGGCCGACGACGTTGAGATCCAGACCCAACTCATCCACACCGGCGGCGCGCTGCCCGCGCCCGAACCCGTGCGCACTCTCGTGCTCGGCTGGAACCAGAACGGCTTCACCATCCTGCGCGAGCTGGACCACTATGTGGCCAAGGGTTCCGAGGTGCGCGTGGTGGCTGATATTTCGGATGCCATAGCCGAAGGCATTCGCAGCCAGGCTAACGCGCTGCAAAACATTCGCCTGCATGTGCTACAGGGTGATGCCACGGATCGCGGTTTGCTGGATGCCCTCAAAGTGGAGGATTACAACCACGTCATCGTGCTGGCATACATGGAGCGCGGCGTGCAGCAGGCCGATGCACTGACCCTGGTCACTTTGCTCCACCTGCGCGACATCTTCCAGCAGGACCAGACGCCCTTTTCCATCGTCAGCGAAGTACTTGATCTGCGCAACCGTGAGCTGGCCCAGGTGGCCCGCGTGGATGACTTCATCGTCAGCGAGCAGCTTATCAGCCTGATGATGGCCCAGTTCGCCGAGAACGCTGACCTGTACGCAGTCTTCGCCGATATCTTCGATCCCGAAGGCGCCGAGGTGTACCTCAAGCCCGCTGACCATTATGTGGAAACCGGCCGCCCGGTCAACTTCTACACCGTGGTCGAGGCCGCCCGCCGCCGCGGGGAAACCGCCATCGGCTACCGCCTGGTCGCCGAATCCAACGACCCGGCCAAGTCCTACGGCGTGTACACCAATCCTAAGAAATCCCACTCCATCATCTTCGGTGAAGGCGACAAGGTCATTGTGCTGGCGGAGAGTTAGCTCTACTAATCCGCAATTTTGTTGTTTTTCAAGAATCGCTAGTACAAAATAAAACGCCCGCAATTATTGCGGGCGTTTACTTTAATCTGAGTACGGTCTGGCTAGACCTGATTACTGCCGCCGCCCTGGCGCGCCTGCATCTCGGCCCGCTTCTCTTCCTGCTGCTGCATCACCGTGCGGATGCCGTTGCGCACCTGGTTGAGCACGCGCTCCAACTCCATCTCAAGGCTGGTCAGCGTCTCGATCACGTAATCGTCGGCTTCCTGGCGGGTGGCCTCGGCGTCCAGGTTGGCCTGCTGGATGATCTGCTCAGCCCGGCTCTCGGCGGCGGTCACCACCGCATCGCGCTCCACCAGGCCGTCGCTCTTTTCGCGGGCCAACTGCAGGGTGCGCTGGGCCTCCTCCTGCGCCTGGGCCATCGTGCGGTCGCGTTCGGCGATCAGCTTCTGGGCCTTCTTGACCTCATCCGGGATCGCCACTCGCATCTGGTCGATCAGGTCCAGCATGCGGTCTTCGTCCACAATGACGTTATTGGTCAGCGGCAGGGGGCGGCTTTCGTTAAAAAGCTCTTCCAGCTTGTCTACGAGTTGAAGAATGTCCATAAGGGTCGTCTTGCCTTCTTGCCTCAAGATGCAAGATTTGAGCCTAGCTTATCTGTAAACCGCCGTTTCGGCAACTTTGCAGGCCAGGCAATCTATGTCAAAGGCTTTCTCCAGAATTGACAGCAATTGACTCCCGCACAAAGGCCAATGAAGCTGTGGGCATGTCTGCTGATGACTATCAGCAGTGAGTCAGTCCCGCAGCTGATTGGCCGGGTACTTCGGCTCGCCGTTGGCGGCCATCTCCGCAATGCGGTCGGCCAGCGCCTGCTTGACGTGCGGCGGTACCATGCTGCCCACATCGCCGCCCAGCGAGGCCACTTCGCGCACTGTCGTGGAGGACAGGAAGCTGTGCTCCTTGCTGGTGATGAGCGAGACCGTCTCCAGGTCTGGCGCCAGCTGGCGGTTGGCCAAGGCCATGCGGAACTCGTACTCAAAGTCCGAAAACACACGCAGCCCGCGCACGATCACCTGGGCGCCGATCTGGCGGCAATAATCCACCGTCAGGCCGGAGTAGGTGGTGACGGTGATCTTCTTCTCATCCTTGAAGGTCTCTTTCACCAGGGCAACCCGCGTGTCAGTCGAGAGCATCAGGTTCTTCTGCGGCAGCTCATACACCGCCACCACGATCTCATCGAACAGCTTGGTGGCACGCAGGGCGATGTCAATATGCCCGTTGTGAATGGGGTCAAACGTAGCGGGGAAAAATGCACGGATCATTAGCTCAGGTCTCCCTTACCGTCTCGTGTGTAGTGTATCAAGGCTGCCGCGATCGCAGTGTGCTGCGGCTGGCTCAGCTCGGGGTCGACCGCCAGCAGGCTCTCCGCCTGCCGGCGGGCCTTGTCGATCAGGCGGGTATCCGTCAGCAGCGCCAGCTGTAGGTCGCCGAAGCCGGCCTGCGCCATGCCCATGAACTGGCCCGGCCCGCGCTGCTGCAGGTCGATCTCGGCCAGCTTGAAGCCGTCGTGCGTGCTGGCCAGCGCGGTCAGGCGCTCGTTCTCGAGCGCATCGGCGCTGTCCGGCACCAGGATGCAATAGGCCTGGTCACTGCCGCGGCCCACCCGGCCGCGCAGCTGGTGCAGCTGTGCCAGGCCGAAGCGGTTGGCGCCTTCGATCAGCATCACCGTGGCGTTGGGCACGTCCACGCCCACTTCGATCACCGTAGTGGAGACGAGCACATCCGTCTGGCCGTCGCGGAAGGCGCTCATCACCTGGTCCTTCTCTTCGGCGCTGATGCGGCCGTGCAGCAAGCCTAATTTTAGTTGGGGAAAGACTTCCTTGCTCAGCCGGGCATGCTCAGCCACCGCCGCCTTGGCCTGCGAGGTTTCGCTTTCCTCGATGAGCGGGTAGATGATGAAAGCCTGCCGCCCGGCCGCGGCCTCTTTGCGGATGTAGGTGTAGGCGCGCTCCACCTCGCGGGGCGGTAAGACATGCGTGCTTACCTGCTGGCGGCCCGGCGGTAGCTCGTCGATCACGCTGACGTCCAGGTCGCCATACAGAGTCAGCGCCAGTGAGCGCGGGATCGGTGTGGCGCTCATCACCAGCAGGTGCGGGTTGGTGCCCTTGTTGCGCAACGCGGCCCGCTGGCCGACGCCAAAGCGGTGCTGCTCGTCGATGACGATCAGCTCGAGCGCGTCGAAGACCACCGGGTCTTCGATCAGCGTGTGCGTGCCGATGATGAGCTTGATACGCCCATCGCTCAGTCCGGCCTTGATCTGGTCTTTCTCGGCCTTGCTGGTGGCGCCGATCATCAGACGGATCTCTTCGGGCGCCAGCGGACCACCTTCGTTTGCCAGCAGCTTGCGCAGGCTGGCATAGTGCTGCTCGGCCAGAATGCTGGTAGGCGCCATGATGGCGGCCTGGGCGCCGCTGGCCGCCACCAGCGCCATGCACAGCGCCGCCACCACCGTCTTGCCCGAGCCCACATCGCCTTGCAATAGGCGGTTCATCGGGCGGCCCGAGGCCAGATCCGCCAACAGGTCGGCCAGGGCGGTTTGCTGCGCCTCCGTGAGCGTGTAGGGTAGGCGCGCGGTCTGCGCCTCCAGCCAGCCGGCCGCCGGAGCAAACTGCTGCGCGGTTTCACCCTGCCAGATGCGTTTCTGGATCAGCACGGCCAGCTGCAGTAGGAACAGCTCGTTGAAAGCCAGACGCAGCTTGGCTGCCTCCAGGTGCTCCTGCGAATCCGGGAAGTGCACTTGTTGCAGCGCATCGGCGTACGGCAGCAGGCCGGCGCTGGTCAGTAATTCGGGGGGCAGCATGTCGGGCAGGCGCGGCGCCCAGTAGCTGACCACCTTTTTCATCAGGCCGCGCAGCCAGCGCTGGCGGATGTCTGCGGTGAGCGGATAGACCGGTACGATGCGGTTGGTGTGCTGGGTGTCGGTGGGGCTTTCTTCGTCCTCCACCAGCTCCCATTCGGGGCTGCTGAGGGTCAGGCGGCCCAGGTACTGGTCGATCTTGCCGGAGAGCACCACCTCGTCGCCCTCGCGGAAGTTCTTGAGCAGCCAGGGCTGGTTGAACCAGATCGCCCGCAAGGCGGCCGTACCGTCGTCCACCACGATCTCGAAGACCTGCTTGCCGCGTGGCGGCCCGTGGCGGCTCTTGCTCTTCACCGTGCCGATGACCGTGACCACCTGGCCAAACTTCAGCTCGCGGATGGGCAGCAGCTGACTGTAATCATCGTAGCGGCGCGGGAAGTGGTACAGCATGTCGCCCAGGGTGTAGATGCCCAGCTTCTCCAGCCGCTCGGCGTTCACCGGGCCGACCCCGGTCAGCACCGTGGTGCTGGCCTCCAGGGCGGCCGGCTCGCCTTCGATCTTGGCGCGGCGCGCCGGCGGCTTGCTGCGCCGGACGGGCGGTTTGGGTGAGTCGTCGGGGTCGGGAGATTTTGTCGCCCGCTTTCTGGCGCCAGTCGGCTTTTTAGCTGCAGCCGGCTCTTTTGCTGCCGCAGTCTTGGCCTGCCTGGCTTTTTTAGTGGGCGTCTCGCGTTTGGCTACCGGTGCCCGCCGGACTTGAAAGCTTTGTGTATTGACGCGCCCACTGCGTTGGGCAATATTCGTTCCGGTCTCGCGTTCAATCCGCGCCGACACATTATTAATGGCGACGGAGCGATATTCCGGTTCAAGGGTGTCGTAGTTGCGCAACTGTGCCACGATAGCGTTAACGAGCGGCTCGTTCACGTCTTCGGCGCGGGCTTCGCTAGCCCAGCCAGGCAGCATTTGCTCCAAGCCGCCGATGACGGCACGGTTATCGTATTGGCGCTGGGCTTCCAGGGAAAAAATCTTCCTCAGTTTGCTGAGGGAAGGCTGCATTACAGTATTCTAACAGCGGCAGGACTACGAAGCGCGGATGGCAAACAGGCCCAGCGAGCGCGGCCCAATAAAGCTGGCCAGTGGGGCGTTAATGATCTGCTCGCTGATGGGGGTCGTGTGCCCTTCTTCGGCCAGGCGCTCACGCAGGGCGCGTGTCTCAGCCTCAAAAGCCGGCGCGCCTTGCAGCAGGGCAATGTGGCTCAGGTCAGTGAACTCAGACAGGAACTCATGCATCACATCCACCAGCTGGCGCGGGTTGCGCGCCTTCTGGGTGGGCACCAGCTGGCCGCTGTCCAGGGTGAAGACCTGCAGAATTTCCAAATATTCGCCCACCACGGCCTGGCTGTGATTGATCTGCCCGGTGCGCTCCAGGTAGCTCAGACCCGGCACGCACAGCATACCGAACACGCGCGGCAGTAGGCCGCGCACATGCAGGTCCAGCTCCGCCAGGGGCATGCCTGCCGCGCTGGCCGCCGCGGCGGCCTGCACCAGCAGGCCCAGCCCCAGCGAGATGTTCAAACTGTCCAGCACCCGCACGGCCACTTTGCCGTGCACCGCGCCGGCCGCGGCCTGGGCTTCTTCTTCGACCGGGCTGAAGTGGTTGGAGTGCAGCAGCACCAGCACGCCGTCGTGGCTCTGGCCCAGCTGGCGGTATAAGGCTTCCAGGTCTGCCGCGCGCGGCGGCAGCAAGCGTGGCGCCGCTCCGTTGGCTGTGTGTCGCAAAGTAGGGGGAAAGCTGCTGGCTTTCAAGCGCTCCACGCCCGCGGGCAGCGCAGGCTGCCAGCCAGGCGAGAGGATGTGCACCAGCTCCCGCCCGGGAAAGACCGGGTTGGGGAACGAGACGGTGCTGTCAGTGATGATGGCGACGGACATGCCAGCTGCTAGCGTTATTCTGCGGCGAAGATGAACTGGTAGTGCGGTTGGCCGCCGTGCTGCACTTCGATCTCCTGGTCAGGGTAGGCCTGACGAATAGTGTCGGCTACCGATTCGGCCACCTGGGCATCCACCTCTTCGCCATAGAAGATCGAAAGCACTTCCATGCCCTCAAACTTCATCTCCTTGAGCAGGGCCAGGCTGGCCTTCTCCACATCCCCGGCGGCCACTTTGAGCTTGCCATTGTGCAGGCCGATCACCTGGCCGTCCTTCACCTTGACGCCGTCCAGTTCCACGCTGCGCGTGGCCGTGGTCACTTCGCCGGTTTGCACTGCACCGGCCGCCTTGCGCATCGCTTCGCCCACCGGCTCCAGTTCGCCGGTGGGGTCCCACACCAGCATGGCCGCCAGGCCTTGCGGCACGCTGGTGGTGGGCAGCACGATGGCTTCCTTCACCGTCAGCTCGGCGGCGGATTGGGCCGCCAGGGTAATGTTCTTGTTGTTGGGCAGGATGATGACCTTATCCGTAGGCAGGTTCTCAAACGATTTCAGGATGTCGGCCGTGCTCGGGTTCATGGTCTGGCCGCCTTCAATGATGGCCGCCACGCCCAGGTCAGCAAAATGGCGGGCGATCCCGGCGCCCGGCGCCACGGCCACCACGGCGATCTGGCCGGGGGCGATCGGGCGCACGGTGTATTCGCCGCGGCCCTTGGCCTGGGCGGTAATGTCGTCCATCTGTGCCATCAGGTTCTCGATGGCTACATTGGTCACCGTGCCGAGGGTCATGATGTAGTCGATCGGCTCGTAGCGCTTCTCAGTGGGGACGTGGATATGCATACGGAACATGCCTTCGCCTTCGCCCACCTGGATCGAGGTGCCCATCTTTTCCAGCTCGGCGTAGAAGCTGGGCAGGGCCAGTTCGCCATTCGGGCGGAAGTCTACGACAATCTCGTAGTCCTGGCCCTCTTCCACGGCTTCCAGCGAGTTCTCGAGGTTGAGCGAGGCGATCGGTGCAATGATGCTCTCGGCCTGGCGCACTTGCTGGCCGCGCACCCAGCGCAGCATGCCTTCGATGAGGAAGTACAGACCCTTACCGCCCGAGTCGACCACGCCGGCTTCCTTCAAGATCGGGAGCAGGTCCGGCGTGCGGCGCACCGAGGCGTCAGCCGCCTTCAGCACCGCTTCCAGCAAGGCGATGGGGTCGTTCACGCCGCTGGCAATCGCTTCTTCGGCGGCGGTGGCCATGTCTTTGGAAACGGTCAGGATGGTGCCTTCCACCGGGCGCACGACGCCCTTGTAGGCTGTATCGCGGGATTCAGAGAAGCCGCGCGCCAGGTCCTCAGCGGTGAGCAGGTCTTTGCCCTCGGCGGCGCGCGCAAAGCCGCGCCACAGCTGAGAGAGGATCACGCCAGAGTTGCCGCGGGCGCCCATCAGCGCGCCGCGGGCGATCGCTTCCAGCACCTTGCCGGCCTTCTGTTCGGCCGACTTGTGCATTTCTTCGATGGCGGATTTCATGGTGAGCACCATGTTGGTGCCGGTGTCGCCATCCGGTACGGGGAAGACGTTGAGCGCATTGACGGACTGTTTATTGGCTTCAAGCCAGCCAAAGCCGGCGAGGGCCAGGCTGCGCACGCCGTTGCCGTCGACAGGGCGCTGTTGCAAGATGTTGGCTCGGTGGGCGCGTTCTTGAGTGAGTTCTGACATGATGATTCCTGCTTCTCTCTGAATTTTTAGTCTGCACTGACGCGCAGGCCCTGCACATGCACATTCACATGCTGGATGGGCAGGCCCAGGGCTTTTTCCACGTTATAGCGCACGGTCTGCGCCACGCTGGCCGCGATGGTTTTGATGTTGGTGCCGTATTCCACGACGATGTAAATATCAATATTGATGGCGCCCTCGTCATAGCTCACCTCGATGCCGTGGGTGGGGTCCTTAACGATGAAGTTGCTGACGCCATCCAGAAAGTTCTTGGCCGCCAGGCCCACCACGCCGTAGGATTGCACGGCGGCCTGGTAGGCCACCGTGGCGACGGCACGGGGCGAGACATGGATGCTGCCGTGGGGAGCGTTGTCTGCGGTCATTGAACGTGTCCTAATGTTGGGCTACCAGGGCGGCATTGCGCAGGGCGTTGACGCCCGCCGCAATCCCCTGGGGATGGTCAAAGATGGCATGCCCGGCCACGAAGGCCTGGCCGCCGGCGCTGTGGGCGGCCGGCAGCGTGCTGGCGTCGATGCCGCCGTCCAGCTCGATCAGCGTGCCCAGCCCGCGCTCGGCGATCGCCGCCTGCAGCTGGCGCACTTTCTCCAGGCTCTCGGGCATGAACGCCTGGCCGGAGCGGCCCGGGTTGACGCTCATCACCAGGATGATGTCAGCCTGCTCAAGATAGGGCAGCACGCGCTCGACCGGCGTGGGCGGGTTAAGCGCCAGGCCGGCTTTGCAACCCAGGGCGCGGATTGCCGCCAGGCTGGCGGTCGGGTCGGAGCTTGCTTCGACATGGATGTGGATGTGGTCGGCACCGGCTTCGGCAAACGAGGCCAGCATGCCGTCGGGGTTTTGCACCATCAGGTGCACATCCAGCGGCAGCTGGCTGTGCTGGCGGCACACCCGCGTCACCAGCTGGCCCATGGTGATGGGCGGCACGAAGTGCCCATCCATCACGTCAATATGCAGCCAATCCGCCCCGGCCTGCTCGGCTTCGGCAATTTGCTCGGCTAAATAGCCAAAATCTGCACTGAGTATGGATGGAGCGATGATTGGCTTGGACGCCATTGGAAAATTATAACTGAGGGTAGGCGGGCAACGCTTGGCAGGTGTCCAGTCCCTTGATTTAATCTCCAGCTCCCCATATACAACCTGAAATTGAGTAAAACCATCGCATGTCTGCGCTCACTCAAAAGTTGTTAGTAATATCTTTTGACCCCCACCCCTTTCCAGCAACAATAACTTTTCTGCTTTCATTGCGAGGATGCTGAAAGTTGCTTTCATGCAACTTTCAGACCCGAAGCAATCTGGGTTTACTGGGGGCGAGCTTGCTTGCGCACAAATGGTAGGGGCCCACCGCGGTGCGCCCCTACGCCGGAATGACTCGGCCGGCTGTGTTTCTTATTGGATCGGCGGGTTGTGCACCAGATACACCCACATCCAGAACGGCAGCAGGCCGCCAACTGCCAGCGCCGCCAGCAAACCCAGCGCCACCGCCACCCAGTCGGTCTTGCCCTGTTCGGCGGGCTCGCCGTTCAGGTCAGCGGTTGCCATCGGGCCCATGGTGGCCGCATCCTGCGCCCGCTCCGCAGCTACCTGCGGCGCGGCGAAGGTCAGCAGCACGCGGCCCAGCTGGTCAGCCGCCCGGTAGCGGGCGGAGGGCTCTTTGGAGAGCACCTTGAGCATGATCTCGTTGAGCGCCGGCGGGATGTTGGGGTTCAGCTGGTTGGGCGGCACAGGCTGCTCGGTGCGGTGCTGCTGGCTCAGCTCGGCCGGGGTTTTGCTTGTAAATGGCAGCTGGCCGGTGAACATCAGATACATGATCACGCCCATGCTGTATACATCCGAGGCGGGGGAGGGGGCGCTGCCGGCTGCCTGCTCCGGCGAGAAATATTGCGGCGAACCCCACACGACCTCCTGCTCCTCACGCGGGTTGATCGAGGCCAGGGCGCGGGCGATGCCGAAATCGGTCACCTTGACGCGGCCATCCGGCGTCACCAGGAAGTTGTGGGGCTTGATGTCACAGTGCACCAGGCCGGCACGGTGGGCGTAGCCCAGTCCTTTGCAGGCCTGGATGACGATGGGGATACCCTCCTCCAGCGAGTACACGCGCTTTTGCTTGATGAGCGTGTTCAGGTCCGTGCCGGGGATGTACTCCATGACGATGAACAAGCGCTCCTCGTCATAGCCAAAGTCGTACACGGTGACGATATTGCTGTGGCTCAGGTTGGCGGCCGCCTTGGCCTCCTGCCGGAAGCGCTCACGAAAGCCGGCGTCCTTGGAGTAGTCTTCGCGCAGCACCTTGATGGCTACATCGCGCTCCAGCATCAGGTCACGCCCACGGTATACAGTGGCCATGCCGCCCTTTTCCAGGAAGTCCTGGAGCTGGTAACGCTTGTTGAGCAGTAGTTTCTCTGACATCGCAAGGCGATTTTATCGCAGCCAATCGGCTTTTCTGCCTAGGAAGACAGGATGATTGACAAGTTTGCGCTTTATGCCTAGACTGCCTCATTGGTTAGCGACGCGCCTTTATGCAATTCAAGAAATGGGTAGTGATTGCGTCAACCTGCATTCTGCTGGGCTTTTTGCCATCCTGCCGTTCATATGTACGGCTAAATCCTCGCACCGAACAACTGGAAGTCTATATCCCCGCAGGCGAGTTCACTTATGGGCAGGCGCCCGAGAATACGCCAGGCAGCGTGTTTGCCTTGCAGATGGCGCGGGCTGAGTTGCCGGGTTACTGGATCTCGCGCACACAGGTGACCAATGCACAATATCGCAAATGCGTGACGGCTGGCGCATGCAACTATCCCATCGGGCCGGAGCTAAACCCGTACTACTACCTGCCCGAGTATGCCAACCACCCCGTGGTGTATATCACTTGGTATCAGGCCCAGGACTTCTGCATGTGGGCCGGAGGGCGCCTGCCGCATGAGCTGGAATGGGAGAAAGCCGCCCGCGGCGAGAATGCGAATAGCTTCCCATGGGGCGAAGAAGACAATATCCCCGTACGGGCTCAAGTGGGGCGTGACCTTTTTCAGGATAGCACCGTTGCCGTCGGCTCCTTTTCGCAAGGACATAGCCCCTATGATGTGCTGGATATGGGCGGCAATGTTCGGGAGTGGATCGACGATTGGTTTGATGAGGGGCATGTTGTCCTGCGCGGAGCGGCCTGGTATGACCCCCCGGTATACAGTCTGACGTATACACGTCTGTCGCACGAGCCGGGCTCGGGCGGGCATGGCCGCGGTTTCCGCTGCGTGTCTGATGGTTTCCTGCTGACCAGCTGGGGCCAATAACCGGACGGCTGTTCGCAACTGCCTTGCGCATAGTATCCTTGTGCGCGTGGATATCCAAGACCTGCTGCAGCGCATTCGCCGTTACGCCACCCCGCGTGTATTGCTGGCCGCCCTGGCTCTGGCGATCGTGCTGGGCGCCGCAGGCGTGTTTGCCATGTTCGCCTACTTGCCCGCCAGCACGGTCGAAGACCGCGCCGCCGCCCTGACCTGGATACCCGGCCCAACCAACACACCCGCCCCCACCGCCACCCTGGTGCCTACCTCTACCCCCACGCCGGAATTCGTTGGCCCGCCCAGCGGGCAAATGGGCGTGGGTGCCTATGTGCAGATCGTAGGCACGGAAGGCCGCGGTCTGAACATTCGCAATGCACCGGGGCTTTCCACCAATATCCAGTTCCTCGCCTACGACGCTGAGGTCTTCATAGTGCGCGATGGGCCGCAGGAAGTGGACGGGCTGACCTGGTGGTATCTGGTGACCCCGGTGGATGCTGCCCGCGCTGGCTGGGCCGCAGCAACCTATCTTGAAGTAGTAGTCGAACAATAGAAAGGAAGGGTAGTGCTCGCACTATCCATAAAGCGAACGCATGACTGAGATCACCCCCAGATCCATGACCGCCAACCGCTCCGAAGCGCGGCTGACCATCGAGTGGAGCAATGGCCGCGTGGCCAGCTACCCGTTCGAGCTGCTGCGCAACGCCTGCCCCTGCGCCCAGTGCCGCGGCGGCCACGAGAACATGAAGCCAGAGCCAGACCCCGGCGTCTTCATCATCCCGCTGATGAGCGCGAATGCCACACGCCTGGTGGGCATCGAGGCCGTCGGCAACTATGCCATTAACGTAGAGTGGGAGGATGGCCACAAGTACGGTATCTACAACTGGTATTACCTGCTGGCCCTGGCCGATGAGATGGATAAGCACGCCCAGAAAGGCGCATAGTTGGATATCTTTGGCCTGAACCCAATGGAGTGGTGCTGCTGGATGCCACTGTTCCTCATTGGTTTACTGGGAGGTATGTCCTTGCAATAAAAAGCCCGCTGTTCAGCGGGCATTTGTTTGTGACGGTTGATTCTTTGCAGCGTTCTACTCGGCCGAAACAAAAGACGGCCAGTAGTTACTTCTTGCTCTTTTTTGCTTCTTTGGGGGCTTCTTTCGCCTGCTCGTTCTCTCGCTTGAAGTCTACAAAGCGATAACCCACACCGCGCTCGGTCAGGATGTATTTGGGGTTGGCCGGGTCTTTCTCCAGCTTTTCGCGCAGGTAATTGACATACAGACGCACGTAATGCGGCTCGTCGCGGTACTCGTAGCCCCATACTTTGGCCAGGATCTGGTCATGGGTTACTACCCAGCCGGCATTCTGCACCAGGTGGTAGAGCAGGCGGTACTCGGTGGGGCGCAGCCTCACCAGCTTGCCGTCCACCCATACTTCGCGGCGGTCAAAATCCAGCTTGAGGCGGTCATCCACCTGGATGATGCCCTCGCTGCCGCGCTGGGATTCGGTGCGGCGTAGCACGGCGCGCACCCGGCTCACCAGCTCGCGCGGGCTGAACGGCTTGGTGACGTAGTCATCGGCGCCAAGCTCCAGGCCGCGCACGCGGTCATCTTCCTCTGACTTGGCGGTGAGCATGATCACGGGCACATCATTATTCTCGCGGATCAGGCGCAACACTTCAAAGCCGTCAATATCCGGCAGCATCACATCCAGCACGATGAGATCGGGCAGGCTTTGGCGTAGCTTGTCGAGCGCCTTCTTGCCGGAGAAGGCTTCCTCAACCTGGAAGCCGTCCTGCTCCAGGTTGAGGCGGATGAAGCGCACGATGCGCTCTTCGTCATCCACCACCAGGATGCGTTTGTTAGTCAGGGGAGCTTCACTCATGGGTCTTATTCACGCACAAAGCCGATAATCTCGTCTTCGCCGCCGCTGGGCAGGATCTCGACAAAGCTGATACGCGTCCACGGCCAATAAACGGTGGTGACATCGTTCTGCAGATAGTGCAGGTCTTTGCCGTCACGCTTGCGTGGGTTCATAACGCGCAGCATGGTGTCAGTGGGCGTAGGCAGTTCTTCGATCTCGCCCACGACGGGGTCTTCGTTATGCAGATGGATAAGTACAGTGTGTGGCATGCGCTCTCTATTCGCCGGTGAGGGCTTGGATGCTTAAGCGCCCGAAGCGCAGCACATCCTTGTTGCTCACGGGGTAGGTCTGGTGGGGGGAAAGCTTCTCATTGTTGAGGCGGGTGCCGTTGGATGAGCCCAGATCGGTGATGGAGATTCCGTCTTCCACAATGCGGATGCGAGCATGCAAGCGGGAGACGCCGGACTCGTAGGCCGCGTACGGTTCCAAATCCACATCCGGTAGGATGGACTGGCCCGAGCTGACCCGGCCGACGATGAATTCGCCCGGCCCTTCCAGCGGCAAAATTTGCCCGCTGCGAATGATATGCAGGTTCAGGCGGGCTGGGCCGTTGGGGCGCATCAGCGTGCCGCTGGTTTGCAGGCGAGTGGTGGTGAGCCCACCGGGAGAACTGTCCATCGGCATGGTGCGCAGACCCTCATCCTGAATGAGCTTAGCCCCGCAGTCCGGGCAGAAGAGATCTTCCTGTTGCTGGTTCTTGCCGCAACCGCTGCAAACGACGATCACCCTGAGCCTCGTTTCCCGCGCCCTTCGGTGTCGTCAATCAGGGCGCGTGTGCCGTATTTTATCTGTTTTCCCTCTTTCGCACCCAGCGCTTCGCTCTCCTTTAGGTCATCAGCGGCCAGCAGCACTGTGCGCGCCAGGCTGCGCTGCCCCTGCGAGAGCAGCCGCGTGGCCAGCATGCGCATGCGCTTGGCCGCGGCTTCAGAGTCGCCATGCTCCAGCTCGTGGCGGGCGCGTTCCTGCATGCGATACAGCGAGAGCTTGCCGATGGCGGTGATGAGCGTATTGGGCGGCGCCTCCGGCTCGATGATCTCCGAGATCTGGCGGGTGAGCTGGAAGCGGGCCGAGTTGGAGGGAATGGGGCGGGTGGGCACGTCCAGGCTGAGGCGCCCTTCTGCCAGGGTCAGGTAGCCGTCTTGCGCGCCGCGGCTGTCGATCTCGAATTCCAGCAGCACGCTGAGGCTGTCGTTCTGCGGCACATTGCCCAGGAAGATGGGCTGTTGAAGCGAAACCGGGCCGAGGTCTGGCGAGAGACGGAAGACGTAATTCAGTTTGCTCATCGCTCCATTTTCGTAGCTCAGTTTGACGTTGTTGGCATAGCTGAGGCTGAGCGTATTGAGCCGCTTTTCGAGCAGGGTGTGAATCTCGGCGCTCTTGTCGGCATACAAGCTGCTGCCGCCGGATTTGGACACCAGCTGGTCAATGAACTCTTCGTTCCATTCGTCGCCAATGCCAATGGCGCTGATCGGGATACCCTGTTGGGCGGCCTGGCTGGCCAGGTCTAGGCAGGCGGCTTCGTCGCCATAGGTGCGGCCGTCTGTGATCAGTACGATGTGGTTGGTGGCGCTGGCACGCAGGTGGCGCTGCACTTCCACCAGGCCGGCCTTGAGCCCTTGGTACATCTCGGTGCCGCCGCTGGTCTGCAACGTGCTGAGGCGCGAGATAAGGCGCTGGATATCAAGGCCGGGCTGGGCCGGCACCACCACCTGGGCGCGGTCATTGAAAGTGATGACCGAAAGAATGTCGTGCTCGCTGAGTTGCGAGACGAACTGGCTGGCGGCTTTGACCACCTGGCTCAGCCGCGCCCCGGCCATGGAAGTGGACGTATCCAGCACCAGGGCGACATTGAGCGGCGGCTTGAGCCGCCGCTCTTCCTCGCTGGCGCTGGGTTTGAGGTCAAGCAGAACGTAGATTACCTGCCCGGGCTCGTCTGGTGTGATCTGCGGGCGGCTGTACAGTGCATTCACCATCAGGGCGGGGGGCGCTTCAATGTCTTCGGGCAGGCTGGCGTCATACTCGCGGCGCAGTTGCGGGTCTTGCAGGGTGTCGAAGGCTTCCTGTACCAGCAGGAAGAGCTCGTTGGCGCCGGTGTGCTTGTTGGTATCCGGGTGAAACTGGCGCGCGGCGCGACGGTAGGCGCGCTGCACTTCATCCTGGCTGGCATCCCGCGGGATGCCCAGGCGGGCGTAGTAGTTATCCAGATAACTGGTTGCCATGAACTATCAGTGTAGCTGAATCCAGCCGGGCAGGAGCCCCCACGGGTATGCTCTTAGTGCACTAGACGCGCCAGCACCACGGCAATGTTGTCGGCGCCGCCGGCGGCGTTGGCTGCTTCTACCAGATGCAGGCAGGCCAGGTAGGGGCTGGTGGTGGCGTTGATGATGGTTTGAATGTCATCTTCTTCAACGAAGCCCCACAAGCCATCCGAGCACAGCAGCAGAAAGCTGTTGGGCGAGAGGCTGCCGGTGAAGAAATCTGCCTGGACAACATCCCCCTGGCCCAGGGCGCGGTAGAGCACGGATTTTTGCGGATGGTCAGCTGCTTCTTCCTCGCTAAGCTGCCCCATTTCCTGCAGGCGTTTGACCAGCGTGTGGTCCTTGGTAAGCTGCTCCATGCGCCCGTCGCGGTGCACCATGTAGGCGCGGCTGTCGCCCAGGTGGGCGATGACCAGCTGGGTGCCAACCACCAGGGCGGCGGTGAGGGTGCAGCCGCCGCCGGGGGCGGCGCGCTTGACGGCGCGGTGGGCTTCGCTCACCGCGCCTTCCATGATCTCACGCAGGGACTCATCCGCGGGCTGCGGGTCAGGCCCGAAGAGCGGCTTGTAGAGCCGCTGCATCAGGTAGTGCCCCAGAGCGCGCACGGCGGTCTCGCTGGCGATCTCGCCGCTGCGGTGGCCGCCCATGCCATCGGCCACGACATACACGCCGAAGGGGATCGCCATGTCGCCGGCGCCCAGTGTGCCGTTGAAGCACAGCAGGCTGTCTTCGTTGTTCTCGCGGCGCTGCCCCTGGTCCAGGGCGCTGCCCGCGATGATGTGAATGTACTTGCCGGGCCGCTCGCCGCTGCCCAGATCCCACAGTTGGGCTTCGCTCAGCGGCGCGGTGGCGGCGTTGCTGGGCAACGGGGCTGAAGCGCCCTTCTTCTTTGAAAACAGCTTCTTAAGGAAGTTGGCCATAACGCTCTCTTGTGCTCCGCTATGCCAGGAAGGCATACAGTTTTTTGTCGGTTGAGCCAATGAAGATCATGTCATCGTGGGCAACGGGGGTCCCTGTGATCGGGGCACCGGTCTGGTAGCGCCAGCGCATGCGGCCGCTGGCTGCATCCAGGCAGTACAGGCTGCCATCCACCGAGCCGCAGTAGACTGCGTCTCGGTGCACGATGGGCGAGCCGTTCACCTGGTGCTCGGTGGTATAGCGCCACAGCTCCTTGGCGGAACGGGTGTCTACGGCGTAGATGATGTGGTCGGCTGCGCCGGTGTAGAGCACATTGCCGGCGATGGCCGGGGTGCAGATGCTGCCCTTGCCCAGGCGGAAGCGCCACACAGCCCAGCCGGTGTTGGCGTCCAGGGCGTACAGCGTGCCGTCCATCGAGTTGAAGTACACCACGCCGTCCTGCAGCACGGGCGAGGAGGTGATAGCGCGCTTGGCCTTGAAGCGCCATTTGGCGTCGCCGCGAAAATCGGTGGCGGTGAAATCGCCAGCCTCGGAGCCGAAGTAGATGTGCTCATTGCCGACCCAGGGCGTGGAGCGCACGGGTGAGCCGGCCTCTGAGCGCCAGGCCAGGCGGCCGCTGCTGAGGCTGACGGCATGCAGACTGCCGTCATCCGAGCCGATGAACACGTGCCCCTCTGCGATCCGCGGCGAGGAGCGCACCGGCCCATCCGTGTAGTGCGTCCACACCACTTTGCCGGAGCGGGTCGAGATCACGTGCAGGCGTTTATCTTCGGAACCGAAGTAGATGTTGTTATCAAAAATGGCGGGTTTGCTGGCGATGCCGCCGTCAGTGGGGTACTTCCATTTGAACTCGCCGTTGGCCGCGTCCACCGCGTAGAGATTGTTGTCATAGCAGCCGATGTAGAGCGTGCCGTCGTGGTAGGTGGCCGAGCTGCGCAACTCGTCCTCGGCTTCGAAGCTCCACAGAGGCTTGACGCCCACGCCGCGGCTGGGAGCGCCGCTGCTGATGGTGGTGGGGATGCTCAGGTTGAGCAGGGTGCCGGTTTTGCGCGCCACGTTGATCAGCGCCTCTTTCATCTCCAGCGCGCTCTCGTAGCGGTCCTCCGGCTTGTATTCAAGGGCGCGCTCCACCACCGCGGCAAACTCGCGGCTGACGTTGGGATTGATCTCGCTGATCATGCGCTCGCCGAAGGAGAACGGCGCCTCCAACTGAGGGTCACGCAGGGTCAGTAGGTGGTGCAGCGTGGCGCCGAGGGCGTAGATGTCCACCTTGGGCGTGGCTTCGCCGCGGTACTGGTCAGGCGGGGAATAGCCCTGCGTGCCCACCATGGTGTTCTTCTGCTTGGATTCAAACACCTTGGCGATGCCAAAATCCACCAGGGCGATGTGGTTCTGCAGGGTGTTCATGATGTTGGAGGGCTTGATGTCACGGAAGATGATCGGCTCCGGCTTGTGGCTGTGCAAATAGTCCAGCACATCGCACAGCTCCACCGCCCAGGCCAGCACCTGCTCCTCGGGGAAGAAGCCGGTGGTTTCCGACAGCAGCTGTTCGAGGTTCTTGCCGTGAATGAATTCCAGCACCAGATAGGCGCGCTCGCCGATGGTGAAATAATCGTATATGCGCGGGATGGAGGGGTGGCGTAGCGTGGCGAGGATGTTGGCCTCGCGCTCGAAGATCTGGAAGATGTTCTTACGCACCAGGGGGTCGGTGACCTGGCTGATCATCTCTTTGATCGCCACCAGGCGGATGGCTTTGAAGTTCTTGTCACGGGAGCGGTAGACCGAGCCCATGCCACCGATGCCTACGATCTCCTGGATCTCGTAGCGCTCTTGCAGCACCTCACCCTGCCGCAGCTGGCTGTGGCGCGCGGCATTCTCAGGGATATCCAGATTGCGGGTGGGTTGGTCCTCGCTCAGCGTTGCTCCTCGGCCAAACGGCCTGGTGAGCGATTATAGCCCTCAGCCCTGTTCTGCGCTAACGCATGCGGCGGCAGAGCTGCACGGCGAAAAGAATTAGAATTGCCAGCATGCTGATACTCAACGCCAATGAAGTCCGCCAGGCGCTGCCGATGGACGAGTGCATCGCCGCCATGAAGCAAGCGTACGCGGCCCTCTCGGCCGGCACGGCCGAGGTGCCGCTCCGCACCCGCCTTAACGTCGCCCCGCATGAGGGCATGAGCATCCTGATGCCCGCATTCGTTGACGGCGCGTCACCGGAAGAGCAGGCCCTGGCGGTCAAGCTGGTCTCGCTGTTCGGCAAGAACCCGCAACGCGGCCTGCCGCTCATCAATGCGGTGGTGCTGGCTTTTGACCCTGAAACCGGCGTGCTGCAAGCGGTACTGGAAGGCGCCGCCGTCACCGCCATCCGCACCGGCGCCGGTTGTGGCGCCGCCACGGATGTGCTGGCCCGGCCAGACGCCAGGACCCTGGCGGTCTTCGGCGCCGGAGTACAAGCCCGTACCCAACTGGAAGCGGCCTGCGCCGTACGCAAGATCGAAACAGCCTGGATCTATTCGCCCAACCAGGAGCAGGTAGCCAAGTTCATTAGCGAAATGGCCGGGGTGGGGCGGGTGCCCAAGGATCTGCGCCCGGCCGCCAGTCCGCAGGAAGCGGTGGCCCAGGCCGACATCATCAGCGCCGCCACCACCAGCCATGCGCCCGTGTTCGCCGCCGCAGATGTGCGCCCGGGGGCGCACATCAACGCCGCCGGCACCCACACTGCTGAGGGCATCGAAGTGCCGGCCGAACTTGTGGCCAAGGCGCGCATCACCGTGGACAGTCGCTCGGCTACCCAGGTGGAAAGCGGCGAGATTGCCATCCCACTGCGTGATGGGCTAATCAAAGTAGACGATATTGCCGAGCTGGGCGAGGTGCTCAACGGGAAGGCGGCCGGGCGCAGCTCGGCGGAGCAGGTCACATTCTTCAAGTCCGTGGGCGTGGCCGTGCAGGATGCACTGGCCGCCCGCGTTGCAGTTGCCAATGCCCGCAAGTTAGGCATTGGCACGGAGGTAGCGTGGTAAGTCTTCCCAAGACGGCATCGGTAGTCATCATCGGCGGCGGCGTAATGGGCGCCTCGGCGGCCTATCACCTGGCGCAGCGCGGCATCAAGGACGTGGTGCTGCTGGAGAAGGAAGAGTTCTTCGGCCTGGGCGCCACCGGCCGCTGCGCCGGGGGCGTGCGCTACCAGTTCGGCACTGAGGTCAATATTCGCCTCAGCCTGGCCAGCCTGCCGATGTTGGAACGCTTTCCAGAAGAGATCGGGCAGGAGGTGGACTATCGCCAATGCGGCTATCTGTTCCTGCTCAACAATGAAACCGATATTGCCGTGTTTGAAAAGAACGTAGCCTTGCAAAACAGCCTGGGCGTGAACACCGAATGGCTCACGGGCGACGAAGTGCGCGCCCGCCTGCCACAGATGCGTTTGGACGATGTGTTGCGCGGCACCTTCAACGCCAAGGACGGCCTATGCGACCCGAACAGCGTGGTGATGGGCTACATCAACGCCGCCACCCGCCTGGGCGCGCAGTGCATCGGCAGCGTCGAGGTAACCGGCCTGCAAGTCGAGAGCGGCGCCGTCACCGGCGTGCATACCAACCAGGGCAGCATCTCGACCCCGCTGGTGCTCAACGCGGCCGGCCCGTGGGCCGCCCAGGTTGGCGCCATGGCCGGGCTGGAGCTGCCCATAAGACCGGTCCGCCGCCAGATGCTTACAACCACGCCGCTGCCGGAGATCCCGGCCGACTATCCCTTCGTGATCGATTTTGCCCAGTCGCTATATTTCCATCGAGAAGGCGAGGGGCTGCTGACGGGCATGTCCAACCCCAACGAGAAGCCAGGCTACGACCAGAATGTGGATCCCGACTGGGAACTCACCATCCTGGAGCGTGCCGCCGAGCGTTTGCCGGTTCTGGAAAAAGCAGGCTTGGCCAGCCACTGGGCCGGTCTGTACGAAGTCACGCCAGACGCGCATCCCATCTTCGGCGCAACGCCAATCGACGGGCTCTATCTGGTGGGCGGTTTCTCAGGCCACGGCTTCATGCACGGCCCGATCTCCGGTAAGCTGATGGCCGAGATCATGCTCGATGGCGCCGCCAGCAGCGTGGATGTATCCATGCTGGGGCTCGACCGCTTCAGTGGTGATTCGCTCAAGGAGTACAACGTAATCTAATGCCCTCCGCTGAGATCCTCACCATTGGCACCGAACTGCTGCTCGGTGAAATTACCGATACCAATACGCAGTACCTGGCGCGCCAACTGCGTGACGCCGGCATTGACCTGTTCTACACCTCCACTGTGGGCGATAACGAGCAGCGCATTGCCGACGCGGTCACCCTAGGCCTCAGCCGTTCCGACATCGTGCTGTGCACCGGCGGCCTGGGGCCGACGGTGGACGACGTCACCCGCGAGGGGATTGCCCGCGCCCTGGGCGTAGAGCTGGAGTTTCGCCCGAAGCTATGGGAGCAGATCGTGGCGCGCTTTGCGCGCATGAAGCGCACCCCCAGCGAGAACAACAAGCGCCAGGCCGAGCTGCCACAGGGCGGCCGCAGCCTGGAGAACGCCGTGGGCAGCGCCCCCGGCGTTCTGGTGGAATCCAATGGCAAAGTGGTCATCGCCGTGCCCGGTGTGCCCAATGAAATGAAACACATCTATGAGCACGGCATCCTCCCGTATTTCAAGGAGCGCTTTGGCCTCACCGGCGTTATCCGTGCCCGCGTGCTGCACGTGGCTGGCGTGCCCGAATCGCAGATCGACGAGCACCTGGCTGATCTGGAACGCCAGACCAACCCTACGGTTGGGCTGGCGGCGCACGCCGGCAGCGTGGATGTGCGCCTGACCGCCAAAGCCGAGAGCGTGGAGCAGGCCAACCAGATGCTGGATGAGCTGGAAACCGAGGTGCGCCAGCGCCTGGGCGACTGGGTGCACGGCGTTGACGAAGAAACCCTGGCTCGCGCCGTGCTGCGCGAGATGTCCAGGCGCAAGCAAACCCTGGCGGTGCTCGAAAAAGGGCTGAGCGGTGCCATCGTCAAAGCGCTCACCGGCGAGGGCAACGCCTTCGTGGGCGGCGAAGTGCTGCACGCTGGCCTGCGCACCGAGCCGCTCAAATCCGCCGCCAGCGAATACGCTGGCAAGGTGCGCGCTGATATTGTGCTGGCCGTGGAGCTGCGCACCAAGGGCGAAGCCCAGCACGCCCACGAGCTGGAGATCTTCATCAGCGGGCTCAAGGCGCCCCATCACATCGCCTTCCCATATGGCGGGCATACCGCCCAGGCGGCAGGCTGGGCTACCAGCCTGGCGCTGTCTTTCCTGCGGCGCAAACTGTTGGATGAGGTAAACTAGGCCAATTTAATTTCAAGCACTCATTAACTTGCGATGCAAGAATATAACGAAAGGGAAATGATTGGCTACTAAAGCAGACCTTATTCTTACCAACGCCCACGTCCTCACCATGAATGAGGACATGCAACAATTCCCCAAGGGCGCCGTCGCCATCCTGGGCGACAGCATTCTGGCCGCCGGGCCGGAAGATGAAATCCTGAAACAATACGAAGCCACAGACAAGCTGGATTGCGGCGGCAAGGTGCTGATGCCCGGCCTGGTCAACGCCCACACACATGTGCCCATGACCCTGCTGCGCGGCCTGGCCGACGACCTGCGCCTGGATGTGTGGCTGATGGGCTACATGATCCCGGTGGAGCGCGAGTTCGTCACGCCGGACTTCGTTCACCTGGGCACCTCGATCGGCTGCGCCGAATACATCCGCTCGGGCATCACCAGCTTTGCCGACATGTACTACTACGAGTCCACCGTGGCTGAGGCCACCGCCGCGGCCGGCATGCGCGCCGTGTGCGGGCAAACCGTGATGAAGTTCCCCACGCCAGATGCCAAGTTCTACGAAGAATCGATGGCCTACACGCGGGAGTTCATCCAGAAATGGAAGGGCCACCCGCTCATCGTGCCGGCCGTTTCCCCGCACGCGCCCTACAGCTGCACCGAGGAGATCCTGCGCGCCACTGCCGCCCTGGCGGTGGAATTTGATGTGCCTCTGCACACCCACATTGCAGAAAGTTCTTTTGAAGTTGAAAATGCCCGCAAGGAATGGGGCATGCCGGTGGTGCCGTACGTAAAGAAGCAAAATCTGTTTGACGCCAAGGTGTTGGCGGCTCACTGTGTCCATGTCGACAAGGGCGAGATCAACACCTTCGCGCACTATAACGTGGGCGTCTCGCACAATCCATCCTCCAACATGAAGCTGGCCTCCGGCGCCGCCCCGGTGAGCGAGATGCTGCGCGCCGGTCTCAACGTCGGCATCGGCACGGATGGCCCGGCCTCCAACAATGACCTGGATATGTTTGAGGAAGTGCGCCTGGCCGCGTTCCTGGCTAAGCTGCGTGAGAATGACCCCACTACGCTGCCGGCCCAGACCGCTTTGCTCATGGCCACTCGCCTCGGCGCGCAGGCCATGCACATTGGCGATGTTACCGGTTCGCTGGAGCCCGGCAAGCGGGCTGACCTGATCCTGGTCAACATTGACACCCTGCATGCCTCGCCGCACTTCAGCCGTGACCCCAACAGCACCTATGCCCAGATCGTGTACGCGGCTAAATCCACCGATGTGACCGATGTGATGGTCAACGGCAAGTGGCTCATGCGTGCCAAGCAGCTCACCACGCTGGATGAGCAGGCTTTGCTGACCCAGGCCAATGAGTTGGCCAAGAAGATCGACAAATTCTTGATCGCTCGCGAGAAATCGGTGCTGACCAAGCTCATCGCCATCGGCGGCGCCACGCAGGAGGAAAGTTTCGAGGCCCAGCTCAAGGTGCCAGTGGAAGACGCCGAGCCGGTGATCGCCGCGATGGAACATCCTGAGATCAAGATCGTTTACAAGCGCCACTATCATGAGTACGACACCTACTTCATGTTCCCTGAGGAAAACTACACCCTGCGCTATCGCGAGGATGTGTTCCTCAAGGAGAACGGGCAGCCTGATCATTCGCGCTACCGCCTGACCCTGATGGGGGACACCCATGAGCGAGATTTCCCCAGTGCGGTCATCCTATCCCGCAGCCGCTACCTGGCGCCGGCAGACCAGAGCCTGCGCTTCTACCGCGAATACTTCCAACCCCCGCGTGAGGTCGAAGTCGAGAAGAACCGCCGCCGCTGGCTGGTGCATTTCCGCGGGGAGGATTTCTACGTCAATGTAGACCGCGTCGACAAGCCGGATCTGGGCAGCTTTGTTGAGATCAAGAGCCGCACCTGGAGCCAGCGTGACGCTGAGACCAAAGCCAAACTCATCCTGGAACTTGCCAAGCTGCTGGGAGTCTCGACCGAAGGCGCTGAGCCACGCGAGTACGTCAAGATTGCCGCTTAGCCCTGCACGCAGACAAAAAAAGCGCAGCCATTGGCTGCGCTTTTTTTTGTTCTAAGTCGATACGTCTTTGCGAGCCGCCAATGGCGGCGAAGCAAACCCAAGCCTATGCGGGAGATTGCTTCGTGCGCTGCTACGCAGCGCCTCGCATGACAGATGAGGCTCAGTCAATGCCCAGATAGGCCTTCTGCACCGTCTCGTTCTTGGCCAGCTTGTCGGCCTTGTCGCTCAGAACAATTTCGCCGGTTTGCAGCACATAGCCGCGGTGGGCGATCGCCAGCGCCATGCTGGCGTTCTGCTCCACCAGCAGCACGGTGGTGCCTTCCTTGTTGATCTCCTTGATGGTGTCGAAGATGCCATCCACCAGGATCGGCGCCAGGCCCATTGAAGGCTCGTCCAGTAGCAGCAGCTTGGGCTGCGCCATGAGCGCACGAGCGATCGCCAGCATCTGCTGCTCGCCGCCCGAGAGCGTACCGGCCACCTGCTTGCGGCGCTCCTTCAAGCGCGGGAAGCGCGTAAAGGCGCCTTCCTTGTTGCGTTCGATGCGGGCCTTGTCGTTATCGATGTAGGCGCCCATCTCAATGTTCTCTTCCACCGTGAGCTTGGCAAATACGCCGCGGCCTTCGGGCACCATCGAGACGCCCTTGTACACCAACTCGTGAGCTGGATATTTGGAGAGATCCTCGCCGTTCAGCTTGACCGAGCCCTCGCGCGGCTTCAGTAAGCCGCTGATCGTGCGCAGAGTCGTGGTCTTGCCCGCGCCGTTGCCGCCGATCAGGGTCACGATCTCGCCCTGATCAACGTGCAGGGATACGCCTTTGAGGGCGTGAATTTTGTCGTAGTAGGTGTGAATGTTGTTGACTTCAAGCATGGCCATGGGGGCTCCTTACTTTGCCTTAGCCGTCTTAAGGCCAGATGCAGCGCCGCTGCCCAGGTAGGCCTCGATCACCTGCGGGTTGCTTTGGATGTCCTTCGGCAAGCCTTCGGCGATCTTGGCGCCGTAGTCCAGCACCGTGATCTGCTCGCTGATCCCCATCACCACCCGCATATCATGCTCGATCAGCATGATGGTGATGCCGAGCGTATCGCGCAGCTCACGGATGAACTTGGTCAGATCGGCGGTTTCGTTGGGGTTCATGCCTGCTGTCGGCTCGTCCAACAACAGCATCTTGGGTTGGGTGGCCAAGGCCCGGGCGATCTCCAGGCGGCGCTGGGCGCCGTACGGCAGATTGCGCGCCAGCGAGTCACCCATGCCGCGCAAACCCACAAAATTCAGCAGGCGCTTGGCCTCCTCTTCGGCGGCAGCTTCTTCTTCCTTGAAGCGCTTTGAGCGCACCACCGCATCAACCAGATTGGAGTGCAGATGCACATGCTCACCCACCAATATGTTCTCGATCGAGGTCATGTTCGAGAACAAGCGGATGTTCTGATAGGTGCGCGCCATGCCGGCCCGGGTGATCTGATCAGGGCGCAGGTTGTGGGTGGGTTCACCCTCAAACAAAATCTCGCCCTTGTCGATCTTGTAGAAGCCCGTGATGCAGTTAAAGAAGGTGGTTTTGCCTGCGCCGTTGGGGCCGATCACAGAGCTAATGCTCTGCTCCTTGATGTCCAGGCTCAGGTCGTTTACGGCCACCAGACCGCCAAAGTTCTTGGATACGTTTTTTGCAGACAAGATGTTTGTCATGGTCGTCTTCCGTTCCGGCCTTAGCCAGCCTGCTCCGCTTCGTCACCCGCGTGCAATTCACGCTTGATGACCTCCGAGGGAATGAAGCCCTCAGGGCGGCTCAGCATCATGGTTACCAGCAGCACGCCGTAGGCCAGCCAGCGGAACTCAGCGAATTCGCGCAGCAGCTCCGGCAGACCCACCAGGATGATGGCGCCAACCAGGGTCCCGGGAATGCTGCCCAGGCCGCCCACGATGATGAGGCTGAGCACGTTGATGGAGATGAGCAGGTTGAAACTGTGCGGGAAGATGGACCCCAGCTTGGAGGCAAAGATGGCGCCCGCCAGGCCCGAGAAACCCGCACCGATGGTGAAGGCCAATAGCTTGGTGTTGACCAGGTTGATGCCCATCGCTTCCGCCACATCTTCGTCTTCACGCATAGCCATCCAGCGGCGGCCAATCTGCGAATCGCGCACCCGTGTCGACATGAACATGGCGATCGCCACACCGATCAGGATTACGTAATACATCTGCTCTGGCCGGATCAGTGCCAGCTCGCCCACCATCGGCTTGGGGATGTTCAGGATGCCCTGGGCACCGCCAATGTACGGCTTCATCAAGTCAGATAGGGCCAGGATGCGGATGATCTCGCCGAAGCCCAGAGTTACGATAGCCAGGTAGTCGCCACGCATGCGCAGTACCGGCATACCCAGGATCAGCCCGGCGAAAGCCGCCACAGCCACACAGATCGGCAGCGCAACCCAGAAGGACATCTCGGCCAGGCCCAGATGTCCGGTAGAGGTCAATGCCGCCATCGTGTAGGCGCCAATCGCGAAGAAAGCCACGTAGCCCAGGTCAAGCAGGCCGGCCAAGCCCACCACAATGTTGAGGCCCAGGCCCATCAGGAAGAACAGGCCGATGTTATTGGTCACTTCGGTCAGGTAGCTGCCCAGCAACATCGGCAGCACCAGCAAAAACAGGCTGATCAGCGCAGTGCGCACGATCTTGGCCTGGCTTGGCTTCAGGTCAGGGCCGATCTTGCCAGTGCCGATTCGGCCGCTCTGGCGCAGGAAGCTGATGGCGCTGGCCAGCGTGAACAACACGATCGCTGGCACCAACAGCAGCGCCTTGGAGGCGAAGATGGCGCTGCTGAGTTGGCTGCTGAACAGGCTGCGCAGGCGCTCCGACAGGATCTCGGAGAGCAAGCCCACCAGAAGCGTGATCGAGGCGCCAAGCAGCAACGCGTTGCGCAGCTTGGTCGGCACCATTGCCAACGCTCCTCCTGCCAGGGCCGCGCCGATCAGGGTAATCAACAGCGTGGTGCCGCCGCCGGCATGCTCAAACGTCAGAATGTTGATGAGTCGCGGCGAGATGTTGATGAAAATGCTGCGCACATTGAAGTTTTGCGCCAGCCAAACAAAGGCGAACATCACCAGGCCAACGCTCACGCCCAGCAGCAGGGCTTTGAGCAGGCCCAGCCATTTTTGGCTGCCTGGCGTCTCGCGCACTGCGCGGTAGGCGAAGAAAGCCGTAGGGCCAAGGAACAGGATCTGGGCCATGGTGAACAAGCCCGTGATCACGTAGCGGCCGCCGAACAGCTCCACCATGCCGATCGCGCTGACGCTAAGCGTGATGATGCTGGTAACCAGCAGTTGCATTCCAAGTTTACGCAGGTCGAGGTCTTTAAAGAAACTCATGTCCAACCTCTACGCTTTCTTTTCTTTCAAACGCTCACCCACAATGCCTTGCGGGCGGAAAATGAGCACCAGCACCAGCATGGTGAAGGCGATCACATCCTTGAGCTGATTAAAGGCGGGAATACCCAGGCTTTGCAGGAACAGGCTGGGGCCCAGGGATTCGAACAAGCCCAGAAACAGGCCGCCCACCGCTGCACCGGGGATGCTGCCGATCCCGCCCAGCACCGCCGCCGTAAAGGCCTTGATGCCCGGGATGAAGCCCATGAAGAAGTGCACCTGGTGGAACACCAGGGCGTACAGCATGCCGGCCACACCCGCCATCGCCGCGCCAGTGGCGAAGGTCAGACTGATGGTGCGATTAACGTTGATCCCCATCAGGGCCGCCACGTCCTTGTTCTCGGCCACCGCGCGGATCGCCTTGCCGGGGCGGGTCCTCGAGATGAAGAAGTTCAAGCCGATCAGCACGACCAGGGTCACGAAGATTACCAGTACGTGTGACTTCAGCACTTGCGTATGCAGGAAGGGCACCGTGCCCTCCAACTGCGGGATGTCAGGGAAGGGAATCACTTGCGAGCCGAACAGGCCGCGGAAGTAATACTGCCAGAAGAAGGAAGCCCCGATGGCAGTGATCAGCGGCATCAAGCGCGGGGCGTGACGCAGCGGGCGGTAGGCGATACGCTCAGTTAGCAATGAGATCGCGATCGAGATCAGGATCGAGCACAGCGCGATCAGCAGTAGGCTTGGGATCGGATGAGATGCCAGATAGCCCGCCCGCGCCAGCGGGATGGCTACCGCCGACGTAGAGGCAAAGATGCCCGACATAAAAAATTCGCCGTGTGCAAAGTTGATCATTTGCAGCACGCCGTACACCAGGGTGTAGCCGATCGCGATCAAGGCGTACATGCTGCCCTGGGCAATGCCAAAAATAATGAAGTCTTCCCAATTGCGCAACGTGTACGGATTGCTCAAAATGGTTTTGACCGTGCCAACCAGGATCACTGCCACAATGGCTGCCCGCACGACCCAAAGAAAAAGATCAATGAAATTAAGATTACGTAGGCGGTCTCTCATGCGTCTTGCTCCGGCGTAGGTACTAGAGGCCCAGGGCTTGCGCCCTGGGCCTTTTGTTACAACGAAAAGCTTTGTCGCTCGAAAGCCGTGTAAGACTTACGGCCAGATGGCGACGTAGTCGCCGTTCTGGATCTCGTACACAGCGATCTTGGGATCAGCGCAGTCACCGTACTCATTGCAGGTGAGGCTGCCGGTAATGCCAGCAAAACCGCTGGTGGCATACAGACAGTCGCGCAGGTCCTGGCGGCCGATCAACAGCGCACCACCGTCACCCTGCTTGGCAACTTCCTCGATGCAGGCGAACACCATGTTGGTGGCGTCGAAGGCATGGGCGTGGAAGACCGACAGGGGGGCGCTACCAAAGTTAGCCTGGTAAGCGGCCGTGAAGTCAGCGTAGGTGTCACCAGCGAAAGCCAGATCCGGGCCGGAGAAGTACATACCCGCGGCGGCGGAACCAATGGCCTCGGCAGCGGCGGCCGAGAAGCAGCCGTCAGCGGCACCGCGGACGGTGTTCTCGAGGCCGGCAACTTCCAGAGCCTGGGTGGCCAGGTGGGCACACTCAGCAGTGAAGACGGGGAAGAACAGGAAGCCAGGAGCACCACCAGCGCTAGCAGCGATGGAGGTCAGCACCGGGCGCATGTCCGTGTCACCCACGTTCACAGCGGTGAAAGCGACAATCGTGCCGCCCTCAGCCTCAAAGGCCTCGCGGAACGCATTGGCCAGGCCCTCGGTGTACGGGTCACCGTCGTGGATGGCGGCGGCCGTGGTCAGACCCAGGGTGTTGTAGGCGTAGTCAGCCATGGCAGCGCCCTGAACCTTGTCGTTGTGGGCGGTGCGCAGGTAACCGGGCTTCCAGGCCTGAGCCGGGTCCGTCAGGGACGGAGCGGTGTTGGACGGGGAAACCACAGCGTAACCAGCGTCAGAGGCGATCTGAGCCAGGGGTACACCAGCGCCGGAGCAGCTGGTACCGATGATGGCGACAATGCTGGGGTCAGATACGATCTTCTGACCAGCGGTCTGGCCGCCTTCAGCAGAGCAGCCGTCATCTTCAGCCTGCAACTCGACCGGGTGGCCGAGCACATCACCCTTGAACTCAATGGCGATCTCAACACCGTGCTGGGAGTCCAGACCCAGGTCAGCGTTCGGGCCGGAGATTACCAGGGCGGAAGCAATGCGGATGGGGGCACCCGCGGCTACTTCAACACAACCAATCGCGTCAGTACATTCAAAAGCAGCAGCGGATCCACCGCCGCCACCAGTAGCACCGCCACAGGCGGCCAGCACCAAGCCGGCTACCAGAATGGCGGTCAAAGCCAATAAACGCTTCGACATTCTTACTCCTCCAATAGAGTTATTCGAAAGATCTTTTGTTTTCCTAGGAAAGCAAAACAAAGTGGTTTTTATTATCGCGGTTATCGATGGCACCTCCTTTTTCCTTTTTCTATGGATAGAGGTGCGCATAATGGTCTAACCAATCGCGCACCTCTATGTTCATAGCTAAATAGGTCACAATCAGAGGGATTGTGAACATTCATTGTACATATCCCTCATAAGTGGGTCAAGCTGCAATACTTTGCATGCAAATAGAAAACTAACCACTCAGGCAACGCTCCAGCCGTTTTCTGAGGCCGCTCATATAGACGCGCGTGGTAAAATAGAACATAGAGTCCAAAGATACATCCGTAGCTCTGCCAACTGGGGAAAGAATTCGATAGCGTAGAACTGGCAGGGCATTTTTAATCTAGGGACCTGTTTCATTGTTGGAGGTACTTCGTGGCAGAGCAGGCCAAATCCTATCAAGCTGAGAATATCCAGGTCCTAGAGGGCCTGGAGGCTGTTCGCCGTCGCCCCGGTATGTATATCGGCGGCACGGACATTAAAGCCTTGCACCACATCGTCTACGAGGTGGTGGATAACTCTATAGATGAAGCCATGGCGGGCGTGTGTGACCGGATCGAGGTCACCATCCACAAGGATCGCAGCGTTACTGTGGCCGATAACGGCCGCGGCATCCCGGTAGACCAGCACAAGACCGCCAAAAAGTCGGCCCTGGAAGTGGTCATGACCATGCTCCACGCCGGCGGCAAGTTCGGCGGCGGCGCCTACAAGGTCTCCGGCGGTCTGCACGGCGTGGGCGTCTCGGCGGTCAACGCCGTCTCCGAGTGGTGCGAGGCTGAGGTCAGCCGTGACGGCGCGGTGCACAAGCAGCGCTACGAGCGCGGTGTGCCCACCGGCCCCGTAAAGGTGCTGCGCAAGATGAAACCGGGCGAGAGCACCGGCACGCGCATCACCTTCAAGTTCGACCCGATCCTCTTCAAAGGTGATCTGGACTATCGCTTCGAAACGCTGATGCAGCGTTTCCGCGAGATGGCCTTTGTCACCAGGGGCATCACAATCAAGCTGGAAGACGAGCGCGACAAGCGCGAAATGACCTTCTACTTCGAGGGTGGCGTCACCTCCTTCGTGCGCTACCTGAACCGCGAACGCGAAGCCCTGCACCCGGTCTTCCACCGTGAGCAGGAGCTGGAAGGCGTCGTCGTGGACGTGGCGGTGCAATACACCGACGCCTTCACGGAATCCGTCCTGGCCTTCGCCAATACCATCAACACCATCGACGGCGGCACGCACATGACCGGGCTGCGCTCGGCCATCACCCGCACCATCAACGACTATGCTCGCAAGAACGGCTTGCTGAAGGATAGCGACCCGAACTTCAGCGGTGATGACACCCGTGAGGGGCTGACCGGCATCGTGAGCGTGAAGGTGCCTGACCCGCAGTTCGAGAGCCAGACCAAGGTCAAGCTGATGAACCCCGAAGTGCAAACGTACGTGGCCCAGGTGGTCAACGAGCACTTCGCCGAATTCCTGGAGCAAAACCCCTCCGGCGCCCGCGCCATCGTGGCCAAGTGTCTCACCTCGGCCCGCGCCCGTGACGCCGCGCGCAAAGCGCGTGACCTTGTCATTCGCAAATCTGCGCTGGAGAGCCTGACCCTGCCCGGCAAACTGGCCGATTGCTCTGAGCGCGATCCGGAAAAGAGTGAGCTCTACATCGTCGAGGGTGACTCGGCCGGCGGCTCGGCCAAGCAAGGCCGAGACCGCCACTTCCAGGCCATCTTGCCGCTGCGCGGCAAGATCCTCAACACCGAGCGCGCCCGCCTCGACAAGATCCTGGGCAACAACGAGGTCAAGGCGCTCATCTCGGCGCTTGGCACCGGGATCGGCGAGAACTTCAGCCTCGAAGGGTTGCGTTATCACCGCGTCATCATCATGACCGATGCTGACGTGGACGGCAGCCATATTCGCACCCTGCTGCTCACCTTCTTCTTCCGCTACATGGAGCCGCTAATCAGCGAGGGCTATCTCTACATCGCCCAGCCACCGCTGTACTCTGTGACCAGCGGCAAGGAAGTGCAATGGGCATTCTCAGATCGCGAGCGCAGCAGTATTCTGAAAGAGCTCGGCCCCAAGGGTGAGAAGGCCAGCGTGCAGCGCTATAAGGGTTTGGGTGAAATGAACCCTGACCAGTTGTGGAGCACCACGATGGACCCGGAGAATCGCAGCCTACTGCGCGTCAAGATCGAGGATGCCGCCGAGGCCGACCGTGTCTTCTCCATGTTGATGGGTGACGAAGTGGCGCCGCGCAAACGCTTCATCCAAACCCACGCCAAAGAAGTGCAGAACCTGGACGTGTAGCAAACGCGAAGCGTTTGCTACACGTCCAATCTATAGGAGAGTGCCATGGCTTACAAACCCGAGAATTACAACGACCTCTCGCCCTATCTCATCGTAGATGACCCCAGGGGCCTGATTGCTTTCTTGGAAACTGCCTTGGACGGCAAGACCAAGCAGATGTTTGAGCATGAAGGCCGTGTGGTGCACGCCGAAGTGCAGCTGGGCGATTCGATCGTGATGTTGTCGGGCGCCAATGAACAGTTCCCCGCCGTCAAGAGCGTGCTGCACTTATATGTCGCCGATGTGGACGCGCTTTTCCAGCGCTGCATCCAGGCCGGCGGGGTGGAGTTCCACCCGCCGCAGCAACAGCCCGGAGAGTCTGACCGTCGCGGCACGTTTACCGACCCGTTTGGCAACATGTGGTCACTGGGCACCAAGACCAGCTAGTCCAAAAAGAGCGCCGCGACAGCGGCGCTTTTTTTTTTGCGCCTATCAGTCAATCGTATAATCGCCCCATGACTGCAATCGTCCTTGACGGCAAAGCCATCGCCGCCCGCCTGCGCGCCGAGATCGGCGCTGAGGTAGCCGCCCTGCGGGCCGCCGGCGGCCCGCACCCCGGCCTCGCCACCGTGCTGGTGGGCGACAACCCGGCCTCCGCTGTGTATGTGCGCAACAAGCACAAAGCCTGCGCTGAAGCCGGTATGCACTCGATTGACATCCAGCTTCCCGCCAGCGCCAGCCAAGCTGAGCTGCTCGCCCTTGTGGCCGAGCTCAACACGCGTGCCGATGTTCACGGCATTCTGGTGCAGCTGCCGCTGCCGGCCCACATTGACGCGCCCAGCATCATCGCTGCCATTGCGGTGACTAAAGATGTAGATTGTCTGCACCCTGAGAATGTCGGCCTGCTGGCCCAAAAGGGCCGCCAGCCGCGCTTCTTGCCCTGCACCCCTGCGGGCGTGTTGCATATTTTGCAGGTATCCAGCATTGCCCTGACCGGGGCCAATGCGGTGGTGCTCGGCCGCTCCAACATTGTGGGCATGCCGCTTTCATTGCTGCTGGTGCGGGCGGATGCCACCGTCACCATCGCCCACTCGCGCACGCAAGATCTACCCGCGGTCTGCCGAACGGCTGACGTGTTGATCGCCGCCGTGGGCGTGCCTGAAATGGTGCGCGCCGACTGGGTTAAGCCCGGCGCCACCGTCATCGATGTGGGTATCAATCGCGTGGCTGACCCAGCCGCCAAGCGTGGCAGCCGCCTCGTCGGCGATGTAGCCTATGCCGAAGTCGCCGAGTGCTCCGGCGCCATCACGCCCGTGCCCGGCGGGGTGGGGCCGATGACGATCGCCATGCTGTTGCAGAACACACTGCGGGCAGCCCACCCCAGCCAATAAAAAGAGCCGCTCTAGCGGCTCTTTTTCTTTTTGGCAGGTTTGGCCTTGCGCGCTCGGCGTGGCCCGCTTTCCATCTCGTTAATGATCAGCTTTTGCTTGACGCTTGGTGGGGCAACTTTGTAAGCGGCTCTGGTGAGTGCCGTGGTGGCGATCGGCCCAGTAATAAAAAAGAGGACAACCAGCACGATCATGCGTGCAAGATATTCGGGATAGTAAATGCCCGCAGCCAGGATCAGCCCACTGATCCCCAGCGTGCTGGCTTTGCCAAAGCCGTGCATGCGCACAAAAACGTCAGAGAGGTTCAGCACGCCAAAGCTGCTCACCAGCATGATCAGCACGCCGATGCCGGCGGAGAACAGGGTGAAAATCTCGCGTAGGTCCATCGTCTCTCCTATTCGCCGTCGCGGGCATGCTCCAGGTAGCGCGCCAGCAGCACAGTTCCCAAGAAACCCAGCACCGCCGCCACCATGGCAATGTCCAGCAGCATCGGGGTATTGTGGCGAATGGCCAGCAGCGCCACCATGCCCACCGCGTGTAGAGCCAACAGGTCAAAGGCCAGAGCCCGGTTGGGTACATCCGGGCCAATGATCAAACGCACGGAGCCCAGCACAAAGGAAACCGTTAGCGCTACGAGCAGCACCTCCAAGCCAGCGTTAAACCAATTCACTTTGCCAACCTCCACGCGTTACAAGTGAAAGACGCCGCTCAAATGTTTCTTTGATCTCATGTCGAAACGCGTCTGCATCTTCCACAAAAAAGCTGTGAATATAAACTACGTTGCGGCCGCTCTTGTCGGGCCGCAGGTCAATGCTTACAGTGCCGGGGGTCAACGTGATCATGGTCACCAACACCGTGATCTCAAAATCTGTATCCAGGGTCAGCGGCACGGCCACAATGCCGGGCTTGAACTCCAGCTTGGGGTGCAGGATCCACCAAGTCAGCTTGGCATTGCTGAGCAAGATCTCCCACGCCGCAAACAGTAGAAATGCAATCAGCCATTTTAGGCGTTGCCGGTAGCTGCGATAGTAAATAGAGAGCGCCATTATGCCCAAACCGAAACCCATGAACAGATCAGCCGCTCCATACATTGGAAAAAAGATGTACCAAAACACGGCCAGACTCACATTGACCAGCAAGAGGCCGATGATCTCTTGATTTTCGTGCTTCTTCGGCATCGTTTCTCCTAGTGGTCCAGGCTCACAGGTTCGATCAGGTCGCTGGGCGCTACAGCCTGAATGTAGCCGGCCCGGTCGATCACTTGATCGGCGGCCACCTGTGACCATTTGATGAACGTATCGCTGAAGATGCCCATCCCCAGGCTGATGACCACCAGGATCATGATCGGGGCGATGGTGATGCCATAGATCGGCCGGCGCGGCGTGGGCAGCACAGCCTTGTACTGCTTGCCGGCAAATCCCTTCTGCCACAGGCGCACCATGCTCATCAGCGTCAGCAGGCTTACTAGCAGGCTGACCGCCGCGATCATCCACTGCTGCGAATCCAGAGCTGCTTGCAGCAAGCCCAACTTGCTCACAAAGCCGCTGGAGGGCGGGATGCCGGCCAGCGAGAACGCCGCCAGAAAGAAAATCGCCGCCAGCAGAGGGAAGCGCTTGACCAGCCCGCCCAGGTAGCCTTCTTTGAGTTGGCCGGTGCCCATGGTCAGCTCGGCCGCGCCGCCCGCCATCAGCAGCGCGGTCTTCACGATCATGTGGTGCATGATGTAAAAGATGCCCGCCGCCAACCCAAAGCCGATCGCCAGCTGGTTGCCGCTGGCGGCCAGGCCCAGCCCCATCACCATGTAGCCCACCTGGCTAATGATGTGGAAACTGAGCACGCGCCGGATGGTGTTCACCGCCATGGCGCCGAACACGCCAGCCAGCATGGTGAGCGCTGCGATACCCAGCAGCAGCGGCTGCCAATCCCGCAGCAGGTCAGGAAAGATCAACGGGAATATGCGGAACAGCGCGTAGATGCCCACCTTGGTGAGCAGGCCGCCGAAGATGGCGGTGACCGCGGGGTGTGGGGTGTGATAACTGGCCGGCAGCCAGAAGAACAGCGGAAACAAGCCAGCCTTGCTGCCATACGCGATCAGCAGCATGCCCGCCACAATGATGCGCAACGTCAGCGGGGCCGCTTCCATGCGCACCGCCAGGTGGGCCAGGTTCAGCGTGCCCAGCGTGCCGTACACCACGCCGGCGGTGGTCAGGAACACGGTGGAGGCCAGCAGGTTGAGCACCACATAGCGCATGCCGCCGTTCACCTGCCCCGGGCGCCCGCCCAGGCTCAGCAGCACGAAGCTGGCCATCAACAGCACTTCAAAGAAGACATATAAATTAAAAAGGTCGCCCGCCAGGAACGCGCCGTTCACGCCCATCAGCAGGAACAGCAGCAGCGGGTGGAAATTGAGCCCTTCGCGCTGGTCCAGCGTGCCGATGGCGTACAGCACGATCGTCACCATTAGCACTGCGGTCAGCGTCAGCATGATCGCGCTCAGTCCATCCGCCACCAGGGTGATGCCAAACGGCGCCTGCCACAAACCGGCATGCAGCACCATGCGCTGGTCCTGGATAACGGTCGTATAGAGCAGCAGCAAGGCCACGCCCAGGTTAAGCACGCTGGCGATCAGGGCCAGGTTGCGCTGAATGCGCATCTGGCGCAGGTTCACCCGCGTGGCCATCAGCAGCGAGCTGGCGGCAAACAACAGCGGAATGACGACCGGGGCCGCCAGCCAGTTGGCGTTGATGTTCATTTGCGGCGTCCTTTAGGCTTGCGCAGCTCACGCTTCAGCACTATGTCTTCCAGCCATTCGTAATCCTCTTCCACGGCTTCCAGCGTGGCCGCCGGCTCCATGGCGAACGGGTCGTCGGCGCGGTCCGTGCAGCTTTCCACCGCCTCCAATGAGTTGCGGCGGTGCAGCAGCGCGATCAGAAAGGCCACGATGCCGAAACTGATCACGATCGCGGTCAGGATCAATGCCTGTGGCAGCGGGTCCACAAACTGGCTGATGTCGCCATTGAAGGCGGCCTTGTCCACCACGATCGGCGGCTGGCCGCGGTGGCTCACGCTGGTGCTGAACACCAGCAGGTTCACCGCATGCGTGAACAGGCCCAGGCCGATCACCATGCGCACCGGGTTGCGCTGCAGCAGCAGGTACGTGGCGCTGCCCATTAGCACCGCCACCAGGATGGCAAAGACCAGCGCGATCACTTGTTCGCTCTTTCCGCTGGTCGACTGAGCTCCAGCAGGTACGAGGTGACGAACGCGCTCACCACCATGAACACGCCAATGTCAAACGTGGTCGGCGAGCCCAGCTCCAGCACAAAATCGCCCAGGCTGATCTTCCACCAAATGCCTTGAAAGAACACCCCATAATGGCCAATGCCCAGCAGCGCCGAAAAGACTGCGATCAGCAGGCCTACGCCCATGGCAGGTTGTAGATAGGTGCCGATCAGGCGGCGAACAAACTGGTCGCCGCGCGCCAGGATCTGCATCAGGAACGCGGTGGCAACCACCAGCCCCGCAATGAAGCCGCCCCCCGGCGCGTTGTGCCCGGCCAGCAGGAACACCACGGCCAACATCAGCAGCACCGGGGTAAGAATGCGGTCAAGCAGCGATAAATAGATCTCAGGCATCGTACGGCTCCTCAAAATCCTCTTCAGGCTCGATCGGGCGCATGCGTGAGGCGCGCAGCAGGGCGTAGCCGCCGAGCGCCGCAACCACCATCACGCTGATCTCGCCCAGCGTATCAAAGCCGCGGAAGTCCACCAGGATCACGTTGACAACGTTGCCGCCATGCGCTGCGTCTACCGAGTTGAGCAGGAAGAAATCACTGATCAGTGGGAACAGCGGCTCACCCGCCGCCACCAGCGCCATGCCAAAGCCCCACACGGCCACCGCCGCGCTGATCAGCAGATACTTCAGCGATCGGTGTTTGGGTTGTTTGGGATAGGCGTGGTTGGGGATGCGATAGAACACCAGCACCAGCAGCACCAGCGTCAGCACTTCCACTAAGAATTGGGTCAGCGCCAGATCCGGTGCTGAGAAGAACACATAGATCAGCAGCACCACCACGCCCACCAGGCCCAGGCTGATGATGGCGCTCAGGCGGCTTTGCGCCCGGGCGATCACCAGCGTAGCCAGCACGGCCAGCAAAGGCAGCACGACCTCGTAGAAGGTGGGCAACGCATTCCAATCCACGCGCAGATCAGCCACCAGGTTGATGCTGAAGGCGTAGATCACCACGCCCGCCGCTGCTAGCAACGGGATGCTGATCTGGGTCGGGAACGATGAGCCTTGCAGCGTGCGCGTGCTCCAGCCCGCCAGGCGGTATGCACCCTCCACCACCCCGTCGAAGACGCCAGTGCCGCTTAGTTGTGGCCCGCTGGCGAACAGCTTGTGCAGCTTGCCGCGCAGCGTAAAGATCAGCCCGCCCAGTGCGATCGCCAACAGGCTGGTCAGAAAGATCGGTGTCCAGCCGTGCCAAAGCGCCAGGTGCAGTTCGGCCGGCGCGGCCGTGATGGAGGCGACTGGCGCGGCGAACAGCGTGCCTTCGATCGACGTCAGGAAGAATGGGATCGCCGCGCCCACCAGGGTCAGCGCCAGCACCGGCAGCACGAACAGGGTCGAGGGCGGGTGCTCGATCTTGGCAGGCTTGAGCTCCGCCTTGCGGCGCAGGAAGGCTTCCCACACGATGGTCAGGCTGTAGGCCACGGCCAGTGCGCCGGCCGCCACCGTGGCGGCCAGGCCAGCCCAGCCGATCTGGCTCAGGCCAGATTCGATGAGTGCGAAGAAATTCTCCAGCAATAATTCCTTGGCGAGGAAACCAAAAGCTGGAATCAGACCCGCCATGGAGATTGCCGCCAAAATGGCGGCCGCGCCCAGCAGCGGCAGCTTGCGCGCCAGCCCGGCCAGTTTGCGAATGTCGCGTGTGCCGGTGGCATGGTCCACGATGCCAGCCACCATGAACAGTGGCCCTTTGTACAACGCATGCGCCAGCGTGCCCACCACTGCGGCCACCGCCGCCAGTTTGCTGTCAAACGCCAGCAGCATCACCAACACGCCCAGTTGGCTTACCGTGGCATACGCCAGGATCGCTTTGAGGTCATAGTGGCGTAGGGCGATCAGCGCACCGGTCAGCATGGTGAGCCCGCCCACCACGAACAGCGCCCAGAACCACAGCGGGTTCTCGGCCAGGGCCGGGTGCAGGCGTGCCAACAGGTACACGCCCGCCTTCACCATGGTGGCGGAGTGCAAATAGGCGCTGGCCGGCGTGGGCGCCGCCATGGCGCCGGGGAGCCAGAAGTGGAACGGGAACTGGGCCGACTTGGTGAACGCGCCTAGCAGCACCAGCCCCAGCATGGGTGCAAACAGCGCGTGGCTGGTGAAGGTGCTGGCCGGCAGCGCCAGCAACCCGCTGATGGAATAGGTGCCGGCCATCTGACCCAGCAGCACAAACCCGCCCAGCATGGCCAGCGCGCCCAGACCGGTCACCACCAACGCGCGGCGGGCGCCCTCCAACGCGTTGTTGTCACTTAGCTTGAAAGAGATCAGCAGGTAGCTGGTGATGCTGGTGCCTTCCCAAAAGACGAACAGGGCCAGCAGGTTATCGGCCCACACCAACCCCAGCATGCTTGTCATAAACAGGAACAGCAAGCCGTAGAAATAGCCCAGGCTGCTCGATCTCTCGAAGTAATAGCCGGCATACACCGCGATCGCCGTGCCCATGCCGGCAATGATCAGGCCAAAGAAAAGGCTCAACCCATCCAGGCGCAGGTCCAGGGCCAGGCCGAGCGCCTGTGACCAGATGTGCTGTTCGCTGACCGCGTTGCCCTGGCTCACTGCGCCAAGCTGGCTCAGCAGCCAGCCGGTCACTACCGCCGGGGCGATCGCAGCCAGCCAGCCGGCGTGGCGCCAGCGATGCGGCTTCAGCAACCAAAGTGCCGGCGCAGTGACGGCCAATAGGGCGAGTAGTTGTATCAACATGGTCTACATTGTAGGTTAGCTCGCAGGTGGCCGCGCCGATAAGCGGCTTCGTACGAATTTAGTCCCTGCCTCTTCTTATATGAGATTTTGCAACACCAACTACTGAAGCGTGCTTGAAACAAGAAGGCCGCCCGGCGATACTCGGCGGAAAGTGCCCTTGCGGAACACAGTACGTCAGTAAAACGTCGTGGCGGCCTGCCAACGGTGACGAAGCGGTTGGAAAATGTGCTAGTAAGTGAAATCACTCACTTATTGCTATGCTAACAAACTCCATATCCCTTTGTCAAGCAGACACCCGTTTGCCGCAACCCACGGCGTGCCTTATCATTGCCATCCAATGAGCACATTGCTAGTACGTAATGCAAGCTTGGTCGTCACCATGGATGAACAGCGCCGCGAGCTGAAGGATGCTGGCTTGTTCGTGCGCGATGGCCTCATCGAGCAGGTTGGCCCCAGCGCCGAATTGCCCAATACCGCCGACGAAGTGCTGGATCTGCGCGGCCACATCCTGCTGCCCGGCCTGGTCAATACGCATCACCACTTCGTGCAGATCCTCACCCGCGCCGTGCCCGCCGCCCAGAACGTGAACCTCTTCAACTGGCTCACTACGCTGTATCCGATCTGGGCGCGCCTCACGCCGGATGATGTCAAAGTCGCCACGCGCACCGCCCTGGCCGAGCTGGCCCTCTCCGGCTGCACCACCGCGTCGGACCATTTGTACATCTATCCCAACGGCGCCCGGCTGGATGACCAAATCGAGGCCGCGCTGCAGATCGGCCTGCGCCTGCAAGCCTCACGCGGCTCTATGACCCTCGGCGAGAGCCAGGGCGGCCTGCCGCCCGACAGCGTGGTCGAGACCGACGCCCAGGTGCTGGCCGAAAGCCGTCGCCTGGTCGAGACCTATCATGACCCCAAGCCCGGAGCCAACATCCAGATCGTGCTCGCCCCGTGCTCGCCCTTCAACGTTTCGCCGGACCTGATGCGCGAAACGGCCAAGCTGGCTCGCCATTACGGCGTGCACATGCACACTCACCTTGCCGAGACGCAAGACGAAGAGCAGTACACGCTGCAGCACTATGGCATGCGCCCGGTGGCCTGGATGGAAACCATGGATTGGCTCGGCCCGGATGTCTGGTACGCCCACTCCGTGCATGTCAACGATGCTGAGATCGCCCAATATGCCCAGCACAACTGCGGCGTAGCGCACTGCCCATCCTCGAACATGCGCCTGGCCTCCGGCATACCGCCGGTGCTCAAGATGCTAAACGCCGGCGTGCGCGTCGGCCTCGGCGTGGACGGCTCGGCCAGCAATGACAGCTCACACCTGCTGGCCGAGGTGCGCCAGGCGATGCTGCTAGCGCGCCTGGACGCGGGCCAGCGCGGTGCCTCGCTCTCCAGCGATGACGCCCCGCCGCTGATGACCGCCCGCACCGCTTTCGAGCTGGCCACGCGTGGCGGCGCGGCTGTGCTTGGCCGCACGGACATCGGCTCGCTCGAAGTCGGCAAGTGCGCCGACTTCTTCGCCGTCAATCTGCACCAACTGGGCTTTGCCGGCGCACTGCATGACCCTCTGGCCGCCCTGGCGTTCTGCGCTCCGGTGCAGGCCGACTACACCGTGGTGGGCGGGCGCTTTATTGTCAAAGAGGGCCAATTGCAAACCGCCGACCTGCCCGTATTGGTCGAGCAGCACAACCAGGCCGCCGCCCGCCTTGTGAATGGCTAGTCATTCCGAGGCGGCCTTCTGCAAATATTCCCAAACTGCAATTCTGGCAAGCCGAGGAATCCTTTAGCCCAAGAAAGAGCCCGTGTGTTTTTACCAGCATGGATTTGGGAGACAACCTCTAGGGTACAAAGGTAACTATGACAAAAAAGATCGCCGTCGTCGCCGTGGGCGGCAATGCCCTCATCCAACAAAAGGGCAAAGAAAGCATCGCTGATCAATATGCGGCCGCCAGTCAGACCATGGGCTATGTCGCCGAGATGATTCAAGATGGCTGGGATGTGGTCGTTACCCATGGCAACGGCCCGCAGGTCGGCTTCGCCCTGCGCCGTTCGGAGCTGGCTGCCGCCGAGTTGCCGCCCGTGCCGCTCGACTACTGTGGCGCTGAGACGCAGGGCTGGATCGGCTACATGTTCCAAAAGGCGCTCAATAACGTCTTTGCCCAGCGCGGCATTGCCAAGCACGCCGCCACCGTGGTGACCCAATGCCTGGTGGACGCGGCCGACCCGGCCTTCGCCCAGCCCACCAAGCCCATCGGCTCCTTTGTGGATGAGCAAACAGCGAAGCTGTTAAGTGCCCAGGGCAAGCACGTCGTCGAGGACTCCGGCCGCGGCTGGCGCGAGGTAGTTGCCTCGCCCCAGCCGCAAGAGATCGTTGAGGCGCCTGCCATCAAGCAGCTCATCGAGAGCGGCTTCATGGTCGTGGCCTGCGGCGGCGGCGGCATCCCCGTCGTGAAAGAGGGTGGGGAACTCAAAGGTGTGGCCGCCGTGATCGATAAGGACTTCGCCTCCAGCCTGCTGGCGGGCGAGATCGGCGCTGAGCTGTTGCTCATCTCCACCGGGGTGGAGCAGGTGATGTTGAATTACAACACCCCCCAGCAACGCGCCGTGGAGCGCATGACGGTTGCCGAGGCGAAGCAATATATAGAAGAGGGCCACTTTGCCCCCGGCAGCATGCTGCCCAAGATCCAGGCCGCCGTTCGCTTTGTTGAGGGTGGCGGCAAGCAGGCGCTCATTACCGACCCGCCCAATATCGCCCGCTCCTTGCGTGGCGAAACCGGCACTTGGCTTATCGCCGGCTAGCACTCGGCGCATAGCCGAGTATGCTGCCATGCGTACTAGCCGTTTCCTGAGTTTCAGCGCATAATCGCTGCAATGAAGGCGCCTACCTATTCCGTTGTAGTTCCTCTGTTCAACGAGTCTGCCAGCCTGCCGGAGTTCATTGCACGCACCACCGCCGTAATGAACCAGGTGGGCGAGCCGTGGGAGCTGATCATGGTGGATGACGGCTCGCGTGACGCCACGGCCGAGATCCTGCTGCAACACGCCGGCGCTGCGGAGAACATTCGTCCCATCCTGTTCGCGCGCAATTTCGGTCACCAGATCGCCGTCACCGCCGGCATGGACTATGCTCGCGGCACCGCCATCATCCTCATCGACGCGGATCTGCAGGACCCCCCCGAGGTCATCCCGGAGCTGATCGCCAAGTGGCACGAAGGCTACGAGGTGGTCTATGCCGTGCGCCGCCAGCGCGAGGGCGAGAGCTTCTTCAAGAAGTTCACCGCCTCCGCTTTCTACCGCCTGATCAACCGCATCACAGATATTGAAATACCGCTCGACACGGGCGACTTTCGTTTAATGGATCGCAAAGTGGTGGATGTGCTCAACCGCATGCGCGAGCATCATCGCTTCCTGCGCGGCATGTCGGCCTGGGTTGGCTTCCGCCAGATCGGCGTGCCGTATGACCGCGCCGCCCGTTTCGCCGGCGAGACCAACTACACCCTCGGCCGCATGGTCAAGCTGGCTCTCACCGCCATCACGGGCTTCTCGTTCTTTCCCTTGCAGGTCTCTACTTATTTTGGGTTTGTCTCCGCCGCCCTGGGCCTGTTGGCAATTCCCATCGTCATCGGTCTGCGCCTCATGGGCAGTCAGGCCTTTATCGGCCAGGCCACTGCGCTGATCGCGGTGTTGTTCTTTGGCGGCGTGCAGCTCATCTCACTCGGCATCGTCGGCGAGTACATCGGCCGCCTGTACGACGAAGTGCGCGGCCGCCCGCTCTACATCCTGCGCAACAACCCAGACGAGCCAGTCAAGAAGCGCTAGAAGCCAACCTTGTCATTGCGAGGCCGTGCGGCGGCGTAGCCGCCAAGCAACCAAGCAATCTGGGGTTAACTCGCCGTTTCCCTCGTGCATCCCGATCGCTGCGAGGGATCCTCGCAGCGTACTTCTAAAAAATTACCTTTCTTTGACCCACGCCCTGTAATCCGAACGAGGCCATAGGCCGAGGAGCCGCTGTGCTTTCCAGCGGAAGAATCCGTTAGGTGCCGATGGAGCCATAGGCATGCCTGTGCGAATTCCAAGCTACTGACCGCTTACCTGGGGCGGCTACAATAAGCAGCCAAAGCCGCGTATGCCCCAGCTACTGTCCACCGACCTCGTCCTTGTTTGCATCATGCCCAGCCCGCGTGATCTCGATATCGCCCGCACCCTGGGCTGGTATCGTATCCCTCTGGTGAGCGGGCCAGGCATCATCGCCGCCGATCACCTGGCCTTTTACCAACCCGCCAGCTTCGGCAGCCGCAAATGGTGCATTGAGTACACCGCGCCTGTATCGGGCTATGAACTCGTGCTGCGGCGTGACCTTTTTAAAGACGAGCCTGACCATCCGCGTGCCATGAACGAGTACTACAAGATTCAGCTCAGCACTCTGCAAGCACTGCCGCGCCCCATCCCGGCCGGCGAGTGGAAGCGCATCACCTTCTTTTACACAACGGGCGAGTTGCTCCGTTCGGCTGAGACGATCGCCGACCTGCAAGTGCCCTCCGAGGAGCGCGGCGTGCTCTACCGCTCCATCCGCGAGAAGGCCATCACTGACCAAGGCTACGATACACGCCACACGCCTGACCTGCCGGTGGATCTGGACCTGTTGGCCCTGTTCACCATTCGCGAAAGCGGTGAACTCTACTTCGGCACCGATGAGGCAGACGCCTGATGCTGGTTCTGCTGCCCGTCATCCTCCTCATCGTGACTCTGCTGGCCCTGGTGGGCCTGCAGCGCTGGCGGCCTGCCTTCAAATCCTACTGGTTCGTGGCCACCGGAGGCGCCCTGGCCGCCGCCTTGGTGGTATTGGGTCTGCGCTTCAGCCTGCCGCAGGTTGCCAGCTTCCCTGGCTGGCAGCTTGGCGACGCGCTGGAGTTTCCATTCACCCTGGTGCTTGATGCTCATTCCTGGCCGCTGGCCTTGGCCTTGTTGGTCTTGCTGTTGGCCCGCCTACTAGGCAGCGTGCGCCGTGCCTCCGGCGTTAGCTGGCCCATCTGGATGCCCGCGCTGGCTGTGGCGGGCGCTGGTCTGCTGGCGATCAGCGCGGGTGACCTGCTGGCCGCTGCGCTGACCTTGTTCCTGCTCGATGTGCTTGTTTATGCGTTGCACAGCCCGGTCGCCCCGCAGGGGCGCCAGGCTGTGCTGCTGGAGCAGTTTGCGCTCAATGTGGGCAGCGTGCTGCTGGTGCTGGCCGCCTGGGCCACGCCGCCTTCCTACGCCAGCCTGGCCGCCATTTTCATAGCCGTTGCTGGCGCTGTGCGCCTGGCAGTGTCTACCGGCCCACACGAAGGCGCCAGCCAGCCGATGCCCGCCTTTGTCAGCATGTTGCGCGTGGCGCCAGCGGCTGCGGCGCTGGCCTTGCTGGCGCGCGGGCTGCCGCTCACGGGTGCGCTGTTACATGTGGCCTTGCTGGCTGTGTTGGCGGTTGGCGTGCGCTATGCGGTGCATAGTTTGCGTGCGGATGCCCCGTCGCACAGCCTGTACCAGTGCCTGGCCGCATTGGCATTGGCCGCCGGCATCGCAGGCGCACCGGCCGCTGCACTGGGCTTTGGCCTCATACTCTTATTTGCAGACAGCATCGGCCAGCTGGCTGGCCGCTACCCGCGGTTGCGCTTGGCGCTGGTAGGCGCTGGGGCGCTACTACTGTGTGGCTTGTGGTTCACGCCTACCCAAGGCGTGGGCTGGCTGTATGCCGCCCCTGCCAGCCCATTGGTGTTTGCCTTCCTGCCGGTGCACGCACTGGCCTTGCTGGCTTTGTTGCAACGCGTCACTGACCCCGTGGAACCGCCCGCTCCGGATGAACCGTGGACCTTGGCCGTGGAAAGTATCGGCGCGGCCCTGCCAGCCAGCGTGCTCTTGCTGCTCGGCCTGCTGTTGCCGAGCGAAGGCCAGGCACCCGTGTGGGTCGGCCCGGCGGTGCTGGGCTTGCTGGCCGCCGCCTGGGCAGCCCGCCGCCAGTTGCAGCGCAGCGGGCGCAGCTTGCTGCCGCCGCATTGGCGCATGCCTGCGGTGCAACTGCCCACGCTTGCCCGCGTGGCTGCAGCGCTATCCGCTGTATTGGGCGGCGGCTTGCGTCTGCTCAGCAGCCTGCTGGAAGGTGAAGCCGGCTTGCTGTGGGCCTTGCTGGTGATCGCTCTGCTGATCTCGATTGCTTCACAAAGTGGGCTGGCCGGCTGATGAGTGATTTCACTGGCACTCTGGTTGTTTTGCTGCTGTTGATCACCGCGCTGTACCTGCTGGTGAATCAGGACTGGCGTTGGGCCATCGCCGCATTGGGCTTGCAATATGTGTGGGCCTTTCTGTTGGTCATCCCTTCCTGGCCGGCCGAGCTGGCCGTGGTCAAACTGGTCACTGGCTGGATAGCCGCTTCGGTGTTGGGGCTGACCCGCCTCAATTTGCCTGCCACGCCGCCGGCCACCGGCAGCGTGCCGTCAGGCAGAGTATTCCGCTTGCTGGCCGCTGGCCTGGTGGTGCTGCTGGTGTTGGGCGCGGCTCCGCGCCTCACCGATTGGTCGCGCGCTTTCGGCATCTACCCGGCCTGGGGCGGCCTGCTGCTGATCGGAATCGGCCTGATGCAAATTGCTTTGCGCTCCGGCTTCTTCCGCAGTGCACTGGGCTTGCTGACCTTGTTCGCCGGTTTTGAGATCCTGTATGCTGCCGTGGAAGCCAGCACGTTGGTGACCGGCTTGCTGGCCGCCGTCAATCTGGGCATCGCCCTCGTCGGCTCGTATTTGCTGGCTGCCCCCACGCTGGAGGCGGAGGAATGAGCTCTGCATTCCTATGGGTGGTGCTGCCCATTGCCGTCGGTGCAGCCTTGCTTCTGTACCGCCGCAAAGATGACACGCCCTTGTATCTGTCGCTGGGTCTGAGCGCCGTGCTTACTTGGATCGCCTGGCAGTTCCCAATCGACGTGGTGTTGCAGCTTGGCTCGGTCTCGTTCGAGATCGCGCCTACGCTGGTCTTGCTGGGTCGCAACTTCACGCTGGGCGAGACCCAGCGTTTGCTGCTCACCTTCATCTATGCCGCCCAAACCTTTTGGCTGCTGGGCGCCTTCCTCACCCGGCCAGGGCGCTTGTTTGCTGGCCTCTCGCTGATTGCGGTGGGTTTATTCATGGCGGCGCTGGCCGTGCAGCCCTTCTTGTATGCCGCCCTGCTACTGGCCGCCGCGGTGCTGGTGTGGGTGCCGGTGCTGGTGCCGCAGGGCAGCCAGCCGGGCCGCGGCGTGCAGCGCGCCATCGTATTCAACTTGTTTGCCGTGCCTTTTATTCTCTTCACCGGCTGGCTGCTGACCGGTGTGGAAGCCACGCCGGGCAACTTCAGCCTGGTGTTGCGCGCCGGGTTGCTGCTGGCCTTGGGTTTCAGCTTCCTGCTGGCCGTGTTTCCCTTCCACACCTGGATGCCCATGCTGGCGCAGGAGAGCCATCCGTATGTCATCGGCTTTCTGATGTTCTTCCTGCCCGCGGTGTCTTCGCTGTTCCTGCTCAGCCTGATCGAGCGATACGTCTGGCTGCGCGAGAACCCAGCCGTCTTCCAGTTGCTGCTGGCGGCCGGCAGCCTGGGCGTGCTGTTGGGCGGCTTGTGGGCCTCGCAGCAGCGCCACCTCGGCCGCATGCTGGCCTTCACCAGCACGCTGGCTACCGGCGGCCTGCTCCAGGCGATTGGCCTGGGCGATGCCGCCGGGCTGCACACCTTCTTTGCCCTATTGCTGCCCCAGGCCTGGGTGCTGTGGGCGCTGGCGGCCTGCTTTGCCGTGCTGGCGCGCCATACGCCCAGCCAGCAGCTGGATGAGCTCGGCCCGGCCCTGCGCCAGCACCCGCTGCTGGCCTTCACCAGCGTGGCGGGTCTGTTTGGGCTGGCCGGGTTGCCACTGCTGGGCCCCTTCGCGGCGCACTTGTCCATTTGGAGCGGCGTGGGGCAGCAGTCGGTGGCCTTGCTGGTGCTCTCACTGTTGGGTAGCCTAGGCCTCCTGGCCGCCGGCTTGCGCTTGCTGCATGCCTGGCTAGGCGCCCCTGCGCCTGCGACGCAGCCGGGCGCCGCACAGGCCCGGGGCGACTTTGCCAACCCGTATATCTGGGCCTTCTTCATCATTTGGGGCGTTACCCTGCTGGGCTACGGGCTTTTGCCCTCATTTTTAGCCCCGGTGGGGCGACTGGTTCTCATGTTTCCCCAATTACTTCAATAGCTGGCGACAATAACTTGTCGCTATAATGCCAACCATGGAAAAAGAACAGCTTGAGAAGAAGGTGCAATGGCTGGACGAAGAGCGCCGCAAGGCCATTGCCGAAAATGAAGAGCTGAAGAAGCGCCTGGAGGTACTGGAGCGCAGCCTGTTGCGCTCTCAGAAGACCAGCGCCTCCCGTTCGGAGAGCAAGGCCAAGGTCAAGTCTCTGGCTGACCAGGTGGGCGAGCTGGAAACCGAGCTCAAGAACCAGGGCAGCCAGTTCAAGGAGCAGATCCTCGAGCTCAGCAGCCAGCGCAAGACTCAGGGCAAGACCCTGGCCCAGGAGCAAAAGGGCTTATCCAAGGTCCTGGATGACTTCCGCAAAGAGATCAGCGACCTGCAAGCCCTGCGCAAGGGCTTGAACGAGCAATCCCAAGCTGTCCTAAAACTGAGCGGCTCGGTTGAGCGCCTGGAAGAGGCGGTGACCGAGGTGGAGCGTGGCGAAGAGCAACGCGCCAAGGTCGCCAAGAACATTGAAAAGAATAGCCAGCAAGACATCAAGCGGCTGACCGAAATGCACGCCGAGGTGGCGGCATTGATCAGCCGCCTGGATACGGCTGCCAAGCGAACCGAGCTGATCCTGGACGGCCAACGCAAGGTGGATAAGCGCGTGGACGAGGTCTTCGAGGCCGAGGAGCAGCGCAAGCAGGCGCAGCTCGCGTTCCTGGAGCAGGCCGGCGTGCAGGAGGAAGAGCGCAAGCGCACCATGAAGGAATGGGGCAAGCGCTTTGAGCTGGTCGAAGAGCAGTCCAATTCTCTGATGCGCCATCTCAAGGAGCTGGAAACCACCGACCTGGCCGTCAAGCGCGCCCAGCGATCTTTTGATGAGCTGGTGGAGAAGATCAACCGCCGCGTGAACGAGCTGAGCGAGATCCAGCGCCTTGGCGAGCAACGCTTCCGCCAGGAATGGTCAACCTTCCAGGCGGATTCGCAAAAACGCTGGGCCAATTTCACCCTAACCCACGAAGAGCAGCTGCGCGAAGAGAGTCGCCAGCGCGAGAAGCTGGTGGATCAAAGCACCTCGCTGGAAGACAACCTGCGCGAGGTGCAAGACAACTTGCAGCACCTCACCGATCAGTCTGAACGCAACCTGCAAACCTTGCTCGAGCTGGCCCGCGACTCGCTCGCCGAGAACGAGCGCTTCATCAGCAACCAGCGCTAACCAAAAAGCTCAGGCATATGCCTGAGCTTTTTTTATTTGTCAATAATCCTGCTACCGTTTGCGCATCAGCCGTGTCACCAGGCTGTCAAGTTCCTCATCCGAGTAATAAAACACCGTAATGCGCCCACCCTTGCGGCTGTGCTGCAGGTTCACCTTGGTGCCCAGGGCGTCGCGCAACTCATCCTGCAAATTGCGTATCTCCGCGCTCTGCCCGGCTTTGCTGGCTTTCTTCGGCTTTACGCCACGCAGCTTGCGCACCAGCTCTTCGGTCTGGCGCACGTTCAGGCTTTGGCTCACCACCGTGCGCAGCGCCGCATTCTGCGCCTGCGTGCTGTCAAGACCCTTGAGAGCGCGGGCATGGCCTTCGCTGATCTCTTCGTTCAGCAGGGCTTTCTTCACTGCCTCGCTGAGCTCCAGCAGGCCCATCGTGTTGGTGATCGCTACACGGCTCTTGCCCACCCGGCGGGCGATCTCTTCGTGCGAGAGCTTGAACTCGTTGTGCAATTGCTGGTACGCCTCGGCCGACTCAAGCGGGTTGAGATCTTCACGCTGCACGTTCTCCACCAACGCCAGCTCCACCAGGTCCTGGTCGTCCGCCTCGCGCGGCACGACCGGCACAGTGGCAAGCCCGGCCAGCTTGGCGGCTTGCAGGCGGCGTTCGCCGGCGATCAGCGTATATTTCCCGCCGCCTTCGTCCTTGACGATCAGCGGTTGGATGACGCCATAGGTGCGGATCGAGTTGGCCAGTTCGCTCAGTTGCTCTTTGGCAAAGTGGGTGCGGGGCTGGTGCGGGTTGGGGCGTATCGCAGCCACGGCCACCTGCTGCACATCGCTGGGCTTGATGGCGCTTTCAGATGGAATGAGCGAGTCAAGCCCGCGGCCTAAACGAGACTTTTTCATATCACGCGCTCACGGCAGCCTGCACGCCGTCTCCTTCCAACAGTTCCTGCGCCAGCTCGCGGTGCGCCTCGGCGCCCGGCGAATTGGGGAAATAGGCAATGATCGGCAGCCCGTGCGAGGGCGCCTCGGCCAGGCGAATGTTGCGCGGAATAACCGCCTTGAAGGTCTCGTCCTTGAAGTGGCTGCGCACCTGGCTTACCACCTCGTCTGAGAGGCGCGTACGGTTGTCATACATGGTGAGCAGCACCCCGCGCACGCGCAGGCGCGGGAACAGCGCCTTGCGCACGCGCTCGATGGTGCTGAGCAGCATGCTCAGCCCCTCGAGCGCCAGGTACTCGCACTGCACAGGGATGATGATGCCGTCTTGCGCCGCCACCATGCCGTTGAGGGTCAGCAGGCCCAACGAGGGCGGGCAGTCGATCAGGATGTAGTCGTATTTGTCTTTGAGCGGGGCCAGCGCTTCGCGCAGCTTGTTCTCGCGGGCCAGCTCGTTCACCAGCTCCACCTCAGCGCCGGCCAGCGCCGGGCTGGCCGGCAGCAGCGAGAGCTTGAGCTCGGGGCTGACCAGGATACTGTCGGCCGCCGAGTGCAGCCCCATAATGGCTTCGTAAGTGCCACTCTTGACTGTCGCTTTGTCAATCCCTAGGCACGAGGTGGCATTCGCCTGCGGGTCCAGGTCCACCAGCAGCACACGTTGGCCAAAATGGGCCAGGTAGGCGCCCAGGTTGATCGTCGTGGTGGTCTTGCCCACGCCGCCTTTTTGGTTCACAAAGGTATAGATACGTGCCATCAGGCCGCAGCCTCCGCCAGCAGGTCAAACAGTTCATCCCGGGTAGGGATGCCTGCCAAGCCGGGCCGCGTCACCGAATGGGCTGCCACCTGGGCAGCCAGCGCCGCGGCCTGCCGCGGCTGGCCGCTGCGCTGCAATTGCAGCAGGAAGGTGGCCGCGAATACATCGCCCGCGCCGGTTGGGTCTACTTCCTCCACGATAGGGGTCTCGATGCGGGTCATCTCGCCTTGGGTATATAAAGTAGCGCCAGCCTTGCCTTCGGTTACCAGCAGGATGGGGCACAGGGCGGCCATGCTGTCAATGCGGGCCTGGTCGCCACCTATATCTTCTAGTCCTAGAATACAAGCATCCAGCCGGCTAAGAATCAGATCCGCCTCCAGCCAGTCGGCCGGCTGCACGCGGCCGTCGGCGTCCCACTCGCGCAGCCAGCCTTGCGGCGTGGCCCCGCGCAGCGCATCCGGGTAGTAGCTCAGGACGCGCGGTGAGACTTCCTGCGCAACCGGCGCCAGGTGCAAAATACTGGCCGTGCGCCACGCTTCAGGGATGTGGTGAAAATCAAGTTCAGGGGCCTGGTGCAGAATGCGTTGGGTGCGTGCGCCGTCTATGTAACTGTTCTCAAAGCGCGTGCTGTGCTCTGCGCCGATGTTGAGGATGGCGATGCCTTCCAGCGCCTCGGCGGGCATCTCTTCGCCCCACCCGGTCAGGATGCCGGCGCGCAGGCCGAAGGCCCGCGCCGTCAGGGCCGCATAGGCGGCAGAGCCGCCTATGCGTGGCCCGTCTGGCGTATCGTCAATCGTGATGTGCCCAATGGCCAGATAATCCACCGGCTCCATGCGTCTGCTGTACAGCATGGCGGGATTATATCGTTTGCGGCTCGGGCTCTTTGGTCAATTACAGGCTGCCAAGGAAAGCAGCGACTACCTCATTGAACTTCTCCGCTTGTTCCAAGTTCGGCACATGCCCGGCTTGAGGGATCAAATGCAGCTGGCTATTGGGGATGGCAGCCGCCATCCCCTCCGCTTCGCTCTTGGGAATCACCTGATCTTCCTCGCCGTGCACCACCAGCGTAGGCGCGCTGATCTGGCTCAACAGCGGGGTCGAATCCGGGCGGTCGCGCATGGCGGTCAGTGCCATCACTACGCCCTCGGTGGTGGCTCCAGCCATGATGGCCTTGAGCTCCTCGGCGGTTTGCGGCTGGGCTTCGTAGTTTGCGGGGGCCAGCAATTTGGGGAACATGCCTTCGCCAGCGGGGGCAGGACCCTGTTCGCGAGCGGTGGCGATCGCCTTGTCACGGTTGGCCTTGGCCTCGGCGCCATCGGCCCCGGCGCGGGTGGAGAGCAGCATCAGGCCTCGCAGCCGTTCGGGGTATAGGCGGGCGATCGCCAGGGCGATATAGCCGCCCATCGAAAGCCCGCCGATGACGGCTGGGCCGGTAATGCCCTGGGCATCCAGCACGGCCATGCAGGCATGCGCCAACTCATCAACCGAGGCTTGCGCCTCGGGCGCAGCCGGGCTGCTGCCGAAGCCCGGCAGGTCAGGCGCCAGGATCTGGGCGGTATCCGCCAGCCCGCTGAGCTGGGGCTGCCACATGCGGCTGGTGAACGGGAAGCCATGGATGAGCAGCACAGGGGTGCCTGAACCGCTGATCTGGACGTGCAGAGGGGGGATTTTTGTGTCAGTCATACTGAAAGTGTAAGCTATTTTGCCAAAAAATCAAAAAACACCCACAAAATATAAGGATTTATAAATTGGGCATTGACAAAATCTAAATCAAAGTTTATTATTCTTGCAACTAAGGAGCTTAAAATGTTTATTTCTTTTCTTTCTCGTTTCAAATTCTTTTTCTAGAGCTTAGGCTTAATGATTCACTCAGAAGCACAGCCTACCGGTTGGCAGCGCCCATTCTTCCAGGTGTGGATAGGGCAGGCGCTGTCACTGCTTGGCAGCCAGCTCGTGCAGTTCGCCCTGGTGTGGTATCTCACCCGTGAAACAGGTTCGGCCACCGTGCTGGCCACCGCTACGCTGGTGGCCATGCTGCCCAACATCGTGCTTGGCCCCCTCGCCGGCTCCGTGGTGGACCGCGGCGTGCGCAAGCGCATCATGATCCTGTCGGACGCTGGAATCGCCATCGCCACCCTGGTGCTGGCAGCGCTCTTCGCGCTCGATGTAGTGCAGATCTGGCATATCTATGTGCTGCTCGGCCTGCGCTCGCTGGGCCAAAGCTTCCACAGCCCAGCCTTCAGCGCCTCCACTTCATTGATGGTGCCGAAGGAGCATCTGCCGCGCATTCAGGGTGTGAATCAAATGCTCAACGGCGGGCTCAGCGTGGTGGCCGCACCACTAGGCGCTTTCCTGCTTGAATTCCTGCCGACCCAGGGCGTGATGGCTATTGACGTTGTCACCGCCACCATCGCCATTCTGGCGGTACTGCCCGTACGTATTCCACAGCCCGTACCCGCGCAAGCCGAAACCAAGCCGGGCTTCTGGGCAGATTTTCGCGATGGTCTTTCTTATGTAATCACCTGGCCGGGTCTGATGCTGCTGCTGGGTATGTCCATGCTCATCAATGTACTCTTCAGCCCGGCGATCTCATTGTTGCCATTATTGGTCACCCAGCACTTTGAGCAGGGCGTGATCCAGCTCGGCTGGTTGCAAGGCCTGTGGGGGCTTGGCATTGTGCTGGGTGGTGCGCTGCTGGGCGCGTGGGGCGGCTTCAAACGCCGCATCTATACCTCGCAGCTCGGCTTGCTGGGCCTTGGCCTGGCCTTCGGCCTGATGGGCTTGCTGCCGCCCGGCGGGTTCACCTTCGCCCTGGCATGCACGCTGCTGGCGGGGCTGATGCTGCCGCTATCCAACGGCGCCTTCTGGGCCGTGATGCAGGCCACCGTTGACCCTGCCCGCCAGGGCCGCGTGTTCTCACTGGTGATCAGCCTGGCGAGCGCCATGGCGCCAGTAGGTTTGCTGCTGGCTGGCCCCATCGTTGACACATATGGTGTGCCGTTGTGGTATCTGGTGGCCGGTGGTTTGTGCATCTTCATTGGAGCCTTTGGTTTGATGATCCCCGCCGTGCGCGATCTAGAAGACGGACGCCCTGAACCTTCAAAGCAGCCGGCTCAACCCGCCGCTTCGCAGAACTAAGCTCACTGACAGCTGACAACTTTGCCTGAATTCATCCGTAGTGCATCCTGAGGAGAGAGAATGACCGAACAAGCAGATCCGCTAGAGCAACAAAACTGGCAGCGCCGTTTCTTCACCATCTGGACTGGCCAGGCCTTTTCCATCCTGGGCAGCCAGCTGGTGCAGTTTGCCCTGGTGTGGTACCTGACCCGTGAAACCGGCTCGGCCGTGGTGCTCACCACCGCGACCCTGGTCGCGTTGCTGCCTAGCATCTTTCTCGGCCCGCTGGCTGGTTCCTTCGTAGACCGCGGCAACCGCCGCCGCATCATGATGATCGCTGATAGCTGCATTGCGCTGCTCACGCTCACCTTGGCGATCCTGTTCGCGCTGGACCTGGTGCAGATCTGGCACATCTATGTGCTCATGTTCCTGCGCTCGCTGGGCGGCAGTTTCCATGGCCCGGCCATGGCCGCTTCCACCTCGCTGATGGTGCCCAAGCGCCATCTCGCCCGCATCCAGGGCGTCAACCAGATGTTGGGCGGCGGCCTCAACATCATCGCCGCCCCGCTGGGCGCCTTGCTGCTGGAGCTGCTGCCGATGCAGGGCGTGCTGGCCGTGGATGTGGTCACCGCCTTGCTGGCTGTGACGCCGTTGTTCTTCTTCCAGGTGCCGCAGCCGCCCGCGCCGCCCGCCGGCGCCGAGCCGACCAGCTTCTGGCAGGATTTTCGTGCCGGCTTCCGTTACGTCTTTGAATGGAAGGGCCTGATGATCATTTTGCTGATGGCCACCGCCATCAACTTCATGCTCACCCCGGCCGGCGCATTGACCCCGCTGCTGATCACACAATACTTCGAAGGCGGGGTGAAGGACCTGGCGCTGTTCGATGCCGTGTTCAGCGTTGGCGTGATCGCCGGCGGCTTGGTCCTCGGCGCCTGGGGTGGCTTTAAGCGCCAGGTGGCCACCGTGCTGGTGGGGATCATTGGCATTGGCCTGTTCTCCTTCGTGGTCGGCGTGGTGCCGCCCAACGCCTTCCTGCTGGCGGTTGCCGGCATGTTCGGCGTGGGCATCGCTGTACCGGTCACCAATGGCTCGCTGGGCGCTATCTTCCAGACCGCGGTGGACCCCAACATGCAGGGCCGCGTCTTCACCCTCATCGGCAGTTTTGCCACCGCCGCCTCACCGATCAGCTTGGTGCTTTCCGGTCCCTTGTCTGATCAGTTTGGCGTGCAGACCTGGTACATGGCCGGCGGCCTGGTGTGTGTGCTGATCGGCGCGGCAGGCTTCTTCATGCGCCCGGTGATGAGCGTGGAAAAAGGCCACCCGCGCACCCAGGCCGCGGAGGCGGCTTCGGCGGCCACGACAGGCTAACAAACTTGTTTGGTTAGGCAGGTAAGGATTGCGGCTACGCTTGCGTCTGCTGAAGTAGGAGCAAGTGATCTCTGCACTTCTCTCCTCCCTTGAGATCGCAAACGGGCGCGGCGAGGCGCCCGTTTGCGCTTAAAGTAAAAGACTGCGCCATTGGCGCAGTCTTTTTTTTTATTGCAAACTAGCCGGAGATGGCTATCGTCTCCAGCAAAATAGGAGCGCTAGCCGGGCTGGGCAGCAAGCGGCCCTGCATTGACCATGGGCCGGTCCAGGTGATCTGCACCGGCAACACCTGGCCGCGCAGGCTGGCATCACTCTGCACGAAGACCAGCTTATTCGTTTCCGTGCGCCCCTTCCAACGGCCGCGCACTTCTTCCTCAAACAATACTGTCACAGTCTCGCCCATGTAACGGGCGTTGATCTCGCTCAGGATGGCTTCCTGCTGGCGGTCAAGCACTTTGAGGCGGCGCATCTTCTCGTCCTCGGGCACATCGTCCACCATGCGGCGGGCGGCCACCGTACCCTCGCGGGTCGAATAGCGCGCCAGGTGGGCCACATCCAGCTTGAGCTCGGCCAGCAGTTGGCGCGTACCTTCGAACTGCGCCTCGCTCTCGCCGGGGAAGCCGACGATGATGTCAGTAGCGATCGATACGTGCGGAATGATGCGGCGAATACGCTCCACCAGTGCGCGGTACTCCGCAACCGTGTAGCCGCGCTTCATGTTGGCCAGCACTTCGTCATCACCGGCTTGCACCGGCACTTCAATATGTGGCATCACTTTGGGCAGGGCGGCCACCGTCTCCAGTAGCTCGTCGGTCATCCAGTTGGGATGCGAGGTCAGGAAGCGGATGCGCTCAATGCCATCCACTTCGCTCACGTGGCGCAGCAGGGCGGGCAGGTTGGGGCCGTCTGGCACGTCTTTGCCATAGCGGTCGACGATCTGGCCTAGCAGGGTCACTTCCTTCACGCCCTGCGCCGCCAGCGAGCGGATCTCGGCCACGATCTCGCCCAGCGGCCGGCTGCGTTCGACGCCGCGGCGGTAGGGGATGATGCAGAACGTGCACGCATGCGAGCAGCCATACACCACCGGCACATGCGCGCTCACCAGGTTGCCGCGTTCCTCGGCAGGCAGGATCAGCGATTCATCATCCATGGCGTCAAAGCGCTGCTGGGTGTCCTGCAGTTCAATGTAACGGCTGTCGTCCTGGGTCAGGTGGGCAACCAGCGGGCCGGGGTCGGAGGGCGGCGAGAATACATCCACAAACGGCAGGGCTTCGCGCAGCTTGTCCTGCCCCTTTACGCCCACCATGCAACCCATCAAGTTGATGGTCACATCTGGCTTGGCCTGCTTGAGCGGCTTGAGCGAGGTAACCCGCCCCATGGCCTTGTCCTCGGCGCTCTGGCGCACCACGCAGGTGTTGAGCACGATGACTTGCGCGTCCTCGATCACCGGTGTGGCCTGGTAGCCCAGCCGCTCCAGCGCCGAAGCGACCCGCTGCGAGTCGGCCACGTTCATTTGGCAGCCCTCGGTCCAGATGTGGTATTTCATGGTCAGGGATTATAGCTAAATCAGCGCAACAAAAAAGCGCACTCGTATGAGTGCGCTTTTTTGTTGATGTAGCATTATTAGTCAGCGTCCAGATCCAGCACGACGCTGTAATCGGCATAGTCCACGGGAGCTGAGGCCAACGGGTAGGGGTTGACCTCCACCAGGGTCACGGTGAACTCGCCCACGTTGGTGGAATTCACATCGCCGGCGCTCATGTCGCCCAGGGTCAGCACCACCACGCGGGTGTTGTTGCCCTCCTGGATCGCAAATTGTGCCTGCACGAAGCCGGACGTTAAGCAGATCGCATCGGCCGGGCAGCGACTGTCTTGCACGATTCCGGCAAAGGTTAACACCGAGCCGGACTGCACGTCATCCAGGCTCTCGCCCGGCTTCATTTCCGCCTGGCCGGCCTCAAACACTCGGTTGCCCGCCGCTGGGCTGCAGGCGGCCACCAGCAGCAGTAGTGCGCTTAGTAGAACGATACTCCATTTCGTGGTTTCTCCTTAGTGTGTGTGCTAAACGCCAGCTGCGTGGCAATAGTTCCCGTGCACACACACTACAATACTTAGCCTGCACTCAAGATAGCTGGATACAATCAACCCGATGCGTATTCGTAACATTGCTCTTGGTTTGCTCGGCCTGCTGGTCCTGGCCTTGCTGGTGTATCAGATCCCCTGGGTCAAAGAACGTTTGGAATGGCGCCTGGACCTGGCGCAGGTCTTCGTGCGCAGCCGCCTCAACCCCGTCGGCGAGCTGCCGCCGCCCCAGATCGCGGTCAGCAGCCCGGTTTTCCAGCTCACGCAAACTCCCATGCTGACCACCCCCACCGCAACCCTACAGGCCACCCCAACCCCGCTGCCACCCAGCGTGTTGCTTCCGCCGCCTGCGCACGTTACCCAGGGCCCAAACAACTGCGGCCCGGCCACATTAGCCATGTACTTGCGCTATTACGGGTGGGATCGGGACCAATACACCATTTCAGATGTCATCAAGCCAGTCACTGCCGACCGCAATGTCAATGTGGATGAGTTGGATCATTACGTGCGCGTGAACGTTGGCGCGCTCAATACGCTCTTCCGCGTCAACGGCAGCCTGGAGCTGATCAAGCAACTGCTCGCCGCTGGCGTTCCGGTCATGGTTGAAAAAGGCCACGTCATCGAGATCGACTATCTTTTCAACGATGACTACTGGAACGGGCACTATGCCCTGGTGACCGGCTATGACGATGCCACGCAGGAATTTATCTTCCAGGATAGCTACAACGGCCCTGACCAGCGCATGGGCTACGAAGAATTTGACATGTGGTGGCAGCACTTCAACCGGGTCTATAACCTGGTGTTCCGGCCTGACCAGTCCGAGGTGGTGCAGGCTATCCTCGGCGATGATTGGGATGCCAGCGTCAATCGCCAGAATGCACTGGTTGCCTCACAAGAAGAAGTGCAGCAGCAGCCGGATAATGCTTATGCCTGGTTCAATCTGGGCATGAACCAGGTCAATCTTGCCGATTATGCCAACGCGGCCGTCTCCTTTGACCAGGCCCGCGTGATCGGGTGGCCCATGCGCATGCTGCGCTATCAGTTTGGGCCCTTCTTTGCCTACTATCACACCAACCGCTTGGAAGACCTGCAGAAATTGGTGGACTATGCGCTGGTCATCACCCCCAACTCAGAAGAAGTGTTGATCTGGCGCGGCTGGCTGATGCAAAAGCAGGGCGACCATGCCGGTATGCTTGAACAATTCAACCTGGCCCGCGCCGCCAACCCCAACTCCAGCTACGTCGAGCTGGCCTTCAGCTCCATAAACCAGTAGTCAGGTTCACTCTTAGACCTTTGTAAGAAACTCCAGCAGGGCAGTTATTTTCTTGACTGCCCTGTTTACGCTTGTTAAAATGAGTAAAGTATGCTTTTAGCACTCTCGATGTGAGAGTGCTAAAACAAGACACCTATGACACCGCAACCACTCAGTGAACGCCAGAAGCTGATCCTGGGCCTGATCGTCCAGGATTATGTCGAGAGCACCCAGCCAGTCGGCTCCAAACGCCTGCTGGATCAATATGCGCTCGACTTCAGCTCGGCCACCATCCGCAATGACATGGCCGAGCTTACCGAGGCTGGCTACCTACGCCAGCCGCACACCTCGGCTGGCCGCGTGCCCACCGAAGAAGGCTTCCGCTTCTTCGTCGGCGAGCTCATGGCCCGCCAGGAGCTGCCGGCCTCCCTCAAGCACACCATCAGCCACCAGTTCTACCAGGCCCGCCACGAGACCCAGCAGTGGATGAAGCTGGCCGCCTCCGTACTGGCCAACCAGTCCCGCGCCGCCTCGCTCATCACCGCCCCGCAGACCCAGTCGGCGCGCTTCAAGCACCTCGAGCTCATTCTGACAACCGGCCGGCAGGTACTGATGGTGCTGGTGCTGGAGAACGGCCTCATTCGCCAACAGATGCTGGCCCTCAAAGATTCCGTAGACCAGGAGCGCCTCAGTAGCATGGCTGCCAAGCTTAATCAGCACCTGCGCGGCGCCACCCTGGATACGGTGCTGCCGCCCGCGCCCGAAATGGGCGAGCTGGCTGGCGAGATCTACAAGCTGGTGCATGCCGAGCTCCAGAACACGCAGAGCCCGCTCACCGGCGAGGTGTTGCAGGACGGCCTGACCAACGTGCTGGCCCAGCCAGAGTTCAGCGATGCGGATTCGGCCCAGCGCGCCCTGCGCGTGTTCGAGGAGCGCCCCATGCTGGCCGATTTGCTGGCGCAGACCTTGATGAACAGCGAGATCGGTGGCGTGCAAGTGCTTATCGGCGGCGAAGGCCGCTGGGAAGAGCTGAATGACTTTTCGCTGGTTCTGGCGCGCTACGGCACGCCCAACGCCGCCAGCGGCTACCTCGGTGTGCTTGGCCCCATTCGCATGTCGTACGGTCGCGCCGTTTCCACCGTTGACTATGTTGCCGGCTTGCTCAGCGGCATGATGGCCGAAACCATGAGTACACAGGACTGATCTAGGACATGATGGACGAGACAACCCAAACACCTGAAGAGATGCAACCAGCCCATGGCGAGACCGCCGCGGACTTGGGCCTGCAGCAAGAGCTGGCCGCCGCACATGCCAAGGCCGCCGAGAACCTCGAAGGCTGGCAGCGCGCTCAGGCCGAGTTCGCCAACTACAAAAAGCGTATGGCGCGTGATCAGGAGCAGCAAGAGGCTGAGATCCGTGGCCGCGTCATCAAGCGCTACCTGGAAATTGTGGATGACCTGGAGCTGGCTCTCAAGAACCAGCCCGCCGGCGAAGACTGGCCCAAGGGTATCGAGCTGATCTATCGCAAGCTGCTCGGCTTCCTCGACGCCGAAGGCGTCACCCGGGTTGACCCGCTGGGTCAACCCTTCGACGCCAACCTGCACGAAGCGGTGGTGCAGGAAGATAACAACGAATACGAGAGCGGCACCGTGACCGAGGTGCTGCGCACTGGCTACAGCCTGGGCGAGCGTGTGCTGCGCCCGGCCGCCGTCAAAGTTGCAAAATAGCAATCATTCTGAGGAGAAATAGACATGGCAAAAATTATCGGTATTGACCTGGGCACCACCAACTCCGTTGGCGCTGTGATGGAAGGCGGCGAGCCGGTCGTCATCCCCACCGCCGAAGGTGAACGCATCGTTCCCTCCGTGGTGGCCATCAACAAGAACGGCGAGCGCCTCGTCGGCCGCCCGGCCCGCAACCAGGCCGTGGTGAACCCGGAGAACACCATCTACTCCATCAAGCGTTTCATGGGCCGCAAGTTTGATGACTCCGAGACCTCCAAAGCTTTGGAAGTTGTGCCCTACAAGATCCACCAGGCCAGCAACGGCGGCATCGAAGTCGAGATGGCTGACAAGCGCTATACGCCGCCCGAGGTCTCGGCCATGATCCTGGCCAAGATCAAGGCCGACGCCGAAGCCTACCTGGGCGAACCCGTGACCCAGGCCGTCATTACCGTGCCGGCCTACTTCAACGATGCCCAGCGCAACGCCACCAAGGACGCCGGCAAGATCGCCGGCCTGGAGGTGTTGCGCATCATCAACGAGCCCACCGCTTCTTCTCTGGCCTACGGTCTCGACAAGCAAAAGAATGAGATCATCGCCGTGTACGACCTCGGTGGTGGTACTTTTGATATCTCCATCCTCGATGTCGGCGATGGCGTCTTCCAGGTGCGTTCCACCAGCGGTGATACCTTCCTGGGCGGTGATGACTTTGACCAGCGCATCATTAACTGGCTGGCCGATGACTTCAAGTCCCAGAATGGCATTGACCTGCGCCAGGACCGCCAGTCTCTCCAGCGTCTGAAAGAAGCCGCCGAGAAGGCCAAGATCGAGCTTTCCTCGTTGCAACAAACCGAGATCAACCTGCCCTACATCACCGCCGATGCGGCTGGCCCCAAGCATCTGGTCACCAAGCTCACCCGCGCCAAGCTGGAGCAGCTCACCGAAGACCTGATCGAACGCACGCTGGCCCCGGTGCGCCAGGCCCTCAAGGACGCCGATCTCAAACCAGGCGAGATCAACGAAGTCGTATTGGTGGGCGGTATGACCCGCATGCCTGCCGTGCAGGAAGCCGTCAAGAAGCTGTTCGGCAAAGAGCCGCACAAGGGCGTCAATCCTGACGAAGTCGTCGCCGTAGGCGCCGCCATTCAGGCCGGCGTACTGGGCGGCGATGTCAAGGACATCCTGCTGCTCGACGTGACCCCGCTGACCCTGTCCATCGAGACGCTGGGCGGCGTAGCCACCCCGCTCATCGAGCGCAACACCACCATTCCCACCCGCAAGAGTCAGGTGTTCTCCACCGCCGCTGATAATCAGAACCAGGTGGAGATCAACGTGCTGCAGGGTGAGCGCCCTATGGCCGTAGACAACAAGTCGCTCGGCAAGTTCGTGCTCGACGGTATTCCGCCCGCCCCCCGCGGCGTGCCGCAGGTGGAAGTGACCTTTGATATCGATGCCAACGGCATCATCAATGTCACCGCCGCCGACAAGGCCACCAGCCGCAGCCAGCACATCACCATCACCGCCTCCTCCGGCCTCTCGGATGACGAGGTCGAGCGCATGCGCAAGGACGCCGAGTCCCACAAGGCCGAGGACGACAAGCGCAAGGAGCTGGTCGAAGCCCACAACACCGCCGACAGCGCGATCTACACCGCTGAGAAGACCCTCAAGGACCTAGGCGACAAAGTGCCCGCCGCCAGCAAGCAAGAGATCGAAGATCTCGTCGCCAAGACCCGTGAAGCCCTGGGCAGCGAAGATGTCGCCGCCATGAAATCCGCCACCGAAGCCCTGATGGAGCGCCTGCAGAAACTGGGCGCCGAAGCCTACCAGGGCGGCGGTGCTGCGCCCGGCGGCCCGGAAGCTGGCTCCGGCGGCGACGCCGGTTCCGGCAGCGCCGGTAGCGGCCCTGCCAACGGCGAAGACGTCGTGGACGGCGAGTTCAAAGAAGCGTAGGCTGGCGTACGCCAGCCTGAGGAGTTCGCCTTTGGCGAACTCCTTGGCAAATTAACCCATGGCCGCAAAACGCGACTACTACGAGACCCTCGGCGTTCCTCGCAACGCCACGGCGGAAGAGCTCAAGAGTGCCTTCCGCCGTTTGGCGCGCCAATACCACCCGGATGTGAACAAAGACCCGGGCGCCGAAGAGAAATTCAAAGAGCTCAACGAAGCCTACGCGGTGCTCTCGGATGACCAGAAGCGCGCCGCCTATGACCGCTACGGCCACGCCGGCATGGATGGCTTCGGCGGCATGCCTGATTTCACCAACATTGATCTCAGCGATCTCTTCGGCGAGATGTTCGGCTTCCCCTTCGGCGGCCGCCGCACGCGTGACCGCAATGCCCCCGCCCGCGGTGCCGACCTGCAATACAACCTGACCCTTGACTTCGAAGAAGCCGTCTTCGGTGTCGACAAGACCATTGAGTTCTCGCGTGACGAGATTTGCCATCACTGCAGCGGCAACCGCGCCGAGCCGGGCAGCAAGGCCCACACCTGCACCACCTGCGGTGGGGCCGGGGAGGTGCGCCGAGCGCGTGCCACCCTGTTGGGCAACATGATCCAGGTCACCACCTGCCCCGACTGCCGCGGCTCCGGTGAGCTGTTCGACAAGGCGTGCAGCGTGTGCAACGGCGTGGGCCTCGAGCGCAAACAGGTGCGCCGCGAGGTCAAGATCCCTGGCGGCGTGGACAGTGGCAACCAGGTGCGCCTCAACGGCGAAGGCCAGCCGGGTATGAACGGCGGCCCGCAGGGCGACCTGTATGTGGCGCTCAACGTGCGCAATCACAAATTCTTCCAGCGGCAGGAGAACAACATCCTGCTCGATCTGGATATCAACATTGCCCAGGCCACCCTCGGCGCCGAAGTGGAAGTGCCCACCGTTGACGGCCCGGCCGTGCTCAGCGTGCCCTCCGGCATCCAGCCCGGCAAGGTGCTGCGCATGCGCGGCAAGGGTGTGCCGCACCTGCGCGGTGCCGGTCGCGGCGACCAACTGGTCATGGTCAACGTCGCCGTGCCCACCAAGCTCAGCGCCGATCAGCGCCAGCTCTTCGAGCAGCTCGCTGCCACCATGGGCACCGAGGTCCAGCCGCGTGAAAGCGGCTTCCTCGACCGCCTAAAAGACGCCTTCGGCGGTTAAGCCAACCCATCGTCATTGCGAGCAAGAGCCGCACAAGGTGCGGCTCTTTTAACAAGCGTAGTGTGCGCTGCGCACAGCACACACTATCGACGAAGCAATCTCCAAGTTGAGCCTGCAGCAGCTGCCTCGCCAGCACGCCAACCGTGTCGCCCTGAGCGTAGCGAAGGGTACCCTCAGCGCCCATTTCAGCATCACCTCTTTCGGCGGTAAGCTAGCCCTGCCATTGCGAGCAATCCCCATTCAAGCCATCTACCATAAAAAGCTACTCAAAGCATGTCTTGTCCTGCGGCGCCATGTTGTCAAGGGGGATAAAATCTGCTGATGTTCCGGCGCATTCTTCGCATCGTCCTCATCATTGCCCTCGTGCTTGGCATCCACTCTGTGGGTTTGACCGCCCTGCGCATTCGCCAATATGCCCATGTGGACGAGACCCAGCCCGCCGAAGTGGCCGTGGTGCTGGGCGCTGCCGCCTGGCGCAACCGCCCATCGCCGGTCTTCGCCGAACGTATCAACCACGCCATCGAGCTCTACAATCGCGGCATGGTGCGCGCCATCATCTTCACCGGCGGCTACGGCCGCAACCCGCAGGTGGCCGATTCCGAGATCGCCCGTGAATACGCCATCCAACGCGGCATCCCTGCCAGTGTCATCTATGTGGAAACCAACTCCACCGATACCGAAGAGAACCTGATCGAAGCCCAGAAGCTGATGCAATCGCTGGGCTTCACCAGCGGCCTGCTGATCAGTGACCCCCTGCACATGTACCGCGCCCAGCAGTTGGCCGCTGAGCACGGGCTGTCGCTCTACTCTTCGCCCACGCCCACCAGCCGCTATCGCTCCACAGTGTCCCGCGTGGTCTTCACCCTACGCGAGACGTACTCGATCTTCCTGCACTGGCTGGAGGGCGCGCCAAGCTGATGCCCGCCTCCTGGTTGCGCATTGCCCTTGAAGTTGAGCCTGAGCTAGCCGAAGCCGTCTCCGAAGTCTTGGCGCGCCACATCCCCGGCGGGGTGGTGATCGAGAGCACCGCCATCCAGGCCGATGCCGAGGACGAAGGTACTGTGATCGGCAACCTGCGCGTGCTGGGCTACATCCCGCACGACGCCCAGCTGGAGCAGCGCCGCACGCAGATCGAGCAAGACTTGCGTTACCTCGCCCTCATCCAGCCCATCCCCGCGCCGGCCTACGAGCCGGTGCAGGAGCAGAACTGGATGGAGGCCTGGAAGCAGCACTACAAGCCGCTCACCATCGGTGAGCGGCTGCACGTCGTGCCGGCCTGGTACGCGGAAACGGATGCGCCCGCCGAGGGCGGCCGCATCCGTGTGCGCATAGAACCCGGCATGGCCTTCGGCACTGGCGTGCACCCCACCACCCAGCTCTGCCTGCTGCTGGTCGAGCAGCATGTCCAGCCGGGCAATTCAGTCTTAGATATTGGCTGCGGCTCGGCCATTCTGGCCATCGCCGCCATGAAGCTCGGCGCGGCCCAGGCCGTGGCCGTCGATATTGACGTCCAGGCGCTCGACAACGCCCGCTTGAACGCCGAGCTGAACGATGTCCAGGTCGAGATTGGCCCCGGTTCCGTGGCCGAAGTGCTGGCCGGCGAATACAGCCTGCAGCAGGCGGATGTGGTGCTGGCAAACATCCTCGCCCCCGTGCTGGTGCGCCTGCTGGCCGCCGGGCTGGCTCGCCTGGTGGCGCCGGGCGGCGTGCTGGTGCTCTCCGGCATCCTCAACGAGCAGGAGCCGGAACTGCGCACCGCCCTCAGCGCGGCTGGCTTCGCCATCCTCGCCGAGCAGCGCAGCGGCGATTGGCTGGCCTTAGCGGCCAAGCACGTGTAGCTGCATGCATACACGTGCTTCCTGAGCCGGTAAGAACGTCACCACCTGAATGCCGAACCCAACCAGCGAAGGATCCTCGCTGGCGAATCTTCTTTGATGCGTTAGAACTAACCATACGCGTAGTAAGGTTCCCTCGCTTCGCTCGGGACGCACAGGAGAATCTCTGCCCCCGATCCCAATTTGCCTTAGAATCCCACCGTGCAAATAGACGTCTTCACCCTCTTCCCCGAACTCTTTCCCGTCTACCTCGATGCCAGCATCCTCGGCCGCGCCCAGCAGGCCGGCCTGCTGGGCGTCGGCGTCCACAACATTCGCAGCTACGCCACCGACAAGCATCAGGTCACCGACGACACGCCCTTCGGCGGGGGCGGGGGCATGGTGATGAAGCCTGAGCCCATCTTCGCCGCGGTCGAGGCGGTCCTCGGTGCGCCGCCCGCTGGGCCCGTCATCCTGCTCAGCCCGCAGGGCCGCGTCTTCACCCAGGCCGTGGCGCAGGAGCTGGCCCAACACCCCCGCCTGGCGCTGATCTGCGGCCGCTACGAAGGCGTGGACGAGCGCGTCCGCCAGCACCTGGCCACCGACGAGATCTCCATCGGTGATTTTGTGCTCACCGGTGGCGAGCTGCCCGCCCTCATCCTCATCGATGCGGTGGCCCGCAATCTCGCTGGCGTGCTCGGCCAGGTGGATGGTGCCCTCACCGATTCGCACGCCACCGGCCTGCTCGAAGGCCCGCACTACACCCGCCCCGCCGAGTTCCGCGGCTGGGGTGTGCCGCCCGCGCTGCTCTCAGGCGACCATGCCCGCATTGCCCGCTGGCGTCGCCAGCAGGCCCTGCGCCGCACCGCCGAGCGCCGCCCGGATCTTCTGGATAAAGCCAGTCTGAGCGACGAAGACCGCAAGTTGCTTGAAGACAGTGAGAAGTGAGCGGTGAACAGTGAGAGCAGGCAGTCTCGCACGGCTCCTGCTCACTCTATTCCCAATTCCCACCCCCTTCTCACGCTTCACTTAACCTCCCACAGGTAAAATCCATTCCATGTATCTGAGAGGTTCACGCTGGCATATGCAGCGCCAGCGCAAAAAGCGCCGCTCCAACCCGGCGTTCATTGGTTTGCTGGTCATGCTTATCGCAGCCGGCATTTACTTCAATAACTACGTTATTCCCACCATCCCGCTGCCCAGCGCGCCTACGCCCACACCTACGCGCGACCCTGAGTCCTTCATCTCCGCCGCCAAGACCGCCTTCAACGAAGGCAATCTGCTGAACTCCATCGAGAGCTACCAGCAGGCCATCATGCTCTCGCCGGGCAACCCCGCCATCTATCTGGAGCTTGCCCGCGTGCAGGTGCTCTCCGGCCGCTACGAGGCCGCCCAGACATCCGCCTCCAATGCCCTCCTGCTCAGCCCGGATAACCCCACCGGTCATGCCATCCTGGGCTGGACGCTGAACTATCTGGGCGACCGCAGCAGTGCCGAAGCTGCCCTCCAGCGCGCCCTCCAGCTCGACCCGAACAGCGCGCTGGCACACGCCTTCTACGCCGAGTACCTGGCCGATATGCAGGAATATGTTCAAGCCGGCGAAGAATCGCGCATTGCCCTTGAGCTGGATAACACCCTGCTGGAAGTACGCCGCGCCCGCGGCTATGTTCTCGAGACCACCGCCAATTACGAAGAGGCCGCCTTCGAATACCAGCAGGCCATGGCCATCAATGACCGCATCGCCGGTCTGCACCTGGCCCTCGGCCGCACCTACCGCGCCTTGGAGCGTTACGACGATGCCATCGAGCAGTTCGTCATCGCCGATTCGCTCAACCCCGCTGACCCCATCCCCAATACCCAGATCGGCCTCATCTACATCACCACCGGTGAGTTTGGCCGCGCTGTGCAGGCAATGCTGCAAGCGGTCAGCGAAGACCCGGGCAACCCCATCCGCCACGGCAATCTTGGCGTCGCCTACTATCGCAACCGCCAGCCGGTGGAAGCCATCGACGCCTTCACACTCGCCATTCGCGGCGGCATGACCGAGAACGGCGTCGCCGTTCAAGGTCTGCCGCTGGAATACGGCCAGGTGGCTGCCTTCTATTACATGTACGGCCTCTCGCTGGCGCGTGAAGGCCGCTGTCCCGAGGCCCTGCCCATTGCCCAGGGCCTCATCGCCGCCGTGCCTGAAGACCTGATTGCAGTCTCCAACGCCAACGAGATGATCTCAATCTGCTCTGGCGGGGGCGGATAGCTATGCGCGTCACCAACCGGCGCTATCTGTTCCGTGACCCCGGCCGGCAATCCAATCCCTGGCGCCTGCTCTTGTGGGGCACACTGATCCTGGCTGGCATCAGCACGTTGCGCGGCATCAGCGCCGGGACCATCGAGCCGCTCTTCCTGCCCACCGCCACCGCCACGCGCAGCGCCACCTCTTACCGTGAGGAGGGTACCGCCTTCTTCAACGCCGGCAACCTGGATGCCGCCATCGCCGCCTATCAGGACGCGCTGGCGGTCAACCCCAGCGATTACGTCGGTTGGACCGAGCTGGCCCGCATCCAAACCTATTCCGCCAGTCTGCTCACCCAGGACCGACGCCGCACCCGCATGGCCGAGGCGCGCCAGAGCATTGACACGGCCGTCACGCTGGCCCCGCAAGACAGCATGGCCAATGCCGTTAAAGCCTTCGTATACAACTGGAGCGGCAGCTCGGCCACCAACGCCGCCGAACGCCAGGCCTTCGTCTCCGAGGCCAGCACCGCCGCCATCCTCGCCGTGCAGCTCGACAACCGCAATGTGCTGGCCCAGGCCTACCAGGCCGAGATCCTGGTAGACCAGCAGCAATATGACCAGGCCCAACAGCGCGCCCAGTTGGCTATCTCCCTTGACCCCAATTCGCTGGATACCCGCCGCGTGTACGCCTATGTGCTCGAAGCCAGCGGAGCGTACTCTGCCGCCATCGAGCAATACCAGTTGGCCGCCGAGCTGGCCCCCAACCTCACCTTCCTCTACATCTCGATCGGCCAGAACTACCGCCAACTTGGCCTGCACGACCAGGCGCTGGAGTATTTCGACCGCGCCGCCACGATCAACAATGTGCTCGGCATCAGCGATCCGCTGCCCTATATCGCTATCGCCCGCACGTATTCGCGTGATGGTGAGTTCTACGCCGCAGCGCTCAACGCAGAGCGCGCCATTGAGATCGACCCCACCAACCCGGATTGGTACGGCCAACTGGGCATCGTGCGTTTCCGCTCACGCAATTACGAAGGCTCCATTCCGGTTCTTATCTGTGCCGTGCAAGGCTGCTCGGCCGAGGAGAACACCGAAGAGGATGTAGCCGTCATCGGCATGACCCTCAACGATACAACTTTGCCGTATTACTACACCCTCGGCTCGGTGCTGTCGGCTCTCGACCAGTGCCCACAGGCTTTCCCGGTGCTCGAGGCGCTGCGCGCCTCGTACCCTACCGATCCGGTGGTAATGGGTATTGTGGATGAGAGCTTCCAGGTGTGCGCCAATCTCGCAGCCCGCGCGGGTCAGTCCAGCCCCACACCGGCTGCACCCATCGCCACGCCAGACCCATAGTAGGTGCACCGCGGTGCGCCCTCTCAAATCACCATACCAATGCCTTGACATCCCGAAAGTATTAACCAAATCGTCGGAAAATTAAAAGTGCAAACTTTACGGGCAAAACAATTAACCTGGGTTAAAACTTTGTTGCTTCGCCGGGCAAAGCCTCCCCTCGTTTCCCAACCTCAAATGTCAGAAATGTCTCAGAAACTCGTCCAGGCCCTTGATATCTCTTGACTTGCCTCCCCAAACTGGTTATTATCTGGCCGCTTTAGCACTCAATCTGTTAGAGTGCTAAGGGTGGGCAGATATCTTTTGGGCTACAGCCCATACCCCCACCCGCAAAACGAACAACATCTTTCAATTTGTTTTAGGAGGCATTTGTATGGCTCAGAATCTCAAACCGCTCGCTGACCGCGTCTTGGTGGAGCCCATTGAGGACGAGGAGATCACTCCAGGCGGCATTGTGCTGCCCGAAACCGCCAAAGAAAAGCCCCAGCGTGGCAAGATCCTTGCTGCTGGCCCGGGCGGGCGTGATGATGATGGCAAGGTCATCGCCATGGAAGTAGCTGTTGGCGACATCGTGCTGTTTGCTAAATATGCTGGCACGGAGATCAAGGTGGAAGGCAAGAAGCTCATGATCTTGCGCCAGTCTGACCTGCTGGCCATCGTTGGCTAACAGCATCAACAGCCTCATTACTACGAATTAATCAGGAGAAATCAGATTTATGGCAAAGCAACTCGTCTTTTCTGAAGAAGCACGCCGCCACTTGCTGCGCGGTGTGGACGCGGTCGCCGAAGCTGTGGTGACCACGCTCGGCCCCAAGGGCCGCAACGTGGCCTTGGACCGCAAGTTCGGCGCCCCAACCATCACCCATGACGGTGTCACCGTCGCCAAAGAGATCGAGCTGGAAAACCCGTTCGAGAACATGGGCGCCCAGCTGCTCAAGGAAGCCGCTTCCAAGACCAATGACATCGCCGGTGACGGCACCACCACCAGCACCCTGCTGGCTCACGCCATCGTCACCGATGGCATGAAGAACCTGGCCGCCGGCGCCAATCCGATGCTGCTCAAGCGCGGCATCGAGGCCGCCACCAAGGCCGTCTCCGATGAGATCAAGAAACAGGCCATCGAGCTCAAGACCAAGGATGACATTGCCAACGTGGCTTCTGTCTCCGCCCAGGATCGTGAGATTGGTACCCTGATCTCTGACGTGTTCGACAAGGTCGGCAACGACGGCGTCATCACCGTTGAAGACTCTCAGGGTCTGCAGTTCGAGACCGAGTACGTGGAAGGTATGCAGTTCGACCGCGGTTACCTCTCGGCTTACTTCGTCACCAATCCGGAGAACATGGAAGCCGTGATCGAGGACGCTCAGCTGCTGATCTACGACAAGAAGATCAGCGCCGCCCAGGACATGGTTCCCCTGCTGGAGAAGCTCGTCCAGACCGGCAAGCGCAACCTGGTCATCATCGCCGAAGACATTGACGGCGAAGCTCTGGCCACCTTGGTGCTCAACAAACTGCGCGGCATGCTCAACGTGCTGGCCGTCAAAGCCCCCGGCTTTGGCGACCGCCGCAAGGCCATGCTGCAGGACATCGCCGTCCTGACCGGCGCCAGCGTCATCTCTGAGGAGATCGGCCGCAAGCTGGAATCCGCCACCCTCGAAGATCTGGGTCAGGCTGAGAAGGTCGTTTCTGACAAGGACAACACCACCGTCATTGGCGGCAAGGGTGACGAGAAGGCCATCAAGGGCCGCATCGAAGAGATCCGCGTCGAGAAGGAAAACAGCACCAGCGACTACGACAAAGAGAAGCTGGACGAGCGTCTGGCCAAGCTCTCCGGCGGTGTAGCCATCATCCGTGTTGGCGCCGCCACCGAGACTGAGCTGAAGGAAAAGAAGCACCGCGTCGAAGACGCCGTCTCCGCCACCCGCGCCGCCATTGAAGAAGGCATCGTGCCTGGCGGCGGCGTGGCTCTGCTCAACGCCCGCTCCGTGCTCGACAAGCTGAAGGTTGCCGGCGAGGACGAGAAGGTCGGCGTCGCCATCGTGCGCCGCGCCCTCGAGCAGCCCATGCGCCGCATCGCCCAGAACGCCGGCCAGGATGGCTCGGTGATCGTGGATGGCGTGCTGCGCAAGCACACCGAGTTGAAGAAGAACACCATCGGTTACGACGTGCTGGCTGAAGACTTTGTGGACATGGTAGAGAAGGGTTGGATCGACCCCGCCAAGGTGACCCGCGGCGCGCTCGAGAATGCCGCTTCGATCGCTGCCATGATCCTCACCACTGAGGCCCTCATCACCGACAAGCCTGAAGAGCATCCGGCCCCCGCCCCTGGCGGCGGCCACATGCCCGAATACTAAATCGGCACAAAGAGACGCCCCGCACATGCGGGGCGTCTTTTTTTATAAGCATTGCCATCTTCTGCTCATCTGCGCCTCATCCTGCCGCTTGTGTGGCTAAGGTGGCGCATGCTATAATTGCAGTGTTATTTGACATACGGCCTCGCATTTGGCCTTTTCTGGATTTGCTAACTACAACTAGCAGTACCTGATGAGATCATTACCCCGGCCGTGGCACACGTGTCGGGGTTTTTGTTGCAGTAAGTAGTTCAAGTAGCACCAATAAAAGAATGAGAAAGGGCAGGGTGACTACGCGCGTGCGTAGGCCCTGCAAGGTGTATTTAAAAGTTATGAGTAAGAAAGCACAAAAATTGCGCATCCTCCCGCTGGGGGGCTTGGGAGAGATCGGCAAAAACATGACCGTCTTCGAATACGGAGATGAAATTTTGGTCGTGGATACCGGCATCATGTTCCCGGAAAGCGACATGCTGGGGATCGATTACATCATCCCTGATTTCAAGTACCTGCTGGACAAGCGGGACAAGGTCAAGGGCATCGTCATCACCCACGGCCATGAAGACCATACCGGCGCCATCCACCATGTGGTTGAGCAGATCAACGCGCCCATCTACGCCACCCCGCTCACCAAAGGCCTGCTTGAGGTCAAGCTGGCCCGTGGCGGGCAGTCTGGCAAAGCCAAGGTGACCGAGATCAAAGCCGGCGATACGGTGCAGATCGGCGTGTTCAAGGTGGAGTTCTGCCATGTGTGCCACTCCATCCCTGATTGTGTCGCCCTCGGCATCACCACGCCAGCCGGCCTGGTTGTGCATACCGGCGACTACAAGCTAGACCACACCCCGGTGGATAACTGGCCGACCGACTATGCCAAGCTGGCCGAATTTGCCGGTCGCGGCGTGCTGGCCATGCTGGGCGACTCCACCAACGCAGACCGCGCCGGCTGGACGCCGTCCGAGCGCGTCATCGAGCCCGCTTTTGATAAAGTGTTCCGTGCCGCCCAGGGTCGTATCCTGGTGGCCACGTTCGCTTCGTTGATCTCGCGCATTCAGCTGGTCGGCGAGGCCGCCTTGCGCCACGGGCGCAAGATGGCCTTCGTAGGTACCAGCATGCGTGAGAACGCCAAGATGGCCAAGCAACTCGGCTACTTGAACCTGCCGGATGAGCTGCTTGTGTCCATTGACGAGGCCCTGCGCCTGCCCCCACACGAGGTGGTGCTGATGTGCACCGGCTCGCAGGGTGAGCCCTCGAGTATTGTGGGCCGTCTGGCCTCTGGCACCAACCGCCAGTTCGACCTGCTGCCCACCGATACGGTGGTGCTGTCCTCGCACCCCATCCCGGGCAACGAGGAAAGCGTCTCGCGCACGATCAACAAGCTGTTCCAGCGCGGTGCACACGTAGTCTATGACCCTGTGGAGGCCGTGCACGTCTCCGGCCACGCCAGCCAGGAGGAGATGAAGTTCATGTTGAACCTCATCAAGCCCAAGTACTTGATCCCCGTGCACGGCGAGCTGCGCCACCTGCATCAACACGCCGCCATCGCCCAGAGCTTGGGCTATGCCAAGGACAACGTGGCCATTGTTGAGAACGGCCAGGTCATCGAGTTCAGCGCCGGCCGCATGTTCATGGGCGAGCGCATCCCCGGCGGGCACGTTTTCGTGGATGGCTCGAGTGTGGGCGACATTGGCCCGGCGGTCATGCGTGAGCGTGACGCCCTGGCCCGCGAAGGCTTTGTGCTGGTCAACCTGAGCATCAACCCGCAGACGCGCAAGCTGCTGCGCGAGCCGGAGATTATCACGCGTGGTTTTGTGTACCAGCGCGAGTCGGACGATCTGCTGGCGGGGACCCGCCGCCAGATCGAGAAGACCCTGACCGAGGCCAACGGTGACCTGCAGCGCCAGCTGGAGGTCAAGCTGCGCGATCACTTCTTTGATGTGACCAAGCGCAAGCCCATGATCTTCGTACTGATCAATTCCCGCTAATAAAAAAACCCGCTGCGAAAGCAGCGGGTTTTTTATTGTGTGAGTTAGTCGCTTCGCCTACGGCGTAGCCGAAGGCGAGGGGGTTACAGTGGGGATGGGGCCGCTGGTGCCCACGGGTGTGGGCGAGGGGCCGGGCGTGGCCGTGATAAGACGCACGCGCACGGTGAGCAACTGGCCGACAAAGATATTGTTGGGATTGTCCAGCCCGTTCTCACGCATAATGTCATCCACCGTGCTGAGGAAGCGCTCGGCGATGGCGGCCAGGGAATCGCCAGGCAGCACGAGATACTGGATCTCGTCGCCAAAACGCAGGTTCTCTGGCAGGGGCGTCGGCTCGGGGAAGGGCATATCCGGATTGGGAATGACGAGCTCCTGCCCAACCAGCAACACGCTGCTGTTGTTCAGCCCGTTCAGGATCATGATGATGATGTACTCAACGCCAAACTGATCGGCGATGCTGGAAATGGTGTCGCCTGAAGCTACTGTGTAGAGGAAGGGCGCCGAAGCCGTGGGGGTGTTCGCAATCGGCGTTTCGGAGGGGATCTCGGTAACGGTAGGGGTCAGGCTGGGGGTCGGCGTGATGGTGGGGGTGGGCGTGTCGCTGGGGAAGATGCCGCCAATGCCGCCGCCCGAGTACCAGCTGTAGGTGGTATAGCAACCGCTGGCCAGCAGCAATAAAGCCAATAGACCTAAGCCATAGGCAAAGATGTTGCTGCGCCCGCCGCGCCCCCTTCCACGAGTGAGTAGCCTGTAAGGTCCTTTAGTGGTCATACATCTCCCGTATGCAAATACCTGCTAGACGCGCCAGGCGTCAATGATGGCAAGCTTGATTGTCTGGCGGCCTTGGGTCTTATAGATTCTACCCGATGGGTTAAGAATAGAATGAGCAGTTCGGTGCTCCGGTCACTCATTGACGAAGATATAGCCCACCATGCCGGCTTCGTCGTGGCCCGGGATGCTGCAAATGAATTCAATGACGCCCGGCAGTTTGATTGTAAACGTGATGATCTCCACATCACCCGGGGAAAGCAATACATCGATCCCCAGATCGCGGATCTGCAGGGCATGGTCGAGCGCGCCGTGATTTTGCAGGGTCAGCTCGATGGGCTGGCCAGCCCGCACATGGATCTCCTCAACATCCCACATAATGTCATGAGCGGTCATGGTGACGCGCAGCGGCTCTGGCATGCAGGCCGCCAGGGCTGCGGCGAGCAGCGCCAAAAGCGCGAAGCGGGCAGTGAGCTTAATGGGCATGGGGCTAAAAGTCACCGTTGAAGGGTTCGGCATAGCCGGTCAACTCCACATAGCCGGAGCCACTGACGGCCTGACCATTTTGGCGGCCGGTTAAGCGTACCGCGCCTTCCCAGTAGGTGAAGGTGTGGTTGAGTTCTTGGTCGCTGATGTAGGGGGTAACCTCAAGCTCTAGGTCGTGGCCAGGCAGAGTGATGCGCCAACTGCCCGGGTACTCGGCGCCCGAGTGCGGGCTGCGCCACTGGCTGAGCGGGGTGAGCACAAAATCACCAGCGAAGAGCTGAGTGGTGCTGCCATCCGGCGCCACCAGCGTGCCGCTGGAGCGCGGCGCAATGCTGCCGTCAGCACGGCGCAGCTGGTAGAGCATGAGCTCGTAGCCGCTGTCCAGTTGAAGCGAGAACCAATCCCAGCCAATAATGTCGCTGGTCAGCACAGAGGTGCTGAACTCGTGGTCCTTCCAACTGAGACCGCTGACCTGGAAGGTCTCATCGCCGATCCTCAGGCTGCCTTCGCTCAGCAGGCGGGTTTGGCTATAGTAGTAGGAGGCATTGCCGGGCTCGTCGCCCTTGCGGCTGTAGCCGCGCTCACCCTGCAGGATCGGGCCTTTGGCGTCTTGCAGGATCAGCTCCAGGCGCAGCCCATCGTTGGCGGCAAACAGGGCGAAGGTGTCGGGGCCGGTGGCTTCCACGCGCCAATCCTCCAGCCAGACCGCGTAGGGTTCGCCTTGCGCGCCGGCCAGGCCAGCCGCCCCGCGCGAGAAGCGTTCCTGGGCGTAGAAAGCGCCGGTCTCCACATCTGTGATGGTGAAGTGTGCCATGTAGACCTGGCCGGTGGCCCATTGGCTGCTGCGTGGCGGCAGCTGGGCCGGCGGCAGCAGGCCGCGGCGAAAGAAGGTGAGCTGGTAGCCGAAGTGGCGGCCGTCTGCCGTCTCCAGGTTGCCGGTGTAGTACCACCACTCGGTCTGGAAGTCAGGGTGTGGCCCAAAATCCTGCGGGAAGCTGAAGTCACGCACGCCTTCGGCGCGGGCAAAGCCTTCGATCACCTGCGGCGTGCTTTGCACGGAGGCGTTGAGATTGGTGGGTTTGGCGGGCGGACGGAATGCGAAGTAGGCCGCCGCAGCCAGGCCCACTAACAATACAAGAAACGGTGCAAAGCGGCGCATCAGTCGAACCTCATGGCGTCGGCGGCGCTGCGGCGGCTGGCGCGCCAGGCGGGGTATAGCCCGGCCAACAGGGCGGCGGCAATCGCCACCAGCAGGGCTTCAATGAATGGCGCGCTTTCAAAGTGCAGTTGCAGCGTCCAGCCAAAGGAGCGGCGATTGATTAGCGTAAGCAGCACCTGAGCGATGACCAGGCCCATGGGCAGCGCCAACAACCCCGCCAGCGCGCCGATGAGGCTGGTTTCCAGCAGGGTCAGTGACCAGATCTGGCGGATTGTGAGCCCAATGGCTTTGAGTATGCCCATCTGGCGCTGCTTTTCAAGCTGGAGCGACAGCATGGCGGAGAGCACGCCTACGAAGGCCACGTTCGTAGTGATGAGGTGCAGAGCGCTGCTGATGAGGAAGGTGCGGTCGAACACGCTAAGACTTTCGGCGCGCAGCGTGCTGTTGGAGCGGATGTGCAGTAGCTGTTGCTGGCTAAGCTGGTTCTGCAACTCGGCCACCATCGAGTCTGCGTCCGTGCCAGGCGTTACAACCGCGGAGAACGCTGTCACGCTCTCGTCGCCCCAAATCTGTCGATAGTTTTCCAGCCACATGGTGATGTTGCCGCGGCTGGAGGTGTAGTCGCTAAAGATGGCGGATATATGGAAATCGCGCTGGCCTTCAGGCGTATACAACGTAATGCTGTCACCCACGCCCAGCTCCAGGCGGTTGGCCAGCGGCTCTGAGATCATGACTGCGCCATTTTTTACGGCCTGCCAGACTTGTTGCCCGCTGCCCTCAGCGGCGAAGTAGACCTGCTCATCGCCATCGTTTGGATTGTTATTGGCGGCGATCATCAGCGGGCCATAGGGCGAATCCACCATGACGTTGCGTAGGTAATACGTCGCCTCGATGCCAGGCCAGCTCTCCAGGCGGCGCAGCACCTCAGGGTCAATCGCCTCCTGCGGCTCGGAGAGGTTGGCGCCGGCCACCGAGCCGTAGACATCGTTGCGCAGGATGACTTCCATCCAATCCACCACACTGGCGCGGAAGCTGCTCACCATCAGGCTGCCGCCGATGGTGACGGCCACCGCCACCATCAACGCAGCCATGGCTGGCGAAGTACGGCTGGCCGAGGCCGAGACCTCACGCGGGGCCAGGCGCCCCAACGGGCCAATGAGCGGAGCCAGCACACGCGCCAGCAGCGGCATGCTGACCTGCATGATGAACGGGGCCACCAGCGCTGCGCCGATGACCACGCCGAACATGGCTCCAAAGCTGGGAATGAGCTGTAGATCCAGCCGAGCCAGCGCCAGCGCCGAGGCGGTTGCCAGCAGCGCTCCGGCGATGGCGGCCTGGGCCAGCATGCGGCGTGAAACGCTCTCGAGTTGTGAGCGAGACAGGGTGCGACGTGGCGGCGACTTGGCCGCCTCCCAGGCGGGCACGATAGCGGCCACAAGGGTGGCTAGCAGGCCCAACAGTGCGCCTTTGAGCAGGCTCTGGGCGGGCAGACTGACCTCGCGCACGGTCATGGTGTAGAAAACATCATTGATGGTTTGCGAAACCAGGGCCACCGAGCCGTGGCCTAGCAGGATGCCGAGCGCCAGACCGAGCAGCGAGCCGATGACGCCCACCAGCAGCGCTTCGCCCAGTACCAGCACAAAGATCTCGCGGCTGCTGACGCCCAGGGCGCGCAGTGTGCCGAAGGATTGACGGCGCTGCACGACCGAGAATGTGACCGTGTTGTAAATCAGGAATACGCCCACCACCAAACCCAGCAGACTGAGAGCGGTGATATTGGTGCGGAAGGCGGCCGTCATCTGCTCGACGGATTGGTTGCGGCTGTCTGATTGCAGCACGACCGCGCCTTGTGGCAAACGCGCCTCCAGGTCGGCAATGATGGCGTCGCGGTTCTCGCTGGGGATGATGAGGTCGATGCGCTCAAGGCTGCCCAGGCGGCCGCTGAACTCTTGCACAGTGGCAAGGTCGGCCAGCAGCAAGCCTTGCAAGGCCTGGGCGCTCAGGTTGTCGCGCGGCTGCAGCAGCCCCGCCACAACTGCGGGCAACGCCATGCCGTTGATGTTGAGCTCAAGCGGGTCACCTTCGCTGAGGCCGTACTGCTCTGCCATTGGCGTGGGGAGCAGCACCGCGCCGGGGATGGCGTAGAAGGCGCCCATGGCGGCGCTGGGGCTGTCCTCGCCATCTTCGCCGGCGATGTAGCTGCGGAAGGGTTGCTCGGCGAAAGGGTCAATGCCCATGAGTTGCAACGGGGTATTGCCAAGCTGAGGAGAGGTAACCAGCTGGCTGAGCACCGGAGCCATGGGAATCCCCAGTCCGGCGGTGCGCAAGTCTACATAGACCTGCTCATCCAGGCCCAGCGGCCCGGCGGAGATGTAATGGGTGGCTTTGCCAGCCACAGCTTCAGTACTCAGCTCGAAGGCTTGCGCCGCGCTGGCGTTGGCAATATCCACGCTGACGGCGACGCCCACGCCCATGGCGATGCCAATGAGCATGAGCAGGCTTTGCAGCGGGTGGGTGAGCAGGTAGCGCCAGGCGACATTGAGCAGGCTGGGCGCAAGCAGCCTGCGGCTGCGGGTGCTCATGGGCGGGCCGGCTCGCTGACCAGCTTGCCGTCGTGCATGCGCAGGATGCGGTCGGCCAGGCGGGCATTGTCAAGATTGTGCGTGGCCATGATCAGATTCTTGCCGGCCTGGCGGGTGAGCTTCTCCAGCAGGGTCATGATCTGCGCACCGGTGTCCTCGTCCAGATTGCCGGTGGGCTCGTCGGCCAGCACGAGCAGCGGGTCGTGCGAGAGGGCGCGAGCGATGGCGACGCGCTGCTGCTCCCCGCCGGAGAGCCGGTCAGGGAAGGCGCCCTCGCGCCCCGCCAAGCCGACCTGGGTCAGCAGTTCGCCGGCACGCTGCTGGGCTTGTTTGAGAGGGGTACCGCGCAGTTCGGCGGGCAGGGTCACGTTCTCGAGCACGGTCAGAGTGGGTAACAGGTTGAAGAACTGGAACACGAAGCCAATGTGGTTGCGGCGGAACAGCGTACGTTCGCCCTCGTTCATGGCGACCAGGTTCTGGCCCTGCAGCCAGATCTCGCCCTCGTCTGCCAGGTCGATTCCGCTGATGAGGTTGAGAAAAGTACTCTTGCCGCTGCCCGAAGAGCCGAGCAGCGCTACGAACTCTCCAGGCTGAATTTGGAGATCAACCTGACGCAGGATTGAGCGGCGCTGGCCGGCTTCCTGATAACTTTTGGAAAGGCCTTTGATCTGGAGTAGGGCGGTTGGGTCGCTCATTCGTTTGTTAACAATATCACAAATGAACCGCGAGCGGCAAGTAGTAGGATTCCATAGGTACAATCAGGTGTTGTAACCTGGTCAATCCCCCTCGATACAGCACCACGCACAGCAAGTCAGAAAGGTATACGCGCGCATGACAACCGAAGCTGCTCCGATCAAAGAACCTGTCACCAACGAATCCCTTGTGGAGAAGCTGGAAGGCATCATCAAGACCATTCCCCCTGGCCATGTAACCTTGGCCAAGATCATGGACATTATTGGCAACGATAGTTTGATGCTTATCACAATCTTTTTATCATTGGTATTCCTTATTCCCGTATCCATCCCCGGGGTCAGCACGATCTTTGGCAGCGCCATCATGCTGATCGGCGTCTCGTTGCTGTTCAGCAACACCGTGTATCTGCCCAAGCGCATCAAGGAGCGTCCCATCGCCAGCGAGAAACTGGTCAAGGGCATGAATGGCGCGCTGACCTGGCTGCGCCGCCTGGAGAAGGTCAGCAAGCCCGGCCGCATTCCCTGGCTCGCCACCCGCGCTGGTTTGCTAAATAAGCTGGCCTACATTCTGGCGGCCGGCCTGCTGATGCTGCCGTTCGGCTTTGTGCCCTTCAGCAATACCCTGCCTGCGATCGCGTTGATCTTCTTCGCCATTGGCGCAATTCAGAAAGATGGGCTGAGTATTTTGTTTGGCCACCTGATGAATGTTGCCACCATCATTTATTTCGGCATCCTAGTGGCAGGCGGTGGTTGGACGATCGTTGAGCTGTTGCGCCTGATGCAGGGCGGGTAGGCTCCGCTGCTCCAGAGAGAAAAAAAGCGCCGCAGCTGCGGCGCTTTTTTTTGTTTGCATACGTTCGGCAGGCTTACTTCAGCGTGCCAGCGATCTCGCGGGCTTTGCGGATCATCTGATTCGTGTAGCCCCACTCGTTGTCGTACCAGGCGAAGATCTTCACCAGGTTGCCGTCGACCACTTTGGTCATTTCCATGTCAATGATGCAGGCGTGCGGGTCGCCAACGATGTCAGAAGACACGATCTCGTCGTTGGTCACGCGGATGATGCCCTTGTAGCGGCCCTCGGATTCTTCGGTGAGGATCTGGTTGATCTCCTCAGCGCTGGTGTTCTTCTCGGTCAGCATCACGATGTCGGAAACGGAGCCGACTGGCACCGGCACGCGCAGCGCCACGCCGTCAAACTTGCCCTTGTACTGGGGCAGAGCCAGCGTGGTGGCCTTGGCCGCGCCGGTGGTGGCGGGCACGATGTTGGCGGCGGCGGCCCGGCCGCGGCGGAAATCGCCGCCTTTGCCGCCGGGGCCGTCCACCAGGCCCTGGCCGGCGGTATAGCCGTGCACCGTGGTCATGATCGCTTTCTGGATGCCCAGGCGGCGGCCGATGACTTCAACCACCGGGGTCAGCGAGTTGGTGGTGCAGCTTGCGCAGGAGATGATGTTGGCGTCCTCGTCAGAGGTGTTGACGCCAAACACCACCGTGGGCACATCGGCGCTCTTCGTGGGGGCGGAGATGATGACGTACTTGGCGCCGGCCTCAATGTGCTTGGCGGCGTCGGCCTTCTCAGTGAAACGGCCGGTGCTCTCGATCACAATGTCCACGCCCAGATCCTTCCAGGGCAGGGCGGCCGGGTCTTTCTCGCTGAGGAATTGGAAGCTGTGCTTGTCTACGTGCAGGGTTGTGCCCTCGGCGCGCACATCTTCGCCAAAGCGGCCATACACCGTGTCGTACTTGATCAGGTAAGCAATGTTCTCAGGCGAGGCAATATCGTTGACCGCCACCACTTCCAGATTGTCATCCTCCAGGGCCAGGCGCAACGCCGCGCGCCCAATACGCCCCAGACCATTAATAGCTACACGTGCCATGCTGTTCCTCCAAGTGAATGCAAATTATGGCTAGTTTCGTCACCTATTATAGTGCGCAATGGAACTAGCGCTCAGTGAGCAGTGACTGGTGAAGAGCATGTCGTTTGTACTGTTCTTTTGCTCTTGCTATTCCATGATGGAATAGAGTTGTGCTATACTGCGCGTATGGCCATTCCCGTTCCGGACGAAACGATCCTGGGCATTCTGGCGGCTGAGCCGCAGCACGGCTATCAACTGCTGGCTCTGTTCCAGTCCAAGGCTGACCTGGGGCGGGTGTGGACCCTGAGCACCAGCCAACTCTACGCCGTGCTCAAGCGCCTCGAGGGCGGAGGCCTGATCCGCGGCAAGACCCTGCAAAGCGGCGATGCCCCGCCGCGCCGTCATTACAGCATCACCGCCTCCGGCCGCCGCCGGCTGGAAGGCTGGCTGCAGGCGTCCGAGCTCTCCGCCAGTGTGCGCCAGGTGCGCGTGCAGTTCATGAGCCGCCTGTATGTGGCGCGCCGCCTGGGTTGGCCAACTCAGCCTCTGATCGATGCACAGCGTGCAGTGTGTGAAAGGCAGCGCAGCCAGCTGCTGGCTGCTAGCACCAGTTCAGACGGTATGGAGGATCTGGTGCTGGATTTTGTGCTCGGTCAGTTGGGTGCTGTGCTGGCCTGGTTGGATCGCTGCGAAGAACGCGTGGCTGAAGTACGCACCTAAATCGCCAAGGAGTCCCGTTGAAGAGGCCGGCACTTTCCATATTGGTATTTTTCGCAATACTTCTGGCCGCCTGCGGCGCCCCCGCGCCGGCAGCCACGCAAACACAAACTAGCGTTAGCACTGAGTTGGTGGTGATGGCGGCTTCCTCATTGACAGATGCGTTCAAAGAGATCGCCGAAGCCTTTGAAGCGGCCAACCCTGGCGTGGATGTGCTGCTCAACTACGCCAGCTCGTCCTCGCTGGCTATGCAATTGATTGAAGGCGCCCCGGCGGATGTGTTCGCCGCGGCCAACTTCACGCAGATGACCGTGGCTTCGGACGCTGGCCGCATTGAGGGCGATCCGATCGCCTTTCTCTCCAATCGCCTGACCATCATCGTGCCGGCGGATAACCCGGCTGGTCTTGAGACCTACACCGACCTTGCCAACCCTGGCATTGCGCTGGTGCTGGCTGCACCGGACGTGCCCGTGCGTGAATACAGCGACCAGAGCATCGCATTAATGGGTGATGCGGCCTTTGGCGCGGCCATCTACGCCAACCTGGTGTCTGAGGAGCCGAATGTGCGCCAGGTGGCTACCAAGGTTTCGCTGGGGGAGGCGGATGCGGGCATCGTGTACACCTCTGATGTTACGCCGGATATTGCCGGGAGCGTGCTGCAGATCCCCATTCCGGATGAGCTCAACGTGGTCGCCAGCTATCCAATCGCCGTCGTGGAGAGAGCGCCGGCGGGCAGCGTGGCGCAAGATTTTGTGGACTTTGTGTTGGGTGCCGAAGGCCAGGCGATTCTGGCGAAGTGGGGCTTTGGGCCAAAGCCGTAACCTCGCCTAAAAAAGAGCCGGCATATGCCGGCTCTTTTTTATTGTCTGAATTTCTCCAACGTATACTCAGCTGCTCGCGCTGCCCGAACATCTCCACATGCCGGTTCAGCGAGCGCTTGATAACGTACATGCCCAGCCAGTTAGGGGCAATGATGCGCAAGCGCAAATGCTTGCCCTTTTACATCGGCCTCCAGCCGCCCGCGCTTGAACTGTACCCAGCCATGCTGGGTGTCATAGTCCGCAGGAACCTTCATCTTGTAAGTGATGACACAGACGCTTAAGGAAACCTGACGTTCCGTTACTCGGCGAAGCCGAGTGGGAACTGCTGTAAGCCCGCCCGCCAGGCGGGCGTATGCCCCTACTGCGATTCGAACGCAGGCCCCTGCCTCCGGAGGGCAGTGCTCTATCCACTGAGCTATAGGGGCGCACCTAGGTGCACGCAGTAGCGTGCGCAGGTACAAGCAGAGCGCATTTTATCATGCGCACTTTTAGGCTATTGCTCGCCAGCCATGCTGGGTCTTATAATGTTTTTTAGTGGATACTTGCTAAGTAGAGGGTGGCGTGTTTGGGATGGGGTTTAAAAAGAACATTGCCATCAGCCGTACCCCTCTGGCTGATGGCAAGATAATAGCGAAATGCAACGTAGAACTGGCTCTGGTTATACGACTTATTGTCGTAGTTTGCGATAGACACATGTTTGAGCGGCATAGGCATTTGTACTGATAGGTATCTGTGGAGGAGGGCACAGAATGAACACTCACTTGAACTCAGAAAAGAAGATTCGTGTTGCTGTTTTGGAAGACCACCCAGTGGTGGTGGACGGTTACACCTATCGCTTGTCGGCTTACCCCAACATTGAGTTGGTCGCCTCTGCACGTAATGGTGAGGAATTGGATCAGCTGCTGGCAAAGCACGAGGTGGATGTGCTGATATTGGACGTGGTGGCGCCAGCCAGTCAAGGCACGCTTGCACCTTACCCTCTGTTCAGTGTGATCCCTCGCTTGCGTAGGGATCACACTGCCATGGCTATTCTGGTGATCTCCGGGCACAAGCTGCCCACGTTGATCCGCTCCATCATGGAAGCTGGCGCCAGTGGATATATCATCAAGTCCGATGTGGCCGCTTCTGAGCGGCTGGGTGAGATCGTCCTGTCCGTGGCAGCCGGCGGCACCTATTTGTCCAAACAATCCGTGGCGGCTTTGGCTCAAACAGATAGCAGAGCGGATATAGAGATGCTCACGGATCGCCAGCGCGAAGTGCTATCGCTGTGCGCGGCCAACCCGGATATGTCCACCGACCAGCTCGCAACCCAACTCAAGATCCGCTCATCCACGGTGCGCAACCTGCTCTCGAACTCCTACAAGCGCTTGCGCGTCAACAACATGACCGCAGCAGTGCTGAAAGCGCGCGAGCTTGGGCTCATCACGCCGATGGACGATCTGTACCCGGGTTGAAGCTTGTCCCCACTGAGGCAAACAAGTGCTCTACCGGCGCAATGGCATGGTCCAGGATTTGCTGAAGCAGTCGCGGCTCAACCAGCGGCATCTTGTCCAGCATCGCTTGCAAGCGTTGGTGGCGGGTCACAAGCTCATTCACGCAATAGCTGATCGCGCCGCTGCTCACCAGAATGCTTTGCGCCTCGCGCAAAGCATCTGGCTGGGCCACCTGGCCGCGCAGTTCCACAAAGCGCTTGCGAGCAGGGTGGGGAACCAGCTCAGCGAACAGTAGCGGCAACGGGGCGCGGCCCTGCAGCCAGTCCACATTGGCCGGCTCTGCCAGACAGTCATTCAGATCATCGTGAATTTGCATCACCTCGCCGAACAGGGCGCCGAACTGGCGTAGCTGCTCGGCCAATCCAGGGTCCGCGCCGCCGTACAATCCGCCCAGGGTTAGCGCTGCAGCAAAATAGGGTGAGCTCTTGGCGCGTGCTACGGCCCAGTAACCCTCTTCGCTGTGGTTGTTCTGCACATCCAGGTCTTGCCCATAAGCGGTGTTGCCCATCATCTGGTTGAGGGACGCTGTGGCCAGGTGCGGGTGCTGGCACGGGTACGTTTCCAGCATGTACTGACCCAGGCTGCCCAGGCCGGCTGCCAGGTTGGCGGCGCGGCCAGCGCCGAGTTGGTTGTGCTCGCCGCGCGGATCCTCGTCCAGAATGTCGTCGATCAGGATGATGGCAATGTGGACGCAGGTGATGGCGGCCACGGCAGGTATCGCTTGCTGCTCGGCGGCCCCCGACGCCACGCAGCCGGCGATCGGGAAGTCCCAGGCCACCGGCGGCTTGCCGGTGGCCTGGCGCACCACGCGCTGCAGCAGCGGCCATTCCGCTACCTGAGGTTGTTCGAGAAGCAATTCAATAGCAGAATGATAGATACTCATCGTCTTTCCTCCTGATAGTGTCAGGGGCCGGCCACTTATGTGGCCGGCCCCTGGTCCTACTTACTTGGCTTCGCCCCAGGTGTCCCAGGCGAGCTCGCTACGCACGGCCTGCACTTGCTCCAGGCTGGCCTTGGTGATGCGCAGCAGGCCTTGCAGCTGCTCAGCCACCGTATTGGCGGCAATGTTTGTGTAAAATGCTTGCATAGACATCGTAGTTTTCCTTTCAAAGTGAACAAAATGGGGTTTTGCTACTGGCGTTCATTGCTGGTTTTCGATGGGCATCACCTCCTGCGTCATTGACTGAAGCTATGCGTAATCAATTGGCTCACCCCCTGAAGCAATTCATCTTGCCGGCCCTGGTGCTGTTTATCTTGCTGCTCTACACCTATGCGCGCTTCTTTGCTATCCCGTATTTGGGGTTCCAATATTCCACCAGCGGCGAGATCAGCGATCTCTTTACCGCTGAGGTTTCAAGCGCTTTGACGGTGGGCGATATGGTTCAGGAGGTCAATGGAGTCACCTACGCTGAGTATCGAGACAGTATTCACAAGCCATGGTTTATTGATGTGCACCCTGGCGATGTGGTGGAGATGCATGTCAGTACAGCCGGCACAGAACGAGAAGTGCAGATCGTAGTACCAGGGTTCAACCTGCCAGAGTTTTGGGGCAGGCTTATCAACACCTGGTGGCTAAGTTATATTTTTTGGGTTGCCGGCACTATCATCTACTTCCATGTACGCCCGCAGGATGTACGCTGGCGGCTGCTGGTGCTTTTTTCTTATGTGACCGCGGTATGGCTGATAGCAGGTTCGATCTCGCGCACTGCTGTGTTCTACAGCCCACAAGTCTTCCGCATGGGTATCTGGCTCAGCTTGCCGGTGTATCTGCATCTGCACTGGAACTTTCCAAGGCCATTCCCGCGCCTGCCCAGAGCGGTATGGGGCGTCTTGTATGCCATTGGCATGGGTTTCGCGGCATTGCAAGCCTTCAACCGTGTAGACCCGAATGCCTTTGCCTACGCGCTGTTCGTCGCGGTAGTGGGCAGCTTCCTGATGCTTCTGGTGCGCTTCTTCGCCAGCCGGGGCGAGCGCCGCGAGGTCGGTTTGCTGTTAGGCTCCTTCGCATTGGCGCTGCTGCCCACGCTCATTCTTGGACTAGCCACAGCCCAGGTGCCCCTGCCGCTGCTAAGCGCGGGTGGCGTGTTCTCGCTGGCGGCCTGTCCAGGCGGCTACTTGTATGTGGTTTATCGCCGCCAGCTGGGCGGCATGGAGCTGCGAGCCAATCGTCTCATCTCGGTCTATCTATTCCTGTTGCTCTTGTTCATAGGTACTCTCATCCTGGTGTCGTCGTTTGCCCCGCGGCTTGAGAATCCACAAGAGATCGCCCTGGCCATTCTGGTTACCGGTTTGCTGGTCACCCTGTTCAACATCTTTGCCTTTGAGCGTTTTCAGCGCTTTGTCGAGCGCCGCTTTCTCAACATCCCCATGCCGCCCGAGGGTTTGCAGCAGCGTTTTGCCAATCTGATCTCTACCAGTTTCACCCGCCAGCATCTTGGCCAAACGTTGCAGAAGCAAGTATTGCCTACGCTGCTGATCCGTCAATCAGCCCTGCTGCAATTTGATGCTCGAACACCTGGGCGCCAACTGATCTATGCACAGGGCGTCACGGCCCAGCAAGTGCCTGGGGAAGAAACTCAGCAAAAACTGATGGCCATCGGCCCACATACCGCGGATGCATTGGAACACCGTTCTGACTGGGTGCAACTGGCCATTCCCGTTAGGGCTGGCGCCGACACGGTTGGCTTGTGGCTATTGGGCCGCAAGGATCCGGATGACTACTATTCGTATTCCGAAACCAATTTGCTCCATTCTTTGGCTGACCAGATGGCGATCGCCTTGGTCAACATCCACCAGGCCGACATGCTGCGTGCGCTCTACCAACGTGACATTGACCAGCAAGAGGAGAGCCGCGCCTACTTGGCGCGTGAGCTGCATGATGACGTGCTAACCGGCATTGACCGCATGGCCCTGCTCGCTGGCCAGGGAGATCGCGAGGCTTTGCACCAACAGCACCAGGCTGTCAGCGATGGCGTTAGGCGGCTCATTTATCGCTTACGCCCAGGGATGCTCGATTTTGGCTTGTATCGCGCATTGGTTGAGCTTACGGATGAGCTGACCAGCCGGCTGAACGGACAGGTGCAGGTCTCGCTGATGCTGCCCGAAAGCCAGGTCATGTTCGATGGTCATGTGGCTGAACATGCGTACCGCATCGTGCAACAGGCGATTGACAACGCCATAGAGCACGGCAAGCCGGAGACGATCAACATCAGCGGCCAATTGAGCGCCAACGCGATCGACTTGCTGATCGAAGACGACGGATCAGGCTTTGACATACACGGCACAAGCCTGACAGAGTTGCTGGCGGCCCGGCACTATGGCCTGGCCGGCATGAATGAACGCGCCGCCGTGATTGGCGCCTATCTTTACATTGACTCAAAGCTCGGTGAAGGAACCCAGATACGTTTGTTGTGGCCGAGTCAGTAGATCTATTCAGTTGTTAAAGTAGGACAAGCATTTGTACTGCATGGAGTTGCTTCAACAGTAGGTCAGTTTTTGACCAATGGTTCTGTCATAGGTATTCGAATCTGTGTCAGCGATTCTGGAAACAAAAAAGCGCATGCGTATGCATGCGCTTTTTTTGTTGAGTAAAAGAAGGGGCTACTTCGGAATGATGACGACTTTGCGGCGCGGCTCTTCGCCCGTGCTCTCTGTGGTCACCTCGGCGCTGTCGCGCAGCTCCAGGTGAATGATGCGCCGCTCGGAGGGCGACATCGGCTCCAGCGTCTGACGGCGCCCGGTTGAGACGGCCTGCTTGGCCATCTTGTTGGCCAGTTTGCGCAGATTCTCGTCGCGGCGTTGGCGGTAGCCGGCCACATCAATGATGATGTGGGCTGCCCGGCCAACTTCTTTGCCGACAATCAGGCGCGTGATCAGTTGCAGTGCGCTCAGGGTTTCAGCATGGCGGCCGATCAGAAAGCTAAGGTCGCCACCCTCTACATCCACCAGCACCGGCGGGGCCATATCCGGCTCGTCTGGTTCGCCCAGGCTCGTGCTGACCTCGGCGCGCACACTCATGTGCTCCAGCAGGGTCAGCACTGTGGCCCGGGTAATTGCCAGCAAGTTCTCGGTTTCCGCTTCGGTCAGCGGAGCGCTGGGTTCGGCGGCAGGGCGGCTGCGTTTCGGAGTGGCTGCAGCGGCGGGCTTTGCCAGCCCTTCTTTGACGATCAGGCGCACACGGGCTTGGCGGCCGCCCAGGCCCAAAAAGCCTGTGCCGCCTTCGTCCAAAACCTCAACGTCTACCTGTGTGTCCTCAAGCCCCAGTTCCACCAAACCTTTTTCAATGGCTTCGTGCACGGTGGGGGCAATGACTTCCAGACTTGTGCGATGTTCCATGCGATACCTTGCCGGAATTCTAACTTACTTGCTGGCCGGCGCAGCCGCGCTGGCTGGCTGGCGGCGCATCAGCCAGGCCTGAGCAATGCCAAACAGGTTGCTGATCACATAGTAGATGGAGAGACCGGAAGGGAACACCATCGAGATGTAACCCATCATCAATGGCATGGTCAGGCTCATGGAACGAGCCATCTGCGCGCTCTGGTCGTTGGGGTTGGTGGAGGCAGGGGTCATCATCTTGCTTTGCAGCCAGGTGGTGACCACCACGACGATGGTCAGGACCGGGATGGCGAACGGCAGAAAAGCCAGGTGCAAGCGCTCCGGCTGCGACAGGTCCATCCACAGGAAGCTGCTGTTCAGCGGCAGCAATTCAGCCGCATTGGGCAGGGCGATGCCGCGTGCAAAGTCCAGCAGGGCCAGCGGCGTGGCCGCCAGCGAGCGCTGGATGGACCAGTACATGGCGATCAGCAGGGGGAACTGGATCAGCATCGGCAGGCAGGAGCTGAATGGGCTGATGCCCTTCTCCTGGTAGAACTTCATCTGTTCCTGGGCCAGCTTCTCGCGGTTGTCCTTGTACTTGGTCTGGATCTGCTTCCAGCGCGGGTCATTCTGCAGTTCCTGCGTCATGCGGGCGCTCTTGAGCTGCGATACCGACAGAGGGTAGGTGAGCAGCTTGATCAGCAGGGTGAAGACAATGATCGCCAGGCCAAAGTTCTGGCCCAGAATGTCATACAGAAACACAAGAACATTGGTAAACGGGACAATGATGATGTCTAACATGGCTGTCCTTTAATTACTGTTGCGGAAAGGTCCATACGCGGGAGCCGCTCTCGTTCACGGCCACCACGGTGGTGGTGTTGTTGTGCTGGCCCACCAGGATCAGGTCACCAGCTGCCACGGCGGAGCCGTACAGCTCGGTGCCAAAGTCCTGATTCCAGACAATGCTGCCGTCAAGATCAACCGAAATCACACTCCCGGCCTCGTTGATGACGTAGATATGCTCGTTCAAGCCCAGTGGAGTGCCCGTGATGGAGCTGCCGGTTTCCAGCGTCCAGTTTTGGCTGCCGCTGGCCGGATCCAGCGAATACAGGAAGCCATTCAGGTCACCCACCAGCAGCTGGCCTTCGTACAGGGCGGGGGTGCCCCAAACCCAGCCATCCGTTGGCACGCGCCATAGCACTTCGCCGCCGGCCGCGTCCACCGCCAGCACTTCACTGTTGAAGCTGCCGATGTACAGCACGCCCTCGTGCAGCAGCGGGCCGGCGGCCAGCGTGCCGCCGGTGTCCAGCGTCCACAACACCTGGCCGCTTTCAGCATCCAGCGCATAGAGGAAATGGTTGAGCGAGCTGATATACACTACGCCGTCGCCCAGAGCGGGCTTGCCCCATTGCGGATGGCTTGTCGTAAAGGTCCACAGCAGCGCGCCGGCATGGTCGAAGGTGTACAGCGTGTGGTCGGCGTTGGGTGCATAGATGCGCTCGCCATCCACCAGCGGGCTGGCGATGAACTGGCCTGCGGGGCCTTCGTAGCTCCACTCCAGCGCCCCGTTGCCAGGGGTCACCGCGTAGAAGTTGTGGTTGTAGCTGCCAAAGAATAATTGGCCGTCGCCCAGAGCAGGTTCGGCAAAGGCCGTGAAGCCATTGTCGCGATCGGCGGGGTACTGCCAAACCGAAGCGCCAGTCTGGCTGTTCAAGGCGGTGACTTGGTTCTGATAAGCCACGTATGCGCGGCCGCTGGCCTCATCTACATGGATGCCAGGCCAGGACAGCGGTGGCACAGTGCCACAGGCGCTCAAGGCGAGGCTCAGCAGGCCCAACAGGGCAAGTTTAAGCAGAGTGTTTTTCTTCATTCCTCTTCCCAATTTATGGCACCGGGTCATAGCCGGCAGATTTATTGAAAGGGTTACAGCGCAGCAGGCGGTAGAAGCCCATGCCGCCGCCCTTGAGCGCGCCATATTTATAGATGGCCTGGTAGGTGTAATGAGAGCAGGTGGGATAGAAGCGGCAGGTATCCGGCGGCAGGGTGCGTGACCAGGTGAGCTGGTAGATGCGGATGGGGATCAGCAGCAGAAAGCGCGGCAGGTTGGTCAATGTGCGCGGCAGATCGCGCAGCCGCGGGTCTGGCTGCTCATGGATCTCGGCGTGGTCGTGCGTGAGGTGTGCGTTCATAGTAGTTTGGCTCGTTGCAGCAGCCGCTCCAGCACCCCCTGTGCCTGCTGGCTGCTGCTGGCAAGAATTGCTTCCCGGGCGATCAGCACAAGGTCGTGCCCGGGCTTGATGCGTTGCAGCAGCGGCTGCATGGCTGCCCGCAGCACGCGCTTGGCGCGGTTGCGCTGCACGGCGCCGCCTACACTGCGGCCGGCAGCCACGCCCACCCGTAGGCTGCTGCCAACTGGTGGGTCGGTTGCATCATTTGTTAACACTACAAGCACAACAAACGGGTGCGTGTAAGACTTTCCCAGTCGCCGCACCCGTTTGAAATCGGCTGGTCTGCTGAGGCGGAATCCTCGCTTCACCGATAGTCAAAAGCCTGCTCGCCTCGTAGGCGGTGGAAGCTAAACGCAAGCGCGCTTAGGCGTTCCAGTCCACCTTCTTGACGTGGTTATTGGCTTTCACCGTGAGTTTCTTGCGTCCCTTGAGGCGGCGGCGCTTCAGCACATCCTGGCCCGAGGAGCTGGACATGCGTTTGCGGAAGCCATGCACACGCACGCGGCGGCGCTTCTTGGGCTGATAAGTTCTTTTGGGCATCTTCTTTCCTTGCTTTTACTAAGTCTAAAGTAACGAGGCAGGATTATACCCGTACTTTGGGCAAAAGTTGCAAATTGCACAATTTGAACTATAATGCCCGTTAGTCACTTTTTCGGAGGAATGCATGTCTGCTGAACACACATCTGAGCACGGTAGCGGCCTCTCGGCCACAGATATTTTTGTGGGCTTGCTGGGCGCGGGCACCATCGCCGGCGTAGTGTGGTCTGTGGTCTTTGGCCTGTTCGCTGGTGCGGCCTTCGGCCTGGAGTACTTCCAGGTGCAGCTGCCTCAGATAGCGGCGGATGGCCTGCATATTGCCTCCCAGGTGCTGCCGTGGCTGGCTGCCATCCCGGCTGCCTGGTTCGGTTACCAGTTCATCATCCGCCTGCCGTAGGCATAACTGCTATATAAATCAAAGCTCGGGCAAAAATGCCCGAGCTTTTTGTTACTTATTCCTCGCCATCTTCGGGGGCAATCTGACCGGGTTGGATCACTTCCAGCACCTCGCCATGCAGGTTAATGCGCACTTTGAAGCCGCTCATACCCAGGTAGGCGCGGCTGGCTTCGGGCAGGCCCTGGGCCAGCACCTGGTCAAACTGCTCGTCTACGTTCTTGAGCTGGTTAAAAATGGCGGCCTGGGTAAAGATATCGTCCTGGCCCATCATCTGGGCGGCTTGCTTGCTCAGCTCTTCTTCGTGGCCGGAGAGCATCTCGCCCATTTGGCGCAGCACCTGGCGGTCTACATCTTCTGAGGGGACATGGCGCATGAAGCCCTGGTCGTTGACCACATAGAAGGCTTCCTGCCCAACATGGGTGGAATTGACCGGCTGGTCAAATTCGTCAATCACCAGGCCGCTGAAAAGTGCATGTTTTGCCATGCCTTATCTTACTCAAGCTGGTGGCAGCCTGCGTTAGCGATATATAAAAAATAAAACTAATAGTGCACTTGCACAGTGGTGCCCACACTGGCCCAGCTGTACATCCACTGAGAGTCTTCCACCGTCATGTTCACGCAGCCAGCGCTCATGGGCGTGCCGAAGTTGTTGTGCCACCAGGTGCCGTGGATGCCGTAGTCTCCGTAGAAATACATGACCCAGGGGACATCCCGAATGTAGTAGCCGGGGCCTGACATATCCTGAATGCGCACCTTGATCCAGATCTTGAAGGTGCCCGTAACGGTGGGCGAACCCGAGCGGCCGCTGGAGATCACAAAGCTGCGCACCAGCGTGCTGCCCTCATAGGCTTCTAGAGTTTGATTGCTCAGGTTGACATTGATCCAGCGCTCGTTGGGGCCAACGCCGCGCGGCAGCTCGACGAAGTGCTTCTCCAGCTCGCTCACATCCGCTCCGATGGTGGCTGTAGGGGTTGGGCTAGGGGTCAGCGTGGGCGTGGGGGAAGGCGTGGCGCTCGGAGTAGCCGTGTGGGTTGGCGTATGGGTGGCCGTGGGTGTATTGCTGGCTGTGGGCGTGGCGGTTTCGGTGGGCGTGCTGGTGGCCAGCAGGCCGTCAATGCTTTGCGCCGCGGCCGCACTGACGAAACGCAAGCCGTCATCCAGCCCGGGAGGGCGCAGCCAGGCAAACAATGCGAACGCCACCGTGCCGGCCGCCAGCGCCATCAGCACCAGGCCGCTGAGGCGCGGCATGGCCAAAGTTGTCTTGCCGCCGGTAGCCACCTGCGCCCGCGCCTGTTTCTTACTCTCTGTGCGCTCCTGCGCCCATTGCATGGCTTTGCGCGCCCGCGTAGAGCGCGGGTTGATGCGCAGCGCTTCTTTTAAATAGGCCATGCTTGCGGCAGGAGCGGCCATGGCGGCCAGCAGCAGCCAAGGCTCCTCCTGCTGCGGCGCCAGCTTCGCCGCCTGGCGCGCCAGGCGACGCGCCTCAGGCTTGTGTCCGGCGGCCAGCGCGGCGCGGGCTTCGACACACAGCGTGTGCCAGGCGGCCGCCGCCATGCTAGTTACCCTCCGGCGAGGTGGCGCTTTCGTTGTAGATGTAGCACAGCATGCCGCGCGCAATCCCATCCGCCACACTGTCTGAGTTCTGGGTCAGCATCTGCCGGTCCAGGTTCATAAAGCCGGTTTCGATGATGGCGGCTGTCGTGTCGTGATGGATCTCGTTGAAGGTGTGATAGTTGCTCATGTGGGCCGTGATGCTGGCCGGGTGATAACGCAAGCCAGTGGCGCTCTGGTAACGATTGCTGAGGCAGGCTACCAGGCGCTGTGCTTTTTCAGGCGCACTGCTGGCCAGGGATGAAGCCACCTTGAAGCCGGTGGCATTATCGTCAATGTATTCGCAGGTGTCAGCGTGGATCGATACCAGCGCCAGCGCGTTATACCCCTGCAGACGATCGTCGTACTCTTGCAGCAAGTCCACATCAAATCCGGCGTCGGTCAGCTTCTGCTGCACGCGCGTGGCAATATCTAGGTTTACTTCCACTTCCGTCAGGCCGTCGCTGCACACTGCGCCCGAGTCGTTGCCCCAATGGCCGGCCACGATGCCTATCAACGGGCGGGGGCGCGGAGTGGGCGTGGGGAAGTTGCTGCCCACGCTGCTGCCACCGCCGCTCAACTGCTCGGCCACCCATTCGGTCAACCCCGCCGGCAGCAAGCCCAGCGGTGTGAACGCTGTGAACAGCGTGGCCAGCACCGCGCTGACCGCCAGAATGCTTGTGAGCTGGGCGAACACGTTCATGCTGGCGCGGCGCGGCCGTTGGCGTCGCCCTGCAGGCTCGCTGAAGCCAGGCTCGTTGATCTCAGACGGAAGGTCATCTTGCAGCATAAGGAAAACCATGCTACCCCGAATCGGGCGGCGTTCCAATAGCTTTTTGGCGCTGGCACGTGATTTGCACCTGCAGCCCGCCAATCCAGAGGGTTACAATGATTTCATGCAGCAGCAAGCCCAACCTGGCGCCATTTTGCGCCCCAACCCCGATCAACTCAAAGATGTTCTGCGCTTCTGGACTACTGGTGTGACCGTGGTCACTACCAGCCACCAAGGCAGCCAGCACGGAATGACGGTCAACTCGTTCACGTCGCTCTCGCTGGAGCCGCCGCTGGTCTCCATCTCTCTGGAGAAGGCCACCCGCACGCACCAGCTGGTGATGCAGGCTGGCCGCTTTGGCGTCAGCATCCTGGCCGCCGGCCAGCAAGAGCTATCCAACCGTTTTGCCGGGCGTGAGAGCGAGCAGAGCAATCGTTTTGAGGGCGTAGATATCTTTACGCTGGAGACGGGTAGCCCACTATTGCGCCAGGCGATCGCCTATTTCGACTGCCGTGTTTCGGTGACGCATGACGCCGGCACGCATACCATCTTCATCAGCGAGGTGCTCGCCGCCGGAACCCCGCTCGATGAGCAGGATGAGCAGCCATTGGTCTATTTCAACCGCGCTTATCGCAAACTCGATCCGTAGCTGTAGTGGCACCTATCGCTAGTTTTAACTAACCTTTACTCTCCCCACTTCAGTTCATACCCAAAATCCACCAGCACCAGCAGCGGGCGGCCATCCGCATAGGCCAGCACGATCGGCCCCGCACCGCTGGCGGCGCTCTGCGCTACCAGCGCCAGGCTGCCGTCGGGCGCCCATAGCGCCTCGCGCAGGCTGAAGGCGTCGTCGCGCATTTGGCTGCGCCCGCCGGCGCCGTCTGCCGCCGAGCGCACCATGTACAGCGGCAGGTCCGCATCGTGGATCTCGGCTGCGCTGGCGTAGAAGTACTGCAGGTCGCCATTGGGCAGCTGCAGCGGCCAGCCCACAAAATGGTAAGCGTCCTCGGCTTGCGTTTCGATAAGCGTCGTAGCCTCGCCCGTGCTGGCGTCGAAGCGCCACAAGCCTGGCTCCACCAGGCCCAGCGCCGCACTGGCCAGCAGCACGCTTTGGCTGTCTGCCGTCCAGCTTGCCTGGCAGCACAGGACGGCTTCGCCCTGCAGGCGCGTAAAGCTTTCCGTGCGCACATCCCAAACGCCCAGCCCGCTGCCATCCGGCCCAGCCACCGAGATCAGCAATTGCAAGCCTGAGGGCGACCAGGCCACCGGCGCGTACAGTTCCAGCGGAGTGATGCTGCCATCTTCAATTTCAATGATGTTTTCGAGAATTTGCAGCGAATTTCCGCTGGCCAGATCGAACAGCCACACGCCGCCCTGCGCATACGCCAGCGTGGCGCCGTTGGGCGTCAGGCGCGGGGCACGCACCGCATCCGTGTAGGCGAAGCTGGCCTCGCCGGCATCCGCACTGGCATTGTCCACCAGGGTTTGTGGGCCGGTCGCATTGTAGCGATAGATGCGGTTCTGGATGCGGTACACCAGCGTGCCGTCGCCGGCCACCTCGTACTCATCCACCGGCTCGCTCTCGCTGGTTAGTTGCTGCAAACTCACGCCGTCGGCATCCAGCCGCCAGATGGCGGCGCTGCCTTCGCGCTCGCTCAGAAAGTACAGCGCATGCGGTAGCACCCGCGGCGCCTCAGTGGGCGGCGGGGTGGCGCTGGGCTGCGCCGTGGCTGGCGTCAGCACAGCCGGGCTGGTGGGGTAGTTGCATCCCACCAGGGCTAGCGCTAAAAGTAGAATGACAGGTACGCGCATGAGGGGAACAAGCCTGGGTCGAGTTTCGTTCAAAATAGCATGCCTAGTTTAACAAAAGCATGCCGCACATGCTGCCAAGCGCCATATGCTAGAATCGCTCCAGAGCTTACATCACAGCCAGCCGGAGGACTCCCATGAGCGCAGAACCAGCCGTACGCGGTATGTACTTTGAAGATTTTGAGGTGGGCCAGAAGCTGGCTACCGCCGGCCGCACCGTCACCGAAACCGATATCGTCATGTTCGCTGGTCTCACGGGCGACTTTAACCAAATTCACGTAGACGCCGAGTACAGCAAGACCACGCCCTTCGGCGCCCGCGTGGGCCATGGCCTGCTGGGTCTTTCCTACGCCTCCGGCCTCATCGTTCAAACCGGCATCATGTCGGGCACCATCATGGCCTTCCGCGAGATCACTGAGTGGAAGTTCATCAAGCCCATCTTCATTGGCGATACTGTACATGTTGAGACCGAAGTATTGGTCACCAAGGCGCTGCCGCGCATCGGCGGCGGTTCCATCAACCTGCAGGTCGAGCTCAAGAACCAGACTGGCGAAACCCTGATGAAAGGCGTGTGGACGGCGCTGTTCCTCAGCCGCCCTAAATAGCCCTCATGACTGGCAGCCTGCCCGAAGATACCGGCCAGCCCCCAGAGAAACAGCACCCCGGCGAGGGCGCTACCGATCGTTTCCGCCGCCTCTCGGCTTCGGGCGCCCATTCCGTAAACTCCTCGCAGGACAACTCTCCACAGGGCAACTCTCCGCAGGAGAGTACTACTCCTGACTTGAGCGACACCCAGCCCAGCCGCCCGGTGCCGGTGACCCCTGCTGGCAGTACTATCGCGCCGGACGAGGCCCCCACCATCTTTGAACCCGTGGGCGATTCCACGCCCGCCCCGCCGCCTCTGGGCCACACGCCCTCGGGGCCGCGCCCGGCCATGGACGAGTTCGGCATGCCCCTGCCGCGCCGCGTCGCCGAAGTGGACCCCGAAGCTACCCGCGTCAGCCGCGCCGCTTACAGCACTACCGGGCGCACAGCCGCCAGTGCCACCGGCAACGGCGGCGGCTCGCGCTTCAAGCAATGGTGGGGCCGGGTCAGCCGCATGGGCTGCCTGCCGCGCGTGCTGGTGTATGGCGGCATCGCCGCCATCCTGCTGGCGATGGCCAGCCTGGCCTTCGCCTTCTACGAATACTACGTCATCGCCTCCAGCCTGCCCTCGGTGGCTGATCTGCACGAGCGCACCTCGCAGTTCGAGACCACCCGCATTCTGGATGCGAACGGCAACCTGCTCTACGAGATCCTTGACCCCAATGCTGGCCGCCGCAGCTATGTGCCGCTGGCCGAAATCTCGCCGTACATGGTCGCTTCCACCATCGCCGCTGAGGACAAGGAGTTTTACAACCATCCCGGCTTCAATGTGATGTCCATTGCGCGCGCCTATTTCCAGAACCGTGCCGATGGCGAGATCGTCTCCGGCGCGTCCACCATTACGCAGCAGTTGGCACGCATGCTGCTATTCTCGCCCGAGGAAGCCTCGCAGCGCACTTATATTCGCAAAGTGCGCGAAGCGATCCTGGCGGCCGAGATCACCCGCCGCTACTCCAAGGAGGAGATCCTGGAGCTGTACCTCAACGAGATCTACTTCGGCAACATGGCCTACGGTGTGGAAGCTGCCGCCGAGACCTACTTCGGCACTTCAGCCAGCGAGCTCACCCTGGCCCAGGCCTCCTTCCTGGCCGGCTTGCCGCAATCGCCATCCGTATACGATGTCTATACCAATCGTGAGGCTGCGCTGGGCCGCCAGCAATATGTGCTGCGACTCATCTATAGCCTCAGCGCTGAAGCTGGCTGCATCTACGTCAGCAACAGCTCGGAGCGCGTATGCGTCTCGTTGGATCAAGCCGCTACGGCCGGCCTGGAAATGCTTGACTATCGCTTCAACCAACCCGGGGTAGAGATCCGCTACCCGCACTGGGTGCACTACATCCGCTCGTTGCTGGAAGCCCAGTACGACCCGCAGACCATCTATCGCTCCGGTTTCACCGTGCACACCACGCTTGATCCGGAGTTGCAAGACATGGCGCAGGATACATTGAGCGAGCACATCGCCGGTTTGCAAGACCGCAATGTGGGCAGCGGCGCACTGGTGGCCATGCGCCCCAGCGATGGGCACATCCTTGCCATGGTCGGCTCGGCCGATTTTTACAACGAGGAGATCGACGGCCAAATCAACATGGCTGTCTCCCCGCGCCAGCCGGGTTCCTCCATCAAGCCGCTCACCTATGTGGCCGCCTTCGAGAAGGGCTGGACTGCATCCACGCTTATCTGGGACGTGGAGTCGGAGTTCCCCCCCTCGGGCCTGGCCACCGATACGCGCCCGCCGTACATCCCGCAGAACTATGACGAGCGCTTCCACGGCCCGGTCACCGTGCGCTCGGCGCTGGCCAATTCTTACAATGTGCCCGCGGTCAAGGCGCTCGATTTCGTCGGCATCTACGACAATCCTGACACGCCGGAGGAAGAGGGCCTGGTGGCCTTCGCCCACCGCCTGGGCATCACTGATCTGCACAGCGACCAGTACGGCCTGGCGCTCACTCTGGGTGGCGGCGAGGTCAAGCTGCTGGATCTGACCAATGCCTACGCCATCTTTGCCAACCAGGGCCGCGCTCTCACTCCGGTGGCCATCACGCGCATTACGGATTTCCAGGGCAACGTGATCTTTGAAGCCCCGCAGCCCAGTGGCGAGCAAGTTATCCGTGAGGAGCATGCTTTCCTCATCAGCTCCATCATGTCGGACAATCAGGCCCGCACGCCGATGTTCGGCAGCAACTCGCTTCTCAACCTGCCGTTCCCCGTAGCGGCCAAGACCGGCACCACCACTGACTTCCGCGACAACTGGACCATGGGCTACACCCCCGATGTGGCCGTGGGCGTGTGGGTGGGTAACCCCGACAATACCGAGATGCAGGGCACCAGCGGCCTCAGCGGCGCGGCGCCGATCTGGGCCGAGTTCATGCAGGAAGCCGTGAACTACCTCACGGGCGGTAACCCCAGCAGCTTTGTGCGCCCGGCAGGCATTGAGGAAAAGATCATTTGCACGATCTCCGGTGCCGAGCCCTCCCAATACTGCGATGATCAGCGCCGCGAATACTTCGTCGTAGGCCAGCCGCCAGCCGACGCCGACAATGACCTGTGGCAGGACGTGCTGGCCGATACGTGGACCGGGCTCGAGTCCTCGGCTGCTTGCGGCAACCGCTTCACCGAGGAGCGCTTTGGCCTCAATGTGGAAGATCCCTGGGCCATCAAGTGGATCACGCAGACCAGCCAGGGCCGCAACTGGGCTGAGGCGAATGGTTTCGATGACCCGATCTACTTCTCCCCGCTGCGCGAGTGCCGCGATACCGACCCACGCCCGCTGCTTGACATCATTCTGCCCAACAACGGCGAGCACTTCAACCAGCACGAGGTGCAGGTGGTAGTGCGGGCGGATGCTACGCAGAACTTCCAGCGCTATGTGCTGGAATGGGCGCGCGGCACCAACCCGGATGACCACGATTGGGAGGAGCTCGCTGCCAGCAACACGCCCATTCCGCAGCAGGAGCGGGTGTACACCCTGCGCATGAATGAGATCACGCGTGGGGCGCTCTCGCTGCGCCTCACCATCTACAGCACGCAGAACACGTATGCTGAATATGAAATTGTGATCTACAACGATATGCCAGAGCCAACCGCCATCCCCTCGGCAACGCCGACCATCACACCCCTGCCTTCGGCTACGCCCACGGTTACTAACACCCCGTTGCCGACGGAAACGCCCACCAACACGCCTGAGCCGACGGCCACGCCGTAAGCTACCAACTAGTGGCCGCTTCGTCCCTTTTGTCATTCCGAGGCCAAACCCAGGCCAGGGACTCTTTCAATAACCGCTGAAGATGTTGTTCGTTTTGGGCATGGGGGTGGGGGGTGCAACTTAAAAGATATCTGGAGCACGGGAGAGGGATTGTTCATCTTGAGGTAAGGAATACCACGTGCGGGGCGCTAAGCAAGGAACTTGGCGACCCCGTCAAGGCGCTGGTTCTACGCAAACTCCGAGGCTTCGCAAAGCGGCTACAATCCTCCAATGCATTTTCTCTTCCTCTTCATGGATGGCATCGGCTTTGGGGACAATAACCCCGAAACCAACCCCTTCGTCGCCGCCAAAACTCCTAATATAGACGCCCTGCTGGGCGGCGCCCGTCTGGTGGCGGGCAGCGCCCCGCTCCAGACTGCCCGCGCCAGCCTGCTGGCGCTCGACCCCAATCTGGGCATGCCCGGCCTGCCGCAATCCGCCACCGGGCAGGCCACCCTGGTCACCGGTAAGAACGTGCCCCAACTGGTCGGTGAGCACTACGGCCCCAAGCCCAACAAACCGGTGGCCGCCGTGGTGAAAGAAGACAACCTGTTCATGCAGCTGGCTCAGCGTGGCTACCGCAGCACCCTGCTCAACGCCTACCCGCCGCCCTACTTCCAGGGCATCGAGAGCGGCAAACGCCTGCTCTCCGCCATCCCCCTGGCAGTCACCAGCGCCGGCATCGCTCTCAAGACCCATGAGGACATGCTGCATGGCGATGGCTTCTCGGCCGATTTCACCGGCGAGGGCTGGCGCACGCACCTCGGCTTCACCGACTCGCCGCTGCACACTCCCCACGAGGCTGGCCGCCGCCTGGCCGAGGTAACCCGCACCTACGATCTGGCCTTCTTTGAATTCTGGCCCAGCGACTACGCCGGCCACCATCAGGACCACGAGGGCGCGGTCAAACTGCTGGAGCATTTTGACGGCGTGATGGGCGGCCTTCTCGACGCCTGGGTTGACGACGAGGGGTTGACCCTGATCACCTCAGACCACGGCAACATGGAAGACCTGAGCCGCCGCACCCATACCGACAATCCGGTGCCGGCATTGGTCATCGGCGCGCCGGAGCTGCGCCAGCAGTTCTGCGCCGGGCTGCAAGACCTCAGCCACGTCACCCCCGCCATCCTGCAGTTCTATCCCCACCGGGAGTGATGCGAGAATAACGCCATGAGACCGCACGGAGCGATCAGAGGGGAAAGCTTGGTGTATTCATCTGTGTTTGTCTGCCTGTATCCTCTGTGTTCATCTGTGGATCGCTTTCATGGCTGAGCCCAATACATTCCTTATTGGCACATCACACCCGCCCAGCCCGCTGGAGCGCTACCTGCCGCCCGTGCCGCGCGGTGTGGCCGCCCAGTGGCTGGCGCAGCATGCGGCCCCCGGCGGCTGGGTGCTGGAGCCCTTCGGCGCATCGCCCCATTGGGCGGCCGAAGGGGCCCGCGCGGGTTACCGCGTGCTAGTAGCCGCCAACAATCCCGTGGCGCGTTTCCTGATCGAAATGCACGCTCAGCCGCCCAGCGTCGAGGCGCTAACCGCCGCCCTGGCTGCACTGGGCGCCGCCCGCCGGGGTGACGAGCGTCTGGAGCCAGCCATCCTCGAGATGTACCTGACCGAGTGTCCCAACTGTTCGGCGCAAATACCGGCCGAGGCTTTCATCTGGGAACGCGAGGCAGCCGCGCCGCACGCCAAGTTGCTCAACTGCAAACAGTGCGGGCAGCACGGTGAATACCCTTGCGACGCGCAGGACGCGGCTCGCGCCAATGCCTACCCGTTGAGCGGGCCAACTCTCGCGCGCGCCTTGGAGCGCATCGCCGCCAAGGACGACCCTGACCGCCAGCACGCCGAAGAGGCGTTGCAGGCCTATCTCCCGCGCGCCGCCTACGCGCTCATCACCATCATCAATCGCCTGGACAGTTTGGATAGCGATGCAGACGAGCGCCGCCTGCTCTCGGCCCTGCTGTTGAGCGCATGCGATCGCGCCACCAAGCTGTGGGCGCACCCCAGCGGGCGCATGCGACCGCGCCAACTGAGCGCGCCGCCGCAGTTCCGCGAATACAACATCTGGTTCGAAATGGAGCGTTCGATCGCCCTATGGGCGCAGGCCAGCGAAGCGCTGCCGGTGACCGAATGGCCCGAGGCGCCGCCGGAAAGCGGCGGCATCTGCATCTACGAAGGCCGCATGCGTGACCTGGCGGCCGAGATGCAAGACCTGTCGCTAGCGGCGGTGACCGCCGCGGTGCCGCGCCCCGCGCCAGCGTTCTGGACGTTGTGCGCTCTGTGGGCCGGCTGGCTGTGGGGGCGCGAGGCCATCGGCCCGTTCGTGCTGGTGTTACGTCGTCGCCGTTACGACTGGGCCTGGCACACTGAGGCGTTGCATGCCGCCCTGGCCGCGGTGGCCGAGCACATGACCGACAAGATGCCGCTGTTTATGATGCTGGCCGAGGGCGAAAGCGGCCTGCAGGCCGCCGCGGCGGTGGCCGCCAACCTGGCCAGCCTGCGCATCCATGCCATGGCCTACCGCCACGCTGACAGCGAGATGCAGCTGACCCTGCGCAAAAGCGCGGCGCAAACCGCCAGCGAAGCGCAAGATGAGGCCATTCGCGGCGCGGCCCATTTTGTGCTCAGCGGGCGCGGCCAGCCCAGTGCATACGATTATTTGCAGGCTACCGCGCTGAGCGTGCTCAACAAGCAAGCCGCCATGGGCAGCGGACAAAGCGACCCTTCCGAGCTATATACCCACACCCGCAAGCAAATTGCCGCCGCGCTGACCATGCACGGCGATTTTGTGCAGTATGGCGGCAACCCCGAAACACCGGAGACCGGCCTATGGTGGCCGGCCAACCCGCAAACGCCGCGCGCCCCACTGGCCGACCGGGTCGAGATCGCCGTGGTGCGCAGCCTGCTGCGCAGCCAGCCGCAAAGCACGCGGGCGCACGACCAGGCGCTGTGCGCCATCTTCCCCGGCCTGCTCACGCCGCACCCGGCTTTGTTGCAGGCGGTGCTGAGCTCGTACGCACAACAGGCCGATGGGCTGTGGCAGCTGGCTGCCGAGGACCAGCCGCGCCAACGCCGCGCCGACCTGGCCGAGATGAACGCCGCCCTGGTGATATTGGGCCAGCAGCTGGGCTACGAAGTGCAGGAGCAGGGCGAGGCGCAGGGCGAACCGCTGCGATGGCTGCAAAGCGGCCAAGCAGTGCTCAACTTTTACGTGATCGCTTCAGCCTTGTTGGGCGAAGTACTGTTGAACGCCAAAACCCCGGCGCACAACAGCCTGGTGGTGCTGCCCGGCCGCCGCGCCCCGTTGGCGCTCTTCAAGCTGGAGCGTGACCCACGTTTGGCGCAAGCAGTAGAAGACGGTTGGCGCTTCCTCAAGTACCGCGCCGTGCGCCGCCTGCTGGCGGCCCGGGCGCTGACGCCAGACAGCATCGCCGATGCAGCTCGCCTGGATCCGCTCACCTCAGAGGCCTTGCAGGCGCCGTTGTTATAGGGCGTAGCTTCGGATGAAGCTAGTTCGTAGAGGCGCAGCCTGCTACGCCCGGGAATTGACTAGTGGCCCACCACGCGCAGCTCGCGCGGGAAGGTACTGAGGGTCAGTGGACCGTCGGCGGTCATCACGACGTTGTCTTCGATGCGCACGCCGCCGCGGCCGTCAAGGTAGATGCCCGGCTCAACGGTGAAGCTCATGCCTTCGGCCAGCGGCAGCATGTTGTCGCCGCGCATGTAGGGCTCTTCGTGGCCTTCCATGCCCAGGCCGTGGCCGGTGCGGTGGGTGAAGTACTGGCCGTAGCCATTGTCGTCAATGGCGTCACGGGCGGCCTGGTCCACCGCGGCGCAGGGGGCGCCGATGGCGGCCGCCTCGCGGCCGGCCTGGTTGGCAAGTTTCACAATCTCGTAGATGCGCTTGAGCTCCTCGCTGATCTCGCCCACGGCAAACGTGCGGGTCAGGTCAGAAAGGTAACCATTGTAGGAGGCTCCCCAGTCGATCAGTAGCAGGTCGCCCTTTTGGATGCGATAGTCGCTGACGGTGGAGTGCGGGTTGGCGCTGTTTGCCGCGGCGGCCACGATGGGGGCGAAGGGCAGTTCCGGGTCGGAGCCGAGCGCATATAGCTGCTGCACCAGGATGCCGGCGATCTCCTTCTCGCTCATGCCGATCTTGATCTTCTTCAGCGTGGCTTCCAGGCCGCCCTCCGCGATCTCGACTGCTTTCTTCATCGCAGCGATCTCGCCGGCGTCCTTGTGCTTGCGCATGTCGGCGATCAACTCTTCGGCTATGGGGAACTCGGCGCCGGGGAAGGCGGCCTGCAGGTATCGCAGCTCCATCACGCGCATGCGCAAACCTTCCACGCCTATGCGCTTGGCCGGGCCGATGAGCGCCGCGGCCTGGTTGAAGGCGGCCTGCCATTCGGCAGGGTTCTCGCTGTAGGTCACGGCGCGCAGTTCAAAGCCGAGGTTGGCCAGCTTGCCCTTCTCGAAGTCCGGCAGCACGATCACCGGGCTTTTGCCCGGCGCCAGCAGTAGCACGGTGGGGCGCTCCATCAGGTGGAAGTGCAGGCCGCTGATATAGACCTGGCTGGGGCCGGCGTTCAGCGCCAAGGCGTCAAAGCCGCCGGCTTCCATAGCATCGCTGAGTTGGGCCTGGCGGCGGACGAGATTTTCGGTGGAGAAGGGATTGGTCATGGCGGCTCTCTGAGTAGTGGAAAGAAGTTGATTATACGCCTGTGCACTCTTCGCGGAATTTGGTGTTAGGCTAGCGACATGTTTCGATTGGAAGAACTGGACCAACTGGATTATTACCGCAAGATGCACGCCATCTATGCCAGCGTGCGTGATCGCCGCATCCCGGTCGAGCAGCGCTGGCAGTATTGGGTGGCGGCCCGCAATGAGTTGCTGGGCGGACACCCGCATTCGCCGGTGCCGGCCGCCCAGCGGGCGCACTTCATGAACCTGGCCTATTACCCCTATGACCCGGCGCTGCGTTTTGTTGTGGATGTGGATATTGATGTGCAGCCTGAGCGTTTTGAACTGGCGGGCGCAGACGTGCAGCGCGTGGGCCGCGTGCACTTCGCCATTGCTGGCAGCACACTGAGCCTCTCGCTGTTCAGCGTGCTGGGCTACGGCGGCGGCTTGCTGCTGCCGTTCGCGGATGCCAGCGCCCGCAGCGGCAAGATCTACGCCGGGGCGCGCTGGCTGCTGGATACGCCGCACGGCGCCGATCTGGGCGAAGAGCACGGCAAGCTGGTGCTGGATTTCAACTTTGCCTATAACCCCGCCAGCGCCTACGACCCGGCTGCGCCGCGGCAGGGTGCCCCGGCGGAGAACCAGCTGGCGCTGGCGGTGCCTGCCGGCGAGCAGGCTTATCCGCTGCCTGCCGCTTGACACAACTGAATATCAACCCTATAATTTAGGCATACCTAAATTATCGAGGACTTATGTTGGACCTGAAACTACTGCTAATTCATAGCCTTGTGGGCATTGTTGCCATCAGCGGCATCATCCTGACTGTAGGGGTCAAGCGGCCACGCTGGTTCCTTGTGAAGAAGAACGTGCCGCCGGATATTCTGGCTGCGGTGCCGCCGCGCACGGAAGCAGAGCGACGCCAGTCGCTCTGGGCCGGCATCCCGCTGGCGTTGGGCTTGCTGAGTCTCGTGCTTTACTCAACCTTTGTCTTTGGCCGGGAGAGTGGGGCCGGCTTCGGACTGCTGTTCCTGCACGCGCTTATCCTGATCCTGGCAGTAAGCACCTTTGACCTGGTGGTGATTGACTGGCTGCTGCTCAACACCATCACTCCCAAGCAGTTTGTATACCCAGGCACGGAAGGCTTTGCCGGCTACAAGGCTTACGGCTTCCATGGCCGGGCGCACCTGCGGGCGTTGCCTGGGCAGGCTGTCTTCGCCGCTATGGCAGCCGGCATCGTGATGCTGCTAACATGACAAAAAGCCCCGCACTTTGCGGGGCTTTTGTTTACCCAAGGGCCGCGCCCGTTTAGAATGTGGCCACGAGGAGATCATTCAAATGCTTGACTGGACCAAACTGATCATGGATGGCGGCATTTTCACCGCCGTATTTACCGGGCTGGTGTTGTACACCGCCATGAACAAGCCGCGCACCTTCCTGACCCCCGACGAAGTGCCGCCGGATATTCTGGCCAAGGCCAAGCCCTTGAGCAAGAAGGAGAAGGAAGAGGCCAAGAAAGCCATCTTTCCGCTGATGGCGATCCTGGTGGGCGGTACGCTGTACTCCACCTACACGTTTGCGCAGCAAAGCGGCGCCGGTTTCGGCACATTGTTTTTCCACGCGCTGCTGATCCAGCTCATTATCACCACGTTTGACCTGATCTTCATTGACTGGTTCATTCTCAATACGCTTACGCCGAAGTGGGCGGTGTTCCCTGGTACTGAGGGGTTGGCGGGCTATAAAGATTATGGCTTCCACGCCCAGGTTCACCTCAAATTGCTGCCGCGCCAAATCCTTGGCGCGATGGTCATCGCCGGCATTGCCATGCTGCTGGCAAACTACCTGTAGCAATAAAAAGCCCCGCACATGCGGGGCTTTTTTTTAAAACTAGCTCGTTCCTAGCGCTTCTTTTAGCGTTTCTTCTTCGCTCTGGCTCTTGATGATCACATCAGGGATCTCGTCTTGCACGTTGCGCAGGCGCGGGCTGCTCAGGGCGAGGATGGAGATTGCCAGCACCAGCAGGCCGATGACGGCAAAGAACAGGGCCATGCCGCGACCGGGGCCAACGCCGACCAGTTCACCGATGAGCGTATCGGCCAGCGCGCCGCCGGGCAGCAGGGCCGGGCCGAACACGCGGTCCACCAACGGGCCGGAGAGCAGGATGGCGATGGGCGCGGTGAACTGGGCCAGCATGCGCCGCACAGAGAACACGCGGCCCTGCAGATCAGGCTCGGTTTTGCTTTGCCACAGCGCCTGGCTGCTGCCGTTCATGATAGGCAGCACCAGCATGGAGAGAAAGCCTGCCACTGCGATCAGGGTCACGCTGGCTTGTAGCAACAGCAGCAGCAGCATAGCGCCCATCCAGATGCCCGAACCAATGACGCCATACACGCGGCGTTTGGGGCCGCCCCATGCGCTCATCACAAAAGTGCCCACCAGCATGCCGCCGCCCACAATCGAGCCGACGATGCCAGCCTGGGCCGGTGTACCCAGATCAAGCAGTAGCGGTGTCCATAAGGGCTGGAGCATGGAGAAGAAGAGATTGATCCCGGCAAAGTACATCAGCAGACGGAACAGGCCGGGCCGGTTGCGAATATAGGTGAAGCCGGCGCGGATGCTGGCCATGATGGATGGCTTGTTGGCCGATTCTTCAGCGGTGCGTACAGGCTCAGGGATGCGGACGTAGAGCAGGGTGCCAACCGCGAACAGGAAGGTGATGATATCGATCATGATGATGTTGGGCATGCCCCAGGTGACGAACAGGGCGCCGGCGATGGCGGGTGCGGCCAGTTGGGCAATGGCATCCGCCATTTGCACCATGCCGCTGGCGCGGCCCAGCTGGGCCTGCGGCACCAGCATGGTGGTGGCGGCGGAGTAGGCCGGCCACTGGAAGGTGTTGAACAGCGAGGCTACAAAATTGGCGGCATAAATGTGCCAGATCTGCAGGTTGTCGGTCAGGATGAGGGTTAGGATGGCCAGGGTGGTCAGCCCGGCGCCGGTATCGCTGAGAATCATCATCCAGCGGCGCGGGAAGCGGTCCACCAAGGCGCCGGCCACCGGCGAGAACAGCACGCCGGGCAGGGTGAAGGCCAGGATGCTCATGGCGAAGGCGGTGATGGAGGTGGTCTCCTGGTAGACATATACGCCCAAGGCGAAGCCGGTGAGGCCGGAGCCGAGCAGCGAGACCAGTTGGCCAAGCCAGATGGTGTAGAAGGTGCGCATGCTTTGCGGTTGCCCAGGAGCCGGGGCGGATGCAGTTGCGGTCATAGGTTTTGGTCTTTCGGGAGGATTGGGGATGAGTAAAATCCAATTATAACCCTTTGGCTGCAATCAATTCTTGACAGCGCCCCTGCGGCAAAGTACAATCCTGCCTCTGTACTAGGGCCTGTAGCGCAGTTGGGAGCGCGCATCAATCGCACTGATGAGGTCGAGGGTTCGAATCCCTCCAGGTCCACTGTGCGATCGTTAGGCACGGCACATTTACACAGACGTGGCGTTCCGTTACTCGGCGAAGCCGAGTAGGGCACGCCGAAAGCACGACGCAGTCGTGCGTACGGGCCCATGGCGCAGCTGGGAGCGCGCCTCAATGGCATTGAGGAGGTCGAGGGTTCGAATCCCTCTGGGTCCACTAGTAAGTCAAGTGAAGAGTGGCCGGTGAAACCGGTCACGCCGAGCAGGAGTAGTAGGTTGGCTTTACGCTCACAGAGAGCCGGGTGCAGTGGTGCAAGCCCGGCATGCGCAAAAGCAACTGAACTCGCCTGTAAGCCAGACGGCACGGCAGCGGGTGCGCCCAATACAGCGTGATGAGCGGTCTGCACCCATTGTGTGCGGGCAATGCGGGTGGTACCGTGGGAGTTACTCTCACCCCGTGACCTGAAGGTCACATGGGTGAGAGTTTTTTGTTTAAGCACTGCGCGAACGAGGAGATCGAATGGCAGAGAAGTACAACCCGGCCGAGATCGAGGCCAAGTGGCAGCAAAAATGGGAGGCAGACGGCATCTACCATGCCGACATTGACCCTAAGCGCCCCAAGCACTACGCGCTCACCATGCTGCCGTACCCATCGGGTAATTTGCACATCGGCCACTGGTATGCCATGACCCCTTCGGACGCGCGGGCGCGCTTCATGCGCATGCGCGGCTACAACGTCATGTTCCCCATGGGCTTCGACGCCTTCGGCCTGCCGGCCGAGAACGCCGCCATCCAGCGCAATATCCATCCCAAGAAATGGACTTACGCCAACATCGAGAATATGCGCAAGCAACTGCGCAGCATGGGCGCCATGTTCGATTGGCGGCGTGAAGCCGTTTCCTCTGACCCGGAATATTACAAATGGACGCAGTGGTTCTTCCTGCAGCTGTATAAGAACGGCCTGGCCTACCGCAAGATGGCCGCGGTGGACTGGTGCCCCAAGGACAACACGACCCTGGCGCGCGAGCAGGTGGTGGGCGAGAAGCGCGTATGTGAGCGCTGCGGAACGCCGGTAATCAAAAAGAACTTGGAGCAGTGGTTCTTCCGCATCACCAACTATGCAGATGAGCTGCTGAACTTTGTCGGCATTGACTGGCCGGGGCAGATCCAGACCCTGCAAACCAACTGGATCGGTCGTTCCGAGGGCGCTAACGTGGTCTTCAAGACCGAGACGGGCGATGAGTTCTCCATCTTCACCACCCGGCCGGATACGCTGTGGGGCGCAACGTTTATGGTGCTGGCCCCCGAACACCCGCTGGTGGCTAAGGTGACCACGCCGGACAAGAAGGCCGAGGTGGAAGCCTATGTGGCCGAAGCCACGCGCCAGACCGACATTGAACGTGAATCGACCGAGAAAGAAAAGACCGGCGTGTTCACCGGTGGTTACGCCATCAACCCGGTCAGCGGGGAGCGCGTGCCGATCTGGACTGCTGACTATGTGTTGATGACCTATGGCACCGGCGCCATCATGGCCGTGCCGGCTCACGATGAGCGCGACTTCACCTTTGCGCGCAAGTATGGCCTGGAGATACGTCCGGTTATTCAACCGTCGGTCATCCAACCCGAAGGCGAAGCGCTAGACGGCGCAACAATGACCGAAGCCGCCACTGGCGAAGGCATGATGGTCAACAGCGGCCCGCTGACCGGCACGCGGGCGGACCAAGCCATTGCCGACACCATCGCTTTCCTGCAACAGAAGCAAGTGGGCACGGCCACGGTGGGCTACCGCATCCGTGATTGGTTGATCTCGCGCCAGCGCTACTGGGGCGCGCCGATCCCAATCGTGTATTGCAAAGATTGCGGCGCTCAGCCCGTGCCGGATGACCAGCTGCCCGTGCTGCTGCCCGATGATGTGGAGTGGACGCCCACCGGCGAAAGCCCGCTGAAACTGCACCCCACCTGGAAGTACACCACCTGCCCGCACTGCGGCAAACCCGCCGAACGCGACACCGACACGATGGACACCTTCATGTGCTCGTCGTGGTATTTCCTGCGCTACCTGAGCCCGCACTACGACAAGGCGCCTTTTGACCCGGCCGAGTACGACTACTGGATGCCGGTAGATACCTACACCGGCGGCGCTGAGCATGCCGTGATGCACTTGCTGTATGTGCGCTTCTTTCATAAGGCGCTGCGTGACATCGGGATCACTGAAGGCCATGAGCCCATGCAGCAGCTGCGCAACCAGGGCCAGATCCTGGGGCCGGACGGCCAGCGCATGAGCAAATCGCGCGGCAATGTCATCGACCCGGATGAGCAGGTGCGCCTGTACGGAGCGGACACCGTTCGCGCCTATTTGATGTTCGGCTATCGCTGGAACGAAGGCGGTGCGTGGAGCGATGAGAACATCCAGGGCGTGGTGCGCTGGATGCACAAGGTATGGACCCTGTATACGGCCAAGGATGAGGGCGGAGGCAAACCGGACGCGGCGGCCGCTAAGTCCCTGCGCCGGAAGGTGCACCAGACCATCCAAAAAGTGGCCCGTGACCTGGAGACCTTTGAGTTCAACACCATCATCTCGGCCTACATGGAGCTGGCCAACACGATGACTGAGCTGCGCGCCAAGACAGAGGGCAGCCCGGAATGGGCCGAGGCCAAGGACGTTTACCTGCGCCTGATGGCGCCGGTCACGCCCCATGTGGCCGAGGAGCTGTGGGTGCACGAGGGCAAGCCGTACTCGGTGCACCAGCAGCCCTGGCCGGTAGCCGACGAAGCCGCCGCCCGCGAGGACGAGATCACCCTGGTGGTGCAGGTCAATGGCAAGCTGCGTGACCGCATCACCGTGCCGGCTGGCATCAGCGAGGACCACGCCAAGGCCCGCGCCCTGGCCAGCGAAGCCGTGGCCAAGGCGCTGGGCGGCAAGACGCCGCGCCAAGTGATCGTGGTCAAGGGCAAGCTGGTGAATATTGTGATGTAAGCAGCGCTGCGCTGTTCGACGCGAAGCAAAGACAGCAAAGGGCGGGTCTCAAACCCGCCCTTTTTTAGTCCTTGCCCTCTTCGACTGGCTGGTAGACCAGCTCCTCAGTAAACCCGAACTCCTTCCCGCAGTCTTCACAGGTCATCATCAGGGCGGAGTCGCGGGCAGCCGGGTCGGCCGGCAGGGTTGCATGCGTTGTGGCATTGCAAAACGGACACTTGATCTCGAACATTTGAGTTTCCATGGCTTCCTCCTGCATCTTAAGCTTACGGAATGCCAAGACGGTTCATAGGGTCATTTGCCACTAATTCAGCCCTGCAGCAATCCAATAGGGTAGGCGGGCACTTACAAAGCAGTTAAGCCCCGCCAATCAACAGGGTTTGCGCTCTTTTTAGCGTGAAGCTTTTGCTCTGGCACTGGTTTTGCGTGCAGGCCGGGCCTTGCCCCGCCGCCTCCGCTCCACGCCGCCGGGCGGCAGTGTACCGCGCGGGTCACGCGCGTACGGCGTGCTCACTACCCACAGCCCCAGTGCCCAAACGGCCAGCGGCAGCAGCGCGCTCAGTGTATCGCGCCCGCGTAGGAGGGCGATCATGCGCAGTGCATAGGGCAGGGCCAGCATGAGCGCAAGCAGCCAGGGCCACAGGCGCCGGCGCAGCTCGGGCGCCGAATGCTCGGCGTGGCGAATGGCCAGTAGCAGCGGGATCAGCAGCAGAACAAAGTCATAGTTCCAGGCATAGGGGGACAGGAAAAGCGAGAGCGGTACGAACAGCAGCATCACTGAGGTCAGATTGGTGTGCTTGTAGCGGCGCATCCACCACACCGAGAAGATGGACAGCCCAACGGCCAGCACGCCGCCGAATAGCGACCAGGCCGGCGCGCCAAATTCGGCCACCAAGCCCCACAGCGTGGGTACGTAGGCCTGGAAGGCCGGCAGCTTGCCGCTGGCGCCCACCGTGTGCTCCAGCCAGACCTGAAGCCAGCCGGGCCGCACCAGTTCGCTGATGAAGTACAGAGCCACCGCGCTGGCGGCGGTGCTGATCCACACCCGCCAGCGGCGGTGGGCCAGCGCCCAGCCCATGATGGCCCAGGCCAGGAACAGCACCGGGCTCGGGCGCAGGGCGGCCAACGCCAGGAAGGCGCCTGCCGCCCAGTCCTTGCGGCGCATCAGCAGCATGTACGCAGTCGCGAGAAAGAGCAACAGCAGGAAAGAGGGCTGGCGCGACCACCAGGCGTTGATCGTAGGCAGGAACAGCACGATGCACGCTACCACCAGGGCAAAGCGCCGCGGTTCTTTAAACTGCACTCCGCGCAACAACCAGTAGCTCGAGACAGCCAGCAGCAACTGCCCGAAGAACAGCCAGGCAATCTCGCCCGCCTTTACCGGCAGGAACGAGAACGGCGCGTAGATGAGCGCCATGGGCGGCGGGTAGATGAATACAGCGTTATCGGTGTAGCCATTGCCGAATAGGCGATGAGCCGCATCCCACTGAGCCGGGTCGTACAGGTCCAGCCCGTGTTGCAGCGCTTTGCCGGCCATGTGCACCAGCATGTAGTCATTGAACTCGGGCTGGCCTTTGCCAAAACCCACATACGCATTGAGATAGAAGAGCAGCGCCAACAGCACAATGCCCAACACAACCAGCACAGGTGTGATGCGAGTCTTTGACGCAGTGGTTGGTGGTTGCGGAGTGGTGGGAGCTATGCGCCGGGCGGCGCGTTTAACGGTGGAGCATTTGGAGGCTGCAGTCTTGCGAGCCCCCTGTTTTCGTGTAGCTATGTGGCGCCTCCGCCCAAGCGGGCACGTTCCTGATCGGCGATCTCGGGTTCAAGCTTCTTGTACAGTGGGCCGGGCTGGCGCAGTTGGCGGCCGCCCTCCAGCCTGCTGGGGCGCCAGTGGCCGGGGATAGCCGCGGCGCGGTAGCGCAGCGCCTGGTGCTCGCCCAGGTTGTCGGCAATGCTTTCGGTGTACTGCTCGCCGAACAGCGGGGCGTGATAGCCCAGCATGCTGTGCAGCGCTTCGCAACTGTGCGGGAGGAAAGGCGCCAGCAGCAGCTTGAGATTATCAATGGCGCGCAGGGCAGTGTAGATGGTGATCGCCGCGGCGTCCTTATCGGTCTTGACCTGCGCCCAGGGCGCCTGCTCATCCAGATAGCGGTTGACTTCGGCGGCCAGGCGCATGGCTTCGGCCAGGGCGCCGCGCAGCTTTACGCTCTCGATGAGCTCACCGACGCTGTCAAAGCCGTCCTCGACGATCGCCAGCAGCGCTTCGTCAGCCGGGCGCAGTGCGCCGGGCTGGGGCACTTTGCCGTCCCAGTGTTTGGCGGCGAAGGAGAGCACGCGGTTGGCCAGATTGCCCCAGGTAGCGACAAGCTCGTTATTGTTGCGGCGCACAAAATCATCCCAGTCCCAGTTTGAGTCGCTGGTCTCAGGCATGTTGACGGTCAGGTAATAGCGCAGCGGGTCCGCGTCGTAACGGCTGAGAAAATCCAACCCCCACACGCCCCAGTTGCGGCTGCCGGAGATCTTGCGGTTCTCCATGTTCATGAATTCGTTGGCCGGCACATCATAGGGCAGGGTGAGCGATTTGCCTTCCGTGCCTTCGAAGATGCGTGCAAATTCGTCAGCCACGCCGATCAGCTCCGCCGGCCACATGATGGCGTGGAAATCAATGTTGTCCTTGCCCAGAAAGTAGTAGGCGCGCGCTTCGGGATCGGTCCACCAGCGGTGCCAGGCTTCGGGCTGGCCGCTAAGGGTGGCCCATTCGATGGCGGCGGAGAGGTAGCCGATGACCGCCTCGAACCAGACGTAGAGGCGTTTGGTCTCCCAGCCTTCCTCAGGCACGGGGATACCCCAGTCGAGGTCACGCGTGATGGGGCGGCCGTGCAGGCGCTCTTTGCGGATCCAACCCAGCGAGCGGTTGACCACATTGGGGCGCCAGTAGCCCTGGCGCTCTTCAAGGAAGCGCACTACCGGCGCCTCCAGCTGCCCCAGGTCAAGGAAGTAGTGGGTCGTGGTGCGCAGCTCCGGGCTGGAGCCATCTTCTTTGGCGCGTGGGTTGATCAGTTGGGTCGAGTCGAGCACGTTGCCGCAGTTGTCGCACTGGTCACCGCGGGCGCCTTCGAAGCCGCAGATGTAGCACGTGCCTTCCACATAGCGGTCAGGCAGGAACTTGCGCAGGCTGGACGAATACCACTGCTGCTGCTCCTCGGTGTATAGGTAGCCGCGCGCTTTCAGGGCGGTGAACATGGCCTGCGAGACCTTGAAATGGTTCTGGGTATGCGTGCTGGTGAACAGGTCGTATTGCAGGCCCAGCTTCTGGAACAGGTCAATGAAGCCGGCGTGGTAACGGTGGTAGACCACCTCGGGGCTTACGCCCTCGGCGTCTGATTTGACGGTGATGGGCGTACCGTGCGCATCCGAGCCGGAGACCATGAGCACCTGGTTGCCCTTCAGGCGGTGGTAGCGTGCGAAGATGTCGGCAGGCAGGTACGAGCCGGTGAGGTTGCCGACGTGGATATCAGCATTGGCATATGGCCAGGCAACGGCCACGAGAATGTGTTTGCTCATGTGATGTGAGTATACAACGCCTCAGATATAGATATGCGTGGCTTCACCTCGTGGGCGCATGATTACTTGTGTTGAGTACCTAACGCTTATCCGAATACCAGAAAGAACGGCACCCAATAGGGATCGATCAGATTGGCCAGCGTACCCCACATCAGGCCCAGCAGCGCGCCACCCACCACATCGCGCGGGTAATGGGCGCCAACGTACATACGCGTGAAGCCGACTCCGGCCGCAATCGCATACATAAGCCCGCCCAACACCAGGCCAGGCTCCATCTGGTGGTTGAGCAGCGCGGCCAGAAAGAATATCTGCGAGGTATGCCCACTGGGGAACGAGCGCCCGGGTTCGCGCCAGCCTACGACGCGGGCATTGGGATTGGCGAGGAAGGGACGGGCGCGGTCTGTCAGCGCCTTGATCACTTCGACCATCAGGGAGAGGGTCAGGGTGCCCAGCACCAGTTGCAGCGAAAGATCGCGGTTGCTGCGCAGGAAATACACGGCCAGGCCGATGGCCAATATGCCGCTGCCCAGCTGGCTGAAGGTGCCCAGGGCAATATCCAGCCAGCGCGGGCGGCGGCCGCGCAGGTTGAAGAATAGGAAAGCGCGGTTATCAATCTCCTGGCCGCGGGCCCACAGCAGCGAGAGCGCCAGCAACCCCAGCGTCAACATGGGGACGATGAGGTTGCGCTGGAGGGTCATGGCGCGCCACAGGACTTCACGTTGCTCAGGCGGTGCATAGCTGAGCAGGAACAGCAAGCCGGCCAGGCAGGCCACAAAGATGCCGATGCGGTAGGGCAGCGGCCGCTTGTGAGCCCGCGGATCGGGCTTGACCTGCTCTTGCAGGCCTTCGACTTGGTCTTGCAGATTTTCAACGATGGGGGGATTGGAGGCTTTTTTGGGCATACAGTGAACTACTTTTTCTTCTTTTTATGCGGGCGGCGACCGGCCATTACGGTGAGCGCCTTGGGCAGCACTTCGATCTTGACCGGGCCACTGCCCAGTTCCAGACCATCGGTCATGATGTTCATGGCGGGCTTAGAGTCTAGCTTAAGTTGTTTTACCTGGAAGTGCTTGATCGATTCTTTCTCCACCGTGCCGGCCAGAGAGCGCAAAGCGAACGAAATGAAGTGGAACTTGCTCATATCAGAGAACACGAACACATCCAGCTTGCCGTCACGGTACGACACCTTTGGGTCGATCTGGATGTTAGGCCCGATGTAGGGCATGTTGGCCACCAACACCATGTGGCCGCTGGCGCCAACCTTACGGGCCCGGTCGAGTATGAGTTGGGCCTGGCTGGGTTCGGCGGCCATGAAGGTGCTCAGCCATTCGCCCACGCGGGTGATATCACCGTGCTGCAGCTCGTCGGTGATCTCGTACAGATCAGACAGCAAGCCAATGGTGGCCAGCTCGAGGAAGTGGCGCACCACGCCGCCGCTGCGCGCCCGGCCCACGTCAATGCGCAGAGCGTGGCCGCGGCGCAACAGCTTGACGGCTGAGAGGATGTCGGACGGGATGTTGAGATTGAGGGCCAGGTTGTTGCGCGTACCGACCGGGATGATGCCCAGGCGCAGGGGTGAATTGACCATGTTGTGGGCCACGCTATCCACCGTGCCGTCGCCGCCCGCCACCACCACCAGGCGGGTGCCGTCAGCCTGGGCTCGACGCACCACGTTGGCTACATCCATGTTGGGGTCGATCACAAATACTTCAGGGTGGATGTCGTTGGCTTGCATTGCCAGCAGGATATCCACCAGCTGCTGCGGCGACTCGCTCTGGTTGCCGGCGGTGTGGTTGTAGATCAGTTTGACGTGAAGAGCTTTAGCCATAGTGGAGTGAACGGCGCGGGCGGCGACGCGTTACAGCAGATGCCACCACAGCACTCCGTAAAGGTTAACCGCAACACCGGCAAGGATGAGCAGGCGGGCCAGGCGGAGTAATGGCGAGGACAGGGCGTTCGCCAGCAGCACCATCACAGGGAGCATAAAGTCAAGGCTGAAGCGATAGCCAAACTGCCACCAGCCGGTGTTGTAGTACAGCAGTAGCGGGATGACCAGCAAGCCGAGGGCAGTCCAGGCTCCGAGCGTAAGCGGGTTGCGTTTGCGCGCCCACACGAGATAGACCAGGGCTGGCGTGGTGATCAGCAGGCTCAGGCCATCGCCGTCTGCGGTGGGGCGGCGGGCTTCGGCGTCCCACACCGGCAGGGCAAACAGCATGGCGCGCAGGTTGCGCGGGATGTAGTGCGGGCTGAACTGGCCGTACTCGGCCAGGTCGGCCGCTAGGCGTGGGTTGACCTCGGCGTTGGCGTAACCAAAATCGAGAGGGTTGTGGAAGCGGGCCTGGTTGTAAGCCAGCAGGGCGGCGGCCACCAGCAGGATGGGCACCGCGGCCTGGGCGCCCCAGCGTAGAATGCGTCGCCAGTCAATGGATGACGTGCCATCCATGGCTACGATGCCGAGCAGGAGCGGAAAGCTGAGGGCGACGTTGGGGCGGGCGGCGACGGCCAGACCCAGCGCCAGGCCGGCCATCCAGGCCGGCCCGCGCTGCAAAGTGATGAGCACAGCCAGCGCCACGAAGGTGACGGTGCATATCTGGGCGATGAACCACACGCTGCCTTGGGTTGCCATGTACCAATGCACGCTTCCCAAACCGAAGAGCAGCGTGAGCCACAGATTGTCGGCTGTGTTGAGAGCGGTGAACTTGTGCTGGCTGAGCGCGCTGAGGATGAGGAATATCAGCGCCACATTGGCGGCGGCGAAGGCGGCGTTGAACACCACCGTGTTCACCGCGTCCACGCCGGCGGCTGCCACCCAGGGCAGCATGAGCAACGCGGGCAGGGGCGGGAAGGGTACATACCAGCGGCCGTTGAAGAAGGCGAGATCGATCGTAGTCGGCGGGTTGACGAGATGGAGCCGCCCGTGCAAGAACGCATCGGCCAGCAGGTTGAAGTAGGCTGCGTCACTTGTGTGGGCTTTGCCCAGTGCCTGGGCAAAGCCCCAATAGGCCAGGAAAGCGATGCCAAAACATAGCACCGCCAAGGCGCTTTTGTTGCGGATAGGCATGCGCTCAAGCCTATCATGGGCTGCCGCGCAACTTGACTTGCTAGCGCCAACGAATTATAATTAGATAAGTATCTAATTATTTAGACGGCGAATATGAGCGCTGAAACCGAACTGATCGAGTTTTTTAAAGCCTTGGCCGAGCCCAAACGGCTCAAGATCGCCGGCATCCTGGCCCAGGCACCGCATGCGGTGGAGGAGCTGGCCAGCCTGTTGCAGCTTTCAGAGGCGACCGTCTCGCATCACCTCAGCATCCTTGGCCGCGCCAATCTTGTGCGCGCCCGCGCGGACGGGCATTACAGCATCTACGAGTTGAACACGGACCGTCTGGAGAGCATGGCCGAGCGTCTGCTGGCCAAAGACACCTTGCCCGCCATGGCGGCCGATGTGGACATGCAAGCCTATGACCGTGCCGTGCTACGCAACTTCCGCGGGGCGGATGGCCGGTTGGCTACACTGCCTGCCCAACGCAGGAAACTAGAAGTCGTGCTGCGCCATGCGGCCAGCTTGTTCAAACCAGGCAAGCGCTATCCTGAAAACGAGGTCAACAAAATTCTGAGCCGCCTACACGCGGATACGGCCAGCCTGCGTCGTGGCCTCATCGAGTTCAAGCTGATGCAGCGCGCCAATGGAGAATACTGGCTAGTGTTTAGGTAGCCGTCGCCAACATCTAGTCCTGTCCGGTTAAACAAAAAGAGCACAAAGTACCTTTGTGCTCTTTATTTGTTTAGCCTTTTTTAGCTAGGCTAATGGGGATGCACCCATGCCTTGGGCGGCCTCTTGCGAGTAATACGGGTTCTCGCCCTCACCGTGTTCGGTGATGTCGATGACTTCTTTCACTTCAGGCACCGCATCCATAATGGCGCGCTCGATGCCCTGGCGTAGGGTTACGGCTGAGAGGCCGCAGCCCTGGCAGCCGCCGCCCATCTCTACATAGACCGATGTGTTCTTCACATCGGTCAATAACACCCAGCCACCGTGCCCGGCCACGCCGGGGTTGATGAAATCGTTGATGACTTGCTGCACTTGAATCGCCAGCGGCTCAGTCCAATCGGTACGCACGCGCTCGGCCGGGGGACCGAACGGGGTGGGCGGGTACTCGATGTTGAAACCCGCCGCATAGCGCTGATCGTCGTAGTCGACACGGCATCCCTTGACCTTATCGGCCACATCGGGCGCGAATAGAAAATCAAACTCGCCGGCGGGTTGAATGATGTCTTCAGGGGTGGCGTTGGTACGTTCCTGGAACTTGAACTCAGTCTGATAGCCGCCGCCAGGCAGCGTGCCACGGATGCCTACGCGCACCGCCAGCCCCTCTTTGCCGCGGGTGCGAATCAGCTCAGCGATCTTCTCGCTGGCTGCGGGAGTTATGTCCAATACTTGGGTGCTTGCCTCAGTCATTTGTTACCTTTCGCACTAGTATACCTTGCCTACTTTGTACTTAGTCGGTCTGCCGTGCTGCATTCTTACCATCTATCCCAGTGAGCCTAGATAGTGCGAGCTAGATGTAAAAAAAAGCCGCTCGTGCGAGCGGCTTTTTTGTTTTGCGCAGTTGCGGGGCTAGGTGCCCTGAATGTAATCGCGTAGTTGGCGGGCGCGTAGCGGGTGGCGCAGGCGGCGCAAGGCTTTGCCCTCGATCTGGCGGATGCGCTCACGGGTGAGGCCAAACTTCTCGCCGACTTCTTCGAGGGTGTAGTAGCGCCCGTTCTCGAGGCCGAAGCGCAGGCGCAGGATGCGGGCTTCACGCGGGCTGAGCGTACCGAGCACTTCGTGCACCTTCTGCTCCATCATGTTCTTGTAGGCGGTCTGGCTGGGGCTGGGGCTGTTCTCGTCTTCGACGAACATGCCCAGCTCGGAGTCTTCCTCGTCGCCGACCGGGCTCTCGAGCGAGAGCGGCAGCCAGCTGACGCGCAGCATCCAATCGATCTTGCCCACGTCCTCTTTCATCTCTTTGGCCAGTTCATCCAATGAGGGCGGCTGGCCGTTCTTCTGCTCCAGCGTGTGGGCGGTCTTGTACAGCAGGCGAATGCGATCGATCATGTGCACCGGCACACGGATGGTGCGCCCCTGATCGGCAATGGCGCGGGTAATGGTCTGGCGGATCCACCAGGTGGCATAGGTGGAGAAGCGGAAGCCGCGGCGGTGATCAAACTTGCTGACCGCTTTCATCAGGCCCAGGTTGCCCTCCTGAATCAGGTCGAGGAAGGGTACGCCGCGGCTCATGTACTTCTTGGCGATGCTGACCACCAGGCGCGTATTGGCGCGGATGAGATGGTCGCGCGCCTGGCGGCCATCTTCCACGATGGCTTCAAGCTGAGCGCGTTTCGAATCCTTGCCTTGCAGCTTCTTGAGTTGGGCCAGCGCTTTCTTGGCGGCCTCGATGCGCTTGGCCAGGCTGACCTCCTGCTCCATGTTGAGCAGGGGCACGGCCGACATTTCCTTCAGGTATAGGCCTACGGTGTCAATGACCTCGTCGGGCGGCAGTTCGTACGCTTCGGCGGCGTCCGCATCCGGCTCCGTGGTGCCGAGGGTGGCCAGGCTGTCGTCATCGGCGTCTTCATCGTTGGCGTAGTGCCAGCGCAGACGCTCAAAATCCTGCATCTCATCCGGCATGAAGCCGCCGGGGCTGGTGTTATTGGCCAGCTCCTCGAGCGGGTTGTCCTCGAACATCACCGGCTGCTCCGGTGCGTCGTCATCAGGATGGGACTGAAAAGACATAACTCCTCCTTGCGGTGGCTCAAGTACGCTACCGAGCTACTCTTTCGGGTCCAGCAGGTCTTTGAGGGCGGCGAAGCGCGGGTCGGCGGCCTCGTCGTCCGGGGTGGGTGGAGCATCGGCGGTGGCCTGGGTGTGGCCGCAATCGGTGTGGTTCAGGTTGGCACCGCACTCGCTGCACAGGCCCTTGCAGTCTGGCCGGCACAGCGGGGTGATGGGCATATCCAGTAGCAGGTACTCGCGGGCCAGCGGGGCCAGGTCAATTTGGTGGCTGGGTGGCACGAGCAGATGGGATTCGGTCACCGAGCGCTCGTCGAAGGCGTACAGCTCGGTGAAATCGGTGGCGATGGCCAGCTCAAAGGGGTCGAGGCAGCGGGCACAGTCGGCGGCGGTGCGGCCGCTGAGGTTGACCTGGGCGACGAGGCCCTGGGGGGTGCGGCCAAAGGTCACCGCACCCTTGAGGTCGGTCACGGTGAAATCATCGGAGAGCACCATTTCGCCCACGTCGAACTCGATGGTGCGGCTGTAACCGGCATCGGCTTTGACCAGGAAGCCTACATTTATGCGTAGAGGGTTGCTTTTAGCCATAGTTAGGGAAAAGTGGAGGGCCGGTTTGTGCGAAATTTAGCGTCCTGATTCAAAAAGAATCCTTTGCGACCTTGATTGCAAAGGATTCTGAATAAGTTTCGTGGATTATAACAAAAATTGCAGAATCGGTCAATCATCAACCGAAAATACGGGCAAATTGGCAGACTCAGCCCTGTTAGTACGGGTTTTGACAGAATGCTAGAGTCTTTGTTCTGAATCTTCTAGAATGGGATTATGCCCAAATTGCTGATCGCCACCAACAACCCCGGCAAGGTGGAGGAATTCCAGGCTTTGCTGGCCACCCAGCGCCTGCCGCTCCAGCTGTGCACCCCGGCCGAGCTGGGCCTGGCGCTCGACCCGCCCGAGACGGGCAGCACCTATATGGAGAATGCGGCCATCAAGGCCCTGGCCTTTGCCCAGGCCAGTGGGCTGCCGGCCCTGGCGGACGACAGCGGGCTGGAGGTGGCGGCCCTGGCGGGCGCGCCGGGGCTGCACTCGGCGCGCTATTCACCCAAGCCGGGCGCTACGGACGCCGACCGGCGGGCCTACCTGCTGGAGCAGCTGGCGGCGCAGGGCACGCCGCCGCCGTGGCCGGCCCGCTTTTATGCCGCGTTGTGCCTGGCGTTGCCGGATGGCCAGACCTTTTTTGCGGAAGGCGAGTGCGTGGGCGAGATCACCCTGGCCGAGCGCGGCAGCGGCGGTTTTGGCTACGATGCGTTGTTCGTGGTAGCCGGGACGGGGCTGACGATGGCGGAGCTGAGCTTTGAGCACAAGAACCAGCTGAGCCACCGGGCGCGGGCAGTGCAGGCGATGCGCGCGCAGCTTTCAGCGATTGATGGTCAGGCGTAAAGCCCATTTCATAAAAAGAAAATCAAGAGAGTCAAATCAAACCATCAAAGACAATCAGAGGCAAACCATCTGATTTCCTTTGATGGTTTCCGATTGGTCTTTTGGTGTTCGTTGACAACTGAACGCTTATAGCTAAGTCCGGCTATAATCAGATGAATCGATCAATCACGACCAAGGAACTCACTGAATGACCTACGAAGAAGTGCTGGAAAAAGCAGTAGCCGAAGGCGCCATCCGTGCCTATCGCTTGAGTGACAACACGGCCTATGCCTACCGCCTCAAGGACGGCAAGTATCAGGCGCGCAGCCTGGTAGGCCGCGACGGTAACTGGACGCTAGGCCCGGTGCTGGTGAGCGGCAAAGCCGTGGGCCGCACGGCCGACGGCTGGTACAACATTGTGGGCCTGCCGCACCGCGCCCAACCCATCGGCGGCGATGCCGCCGAGCACAACGCCGGCTACACCAACCTGAGCCTGCAACAGTGCTACAGCTGCAAGCAGTTCAAGCCGGTGGCCGAATTTGCCCGCGAGGGCGGCGACGCCCATCGTAGCTGGGAGTGCAACGAGTGCTATGAGCGCCGCAAGCGCGAGCTGGCCATGCTGGCCCCCGCCCGCCGTGGCGATTATCTGGACAAGGACACCCTGGTTTCCCCGCCACCCCAACAAGGAAAGATCTAAGCATGTCACTCCTAAAACTGTTCGCCATTGGTCTGGGGCTGATGGGCTTCATCTTCCTGCTGCAGGGGTTGGGGCTGACCGCCAGCCTGTGGCCCAGCTTTATGGACAACGATCTGCGCTGGTCGCTGGTGGGCATCGTTTCCATGGTGGCGGCCCTGCTGCTGTGGCAGCGCAAAGTCTAGCCAGCCTGCATATATACATGCCAAAATGCGCCGAGTACTCGGCGCATTTGCTTTAGGAAGGCACTCTAAAAGTACCATTGGGTGCATATGTTTTTGCGTGTTTAATCGTTGTAACCACTGGCTGTTTTTACGACTAGGCAGTCTTCCGGAGGAAAGAAAGATGCGTTCACATAAACTGTTATTGACCACATTCCTTGCGTTGGCAATGCTGTTGTCCGCCTGCGGCGGCATTAGCACTGAAGATGCGATCGCCACTGGCATTGCCCAGACCCAGCAGATCAGCCAGCTGGAAACGGCCGCGGCCGGCGGCAGCGCCAGCGCCACGCCGGCTGCGCAGCAGACGGCCGAGCCTACGGCCACCGAGGCCGGCGAGCCGACCTCGGCGATCGCCCTGGTGTCGGTGACCACCGACACCAATTGCCGCTCCGGCCCCAGCCAGCACTATCGCCTGGTGACCACCATTGCGGTGGGTCAGCAGGTGGAGGTGCTCAAGACCTTTGCCGGCTCGGACTATGTAGTGGTGAAGAACCCCAACAGCAGCGGCGACTGCTGGCTGTGGTTGCGCTACGCCAACACCAGCGATTTCAGCGCCTACAACCTGCCCACCGCCACCCAGCCGCCCACGCCCACACCCACCATCACGCCTTCGCCCACGCCGTCCTTTGACTGGTCGGGCAACTGGACCATCCGCGTGTTCCATGGCGGTGTGGAGCGCACCGGTGCGATGAGCTGCTCGGTGACCGGCATGAACCTGACCTGCAGCGCGGTGACCAACCCAGGTGCCTTCGCCTATTCCTTCACCGGCACGATCACCAACGGCCACCAGGATGCCAGCGGCACCTTTGGCGGCACGGGCAGCGGCAACTGGCAGGCCCACATCACTGCACCGGGCTCGGCCCAGTTCATTGGCAACCTGGATATGGGTAGTTGGGAGTTCTGCGGCACGCGTTCCGGGGGCTTCCCCAACCCATGCAAGTGGCCTTAGAATGGTGAACTCTTTCAATAGTAAGGAGTCACGATGACTATTCGTAAAGTCACACTCGTAGTCCTGGTTGGCCTGTCATTGCTGTTGGCTGCCTGCGGCGGCCTCAGCACCGAAGATGCGATCGCCACCGGCATCGCCCAGACCATGCAGATCAGCCAGTTGGAGACGGCCGCCGCCGGCAACAACGGCGGTGGCGGTGCGGCTACCAGCGCGCCGGATGCTGCCACGGCAACCGACGGCAGCACTGAGCCAACCAGCACACTGGTGCCGACCTTGGGCACCGCGTTCGTCTCGGTGACGCAGGATACCAACTGCCGCTCAGGCCCCAGCGTGGCCTACCGGCTGATCACGACGATCACGGCCGGGCAGCAGGTGGAGGTGCTCAAGACCTTCCCCAGCTCGGAGTATGTGGTGGTGAAGAACCCCAACAACTCAGGGGACTGTTGGCTGTGGCTGCGCTATGCCACCGCCACGGACTTCACGGCTTACGACCTGCCGGCGGCGACTCAGCCGCCGACCCCCACGGCAACCTTGACGCCTACGGCGACGCCTACGCCACTGCCTAGCTTTGGCGGCAGTTGGACAAGCAAGACTCATCTGGGCGCTACGGTCTACACTGATAGCATCAACTTTTCGATCTCGGGTAATAACATCAGTGGAACGACCAGCTGGGCCGGGTTTACATACACCTTTACGGGCACGCTCTCTGGTGGAGGCCAGCAGGCCAGCGGCAGCTGGACTAGCACGGTACCCAGCAGCGGCAGTTGGAGCGCCTTCCTGCTGAACAACAACCAGTTCAACGGCAATATTGGCGGTGGCTGGTCGTTCTGCGGCTGGCGCGGCGGGGCGGGTGAGCCCGGCACGTGCCTGGCGCCGTAAGTTAGCCCTTTTATGTTTCCTGCAGGTGGCGCAGCAATTGCTGCGCCACCTGTTTTTAATCTTGCGGGCAGCGAAACCGCCGCCCACAAGGTAAGATAGACATCGCTGTGTTTGAGCGCACTTTTGCTCTGGAGGACGAACGATGACTCGAAAGTTAAGCCTTTTGATTATTTTGATCGCGGCGGTGGGGTTGCAAGCCTGCGCTCCGGCCGATGTAGCCGGACTGGTGGCGACCGGCATTGCCGGCACACAACAGGCCGGCAGTCTGCTCACCGAGGCCGCGGTGGCCAACCAGCCGGCGGCGACCAACACGCCGGAAGCGGCTGCACCCACGCCTGAGCCGACCGCAGAAGCCACCCAGGTGGTGAACGTGCCACCGGCCGCCAGCAGCTCTGGAGCGATGGTGACGGTTTCGCGCGATACCAATTGCCGCTCAGGCCCAGGCAGCCAGTACACTTGGCGCGGCGTGTTCCGCGCCGGGCAGCAGACCGAAGTGCTCAAGGTCTACAGCGCCGGCCACTATGTCGTCGTGGTGGATCCTTCGGGCGAGGGCGAGTGCTGGCTGTGGCTTGGCTACGCCAGCCCCACCAGCTTTGAAGCGTACAACCTGCCTGAGGCTGTCAAGCCCCCGCTGCCGGTGGTCATTCAGCCTGGCCCCACCGCCACGCCAATCTACACCTGGGTGGGTGAGTGGAACGTGCGCGTGGTGGATATGGGCTCGGGCATGATCCGCAATGGCGTGATCTCGTTCCATCGTTCGGGCGAGGTCATCACCGGCACGGTCATCCTTGCGCCCGACAACATCACCTACGAGCTGGCCGGCTCCATGATGCCGGGCCACGTCAAGGTGGCTGGCGATTTTATCCAAGCGACCAATACAGGCGGCTGGGCGGCTACGATGAACAACAGCCTGGTGCAGTTCTCCGGCAATATCAATGGCGTCTTTGAGTTGTGCGGCTGGCGCAACAGCAGCCAGATGCCCAACACCTGCTACGCTCCATAAACGTACCCGATCCATTCGAGAGCAAAGCGGGCGGCCCATGGCCGCCCGCTTTTTTTGTGCGCTTGCAAATCAGGGCACGCCTGGCATGAATCTTGTATAGTTTTTCAGCAACTCTATGGATAAATGGAACGTGCTATGAAAAACTCACGCAATTACGCTTTGCTTTTGCTCGCCGCTGTCGTTTTGATGGCGGTGGCCGTGGCCTGTGTGCGCTCTGCGCCGCTGGCTTCGGATGAAGACCCCGGCCAGGCCACTGAGAAAGTGGCCCAGACGGCAGATGCCCAGATCCAGCAGACGCTGGATGCGCTGCTAGGCCAGGCCACGGTAGACAGCGCGCCGACCTCAACGCCGACCCCGTTGCCGACCGCCACCGAGCCGGCGGTGGAGCCGACCGCCACGCTGGAGGCTGCCCAGCTGACCGCCCTGGCGGCGGCGCTGACGCCGACTGCCACGCTGGCCGAGACGACCGAAGCCACGCCGACCGCCACCGGCACGGTAGCCAGCGCCACCGCGCCGTGCTATGCGGCACGCTACGTGTACGACGAGACCTATCCTGACGGCACGCGCGTCAACCCCGGCCAGGCGATGGCCAAGACCTGGCGCCTGCAGAACGTAGGCACCTGTGACTGGCGCGCCGGCCAATACGAGCTGTTCTTTGTAGGCGGCAACCGCATGAACGGCAGCTCGCCGCTCACCATTACGTACGGTGTTCCGGCAGGCGGCTATGCCAACTTCACCATCAACCTGGTGGCCCCGCCCACGCCGGGCACGCACCGCGGCGAATGGGTGTTGCGCTTTGACGGCACCCAGCAGGTGGGCGTTGGCCCTGACTACAACCTGCCGATCTGGATCGAAGTGATCGTGCGTGGCGAATAGGTCATTGCCCTAACCGTGATCAGCCTAACGAGGGCAGTACAAGCGTACTGCCCTCGTTTTTTTGGCCTTGCTTGCTCTAGGCTTGTTTTTACAGTAGAGTACGCCCATGCGTGGGCTTGTGTCTCTTGTGTTGCTGGCTGTGCTGCTTTCCGCGTGCACGTTCCCCATTGCGCCGCAATCCGTGGCGCAACCGGGCGGCCTGCCGGATGCGCCTGCCGAGCAGGCCCAGCCTACACCTGTACCCAGTTTTGATGAACTGCTGCGCATGGCACAGGATGCGGCCAACGCCGCCGATTGGGGCGCAGCGATCGCTTATTTAGATGCAGCGTTGGCGGTGCAGCCAGACAATGTTCAGGCCTATTGGCAGCGCGGCATGGCGCAGCATGCCGCCGGCAACCTGGACGCGGCCCTGGCCGACCTTGACCAGGCGCTAGCGCTGGACGCCAACCTGGCTTCCGGCTACCAGAGCCGCGGCCTGCTGCATGCCCAGCGCGGCGACGGGAGCGCGGCTTTGGCCGACTTGACGCATGCCATCGAGCTGCTGCCCACGTTTGCGCAGGCCTATCGCAACCGGGCCGAGCTGCAGCGTACGCTGGGCAACTACACCGCGGCCAGCTTTGACCTCCAGGTCTACCTGGGCCTGGTGCCCAACACGCCGGAGGCCGCCGCGCTGCAAGCCGAGATCGACGCCCTGCAGCAGCAGGCGGTGGCCCAGGCGGGCGAGCAGGGCCTGTTGTTCGTAGATGATTTCTCGAACCCGGCCAGCGGCTGGTACAGCAACGGCGGGCCGGACAGCTCGGGCAGTTATTGGGAGGGTGGCTACCTGCTAACGCAAACCCCGCCCAACTCCGTGGTGTGGGCGGTGCCCGGGCGCATCGTCACCGATACGCTAGTGCAGGTCACGGCCACCAAGCTGGGTGGGAACGACAACAACATTTTTGGCCTGTTGTGCCGGGTGCAGGGTACCGGGCAAACTGGCGACTTTTACGCGTTCCTCATCAGCAGTGACGGTTATTTCGGTATTGCTAAAAAGAGTGGAGAGACACTGGGCTTGATCGGGCAGGAGATGATGCTGCGGCATTCTGCCATTCGATTGGGAGGCGAGCCGAATGTGATCACGGCGGTGTGCTCCGGCAGTCGGCTGGCGTTGTATGTGAACGGGGAGTTCGTGGTGGAAGCTGCAGATGACCAGTACAGGAGCGGGCAGGTGGGCTTGCTGGCGGGCAGCCTGGACGAGGGTAGTACCCAGATCCTCTTCGATGACTTCACTGTGAGGGCTGAGCCGTAGGAATAAAAAAGCCCCGCCAGAGCGGGGCTTTTGCGTTGCTACTTAGTCTATGACTGCAACGTCTTGTGCCTGCGGGCCTTTGTCGCTGTCGCCAACCACAAACTCCACCCGCTGGCCCTCCTTCAGGGTACGGAAGCCTTCAGCCACAATGGCGCTGAAGTGGACGAAGATGTCTCCGCCCGAGTCGCGCTCCAGAAATCCGTACCCTTTCGCGCTGTTAAACCACTTGACCGTCCCCTTTTCCTTCTCTGCCATGCTAAAAAATCTCCTCTCCGATGTTGAAGCGGGGCCAGGCTCTCTCCCAGCCGTACAGGCCCAGGACAATTTCATGCTTGCGAAATTGTTTGGCTGGATTGTACTTATGCGTAGAATCATGTCAAGCATAGTTGTACACACAAAACAAACAGCTTAAAATCCTGCTGGGCTCAGTTTTAGCCCAAGAAAGCGTAGTACATGTCATTCCTGCGTAGGTTCTATGTACCTCTGTTGGTGCAGATCACGGTGCCATATCTGCTGCTGGCGCTTGCCGTTTCTGCTGGGGCAACCTATATCGCTTCCAATCTCATTTTGGAATCGGTTGAGGAGCGCTTTGCCAACCAGTTGATCGCCACGGGGGTGCAAGTGCAGGAGAGCCTGGTGCGAAAAGAGGCTGAAGTGTTGGTAAACCTGCGCTTGCTCAGCAACATTCAGGGAGTAGGCGAAGCTGTCCAGGCGCGCAGCGCAGGGGATCTGGAAGTTCAATTATTGCCAGTAGCGCTAAACAATGGAGTGGAGTATCTGGCTGTGTTGTCTTCCAGTGGGCAGGTGCTGCTTAGCATGGAAATGATCATGGGCGGCTATAACGCAGTTGAGCCGCCGGCGGGACTGGCGAACCAGTTATTAGTAAGGAATGTGCTGGCAGGGGTAGTGGATGACAGCGGCGATAAGTTCACTGCCGTTCTGGACTTCCCGGAGGGCCCCATATTGACTCTCAGCGGCCCTATAAACCAGCAGGGCGAGGTAGTTGGCGTGCTCTTAGTGGGAAGGCGCGTGGATAGCCTGGCAAATGCTCTGCGCGAGGAAAGCCTGGCGCAAGTGAGCTTTTACCGGACAGACGGCCAGGTACTGACAAGTACTCTGGCTGAGGCGCGCCCGCTGACCAACGTGCAGGCTGAAGTTGTGCTGAGCAACCAAGACAGCGGCAGCCTGATCCTGCCACTGGAAGACGCCAGCATCAGTTACAGCGAAATTCACACTGTGTGGGCAGTGCGAGGCCAGGCTGAAGGTATTGTTGGTGTTTCATTGGCGACCAACTTTCTGGTGCAGGCCACCCAGCTTACGCGCAATAACGCATTGTTGCTTACCACAGGCTCAGCCGTGCTGGTGATGTTGGTGGGTTTGTGGACCGCCGGGCGCATCACAGAGCCGATCAGCCGCCTAAAGGCCGCTGCCCAGCAGGCGGCTGCTGGTAATCTGCACGTCAGCGTGCCGGCCCAGGGCCGGGATGAGATCGGCGTGCTGGCAGAGTCCTTCAATCATATGCTGGGAAGCCTCAACGAATCCAAGCAGGAATTGCTTGAGGCTTACGAAAAGACGATCGAAGGCTGGGCGCGGGCGACCGACCTGCGCGACCACGAAACCGAAGGTCACAGCCGCCGCGTGGCCGAGCTGACCGTGGCGCTGGCTCGCAGCATGGGCATTGGTGAAGAGGCACTGGTGGATATCCGCCGCGGGGCGTTGCTGCATGATATTGGCAAGATCGCCGTGCCGGATTCAATCCTATTGAAGGCCGGCAGATTGACAAATGAACAATTGGCAGTCATGCGCAGGCACCCTGAACGTGCGCGTGAGTTTATTGAGCAAATTGGCTTCCTAAAGCCCGCGCTAACTATTCCATACTGCCATCACGAGCGCTGGGATGGTACCGGTTACCCAAGAGGGTTGAAAGGCACCCAGATACCGCTCGAGGCGCGTATCTTTGCAGTTGTTGATGTATGGGATGCGCTTATTTCAGACAGACCATATCGCAATGCCATGGCGCCGGAAAATGCAATGGCTTACATTGTTGAGCAATCAGGCCGCCACTTTGATCCAAGCGTGGTGGAGGCATTTCGTAAATTGATGAGCCGTTAGGGCGAGTTGCCCTGGCCCTTGCCTTGTCCGTTGCCCTGGCCTTGGCCATTGCCCTGCCCTTGGCCATTGCCCTGGCCTTGGCCGTTGCCCTGGCCGTTGCCCTGCCCTTGGCCATTGCCCTGGCCAGGAGATTCTGGCTCAACCATTGGCGGTACGTTTATCTCGGTAGGCACTGGCGTTGGCGCTGTTTTTGTAGCCGTGGGGGTAGCCTGCACAATTGGTTGAGCGGGTAAAGTGTCAACCTCCGGCTCGCTGGCATTGCTCAAATTGCCCAATGCGCCAGAGTTATTCGTATCCGCAGTGACGCCGCTATCGCGTAAAACTTCTTCAAGTAGTTCAGGGTCCACAGCGGGAAAGGCCATGTTGGCCTGATCCTGACCATAATCCGCCAGCGATGCGGAGCGCAGGACCACGGGGGCAAACTGGTCTATATCAAAAGACCCGGCGTTGGCAATGCTGTAATTGAGCCATAGCGAAAAGAGCACTACGATTGGCACCAACCAACGGATGCGCAGTTCAAGCAGCGGTGAAACCTTGACTTGCTTCATGGTGTTTATTTGTCCAAGCTAAGAATTCCGCGTGCGGTGTCAATCACATTCTGAAGCTGCTCAATAATACTATCCTTGCCAGTTTCTGACGAAGGGTTTTCACCAATTGAACCGGCTGGCGCCTCAGGTTTGCTTGGCGATACTGAGGGTATCGCTGGCACGACCAGTTGAATCTGCTCAACCGGCGTGGAAAGCGGAACCTGCACAGGGTTGGCGGTGATGAGCACATCCAGCGTGGGCAGGATGGTGAAGACTTCGTCCACCGTGGTGCCGGCCGCCTCAAGGGCGGATTGCACCAGGTCACGCTGGCCGTGCAAGGCCTGTTGGGCCGAAAGGGCACGGTCTGGCAGAGCTTCCAGGTCGTTGCGCAGCACGTCCAGTGCGCTGGCGTAGGCGCTCAGCGCGGCAGGCACGCGGGTTGGATCACCCTCCACGGCCAGCAGCTCTTCAAGGCGGCGCTGGGCGATCTGCAGGTCAGCCTGCACCGGGTTGCTGTGCAAGCTTCGCCACACCTGCTCACTATAAAGCTTCCAGGCGTGCAGGGTCTCGCCCGGCAGGGCGCTTTGCGCCATGACGGTGGTGGCGGTTGCCAGGGTCAGCACCACGGCCGCTAGGCTGCCAGCCAGCTTAAAAAGCAGGCTGCGGCCGCGGTTATGCGGCCGGGTAGCCATCTGGCCTTCCAGCTGGGCGCGACCGCGCGTTTTGAAGGCAGCCGGGGGCAAAGTTCCGCCAGCCTGGCTAATCTGCAGCGTTACCTTTAACAGGGGTTCCAGCTGTGTCCGGTGTTCCGGGTACAGCGCCAGGGCCTCTGTAAGGCTCTTGCCCTGCTGCACCAGTTCAATGGCGCCATCCAGGGCGCGTTCAAGATCGGTCACTAGTTCTCCATCAGTTTGGCCAGGGTTTGCAACCCCCGCATTTGCAAAGCCCGTACGGCCCCCTGACGCTTGCCTAAAATTTTTGCCACTTCTTCTGTATCAAGACCATGAACGAGCTTGAGGGTCAAGACGTTACGCTGGTCCTCGGTGAGATGGTGCATTAAGTTAAGAATATTCTCAGCTTCCAGTTTGAGCGCCACCCCGTCCGAAACGGAGTGGGCATTCTTATCGGTGACATTGATCGCCGCTTCCAGCGGGGCGACTTCCTTACGAGTGCGGTAATGGTCGATCACCGCATTGCGCGCAATGCGGAACAACCAGGCCCGGAAGGGTAGGCCGCGCTGCTGGTACTTGCCCAGTTTCTCCCATGCACGCAGAAAGACCCCGGAGGTGATGTCTTCCGCGGTCTGTTGGTCTTCGACGCGGATGTAGATAAAACGAAAGATGCTATCGACATAAGCGTCGTATAGCACCGCGAAGGCTTGCTGCCCACCGTTGATGGCTTCGCGAACGATTTGTTCTTCGCGAACCAGTTGCTTGCTATTTGCCAAAGACGAAACGTCCGTTCTGCCTTCGAGTATATCTCACGGGTGGATAAAACACGAAGGCGTAATACCCAGGCTGCGCGCTCGTTCTCCGAATAGTTCTGGAGGCAAACATGAAAACACCTGCAATGCGTTGGTTAAGCGTGTGCATGTTAATTCTGGTAGTGGCCAGCTTGCTGCTGGCGGGTTGCCAAGGTCAATTGGGGATTGACCTCTCGCTGGGCGAAGGGGAGGGCGGCAGTGGCGGCGACGCGGGGCAAGCCCTCAGCAATCCTGTTGTGTTGCTGGTACTGCTCGTAGTCGTGCTGGCGCTGGCGTTGGGCCGACGGTGATGATGAGCGAACTGCCACAGATGGTCTTGTTCCTGCTGGTGCTGGCGATTGCCGTGGGGGCGGGGGTTGCCATCTTAACGCGGCCACGTGCGTAGTCAGGCCAGCTGGGCGTCTACTGCTTCCATAAAGCTGCTGACGCGGTATGGCTTGTGCAGCAGGCCGCTGAAGCCGTTCTCGCCCAGGCTGGGCTGCAGCGCGGCGGCCGGGGTGGCCGTGCAGGCCAGCACCGGCGTGCGTTCCAGCCCGGCTACGGTGCGCAGACGGGTTAGAAAAGTCTGGGCGTTTATATCCGGCAGCCAGTAGTCATAGACGATCAGATCAGGTTTGTGCTCGATGGCCAGTTTGAGCCCTTCTTCGCCAGTGGGCGCGATATACACATCATGGCCATAGCGGCGCAATATCTGAGCGGCCAGCTCGGCGCTATCTGGCATATCCTCGATTACTAGGATTTTTGGCATCGCGATTGATTATTATCCGACCTAATAAAGCTGATAACTACTGCTATCGTAGCATGGGCTGCTTACTATGCCCCTAACAGTTTTGTCAGAGCTCGTGTGTTTTATGCCCTGTTTTGTGGGCTTTTGCCCCAAATGTCAGATGATTGACAGGCCAGATTTGCCCATGCTAGAATCCCGGCTAGTGCTAGCAGTTGTCAAACAGTTGGGCGTTCCACTGATAGACGAGCCATCGTCAGACCTCTAGCAACTTTGAGAAAGGAGGCTCCGGATCATGGCTGAACGCGTAACTGGCGAAGTCAAGTGGTTTAACGCCACCAAGGGTTTTGGCTTCATCAAACGTGATGATGGCGAAGATGTGTTTGTACACTTCAGCGCCATTGTCGGTGAGGGCTATCGCTCCTTGGAGGAAGGCCAGCGAGTTGAGTTCGTTGTTGTCCAGGGCCAAAAAGGCCCCCAGGCGCAAGACGTTACTCCTGTACTTTCCTAAGTTAGCACTGAGTTCTCGCAAGAATAAAGCGGCGCCGCAAGGCGCCGCTTTCAGTTTAAGGCGGGTTACGAATGCATCAAGCGTATCTGGCCGTCGTGCACCAGCTGCAGCCAGACGGTCACCAGCTGCGGGTCGAACTGGGTGCCGCTGTTCTGCTGCATGTAGCTGAGGGCCTCGTCCACTGACCAGGCGTGCCGGTAGGCCCGGCTGGAGGTGAGCGCGTCGAACACATCGCTGACCGCCATGATGCGGGCCAGCAGCGGGATCTGCTCACCGGGTAGCCGATCCGGGTAGCCAGTGCCATCCATGCGTTCGTGGTGCCAGCGCACGATGGCCAGCTCATCACCCATCAGGCCCAGGCCGGCGCACATCTCGTAGCCGGCCGTGGTGTGGGCCTCGATGGCCTTGCGCTCCTCGGGGGTCAGCGGGCCGGTCTTGTTGAGGATCTCGCGGGAAACTTGCAGCTTGCCCACGTCGTGCATCTCGCCGCCCTGCACCAGCGCGCGCAGTTGCTCCGGCCGCAGCGCCAGCGCCTGGCCCAGGCGCAATGCGCCGTGGGCCACGCGGTGCTGGTGGCCGGCGGTGTACGGGTCACGGATCTCGGTGGCGCGCACCAGGTTGCGCACCGGCTCGCCGATGCCAGCCTGGATCTGCTCTTCAGGATTGGCGCTGAACAGGCCTTGCAGTGCCAGCATGGGCGTACCCGGGCGGCGGTATTGGCGCGCCAGGCCAATGATGCACACCAGGACGCAGCCCAGCAGCAGGAAGTGATAGATCCACCAGCTCAGATAGAAAGTCTGCCCGGTGATGACGATGAGCTGCGAAACGGCGATCCAGCCGGCCGTGTATGTGACGGCCAGCTGGAAGGGGAAGCTTGTGTAACGGTATGAGCGCCAATAACGCCAGAAGGCTATGCTGGCCATGAATAAGGTCACTGCCGTGGCGAAGTAGCGCAAAGGGTTCTGGTTGACCGGGATCCAATTCACAATGTCTGGCTGGCGCAGGGCGTACAGGCCGAAAGCAAGCAAGGCAAGTACGTAAGCTGTAAGCAACAAACTTGGCCTGCGGCCAAGCAAGCTATTGATCCGGTGAGTGGTGGGCAAGGCTGAGATCAACAGCCAGAAGCTGGTTGTAAGTAGAGCCAGCTGCACGGCCACGCCAACCAGGGCGTTGGGGCCAAGCAGAAAGCCCGGCGTGGCGAGCCCATGGACACTGAACAGCCCTGCAAGCGAAATGAAGGCCAGCGAGACATAAAGCACCTGCAGGTTGCGCTGGCGGATGCCGATCACGCCAACTACGATGGCGATGAGTAGCGAGAACAGCGAGGTAGCGCTGACGATCTGAAAATGCTCTGCGGGGTGCTGCAGATGCAGATCGTGTTGCGGGATCAGATAACGGAGAATGATGTACAGCAGAAGAGGGAGGAAGATCCCTAGAAACGGATTGCGATAGGTCAGCAAACCCGAGAAGCGCCGCGATAAATTGCCCATGCGCTACCAGCACGGGATTATAGCAGTGTACTGCTGGCGTTTATACTGCATGAATGCATAGGCGCACCGCTCTTTTGCTGGCGCTGGTAGCCGGCCTGCTGGTGACGTGCCGGGCTATAACGCCAGAGCCGCCCGGCGCCACGCCTACCAGTACGCTGATGCTGGAGGCTTTTGTGCCATCGCTGGAGGAGGCGCCAGCCGAGACGGCGGCGCCCACCAGCCAGCCGCTGGCGACTGCGCCAGCGGTGGGCTTGCCCGCCGAACGCGATACCGACCAGCCGTACTCCACCCATGACCAGCCCGATGATGTAGACGGCTACCAGGTGCACTTTGTGTACGCGCTGCCCAGCGATGGGAAGGATGGCTTTTTGGATGTTAGCGGCGAGATCGAGCTGTCTGCCAGCGCCATGAACTATTGGCTGCACAACAAGACTGGCCAGCGTCTGCGCTACGACACGGCCAACGGCAAGCTGGATATTACGTTCATCCGCCTGCCGTATACGGCTGACGAGATCAGCCAGGAATATCGCAGCATCAACGGTCTGCTGGAGCACTGGCTCAAGATCACCGGCCGCGCCAAGGAGAACAAGCTGTACATTGTGTACTACGACGGTTTTGTGGTCACCAACGAAGGCTACTGTGGGCTGGCCCCGGTGCCGCCCAACGGCATCGGCCAGACGGCGGTATTGCTGCTGCGCGGCTACAACCCCACCCGGGATCTGACCTGCCCGCGCAATTTCACCCGCTCGGCGGATTACACCGGCTTCTTTGAAGCCACCATCCTGCACGAGCTGCTGCACATGCTGGGCATGGTGGGCGAGTGCGCCCCCAACTACAACGGGAACCACGTCAGCGACCACCCGCAGGACCTGATGTATCACCAGTACGACGGCACCTATTCGCCGCTGTTCATGTACCTGGACTACGGCAACGACGACTACTACAACCACGGTCGGGCAGACTGCCCCGACCTGGCGCGCTCCATCTTTTTGGAGCCGCTGCCGGATGGTGCCGAGCTGCCGCCGCGCTGGAGCGACACCATCCGCAATATTCCGCCTGACCCCATTGGGGGCATGCAGTGAAGCGTCCATCCACCACCTGGCTGCTGGTGCTTCCCGGCGTGCTGCTGAGCGTGTTCCTGGGCCTGCCGGTGGCGGCCATGCTGCTGGAAGGCCTGACGCCCGACCTGCTGACGCGGCTGAGCCAGGCGCAGGCCGTCTCGGCCCTGCGCCTGAGCCTGAGCACCAGCCTGGCCAGCACGCTGCTAGCGATCGTGCTGGGCGCGCCGCTGGCGTTCGCCCTGGCGCGCTGGCGCTTCCGCGGCAAGGCGCTGATCGAGCTCATCGTAGACCTGCCCATCGTGCTGCCGCCCTCGGTGGCAGGCTTGGCGCTGCTACTGGCGTTTGGCCGCCGCGGCCTGCTGGGCGGCAGCCTGGTGGCTTGGGGCGTCAGCCTGCCGTTCACCACGCTGGCGGTGGTGCTGGCCCAGCTGTTCGTAGCCGCTCCGCTGTTCGTGCGGGCGGCACGCCTGGGCTTTATTAATGTAGACAAGGAGCTCGAGGAATCAGCCGTTACCGAGGGCGCCAGCAACTGGCAGCTCTTTCGCTATGTCATGGTGCCCACCGCTGGCACCAGCCTGATCAGCGGTGGGCTGCTGTGTCTGGCGCGGGCGCTGGGCGAGTTCGGCGCCACCCTGCTGTTCGCCGGCAATCTCATGGGGCGCACGCAGACTATGCCGCTGGCTATTTACATCGGCCTGGAGAGCGACCGCGGCGTCGCCATCGCCCTCTCGCTGATCCTGCTGGGCGTATCGGCCGTGCTGTTGGCCTTGCTGCGCAGCCTGGAGCAGAACTGGAGGCCCGGCTAATGGCCCGTGGCCGCTACCTGGGGCGGATCGAGCTGCGCAAGCTGCCCGCCGAGCTGGCCAAGCGCTATTTGCTGGAGTGGCACCCGCGCCGCCTGGCGCTGGAATCGGGCAGCTTCCCCCCGCTGACCTCGCAGGCTCTTTTCGGCAACGAGCTGCCGCTGGAGGTCGAGATTGGGGCCGGTACGGGCGAATTCGCCCTGAGCCTGGCCGCCGCCGACCCGGCTGCCAATGTGCTCGCTATCGAAATTTCCAACCGTTCGGCCCACTGGGCGGCCTGGCTGGCCGCCGAGGCGGGGCTGCCCAACCTGAAGGTGCTGCGGGCCGATTTCAAACTGCTGGGGCCAATGCTGCCGCCAGGGGGCTGGCGGAGGGCCTACTTGCACTTCCCTGACCCGCAACACAAGCCTGCCGATGCCAAGCGCATCATTTTCAACGAGGTTTTTTTGGACGCCATGGCCCGCACCCTGGAGCCGGGCGGCCAGTTGAGCGTAGTGAGCGATGCGCCGGCTTTCTTTACGCAAATGCTGGAGCTGGCCGAAGGGGATGCCCACTTTGCCAAGGCTCATCCTGAGCGCTACCTGGAAGGCTTTGAGCCGCGGGTCAAATCACGCTTTCAGCTGATATGGGAGCGCAAAGCCCGCACACCCCGCCAATTCGTACTTACCCGCCTGTGAGCGGGAAAACAAAAAACGGCCCGCAGGCCGTTTTTTGTTGTTACAGAGTACCGGGCGCTAGGCGGCCGGTTGGGTCTTCTTGAGTACCGGCAGGCCGGTCTTCATCTCGGCTACTTCGTAGCCGGAGGGCAGCATGTCCACCGAACCCTCTTTGACTTCCTTCGAGAAGAAGTACAGGGTGGTGGTGCCTCCGCTCTTGTTGGGCCTGGAGCGAGAGTGCAGGTAGTAGGTGGTGCCTTTGGAATTGGTGAAAGAATATGCCATAGTCCTCTCCTTTATGAGGTCTCGAATTTGCTGCCGGTTGGATTTATCCGAAGCTACTTAAGTTTAACATTCGGGCTCTAGAGGTGCAATGGAAAAAAGCCCCTAAAAATTAGCACAAATGTTTGACTTTTGAAGGCTTGTGTGGTCGCCTTCGGCGTGGCCTTTAGGTAGCTTGGCCTTACTCCTCAACCTCTTCAGGCGTCAGCAGCTCCTCCAGCTTGGCGACGAAGGGATCGTGCTGGCCGCTTTCCAGCCCTTCACGGGGGACATACAGCATCTGGTCGCTGAAGGTAAGCAGCCAGGTGCTATCGCCCCGGTACTGGATGGACTGGATGTGCTCCACCGGCACCACGACCTTCTCGTCGTTCTGCTCGATGTGCAGCTTTTTGCCCCTGATCTGCAGGGTAGTGAGCGGAGCATCCGGCCCGAAGAGCTTCTCCTTGCGCAGCGAGACCAGGTAGACGTTGAACAGCGGCCCTACGGTGTAGGCCAGGCCGCGCCAGAAGACGTACAGGCCCAGCAGCACGGCGGGCAGGCGCAGCCACCAGGCCTCGGTGCGGTCAAAGGTGAGCACAATAATGAGAGAGCCGAGCAGCATGACCAGCGGCCCGCCGGCTACCCGGCGCAGGGTCTGCACCCCGCCGCTGTAGTAGGTGGCCAGGTAATTGTCTGAGAACTGCTCAAAGGTGGGGCGGTAGCTTACTTTCATGGCTGCTCCGGGGGCTCAGGGATGCGCACGCCCAACACCTCGCCGCGGGCGGTCTCCACGCCGCCGGCCAGCAGGCTGCAGCGCACGAAGGTTTTGCGGCCTTCCACGCGCTCCACCCGGGCGCGCAGCTCCAGCGGCTGGCCGTTGAGCGGGGTGGGCTTCAGGTAATCCACCTTGAGGGAACCAGTGACGTAGGTGATGAGCGGCTGGGTACCGATCACGCGCCCTTCAGTGCGGTGGGCGTGGGCCATGCACAGGCCGATGCAGTGGCAATCCACCAGGGTGGCGATGATGCCGCCGTTGAGCACACCCTTGTGCCCGCTGAAGTGCTCGGCGGGGGTGTAGTGGGCTACGGCTTCCTCGCCGTCCCAGTAGCTTTTGATGTGCAGCCCGTGGTGGTTGTTGCGTCCGCAGCCCCAGCAGTCGGCGCGGGCGTCAAGGTATTGGTCCTGAAAGGCAATCGACATGCCCCAAGTTTAACCGCTGGGAGCGATAGTTTCCGCAGGCTTGTTTTAAAACTCACTCAGCAATTGCCCTTCGCTGCGCTCAGGGCGACACGAATTTGCCTAGCGGAAGATGACTTCGCTGGCCTGTACGGGCTGGTTGCGTTCTTTGATATGCACTTCGCCCAGGTCTTGGAGTTTGTATTGGCCGCGAATGGCCTCGGCGGTCTCGGGGCCAACCACGATGCCGTTGGGCTGGGCCAGTTTCTGCAGCCCGGCGGCAATGTTGACCGCATCGCCCAGCACGGTCAGCTCCACGCGCTCCTTGGTGCTGACGTAGCCGGCCACGGCGTTGCCGGTGTTGATGCCAGCCCGCACCTGGATGGGGCGCTCAGCGCTCTGGTAGCGTACGGTGGCCAGGTGCAGCACCTCCAGCGCGGCGGCAACCGCGTCTGCTTCAGGGTTGCCCTTGCCGCTCATGCCGAACACGGCCATTACGCCATCGCCCAAGTACTTATCCAGCAGGCCGCCGTGCTGGAAGACGATGTCGGTCACGTCTTGATAATAGCGTTCGAGCAGCTCCCCGAATTTCTTGGCGCCCATCTGCTCAGCCAGGCCGTTGGAGCCGGCAATATCCACGAACAGCACGGTCAGGCGCTGCTCGGTGAGCTGCGGCAGGTTGCCGCTGCTCAGGTAGTTGCGCAGCAGCAACTCGGCCTCCACCGGGGCCACGAAGCGCTGCAACAGCTGGCGGATGCGCTGCTCCTCGCGCACGCGCTCCATCAGAGTGACGCGCTCGATGGTGAGGGCGGCCAGGTGGCCGACCGCCACGGCCAGCTGCATGTCGCGCTGGCCGAAGTAGCGCGTGTCTTTGCGGTTCTTGACGATGTAAATGAGGGCAATGGTCTTGTCGTTGCTGATGACCGGCACGCACAGCACGGTATGGATGTTGAGCTGGCGGGCGGTGTTCTCCATCAGGCTGCGGGTCTGCGGCTCCTTGCTGGGCAGCAACACCGCGCTGCGCTGCTGGATGGCGGTCTGGGCGATGGTGCGCGGGAAGCCCAACTCCTCCAGGCGTGGGAAGTCTTTGGCGACAATGACCTGGCACTGGTCGGCGCCCAGGGTCACCTGCAGCAGGCGGCTGACCTCTTTCAGGGCTACCTCAACATCAAGGATGTTGTTGAGCTGCTGGATGACCTCGTACAGCAGCACGGCGTGATTGTCGAAGGATTCGAGCAGCAGCTCGCGGCTGAAGGGTTGCAGGCCGCGGGCGGCCAGCTCCTCTTCTGCGCTGAGGGCTTGCTGGGTGACGAGGATCTCGTACAGGCCGATGCGCACCACATCATTGGCGCTGAGCTTGAAGTCAAAATTCTCAGTGATGCGGCGGCGGTTGATGTAAGTGCCGTTGCGGCTGCCCTGGTCACGGATGGTGATGGTGTTGGTTTCGCTGTCCAGGTGGATCTGGGCGTGCTGGCGCGAGGCGGCCTCGTCGCCGATCAGGATGTCGTTATCCTGGCGGCGACCGATGGTGTTCGAGCCTGGCTTGAGGATGTATTCGGTGGGTTTGCTGTCCGGCGAGCGGACGGTGAGAGTCCACATAGGCGAATGTAACGTCATTCTAAGACGTTCAACCACACTGTGCAAGCTACGTATGCAGCAAAGCTGCGTACGTAGCTTGCACAGTGTGTGCGCATATAATCACTTTTTATGCATAGCGTACCCGCTTCATTGTTAAGCCTTGCGGTCTTTGCGCTCGCCGCCTGCAGCCTGGCGCCCAGCCCGCCGACGGTTACGCCCACACTGACCGCCAGCGCCACCCCGCGGCCGAGCGCCACGCCCACGCCAACCCGCACGCTGCTGCCCAGCCCCACGTCGCCCTCGGCCGAGATGTGCAAGCGGCCCTCGTTCGTGCATTTGGGGTTTGGCTTCCCGCGCTCGGAGCACCGCCTGCCCTCGCTGGGCAAGGTCAACGCCATCGTGCTGTTCGCCGATTTCAGCGATGCGCCGGCCACCAGCAGCCCGCAAGACGTGTTTGCGATGATCTCGCCCATGGCCGAAGAGTTCTTCGTTCAGCAATCCTACGGGCGCTTTGAACTGGAGCTGGAGCCCTACTTCACCTGGCTGCGCCTCAGCCAGCTCTCGGCCCATTATGGCGATAGCCTTACCGAATACTACAGGCATCTGGCCTTTTTGCAGGAGGCGGTGGACCTGGCGGACCCGCAGGTGGATTTCTCGCAGACCGATATGGTGGTGCTGGTCAACAACCCGGACGCGTATGAAATTGTGTATGGGCCAACCTACACCGGCTTTCTGGATTCAGGCCTGACCGCGGACGGCAACATCATCCCCAACGGCATGACCTCCGGCCGCGACCTGCTGCATTGGGGCTACCTGTGGCTCAACCATGAGACGGGCCACAGCCTGGGCCTGCCTGACCTGTACGCCTATGGCTTGGTGGAGGACATCTTTCCGTATACCGGCGGCTACAGCGTAATGGGCAACATCTACGGCCACACGCCGGAGTTGACCGCCATTGAGCGCTGGGTGCTGGGCTGGCTGGATGACGAACAGGTATATTGCCTGCCGGCGGGCCAGGAAGTGGAGCTGGAGCTCAGCGCCATTGAGCAGCCTGGCGGGCTCAAGGCGCTGGTCACGCCGCTGGATGCCAGCCGCCTGCTGGTGGTCGAGTCACGTCGGGCGCTGGGCTATGACCAATACATGCCCGAGCCCGGCGCACTGGTGTACATCATTGATCCCAACGTGCCCAGCGGCTACGGCCCCATGCTGGTGGTGCCTGAGCTGGAAGATGACTACGCCTTCGCCAAGTCCACACTGCGCCTGGGCGAAGCAGTGACGGTGGAAGGTATCACCATCCGTGTGCTAGGCAGTGGGCCAGATTACGACCGCATCGAACTGCGCATCACCCCTTAGCCGGCTGCGCGGTTGCGCTGAGTTGGTACTCCATGATCGTCTCGACCTTTACCAGGCGCCCCTGATGGCCGCCGCAGGCCAGCAGCCATTTGCGCTCCAGCTGGCTGGTCTCGATGCGGGTGGTGGTGCAGCCGCAGGCGTAGTGCTCCACGCGCGTGACCTCAACGTCCACGCGTCCCTTGGATGTGTGCGCTTTCTTTTTGGCCCCCATAGTGTCCCCCTGTGAGTCTGATCTCGTCGCTGCGGCCAAGCGCCCACCGGCCTATCTCGGTGAGCGGCTCGTAATCCTGCGGGTGCATGGCCGCCAGAATGTCAGCCGCAAACTCGCCGCGCCAATCGTGTTTGGATGCCTGGGCCAGGCGCATCATCATCAGCGTATCGGGCAGGTACATGCGGTCCTGCCAGTTCTTGATGCTCTGGTAGCTGATGCGGCGGCCGATGGGCAGCAGCGCCTCGCTGAGCGCGTTGGCAAACTCGCGCAGGGTGGCGGGCTTGCGCTGGCTGCCCGCCAGCATGCGGTACTGCTGCACGATGAGGGCAACGGCGGTCTTGCTGCGATGGGCGGTTTTGAGTATGGCGGCTGACATAGAACTATTGTTCTAATATCATAATTAGTCCGCACCGTTTTTTCAAGAGATTGGGGGTAGTGTCAAGCCACTGGACAAGCGGAGCGCAATCTGGCGCACAGCTATAATGCGCCTTGCTATGCAATGGCTGACGCGTTATCAAAAGTGGTTCTTGCTGGGCATCCTAACCCTGGTGTTTGTGGCAGTGCGCCTGCCGGGGCTGGGGCGCTTCGTCACTACTGACGAGGCACTGTGGTTCCTGCGCTCGGCCAATTTTTACCTGGCGGTGGAGCGCGGCGAGTGGGCCGACACCTTCCAGTCAGAACACCCAGGCGTCGTTACCCTGTGGGCAGGCGCCAGCACCTTTATGCGCTACGCGCCGGATCTGCCAGAGCAGATTGAACAAGGCGAGATCCATGACACCACGTTGCTCCAGCTCTTGGAGAACCGCGGCCTGAACCCGGCAAATGTGCTCTCCACGGCGCGGCTGGCTCTGGTGGCGTTGCATACCGCCGCGTTTGCGCTGCTGGGCCTGTTCGCTTTCCGCCAATTGGGCGCGGGGCCGGCCATCGTGGGCCTGTTGCTGCTGGCCGGTGCACCGTTTGTGGCCGCACACCAGCGCCTGCTGCATCTGGATGGCTTGCTGGCCAGCCTGATGCTGCTGGCAGTGCTGGCGTATTGGGATCATTGGCATACGCGCCAACCTATTAGCCTGCTGGCCTCGGCGCTGGCGGCCGGGTTGGCGCTGCTCACCAAAACCCCGGCCTGGTTCTTGTTCCCGTTTATTTTGCTGCTCACACTGTGGCAGTTGCGCGGCGAGCGCACGGGGCGCGGTTGGCTGGCCGGGCTGGGCGTGGCCGCGGGCTGGGCGGCGCTGGCGTTAGTGGTTCTTACGGCGGCTTTCCCGGCGATGTGGGTGGCCCCGCTGGATACGGTGGTGCGCATGCTTGGCTATGCACTAGGCACGGCGCAGGGCGAATTCAGCGGGCCGGTGTTCTTCAATGGGCAGGTCTTTCCGGATGGCGACCTGGGCGCGGCGGGTTTGTACTTTTATCCGCTGGCTTACGTATGGCGCAGCACGCCGCTGACCCTGCTGGGCCTCGGGCTAGCCTTGTGGCGGCTGAGAAACGCGCCGGCGACGCTGCGCATGCTGCTGGCCTTTGCGCTGGCGTTCATGCTCTTTATGGGCTTGGCTGATAAACAGTTCGACCGTTACCTGCTGCCCGCCATGCCAGCCTTGCTGCTGGCGGCGGGCTGGGGTTGGTGGGCGGCGCTGGCCGCGTGGCCGCACAAACGCCAAAGGGCCGCGCTGGCTGCGGTGGTGGCGCTGCAGTTGGTGAGCGCGGCATCCAGCTTCCCGTATTACTTGAGCTACTACAACTCACTGCTGCGCGTGATTACGTCGGTGGAGCGCCAGATGATGATTGGCTGGGGCGAGGGGCTGGACCAGGCGGCTGGCTACCTGAATTCACAGCAGGGCAGCGTGGCCAGCTGGTACAGCAATAGCTTCAATCTGATGTTTCCGCGTGAAGCCGATGATATTCCGATCGCTCTGGAACTAAGCCCGGCGCAGATGGATGCTGTGCTGGCTCACGACTATCTTGTGATCTATGTGCACCAGTGGCAGCGCGGCACGCCGCAAAATTTGCTGGATGCGCTGGCCGGCTTAGAGCCGGTGTATGCGGTTGTGGTGGATGGAATCGAGTACGTGCAGATCTATCAGCCCTGATCAGTCACGGCTGTTCCACAGCGGCTCGCTGACGCCGCGTTGCAAATTCTCATAGCGGGCCATTACGAATAGCGCGTCGGAGAGGCGGTTCACATAGGTGACCGATTCCGGGCGCACGCTGTCTTCGCGTGCCAGGGTGACCAGGCGGCGCTCGGCCCGGCGGCATACGGCGCGGGCCACCTGCAAGGTGGCCGCACCCAGGCTGCCGCCGGGCAGGATGAAGTTCTCCAGCGGGCCGAGCTCGGTGTTCAATTCATCAATAAACTTCTCCAGCGCATCAATGTGGCGTTGCTCGATGCGCGGCACTTTGAACTCTTCGGCTTCCTCCGGCGGGAAGGACAGATCGCTACCCAGATGAAAGAGCTGGTTCTGGATGGGGGGCAGGGCGATGGCCAACTTCTCGCACAGTCCCTGCGCCAGCGCCAGGCCGATCAGCGAATTCAGCTCGTCCACCGCGCCGTAAGCGCGCACGCGCGGGTGGTCCTTGGGCACGCGCTGCTTGCTGCCCAGGGCGGTGGTGCCGTCGTCGCCGGTCTTGGTATAGATCTTGGTCAGGCGTGGCATGCGGTGATTATAGCTGGCGGCTCTGCTCTGTTATCATGCCCTCATGCGTGCGGATATCCCCGCTTTTGCCATTCTTAGCCGCTGGGTGCTTTTGCTGGCCCTGGCGATCCAGCTCTCGATTAACGGGGCGGGCGTCATCACCATCCCCTTGCTGGTGGCGGCGCTGGGCGTGTGGAACCTGTGGCTCTCGCTACGCTGGCTGCGCGGCCAGGCTTGGCCGCGCCAGGACCTGATCGAAGTCATCGTAGATTTCCTGTTCGCGGTGGCGCAGTTCTATTTCAGCCGCACGGTGCTCGGTCCGCTGGTCTGGCTCGGCTTGTTCCCGGTCGTACGCGCCGCCTGGTCGTTCGGCTTGGGCGGCGGCCTGGCCGCGGGCGTACTGACCGCGGCCAGCTTTGCGGCCCTGGCGGCCATTGATGTGCCGCTGGCGCAGGTTCCGTTGCTGATGTTGCTGCCGACGCTGGCGTTTCTGCTGGTGGGCAGCGTGCTGGGCTTCTGGGGACGCCAGGTGCACTTTGGCCTGCGTGAGCAACAGCAGATGGGCGACTACCAAGGGCTGGAGACTGCCCGGCGGGACCGCGAGCGCGCCCAGACCCTGTTTGCCATCACCCAAAAAGTGAACTCCAGCCTGGTGTTCGAGCAGGTGCTGGAGAACGCGCTGGATGTTGGCTCGAACGCGTTTGTTGATCCGCACGAGAACGTGACGCGCACACTCGGCGCAGTGCTGCTGTTCGACGAAGGCGGGCTGCGCGTTGCCGCCGCCCGCCACCTGACCGCACAGGACCTGGGGCGGGTTCTGCCCGGGCAGCAAGGCGCCCTGGCGCACTTGCTGCAGCAGGGCGAGCCTCAGCAGGTGCCACTGCCCGCCAAGGATGAGGAGTTCAAGCTGCTGGCCGGCCTGCACAACTCGCAGAGTCTGTATGCGCTGCCGCTGGTCTCCGGTCTCGACCTGTTTGGCGTGCTGTTCTTCGCCCACCCTGAGGCTAATTTCTTCACGCCCGAGCGTTGCGAACTGGCTGGCGTCATCGCCCGCCAGTTGATGGGTGCCTTGCAAAACGCTCAACTCTACGAAGCGCTCACCGAAGAAAAAGAGCGCATCGCCCACATTCAAGACCAGGCGCGCCAGCAGTTGGCGCGCAACCTGCATGACGGGCCAACCCAGAATGTGGCCGCCATCGCCATGCGCATCAACCTGGCGCGCCGCCTGCTGGCCAAGGATGCCGCCGCGGCCAGCGAAGAACTCTACAAAGTGGAAGACCTTTCGCGCCGCACCACAAAAGAAATGCGCTTCATGCTATTCACTCTGCGCCCGCAGGCGCTGGAGGCCAGCGGCCTATGCGTGGCGTTGGAAGACCTTGTTAAACATGCGCAGGATACCTATGGCTACACTGTTCAACTGCAAGCCGACCCGGAGGCCGAGGCGCGCATGGACCGCGGCAAGCAGGGCGTCGTATTCTCCATCGCTTCCGAGGCGCTGGAGAATGCCCACCGCTATGCCCAGGCGGCCAACGTGGTGGTGCGCCTGAGCAAGCAGGATGGCAACATCAGCCTGCTGGAAGTGCAAGACGATGGCGCGCCGCGCTCGGCCCAGCCGGACAAGCTGGATATTCTGCAGGATCGCACCAACCTGATCAGTGGCATCCTGCGTATGGATAATGCCGGCGGCAAAGGCACACGCCTGAGTGTGTGGGTGCCGCTTACCGAGCAGGCCGCCGACCGCCTGCGCCGCGGTGAACTATGAACGAGGCCCCGCCTGGCGTGTTGCCGCCGCGGGTCATGCGCTATATGGGCGCCAGCTGGCTGATCCTGTTCCTGGTCTGGCTCCCGTTTGAAGACATCGGTATCGTGTTCCCGCTGGTGCTGGCGTTGGATCTGTGTGTGTGGCTGGCGCTGCGACTCTGGCCGTTTTGGTCTACACTGGGCGACGTGCTAATCGCTGCGCTGGCCGCGGGGGCCGGGCTGGCGGCTGTGCCGGTTTTGACCCTGGGCCTGATGATCTTCAAGGGCGGGCTGCATGGGCATGGCTTTCCGGATTTTGCGCTGAGCCAGTTTGCGTACGTGCTGCTGGCAGTGCCAGTCTGTGCAATAGTGGGCGCGGTGTTGGGGGCGGTTACGTACTTTATTCGCCAACGTTGATGGTCTAGGGTGGGCTGAAGGGGCAGCAGACCACATCTCGCGAGGAGCAATGCCGAGAAGCGGGGGGCTGTATTATGCAGCCACAGCGCAACAGGCCGCCAGCCTGCCGGTGCTGATATTGATCCATGGTGCCGGTGGCAGCAATGCCAACTGGCCCTATCAACTCCGCCGCTTACCGGGGTGGAACGTACTGGCGCCTGATCTGCCCGGCCACGGCAGTTCGCTCACTGACCCCAAGCCTGATCTTCAAGAATATGCCAAAAGCTTATGGAGCTGGCTGGACGGCCTCGATATCAGCACGGCCGTTTTATGCGGGCATTCGATGGGGGCGGCGATCGCCCTGCTGATGGCGCAGGCCAACCCGCAGCGGGTGCGCGGTTTGCTGCTGCTGGGCGCGGCCGCCCGCTTCCAGGTGAATGCGCAGTTGCTGGAGAAGCTCTACGCACCCGCCCGCCTGACTGATGGCGTGCGCAGCATTGTGCAGTGGTCGTTTGGGCGGACCGCACACCCCGCCCTGCGCACAGCCTACACCCGCCAATTGCTCGAGAACCCGGAGGGATTGCTGTACGCTGATTTCAAGGCGTGCAGCCAGTTTGACTTCAGCGCCCGGGCCGCTGGCCTCAAAACGCCCGCTCTGGTGCTGAGCGGGGCAGAGGACCAAATGGTGGCCGAGAGCAGCTCGCTGGCCCTGGCGCGGGCGCTGCCCCTAGCGCGCCATCTCAGCCTGCCCCGCGCCGGCCATATGCTGATGATGGAGCAGCCCGCAGAGGTGAGCGCCGCCCTGGATGCGGCTTTGCAGATCTGGAAATGATATTAAAATCCAGCCAGCAATGATCGAACGGTTTCAACGCTGGTTGGCCTCCCCTGAGATGGGCACATCTGAGCTCAATCGCCGTGCCCGCCTTCTGCACGGCATTTTGTTAGTACTCATCCCGGCCACACTCGGCTTCCTTTTTGTTTTCATAATCCTCACTCCCACCAATCAAACCGGGATCCTGGCTGCGGGGGGTGTGCTGATCGCTGAGCTGCTCACCCTGTGGCTTTTGCAGCGCGGCCGCCTGACTGCCGCCGGGATGAGCATGCTGCTGGCCTTCTGGGTGCTGCTGGCGGTTTCCATGTATTACGGCGCCGGTATCTACAGCGTCTCTGCATTTGGGCAGATGCTGGTGGTACTGATGGCAGGGCTGCTGGTCAGCGGTTCGTTCGCCTCCGGCCTGGCTTTGTTCACCATCATGTACAACTACCTGCTCTTCCGCAACCACCTGGCCAATCCGGAGATGGAAGCGACGGTGCTGACCCCGCTGGCCTATTGGCTGGCGCAATCGCTGTTCTTCCTCATCGCCGTGGGGCTGACCCAGGTCTATGTACGTCGCCTGCGCACCGCTTTCAGCGAGGCACAGGCCAAAGAAGATTCGCTGGTGGAAAGCGTGGCCGATCTGCGTGCCGCCCAGGCCAGCCAGGCCACACAAGAGGCCAACCTGCGCCGGCGCGGCGCCATCCTGGCCGCGGTGTCCGTGGCCGCTGAGCGCTTGTTCCGCGGGCGCTCGTTTGCAGACAACATCAATCAAGTGGCGAAGGAGCTGGGCCACGCCACCGGTGTGGACCGCGTGCGTATCTTTGAGAATGCCAGTGCGCCGGGTAGTGACCTCATGTCGCATGAGATGCACACCTGGATGGCTGAGGGCGTGGGTGGCTATCTGGAACTGGGCCGCTTCAAGAGCATGCACTTCCGCGAAGCCGGCCTAATGCGCTGGGTAGACCTGCTTTCCAACAATCAGGTCATCAGCGCCAATGTGCAAGACCTGCCAGATGTGGAGCGCCGCCGTCTGCAGTCACAGGGACTTAAATCCATCCTGGTCGTGCCTATTTTTGTAGGCGACGAATGGTGGGGCTTCATTGGCTTCGATGAGATCAAGGCAGAGCGTGAATGGTCTTCTGAAGAAGAAGATGCGTTGCGCGGCGCGGCAGGCATCCTGGGTGGCGCCATCCAGCGCCAGCGGGTGGAGCGCGCCCTGCATCGCAGCCAGCAGCACTACCTCGCCATCCTGCAGGATCAGACCGACATGATCTGCCGCTACACGCCGTATGGCCAGATCACTTTTGCCAACGAGGCCTACTTGCGCTTCTTCGGCCTGTCAGGCGATCTGAGCAAACTCCAGGTATGGGAGCAAATGCCGTCCGAAGAGGCGGCGCGCCAGCTGCGCGCCAAGATCGAAGCCATCACCCTGGAGCGGCCCTTCTCCTCCAGCCGTAACCAGAATCCGCGCGCTGATGGCACGCTGCGCTGGGTGGAGTGGACCGACCGTGGCATTTTTGATGAAAACGGCGTGCTGGTTGAAGTGCAAGCTGCGGGGCGGGATGTTGACAATGAAATGCAGCTGCGCGAGGAGCTGGAACGCAGCCTGCGTGCCTCGGAAGCACAGGCCATGACCGATGAACTGACCGGGCTGCTCAACCGCCGGGCCATCACCGAACGGGCCGAGCTGGAGTGGAAACGCGCCCAGCAGGACCATACGCCGCTCAGCCTGGTGCTGCTGGATGTGGATCATTTGAAAGAGATCAACGATACGCACGGTCACCTGGCCGGCGATGAGGCATTGCGTACGCTAGGCAACCTGCTCAAGACTAGCATGCGGCGCAATGACTGGGCCGGGCGCTGGGGCGGGGATGAGTTCCTGCTGCTGTTGCCTGGCGCAGACAAAAACACTGCCAGGCAAGTGGCTGAACGTCTGCGTGAGCGCATCAACCGCAGCCATGTGCGCCTTGAAAATGGCATCCAAGAGGCCCTGCGGGTGAGCCTGGGCGTAGTGTTCAACCAGAGCGGTATTCACTCGCTGGATGGCTTGTTCGCCGAGGCCGACCGGGCTTTGTACGGCGCAAAACAGGCTGGCCGCAACCAGGTGATCGTGGCTGAAGACAATGCGGCCTGACTTTTCAGTTATATTTCCTGCGGTCGTTCTTTGACATGCAATTTACTCAAAGCCTTAGGAATTTACTGCACCTCAGCCGCGCCGGAGACATCTCAGAAGAACTGCGTGCCCGCTATTTTGGCCTGGTCTTCTGGACCACCTGCATCCTGATCCCGCTGGGCTGGGGCCTCAGCGGCCGCATCCTGGAGGCCACGCCGTTCGTGCGCGCCCTTCAGATTTTCAGCCTAATCTTCATGATCGTGGTGTGGTTGCTTTGGCGGCGCGGCCAGGTAATCCTTGCCACCAGCCTGGTGGTGTGGGTCTTCTGGAGTCTCGCCACCGGCGTGGTGCTGATCGAGGCCAATACCAACAATATCTGGCTGGTGCCCCAGTTCCTGCTGATCGTGCTCACCCGTCTGCTGCTCAGCGGCCGAGTAGCCATGTTCATGGCCTTGATGACGCTGATCATTGATATTCTCATTTTCGCGCTCTCGCTGCACCGTTACCTGCCTCCGGATATCTCGCACATGGCGCAGGAAGCTGAGTGGACTCCGCTGGTCATCAGCTTTCTTTCGTTGATCTTTATCTTTCTTCTAGGCGATCTGGTGCTGCGTGACAGCCTTGCCGAGTCGCGCCGCAATGAAGGCCGCTACCGATCGCTGTTCACAAGCACTAATGACGCCATATTTTTGATTTCTCCCAACCTGCGCTACCTGGAAGTTAATGAGCAGGCTGCATCGATGCTTGGTTTTTCCGTAAACGAGTTGGTGGGCAAGCCCATTGCAGAAATCATTGCGCCTACTGAGCTGGTGGCAATGAGGGCAAACTTTGCTCGGCTGGAGCGCGAAGATATGATCCCTCTGTTTGAACGCACGATGATCCGCAAAGACGGCAGCCGAATTGTGACCGAAATCAATGTCACCCTTGTGCGGAATGAAAAAGGTGAGCCTCAGTATGTGCAAAGCGTGGTGCGTGACATCACCGAGCGCAAGCGCCTGGAGGACCAGTTGCGCTTTTCGCTGGAGGAGATGCAGACGCTTGCCATGCAAGACCCGCTTACCGGGCTGCTCAACCGCCGCGCCGTCACTGAGCACGCCGAAGCCGAATGGTTCCGCGCCCAGCGCGAGAATCGGCCGCTCTGCCTGGTGCTGATCGATCTGGATAATCTCAAGCTCATCAACGACACCCAAGGCCACGCCGTGGGCGACAAAGTCATCCTGGAGCTGGCGCGCTGCATCAAGACCCAGAAGCGCCGCTACGACTGGAGCGGGCGCTGGGGCGGCGACGAGTTCCTGCTGGTACTGCCGGGCACCACGCTGAGCGAGGCGGGCGATGTGGCCGAGCGTATCCGCAACCAGTACACCAGCAGCCCGCTGGTGCTTGAAGCTGGCGAGGACGCTTCGCTGAGTATTGGGGTGGCCTGCTACTCCGGCCGCCGGGGCGATGTGACAGACCTGACCCGGCTGCTCAACCAGGCGGATGAGGCCCTGTACACTGCCAAGCAGTCAGGCAAGAACCAGGTAAGGCAGTACCGGGACCCGTAAGCAAAAGAGGCCGTGCAATTGCACCGTTTCCTCCGTGTGGTTAATACCTTCCTTAGCCACGCCGTGCGCCGCCGGTGCTATAGTTAGGTTGCCTTTGGAGGCTGAATTTGAAGAACCGTGTACTTGTTTTAGCGACTTTTGTACTTATTGCTCTGGCGGCCTGCAGTCCGCAGCCAGAAACAAAAGCCGAGCCCACCCGTGTGCCTTTCCTGATGGCGGGCGGCTATTTTCTCAACGCTCCACAGGATTTTCTGCTTTCGCCAGAGCAAACCGGCGGCGCCTACGCGCCGATGAGCGCAGGCACCGAGTCGCCCAACAGCCGCATTCTGGAGCTGCGCACTGATGGGGCGGAGTATATTGCCGCCACCGGCCGTCTGGTGGGATGGCAGCGCCAGATGGACCGGCGATCGGGTGGCGGGCCGTTGTACCTGGTCAATGTGGTCAACATCTATGAAACTTCCGACGGCCCGCTGACCGTGCTGAGCCGCGAGTGGCACGCCGATGTGTGGAGCCGCCTGGACAGCGGTGAACTGACCCTGCTGCCTGACCTTGAGGGCGTGGACGCCGAGCATCTGGTCTGGCAGGACGCGGCCGGCGGCATCGGTGTAGAGATCGCGTATCGCAATCTCTACATCCTGCTCACCGGCCCCACAGAAAACGGGGCCGACCAGTACGGCTTCTTCGCTGAGTTGGTGCCGGCGTATCTGCAGTGGATCCGGGCGGGCGAACCCGCACAATAAAAAAAGCCCGCTGAAAGCGGGCTTTTTATTTCTAGCGCCGAGCGCTCTTGCGCTTGGCCTTGGTTGCAGTCTTTTTCTTAGCCGCAGCCTTCTTCTTGGCCCTGCTCTTGGGGGCGGGCGCCGTGCCGTTGTTAGTCACACGGATCACCGCCCAACTCAGTGCAAAGAACACCACCAGGATGGCAACACAGTACAACGCCACGATCCCGTAGCCGCCCACATTGGCAGGGTTCAGGAACGGGTAGGGATACCAGTTCACGGCTGCGCCGCGGGTCAGGGTGTAGGCCAGGTAGGCCAGCGGGAACAGCATCCAGCCGCGCCACGCGTTGCTGGCCAGCTTGTTGGCCGGCGGGGCCACGAACCAGTCAATGACGGCTACGACCGGGTTCACATAGTGCAGCAGGGTGTTGATCCAAGGTTGTAGCGAGCCTAGGTCAATGTTCCTCAGCAGGATGCCATACACAATACCCACCACGGCAATGTAGACCACGGAAGCGCCCCGCGTCGAATCCTGGGCGCGGGTAGGGGTTTGCTTCCGCCACAGCATCAGGCCGCCGGCGATGAAGATCACCGCCAGGAACAAGTTGCTGAGGTTGGTGAAGTAGCTGAAGAAGTTGACCGGGTCAAAACCCAGGCTGACATGAATGCCCAACTGCACGCCAATGGCGTAGAAGGTGAGCAGACCAAAGAAGAGACGTACTACGATAAGTGCTTTGCGCTTGTCCATAGCTGGATTGTAAAACACCCCCAAATTGCCGCGCAATAGGATTATTGTTCCAATCGCATGATGACTTCGTCCACATCTGCTTTACGGATGTCGGAGAAGGCGCGCTCTTCGCCCACCAAGCGGAAGCCGCACTTCTCCAGCACGCGAACCGAGCCAATGTTGTCCTTGACCGCCCGCGCCCCGAGCGGGCGCTCGCGGTACTCGTGCAGGAACAGACGCAGCGCCTGGGTGGCAATGCCGCGGCCCCAGTGCTCCCGACCGATCCAGTAGGCCAGCTCGTTCTCGTCAAACATCACGAACTTCATAATGTTGCCCACCACCTCGCCATCGGCGAGGATGGTGCGGGCAATCCCATCCGGGTTGGCCAACAGCCGCTCCCAGCGGGCTGCGTGGGCGTCCTCGTCCAGCGCCTCGATGGGGCCGAAGGCCGCCATGTGGCGCGAAACCTCGTCGGCCTGGTGGATCAGAAAGGCAGCGTAGTCGGCCGGCTCAACCGGGCGGATGGTGATCAGCATATTCACATAATAGCACGTTTGGTCTATTTATTTGGCGGGTTCCTGCCAATAAAAAACCCGCCTAGCGGCGGGTTTTTGTTTTAGCGGTCTTCTTGGTAGCCTTTTTGGTGGCTTTCTTTGCGGCCTTTTTGACCGGCTTGCTAGCCGAGCGCTTGGCGGTCACTGGCCCAGCAGGTGTGCGCGTGAGCTTCAGCACGATCCAGCTGAAGAACAGGAACAGCGCGGTAATGGCCACACTATAGATCGCCACGCCGCCGTAGCCGCCTTGTTCGATCGGATTGAGGAAACCATACGGGTACCAGCCGGCCAGCGGGCCGCGCAGCAGCGTGTAGGCCAGGTAACCCAGGGGGAAGATCAGCCAATACCACCAGGCGCCCTTGGGCAGCTTGTGCTGCGGCGGCATGATCAGCCAGTCCACCAGAGCCATGATGGGGTTGATGTAGTGCACCACCAGGTTGCTCCACGAGTACAGCGACTCAATGCTGCTGCGCAGCATGACCTCGTAGACCAGGCCCACCACCAGGATGAAGACCACCGAGCCGCCGCGCAGGATCTCCTGCTTGACGCTGGGTTGGCGGCCCTGGATCAGGGTCCAGGCGCCGCTGAAATACACGAACACCAGAATGATGTTGGTGAGGTTGGTGAAGTAGCTGAAGAAATTGGCGGGGCTGCCGCCGCTGCCCAGGTTGAACTGCCTGATCAGCGCCGCCACCGTAGCTACTCCCAAAATAAGACGTAATGCGATGATGAGTTTGCGTTTATCCATGGCGGCCATTGTAGATGAAAATCTGGATACGGCAATCACTTTGTTTATCTTCGTCCCAGGCTCATGAACGGGCTGCGCGGCTTGCTCGCTTCGCGGGGCATGGCCCGCGGCGGGATGTAGCCGTTGCCCACGTGCAGCATCCACGCCACCGCGTCCAGCGTGTCGTCGTGCTCACCGTCCGGCCAGCGCAGCCACTCCTCACGGAAGGCGCGCAGGAATGGCGTCTCCACATCCGCCACCCGAGCCCGCCCGCTCTCGAACAGCGGCGCCATGCCGGCCTCAAAGCGGCGGCCCTTGGTTTTGCCGCCCGAATGCAGCCGCATCAGCGGCAGCCGGGTGGTGCGCAGCATCAGGTGATAGAACTCCTCCCCTTTGCCCACTGCCTCCACGCCGATCATGTGGGTGGAGGGATAGCGCTCGGCCAGAGTGTGCAGCTGGTGCTCGGCCTCGCCCTGGCTGATACGGGCGCGGTAACCGTCCACCAGCACGATGCCGCCGCCTGGCAGCACGCGGCCGATGGCCACGGCGAAGTAGTCACGCTGGCGGCCGCTCAGCGCATCCGCCGTGCTGGCATAGTCCACGCCCATGACCACCGGCCATTTGACATCAATCTTCTCGTGGGGATAGTGCTGAAGCCATTCCGGCCGCAGGTGGATACCCTCGGCGGCCTTGAGGTCTAGCAGGTACATGCGCGCAAACTCGGCCTCGCCGGTAAGCTGGCGAAGCTTGTGGATGCTTGCCGCCGGAAACTTGCCCGCCCACTGCGCGCGGCCGCGCCGCAGGATGGGCGTGCTGGCGGTTTTGAAGCGGCGGGTGGCCGCCAGGTAGGCCAGCGCATCGTTGCTGCGCCACGGCGTGCCCACCACTAGCTGCCAGGTATGCGGCGTCACCGTGGGTAGGATGGTGCCGGTGAGGATCTTGATAACGGTCTGCAGCTCGCGCGCCGAACGAGTGTTGCTCTCGTCGTGAATATCGTCGATCAGCAGCAGGCCAGTCGGGTGCTTGCCGATGATGCCGCGGGATTTGTAGCCCAGGCCCAGCAGGGTGGGGTCTTTGCCTTTCTCCTGTGCGCAGACGGCACGCCAGGCGGCGTAGTCTCCGCTAGTGTCCTTGACCTCGTAGCCCGCCGCACCCCAGCTCACCTTGCGATCAGGCTCCAGATGGCCGAAGGCGGCTTTCCAGCCGGCGTTGTGCTGGATCAGTTCGGCCACCTGGGCGGCGGTGTCTTTGGCCGCCTGGTTGCCGGCCTGAATGATGAGATGGCTCTTGTGCGGCTGCTGGCCGATTCGGAAGGCGGTGAAGGCGATGCTGAGCGTGGTGGTCTTGCTGGAGCCGCGGAAAGCCATCACCACCAGGCCTTTGCCCCTGGCGCGGGCGGCATACAACGGGCGGATCCAATCGCGCAGGGCGTGGGCCGGCAGTTTGCGCTGGTATAGCATTTGATAGAAGCGCGCAAAACCTTCTGCGCTGTCGAGCAGTGGTGTATCCAAAGTTCCCCCTTTGAACACAAATGTGTTGCCTACTATGTACCTGCATTTCGCTGGGTTGAACGAAAGTGCCAATACCTTTCAAGCTAGTTGACAAACAAAAAGAGCTGGCCAGGCCAGCTCTTTTTGTTTGTCATTCGGTACTCAGTTGTCAATTTTCCAGACCCAAACATTACTGAATGTGCATTTGGTTTGCCCCGATTCTTGCCAGGCAAAGAGAGCCAGCTTTCCCTGGGTGAGCGCCTCGGGGGCGCGGCCAGAACCCAGGCGCATCCCGTTAACGTACACTGTAAATTCTGGTCCGTTGGCAACAATCACATAATGGTTAGTGCTGCCATTGCCTTGCCGGATTGCATTATTGGGACGCAGCTCACCAGAGATCCAGCCATAGTGCCGGTTGAATTTGACATACTCGAGCCCCCATGAAGGCAGGCCAGAAAAGCGCCAGGTCTCTAGACGAATTTGCTCAGCTTCGGTAACTTGATTGCCTGTTCGCATGATTGCGCCGCATCCGGCCAGGCCGGTAGTGCTCTCCCAGGCTACGTCAAAGGCCAGAATAAAATCGCGATAGCGATTGTTCCAATCAAGCTGCTGCCAGGTCATTACATAATTTTCACCTGATAGCTGAAGCGGAATTGCATTAGTGAACTCCCACGCCAGGTTCCCCAAATCTTCCGTGAAGCCGGCAAGCTCAAGATCTTCTGCAATCACTTCGCTGGGAATGTGTGCGCCCTCACTGGAATTGGCAGGTGAGTCTTCTGGCGGCACGCGCACGTAGAAATCGTCAAAAACGAACTCGCCGTTTTCTTCTGAACCCGAATAAATGAATAAACCACCTTTGCCGAGCCGAAACTCGGAGTCATAGGCCATGGTTATCAACTGCTCGTTGATAAAGAAGGCCAATACCTCGCCAATACAGTCCAGGGTTAGGTGTACGTTGCCCAAACCGCTGGTAGGCAGCTGCACTTCCCCTGCTGCCAGTTGGACCCAGTTGCGCGCCCGCAGCTTGTAAATGGTGTAGATGCCGGCGCCATTGATCGTGGCAGCATAAAAGTCAGAATCGCTCAGGTAGCGACACATTAGGCCAATTTCGCTGGTTTCACCACCCACCAGCAATTGCGCGTCAACCTCCACGCGCATATCTTCCACGCGGTCGCCAGCCTCCAGCCAGTAAACAACACCCGGTGCACTAGTGGTCAGCCTGAAGCCGGAAAGGTGCAAGTCGCCACTCACCGTGTTGCTGCGCGGAACTACCCAGGCTGAATCCATTTGCGAGAAGTCGTCGTAAAACAGCACGTCTATTTGTTCGGTCGGTGTAGCTGTAGGAACGCGGGTGGGGATAGGGGTTGAGCTCGGGGTTGGGGTGACAGTTTCTGTAGGCTGAGACTGTGCCACAGCACACGCAATTTGCAGAGAAGCCAGGCTTAGAAGTGCAAATAGGATTTTGATCTTGGTTGGCATGGTTTGCTATCCCTCCTTGATAAGAATTGTAATGCAGAACGCCGCTAGTCAGTTGAGGCGAGCTTCTGCTATAATCTTTGTGTTCGCAGGCCCTGCCATAGGCGGGGTCTTTTTAATGGGAAGACTAGTTATGCAAACACCTCGTACTGATCTTAGAAATATCGCCATCATTGCCCACGTAGACCACGGCAAGACCACCTTGGTAGATGGCTTGCTGCGCCAGGCGCGTGTGTTCCGTGACAACCAGCAGGTGGCTGAGCGCGTCATGGACTCCAATGACCTGGAGCGTGAGCGCGGCATTACCATCCTGGCCAAGAACACCGCCATCCAGATCACTGACCCTGCCACCGGCGCGCCGGTCAAGATCAACATTGTGGATACGCCCGGCCACGCCGATTTTGGCGGTGAGGTGGAGCGCGTGATGAACATGGTGGATGGCGTGCTGCTACTGGTGGACGCGGCCGAAGGCCCGCGCCCGCAGACCCGCTTTGTGCTCAAGAAAGCGCTGCAAATGGGCCTGCGCGCCATCGTTGTGATCAACAAGGTGGACCGCCGCGGCGCGGACGTGACCCGCACCCTCAACGAGACCTTTGACCTGTTCGTAGACCTGGGCGCCACCGATGAGCAAGCCGACTTCCCGGTGGTGTACGCCATTGGCACCGAGCAGCGTGCCGGCCTGACCCCGGAGCTCGGCCCTGATCTGCAGCCTCTGTTCGAAGTCATCCTCAAAGAAGTGCCACCCCCGATGGTGGACGCGGATGCGCCGCTGCAAATGCTGGTGACCACGCTAGACTATGACAATTACCGTGGCCAGACCGCCATTGGCCGCATCTTCGCCGGCCGTATGCAGGTCAACCAGCCGGTGGCCCGCCTGACCCTGGACGGCAAGAACCTGCCTGAAGTTCTGCGCTACCTGTATTTGCAGGATGGTTTGCAGCGCGTGGAGGTCCAAGAAGCCAGCGCCGGCGACATTGTCGCCGTGGCTGGCCTGGAAGGCATCGCCATTGGCGAGACCCTGGCCGACCGCGAGCACCCGGTGGCCCTGCCCGGGATTACCGTGGAGGAGCCGACCGTGCGTATGTCCTTCGGCGTCAACACCTCGCCGTTCGCCGGGCGCGAGGGCAAGTGGGGCACCAGCCGCAAGCTACGCGAGCGCCTATACAACGAGCTGCGCAGCAATCTCTCGCTGCGCGTCGAGGATACCGACAGCGCCGATACCTTCATCGTCTCCGGCCGCGGTGAGCTGCACCTCGCCATTCTGATCGAAACCATGCGCCGTGAAGGCTACGAGTTCCATGTAGCCCGCCCCGAAGTCATCATGAAGAAAGACGGCGAGGGCAACCAGCTTGAGCCGTATGAAGAAGTGCACATCGAAACCAGCCCGGAGACCGCCGGGGTTGTGGTGGAGATGATGGGCAAGCGCCGCGGTGAAATGCAGCAAATGATTGAAGGCCCCGGTGGCAGCATGCTGTCTACGTTTGTTGTGCCCACCCGCGGGCTGCTCGGCTTCCGCCAGCAGTTCCTCACGGCTACCCGCGGCCGCGGCATCATGAATACGATCTTTGCCGGCTACCGCCCGATGGCGGGCGCCATAACCTCACGGGCGCGTGGCTCACTGGTGGCCTATGAGGCTGGCACCGCGTTGACCTACGGCCTGCGTGCCGCAGAGGAGCGCGGCATCCTCTTCATTAGCGCAGGAACCGAGGTCTACGCAGGCATGGTGGTGGGCGAACAAGCTCGCACCGGCGATATTGAGGTCAATGTCTGCAAGGGTAAGAAGCTCACCAGCATGCGCGAAAATACCAAAGGCGAGATTGAGCAGCGCCTCAGCCCGCCGCGCGTGATGAGCCTGGACGAGTGCATTGAGCAGCTGGCCGACGATGAATTGCTGGAAGTCACGCCAGAGAGTCTGCGCATCCGCAAGAAGATCCTGGATATGCATGTACGCGGTCGTGAGGCCAAGCGCGCCAAGCTGGCGCTCGACTGAGAAAATAAAAGACCGTGCAGCGCACGGTCTTTTTATTTTTGTTTGTTTCCATCTGCTCCAGCCGTTTCTGTGCGGTAATGTCCAGCGAGAGGATCATGGCCCCATCCGGCCAGGGCAGGATGTTGAGATCGAACCATCCCTCGCTGCCGTCTGGATAGGTGAATGGTTGAGCATGCGCTGCGGCATGCCGCTTTCCATCACTTCTTTGAGTTTGGCAAAAACCTCAGTGTCTTCAATGCCTGGGTAGGCTTCCATCATGGTCTTGCCCAGCAGGTTATCCCAGGTTTGCTTGCCGTGTTCAAGCAGGACTTCATTCATGAACAGATACTTGAAATCCCGGCCAATGATCTGACAGCCTTCCAGCAGGCGATTAAGGAAGGCGTAATCCTCAAGGGTAACTTTATTCTTATCCATCGCAAATCTCCCAGTGTGTAATGCATCGTTATTATTGCACGTTTGAACCGCTAGATAAAACACTGTCTTATAATCTGCCCACAAGGAGATTCTTAGCCATGATGCCGATTGGTGACGACAACAGTGGCCGCCGCAGCACCCCGGTGGTGACCTATGCCTTGATTGCGCTCAATATTCTCGTCTTTCTGCTCGAGCTGACCCTGGGGGATGCCTTCATCGTCGAATGGTCGTTCGTGCCGGCCCGCTTTGTGCAGAACCCCATCCTCGAATCTACTACGATCTTCAGCGCTATGTTCATGCACGCCGGCCTTGTGCACCTGGGCGGCAACCTGCTCTATCTATGGATCTTTGGCGACAATGTCGAGGATAATTTTGGCCATTTCAAGTTTCTGGTCTTCTACATCCTCAGCGGTATCGGCGCCACCTTCCTGCAGTTCATCTTCAATCCTGATTCCAACATCCCCAACCTGGGCGCCTCGGGCGCCATTGCCGGCGTGCTGGGCGCCTACTTGATCATGTTCCCCGGCCGCCGCATCAACGTGCTGGTGGGGCGCTTCATCACTCAGATGAATGCGCTGATCGTGATCGGCTTCTGGTTCGTACTGCAGCTGTTCAGCGGCCTGGGCTCGCTGGACCCCAGCGCCGCCGATGTGGGCGGCGTGGCCTACATGGCCCACATCGGCGGCTTCATCGCTGGCTTCGTGCTCTCGTTCATCTTCCGTGACAGCAGCCGCCTGCGGCAGCTGCCCCCGCCTAGATAGCGGCTCTATAAGGACCGCAGAATTCCTGAAAAGACGAATGCTATAATCAAAGCGTGAAGAAAAAAGAGACAAAGATCCAAGAAGTTAAACATGCATATACGCCTGCTACTCAGAAGCAGCCGTCTATGCGCGCCGAGGTACGGAAGGCTTTTGAAAAAGTGTTTGAGCGCAACAAAAAGGCCTGGCAGGAATTAGCAAAGCGCTAGTCTTCCTCACTTTTAAAGATATCGTCTCTATAAATGAGGCAGTTATCCAAAGGAGCGAAGGTCTATTTGCTCCGCCTGAAAATCTCCTAAATCAAAACAGTCTCTTATGGGTTCTGGAGGCAGTTCAAAGCCAGACCATCTTTGGTGCCGACCCGTATGCCTCTCTGAGTGATAAGGCTTCATTGATTGCCTGGACAATTATCAATGACCATGTTTTTAATGACGGCAACAAACGCACGGGTATGGTATCCATGGCAATATTTCTAGAGCTTAACGGGATGAGTTTTGCGGCTTCTGACGATGAGATAGTTACAATGGCATTGAAGGTAGCAAATCATCGGGAGCAAGGCATAACGAGGGAAGCGCTTGCTGCCTGGATTGCTGAGCACACTACCACCACCTAGCAATCACCATTCTGGTTTAAAACACCTTGACAACCAGTCAATACAAAAGGATCAAAACGGACACAACGTTTTCCGCTCTTTTACGCGTCTGTGTTTACCTGTGGAGAGCTTTTCCTTGACAAACAGCCAAAGTATGCACGCGTTCTCAGGCTCTTGCATACACTAGGTTTAAAAGGGGGAACTATGCAAGAACTATCGCACTTTCAATCGATCGCCACCCACATGATTGCCGCCGACCGCGAGCGCGACCAGATGCTGCGCGCCATGGACGCCATGTGGCACAACCGCTGGCAGCTGCCGCCGGCCCTGCACGCTGTGGGCTGGATCCACAAAGTGGTCAGTACCGACCCGCACGATGCCGTGCGGGCCGGTACACGGGTGCTCAGCTCGGTGGCGCCGCGCATCACCGCCCAGCCGCTGGGCTACGCCAGCGGCGGCGGCGATGCCGCCCGCCAGCAGGCTGAGCGCATCGAGCGCGCCCTGGCTTGGCACTTCCGCAATGCCAGCCGGCGCCGCCGCGCCAGCGTGCTGCGAGACGTGGTGCTGAGCGCCTTGCTTTATGACGAGGTGGTGGCCCAGGTGGTCTACCTACCGGCCCAGCAGGACGCCGCTCGCCAACTGGGCCTGGCCGCCAGCGGGCCGGCCCAGCGCTTCGGGCCGTTTGCCATCATCGTGCGCAATCCGCAGCAGGTGCACGTGCGCTACTCGGACTGGGCGCCGGAGGCAGTTCTGCTCAAGCAGGTCATGCCGCTGAGTGAGGCGGCCGCCTTCTGGGGCAGCGCCTTTAACGAGAAGCTGCCCAAGCCGCGCCGCGGCCGCGGCGCTCGCCGTGCGCCGGAGCTGAACTACTGCACCATCTTCGACTATATGGATGGCGAGCAGCGCGCCGTGTGGGCCGTGCTGCAGGAGGACGGCGCCATGCTGGCCGAGCCGACCGGCAGCGAGCAGGCCGCCGCGGTGGAAATTGTGCGCGAGCAGCACGGCTTGGGCTTTCTGCCCTGGGCTGCCAAGGTAGGCGGCACCACTCTGCACAGCGGCGGCGCTCAGCGCATCCCGCTGCTGGCCTCGGTCTTCCAGTCCGGCCAGTGGGATACCCAGAACATTGTCGAAACCTTGCTGGCCTCCGAGGTCATCGCCTACGCCGCCGCCCCGCGCCTCAAGGTGGAAGGCCCCACCGCAGAAGTGGATGTGGACTATGGCGAGCCGGGCCGCGTGGTGCATGTGCCGCCCGGCCACCAGCTCAACCCGCTGAGCGCCCCCGGGCTGGATGAGAGCCTGGCGCGTATCGCCGAGCGGGTCAGCGAGCGCATGGGCAAGAGCACGGTGCCGCGCGTGCTGCAATCCGCCGATTTTCCCGGCGGCACCGCTTTTGCCACACTCAACCTGGCCACCCAAAGTGGCATCAAGAGTCTGACTCCGTACAAGGAGCTGGCCGAGGAAGCCCTCTCGGAGGTCTTTCAACTGATGCTGCACTGGGTGCAGCACAGCGGCCAGGCGCTGGATGCGTATGTGAGCAAGCGCGGCCGTAGCGAGACGGTGCGCCTTGACCCGGCCGAGGGTGACCTGACTGAAGTGCTGATCGACGTGGAACTGACCGCCGATGTGCCCACCGACCGCATGGCGCGCATCAACGCCGCCAGCATGGCGGTGCGCGATCTCGGCTACAGCCGCGAGCGCGCCCTGGAGCAGATCGGTGAGACGGATGCCAAAGAGGTGATGGCCCAGGCCGAGCAGGAGCAGCTGGCCGCCGCCCGCCTGGAGGCCCGCAAACGCCAGCTCATCGCCGACGCAGTCGCCGAGCAGCCACCCAGCACGCAGGGCTTTGACCCGGCGGCGGGCGGCCTGCCGCCGGTGATTGCCAACCCGGATGCAGTGGCGAGTGCCAATACGGAGTAGCTTTGGCGTGCATCCGAGCGCAGTGAGGATGCTCGAGAATTCTCGCTGTTGATGTTCTGCCCTAAAGGATTCCTCTCTCGCTGCGCTCGCTCGGAATGACAGTACTCTGTGCATCCCGAGCGAAGCGAGGGATCCTTGCACAGCGAGAACCAGAATCCCGCGCTGGAACGCTCCTTGGATGCATGGTCGCGCGCGTAGGGGCGTACGCTGTATACAGCGTACGCCCCTACAAAAGCCAATGTTGACGTCATGCGAGCAGGGTCGCAATGACCGCGCCCCAAAAAGGCCAGGCTATGAACTTGAAAGTATTAACCAATTCGTCGGAAAGTTAAAAGTGCAAACTTTACCTATAAAAGTTTTAACCTACCCGCTAAAAGTTTTAACTTACTCGCTACTTCATACCTTGGCGGGCTCCAATGGTCCAGGCGGAGGGGTGTTGTTCGAAGCCAATGTGCGGGTAATACTCCCGTGCGGCGGGGGCCGCCAGCAGGATGATCTTGGCATCCGGCCCCAGGGCCGCCTGCGTCTCACGGATCAGCTGCTTGCCCAACCCGCCGCGCTGGTGGCTGGCGCTCACCGCCAAGTCAGACAAGTAGCAGCAATACACCCAATCGGTCACCGAGCGAGAAATCCCCACCAGCTGCTCCCCATCCCAGGCGCTCACCACCAGGTTGGAATTCGCCAGCATTTCGCGCATGCGCTCCCTGTCGTCCACTGGGCGGCGCTCGCCCAGCGTGCTGCTACGGTACACCGCAATCGCAGCGTCCAGGTCCAGCGGAACATTGATCTTGTAGTGGATCTCCATCATGGGTCGCTTTCTGCCGGGCAAGATGGGACAAAGCGCCAGCCAACTAAGGATAATCGCACCTATAGGCATTTCAAGCCATCTCCTACAGTATTCAGAATGTTCTGCTACCCAAGGAGAGAAATGCTTAGAAAACATGTTCCTACTATTCTTCTTGTTTCCCTGTTGGCGCTGCTGCTCAGCGGCTGCTACTCGATAGAGCGGGAGCAAACCTTTATCCACGCCACCCTCAGCGCCATGCAAGACCAGATGGGCGGCGACCATGCCATGGGTGAGATGCACAGCACTCCCGTGCCGCAGGCTGAGACGCCCGATGGCCCCGCAGATGTCTCGTATACCTTGACCACCGGTGTCAGCGGCCACAACCTGGTCTTCATCGGGGTGGGCGGCGAGATCGATGGCGTGCCCAACCCCACGCTGACGGCCCAACCAGGCGACATTGTGGAAATCACCCTGGTGAATGCCGAAGCTGTGCAGCACAACCTGCAGATCGATGAGTTCGGCGTGGATACCGGTTTCCTCGATTCGCAAGGCCAACAGCAAACCATCAAATTCGTCGTTGAGAACGAGGGCAGTTTTACCTACTATTGCATCGTGCCCGGGCACCGGGCGGCTGGCATGCAAGGCACTCTGCAAGTGGGCAGCGGCGAAAGCGCCGCGGCCGCCTCGGTGGTCAAGAACCCGGCGGACCTGCCTGCCGCGGTGGGCGCACGCGGCCCACAACTGGTGCAGGCCGAGCTGGTGGCTCAGGAGGTGGTGGGCCAACTGGCTGACGGCGCAACCTATCCCTACTTCACTTTCAACGGCACGGTGCCCGGCCCCTTCATCCGCGCCCGCGTGGGTGACACGGTGGAGATCACCCTGCGCAATGAGACCAGCAGCGCCTTCGTGCACTCAGTGGATCTGCACGCGGCCACCGGCCCCGGCGGCGGCGGTGAGGTAACCCAGGTGCAACCCGGCGAGACCAAGAGCTTTACATTCACTGCGCTCAACCCCGGCATCTACGTCTATCACTGCGCCACGCCCAGCGTGCCGCACCACATTGCCAGCGGCATGTACGGCCTGATCCTGATCGAGCCGGCTGGCGGCCTGCCGCCGGTGGACCGCGAGTTCTACGTGATGCAGGGCGAGATCTACACCGAGGAAGCATTCGGCGCCCAGGGTCAGCTGACCTTCAGCCATGACAAGATGGCCAACGAAGATCCGGAATACTTTGTGTTCAACGGCGCGGTGGGTGCGCTGGGGCTGGCCGGTGAGGCCAACATGCTGCAAGCCAACGTGGGCGACAGCGTGCGCATCTTTGTCGGCGTGGGCGGGCCTAACTTCACATCCTCATTCCACGTCATCGGCGAGATCTTTGACCGGGCGTATGCTTTCGGTTCGCTGACGGCTGCCCCGCTCACTGATGTGCAAACCATCAGCGTGCCGCCGGGCGGGGCGGTGATGGTGGAGTTCGATGTTGAGTACCCCGGCCACTATGTGCTGGTGGATCACGCCCTCAGCCGCCTGGAGCGCGGCTTGGTGGGCATGCTGCATGTGAGCGGCGCGGCCAACCCGAACATCTTCAAAGAAGGCCCTGCCAATCCTTAAACGCATACGCAGAAATAAAAAAGAGCGCAGCAAAAGCTGCGCTCTTTTTTTTGTCTGCTCGCTATTGGCTTGAGCGATTGTTGCGAAAGGATATGGCCATGGAAACAAAAAACAGCAGGATGGCGATGCCGTTCAGCATGCCGCCCCAGCGGCGGACGCCTGGCTCCTGCAGCAGGTTGCCAATGATGCGCACGATGAGCGAAGTGTGCAGCAGGCTGAGCGGCGCATACAGAATGGGGTGGTATACCACCGTGCGGGCCAGCACGGCCGGCAGAATGATGGGGCCGTGCGCGAACACCATCGAGAGCACGAAGCCCACAAACAGACCGTGCCAATACGCATCGTAGATGAGCCCAGCCACTTGCGGGCCGTGCAGCAAGCCTAGTATCGCGCTGGCGCCCATCCATATGTATCCCAGACCCAGCGCGCAGGCGATGTAGCGCGGCAAGCCCTTGCTGCGCAGTGTTACGCGCACCACATCGTGGCGCAGCAGCCAGGCGCTGAGCGCCAATAGGCCAAGGTTGAATGCCCCCGCGCCAGCCTCAAAGGCAAATGCGATAATGGCTGCGCCGGCCAGCAGCGCCGCAACCGCCAGCATGAAGGCGGCTTGCGCGCCGCGGCTTGGCCGCAGCAGGCGGCCCAGCTCCAGGCGCTCGCCGGCGATGGTGAGCACCAGATAGGCGGCCCACCAATACACCACCACGGCCATGGGCTGGCCGAGCACCCACAGCAGGTTGCCCACCAGCCAGCTGCTGGCGCCCAGCGCCATCACAACGGTGTAGTTGGCCGGCGCCTGACGGACAATGAGCCAGCCCACCAGCGCAAAGCTGAGGCTGGCGGCCAGGAACAGCAGGCCACCCGGCAGCGAGTGGCCCAGTGCCAGCAGCAAACCGCCCAGCGCGCTGAGCGCCGGGCCGATGTACATCCAGCGGCGGCCCAGCGCCACCGCGCGCTCCAGCGCGATCAGTGTGCCGAAGAAGCCGCATATCATCAGCGGGCCGTGGGCCACTGGCAGCTGGCTGGGCAGGCTGGGCAGCGCCCAGCCAATGCGCGCCAGCCCGGCCAATACGGCCAACACCAGGATAGCCACGCTGGCGAAGAGCAGCGGGAGACGGAATTTGAGATGAGAAGCTTTCATTACTTTTAGTGTACTGCTGTCCCGAAGCCTTGCTGCAGCCTGAATAGGCGACTCAATTCTTTAAGCTTTGAGCATTGATTTTTGGGGGCAACCTAATAAAATATGCAAAATGACGGTGGATGGAGACTGTACTGTCCCAACTGCTCCGGGGGAGCCAAAGTAGCAAAACTGTACTGGTGAAACACGGCCCAAGTACAGTTTTTTTGTTTAACAGTGTTTAAAGGAGAAAGATAGAGAATGTTGAACAAAATCAAGAATGTTGCATTGGTGCTGCTTGCAACGGCCATGTTGGCTGCCTGCGGTGGCGGCGCGGCTGAACCGAACACCCAACTGGTGGTGCTGGAATGGTCTGGCTATGAGGAGCCCAGCTACTGGGAGCCATTTGCCCTGCAGCATCCTGACATTGAGCCGGAGTACAGCTTCTTCGGTGAGGATGCCGAAGCCTACTCCAAGGCTCAAAGCGGCTTCGCTTTCGATGTAGTGCATCCGTGTGGCAGTTGGTGGGGCCTGTACGTTGAGGCCGGCCTGGTGATGCCGCTGGACACCTCGCGCCTCAGCAACTTTGACCAGCTGTTCCCTGAGTTGACCCAGCACGGCGTCTTCAACGGCCAACAATACTTCATCCCGTGGGACTGGGCGTACGAGTCCATCACCGTGCGCACGGACCTGGTGGACGAAGTACCCGACTCCTGGGCTGACCTGTGGGACCCGCAGTACGCCGGCAAGGTAGCCATCTTCGACTCGGGCGAGTCCACCTTCCTCACCGCGGCCTACGCTTTGGGGTACGACCCGTACAACACCACCCCTGAGCAGCAGGAGGAGATCAAGCAGCACCTGATCGCCCTGAAGCCTAACCTACTTACGTACTGGGTGGACTACACCGAGATTAACCAGCTGCTGGCCTCCGGCGATGTGGCCGTGGGCGCCAACACCTGGAACGATGCCTGGGCCACGCTGAATGATGAAGGCTACGAGGTGGAGTATGTCAACCCCACTGAGGGCCGCATCAGCTACGCCTGCGGTTTCGGCATCTCGGCCAAATCCACCAATGTCGACCTGGCCTACGACTACATCAACGCCTTGATCGATGCGCAGTCCAACGCCAACATGGCCAATGACTTCTACTACGGCGCGGCCAACATGGACTCCGTGCCGCTGCTCGACCCCAACCTGGTGGCCGTCTTCCAGTACGACGATCCGGCCATCCTGGCGCAAAGCAACTTCCAGCACCCTCTCACGCAAGAACAGCGTGAGATGATGACCACGATCTGGAACGAGGTCAAAGCCCAACAATAGCAGCACCGGCTCTCAGCCGGTGATGCTGCGGGGGCAGGGCGGGCCATTGGCCCGCCCTGTTCCCCGCTCAGGACATGTTTAGTGGAAAACAAGCGCCGCCTCTTTGCACTCATTACGCCGCCATCGGTGTTTTTGCTGTTTTTCTTTCTAATCCCGCTGGTCATCATGGCGTTGTACACCATGAAATCCAGCACCTTTGGCCCGCTGTTCCCGCTCTCATTCGAAGCGTTCACGACATTTTTTTCCAACCCGGCCTATTTTGTACTGTTGTTGAACTCCAGCCAGCTGGCGTTGCTGACAGCAGTGTTATCTATCTTGCTGGCCTATCCTGTTGCATACTATCTGGTCTTTTACACTGGCTCTCGCCGTGTGATCCTGCTGACCATGCTCATTCTGCCGGCCTGGATCAGCTACTTGCTGCGCGTGCTGGCCTGGAAGGTCATCCTCGGTTCTGAGGGCTTGCTAAACCAGCTGCTCATCAGTGCTGGGCTGATCGAGAATGGTGCGCCGATCCTGCTGTTCAGCCAGGCGGCGGTGCTCATCACCCTGGTGTATGTGTGGATCCCGTTCGCGGCGCTGCCGATCTTCGCTGCCATGGAGCGGATCGACCCGCGCCTGCACGAAGCCGCCGCTGACCTTGGCGCCCCGCCTAGCGTCACCTTTTGGCGGGTCACGTTCCCGCTGACGATGCCGGGCGTGGCTTCGGCTTTCTTCTTTGTCTTCATTCCCACCCTGGGTGAATGGGTGACCCCCAACCTGGTGGGCGGCGTGAGCGGCATCATGTACGGCAACCTGATCCAGGACCAGTTTGGGCGCGCCCTCAACTGGCCGCTGGGCGCGCTGATGAGCATGGTGCTGCTGGTGCTGGTGGGCGTGTTCAGCTACGTTTTCAATCGCTTCATCCCGATCACTGAAGTGCCTGTTTCTTCCTAGGTTGAAGGGTGAGGGCACGCTGATGCGACAGACGGGAAAGTGGTTGGGGCTGGGGTATTACCTGCTGTTGCTGCTGTTCTTGCAGCTGCCCATTCTGTTGCTGATCGTTTTCTCTTTCAATGATTCAGTGCTGCTGGTGTTCCCGCTGCGCGGTTTTACGCTGCAGTGGTATCGCGAGCTGTTGCAGGCCACCGAGCTGATCAATGCGGCCAAGAACAGCCTGCTGATCGGTTTGGTGTCTTCGGTTGTCGCCACGGTGCTGGGCGGCGCGGCGGCGATCGCCATCGCGCGCTACAACTTCCCGGGCCGCGATTTCTTTTTGAACATCGCCACGCTGCCGCTGGTCATCCCGTATGTGGTGCTGGCGGTGGCGCTGCTGATCCTGTTCCAGGCGCTCAAGATCGAGCTGAGCCTGTGGACGATCATGATCGGCCATACGATCATCAATATGCCATATGTGATGCTGATCGTGGCGGCGCGCCTCTCGGGCTTTGCCAATAATCTGGAAGAAGCCGCCATGGATCTGGGCGCAACCTACTGGGGCACGCTGATGCGCGTGACCCTGCCCATCTCAATGCCGGCGTTGGTGGCGGCGTTCCTGTCTTCGTTCACCATGTCGTTCGACGAATTCTCGCTGGCCTTCTTCCTGGCCGGTACGCAGAACACCCTGCCGGTGTATTTGTATTCGCAGCTGCGCTTCCCCAGCCGCTTGCCGCTGGCGGTGACCACCGCGGCGGTGGTGATCATGGTGTCGGTGGTGATTCTTCTATTTTCTGAATGGTTGCGGCGGGTCGGCACAAATCGAAATGGAAAGACTGGATGACCCAGATGAGTTCGACAATAAGCTCTATGGGCATAACCCGCCGCGTGGGAGAACGGGCATTGATTCGTACTGCAGAATTGGCTTGGTTTACCCGTTCTCCATTGCGCCAGCTGGGTGAAGAGCTGGGGCGGATGACATGAACAAGATGGCCAAGGTAAAGTAATGGCACGCGAAAATCGAAAACTGGAAATGTCTATGAAACCATTGGCAGTTGAACTCAAGAACGTCAGCAAGGTCTTCTCCGGCGTTGGGCGCGGAGAGAGCTTGATGCACGCTGTGAAAGGCGTTGACCTGCAGATCAAGCAGGGTGAGTTCTTCACCATGCTTGGCCCCAGCGGTTGCGGCAAGACCACGACCTTGCGCATGATCGCCGGCTTTGAGTTCCCCACCAGTGGCGATATTTTTCTGAATGGCGAGCTTTCCAATGATGTTCCACCCTATAAGCGGGCGGTCAACACCGTGTTCCAAAGCTATGCGCTCTTTCCCCATCTCACCGTGGCGCAGAACGTGGGTTTTGGCCTGGCGGTCAAGCGGGTGCCCAAAGGCGAGCGCGAGGTGCGTGTGCGCGAGGCATTGGAGCTGGTGAAGCTGGGCCAGCTCGGCGAGCGCAAGCCGAACCAACTCTCCGGTGGGCAGCAGCAGCGCGTAGCGCTGGCGCGTGCCCTAGTGAACCGGCCGGCGGTGCTGCTGCTGGACGAGCCACTGGGCGCGTTGGACCTCAAGCTGCGTGAAACCATGCAGCACGAGCTCAAAGATTTACAAAAGCGGGTTGGTATTACGTTCATCTACGTTACACATGACCAGGAAGAAGCGCTGACGATGAGCGACCGCATCGCGGTGATGAGCGAGGGCCACGTGCAGCAGGTGGGCACGCCGGAGCAGATCTACAACTTCCCGGCCAACCACTTTGTGGCTGATTTCATTGGCGATACAAATTTTCTGGAAGGCAAAGTGGTCTCGCTGCATGAGGACCGCACCGTGATCAAAGTGGGGCGCGAGGATGTAACCGCCGCCCGCGCTAACTTTCCGCTGATGCCCGGCGAGAAGGTCACCATGGTCATCCGCCCGGAGAAGCTGGCGGTGGCCCGCGAACTGGCGCCGGCGTTGGCGCCTGGCGCCGAGGCGCCGCCCCCGGCGGCTCCGGTGAGCCCGGCCAAGCCGCAACCGCCACGCGTGAACGCGGTGATCAACGCCCGCGTGCTCGACTCGGTGTTTGTGGGCACGGACACACGTGTCAACGTCACGCTCAAGGGCGGCACCGAGATCACCGTACTGGTACGCAACCTTGAGGACGACGAAGACTTCAAGAAGGGCGAGAAGGTCGTGGTGACGTACGACGCGTCCGACTCGCGTTTGCTGCCCGCGGCCCAGCTGGGCACGACGGATGAGACCTATAGCGGCAATGGCGAGGCCGCCAACGGCGCGGCTGCGCCGGCGGCTAAATAACCTCCCGGATGCAAATCAATAAAAAAAGCCGGCCCATGGACCGGCTTTTTTTTATTCGAGGACTGTCTTGACCTGCAGCCTGTCTTTTACGAAAACTGGCGGGAAGTAAGCAAAATAGATGAGCGCCAGGGCAGCAATGCCCACCATACGGATCGTGATCGGCCACCAGGGCAATTCGCCGGTACGCAGACCGAATGGGAACAGCATCAGTGGCACAATGTAAGACAGGCCGAAGAGCATGAAAATGCCAAGAGACACCAGGCCGGCGCGGTATTTTGCACTGTTCTCATTGACGCGGCGATAGAGCAAGAACATGCCAATGCTGGCGATTACAGGCGGCAGACCAAGCAAGAGGATGAAGGCCACCGCGTAAATGAAAGCAGGTGCACCTTGGGGCGGGTTGTTGTATTGCATCGCAACTTGAAACCCGTCCATCGCAACGCCGGCAGGGCTGAATACATAGATCGATACAAACACGAAGAGCGCAAAAGCAACATAGAAGCTGCCAACCAATCGGGAGCGGTTGTTGCCAGTGTAAACGTAAAGTAGATAGGTTAGAAGACCCCACAATGCGGATGCTGCCGCCAAAGTGGCGGTGACGCTGAACAGAATGAAAAGCGGCAAATATTGAATGCCAGTGTTGAATGCAAGCACGGATAACGCGTTAATCGTGCTATTGATACCCATACCCATCCACCAGGTGCGGAATGCTTTCCAGGCTCGCTGGTCTTCATGATCTGGGAATGATTTCTGGCCGAGGCGCAGGCCGATAAAGCTGTACAGAATAGCTTGCAGCACAAAAATGCCCAAGGGGACAAGATAATTCATAACAGACGCGTGGCGCGGGCCGTGAGAGACTCGCGCACTCCTTTGGATGCTGGTTTCCTTTTGAGTTGTAAATCCCGCCGTGCAGGTTTGGCCGGGCGGGCTTTTGCTTTCGCAGGTTTGGTTCGCATAGCAATCCTGTCAAGCATGATAGATGAAATTCCAGATGCCACTCCAAACCTTGCAACTTTGAAAGGTTGTCTAATGGCTTGATTTCCCCGTCCAAATGTACCTGCGGGCATAGGGGTTGTGCTATCAATGCGGCGAAAGGGGGGATGCATGGACGGGGGAGAGAGTTTGCCCGAAGAGGGTGGAGTTGAGTTGGCCAAACCTGCCAGCTTGGGCGCCAGCAAGAAACAGCAACGCATTGCCGATCTTGTGAAAGAGCAGGTGCTTGGCGCGCTCAGGCTGGAGCTTGAGCAGGCCCTTGAGGCGCGCCTCGAGCAGGTGGCTGCCCAGCCCGGCGCTGCGCCCAGTGCGCAGCCAGGGGTGAGCCGCGCCAGCCGGGTGATCCCGCCCGGCGGCGCCAGTGCGCCGACGCAGGATCTGCGCGCCGAGTATCAGCGGCGGCTGCGGGCTTTGCGCCCAGGGGACCTGGGCGCAGTGTTGGAGCTCAAGCGCGAATTCCGTAACCGCGGACTGGAGGTGTATTAGAGACAAGCATGAGGTCAGAAGGATGAAGAGCGAGCTAATTTAGATCAGGGGGAAGAATGGCAATTTACGATGGAATGAAGACAACCTATTCGGATGCGGCTGCCCAGGCGCGGGCGATCAGCGATGTGGTGCAACTGATCGATCCCCGGGATACGCCCCTGCTGGCACGCCTAGGGTTGGATGGCGCCCGCGAGAAGTTCAAGATCCGCATGAACGGGCACAAAGTGGAGCTGTTGGAAGATGAGCTGGATCCGCTGGTGACGGCGGCCAACAACGGTGAGACGATCGGCGCGGCTGACACCAGCTTCGTAGTGGCGGACGCCTCGGTGTTCCAGGATGGGCATGTCATCCTGATCGACGCGGAGTACATGGTGGTCAAGAGCGTTGACCTGACCACCAACACCGTCACCGTGTATAGCCGTGCCTATGGCGGCACCAATGCCACCCACGCTGCCACCGCCGCCATCCACATCACTGCCATGGCGCGTCTCGAGGGCGATGATGCCGACTATGGCCCGCTGGTGGCGTTGAACGTGCCGTTCAACTACACCAGCATCTTCCAAAAGGCTGTGCAGGTCAGCGGCACCCAGCAGGCCATCAGCCAACATGGGATTGAGGACGAGTTCCAATACCAGGCGAATAAGGCGGTGCCGCACCTGCTGCGCCTGGTGGAAGGCGCAGCCTTCCACGGCGTGCGGGCGGCAGGCTCCGCCAGCTCGCCGCGCTCGATGGGCGGGCTGGGCGCCTTCATCACCAACAACGTGGTGGACGCCGGCGGCGCCATCGCCAAGGCGGATGTTGACGGGCTGATGGAAGAGATCATCATGGATGGCGGTAAGCCAGACTTGCTGGTGATGAACCCGCGGGTGGCCAACGATCTGCGCAACCTGCTCGACAACAGCAGCTTTGTGCGCATCAACCAGGATGAGAACAAACTGGGCCTGGGAGCGATCGAGCGCGTGGTGACGCAGTACGGCGAACTGGAACTGGTGATGGATCGCTGGTGCCCGGTGCATACGGCCTATGTGCTGGAGAGCGGCAAGGTGGGCTTCTATACGCTGCGCGGCTTTGAGGCCAAGGAACTGGCCCGCTCTGGCGACAGTCTGAAAGGCGAGGTGGTGGGCGAACTGAGCCTGCTGGTGGCCAACAACAAGGCGCACGGCAAGATCACGGGCATCACTACCTAAGACGATTTCCGGCACAGACTGCCCGGCGCAAGTCGGGCAATCTTTTGCCGCGCTGCGTTAGCAGCGCACAGGCCCAGGCGAGGGGGAGCCTGGGCCTGTTTTTGTTGGCTGGTATACAATTAAAGATGGGAGGAGAGCCAGACTGTGGAGGATTACATATGATTGAATGCACTCAGCCTGACCCACTTCCCTTGATATACAAGTGAGTCTATTGTTCTGAGGAACTTATGATAGAACGAATTGAAAGCTTCATAGACTTTTTGGCCTCTTCTATGTTCAGCTATTGGCCAGTTTCCTTGCTGGTGTCCTTCATTCCGATTTTTCTTGGAATTGTTGTGTTTCGTATGCCCAAGAAACGTAGCTTATGGATAAAGCACATTAAGAGAACTTGGATATGGATTTTCATATCGTCCCTGCCGTCCGGTATAGTTTCGGGCCTGATCTTTGTTAAGTTATTGGAAGTTGATGCCTTTGTAAAGTTGCAGGTTCTTCTTTGCGGCTTCTTCTTTTCACCTGTTCTCATGACCGTTGGATATATTGCGTCACTCTTGGGGCAGAAGTCCTATCTTGATAGGAGAGATGAGTAAAGAATCTGGCCGCCGCCGGGCATCGCCGGGCAGCGCGTGGCGCTGAGTGGGCCGGATGGATTGCAGTTCTTGCTGACCGACCACTTGGGCTCGGTGAGTGCGGTGTTGGATGGAGCAGGGAACCTGCTGGGGCAGCAGCGCTATACGCCGTTTGGCGAAGCGCGCTTCGAGGAGATGCTGGGCACGACCGACTTTGGTTACACTGGCCAGCGCTTGCTGGCAGGCACGGGCCTGATGGACTACAACGCGCGCTTCTACGCGCCCGGTCTGGGCCGCTGGACGCAGCCGGACAGTATTGTGCCAAGAGCGGGCAATCCGCAGGCGTTGAGTCGGTTTACTTATACGTTAAATAATCCTATCAACTTAGCTGACCCAAGTGGGCATATCCCCGCAGTTTGGAATGCGCCATGTATCGATGGTCTTTTTTGTGGAAGGAATTACGGAGCCAGCATTAGCAGGGCTAATCTCAATCCAAAAGCAATAGAAAACACAAAAAGTGCAAGCCAAGCTGAAAAGCGTCAAGGCACTACTAGCCCTATTAAGAAAGCTTCAAGTGAAAGGGAGAATTCTGTTGGTGCGCCGTTTACGTGTACAACCATTGTGATAAATCAATGTAACTTCCTAATGTATCCTGATGGAGATACTTCACCAAATGGAACCCCGAATAAGGAGCTGGCTAGAGCGTTAGGTAATTTAGGGGCAGTTGCGGATTTGATAGAATTCGCACTTGCATTTTCAGTTTTTGCTTCTCCACCATCTCATGGCGCCGCAGCAGCAATGGCCGTTATTGATGGGATTATTACTACAGGGAGCTGTATTGCTGCTGGCGAGTGTTACTTTGGAAGCCCAGGAGGAAATCTTCCAAATGTGCTTGTTGTAAATCAAGATGTTGTGGTTACTGCCGCTGAAATTGGCGCTGGATTAATTCCTGGAGTTGATATTTTAACATCCTTGGCTTCTGTCCCATATGATTCTCTTAGGGCTGAGGGAGTGCTGCCAAATTACATCAGTGTTGGCTATTCTCCCGCAGGACCATATGGAATACCTCAGTCTCTTTTAGGTACTTTTTATTTTTTTCTCTACCCCTGAACTAATTGAGAATAAAGAAGGACATGATGAGTTATTTCTTAGCAATTTTTGAATGGTTTTACAATAATCTTCTTGGCGGACTTTTCATTTCCTCAATTCTGCCTTTCGCTTTTTACTTCTACTTTTTAGCGACAACTGAGGTTGAGGAATACATACGGAAATTTAAACAACTTAGCCCTATTTTTCTAGCACTTTTTGTTCCCTTGGGCTTTAATATCGCAGCTTGGTTCTTTTTTCCTCCGTTAGAAGCTGGTGAAATTACAGTTCTGGAAGCGATTGCTGTGGCATTTACATTCTCTGTCGCTACCCCAGTTTGCATTACTCTCGTGCTATTTCTGAGTTTAGTTACTACCCCCAAGCTGAGGACCTAGTCAACCCGGCGTCTCCCTTGACACACGCCCCCAAATCCGCGCTTCCCGCAGCCTGCGTGCTATGAATGCCGCAGGCTGCGCTGTCTATGGCGGCCAGGCGTGCTTGGAGTGAGGCACGCTGGCTGCCTTTAGCGTAGAATGAGGCATGGGTGGAAAGATAGTTCTGAGCTATACCAGCGCCAACCCCACGCCATGAGTCTGCCGTAGGAGTAATCTTGAGCAAGACGCCGATTGATGTAATTGCGGTTTTTTCGTTTTCCGTGCTGTTTATGAGTTATATAACTTTTGTTGCCTGGTTTAATAGCTGTAGGGTCAGACGTGCATGAAATAGCAGAAGGCATAGAGATAACCGGTATGTCTGGTCCTTACTGGTCGCCAATTCCGATTCCTAATCCATGAGACTTGTTATGAATAAAGAACAATTGCTCGTAGTTTTCGCTATTGGTTTTTCACTCTGGGGTATCTATCTAATTGCCCTTTCGTTCTTGATTCTCAAAAAGAAGAAGACTATGGATCCCTTATTTTCTATTCTCTGGAGTCTATGGACTTCACTATAGAATTGGAAATTTCTGGTTAGAACAGATAGGCAATTTGGGTAACCCTAAGTTTTATAGATCAATGGCGTTTATTTACCTCTATTTTGGCGGTTGCCTGATCGCAATCACTTTCGTTATCCTTAAGAGTATGTGACGAAGTGCGCGATGACGCCGGGGATGCAGAGGCGGTCAATCTTGCCCCTGCGGAGAACTATGGACGCTGAAAAAAACAGAATGATCTTTCTAGCACTGATAGTAGTCTTAAATGGAATCTGGGAGTTGCGTCGCATATGGCGTTACTTTCGAGATGGCACTAAAGATCCGCATTGGTTCTATAGGAATAAAGCGAAGCAGATTGAGCGTTATGAAGGTAAAAAGGCTTCGCAGAAATATATAGGAGAAATTTTAAAAAACTGGAACAAGGAGCATTTGATTTACAGTATTTTCATCGCTTCCTGTACTTTGATTGGGTTGATGATGCTGGTATCAACACTATGACTGGTGACTAGAGATTCCTACCCAAGGACACCTGTAGTTCGGCTAATCGCTTGCACTACTAGGGTGCAGCCCCCCACGCCGTGACCCGCGTGGAGCGCGGCGAGGAGGAGGACACCTATACCTACGATGCTAACGGCAACATGCTGCAGCGCGTAGAAGACGAGGTGACCTGGACCCAGATCTACAATGCTGAAAATCGCCTGACTTCCGTCAGCGACGGCGAGGAGACCTGGAGCTTTACCTATGATGGCGACGGCCGCCGCGTGCGCCAGGTTGGCCCAGATGGCGAGGTGACCCTGTACCTTGGCGGCGGCGCCTATGAAGTGCGCGATGCCGCTGGCGATACCGAGGTGGTCAAATATTACGGCATCGCTGGCCAGCGCGTGGCGCTGAGTGGGCCGGATGGGCTGCAGTTCTTGCTGAGCGACCACTTGGGCTCGGTGAGCGCGGTGTTGGACGCTGCAGGGAACCTGCTGGGGCAACAGCGCTACACGCCGTTTGGCGAAGCGCGTTTCGAGGCGATGCTAGGCACGACCGACTTTGGCTACACTGGCCAGCGGCTTCTGGTTGGCACAGGACTGATGGACTACAACGCGCGCTTCTACGCGCCGGGTTTAGGGCGTTGGACACAGCCCGATAGCATTGTGCCTGGGGCTGGGAATCCGCAGAACATCAATCGTTTTAGCTATGTAATGAACAATCCGATTAACTTGGCTGATCCAAGCGGTCACTGTGCTTCTGGAAAGATTTTGGATGGTCAATGCCTTAGTCAAACCGCACCGAGTCTGGGATATAGACCGCAGAATGCAGGATTGTGCTTTGGAAAGCCGTGTTTGACCAAGGCTCAAAATTTGCGCCAAGAGCTTGATAACTTTGTGGCACCCGTAAGGTCAACACATGATGAACTAATTGTTGTTCCTGGGCTTTTTTCCTTAACTCCACAAGAGTACCAGCTCGTATCTGATGAGAATGGATTTCCAGATTTAATTTTAATGGGAAGAATGCAGCTAATTAGGAATGATGCCTTTTCAGCCACCAGTAAGTTATTTCCCGGCTCGCCTCTAGAGAATAGTCCTGCCGATGCTTTTAGGCACGCTTACTGGAATGCTCTAATGACTAGAGAATTCGGAGAGGAATTTGCCAGGGATTTTGCAACTGCACATGAAACCCACCCGGACTCTGTTCGAGAAGCAGCATTTATGGATTTGCATAACAATCAGGTTGGCAGAGAAATTGCATTGACCAACCCTGAGAGTAGCAATGCCCAATTGCAAACTCTTGTATATGAAGCTCTTCGGTCCGGTTTATTGTATGTTTGGGATAAGAATGACATTTACTTCAGCGATGCATGCCCACTGTGCACTTTTCCGTAAGAGAGGCAATATGAAGAAAATCATCGCTATGTTTTGTTGCTTTGTTGCTGTTGTAGCTCTGGTTTTTCTGTCTTTCAGAGTCAGCGAAAAACGTGGGCTAATTTATGGGGATTTCTTAGCACAGCAAGTAAGTAGTTACAAGAGTGGTCACCTTGAGTATATCGATTTCGCATTGATAAATAGTGAGCCTTGGGATAGGGTTTTTGTTTTTACGCCCTATACTCCCCCAGAGGTGGTAAATAGCGTTGTTTGCGGAATTTGGCCTGGGGCATGGTTGACTAATATTCAACATAGTGACTATGCTACATTGCTACTATTTGTTAAAGATTGTCGAGTTGTTCAGCATGTGATGTTTCGTAACCGATTTGCAATATTCTCCTCAGTTTATAGAGAAGAGGGCTACGCTCCTGGCGAGGCTAAATTTTTGCTGAGAGAGAATAATTATGCAGTGTGGCTCTTTGGCAATGACGAATAATGCTGCTGGTGAAGTAACTTCGAGAAGCCTGAGCTCACCGGCAGCGCATGGAACAACACGCGTTTTGGCGTACTGGCCTTCCGCGTGGCTGGCACGCTGGATGGCGCCGGCACCGTGCACATGAATGCGCTTGGTTATAGCGGCGGCAGCGGCGGATGGCTCGCTTCCGGGCAAGGGGAACATAGAGATGGATACCAGGGCCAGAGCTACCCAGGCTATGGCACTTCCTCTGCTTCTGCCAATGGAGGCGGCGGGGGTGGCACAAATGCAAACCGCGGTGCGGGTGGCGGCTATGCCACTAGCGGCGCGAATGGAGTAGGCACAACGGGCGGGCAAACGTATGGCGACCAGCAGCTGAGCCGGCTGTGGATGGGCAGTGGCGGCGGGGGCAGCGACCACCCCTGCAATATCTGCTACGGCCCCAATGGTGGGGCGGGCGGTGGAGCGGTTTACATCTATGCCCAGACGATTGATTATGACGGCGCGTTGAGCGCCAACGGCGGCAATGGCGCGTGCTACACACCCACCAACAACTACAGCAGTGGTGGTGGCAGTGGTGGCACCGTTCGGCTTCAAGGCGCAAACATAACTTTGAACGGCAACCTGACTGCCACGAAGGGCAGTGGCTGTATCACGGGAGACGGCGGCGTGGGGCGGATCGCCATTTTTTACAGCGGCACGCTTGGCACCAGTAGCGTAAGCCCGGCGGCGTATGTGGGCAGCCAGGGAACGCCCGAGCCCACCGCCACCCCTGGGCCGATAGGGCGGTGGGGCAATGGCGCCGACGGCAATCTAATAGTTGATGCCACCTTTAATATTCATACACAGAACAGCGGTGAGCGGGTGTGTGGCCAGGGTAGCGATGCGGTTGTGTATTCAGTGACGGCACTAACTGAAACCACGGCCACGCTGAGCCAGGCCCCCGGCGCGGGCTGTCTGGCCGTTGGCGACGAAGTAGTGTTGATAAATATGCAGGGCAATAATACAAATTACACCAATGTGGGCATACCTCAGTCTCTTTTAGGTACTTTTTATTTTTTTCTCTACCCCTGAACTAATTGAGAATAAAGAAGGACATGATGAGTTATTTCTTAGCAATTTTTGAATGGTTTTACAATAATCTTCTTGGCGGACTTTTCATTTCCTCAATTCTGCCTTTCGCTTTTTACTTCTACTTTTTAGCAACAACTGAGGTTGAGGAATACATACGGAAATTTAAACAACTTAGCCCTATTTTTCTAGCACTTTTTGTTCCCTTGGGCTTTAATATCGCAGCTTGGTTCTTTTTTCCTCCGTTAGAAGCTGGTGAAATTACAGTTCTGGAAGCGATTGCTGAGGCATTTACATTCTCTGTCGCTACCCCAGTTTGCATTACTCTCGTGCTATTTCTGGGTTTAGTTACTACCCCCAAGCTGAGGACCTAGTCAACCCGGCGTCTCCCTTGACACACGCCCCCAAATCCGTACAAACCGCAGCCTGCGTGCTATGAATGCCGCAGGCTGCGCTGTTTAAACCGCGCAGCAATCACAAGGGGGATGTATGTCGTACACGTTGAGTGAGTTGCTTCAAGACGCCTATATGGAGTTGGGCCAGCTGCGCCGCGGCCAAGCCACCGGCGGCAGCGCCAGCACGCTGGTGGATGCCGCCGAACTGGCCGGCCAGCACCGCGAGGATGACTGGAAGGGCGGGGCCGTCTTCCTGGCGGCGGGTGGCGGGCCGCCGGCGGGCGAATTCGCCCGCGTGGCTGGCTTCGTGGCCAGCAGCGGCACGCTGGCCCTGGCGGCAAGCTTCAGCGAGCCGGTGGAGGCGGGCATGGCCTATGCACTCGCCTCGGCGCAGTATCCGCTGCCCACCATGATCGAGCTGGCCAACAGCGCCCTACGCGGTCTGGGCGATGTGCCCCAGGTGGACGATGATGTGCTGGCCGCCAATGCCCATGTGCTGCACTGGCCGCGCCGCCGCCCGCTGCGCATTGACCATCTTGCTATCCCGGGCGTCAGCGCCGGCGACCCGTGGCGCACCCTGCACGATTGGGACTACGTGCCCGCCAAGCCGGGCACTCCCGCCGCGCCTGGCCTGGTGCTGTTCGCCGATCCGCTGCCTGCCGGGCGCCCGCTGCGCGTCTGGTATCTGGCCGCCCACCCGCGCCTGGCGGCCTATGATGATGTGCTGGCCGAAGCCATCGCGCCCGAGCTGGCGGTGGCGGCCGTGGCCGAGCGCGCCCTGCGCTGGCAGTGCGCCCGCAAGGGCGGCGACGGCCAGCTGGCCGCGCTGTGGCAGGAAGCGGCCGAGGAGCTGCAGGCGGCTCGCCGCCACTTCCCCATCTGGCGGCCGCAGCGCCCGGCCCGCCTGCTGCGCCTGCGGGGGCAGGCGTGAGCCGGGTCCGTGTGTACCCCGGTGCCAGCAATCCAAGTCACGAGCTCAGCCTGAGCGATGGCGTGCTTACCTGGGGGCTGCGACTGGAGGGTGGCGCCGAGGGCATCAAGGAGAGCGTGCTTACGCCTTCCGGCTTGCGTCTCAATTGGGTCAGTGGCTTTGGCGCCTGGGAGCCAGGCCTGGCGCAGATCGAGCAACGCGATTGGAGCGGCGGCCGCGGTGCGCCGCGCTTCAGCACGCAATCGGCGCGCCGTTTCTACGACAGCCAGGACGCCTGGACCCTGACGCCGGGCCGTATCCATGCCGCGCCGCAGTGGCGCTATGCCAGCGGCCTGCGCACCGTCGCCCAGCGCCTGCCGGGCGACGTGCATTGGCAGGCGCTCATTGGTTCTCAGCGCAGCCTGGCCGCTCGCTTTACCGTGGGCGCTGGCGGCCTGGAAGCCAAGCGGGCGCGGGTATGGCTGCGCCGCGTGGGCTCGCCAGGCGAGCTGGCGCTGCAACTGCATGCCGATGCCGCCGGGGCGCCGGGTGCGGTGCTGCCCGGCTCCACGCATGCCATCACCCAGGCGGATGTGAGCGATGTGGTCAGCCAGCTGTACAGCTTTGATGTCTCCGGTTACAGCACCCCGCTTAGCGCGGGCACCTACCACCTCTCGCTGCGTGGGGCCGCGGCTGACAATGCCAGCAACCACTGGGAGATCGGCGTGCATCGCCGCGCTGGCGGTGGACACACCTCGCCGGACGGCAGCGTATGGAGCGCCAGCAAATTTTGCACGTACTACCGCGTGGAGGATGCTGACATCGCCCGCACGTTTGTCTTCTTCGAATTGCAGGGTGTGCTGTATGCCGCAGACCAGCGCGCCGATGGCAGCCCTTCGCGGCTGCATCTCAACGGCGAGCGCGGCGTGGCCACCAGCGGCGCGGCCGCCGCGCTCACCGATACCAACAAGAACTGGCCGGTCGACCAGTGGGCTGGCGCCTGGCTGCGCATCATCGCTGGCAAGGGCGCGGGGCAGACGCAGCGCATCCTCTCCAACACGGTCAGTACGCTGGAGGTGGAAGCTTGGCATCTGGCGCCGGATGCCACGTCTGAATACGCCATCTACGCCACGCCGCACTGGCAGGATATCTCACCCAGCACGGGCGATCTGATCGACGGCACTGTGCAGGATGTCAGCGTGCTGAACGGGCAGGCTTTGCTGGCTCAGGGCGGCGGGGTGCCGATCCTGCGCGTGCGCTTCAACCCGGCGGCTTCGCCGCCCAAGCATGAGTTTGATGATGACGGCAGCAACACGGCTGACCTTGTGCATGTATTCCAGCACAGCGAGCTGGGTCCACAAGTGTGGCGCGGCTTTACTGCCAGCGGCGAGATCTCGCGCGCTGCGCCCACCGCCTGGCTCACCGCGCTCAACTTTGGCACGCCGATCAAACTGGGTGCAGACGGCCAACCGTTGCACAAGCTGCTGGATTACAACAGCCAGCTGTGGGCACTAAAGGCCAACAGCGTTTGGCTGGTCGAGCGTAGTGAGCATGTGGCTCGCCACAACCTGGGCCTCGAAGCCCAGCCGCACCTCAGCCCGCCGCCGGCGCTGGTCTGGCAGGACAAGCTGTGGTTCGGCTGGGGCAGCAGCCTGCTGGCCACTGGCGCCAGCGGCCTGGCTGATCTTGGCCCGGGCCGTGGCGAGGGCTTGCCCGCAGGGCGCGGCGGCCGCGTGGCTGCCCTGGCGCCGCTCGGCGCCGGCCGCCTGGCTGCCGCGCTGGATGCCGGCGCGGGCGTCTCCAGTGTGATGGTGCTTGACGATGAGGCCTGGCATGAGCTGTTGCGCGCCCCGCAAAGCGGCACGCGCATCCGCGGCCTGCATTGGCAACACTGCCCGGGCACCGCGCCGCGCCTGTGGGTCGAGATGGGCGGCGACCTGGCCTACGTGCAGATGCCTGTGCATGGCGACAATCCGCTGGAGGATGCCAATATGCAGTTCCAGCACGAGGGCGTGCTGGTGGGCAGCACCATCGACATGGAGGCGACCCTGCTGCCCAAGTTCCTCACCCAGCTCAGCCTGGTGAGCCGCAACCTGGGCGAGGGCGCCCAGGTTGCGCTGGACTATCAGGTGGATGGCGAGATCGGCGGGTCGCACTGGCGGCAGGCGGGCGGCTTTTACTCTTCGCCGGTGGATACGCTGGCGTTGAACACCGGCCAGATCTACGCCTTCCGCCCGCGCCTGCGCTTGCTTAGCCAGCGCGCCGATCAGCCTGCCACAGTGGAGGCCACTTTGTTGGAGGGCTTTGCGCGCACGCCGCAGAAGTACCAGTGGGAGCTGCGTGTGCGCCTGGGTGAGCTGCAGCTCGACGGCGGCGGCGGGCTGGACCCGGCGCCGGCCGCCTTCCTGGCCTGGCTGCGTCGGGTGGCGCGCAGCGCCGCCCGCATCCGCCTGCGCTCCATCTGGAGCGCGCTGGACGACAGCTACGTCATCGTCGAGGCGCCTAGCCTGCAACGCCAGCTCTCCGGCGAAGGCGGCGTAGCCATCGTGCGCGTCCGTGAAGGGTAGCCCTGCCAGCATGATGATGATTAAAACTTTTCAAGTGAGGGGACATGTATAGCTTTATCTACAACGCAGGAAAGTTGGCTTTGCTGAAAGGGCAGGTGCAACCGCTGGCGGATACATTGCGCGCCGCCTTGGTGACCGACGCGTATGTGGCGGATAAGGATGCGCATGCATTTTTTGCAGACATCACCCACGAGGTCAGCGGCACTGGCTACACCGCCGGCGGCAAAGCGATCACCAGCGTGGCCCTGTCGCAGGACAATGCCAACGATCGCGCCGCCCTGCTGGCGGACAATGTGGTCTGGCCGGTCGGTGCCTTCACGGCCCGCGCCGCCGTGCTCTACAAAGACAGCGGCAACCCGGCCACCAGCCCGCTGCTGGCCTACATGAACTTTGGCGGTGACCACACCGTCAGCGGTGAGGACTTCAATCTGGAATGGAGCCCCGAAGGAGTTATCTACTTGGGCGAGTAAAAAAGCAAAGCTTGTCAAGTTGTATCGAGGGCACACCCGCCGCACTACAACTACAACTTGACAGAGTATGGCTTAGGCTGGCCTGTCACTTAGGAGGGATATGCAAACCTGGATCAACGGATTCTTGGAGAAAAACCCAGACCTGGCCCGTCTGCCGGTTGCCGCCCGCAGCGCCCACGCCACCCACTTTGAGCTTGGCGCGGGCGTTAGGCGGGCGGTCATCACCGCCGCGCCGCAATACTTCCGCGGCCCGCAGGGTTGGCAGGCCTATGACCTGCAACTGCGCGCCGATGCCGCCGCGCAGTGGGGCGCGCCCGGCGCACCCGTGCGCCTGGCGCCAGATGGCAGCGTTGTGCTGGGCCATTATCAGCAGCACACGCGCAGCGTGGGCGTGCTGGCGCGGGATGCATATACCCCGCTGGCCCAACTGCCCCGCGGGCGCGTGGCCGGCCCGCGCCTGCTGCGCGAGAACGGGCCGTTTCGCCATGAGCTGATGCTGACCGAAAACGGCGTAAAAGAAGAGCTGCACATCCTGCAGCCACCTGACTTGCAGGATGGCTACCTTGTCTACGAGACGCTCGCCCATGGCTCCACGCAAGGCCTGGCGTTCTCGCCCGGCAGCGCGGTGGACGCTGGCGGTTACCCACTGCCGCTGCATCGCTTCAACGAAGGCAGAGCGATGTACACAGGCCTGGCGGCTGAGGACCTGGCCCAGGCAGAGTTTCCCGTAGTGATCGATCCCACAGTCACTTTCGGCGTGCTGTCAGATGCGGTGGTGTGGTCGTTTGCCAGCACCTACTCCGCCACGCGCCTCACCTCGGCCGGGCACGACCTTGGCACGACCGACCTTTTCGTAGGCCAGGCCTACCAGGCGCCGATCCCGCGCTATCACAATCACCGCGCCGCGCTCAAGTTCTCGCTGGCTTCGTTGAATCCGTTAGCGGTCATTTATGCCGCTAACCTGCACCTGGCTTGCGTTGTAGATGCATCTACCCTGGCAGATTTCAACGTGCAGATCGTCACGTACAGCTGGGCCGCACAAGACCCCATAACCACTGGAAATCGAGAAGCGGTGTATGACGGCATCCTGTCTGCCAGTCTGGACGCAGTGTGGCGCAACACCAGCGGCCTGGCCAAGGATACCCTGCTGGCCAGCGCTCCGCTGGATCTGGCCTGGCTGGTGCCGGGAGGCACAGCCTACTATGGCCTGCGCAGCAGCCGCGATGCGGCGGGTACTGCTCCGCCAAGCAACGGCAACGAGTACGTGCGCCTGGCTGCGGCCGGCCATGGCACGCCGGCGCTGCGGCCGGCCCTGGTGTTAGATTACTTCGCGGTGCCCAGTGCCACCGGCAAACTGGTGCAGCCCAGCCCGCGCGTGCGCATACAGGAAACGCGCATCAAACTGCGCGCTCGCCGCCGCCGGACCTTGCTAAGCGCGCAGAACAGGGAGGAATGATGACAGACAGTGCAGTCTGGCTGATCGACAGCCCGGTCAGCATGCTGACGGGTGAGCAGATCGCCTACAGTGTGGATTGGCAAGGCGCTACCAGCGTCAGCGCGCCGCACGCCAGCGTGTATCGCAATGGGGTCGACATCACCGCCGAGGTGATGGACGCCGGCGATGCCCATGTGATCACCGGCAGCGTGCTGACGCTCAAAAAGCTGCGCGCCCTCGATGCAGATGGGGGCGCGCGCTATGTGGTGCTGATCGGTGCACAGGTGGATGGCAACCAGGAGCGGCGTAAGCTGCTGGTGCAGGTCGTCTCCGCCAACGCAGAAAGCTAGTGTTACGACACTTGCTTGTAACGCAAATAGGCCGTGGCCACTGCCCATGCGATGAGCCCCGCGATGGCGCCCAGCATCAGGTTGTCTCGTGCCAGCCCTACGCCCAAGCCAACGCCCAGTCCCAGCCAAATCGGGCGGTTGCCCGGGTTTGTCATCGCTTGCACTACTTGCTGCTGGCAGAGCCAGCCGCGCCGAAGGCCGCGCCCAGGGCCACGCCCAAAGCGATGCCCAGGCCAATGTTGTCCAGCGCAACACCAAAGGCGACGCCCAGGGCGATGCCAATACCCAATGACATCGGAAAGGTATTGGCGCCAGCGCGCTGCTTACCCTTTGCAGGAGCCTTGCTCTTGGTGGCAGCCTTGCTCTTCGCTGGGGTTTTCGGTTTGGCAGTTTTCTTTGCAGTGGTCTTCTTTTTCGCAGTAGCCATTTTCTCGATCTCCTTGATCGGGATTGTAGTGCATTTCTTGAGGGGGAGTTATGAGTGCAGATATGCAGGTGTTGTTCGAAGCCATCAACGCGCTCGGCGTGGTTGGCCTGCTCGCTTTCATGGTGGTGGCCTTCTACCGCGGCGATCTGATCGCGCGCAGTTTGCTTGACCGTATCCTGAGCCTGTATGAGGAGCAGATCGGCGAGCTAAGCCAGCGCATTCTTGCCAGGCTGGAGGAGGTGATGAAAGAGGAGAGATAGAAGAGCAAGATATCCGCCGCTATTCGTACGGGCGAAGCATGCTTCGCCCGCCTTTTTCTTGGAGATATGGATCACTTTCGCTAGGGGGACAAATGGAACAAGCACTGTATTGGCTTACCGGCGCACTGGGTGTGCCGCTGGTGAATTGGCTCAAGGCTTACTTCGGCCTGCAAGGCCGAGCCGCCATGTGGCTCACCACCGCTGTGGCGGCGGTGCTGGGCCTGGCGGCTGCATTGCTCAGCCGTGAGCTTGCGCCCGCCAGCCTGCAGCCAGAAGGGCTGCTGGCTGCCTTTGGGCAGGTGCTGGCCGCAGCCACGCTGGCCTACAAGCTGCTGACGGAGTAACGTCAACGGGGCTGGCGCTTGCGCCAGCCCCGTCTTTCATTGTCTTGTGCAATAATCGCAATATGTCTTTAAACATTGTTGACGCCGCTACACTGCCGGCCGAAGACCGCCAGCGCTTGGCCCAAATTCTGGTGGATGCCTTTGCGGAGCATTGGCCCAGCGCCTGGCCCACTCTGGCTGAAGCCCTGGAGGAGTTGCAGGATTTCGACGACCCACAGCGCATTTGCCGTGTAGCGCTGGATGGCACTGGCCGTGTGCTGGGTTGGATCGGCGGCATCCCTGAATACGACGGCAATGTGTGGGAGCTCCACCCGCTGGCAGTTGACCCGCCCATGCAGGGGCAGGGCATTGGCCGCGCCTTGATACAGGATTTTGAAGCGCAAGTGCGCACCCGCGGCGGCGGTCTCATCACGCTCGGCTCGGATGACGAGCATGGCATGACCACGCTGGCCGGCATGGATCTGTTTCCTGACCCGCTGCAAAAGCTGGCCAGCATCCAGGCCATCAAGCCGCATCCTTTTGTCTTCTATCAAAAGATGGGCTATGCGCTCATCGGCGTCGTGCCCGATGCGAATGGCCCGGGCAAACCAGACATCCTGATGGGCAAGCGCATCCGCTGATGGACGCTGCTGCGCTGCTGGCTGTCGCCCAGCGTCACTTCGCAGACCCGGGCGCACCGCAAAGTCTGGCTGGCCTCACCACCCTGCAGCACCAAGGCCAGCCCATTGGGCTGACCTTGCTCACCCGCCAGCCAGACGGCATGGCCTACCTGCAAGCCTTCGAAGACGGTATGCAGGCGCTGTTGGCCGCCCGCCAGCAGCAGCCCAGCTTGCAGCTGGCGCTGGTGGTGGATATGCAGCCTGCCCTGGCGCACGAAGTGGTCTCGTACCGCGCCGCGCTCAAGAAGTATTCGAAGTCGGTGGTCTTTGAAGACGTGGGGATAGGCCTGCTGCTGCTCGGCCGGCCGCAGCCGGTTTGGCTGCCGCCGCCGGAAGTGAACCCGTTCCTGCGCCAGCTGGATCGGTGGCTACTGGCTGACTAAGCGGCGACAGGTAACGATTGTAGTGCCCGTGGCGGCAGCTCGCCCAGGTCCACCATAAGCTTCAGGAACTCCGGCAGAATTTCGGGGTCAAATTGGCTGCCGGCCTGCTTCAGCATGAATTCGGCTGTGCGCGAGGGTGACCAGGCTTTGCGGTACGGCCGGTCGGAGGTCAGCGCGTCCCACACATCCACCACCGCAAACAGGCGGGCGGGGGCGGGGATGCGGGCGCCTTTTAGTTTGCGCGGGTAGCCGCTGCCGTCCCAGCGTTCGTGGTGAGCGTAGGGAATCGGCAGCGCTGAATGCAGGAAGACGATGGGGCGCAACATGTCGCGCGCGTACTCCGGGTGCTTGCGCATGATACGCCACTCACTATCGCTCAACTTGCCGGGCTTGTTTAAAATCGCGTCGGGCACCCCCAGCTTGCCAATGTCGTGCAGCAGCGCCCCGCGGCGGATGTCAGTCACCTCGGCGTCGTTGTAACCTAGACGCACGGCCAATTCAACCGCCAGGCGGGTCACTCGCTGCGTGTGGCCCTCGGTCTCCTGGTCGCGCAACTCAAGTGCACGAGCCCAGCCTAGCAAGGTTCGTTCATACTCGGCTTCACGCTGGATGTGCGCACCAAGGATATCGGCGACAGCGTGAAGGGCACTTGTTTCGGCGCGGCCCCATTTGCGCTTGCTGGTCGTTGAAGCCAGACTGATGCTCCCCCACCATTCTTTTCCTGAAAAAATGGGCATTATCAGTATCGAGCGTATCTCCTCCTGGTTCATCATGTCGCGCACATCAGGGTCAATGTTGTCAAGCGTGTCACTCACCATTTCACCAGCTGCCAATTTGCGTTGCCATCGCAACAACCCTGCATCGCGGTAGCTGACTTTGCGTTCGCCTAAACGATTCTTAAAACGAGGTTCAGAAACCCATTCCTTGCGCAGCGACAGCGCTTGGCCGCGCCCGCGGTGGCTAGGAATGTTCTGGAACAGGCGCACGCGCTCAACCCGTGTGGCTTGGCCCAGGCTGCGCAGCATGTCCGGGATCGGCTCGACGTAGTTGTCCGCCCTGAGCGTATCTTCGGCAATGCCTGCGATGGTTTCCAGGATCGAGCCGCGGTACTGCAACCCGGCCTGGGCACGCTTGCGCGCCTGCAGCTCTGCGTTCAATTGCGAATTGAGGTCAGATAGCTGCCGCGTGCGGCTTTTGACGCGGCCTTCGAGTTGGGCATTCAGATAATGCAGAGCTCGCTCTGCGGTTTCGCGCAGTTGAATTTCTTTGATCAACTCTCTGCGAGTTTCGCTGATGTACCCGGCGCTCGATCCATAAAACAGGATGATAAAAGTGTTGAAGATCAATTCAAGGGGAGCTTGAAGCGAGCTGGCGCCTGCCAGAAGCAGTAAAACCATATTGGTGGAGATGGATACTAGCGCCGCAACCAGCCCTCCACTCAGCCCAAAATACCAGGCAATAACGAAAACCGGGATGGCTGCTGCCGTACCTGCAATATTTCCGAGATATGGGTAACCGTAAAAAACCAAGGCTATGTAAGACGCTGTTGAAACAAGCAAAGAGACAAGCTGTGTAACAAAGTCACTTTGTTTGTTGTCCATACAACCCTAGGTACTCATTCTAACCACTTTTGCAGCTGCTTCATCGTCCAGGTATTAATGACATCGCCCGGCGTCACCCAGCCGCGGCGGGCCGTGGCTACGCCAAAGAACAGGAAGTCCATATGGTCGGCGTGGTGCGAATCGGTATTGATGGACAGCTTGATGCCCATTTCCACGGCGCGGCGCGCCTGCACGTCGTCCAGGTCCAGGCGGGCGGGGTTGGCGTTAATCTCCAGCGCGGTGTCGGTGTCGGCAGCGGCTTTCAGGATCGCATCCATATCCAGATCCGCGCCTTCGCGGTCGGGCAGTTTGCGGTTGGTGGGGTGACCGATGATGTCCACGTGCGGGTGGTGGATGGCGGCCAACATGCGCTCGGTGATCTGGGCGCGCGGCTGGCGCATACTCTGGTGGATCGAGGCCACCACAATATCCAGCGAGGCCAGCACATCATCGGGCAGGTCCAGCGTGCCGTCGGCGCGCACTTCTACTTCTACGCCATGCAGGATGGTGAGGGCATCGCCCATTTTCTTGCGCACCTTCTCTATTTCTTTGCGCTGTTCGATCACTTTCTCCGGCGTCAGCCCGTTCAGGATACCGATGGCCGCCGAGTGGTCGGTGACGGCCAGGATCTTGTAGCCGTGCGCCACGGCCGCCTCGGCCATTTCCTGAATGCTTTGCTGGCCATCGCTCCAGGTGCTGTGGCTGTGCAGCTCGGCCTTGATGTGCTTGACTTCGATCAGCTTGGGCAGCTTGTTCTCCAGCGCCAGCTGGATCTCGCCGCGGTCCTCGCGGATCTCGGGCGGAACCCAGTCCATGCCGAGGATCTTGTAGACCTCTTCTTCGGTGGCGCACAGGATCTCGCTTCCGTCTTCTTTTTCGAAGGATTGGTCAGACAGCGAGAGGCCAATATCCAACGCCATCTCGCGCAGGCGCACATTGTGCTCCTTGGAGCCGGTGGCGTACTGCAGCGCGGTGCCAAAGCGGGCCGGCTCGTGCACCCAGATCTGGCCGCGCATCCCGTTGTGGAATTCGACCCCGGATTTGACCGTGCCGCTGCCGGTGATACGGGCTACGTTCGGCGCCTCGGTGAAAGCTTTGATGACCTTTTCCGGGTCGGTGGAGGAGACCAGAATGTCAATATCGCCAATGCTGGCGCGCATGCGGCGCAGGCTGCCGGCCACTTCGGCGCGCTTGACACCTTTGACCTTGCGCAGGTTCTCCAGCAGCTCCTGGGCAAAGGGCCACACGTTGCCCAGCGGCAGGCGGCCGCTGCGGCGGCCCAGCGCCTCGATGCCGGTCAGGATCTTGGCCTCTGACTTGGCACCCATACCCGGGAGGTTTTGCAGTTTGCCCTCCTGGGCCGCGGCCTTCAGCTGGTCTATGCTGGTGATGCCCAGCTCTTTATAGAACATGGCGATCTTCTTGGGGCCGAGGTCTGGGATGCGCAGCAGGGTAGCCAGCTCCTCAGGCACCTCTTTTTTGAGCTTCTCCAGGAAGCTCATCTGGCCGGTGTTGAGCAGCTCGTCGATCTTCTCGGCGATGGCTTTGCCGACGCCGGGGATCTCCAGCAGGGCTTTTTGCCCGCCTTCCTTCCAAATGGTGGTCGCATCCCGGCCTAAATTGGTCAGATTTTCCGAGGCTTTGCGATAGGCCAGGGTTTTGTAGACCACTTCACCCTTGATCTCCAGCAAATTGGCGATGAGGAGGAAGGTATCGGCCAGCTCTTTATTGGTCATTGGCGCATTATACGCCCGTGTTATAATCTCTGCGCTTCCGGCAGTATTGGGTATGGCGTTCATTATGGACGCTTTATTTTATGTAAGGCAGGCGGCAGTCCACGATGGAAAGGTGGTGTTAGGTTTGCCCAAGGTTGTTCTAAGGCCTGGAGAGTCGCAAGGCTCTTTGCTCAAGCGCTTCCGCAAGAAAGTTGCGCGCAGCAAAGTGCTGAGCACGGTGCGCCGCAAGCGCTGGTTCATTTCCACCAACGAGCAGCGCCGCATGGAGAAGCAAAAAGCCATCCGCAAGGCGCAGCGCAAGCTTTCCGGCTGGAAGCCCAAGCCCAGGCCCACGTCTTCTGGCTCTGCCCAGTCGTAATCACTAAAAAGCGGCCCCGATTTTCGGGGCCGCTTTTTGTTTGCTGCGAAGTCTATTTCTCTTGCGAGAGCGAGCTCGGGGCGTTGGCGTGGGCATTCTTGTCCACACCCTCGCCGAGGGTGAAGACCAGCTCGCCGCCTAGCCAGCCAGTGACCGCCAGCAGCAGCGCACCCGCCAGGGAGAGCCACATGGCGTTGCCGCTGGCGATGAAGCCGGGCGCGGCGTAGCGCATGTACACGCTGATGGCGAACAGCAGCACGGCGAAGAAATTGCCAATGCCGTGCCAGGCACCCACGCGCTTGGCACGCGTGCCCTTTTCGATATACAGCCAATCCCACAGGCCAAAGATCTCGGCCACGACGCCGGTGATAACGCCTACCAGCATCATGTAATAAGCCGTGGCGGCCATGCTGGCCGAACCGGTCGCCAGATAGGCCAGGTCAAAGCCCACACCCGTCAACAGCAACCCCAGTGGAAACCCCACCAGCATCGGATGCACAGGGTGGCCAAAGAGCTTCATGCTAGGCTCCGTTGATGACTGGCTGTCCAAAGATGAGCGAGATAATGAACAGGATGATGAAGATAAAGAACAAGCCCTTGGCAATACTTGTGGCTGTGCCAGCCACCCCTCGAAAACCGAACAATGCTGCAATCACTGCAATGATCAGAAACCACAAAGCCCAACTCAACATATCGTCCTCCTAGCTAGTTTTTCTGGTTGTCTTTTTCTTGGCCGTCTTCTTCTTGGGCTGCGCAGGCACCTTGGCGCCCTTCTCGCGCGCCTCAGACAGGCCAATGGCTATCGCCTGTTTCTGGCTCGTCACCTTCTGGCCGAGCTGGAGCGCAGCGTGCCCTGCTTGCGTTTGCGCATGGCGCGTTCCACACTTTTTTGAGCTGCTTTTCCGTACTTAGCCATCATTTGTCTCGTACTGCGGCAAACGAGGGGGCTTTGCGTGTATTACAGGATCGCCAAGAATGAGTGCACTCTCATTTTGAGTGCAGCAGGTAACAGAGCCAAATACGAGAGCGTTGGCCGAAGTACATCCACTATCCAGTACAGGAGGTTGTGATGAACGAGCACGATAAAGACCGAAAGGACGAGAAGCAGTCCGTGCGCCCGCCCCAGGAAGGGGAGGAACATCTGCCGGATGGCGCCATTCACCGCACGCCCGAGCGCGACCCGCGCCAGGGTGCCCAGCGCCGCACCGAAGAGCCTGACCGCGAGAATCAAGAGACGCCCAACTAAAGTGGGCGTCTGAGTGCTTAAGCAAAAGAGCGAGGCATGGCCTCGCTCTTTTGTATAAATGCGAAGCCAATCAAACGCTTACGGCATGACCCATTCGTACACTACGCGGAGCAGGGCGCCAGCCGCAGCTGCACCAGCAGCCCAGGCCGCACCACCCAGCACGCCAGCCACCAGGCCGCCCAGCATGGGGACGAACATGTCGCCACCGGCCGAGGAGAACGCAACCAGGGCCAGAGCGGCCACAAAGAAGCCAGTGCGATCCTTCATCGTGCCAATGTACAGCACGCCGCCCAGGAAGGCGGCGACAGCGGAAATGGTCGCCAGAATTTCAGGCAGAGCCATCCCCAGGCCAGAAGCCAAGCCCCAAATGAGGCCAAGCGCAAGGCCAACGATCCAAAGCCACTTACCGATGTTTCCAGTATCCATCTGTTCTCTCCTTGAGATAGATGTGCGACAACCGCCGCTCACTAGATATAACCCCTGCACAGGTGTGCAGGTTGCTCCAGTTTTGCTATTGTGAAATAGAGAGCATATGCTGTTTAGGGGCCGCCGGGCGTTAGTGCAACTATGGGAAACAAAGATCTTTTAGAAAAAGTTGTTCTGCTTACGGGTGCCTCAGCCGGCATTGGCGCCGCCACGGCGCGCCAGCTGGCGGCAGCTGGTGCCCACCTGGCGCTGGCAGCCCGCCGCCAGACCCGCCTGCGCCGCCTGGCGGTTGAGATCGCCGGGCAGGGCGGGCAGATCCTGGTGGTCAAGACCGACCTGAGCGACTATACGCAGATCCGCCGCCTGGTGCGCCGCACCTTGGCCGTCTTTGGCCGCATAGATGTGCTGGTCAATATTGCGGGTTGGGGATCGTACAGTTGGATGGATACCGCCAAGGCCAAGCACCTCGAGACCCAGTTTGCCGTCAACGTGCTGGCGCCTTTGCATCTGACCCGCTTGCTGCTGCCTGATATGCAGCGCCGCCGCTCCGGCCATATCATCAACATGGTCTCGTATGCCAGCCGGGTGGCAGTACCCCCGCAGACCATTTACGCGGGCACCAAGTACGCCCTTGAAGGACTTACGGATGGGCTGCGCCGCGAGCTGCGGCCCTGGGGTATCCATGTTTCACGCGTCCATCCGGGCGGCGTCAGCGGCACGGAGTTCAATGACCTGGCCGCTCGGCGCGGCGGCGTTGGCTTTCAGTCGCCCGGGGTGGGCAACCTCAGCCGCGAGTCCGTGGCGCGCGCCATTCATCGCCTCATCCTGCACCCGCGGCGCGAGCTGATGCTGGGCCGTTTATACGATGTGCCCGCCTTCATTAACCGTTATGCGCCGTGGCTGGTGGACTGGGCTATGGCCTGGTGGGTGCGCCGCAAACGAAAGATGTTCTGAGTTAGCGATACAATGGCCGAACGCTTGTGGGAGGCCCTGTTTGAGAACTCACTATTTGCTTCTTCCCCTACTGTTGGCTTTGGTTGCATGCACTCCTGTTGCAGGCGGCGGCTATCCCGGTCGCTACCAGGCCAACCTTGAACGTGAAACGGTGATCCTTTGGCTGAATGCCAATGGCGACGCCACGCTGTCACAAGACCCCGGTGATGGCCAGGCGCCTCGCGTGGATGTGGGCGACTGGATTGGCAGCCAGGATTCATTGGACCTCAATTTTGACGCTGCCGTGCTGACCTTCGGCCGCGAGGATGATGATTCGCTCGTATTGGTGGATGATCTCAACGGCATTGCCCCGGCCGGGCTGGCGCTGCAGCCCACCATGGCGCTGATGGACACGCGCTGGGTCTGGCTGCAGACCGTGGCCAACGGCCAACCCACCCAGCCCAGCACGCGGGATGCGTTCGTGCTCACGTTCAATGACATGGGCTATGCCAGCATGGAGACCGATTGCAACTCAGGGCAGGGTGCCTTCCTGGTTGGCGCCGGGCGGCAGCTCAGCATGCCGCTGATCGCCACCACGCGCATGTTCTGCGAAGGCTCCAACGAAGGCGACTTCTACGCCCAGCTTGGCCTGGTGGAAAGCTACAGCCTCACGGCCGACGGTGTGCTGGAGCTGCACCTGGGCGGTGACGGCGGCACGATGGAATTCTCGCCTGAGGCCTAAGCTGCATGCTGCAACTGCGACCCAACTGTGAATGCTGCAATGTGGATCTGCCGCCCGAGGCGCAGGCCTACATCTGCTCGTTCGAGTGCACCTTTTGCGCAGACTGCGCGCGGGACAAGCTGAACTTCGTGTGCCCCAACTGCGGCGGCGGGCTGGTGCGCCGACCCGTGCGCCCGGCAGCGAAGCTGCTGAAGTATCCCGCGTCGACCGAGCGGGTCTACAAGCCCGAAGGCTGCGCGGCCAAGCCCGCTTAGTCTGCTTTCCCTTCTTCTTTTAGGAGTCTATCCATGAGCAATGCGTTTCTGTACGTCATCACCGTGCTGATTTGGGGTTCCACATGGCTGGCGATCAAGCTCCAGCTGGGCACGGTGGCGCCAGAGCTTTCGGTGGCGTATCGTTTTCTTCTGGCAGCATTGATATTGTTCGTATACAGCAAGTGGCGCGGGCTCAACTTGCGCTTCAGCCGCAGCCAGCACGCCTTCATGGCGCTGCAAGGGCTGATGCTCTTCTCGCTCAACTATGTCATGGTGTATTTCTCAGAGACCTATGTCACCAGCGGCTTGGTGGCAGTGTTGTTCTCGGCTGTCATCATTCTCAATGTCATGTTCGGCGCCATCTTCCTGCGCAATGCCGTGCAGGGGCGCGTGGTTGCCGGTGCGCTGGTTGGCGTGGTGGGCGTGGCGCTCATCTTCTGGCCTGAACTGAGAGGTTTGCAGGTGGATAGCCTGAGGGCGCTGGGGATCGGGCTGGGGTTGTGCGCGGCGGTATCGGCCTCGCTGGGCAACATTGTGTCGGCGCGCAACCAGCGCGCCAATCTGCCCGTCATCCAGACCAACGCGTATGGCATGCTCTATGGCTCGCTGGCCACGCTGGCGTTTGCCGTACTGCGCGGCACGCAGTTCACCTTTGAGCTCTCGGCGGGCTATCTTGGCTCGTTGCTGTATCTGGCGCTGTTCGGCTCGGTGATCGCCTTCGGCAGCTACCTGACCCTGCTGGGCCGCATCGGTGCAGACCGTGTGGCGTATGTGAACGTGTTCGTGCCTGTGATCGCTCTGGCGCTATCCGCCATATTTGAGGGGCTTCATCTGGGCTGGTTCGAGTTCACGGGTGTGGCTCTGGTGCTGCTGGGCAATGCGATCGTGGTGGGTTCGAAGCGGCTCAAAGCTTCGGCTTGATGCGCGGCATCCAGCGCGGCACGCTGGCCTTGTATTGGCGGTAGCTTTCACCAAAGCGGCGTTCCAGCCCCGGCTCCTCGGAGAGTACAAAGTAGATGTGGTTGATGGAAACAAAGGCCACACCCCAGGCCAGCAAGGCAACTGAACCAAAATACAAGGCTTCGCCCAGCAAAATGCCGGCCACGCCGCTGATCATCGGATTGCGCACATAGCGATACGGCCCCACCGCCACCAGCGCCTGGGTTGGGTCCCACGGCGCCAGGGTGCCGCGGCCCACGCGCACGAATAGGCTTACACACCAGGCAAACAGGCTGAACCCAGCCGCGAACAACAGCACGCCGGCCGCCCGCTGCCAAAGCGCCGGCTCCCCGGCGCCAAACTGGCCCAGCAGATACGTGGGCACGATCACAGTGACTACAAAGGGCAGCAGCAAGACTGCCAGCATATGGCGCAGCATCGGCTAATTATCGTCCAGCAGGTCGCCCAGCGCGGCGGGTGGGGCGGCCTGCAGCAGCCCGCGCAAGGTCCGCCGCCAGGCGGCCGGCGGCCGCGCCAACAGCGGTGCGGCCAGCTTGCCGCTCACCAGCAGCAACACGGCGATCATCAGCAGCCAAGGCACAGCGTTGAACGCCACCAGCGCCACTTGCGGAAAGCTGCGCTGCAGCACCGTGGCCAGCGCCTTGGTGGCGCCGAACAGCACCGCGCCCAGCGCCCCGCGCACGGGTGACCAGCCGCCAAAGATCACAATCGCCAGGGCGATCCAGCCCATGCCGCGGGTGTGTCCCTCGGCCCAGCCGATCTTGACGTCCAGTGAATAGGCCGCCCCGGCAATGCCCACCAGCGCACCGCCCAGCACCGCATAGAGGTAGCGTAGCTTGCGCACGGCCACGCCGCGGGCGAAGGCCGCCTCAGGCCGCTCGCCGGCGCTGCGCAGCTCCAGCCCGGCGCGGGTGCGGAACAAGAACCACCACGTCACCGCCACCAAGAGCAGGGCGAAGTACACCACCGCGTCCTGACGGAAGAAGATCGGGCCGAGTACTGGAATGTCTTTGAGGATGGGGATGTGCATGGCTGGCACGCTGGGGCCGGGCAGGCGGGTGAAGCTCTGGCCGAGAAACGCGCTCAGGCTGTCGCCCAGCATGGCGAGCACAAAACCGATCGCCACCTGATTCTGGCGCAGGTGCAGGCTACCAAAGGCCACGATGAGCGCCATCAGCGCGCCCACCGCGGCGGCCGAGGCGAAGCCCAGCAGCAGGCTGCCGCTCAGCAGAGCAGCCACGAAACCGGCCAGCGCCGAGAGCAGCAGGCTGCCATCCATGGAAAGATTGATGACGCCGGCCCGCTCGCTGATCGTTTCGCCGCATACGGCAATGATCAGCGGGGCCGACTGCAGCAGGATGCTGCCGAAAATGGCGATGAGTTGGGTGCTATCCATTCTTTGCACTCCCGCCACGCCTGAGGGCGCGGCGCACGCGTTCGTAATTGCCGAACAGCAGCACCAGCAGCACCAGCACGCCAGTCAGGATATCGCCCAGAGCCGAGTGCAGCTGTGTGCGGAGTTGTAACGTAATACTGCCGTTGAGCACGGCGGAGAAGAAGAAGGCCACTAGCGGCGTCAGCACCAGGCGGAAGCCTGCCAGCAGCACCACCATCAGCGCCAGGTAGCCAATGCCGCCTGAGATGCTTTGGCGCAGGCTGTCGAACCAACTGAGCACGCGCACGCCGCCGCCCAGCCCGGCCAGCGCGCCACACAGCGCCATCGCCAGCAGCATCTCGCGGCGGCTGGAAACGCCCAGCAGGAACGCCGAGCGGGCGTTTTGGCCCAGCGCCTTGAGGCGCAGCCCCCAATGGCCATTGGTCAGTGCCAGCGCCACCGCCGCGAAGGCCAGCAACGCCAGAGCCAGCGAGAGCAGGCTCAGGCGCGAATTCTCGAATAGGGGCAGCAGGGCGTGGGCGCCAAACGGCTGCGTGCCGCGGAAGCTGCCGCCCTCTGGTGGCTGCCAGGGGCCAGCGATCAGGTAATTGGTGAGCAGGATGGCAAGATTGTTCAAGGCCAGCCCGCCAAAGATCTCGTGCACGCCGCCGCGTGTCTTCAATAAGCCAGCCAGCGCCGCCCACAAGGCGCCGCCCGCCATCGCGGCCAGTAGCTCCAGCGGGATCTGCAGGCCGGCGGGCAGCTCGACCCGCAGCGCCACCCAGCTGGCAGCGATGGCGCCCATGATGATCTGGCCTTCGATACCAATGTTCCACAGACCGGCTTTGAAGGTGAGCAGCAGCCCGCTGGCTGCCAGCAGCAGCGGCACCAGAAAGGCCAGCACGCTGTATACACGTGCGCTGGTGCCAAAGGCGCCCTGCCACATGGCGGCATACGCATCAATGGGCGATGTGCCCATCGCCAGCAAAAGCAGCGTGGTCACCAGGAATGCGGCCAACCCGGGCAACAGCGGCCAGATGCGCTCCAGCCGGCTCACAGCGCGCCGCCAATCAAATGGCCCAGCTCATCCGCGGTGGTTTCCGCGGCGAGCAGGCTGCGCAGCAGCCGCCCGCCCGAGAACACCGCGATCACGTCGCTGCGCGCCGCGATCTCGTCCAGGTCGGCCGAGATGAACATGATCGCCGTACCCTGGGCGCGGCGCCGGTCGAGCTGTTCCCAGATCCAGTCCGTTGAGCGAATATCCAGCCCGCGGGTGGGGTGTTCCATCAGGATCAGTTTCAAATTCTGCGGCAGCATGGCGAACAAAAAGCGCTGCTGGTTGCCGCCGGATAAGTTCTCAATATACGACTCAGGCTGTCCCACCACCTGGTAGGTGCCGATGTGCTGCGCCGCCAGTTGGCGGTTGGACGGCCAGTCCACTAGCACTCCGTGGGCCTGGCTCACCAGCGCCATGTGCTCGGTCAGGGTCAGGCCGGCGATCAGGCCCTCTTCCAGGCGGCCGGCCGGTAAATAGGCCACGCCGTGCTGGCGGGCTTGTGGGTAGTTCCATTCAGTTTGGCTTTCGCCACCCAGCTGCAGGCTGCCGCCGCTCAGCGGCAGCAGCCCGGCGCAAGCGCGCAGTAGCAGCTCCTGCCCACTGCCCTCCAGCCCGGCCAGGCCGAGCACCTGCCCGGCCTGCAATTGCAGGCTCACCGGCTCCAACTCCAGGCGCGTACTGCGCACGGAGATATGTTGAAGCTGCAACAGCATGTCTCCGTGCGCAGTCTGGCGAGCGGGCCGCGGCGCCAACTCGTCAAACATGAGGCTCACCAGTTCCTCGTTGGGGCAGGGTAGCGGCAGGCCGCCCACCAGGCGTCCCTTGCGTAGCACATAGGCATAGTCGCACAGCTCTTGCACTTCATCCAGTTTGTGCGACACCAATATCAGGGTCTTACCTTCTTCGCGCGCCAGGGTGCGCATGGAGGCGAACAGGATGTCCTTCTGTTCTGCGCTGATGCCAGTGGTCGGCTCGTCCAATATCAGCACTTGCGCGCCGCCCGCCAGCAAACGCAGCAGATCCAGCTGTTGGCGCTCACCCATGCTCAATTCACTCGTATGTTCGTGGGGGTCAATATCGAAGCCGTAGCGCTGCGCCAGCGCTGCCAGCGTTCGGGCGGCTTGCCGCGGGCTTTCGCCCCCGGCGGCCCGGCCCAGCAAGTAATTCTCCAGTACGGTGAAGACCGGCACGTCCAGCGGCTCCTGGTACAGCATGCCGACGCCAGCTGCCAGCGCCTGGCGCGGCGAGGCGAACTGCTGGGGCGTACCCCTTAGCACAATTTCGCCGCGGTCTGGCTGCTGGTAGCCCGACAGGATCTTCATCAGCGTGCTCTTGCCGGCACCGTTCTCGCCCAGCAGGCCGTAAATGCGGCCCGGCTCGAACTGGATCGAGATCTCGTCGTTGGCAACCAGCGTTCCAAATTGTTTGTGGATCGCGTTGAGGTGTACTTGCATGATGATGTCAGCTGAGTAGACCAGAAAAATCCGTGCTGGCTGCCGCAATTTTGCGGCAGCCAGCACGTTGGTCCTCGTTGCTGCTACTGGCTGGGGCCGTTCATCCCTTCCAGCAGCTGGGGTAGATACCAGATCTCTTCATCGGTGCCTACTGCCCCCGCCGCGATGTACGCTGTGCCGTCTTGCAGGTTGATGGGACCGGACCACACGGCCACTTCACCGCTGGCCAGCTTGCTGATGTAGTCGGCCAGGTTGGCGGCCGCTTCTTCGCTCAGGCCAGGCCCGTTCAGCCAACCCACCGAGCTGCTGTCCAGATCGCTGAGGTCATCCCAGTTCGGGCCGTTCCACAACCAGCTCTGGCTCCACTCACCTTCGATGACGGCGGTGGCGACGGCCAGATAGTCCGGCCCCCAGTTGAAGAAGGGTACACCCAGGCAGATGTCGGGCGCATTGTCGCAGGCGCCGAGATAGTCGTAGGGTATCGCCCATACGGTGTCACCGGCCGCTGCGCGCTGGCCGGCCACGTTGATGGCTTCGGTGGTGTCGATTCCGCTCAGCACAACGTCAACACCGGTGTCGAGGAAGTTGGTAGTCACCTCGGTGGGGTCGCTGGTGACGCCGGGGATGTTGAACCAGAAGCCGATCCAGCTCACGGTGAATTCCAGGTCATCCGGGTTCTCGCCGCGGTAGGTCTCGTAGCAGTGGCGGGCGCCCAGGTAGGCCGAAGCCGTCAGGCGCAAAGTCTCATGGTTGATCAGCGGGCCAACGTAGCCCAGCTGGCCGGTCTGCGTGGTCAGCGCCGCGGCGCAGCCCGCAACCGCCTTCATCTCTTCCATGCGGCCCATCACATTGCTCAGGTTGGCGGGTGCTTCTCCGGTGAGGGCGTCATCACCGGAGACATTGACGAAGACCACATCCGGGTACTTGGCTGCCACCGTGGTGGTGTCCTCTTCGAACTCATCCGAAGTGGTGAAGATGAGCGTGGCGCCTTGCGCCACCATTTCGTCCACCACGCCTTCCAGCGTGGCCTCCGGCTTGTCGGCCGGGTTGAGCAGATCGAATACGATCATTTCCGCGCCGGGCAGGTGCTCGACGACATACTGGCCGCCCTCATAGTGCGCCTGGCTCCAGCCATGGTCGTTCTGCGGGCCGACCAGGATCATGCCAAAAGTGAAGCCTTCACCGCTGGCGCTGCTGCCGCCACAGGCGGCCAGCAGCAGGGCGGCCAGGGTGAGAAAAGCAAAAATCGGTTTTCGAGACATTCCACTCCTCCAAGTTCTAGTTAATGAAGCCGAGAAATAAAAAGCTGAGGTAGGTGAGCTCGCTCTCGGGTCACCTCCTCAGCTTTGATGTTCGCTTTGACTTGGTTGTGCAATGCGGGAAAACAAACGTCCCATCAAGATGATGGGACGTGATTTCGGCTGGGTCTTACACTCCTCCCCGTGTGGCTTCGATACCGGGGGGAGGTAGAAGCCGTGCATGCGTCCTTATGGAGTAGGCGTATACATGGCGGTTGGTGAGGGTAAGGCCACAATATACAGGCATTTTAAGCCTGAGTCAAGCTTTTTGCGAGGATTGGTACAAAGTGGGTCTAGAATGATAGGCATGACGCAACGATCCGCCCTCGTGCTCGGCTGCGGCGTGTCCGGCCTGAGCAGCGGCATCCTGCTCCTGCAGGCCGGGTACGCCGTCACCATCTGGGCCCGTGAACTGCCGCCGCACACCACCTCCAACCAGGCCGCCGCGCTGTGGTTCCCGTACCTGGCGCATCCTATTGAGCGGGTTGGCCCCTGGGCCAGCGCCACGCTTGCGTATTTCAAGCAACACCTGCTGCCTGACCCGGCCAGCGGCTGCCGCCCGACCCTGGTGCAGGACCTGTACGCCCACCCGGTCGAGACGCCCTGGTGGGCGGGGGCGGTGGCCGGCTACCGCCGCCTGGCAGCCGCCGAGCTGCCCGCCGGCTATGTGGACGGCTTTGAAACCGAGTCGGTCGTGATCGATACCAGCGCGTACATGGACTACTTGGTGGCGTGGTTCTTGCGCCTGGGTGGGAATATTACTCAACGCGAGGTAGCAAGCTTGGACCAGGCGCTGGCCGAGAGCAAGTTGGTGGTCAATTGCACCGGGCTGGGCTCACGCCAGTTGGCCGGTGATACCAGCCTGTATCCGGTGCGCGGCCAAACTGTGAAAGTGCGCCCGAATGGAGTGGTACACAGCATCCTGGATGACGAAGGGCCGAACGGGCTGGGTTACATCATCCCGCGCAGCGCGGATATCGTGCTGGGCGGTACGGCGCAAGCCGACGACTGGGATACCACCGTGCGCGCCGCAGACCAGGCCGAGATCCTGGCCAAGGCGGCCAACCTGCACCCCGCCTTCGGCGAGGTGCAGGTGGTTGGCGCAGGCGTAGGCCTGCGCCCGGTGCGCCACGAAGTGCGCCTGGAGGCTGAAACTCTTGGGAAGACTCGCGTAATCCATAATTACGGACATGGTGGCGCTGGTTTTACTTTAAGCTGGGGATGTGCAGAAGAAGTAGTGTCGCTGGGAACCTGACTCCTTAGTGCTTGTCATTCCGAAGCAGCGCTAATGATCCTTTGGCTATTTCAATATCCAGGCCAGATCTTTTATGCCCTAAAGGATTCCTCGCTTCGCTCGGAATGACAGGATCGCCATCATTGTCATTGCGAGGAGTAGGCGCTGCGTAGCAGCGGCAACCGTCGAAGCAATCCCCAGGCTTTACGCAAGCACAAGTGGAGATTGCTTCGTTGTTCAGCGGCTCCGCCGCCTCACGTCCTCGCAATGACGTTAAACAACAAAAAATAGAGCGCAGCTAAGGCTGCGCTCTTTTTTTTTTGAGATTGTTTTTAGCTACCGCCCAGCCACCGGACCGGCGCCCTTGATCGCCGCGCTGGCGCTGCCCTCGAAGCGTTTGAAGTTCTTGTGGAACTCGGCGGCCAGCTTGGCCGCCTGCGCGTCGTAGGCGGCCTTGTCGGCCCAGGTGTCACGCGGGTTCAGCACCTCGCTGGGCACGTCCGGCGCGCTGGTGGGGATCGCCAGGCCGAACACCGGGTCCGTCTGCGTGGCCACGCCGTCCAGCTTGCCTTCCACCGCGGCGTGCACCATGGCACGCGTATAGTCGATCTTCATGCGGCTGCCCACGCCGTAGGGGCCGCCGGTCCAGCCGGTGTTGACCAGCCAGGCCTGTGTGTTGTGCTTGCGCATCTTCTCGGCCAGCATCTCAGCGTAGACCGTCGGGTCCCACACCATGAACACCTCGCCGAAGCAGGCCGAGAAGGTGGCCTGCGGCTCGGTGACGCCGCGCTCGGTGCCGGCCAGCTTGGCCGTGTAGCCGGAGAGGAAGTAGTACATCGCCTGCTCGGGCGTCAGCTTGGAGATCGGCGGCAACACGCCCCAGGCATCCGCGGTCAGGAACACAATGTGGTTGGGGTGGCCGGCCATGCCATCAGGGTCTGTATTTGAGTTGAAGTTGAGGGGGTATGCGGAGCGAGTGTTCTCGGTGATCTCGTCACTGTCCAGATTCAGAGTGCGGTCTGGATTGAGCACCACATTCTCCAGTACGGTGCCATAACGATGCGAAGCCGCCCAGATATCCGGCTCGGCTTTCTGGGAGAGCTTGATGACCTTGGCGTAGCAGCCGCCCTCCAGGTTGAAGACGCCGTTATCACTCCAGCCGTGCTCGTCGTCGCCGATCAGGGCTCGCGAGGGGTCGGCCGAGAGGGTGGTCTTGCCCGTACCCGACAGGCCGAAGAAAAGCGCCGTGCGCCGGTCGCTGCCCACGTTGGCCGAGCAGTGCATCGAGAGCACGCCCTGCTTGGGCAGCAGATAGTTGAGCGATGAGAAGATCGACTTCTTGAGCTCGCCGGCGTAGCGCGTGCCGCCGATCAGCACCATCTTCTTGGCCAGGTTGAGCACGATGAACGTGCCAGAGCGCACGCCGTCCGTCTTCGGGTTGGCCTGCAGCTCGGGCGCGTGCAGCACGGTGAACTCGGCTTCAAAATTGCTCAGATCGGCCTTGTGGCGGAACATGTTCTTGACGAACAGCATGTGCCAGGCCGAGGTGGATACAAAACGTACCGGCATCTCGTAGGCCGGGTCGGCGCAGGCATACACCTCGCGCACATAGAGTTTGTCTTGCTTGTTGAGATGGGCGACCATCTTCTGGTGCAGACGGTCAAAGTATTTCTCGCTGATCTCGGTGTTGACCTTGCCCCAGTGCACATCGTTCTCACTGTAGGCTTCGCGCACCACGAAGCGGTCCTTGGGTGAGCGCCCGGTGTGCGGGGTGGTGACCGCGTTCAGCGGGCCGGCCGCGGTGAGCTGGATCTCGCCATTGCGCACGGCGTGCTCATAGCTTTCGGCTGTGGTCAGGTTGTAAATGGCCTTCTTCAGGCTCAAGGCAGCCGGTTTGTTGGCTACAGGTTTGCGTTTCGTTGTTGTCTTGGTCGTCTTTTTGCTGGTGGCTTTGCGCTGCAACTTCTTTTTGACCGGCATTCAATCTCCTCGGGATCGGGGTCGTTGATAGCTCTAAAAATTGTATCAGCAATCGGTTGGCGGTTAAAATCGCCGCTGCGAGGGCCTTATGAAAAGTCAGATGAATGAGAAGAAGCGTACCAAGAGCGCACTGGTGAACACTGAGCAGTTGGAGCGCAATATCCGTGAGGCGCTGACCCGCCGCCAGAACACAGCGCTGAAAGCCGCTCTGGAGCACCAGCACCCGGCAAACATTGCCGATGTGATGGAGCGCCTCAATACCGGCCAGCGCCGCCGCGTCTTCGCCGCCCTGGAGCTGGAGCGCCAGGCCGCCGTGCTCGGCGAGCTGCCGCCCAACCTGGTGCGCCAGGTGGCTGGCCCGCTGAAGGTGGGCCAGATCGCCGCCATTGTGGACCAGATGCCCATGGACGAGGCGGCCCAGATCGTGCCGCTGTTCCCGCGCCGCCGCTCGGTGATCCTCGAGGCGATGGATGCGCAGCACGCTCTCGACATCCAGCGCCTGCTGCAGTACTCCATCCACAGCGCCGGTCGCATGATGACCGAGAAGTTCGTGCGCGTGCACAAAGATTGGCGCGCCGCCGAAACTCTGGTGCGCCTGCGCCGCATGAACGCCGCCGCCGAGACCCTGACCAATCTGTATGTCGTGGATGACGAAGACCGCCTGGAAGGCGTGGTCTCGCTGCGCGAGGTGGTAGTGGCCCCGGCCCGCAAGAAACTGGGCGAGCTGATGAACACCCAACTGGTCAGCGTCACGCCCGAGACCGACCGTGAAGAGGTGGCCCGCCTGCTCTCGCACTACGATTATCTGGCTATGCCCGTGCTGGATGTGAGCGGGCGCATGCTCGGCATCATCCCGGTCGACGATGTGATCGACGTGCTGGCTGCCGAAAGCACCGAGGACATTCTGCGCTTCGGTGGTGTGGAAAGCGGCCCGGTGGACCAGCCCTATTTCACCATCCCCATCCGCACCGCCATCTCCCGCCGCATCGGCTGGCTGCTGCTGCTGTTCGTGGCCGAAACGCTGACCGGCATGGTGCTGCGCCATTTTGAGAGCGAGCTGGCCGCCGTGGTGGCGCTTTCGTTCTTCATCCCGCTGCTCATCGGCACCGGCGGCAACACCGGCGCCCAAACCGTCTCGACCCTGATCCGCGGCCTGGCCCTGGGCGAGGTGACCCCGCGCGACAGCTTCAAAGTCATCGGCCGCGAGCTATTCAGCGGCCTGCTCATCGGCCTATTGCTCGGCTCGGTCTCCTACATGCGCGCCAAGTTCTGGGGTTCCAGCGATGCGCTGGCCCTCACTGTGGCGCTCTCAGTGCTGGTCATCTGCACCTGGGCCAACACCATCGGCTCGCTGATCCCGTTGCTGGCCCAGCGCCTCAAGATCGACCCGGCCGCGGTCAGCGCCCCGCTCATCACGACCCTGGTGGACGCGACGGGTTTGGCTATTTACTTGTACATTGCGAAGACGGTTATGGGACTTTAGGGTTACTTAAAAGTGTAAGGAGTTTCGTCCCGAGCAAAGCTCGGTAACTCGGCGAAGCCGAGTAGAAACTCCCTAAAAGGTAAATGGCAAAGCCATTTGCCTAGCGCGCCCAGCAGGAGTCGAACCCACAACCTACTGATCCGAAGTCAGTCGCTCTGTCCAGTTGAGCTATGGGCGCATATTTCAATTATACAGTCTGCACTCAGCTATAACTTCCTCTCCTGTATACTCCCTCAAATACATGCCCGCATCCCGCCAACCAACCACCTGGGGCTTCGTCGCCGCCGGCAAGATGGCCGCCGCCATGGCGGCCGACCTGCGCTTTGCGCAGGGTAGCCGCGTTGGCGGCGTGTTCTCCCGTACGCCTGAGTCGGCGGCGGCCTTTGCCCGCCGCTTCGGCGGGCAGGCGTACGGCTCGCTGGACGCCATGCTGGCTGACCCGGCCATCGACGTGGTCTACGTCTCTTCGCCCAATAACCTGCACTATGAGCAAACGAAAGCCGCCTTGCTCGCAGGTAAGCCGGTGCTGTGCGAGAAGACCTTCACTCTCAACGCGCCCCAGCTGGCCGAACTCATCGAGTTGGCCCGTTCTCGCAAACTATTTCTGATGGAAGCGATGTGGGTGCGGTGGCTCCCGCTGGTCGCCAGGCTGCGAGAACTCCTGCAGCGCGGCGCAATCGGCCAGCCGCTGCACCTCAGCGCCGCGTTCTTCTCCCAGCCGCCCATCGTAGACGACAATCGCTTCTATAACCCGGCATTGGGCGGCGGTGCGCTGCTCGACCTTGGCATTTACCCCGTCTCCTTCGCCAGCCTGGTCTTCGGCCAGCCGCAGGAGATCATGTCCAAGGCTCTGCTGGCGCCCACTGGAGTAGATATCCGCTTCGCCGCCACGTTCCAATACGCCAGCGGCGCCACGGCGCAGCTGGCGGCTGGCTTCGACGGCCGCATGCGCCACGACATCATGCTGCTCGGCAGCGAGGGCAATATTCGCATCGAGATGGACCGCGGCGGTTGGAAAATGCGCCGCCTGCACCTGCAGCAAGGGGGCGGCACCCGCACTCTCACCGCGCCCTACAAAGGGCAGGGCTACGGCTACCAGGCCGCCGAGGTGGCCAGTTGCCTGGCAGCCGGCCAGCTGGAAAGCGAGGCCATGCCGCTGGATGAGTCACTGGCGATCATGCGCACGCTGGATACGCTACGGGCGCATTGGGGCATGCGCTACCCGGGCGAATAGCTACTCGTCCCGCGAGGGCAGGGTGTAGTAGTTGTATACCGTCTCGCTGAGGTCAGAGAAGATCACTGAAATCGGGTCGAACACCAGCTGCACCGGCTGGTAGAACGTGATCGCCAGCACATAGTCCCCGTTGGGGGTGAACACGATGCCGGCATCGCTCATTACATTGATGACCTGCGTATTCGGGTTGGTCACCCAGCCGTGTTTGTTGGCAACCCGGGTGCCCTCGGGCACGCCGGCCTGGATCAGGATGCCGATGCGGTTCTGGCTCAGGATCTCCAGCATGTCTTGGCATTCACCCTGGCTGATCTGGTCAGGGAACACGGCCCGCAGCGTGCCGCCGCCGTCCTGGGCGCACTGGTAGATGTCTGAGAGCAGCATGCCCATGTCCGTAGGCGTGGTCTGGTTGTAGGGGTCAGGGTCGGTGTTCACATCCGTGCGCTGGCTGGCAGGTGTGCTGTAGCGCTCCAGCAGCGGCGCCCCCAGGTAGAAGTAGCCGGCCAGGAAGGTGTTGTTCAGCCCCAGCTGGCGCATATCCTCGGTTACGCTGATCGGGGCGCGTGGCCCGCCGATCACTTCGCTCATGAGGGCGTCTGTGGCCTCGTTGAGCGATTGGGCGATCATCTCGCGGAACAGCTCCTGGATGCGCGCATCCGGCTCGGTGTCCAGGTTCTTGAAGGAGGACACCAGCACGGGGATCTTCATCAGGCTGGCGGCGGTGAAAGAGATATCCGGCTGGTTGGGCAGGTTGCTGCCCAGGCGGTAAATGAAGTGCAGATCCTGCCCGGTGGCCAGGTCTTGAAAGTAAATGTCAGCAATGCCGTCATAGCCCGCCACTTCAAGGATCTGCTGCATTTGCACTTGCAGGTTCTGCAGGTTGGGGCGGGCCGTGGCGGACTGTTGGATGCTCAGTGTGACCGTGCGCTGGGAAGGCGAGAACAGCGCATTCTCGATCTGGCTTACTGCATTTTCCATGTTGATGGTGGTGCCAGGCTCGCCCAGGCGGAACTGAGTGGTGCCGGCGATGGGCTGCGCCGGGCTGGGTGCCTTGTCGTAGCGCGCCGAGACTTCGTCTTGTAAATAGCGCAGCAACAGGCCCTCAGAGTAGGTAGCATCCAGCGGCACTTCCACCGGGTTGGATACGTTGCCCCACAAATAATCCCAGAAGCCGCCCCAGAAGGGCGAGCTGGTGCGCTGCTGGTCTGCCGCGGCGATCATGCCTTCAAGGTTCAGGCGGAACTCGGCCATGGCCGGGTCCATGTGAATGATGCTGTCGCCGTAGCGCAGCTCCACCGGCAGGTTATAGATGCGCAACAGGCGCTCGGCGGCTTGCTGGCGGCTGATGCCGCCCATGGGGATGCCTGCCACCACCAGGCCAGCGGGAAAGTTGGCGCGGTCACGGCTGTATAGAATGAGCTGAATGATCAGAAGAACGAGGGTGCTGATCAGCAAGAAGCTGGCAGCCAGGCGCATGAATGAAGAGCGCGGGCGGACGTAGAAACTCATAAGACGTTGCGAGTATATCGCATCCACTTGTGCGTGTTAGAATCCCGCGTATTAGGGTTGTATGAATGCAACCCTTCCTCCAAAAACTGCAACCCATAACGCTCATGCTACGTAGCTTTCTTATATATCTCTCACAAGCTGACTGGGCTCGTCGCCTCATCATGAGCCTGGGCGTCTCGCGGCGCATGGCGCGCCGCTTCGTCGCCGGCGACGAGCTGTCAGACGCCCTGCACGCCGTGCGCAGGCTCAACAATGACGGCATGCTTGCCACGCTCGACCTGCTGGGCGAGCACACAGCCGATGCGGCGGCTGCTAACGCCTCCACTGCCCGCATTATCGAGGCGGTGCAACAGATCGCCGAAAGCGGCGTGCGCTCCGGCGTGTCCATCAAGCTGACCCAGCTGGGCCTCAAGCTCGACCTGGCGCTGGTTGAAAGTAATCTGCGCCAGATTCTGCAGGCGGCCAGCGAGCGCCAGGTCTTCGTGCGCATTGATATGGAAGACTCCCCCTGGGTGGATACCACCCTGACCCTGTACCGCAAAATGCGCGCCGAAGGTTTGCATAATGTCGGCGTGGTCATCCAGTCGTACTTATATAGAAGCGAGGCTGACGTACTCGCTCTGATCGCCGAAGGTGCCCGTATCCGCGTCGTCAAGGGTGCTTACATGGAGCCGGCCGACCGCGCCTTCCCGGACAAGGCTGATGTGGATGCCGCCTACGACCGCCTGGCCGATCTGCTCTTGCATGCCGGCCACAGCGTGCTCGCCGCCGAGGGCGTGGCCGGCCCCTGGCCGCCCATGCTGGCCGTTGCCAGCCAGGACCTGGCCCGCATTCAGTTCGCCAAGCAGCACGCCGCCGAGCTGGGCATTCCCAAAACCCAGGTCGAGTTCCAGATGCTGTTTGGCATCCGCCGTGACCTGCAGCAGGCCTTGGCCGCCGAAGGCTACCCTGTGCGCATCTATGTGCCCTACGGCCGCGAGTGGTATCCCTACTTCATGCGCCGCCTGGCCGAGCGCCCGGCCAACCTGTGGTTTTTCCTGACCAATCTGGTGAGGCGCTGATGTCTGAACTCGCCCACGAACTGGCCGATGCGCTGCACAGCGAAGGGGAGAAGACCGCCGCCTTCTTCCGCGGCCTTACCCCAGAGCAGATGCAGACCCGCATCTATGAAGATGGCCTAGCCTGGAGCACGCATGACCTGCTGGCCCACTTTGTAGAGGTCGAAGGCTCGCTGGGCCGCATCATCCGGCGCATTGCCGAAACGGGCGAGGGCGTGCCGGCTGATTTCAACATCAACCGCTGGAACGCCCGCCACACCACTGAGATGAGCGAGCAACACGATGATGCCTGGCTCATCGAAGAGTTCGCCCGCCGCCGCGGCGAGAATGCGCACTGGGCTCGCAGCCTGACCGATGCCGACCTCGAACGCCGCGGCCGCCACCCGGCGCTCGGCGAAACCGAGATCAAGCATATGCTCAAGCTGCTGTATATCCATCTCCTCGGCCACCAGCGCGACATTAAGCGCACCCTCAAACTCGCATGAGCAGCCAGCCGCCCATCTCGGACATGCACCTGCTGCCCCAGCAGCCCGCACCCGACGGCGTGGTGCTGCTGCGCGAGACCGATCACATCCTGCGCCGCTTCGGCGAGCTGGCCCTGCACAACCTGGCGGCCGGCAGCATGGGCGCTTATGCGCTGCGCGTCGAGGCCGACCGGGTGCTCTTCGTCTTAGACGGTGCGGTGGATGCGCGCCTGCTGGACCTGCGCACCCAGTCGCCCAGTTACGGCGTACACACCAGTATCAGCCTGCAAGCCAATGCGCAAGCCATGCTGGTGCCGTTCGGCGTGGCCTGCAGCCTGGCGGCCGCGGCTGACGCCCGCGTGCTGTGGCTTAGCACGCATAGCCAGCCGCACGCCAGCGATCGTCACGCCACCCCAGACGAACTCAAGCAGTTTGGCGCGGCCACCTAAGCTGTGAAAACCAACCCGCTCATCTTGTTCCTGCGCCTCTCCCGCCCCTGGTTCCTTGGCGGTGGGGCGCTGTTTTATTTCCTCGGCGTGGGCATTGCCCGCTACCTGGGCCATCCGCTGGATTGGAACCTTGTGCTCAGCGGCCAGATCTGGGTCAGCGCCATGCAGCTCAGCGTGCATTACCTCAACGAATATTTTGATCACCCCAACGACGCCGATCACGCCAACCGCACGCCGTTCAGTGGCGGCAGCGGCGCGCTGGGGCAGGGCGAGGGCCAACTGCGCCCGCAGGTGGCCCTGATCGCCGCCGGCACTGCCCTAGCATTGGTGGCGGCCGCCACCAATGTGGTCGCGCGGGCTGGCAGCCTGAATGCGACCGTTTTGCTGATCATGGGCCTCATCTTCTTCGGCGCCTTCTTTTACTCCGTGCCGCCCGTGCGCCTGGCCACCAGCGGCTACGGCGAGCTCAGCACCGCTATCATCCTGGCCGCACTGGTGCCGGCCCTCGGCTTCAGCCTGCAGAGCGGGGCCATGCACCGCCTGCTGGCCATGAGCACTTTCCCACTGGTGGTGCTGACCCTGGCCTCCACCCTGGCCCTTGAATTTTCTGATTACGCCCAGGATCTGCGAACCGGCAAGCTGACCCTGTTCGTGCGCATCGGCTGGGAACAGGCGCTGCGCCTGCACCATATTCTGGTGGCCGCGGGCTACGCCCTAATGCTCGGTGCGCTGGCCGCTGGCTTGCCAACCGCCATTGGCCTTATGCCGCTGCTCAGCCTGCCGCTGGCCGGGCTGCAGGTCTGGTACATGCAGCGGATCGCTCAGGGCCTCAAGCCCAATTGGCTGGCGGTCACTTTCAACGGCATGGCCTTTACTTTCCTCAGCGCTTATTTGCTGGCCCAGGCGTTTTGGGTTAGATAAGGGCTGCAATTCTCCTTACGTAGCCTAAATGCTTGCCAAAAGTTATTGTTGTTGGAATAGGGGTGGGGGTCAAAAGATATTACTAACAACTTTCGGCTTCCCCAGCTCATGCTGATCTTATAGCGCAGATCGTTTGTTTAGGGGTGTATTGGGGTTGGTTGTCAAAGCAATGGGCTGATCAAGAGTAGGGCAGAGCTTGTGCCGGCAAGGCTTAATCTCCCAACAAATCCCCATCCCACTGACTATAATTTCAAAAAACGGAGACTTATATGACCCTGAACATTGGCCAGAAGGCCCCTGATTTCAAACTGCCCGACGAGAACGGCAAGCTGCACAAGCTCTCAGACTATAAGGGCAAGACGGTGGTGCTGTACTTCTACCCGGCAGATGACACCCCGGGCTGCACGCTGGAAGCCTGCAACTTCCGTGACGACTACCTCAAGTACAAGGCGGCTGGCGCGGTGATCCTGGGCGTCAGCCCGGATGACGAGCAATCCCACGAGAAGTTCAAGGCGAAGTTCAGCCTGCCGTTCCCGCTGCTGGCGGATGTGGGCCATAAGGTCTGCGAGCAATACGGCGTTTGGGGCGAGAAGACCATGTTCGGCAAGAAGTACATGGGCGTCATCCGCTCCACGTTCCTGATCGGGCCGGACGGCAAGATCGCCGAGATTTACAGCAAGGTCAGCGTCCCCAAGCACAGCGAAAAAGTGCTCAAAGCGGTTGAAGAGCTGCAAGCCTGAGGGTTCAAAGTTGAATTAGTGATATACTGACTTCGTACCTTTCGGCACAATAACAACACGAAAGGCTTTTTTCGGAGGACAACGGATGATTCATCTCCTCATTGTTGGTGTGCTTGTGATCGTGGCAACCCTTGGTTTGGGCTTGTTGCTAACGCAAACAAACATCTTGCCGCTCCAGGCAAGCCAACAAGCCATCACCATTGACTGGCTCTTCAACATTCACTTCTGGTTCATTGCTTTCTTTGTTGCGCTGATCTGTGTCGTCATCGTCTACAGCCTGGTCGTCTTCCGCCGCAAGGCGGGCGAAAAGGGCGATGGCGTGTACATGCACGGCAACCAGCGCCTCGAGATCTTCTGGACGGTGGTGCCGATCGGCATCGTGTTGTGGATGGCGGTGATCGGCGGCCAGACGCTCTCCGACGTGGAGCGCCGTGACCCGCAGGCCATTACGGTAGATGTGTTTGCCTCGCAATGGAGTTGGCGCTTCCAATATGAAGTGACCACCGAAGAGGGCGTGCGCACCGCGGTGGCCTCCGATGTGCTCGTGTTGCCGCGCAACCAGCAAGCTCTGTTGCGCCTGCACTCGCAGGATGTGATCCATTCCTTCTTTGTGCCTGAATTCCGCGTCAAGCAAGACATCTTGCCTGGCGGTGAAGAATACGTGCGCGAACTGCGCATTACCCCCAACACCAACGGCACCTATCAAGTGCAGTGTGCCGAGATCTGCGGCCAGGGCCACTACAGTATGCTGGCCCAGGTGCAGGTGGTGGATGGCTCTGAGTTCACCGGCTGGCTCACCGAGCAGGCGGCTGACTGCAACCTGACCGATGTAGAGTGCGGCCAGCGCTGGGCCGAGACCTTCGGCTGCCTGGGCTGCCACACCACCGACGGCACTGCCAAGATCGGCCCCACCTGGCTCGGCCTGGCCGGCCACAATGTGGAGCTAACCGACGGCAGCACCGTCATTGCCGATACCAATTACCTGCTGACCGCTATCGTGGACCCGAATGCCCAGATCGTGGCCGGTTTCCAACCCAATGTCATGCCGCAAAACTTTGATGAGCTTCTCAGCGAGGAGCAGATCAACCAGATCGTGGCTTTCATTGAGAGCCTGGGCAACTAACTTGCCGACAAAGTTGAGGAGTTAGAGGATGCGTTTCTTTTCCACTAGTTTTTTCCGCGGCCTGATCGCTCAGATCGCCGGCACCGTGCTCGGTATGGGCTTGGTGATGGCGCTGCGCGTCATCTTGGGCCTGCCGCTCTCCAGCGCCGTTGAAGCTGAAGACGCCCACATCCGCGAGATCATCGTGGTGGGCGGCGTGCTGGTGGGCGCCATCGCCTTCCTCATCGGCGCCGGCGTCTTCACCGACTGGTTCAAGTGGGCCCGCGGCGAGGAAACCTCAGACGATCACACGCCTGACCCCAGCAAGCCCAACTGGATGCGCTACTTCAGCGTGGACTTTGACCACAAGGTCATCGGCGTGCAGTATGGCGTCACCTCGCTGCTACTCCTGCTGTTCGGCGGCACGTTTGCCATGCTCTTCCGCATCGAGCTCTCCGGCTCCGGCATTACTTTCCTCAACAGTGAGATCTTCAAGGTGCTGCTGGGTTATGACGGCCCGCACCTTTACAACACCCTCATGTCGCTGCACGGCATCGTCATGATCGCCGGCATCCTGCTGGGCGTTGGTGCCATGTCCAACTACCTGGTGCCGATGCTCATCGGCGCCAACGATATGGCCTTCCCGCGCCTCAACGCATTCGCCTTCTGGATCAACGTGCCCGGCGCGGCCATCCTGCTCAGCAGCTTGTTCTTCGGCGGCTTTGACACTGGCTGGGTGGGTTACCCACCGCTGAGTCTGCGCGCCCCGTTGGGCATGCAGATGTTCCTCATCGGCGTCTACCTCGTCGGCCTGTCGTCCATCGCCGGTTCGATCAACGTCATCGTCACCACGCTCACCATGCGCGCCAAGGGCATGAGCCTGTTCCGCATGCCCATCTTCTGCTGGGCCGCCCTGGCCACCGCGCTGCTGCAGTTCAGCGCCACCCAGTTGATCGGTCTGTCCTTCCAGCTGGTGATGCTGGAGCGCTTGATGGGCATGAGTTTCTTCGACTCGCTGCAGGGCGGTGACCCGGTGCTGTACCAGCACCTGTTCTGGTTCTACTCGCACCCGGCCGTGTACGTATTCATTCTGCCCGGCCTGGGCGTCATCAGCGAGCTGCTGCCGGTCTTCGGCCGCAAGCCGCTCTACGGTTACCGCTGGGTGGCGTTGTCCTCCTTCGGCATCGCCGTGGTCAGCTTCTTCGTGTGGGCTCACCACATGTTCGTCTCCGGCATGAGCCCCTTCCTGCGCATTCCTTTCATGTATTCGACCCTGTTGGTGGCAGTGCCCACCGGCGTCAAGTTCTTCAGTTGGGCCGCCACCGTATGGCAGGGCAAGACCATCTTCAAGACGCCCATGCTGTTCGCCCTGGGGGCGGTGGTCATATTCCTGCTGGGTGGCGTGACGGGGCCCCCGCTGGCCACCATCGCCACGGACCTGCATTTGCACGACACCTGGTTTGTGGTCGGCCACTTCCATGACACCATGTTCGGCGGTTTCATCTTCCCGTTCGTGGCGGCCATCTTCTACTGGTTCCCCAAGATGACCGGCCGCATGTATAACGAGAAGCAGGGCAAGATCCAGTTCTGGCTGATGTTCATCGGCTTCATGCTGATGAGCAACCTGCAGCTCGTGCTCGGCTTGCTGGGCATGCGCCGCCGCGTGGTTGATTTTGACGCTGCGCTGGGCTTCGACACGATGCAGTTGTTCGTCACCATCGGCGGCTTCATGGTCTTCTTCGGCATGCTGCTCTTCGCCTACAACATCATCCGTAGCTGGACCAAGGGTGAGGTTGCCGAGGGCAACGTGTGGGACTCCCGCTCCCCCGAGTGGCAGAAGCCCAACCCGATGCCGCTGCACAACTACGAGCAACCCTTTGAAGTGGTGGGTGAGCCGTATGACTACGGCCTGCCCAACTCACAATACGTCAACATGAACCCGGCGGGCAGCAGCCCGTCTGCGCACTAACGGTTTAGGAGTGGACTGGTATGGCTGATAACAACGAAAGCCGCCGAGCGGCGCTGAACCGGGGAATGTGGGTGGCCTTCATGCTCGCCGTGCTCACCTTTGGTGAGTTCCTGGTGGGCGTCATTGCACCCCCCTGGGGCACGCTGCTGCTGGTGGTGGCCGGCTTCAAGGCTTTTTTCGTGATCACGGAGTACATGCACATTGGGCGCCTGTTCTCCTCGGATGAGGAGCACTAAATGTCTGCTGTAGAAAGCTACGCAACCAAACTCGTCCGCAACCGCATGGGGTTGTGGCTGTTTGTCATCTCAGACGCCTTTGTCTTCGTGGGCCTGTTCATTGCCCGCATGGTGCTGCTGGGCGACACCCGCCCGCACCTTGACCAGGGCCTGGGCCTCGGCGTCACGATCATGCTGCTGGTCAGCAGCTTCTTCATGAACCGCGCCGAAGTCGAGATGGCCCATGGGAACCGCCCGGCCTTTTTGCGCAACACCTTCATCACCATGGTGCTGGGCGCCATCTTCCTGCTGGGTGTGGTCGGCGTTGAGTGGCAGATCGCCCACTTCGGCCCCGCGGATGGCCAGCAGGGTGCTGTGTTCTACGCCATGACCGGCTTCCACGCCTTCCACGTCCTGACCGGCGTGATCTTCCTGTTCATTGTGTGGAACAACGGCCGCCGCGGCCACTACAGCGCCGAGAAGCACTGGGCCGTGGAAGCGTGCGCCATCTACTGGCACTTTGTAGACGTGGTGTGGATGTTCTTCTATGTAGGTCTTTACCTACTGGGAACGCCGATCGTCTAAACTTTCTCGAAAAGCTATCGGGTATAACAGAAGCGGGCTGTGCTGGCCCTGCTGAAGCTGTTGGCTTCAGCAGTCAGCCACCCGCTTTTGTGTTTGAAAAGAGATGATGAAGAACAAACGCATTCTTGCAACTGCACTGGGTCTTGTAGCTCTGGCCGCCCTCGGGGTGACCGCCTTCCAGATCTGGGAGAAGCAAAAGGCCTTCCGCGGCTCGGAGATCGTGCCACCCCAGATTGCCGCGCCCATCACGCTGCAGCGCCTGGACGGCTCGACCTATGACCTGGCCGCCCAGCGCGGCCGTGTGGTGGTGCTGTACTTCGGCTTCACCCATTGCCCTGACTATTGCCCCGGCACCCTGGCTAAGTTCCAGCAGGTCGTTACCCGCATGGGCGAAAACGCCAGCCAGGTTGACTTCGTCTTCGTCACCGCTGACCCGGACCGCGATACGCCTCAGGTGGCCGATGAGTACGCCCGCCACTTTAACCCTGACTTCATCGGCCTCTCCGGCAGCGAGGAAGAGCTGACTCCCACCTGGCAGGCCTACTATGTGGGCCGCCTGATCGTACCCATGCCGGACAGCGTGCTCGGCTACACCGTGCAGCACTCCACCCGTTCCTATGTGATCGATAAGCAGGGCAACCTGCGCCTCACCTTCCCGTTCGAGATGCAGGCTGCCGATATGGCCCATGACCTGCAATTGCTGTTGGCGGAGAAATGAAGCTAGACCCCGTAAAGACCCCTCTCTACATGAACCGTTTCGTGCTGGTTCTGCTGGTTTCCATACTGGCCGCCTGGCTGATCAGCGAAGCCGGCCTCTTTTTGCAGCAGGATCGCAGCACTGCGCGTGCTCCGCAGCAGGTCGAGCTCATCATCCCGGCGGGCACGGCCGCCAAGGTGGCGGCCGGCGAGCCGGCGCCCGGCATCCCCGATGAGATGACCTTCGTGCTCGGCGATGTGCTCGTGGTGCGCAACGAGGATAGCGAGACCCACACCCTTGGCCCGCTGCTGGTGCCCGCCGGCGCCAGCGCCAGCCTGCCGCTGAATGAAGAAGACAACTTCTCCATGACCTGCAGCTTCAACGCCAGCAGCTACATGGGGCTGACTGTGCGACCGCCCACAACCCTGCGCACCCGTTTGGTGGGCATCGCCTTCGCCGCCATCCCCACCGCCGCCATGCTGTTCGTCTACAGCCTGGCGGTGTTCCCGGTCAAGCCCAAGGCCGCCTAACCCATGCTCGCCCGCCTGTTCAGCCGCCGCTGGCTGCTCACCACCATTCTGGTGTTGGCAGCCGCCGCGGTCATGGTTCGCCTGGGGATCTGGCAGCTGGACCGTTTGGAATGGCGTCGTGCCTTCAACGCGCGCGTGATCGAGCAGGCCAACCTGCCGCCCATGCAACTTGGGGCGGCCGACACCGATTTGGATTTATACTCAATGGAATATCGCCAGGTGCAAGTGACTGGCGAGTACCTTGCACAAGACGCCGTTGCGTTGCGCAACCAGGTGTGGGTTACGGTCTACGGCAACCAGGTAGGCTACAAGCTGCTGATGCCATTGCGCATCCAGGGCAGCGAGACGGCGATCCTGGTGGATCGTGGCTGGGTACCCGCCGAGCAACCGCTGGACCTGGCGCAGTATGCTGAACCAGGCCCGGTGGCCATCACCGGCCAGATCCGCCGGGCCGAGATCGACGTGCAGCTGGCCTTCAACGCCGACCCTACGCTGCAGCCCGGCGAGCTGCGTTTGGAGCTGTGGAACTATCTGGATCTGCCACGCCTGGCAGACCAGATGGAGACGCCACTGCTCACCGGCGGCTATGTGCAGATCGTGCCGCAGGGCGCGCAGGAGCAGCCGCCGTTTGCCAACCCGCCCGAGCTTGACTTAAGCGAGGGCTCGCACTTTGGCTACGCGGTGCAATGGTTCACCTTTGCCACTATTTTGCTGACGGGCTACCCGTATTTTGCCCGCCGCCAGGATCTGAGAAACGAGAAATGAGCCCAACGAAGAAAAAAGCAGCAAAGAAAAAGGCTGTGCGCAAGGCTGCCCCCAAACTGGTGGTGGGCAACTTTCGCTATCTGGTGCTGGCCGCGGCCATCTCCACCTTCCTGCTGATCGTCATCGGCGGCATCGTGCGCGTCACCGGCTCCGGCCTGGGTTGCCCTGATTGGCCCACCTGCTTTGGCCGTATCCTGCCGCCGCCGCAGATCGAAGCGCAGATCGAGTTCAGCCATCGTTTTTGGGCTTCGGCCATCACCTCACCGCTCATTCTGCTCTCGGCCTTCTTCGCCTGGCGTCGCTTCCGCAGCGTGCGCCTGATCTGGTCCCCCTTGTTCTGGTCGCTGCCGATCCTGGCCATCCAGGGCGCCTTGGGGGCCATCGTCGTTTTGCAGGAGCTGCCGCCGTACATCGTAGCCGTCCACCTCGGCACCGCCTTCCTGCTGCTGGCGCTGCTCATCCTGGCTACGGTGACCGCCTTCCGCCTGCATGCTCAACCCCAGCAGGCCGATAAGCTGGTCTTCCGCAGCCGCTTTGCGCGCCTGGCTATGGGTGGCGTGATCGGCCTGTTCATTGTGCTGGTCAGTGGGGCCTTCACCGCCGCTGAGGGCGCAACCTATGCCTGCTCCGGCTGGCCACTGTGCAACGGCGAGCTTATCCCTAGCCATCCGCTCGGCTGGCTGCATATGTTCCATCGTCTTATCGTGGCCTTGCTCACCGTGCATATTGTGATGCTGCTGCGCGCCGCCTGGCGCACCCAGCGCACTCAGCGCGGCATCCTGTCGGCCGCCACGCTGACCGTCGTGCTTTACTTCGCCCAAGTCTTGGTGGGGGCGCTCAAGGTCAGCATGCAATTCCCCATCTATTTGCTCGGCCTGCACGTGGCCACGGCCGCGGCGGTGTGGGCGATGATGGTCGTGCTCGTCGTTCTGGTCGGCCTGGCTGGCCGCACCACGCAAGACGAGGAGCGCGAGGCGGCCAAGCCGGTCAACCGCAAGCAGCGACTGGCCGATTTTGTGCTGCTCACCAAACCCATTATCGTGGCCCTGCTGCTGGTGACCACCTACGCTGGCATGGTGGTGGCTGGCAAAGCCTTGCCTTCGCTCTCGCTCACGTTCTGGACGATGCTGGGCGGTGCGCTGGCGGCGGGCGGCAGCGGCGCCATCAACCAATACATTGACCGCGAGATCGACCAGCATATGACGCGCACGGCGCGGCGGCCCATTGCCGCTGGCCGCCTAACCCCCGCCGAAGGCTACGCCTTCGGCCTGGGTGCGCTGGTCGTTTCGTTCTATATCATGGCGGGCTTCGTCAACCTGCTAGCCGCGCTGCTCACCTTGACCGGTATGCTGTATTACATCGTGCTGTACAGCCTGTGGCTCAAGCACGCCACCGTGCAGAACATCGTCATCGGCGGCGGCGCCGGCGCCATCCCACCGCTGGTGGGCTGGGCGGCCGTCACCGGCGACCTCAGCATTCCGGCGCTGTTCCTGTTCGCCATCGTCTTCATGTGGACCCCGCCGCATTTCTGGGCGCTGGCCCTCGTCAAGCAGAACGATTACGCCCGCGCCGGCGTGCCCATGCTGCCGGTGGTGCGCGGCGAGAAGGCTACCCGCTGGCAGATCTGGGTCTATACCCTGGAGCTGGTGGCGCTGACCCTGCTGATGCCGATCCTGGGTATGGCAGGCGGTGTATACGCGGTGTGCGCCGTGCTGTTGGGCGCCTGGCTCATTTACTGGGCCTGGAAAGTGTGGAAAGTGGGCAGCAACAAGATCGCCTGGAGCATGTACCGCTACTCCAGCATGTACCTGGCCTTCCTGTTTGTGGCTTTGGTGGTTGACGCGTTGGTATAGTTGCGTGGGCTGCGCCCACGCGTTGGCGTTGCTACTCGGCTATCGCCGAGTAACGCAACACCACGCAGCGTTTGTGGTAGCCAAACGGGCGCACATCGTGCGCCCGTTTTATTTTAGGTTTTGTCATTGCGAGGAATGCTGAAAGTTGCATGTCGTGCAACTTCAGCCGACGAAGCAATCCGGGTTTGCGCTCTAAAATTTTTGAAACCCGATTGCTTCGCTGCGCTCGGAATGACAAACAGTCTACGGAGCCAGCACCTTGACCTCGATGGTGAGGTCTTCGGCGTGTTCGAAATGCAGGGTCAGCTCGAAGGTGTCGCCGGCGCTGAGCTCGCGCTGCAGGTTGATGAGCATGATGTGATAGCCGCCCGGCGCGAAAGCGATCTCATGGCTGGCGGCAAGCTCGACGCGGTCCACCTTCACCATCGTGCCGATGCTGGACATGTCGTGCATTTCGGTCTCGCCCATGGGATGTTCGCCTTCAGCGTGCCCGGCTTCGCCGTGCTCGTCATGGGCGGCTTGCTGGCTCTCGACGGCTTCGCCATCCGCCACCATGCCACTGAGGTGGATCTCGACGGTTTCGGCTACGTCAGACGAGGCGCCGATCAGGGCGTCATCGGTTTCGGTGGCGTTGTGCAGCATGAAGTAGGTTGCACCGGTGCCGCCGGCCAGGGTGGGGCGGCTGTAGGCTTCGTGGGTGTGCCAGCGGCCGCCGGCGTTGTTGCACGCAGCCAGCGCCACGGCAAGCACAACAAGAACAGCTACATAGTGCTTCTTCAAGACATCCTCTCTGGTACTGGTGAATGGGCGGCTAAGTATACGCCCGCTAGCTGACCACGACGCGGGTGCCCGGGCCAATGGATTGCACTTCGCCATACTGGCTCTCTGGCATGAGCCAGCGGAACAACCACTTGGCCTCGTGCGGCTTCATGTTGACGCAGCCGTGGCTCATCTCGTTGCCGTAGTTGTCGTGCCAGTAGGTGCCGTGGAAAGCCACACCCCATTCGTGGAAGTACGAGACCCACGGCACGCCAGGCAGCTCGTAGGCTTCCACGTCGGCGGTGATGTTGCCGTCGCCCATGTGGCGTACTGGCATTTTAGAAGTGACGCTAAAAGTTCCTCTTGGCGTGGCAGTCGGGATGCCGTTGGTGCTGACCAGATAGGGGATTCCGGTGGAGATCTTGGTGTCCATCAGTAGGGCGCCTTCTTCGTAGGCCCACAGACGCTGCTCGCGAATGCTGACCTCGACGTGTTTCTGGTGCAGCGGGATGTGGGCATTGATCGGGGTCAGTTCGCTGGCGGGCACTTTGCGCATGTGCTCGGCGAGTACGTGATAGGTGATCTTGAGCAACTCATCGGTGATCTCGTACCACAGGGCGCCATCCGGACCCTCGGTGATGGCGGTGACCCAGTGGGTGGAGAGGTAGTAGAGGCGGTAGAGCTTCTCCCAGCCGCGGGCGCGGGTGAAGCGGTAGGACTGGGTGAGTGGCACGGTGATCTCGAACAGTTCGCCGGCCGGGTTGATCTGCACTTGGGGCGTGTTGAGCTGGGTTTCGACGGGTTGCAGGTAGGCGGTGTGGGCGTAGCCTTCGTCTACCCGGTACCAGCGCGGGTTGAAATCTGGGCCCAGGTCGGATTCGAACTCTTCGAAGGTGTAGATGAGCTGGTCACGCGAGCGGGTGGCGACGACATCGCTCTGGTAGGAGGGTTCGCTGTACAGGCGCAGCTCCTTGACCGCCACGCGGGCTAAGCCGGTAGCTTCGTTTGGCTTGCTGGCGCTCATCAGGCCGCGGTTGGCCTGCGCCAGCGGCTGCAGGGTCAGGCCACCGAGGGCCAGGCCGCCGAGCTGTAGGAATTCCTTGCGGGAGAGCTGGTCTTGCATGCTTCTATTCTAACAAGCCGGCTCGACGGCGGAACCTGAACGGTGTATGAGTATGTTCATACTGGCTGGTGCTTGAAATGCCCTAAAGGATCCCTCGCTACGCTCGGGATGACTGAGTGGCACTTCAGTTACCCATGCCAACGAGGATCCCTCGCTCCGCTCGGGATGCACAAATGGCGCTGCTAGCCGCTAGGTATGGCGGCGCGTATAATCGCGCCGTGCCTTCGTTCACGCTGGACATCCAGAGTTTTATACGCGCGGCAACCTTCGTCTTGCTGTTCTTCGGCGTGTATGCTTTATGGTCCGGGCGCAGCTCCATCCAATCCTCCCATGATGTGCCGTTCTACCGTGTGCGCCAGCAACGCGTCTTTGCCGGCTGGCGCAACATTGTCTTCGGCATGGTGCTGCTGGCCGCCTCGGCGTGGACCGGGTTCAACGGCGAGCGCACCGCCTACGCCGTGTTCCCGGTGACGGCCACGCCAACACTGAGCCCCACGCCTTCGCTCACCTTCACCCCGTCGCTGACGCCATCCGAAACCCTGACGCCCAGTGAAACGCCCACGCTGCAGTTCTCGCTGACCCCGTCCCCCTCGGCCATCCCGGTGCTGCCGGGCGAGATCGCCGCCGAATTCACATCCCAGGTCACACCCAGCGGGGCCGAGGTGTTCAGCCCGTTTGTCTTCGCCCGCAACATCAACTTGAGCACCTATCAGCCCATCGGCGCGGCGCTGGTGTTCGAGAACCCGGTCACCGGCATCTATGCGCTGTTCAGCTATGACCAGATGCAGCCCGGTGTGCAGTGGACGGCGCTGTGGTACCGCGACGGCCAGCTGGTGCACTACGAAAGCAAGCCGTGGGACGGCGGCACGGGCGGCTATGGCTACACCGAGTGGCTGGCCCCGGCCGAGGACTGGCTGGCGGGCCGCTACCAGGTGGAGATGTACGTGGGCAGCGATGTGAAGCTGGTGGGCAATTTTGATGTGACCGGCCAGCCTTCAACAAGCACGCCCACGCCTTCGGCCACGCCCACCTTTACGCCCAGCCCGACGCGCACACCAACGCCGCTGCCCAGCCCAACGCATACGCGCCAGCCCACAGCCACCGCGCCATCCAATTGATCAGGCGTGCTGCTGGCTGCCCTCAGCCAGCTCCTTGGCCACGCCCGCGGCGATGCGGGCGTTGTTTTTGAGCAGCGCTAAGTTCGCCTGCAGGCTGCGCCCGCCGCTGAGCTGGGCCACGCGGGCCAGCAGGAACGGCGAGACGGCCTGGCCGCGGATGCCCTGCGCGTTGGCCTCGGCTTGAGCCTGGGTGATCCAGGCTTCCACTTCGTCGCGCGGGATGGCGGCCTCGGCCGGCGGCGGGGCGGCCAGCAGCACGCCGCCGCCGCCCAGCTGCCAGTGCGCCCGCGCCAGGGCGGCCGCCCCGGCGGCATCCTCCACGCGGTTGCTGGTGGCGAGCCCGCTGTCTACGGAGTAGAAGGCGGGGTAAGCGTCCGTACCATAGCCGACCACCGGCACGCCGAGGGTCTCGAACTGCTCCAGCGTAGCGGGTAGGTCGAGAATGGCTTTGGCGCCGGCGCAGACCAGCACCAGCGGCTGGCGGGCCAGCTCGGGCAGATCGGCCGAGATGTCCCAGTGCCCGCCCCGATGCACGCCACCGATACCGCCGGTGGCGAAGACACGGATGCGGGCGCTGGCGGCGATGCGCAGCGTGGCCGCGACGGTGGTGCCGCCGCTGGCCTTTTGGGCCACGGCGGCGGCCAGGTCTCGGCTGCTGAGCTTGCGGACTTCAGGATCGTTGGCGCGCGCCTCCAGCTGGGCGGTGTCCAGCCCCACGCACAGCTCGCCGTCAATGACGGCGATGGTGGCGGGGATGGCGCCCTCGGCGCGCACGATGGCTTCGAGCGCCTGGGCCAGCTCCAGGTTCTGCGGGCGGGGTAGGCCGTGGGTGATGACGGTCGATTCGAGGGCAACCACAGGCTGGCCGTGCAGGATGGCCTGGCTGACTTCGAGGGAGAGTTTGAACATGCCGGATAGTTTCATAAGTTCACCACAGGGATTCTAAAGGCAAAAGTTATTGTTGCTGGAATAGGGGAGGGGGTTAAAAGATATTACTAACAACTTTGGGGAGCGTTTCGGGATCTTGCAGACCGGGTGCGGGATGCTGGTTGCGGAGGGCATGCTGCATCTATAGCGCGGAGTGGGGTGTCTGACAAGGGTGCGTCAAGCTGCTGGACGAGCTTGAATTCATGCCACCTAAGTGGAAGCCCTCACGGCCGCGTAGGGGCGGGTCTTAGACCCGCCCCTACAGAGTCACTGCTGAGTACTTGCCAGCGGGCAGGAACACTCTTGAAGTAAACCAGATTGCTCATCACGATGTGCCGCTTCGTGCGCAGGCAAGCCTGCGCCTCGCAATGACGGAAAATGAGCCGTTACAATGCTCGCATGCTCACTGTTGAAACCCATTGCCATACTGACGCCAGCGGCGACTGCCGCGTGCGTGTGGAGGACTTGGTGAAGACCGCCCGCCGGCGCGGGATCGACCGCCTGGTGGTGACCGACCATAACACCATCAGCGGAGCGGTGCGGGCACAGCAGCTGGCCCCGGAGCTCATTATTGTGGGGCAGGAGATCATGACCGAGCAGGGCGAGCTGCTGGCCTTCTTCGTGAGCCAGGAGGTGCCGCGTGACCTGCCGCCCATGGAGGCTATCCGCCTGCTGCGTGAGCAGGCCGCCTACATCAGCGTCTCGCACCCGTTTGACCCGCGCCGCGGCTGGGAGCTGCGGGCGCTGGAGGCGATCGCCCCGTATGTGGACGCAGTGGAGATCTTCAATGCGCGCAACATCCTGCCGGCGTACAACGAGGCCGCCGAGCGCTTTGCCGCCCGCTTTCAGCTGGGCGGCACGGCCGGCTCGGACGCGCATACCCTGATCGAGGTGGGGCGGGCGACGATGCAGGTGCCAGAGTTCACGGATGCGGCCAGCCTGCGGGCGGCCATGCCGCGGGCGCAGTACACCAAGCGCGCCAGCGGGCCGCTGATCCGCCTGGCCTCTCGCTATGCAGCTATCCTCAACAAGCTGCGCTAGCAGTGTTTTGAGCTAGCAGTCTGCTAAAATAGCCCGCTGCGTGAATGCGCACACGGCTCGGTGGCGGAACTGGCAGACGCAGGGGACTTAAAATCCTCCGAGGGCAACCTCTTGTGGGTTCGATTCCCACCCGAGCTACTTTTTTTATGAGGGAAACAAAACGATGGCTAACATAACTCCAAAGAGAAATGGCGAATTTCTAAAAATCGTATTCGCAATACTTGCTGAAAAACCTGAAGGCATGCCCGCCAAAGCAATTCTCGCTGAATTAGGAAAGAGAATCGAGCTTACTGATTTTGAGCGGGGTAGCTATCCGTCGGATCCAAGTCATCGGCCACGTTTTGAAAAGATTGTTCGATTTGCCACGATTCCAACCGTCAAAGCTGGATGGCTCTATAAAGATAAGGGTATCTGGACAGTGACAGATGAAGGTCGAAAAGCAAATGAAACGATAGTGGATCCCGAGAAACTTTATCGAACAGCGTATGACATTTATAAAAAGTGGGCAAGCTCTCAAGAAACTTTGTCTGAAGAAGACGGTGGGGAACTTGAGGAGCCTTCTGCTTCAACGGCTTTAATTGCTTTAGAGGAAGCTCAGGAACAAGCTTGGCAGCAAGTCCGTGATTTCCTCTTGGAAATGGACCCTTATGACTTTCAGAACCTTGTTGGGGATTTGCTGACGGCAATGGGCTACCATGTGGATTGGATTGCTCCTCCGGGGCCGGACAAAGGGATTGATATTGTGGCATTCAATGACCCACTAGGAGCGAAAAAGCCCCGGATCATTGTTCAAGTCAAACACAAGACTTCTCAGAGCGTCTCATCAAAGGATTTGCGAGAGTTTCTTTCTGTCATTGGAGCCGACCGAGTGGGCATCTTTGTTTCGTCTTCAGGGTTCACAAGGGACGCAGAAGAAGCTGCTCGTGGGCAGGAGAATAAACTGGTGACTTTAATAAATCTAAGTAAATTCTTTGATCTTTGGGTAAAGAACTTTGAGAATTTATCCCCTGAGGCCCAGAAACGTTTGCCTCTAATGCCAGTCTATTACTTAGCTCTAGACTGACAGTTGTGCTAAAATCTCAGCATGTTCCAACCAATTGTTGTGGACAGCAATAATCTGGACAATAACCCCCAACGGGCGGGAGGCTCCTGCCTGGCGGTTCGTTAGGTCCGCCAGCTCGGCTCTCGCCCGGTGCCCTCGCACCGGGCGTTTTTGTTAAATGAACTTATCTTAAGGAAGATTTTAGGAGCGTTATGTACAAGACCCATACCTGCGGTGAACTGCGCGCCGAGCACAGCGGACAAACCGTCACGCTGGCCGGCTGGGTGCACCGCCGCCGAGACCACGGCGGGCTTACCTTCATTGACCTGCGCGACCGTTTCGGTTTAGTCCAGATCGTCACCGACCCCGAGAAGGCCCCCGAGGCGCACGCCGCCTTCGAGCCCGTGCGCAGCGAGTGGGTGCTGCAGGTCACCGGCGTAGTACGCGCCCGCCCCGAGGGCATGCAGAACGCCGAACTGGCCACCGGCCAGATCGAAGTGGCCGTGACCGAGCTCAAGGTGCTCAACCAGGCCAAGCCGGTGCCCTTCGCCATCAACAAAGACGAAGAAGTGGACGAGAACGCCCGCCTGAAGTACCGCTATCTCGATCTGCGCCGCGAGCGCATGCAGCGCAACATTGTGCTGCGCCACAAGATCGTCAAGTTCATTCGCGATTACATGGACAAGGAAGACTTCCTCGAGATCGAGACGCCGATCCTGTTCAAGACCACGCCCGAGGGCGCGCGCGACTACCTGGTGCCCTCGCGCGTGCACGCAGGCGAGTTCTACGCGCTGCCCCAGTCGCCGCAGCAGCTTAAGCAGCTGCTCATGGTGGCGGGCATGGAGCGCTATTTCCAGATCGCGCGCTGCTTCCGCGACGAAGATTTGCGCGGCGACCGTCAGCCGGAGTTCACCCAGCTGGACATCGAGATGTCGTTCGTGCAGCGCGAAGACGTGATGGATCTAATGGAGCGCATGTATACCGCCATGGTCAAAGAGCTGGTGCCTAACAAGCGCCTGCTGTCTGAGCCCTGGCCGCGCTTGCATTACAAAGAGGCCATGGCGCGCTTCGGCAAAGACAACCCAGACATGCGCTACGGCATGGAACTGCAAGACCTCACCGCCTGGGCCGCGGGCAGCGGCTTCAAAGTCTTTGAAGACGCCGTGGCTGCCGGCGGCCATGTGCGCGGCATCAACGCCAAGGGCATGGGCAGCGCCAGCCGCAAAGAGATCGACGCGCTGACCGACTACGTCAAGCAGTTCAAGGCCAAGGGCCTGGCCTGGCTGGCCGTAGCCGCCGAGGGCGAGGACCGTTCGTCTTTCGTCAAGTTCCTGAGCCCCGAAGGGCTGGCCGCGCTCAAGCAGGCCATGAGCGCCGAGCCGGGCGACCTGCTGCTGTTCGTGGCTGACCAGCCGGCCGTGGTGTACGACACCCTGGGCCGCCTGCGCGTGCACCTGGCAGAGCAGCTCAAACTGGCCGATCCGGATCTGCTGGCGTTCTGCTGGGTCATCGACTTCCCCTTCGCCTTCTGGAACGAGGAGGAGCAGCGCTGGGACCCCAGCCAGCATCTGTTCACTTCCCCAATGCCGGATGACATTGACCTGATCGAGAAGGACCCCGCCAACATGCGCGGCACGCAGTACGACATGGTGCTCAACAACACCGAGGTGGCCGGCGGCTCGATCCGCATCCACGACCGCGCGTTGCAATCGCGCATCTTCAAGCTGATCGGCTTGAGCGAGGACGTGGCGCAGGAGCGTTTTGGCCACATGCTGGAAGCCTTCGAGTACGGCGCGCCGCCGCACGGCGGCATCGCCTCCGGCATTGACCGCCTGGCCATGATCCTGGCCGATGAAGAGAGCATCCGCGAGGTCATCGCTTTCCCCAAGAACCAGGCCGCCCGCGATGTGATGGCGGACGCCCCGTCGCCCACCGAAGAGCGCCAGCTCAAAGAGCTGCACATCAAGGTGGATATGCCCAAGAAGAAAGACTAAAAAAAAAGGCCGAGCGTTCGCTCGGCCTTTTTTTATCCACCTATGTGTCATTCTGACCGGCTTTATAAACCTGCACCCGAATCGCCGAAGCTCGGCTCAGGGAAGAATCCTTGCTGGCGCATCTTTTATGTAGAGCCTGAGTTACTCATACGTAAGCAAGGATCCCTCGCTGCGCTCGGGATGCACGAATTGCCTAGTGTGGAGCCATTAATAACCCACCTGTAAGGTTAGAGAATGGTCGTTCTTTAATCTTGGCGTGCTATAAGAGAAGTAACCCGCTGTGCTGCCGTAAAGCTGGGCTTGCAGCCTTCAGCTTTTGAACCAACACAAGCAGATCGGGCTCGGCTTCCAGAACAGTCGCAGTAAACCGCGTGTTCTTCCGCGGGCTTTCGGAGCGAGACCAGCTTGACCCTTTGGGTTCAAAACTCCCGCTGCAAGTCCAGCTACGCTGGGTAGCACAGCGGGTTTTATTTTCTAATGCGCCGCTCCGGCACCACATAGATCAGCGGCAGGCTCACCAGCGTCACCGCGTACTTCACCAGCAGATTGACCACAAAGATGCCCCATACCGTCGCCCACGGCAGCAGCCCGCCAAAGGCGCCCACGGCAAAGATGACATTGTCCACCGGTACGCTGAGGCTGTTGCTCACCAGCACCCGCGCCCACTGGTAGCGGCGCGTGACGCGCGTCACGAACAGATGATAGAGCTCCGTATCCAGCAGCTCGCTCACCACTTCGGCGGCGATGGAGGCCAGGGTGATGCGCCACACCGGCGCCAGCACGGCGGCAAACTCGGCGCCCAGCCCCCAGCTGGCGTCGCTGGGGAAGTTGGCCGCCCACACCAGGTAGGCCGCCATCACCAGGTTGATGGCGCCGGCCGCCACCACCAGCGTGCGGGCCGCCTGGCGGCCGAGCAGCTTGTGCACCAGATCGCGCAGGGTGAAGGTGATGGGGTAAATGAAGGTGCCCATATCCACCGCCAGGCTGCCGAGGGCCGGCAATGTCAGCACGCCGATCTTGACGCTGGCCACGTCCGAGAGCATCTGCGCGGCGATGTAGGCGGCGATCACCACCACCGCGGCACGCGAGATCGTTTCCACTGTTTGTTTCTTTGCCATCCTGCTCCTTGGCGGCGAGTGCGCGTGCAAAAGAAATGAGAACGCGCAGTTCTCGCCGCAGTTTTGATAAGCCGGGTGCGCTGCTACCGGCGCGCGGGCCATGCTTAGGTCAGTCTAAGCTTGGCGCGTTGCCTGAACATTATAATCATCTCATGAGCGCTACTACGCCTCTGACGCAACAAGCCTGCGTTCCCTGCCGTGGCGATGAGCCCAGCCTGAGCCAGCCTGAGATCGACCGCATGCTGCCGCAGGTGCCCGAGTGGCAAACCGTCACCGTGGCCAATGTGCCCCGCCTGCGCCGCACCTTCCGCTTTGATGATTTTGCCGGCGCGCTGGCCTTCACCCAACAGGTGGGTGAGCTGGCCGAGGCCGAGGGCCACCACCCGGTGCTGCGCACCGAGTGGGGCCGGGTGCGGGTGGACTGGTGGACGCACAAGATCAATGGTTTGCACAACAATGATTTTGTGATGGCTGCCAAGACCGACGAGCTGTTCGGCGGCTGATGTTCCAAGCCCGCCGCGCCGTCCTTGTATTCACCTGCCTAGCCGCGGCGCTGGCCGCCTGCCAGCCGCTGCCCGCCGTCTCGCTCGCAACCCCGGTGAGGCTGCCGACTAATACCCCCTTTGCCTTCTCCAGCTTGTACGGCCAGCTGGCGCCCACCTATACGCCCACCCCGCAAGCGGAGCTAGAGCCAACCGCCACCCAGCCGCCAGCGCTGAGCGGCGAAAGCATCCCCATCCATTTGTTCTGCACGCAAAGCAGCCCGCTGGGCGAACTGGCCGCGGCCCGCGCCGCCGCCTTTGAGGCGGCGGTGGCTGCACACAACGCGGCCGGCGGCATCCAGGGCGCGCAGATGGCCCTGCAGGTCACTGACATCGGCGCGGCCGAAGACCCGGCCGAGCTGGCCGGGGATGCGCTGGCTGCATCGGGCGCGCCGCTGGCGGTGCTGTGCGATGCAGCCAGCGAAGCCGCCCTGGCCGAGCTGCTGACCCAACGCCGCACGCCGGCGATTGCACTGGGGGCACTGGCTGAGCGGCGCGGCGGGTTGTACGGCATCGAACCGCCGCCCAGCCAGGCGCTGGCTTACCTGCTGCGCACGCTTAAAACGAATTGGGGCACGGTCAAGCCGACCGGCGCCAGCAGCACCCTGCGCCTGGCGGTGCTCAACTGGCCTGAGGCCTACGCCGGCATCGCGGTCAGCGATGAGCTGGCCGCCTACGCAGAGGAGCAGCGCATCGAGCTGGTGTACCAGGCTGAATACGAGCCGCGCCACGACCTCAATGTCTACGATTCCCTCTTTGCGCTACGGGACGAGCACGCCAACCTGATCTTTGTGAATGCTGATTCATATGGGCTGGCCCAAGTGCTCAATGCTCTCTCCCACCTGGGCGTGCGCAGCCGCGTAGTGGTGGCCACGCCGGCGGCGGCCTATGAGCCGGTGCTATACACCTACCTGGCCGACCCGGCTTTCGCCGAGGGGCTGTACATCGTCTCGGCCTGGGACTATACGCCGCAGAACTGGGAACAACTGCACATGCACGCGGCCTTGGCACTGGCCGAGGATGCGCTGGCCCGCGCCCTGGATGCTGGCGGTGGCCCGCAGGCGCTGACGCCGGCAGCGGTGGCGCAGGCGCTGCAAGCTGCGCCCTTCGGCCCGCTGGATTTTGCGGGCGGGGCGCGCTGGCCTGCCCAGCTGGCGCTGTGGCAGGTGGGCGCCGCGCCCGGCCAGCTGACCCGGGTCGCCGAGCCGGCCGCGCTGCCGGACCTTCCCTAACTTTGGGCTAGTTTCACAATTTGCTTGAGGCTTGTATCGCGTTTGGCGAGCGGGCCAATTTGCACCGCCTGCGCGCCCAGATATCTGGCGAACTGGCGCACGCATTCAGCCAGTGCATCAATGGCGGCCTCGTCCTTGCGCGGCGCGCGGGGCTGCCACCACCAATTCTTGATCAGGAAGGTCTTGCTGTCACGCACGAAACCGGGGTCCAGGCGGGCGATCAACTCGTCACCATACAGCACCGGCAGCACGTAGTAGCCATATTGGCGTTTCGGTTCGGGCACATACACTTCCCAGCGATAGAAGAAATCAAAAATGTGCTCGATCATCGTGCGATCCCATAGGAAATTGTCCAGTGGGGCGATGAAGGCGGCCTGAGCCTTGCTTTTGCGCGCCGGCGCCTGCAGGGCCGCCAGCTGCGCCCGGGGAACGTAGAACTCCTGGCCCTTGATGCCCTCAACGCCCACGCGGGCCACCTGCTCGCGGCCAAGCAGGCGTGCAAACGAGGGTTGCAGCGAACCCTGGCGGTTGACACCCACCCAGTGGTCATTGCCTATCGGGCGGGCCATGCCCATGCTCTCGAGGCGGCGCATGACGTGCCACTCGCGGTAGGCCTCCAGGCTGCCGTGCGGGTCAGCCTTGGCGAGCAGCTTCTTGTCCAGCGTGCGGTGGGCGTATTCGAAATAGCGGCGTGTGCCGACGCGGTGGTGCACCACCAGTTCGCCGCTGTAGAACAGAATATCCAGCGCAATACGGGCTGCCCGGGCCGAGTTGGCCAGCCACCAATCCATCTTGGTGTCGTCTTCCAGCTCCAGCGATGAGAGCGGCCCGCGGGTCTTGACCTCGCTGCGCACCCAGTCCAGCAGTTTGGCCGCCTTCTGTGTGCTGCTGGCCTGCTTGTAGCGCTGGCCCATCCGCTCGCGGTAAGCTCCGAAGAAGGGCCAGTCCTCGGTGGGGTAGATCGACATGACCTTGTCGAAGCCGTCCACCAGGCTTCGGTCGGCATACAGCAGCTCGTCGAGCACGTGCGGCTTGTAGTTGCGCACGCGGGATTGCAGTACCAGGTGCGGGTTCTGGCCCACGATGTTGATGGGATCGTACTGGATGCAGTTGACCTGGCGGACGAACTGCAGCGCGCCGGCTTTGCCCGCCAGTGAACGCGGCGGGGCGAGGCGGTGGTAACTCACCAGGTAGCGGCGCGCCTGTTGTTTGCTGATGATGAGCTCGGGCGGGAGCAGTTTTGCCATCACAGCCAGCCTTCCAGTTGGGCGCGCACCGCCTGGGCAATGAGCTCGTGCCCGGCCGGGGTGGGGTGCAGCCCGTCTGAGGTCAGCTGGGCTGGGCCGCCGGCGGCCTCGAAGGCGGGCTGGAGTGCCACGTAGCCATAGCCGTGCTGCGCCGCAAAGCGGCGCAGGGCGGCGTCGTAGTCGCTGGCGGCGATCTGGGTGTAGTGCAGGTCTTCGGCGATGGGCAGGGTGCGCGGCTCGTCCACCGGCGTCAGGCCAACGATAAGGATGCGGGCATCGCGGCCGGCCATGCGGCTAGCAAATTCGGCCAGCCCGCGTTCAAAGTCCTCTAGCTTAACCTCGTAGCGTCCGGCGTTGTAGCGGCGCGAATCGTTGATGCCCACCGCCAAGGTCAGGATGTCTGGCTTGTAGAGGAGGGCGTCCTGCTCCAGGCGGTTGAGGATGTGAAAGATGGTGTCGCCGCCCACGCCAGCGTGTACGGCCTCCCAGCCGGCGGGCAGCGTAGCTGCCAGACGGCGTGTCCAACCGCCGCTCTCGTGGTCGGCCGCGCCCTCGGTGATGGAATCGCCAATGAATACGATGGTGGGCATAATCGGCAGAGCGGTATTATAGTCACACGATGAGTCAAAACACCCGCGTCCTCGCCGTCAGCAACGATATGTTCTTCATGCCGCAGGTGGAAGCAGCCGCCAAGGCAGCCGGCTACCGCTTCGAATGGCTGGAGACGCCGTTCACTGAGGCCGAGTTCACCGCCCACCTGGCCGCCCAACCTACCGCGCTGGTGGTGCTGGACTTGAACACTGGTCTGCCATGGCCGCACTGGCTACCCGCTGCCAAGGCGCAGGCCGCCACCGCCGCCATCCCCTGGCTGGCGTTCGGCTCGCACCTGAAGCCGCGCCGCCTGGCGGCGGCCCGCCATGCCGGCGCGACGAAGGCGGTGCCCAAGTCTCAGTTCGCCGAGACTTTGCAAGCCATGCTGGCGCAGTCCGCATAATTGTTAAGGCGAACCGCAGTGCGCCCTAATGTTTTTTACAGCACCACTCCCGGGTCTTGAAGAACGGTTTGTATATTGTCGGGGTTGTAATGGGCGCGAATTCCATTCGTGCGGCCTGACCAGTCTGCACCCATGCTTGAAACCAAACTCCCCTCTTCCCCCGAAAAGCGTACGCTGTCCTGCTCCGTCTGGGTAAGAACGAGACTAACCCCGTCGGCTTGCGAAGAATACCCTTGAGTTGGGGTTTCTCTCTGGCGCAGACGAGAGAGGCAGGCTTTTGTTTGCCACCAATGGATACCGACTCTTGAAGAATTACGATCCTGCAGATATGGAGAATCTTTGAATCCTACCTTTGTTGCTGACAGATTCCAGGAGATGGCGGCGGCTCTGGGAATAACGCCGAACGATTGCATGCCGGCGACGTCTCTTCCGAAGCTTTGAAAGCATATTGCCAAGCGGCTTCAAGATATCGATTCCTTCAAAGGCCAGTAGAACTTCCCCCCTTCATGAATCAAAGTATCCACTAGCTCAACCGTCTGCGCCCTTGTTGAAGGAGTGTTGTATAGGAGAGAAAAGACCTCTTTCCATGTGTCATCAAGTAAGAAGTGCGTTCTATTTTCTTCAACCCTTACGCTTCCTTCTAGCAGAAATAGCTGCACTGCCTCTAAAGTTTGCTCCGGACTCTCAGAGGCTAGACGAGGTAGACAACTCATTAAACCGATGTCCCACTCCAACAGACCCCCAGACCTCCGCAGGGTTAAAAATAATAACTCAGCGAGTTCAGATACTTGAAAAATCCCTTTATCAAGACTAGTCCAAAACCCAAAATCTTTGAACAATTCATCCTTAGGATAGTTCTCTAAAAGCCTTCTCCAAATTTTCTTTATTCTCTCCCGCAGCTCAGGTGAATTTTTTATAAGACCGTCGATCTCAGAATTTCCGCCAGACACATAAAGACGACCAATCTTATTCACGAAAGCTCGATGAGCTTCAAAGGACCCACAGCGCCAGAAGGTTTCTAATATATCCGCCTCATCCTCAGGAAGTTCATGGAGATAAGCGATAGCGAGATGCGCTCCCAGCCCTTCTTCGGGAGATTGAAAATGCTTTTGATGTGGATAATGAAGATCCGCAAGATACACGCCTCGTTTGTAGAGTTTTTGAAATTGAGGAGTATTGAATATCTCCGTATAAAGGGAGTTATATAAATAACCCTCCCATCCCGCTAGAAACAAAAGACGCCTAGACCTTCCGCTAGGGAAAATACGACCTACCCTTTCCAGCGTCCACTCTCTATCAAGGAAAAAGAAAGTGGGCAGGTAATGTCCAAACATAAACATCAACGCGCGAGTGTTCTCTTCCTCTAGTACACCCTCACAAAGATTTTTAATATCAGAAGATAGCTTTGAGGCTGCTTCAACAGGAAAGCCCATCCGTTCAATATCCACGAACTGAACTAAGGAACGAAAGGCTTTCCCTCTAATAGAATTGATCGCCAAATTCAGGGGGTCACTAACCATAGGTGGTTCTCTTCCTACAGTCTCGGTCATCATTGCAGTATCAATTTGTTCGTCTTCGGGAACAGGATTGGGGTAACCCAAGATGTACTCAATAATTGAAATGACTTTCGACCGATGAGCTTCTAAGCGGAGCCCCAAGGCAAGTGCCTGCTCGGATAGCGCTTTTTGTAATAGGCTTGCTATACCATGAAGAACTCCCCTCAATCTAACGAGGTGTGCGTCACCAACCCGCTCTTCACCTTGATGAAGGTCAATTGGCTGAGCTTGAGCTACTCCAATAATGACCAAACAAAAGTCAAACAGCTGCCCCCATGCCTCCCCAGAAAATGGCTCAGTGGAATTTTCAATAGCTTTTTCAAGGCCGGCAGATAATGAGTATGCGTAGTGCAAATCTATTTCATCGCCTAAAAATTCCGTCGCATGGGCTAAGTACTCAGATGGCCGCAAAGAAATATCTGCTTTTAATACATCACCTAACCCTTCTGCATCTAATGGGCTGAGAAAATGTTGCTCAACATCTTGTTCTCTCAACCTTTGCGGAGACCACTCTCCCTTTAAATTCTCAACGATCACTTCTAACGGGATTTCCTTTAGTTGCTCCAAGTCAACCGGTCCTCTATGTCTAACCCACCCTACTTGCATTTGACCCACGGTTGGCCGAGGGACAACTTCAAGATCAATGTTAAAATCTTCTCCCGCCAGTACTTCTTTTTCTTCATCCGTGAGGTGTTCGCTAATTAGAGAGGCAATCTGCGAGCCCTCCCTTTTGCGGTATTCATTTTCATCGGGCCGACCGAAGTATTCCCTTAGGTTACTGATGTAGGCTCTCTTATCCTCATCACTCAGGGATGGGAAAACCATTTGAAGGGTTGTCTTGTATTCAGCCCCATAAGTTAGTTCTCCATATCTTTCTGTTTCAAACACTCGAAACAGGGCTTCTTTTAGTGGCCGCTGAAGAACTAAAGGACAAAGAGTGAGAAGGTAAAGTCTTAAGCGCCATGTGACCAAACTATCAGGTAAAGACTCGATGTATTTAGAAAAAAATTCGCCTACAAAAGAAGCGTCTGCACAATTCTCCGCAATAAGTTTTAGAGACAGAGCTTTAATGGCAGCTAAAAGTTGTTGGATATCTTGACTAGTGGTATCTCGGTACTGCTCACTCACTTCTAGGCTGAAGATGTCCACATCATAGAGACTGAATGCGTCTCCAACAGCAAATGTCGCATCCTGAGCTTCTTCCGACCCAACGGATAGGATAATTTTGGATAGGGTTGAGAGGAGCAATGAGAGCCCCTCTTCCCAAAACTCTTGCGGAAGGCTTGCGAGGTGCGAAAATACATTTGTGTATGAGTGATTGCGGATAGAGAATGGGCTCTCATTGCGAAGAACATACTCCTGAGGGTCAACTTCTGGCCTGCTTCTTAAGCTTAGCACCGCACTTGATAGGGTAATAAGTTCTTTGAAATGTCCAGCCTGTTGAAGAGTTCCAAGCATTTTCCCATAGTCCATGCCCCACTGGTTGAAATCGCGCATCAAACCAGGCCAATCTTCATTTTGAATTTTCTCAACTAACCTAACCAGGCTATCGCCTGGAAGATCACTGGCTATTCGTGTAAACCGATCAACTACTTCCGGGTTCAAGGTCTTCGATGAAATAGTAGTGTCTAGGATTACCCCCACAACTTTGTCTGGGTCAACCTGTGCCATCCTTGTCAAGTAATGCAGCTCAGGAGTGATGAATGAGTATATTGATGGGTCTTCTGCCGCCTCACTCAAAAAGGCAAAAAAGCCGTGCGCATGCAGCCAATCCAACCAGGCTTCATCAGCTTTTTCATAAAAATAGTGGCGAGCGTCCTGATTTAGGCTTATAAGCCTACTTAGCTCTTTGGCCTTCGTGGCAGAAGCTTCTTCATCTGATACTCCCTGCCCCACCACAACATCAATCTCGGAATGGATATCTAACTGTCTCGCAAGCGCATAGCGCATTGCTTTTTCAAAATCGAGTAGAAGCTGTTCAAACTCCAGAACAGAGCAGATTATTTCGTGGTGCGCCAATTTAGTCACAAATCCATATATCCGACCAACCTCCTGAATTATCCTGTCATCCTCTGCTGTAACAGAGCCGGCCATCTTTAGCAGGGTTCTTTTGCTTTCCTCTCCCCTCCAAATCGGCATTATTATTTCCCTAAGCGAATGAGCAGCTTGAGCCATCCAATCGGGGTTACTCCTCAACTCTGGTCTCGATAAATATATTGCGCCACGAAACATGCCCGAAGCTCTCCGCTCGGACTGGAATCTTTCTTCATAGACCTGGTCTAGCCGTCGACAGAGATCTTCCTGGCTTGGAGTTAGAGTCGGTGGTGGAATGGGATTATTTTGAGTTGCGAATGTCAAAATAAACCGCCAATTTGGGATTACCCCACTTGGGATAGAACAGCTTCCTGTATTTTACTAAGCCTGAGCCAGGTTTCAGTAGTGATCCACTTGCACGAAAGAAGCTGGTCCTAATACAAGTATTGTAATCCTGCAAGAGTAGCATCGTCCCTTTTTATTGTTTAGAACCCAGTCCCCACACTATCGCCAGAGTAAATTCAATTTGACGTTTTGTGTCCATCGTACCTCAGTACGCCCCTAACGGTTCACGGGAGCAAAAAAAAAGGCCCGTACATAGGCACGGGCCTTTTTTCGAAACGATTCGCTTACGGAGCGATCTGGCGCAGCTGCTCCATCAACATGGAACCGCCGCCGGCTGCCAGGCCGACCGCGGCCAGCACCAGGCCACCGATGAAGCCGGTGACGAAGAAGCTGGCGATCCAGCCGACGATGACGGTGATGGCCGTCTGGCCGGTGTCCAGATCCAGCGCTTCCTGCGCGGCAATGAACCACGAGACCAGGCCAAGAATGGCGGCAATGCAGGCGATCGGAGCGGTGATGCAGCCCAGCAGGGGCACCACTGCGCCCACCACGCCCAGCACACCCGCCAAACCCCAGATCTGGGCCAGGCCGAGGGTGCGCACCATCTCGTCAAACGTGACATCCGCTTTGAAGAGGGCCTTGCCCAGCCAGGAAATGATGAATGCGCCCAGCGCGAAGCCAGCCACGCTGACCGCCGCGCCCACCACGCCGCCCAGGATCCAGCTGGTCATATCCAGCTGGCCGCCCTCGGTATAAGCGAAGGTGGCCGCAGAACCCAACTGGCTCAGCAGGCCAACCACGGCCGCAATGCCCCAGGCAGTCGGGGTGAAGCTGGTGTCCTTCTCAACATCTGCATAGACTTGGCGCTTGAAAGTCAGTGCGCCGATAATACGTTCCATCAACATACGCTTCCTCCAGTTTGGAATGATGAATTCACAAGGGTTAACACGCTTTGCGTGAATTCGTTACCGTAGATCGTGCAGGCTGGGCACGCCCGCCAGGCCGCGGGCGGCCTGCAGGGCGTTGTAGACTGCCTGCACCACCGCCTCGGCCGCAAACGCACCCACGATGCTCACATTCGCCTTCTTGCGCCCCGTGCTGAGGGCGAAGAGGGTATCGCCGTCCAGCATGGTGTTGGCGGGGCGCAGACAGCGCGCTAGGCCGTTGCTGGCCATGGCGGCCACTTTGGTCGCGCCTTCTTTGTCCAGCTGAGCGTTGGTGGCCACCACGCCGATGACCGTGTTGCTGCCAGTGGCCAGGCCCATTACGCTGCGGCCGGCCGCGGTGCGCATCACTTGCAGCGTGTCGGCAAACCGCCCCTTGCCCAGTTTGAGCGGGCCTTTCTTCACAGAGCGCACGCCGGCCATGATCTCGCCATACGGCCCGATCACATCGCCAAAGGTGTTGACCGCGATCAGCGCGCCCACCTTGACCCCGCCGCCGGCATCCAGCAGGGCGTTGCCGATCCCGCCTTTGACGGCCTGGCCCATGCCCAGCAGCTTGCCCAGCGTGGCGCCCATGCCGGCCCCGGCGTTGCCCTGGGCTGGTTCTTCGGCGCTGGCGTTCTGGCAAGCCTGGTAGCCCATCTCGGCGTCGGGGCGGCGGATGGCTGAGCCGATGCCAAGGTCGAACAGGATCGCCGCCGGCACAATGGGCACGCGCGCCACGCCCACGTTGAGGCCTACCTTGCGCTCTTCGAGGTAGCGCATCGCGCCGCTGGCCGCGTCCAGGCCGAAGGCCGAGCCGCCGGACAGTATGACCGCGTGGACCTTGTTCACCAGGTGCGCGGGGCGCAGCGCGTCGGTCTCACGCGTGCCTGGGGCGCCGCCGCGCTGGTCAACACCGGCCACCGCGCCCTTCTCGGTCAGGATGACGGTACAGCCGGTGGCAGCATCCACATCGTGCGCATGGCCAACCCGGATGCCGGGGATGGCAGTGATGGAATTGTTTGGCATGGAAGTCTCCTGTTGGGGAGTCTATCAGAGGCGCGGGCGGCAGGTAAAAGCCACGTGGTTCCCGTAATGGTTTGCTCAGTCAGGCTTGCTAGAGCGGTGAGGTTGGACTTAGGTTCACCTCGGGGTAACGCTCCAGAAACAGCTCTCGAATGAACTTATTGCGGAAAAGCACAACAAAATTCCCGTTCGTGTCCTGGGCCCAGGTCACCTTGTTCAGTGAATAACGCTCGAAATCCGGCTCAGCTGGTTCAACAACCCACTGGGCAGTCTCGTAGTCTGTGGGCTCAATGACGACGGCCACGTTGTACTCCGACTCCAGCCGGGCCTTGACCACATCAAACTGCAGCATGCCTACCGCGGCCAGGATCGGCTCGCGCCGTGAGGCGTGAACTCTAAAGAAGATCTGGATGGCGCCTTCGTCGGCCAGTTGCTTGAGGCCTTTGTCGAATTGCTTTGACTTTGTTACATCCAGCATACGGATCGTGCCAAAGATCTCAGGCGCGAAGGACGGCAAGGGCATGAAATCGATCGGCTTGCCGGAGTAGAGCGTGTCACCGATCGCAAAGCGTCCATTGCTGGGAATGGCGACAATGTCGCCAGCCACCGCTTCGTTCACCACCGCGCGCTCCTGTGCAAAGGTTTTGTAGACTACAGGCAGACGAATGTCCTTGCTGGTGGCTGCGTGCACCACAGACATGCCCCGGTTGAACTGGCCTGAGCAGATGCGGATGAAGGCTACGCTATCACGGTGGCGCGGGTCCAGGTTGGCCTGCACTTTGAATATAAATGCAGAGAAATCATCCGAGGCTGGCGTCACCCTCTCGCCATGGCGGTCAATGTATTCCTGGGGCGGCGGCGCCAATTCCACAAAACTGGCCAGGAATTGCTCGACGCCAAAATTGGTAAGGGCGCTGCCAAAGAATACCGGCGTCTGCTGCTGCGAGAGCACTTTGTCGCGCTGCATGGCGATCCCCAGCCCGTCGAGCAGCTCCAGATCAGCCTTGAGCGTGTACAGCAGTTGGGATCCATCTTGCTCCTGCGCCAGTTGAGCCAGGAACGCGTCCAGGCTGATCGTGCGCATCGCCGCGGTGGTCTCGTTGCGCACAGAGCGCTCAAACAGGGCGACCTGCCTGGTGACGCGGTCATACACGCCTTTGAAAGACACCCCGTCGCCGATGGGCCAGGCCAGGGGCACAGGTTGCATGCCCAGCACCTCTTCGATCTCGTCCAGCAGCGCCAGCGGCGGCTTTGACGGCCGGTCCAGCTTGTTGATGAACGTGAAGATAGGGATGCCGCGCTGGCGGCAAACCTCAAACAGCTTCTTGGTCTGCTCTTCAATGCCTTTGGCCGCATCAATGATCATCACGGCGCTATCCACCGCCGTCAGGGTGCGATAGGTATCCTCGGAGAAATCATCGTGGCCAGGGGTGTCAAGTAGGTTGATGACATAGTCTTTGAATACGAATTGCAGCACGCTGGAAGCGATCGAGATGCCTCTGGTTTTTTCAATATCCATCCAATCCGAAACCGTGGCGCGCTGCGTTTTGCGGGCGCGCACGTTGCCGGCCAGCGCAATGGCGCCAGAATACAGCAGCATCTTTTCGGTGAGGGTTGTTTTGCCTGCGTCCGGATGGGAGATGATGGCGAAGGTGCGCCGGTGCGAGATCTTATCGGCCAGGTCTTGTGCTGGCGCGGTGCTTGTGTTTTCCATAGTCGGCAGGAATGATACCGCGCCAACCTATGCTCTCCGAAGCGAGGCGCGTGCGTTTAGTGCTTGGCTGCGACTGTGGCCGAGCGTAGCTGCGGCCTGTACTACTCATCATCCTCGCGGATCTCCTGCATGCGCCGCGAGAGATCCGGCACCTTGCGCCCGTACTCCTGGCCCATCAATGGGGACGTGATCAGGAAGTCTGCGGTGGCGCGGTTGGAGGCGGTGGGGATGTTGTGCAGCACCGCCAGGCGTAGTAGCGCTTTTACGTCCGGGTCGTGCGGCTGCGGCTCCAGCGGGTCCCAAAAGAACACCAGCATGTCGATCTCGGCTACGGCGATGGCGGCGCCTAGCTGCTGGTCGCCGCCCAGCGGGCCGCTGAGGAAGCGGCTCACGGGCAGCCCTGTCGCTTCGCTGATGCGCGTGCCTGTGCCGCCGGTGCCGTATAGCTCGTGCTGCGAGAGGGTGGCCTTGTTGTAGACCGCCCACTCGATCAAGTCCTTCTTGCGGCCATCGTGGGCCACCAGGGCGATGCGTTTTTGGGCAGGCAATGTGTGGATTGGCATAGTTACCCCGCGTAGATCAGTTCGGTTTGCGGCGCGCCCAGATATTCGCAGCCGTTCTCGGTCACCACCACATCTTCTTCGATGCCGATGCAGCCGTGGCCAGCCACCATCAAGCTCGGCTCGATGGTGAACACCTGGCCGGCCTCCAGCGGCATGTTGGGCGTCTCGCCGTACTTCTCCCACAGCGGGCCGAGCAAGGCGCCGCCGTCGTGCACGCTTCGGCCCATTTGGTGGCCGAGGGCATGCTTGAATTCGGTGAAGCCCGCCTCGGTCACGATCGTGCGGGCGGCCGTGTCGGCCGCAAGCCCGATCGCGCCGGGCTTGATCAGCGCCATGGCCGCCTCGATGGCGGCCCGCGCCGTGTCAAAGCCGTGCTGCACTTCGGCTGGCGCGGCGCTCTCACCCGGGCGCAGCACGTACATCACGCGTTGAATGTCGGAGGTGTAGTCCTCCTGCAGCACGCCAAAGTCAAAGTGAATGATCTGGCCGGGCTCGACCTTGATCTCGGTGGGCGCGGCGTGGCCGATGGGGCTGTCTGGCCCGGCATTCACCGCCGGGCAGAATTTCTGCTCCCAGGCGAAGCCAAGGCCACGCTTGAGCGTCTCGGCGTGCATGTGGGCCGCGATCTCGCGCTCGGTCTGGCCCACCTTGACGAAGGGGTAGGTGGCGGCGTAGATCTCGGCGGTGCTGGCAATGGCAGCGCGGATGCGGCGCTGCTCCTCGGCGGTCTTGCGGCCGCGTACGGCGTTGATCACCGGCTCGGCCGAGATGATGCGCTCGGCGTACTCGCCCAGGTAATCACGCAGCAGTTCGCCCAGGCCGCTGCTCAGGCCATCGGCGAAGGGGTCATTGCGTGAAATGTTGATTGCAATCTGTTTTGGATCTAGGCGCTTGATCGTGTCCTGCAGTACCTGGCGCACGGACTGGTCGTAGCCCACGATGGTGTCGTAGGCGCCGGTGTTCTGGGCCGTATCCGCCTCCAGGTTGCCGAGGATGGCGATGCGCTCGCCGGCGCGGGTCATGATCAGCGCGCTCTGCCAGGTCAGGTCGGCCCCAAAGATGATCGGCAGCATGGGGTCGCCGGCCGCGCGGGTCTCGCGCACGAAGGTGAGCCACATATCCACGCCCTTCTCCTGCAGAATGCTGACCGCTTGCTGCGTTTTTTCTTGTACGAGTGTTGCCATCGTGTTCTCCGTTTACCAAGCGTACGCTTCAGGGGCCTCGCCGCCCGGGCCGGGCCAGATCTCGTCCAGCTTGTTCATCGCCTCGGCATCCAGGGTGAAATCCAGCGGCTCCAAGGCCGTCTCCAACTGCTCCAGCGTGCGCGGGCCAATGATCGGCGCGGTCACCACTGGGTTCGCCAGCAGCCAGGCCATCGCCACCGTGGCCGGGCTGGCGCCCAGCTGCTTGCACAGCGCCTCGTAATCCTTGTGCTGTTGCTCGCGGCGCTCGATGGCTTTCTGGTTACGCTCATCCGTGCGGCGGCTGTCCTTCACCTTCTCGAAGGCGCCGGCCAGCGTGCCCGCCGCCAGCGGGCTATACGGGATCAGGCCCAGGCCGTACTCGCGGCAGGCCGGGATCAGCTCCTGCTCGATGCGACGGGCGGCCAGGTTGTATAGGCTTTGCTCGCACACCAGTCCCATAAAGTTGCGCGTCTTGGCCGCGGCCTGCGCCTGGGCAATATGGAAGCCGGCGAAGTTGCTGCTGCCCACATAGATCACCTTGCCTTGCTGCACCAACACTTCCATCGCCTGCCATATCTCTTCCCAGGGCGTGTTGCGGTCAATGTGGTGCATCTGGTACAGGTCGATGTAGTCGGTCTGCAAGCGCTTCAAACTGGCTTCGCAGGCCTGGCGGATGTGAAGGGCTGAGAGGCGCTTCTGGTTGGGCCAGTCGCCCATTTCGCCGTAGGCCTTGGTAGCCAGCACCACTTTCTCGCGGCGGCCGCCGCCCTGCGCAAACCAGCGCCCGATGATGTTCTCGGTGATGCCTTCGCCTTTCTTCCAGCCGTATACATTGGCCGTGTCGAAGAAGTTGATGCCCAACTCCAAGGCGCGGTCCATGATGGCGAAGCTGTCAGCCTCGCTGGTCTTGGGGCCGAAGTTCATCGTGCCCAGGCACAAGCGGCTGACCTGCAGGCCGGTGCGTCCGAGATAGGTGTATTGCATGTCCATGTATGCTCCTTAGTTTTGCGCCGGCACGGCCGCGGCTTGGATGTGGGGTTTTTGGGCCAGGCTGCCGAGGTAGATGGCCTCGGTGCCCAGCGAGAGGGTCAGCGCCGCCACCGCGGTGGGGATGCTGGGCAGGCGCAGGGCTACGCCCAGCGCCAGCACGCCGGCCAGCACGGCAAGCTCCAGCGCCATGGCAACCGCCTGCGGGCGGGTGTTGCGCCGCGCCGTCAGCAGGCCGCGCGCCAGGCACACCGCCGCCATCGCCAGCGGCAGCAGCACGCCAAGGCGTGCGCCGCCCTCGGCGATCACGGCCAGCTCATCGCTGACGCCGATCAGGGTGTGAAAGTAAAAGTCCGACAGCGGAGTGTAGGCCACCAGCGCCAGCAGGGCGCAGGCGGCCAGGCCCACGCTGTAGCTGAAGCGCCGCAGCGCGGGCTGGCTGCCGGGCTCGTCGTAGTGGGCAATGACCACTTCGGGCAGCGCCATCTCCAGCGAGCGGCTGATGAAGAACAGGCCGTTCAGCACCGGCCAGGCCGCCAAGGCCGTCTCCGGCTCCGGGCTGCGCGCCAGGGCCGCGGCGATCAGCGGCTGGGTCAGCAGGAACAACAGGTTGCTGGTGGCCAGCGGCCAGTGGAAGTTGACCAGGGCGCGGTAGCTCAAGTCTGGCGCGCTGAGTTTGCTCTCCGCGCCAAAGTGCGTGCGCACGAGCGCGGCCGAGGCGAAATGGGCGTAGATCGCCTCGGCGATGACGCCCAGGCTCAGCGCCAATGCGCCGAGCGCAACGCCGCTGGCGTCGGTGAACACCGCCAGCAAGGTCGCCGTGCCGGCCGAGGCCAGCAGGCGCACCACAGTGCCTTTGCCCACCGAGGCGCTCTGCCCAAAACGAATGAGAATACCCTGGCGGAAGCGCCGCCAGGCGATGGCCGCGCTCCACAATAGCATCAGCTGCAAGCCCAGCTTGACCGGCGCCAGCAGGCTGGTAGGCACGCCCATCCAATCGCGCACCACCAGCTCAAACAGGGGTGACCAACCCAGCAGCGCCTGCAGCACGGTGGTGCCCACCATGAGCTGGATGGTGAAACGGCGCAGCATGGCGTAGTTCTGCGGGCTGCGCGCCAGGGCGGTGCTGGTGGCCAGCAGCGAGATGACCGGGCTCTCGATCGTGATGCTCAGCGAGGCGGCCAGCCCGAAGGCGGCGATCATCAGCACGCTATTCGGCAGCCGCGCCAGGGCGGCGTTCACATATGGCATCTCCAGCGCCATCAGCAGCCAGCTGGCCGCCAGCGGCAGCCAGGTCAGCAATATTCGTTTTTGGGATAGGGGGGCGGTGCTCTGAGCTTGCATATATAAGGGGAGTGTACCAAAGAGCGGTCAACGCACCTGTTTTAGATAAGGCGAGTATCCCTTGACAACAAGTATGGATTCTGCTATTCTTTGGCTAGAGAAAATACGAAAATGGCTAAAAGCAATATGCAAAAGTTCACGGTCAAGGATTTTCAGCAGGTGTTCCCTGATGATGACTCTTGCTTGGATTACATTCGCCAACAAAAATATCCTGAGCGCATAGACTGCCCTTCCTGTAGCAAGAACGCTCTGTTCCACAAGATTAAGGAGCGCAAGTCTTACGCCTGCGATTATTGCGGGTATCAGATTGCGCCGATGGCTGGCACTATTTTTGAGAAATCCAGCACTCCGCTCACTCTGTGGTTTTATGCGATTTATCTCATGGCACAAACGCGCGGCGGTATTTCTGCCAAGCAGATCGAACGCGAAACGGGTGTTACCTACAAAACCGCGTGGCGCATGTGCAAAGAAATTCGCCATTGCTTGGACGAGGATTTTTCGCCCTTTACTGGCGATGTAGAACTGGACGAGTCCTACTTTGGTGGTCGCAAGCATGGAAAGCGCGGGCGCGGCGCAGAGGGTAAGACCGCTGTTTTTGGTATGGCTCAGCGCGCTGGCAGAGTTAAGGCTCGCGTTGTTCCAAATGTTCGCCGTAAATCCATCATGCCGATTATTGAATCTAGCGTGAACAAGACTGCTCGCGTATTTACTGACGAAAGGAACACCTATGCTGCGTTGCCAGCTATGGGCTACGCTCACGGCAGCATTCCTCACGCTCAAAAAGTCTACGTTATGGGTGATGTTCACACCAACACCATTGAGGGCTTTTGGTCTAATGTCAAGAATGGTATTCGCGGCGTTTATCACTCTGTTAGCTCCAGGTATCTACAGTCTTATTTGAACGAGTACGCCTTTCGGTATAACCATCGCAAAGACATTACTCCGATGTTTTGGTTTTTCCTGCGCCGGAGCGTTTTCCATCGGGCTTCTTAGAGGGCTTAGTCCGAATAACCTTGTTTAGTGCCAAAAAGAAGTCCTTTTTAGTGATTTGAGGTTCGGACTTTAGGGGCTTTGGTTTCTTGCCATCTCGTTTTTTCATGCGCTTTCCTTACGGGCAGGATGCTCCGCGGTTATAAAAGCTTTGGATTTCCCAGCCATTGTTGCTGGAAACACAATGAGTCCATATGCCGTTGTTGTCGTTACTTAGCAAATTAAATTCAACTCTATACATGTTACCCATTTGCTGAATTGACAAATCCCCGATGATTTCATAGGTAGTTCGGGTTACTTCTCTTAGCCACGCATCCCAAGCAAAATTGGGATGTTCCTTCAATTCTTTGTTCAATAAACTGTACGCAATTTCGTATCGCCCATCCGCTAGTAGGTCGTAATAAGAGCGGGTAACTTCCTCTGCTGACTGAAATGTAGGACGCGAAAAGGATAATGTCGCGGCGGATGCGGGGGTTTCTGTAGACGCTGGTATTTTCGTTACAGAAGCACTAGGCGGGTCTGATGGGATTGGTTCATTGCCTATGCCCGCCCTGTCAGCCAACCAAAATACACCCACCATAAACAAGAGGATAAGAAGGAATACACCATAAATGACCGCCAGTACTCTTGATGCTTGACCCCTCACCCAAAACAGTATTCGCGCCCTTATTGCAACGAAGCGATGCCCAATGAGCTTATGAGCAACGCCCAAAATACGGTCAAGCAAAATATCCCCCAAACGGCCTGAAATTGCCTGTCCCAACAACAATAAAATGCCGCCACCCAACGCGGCAAGCAGACCTACAATAGCGACATCCACATCCGCATTCTACCCCATACTTGCCGTTAGGGGATACTCGCTTTAGATAATGTGAGGCTTATCAGTTTTTTGTAAAGATAACCTCCCAATGTTTGGTCGTTTTTTGTGTAGAGTTTTTCTTGTAGCCTACATGAGAAAATCAAGGGCAGGAATTCCCTGTCCAGTGAAAGTCAATCCGCCACCGTGAGTCATCGTCCCATCCTGGAGTGGCATATGCCCACAATGTACTTATTCCCCAGATATTTTCTCCGTCCTTATGTCCATGGTAATCAAGATACTTCCAAGAATTCCTGTAGTAAATGAATAAATCTGATGTTCCAGGGCCCATTAGGCTAGCGAGGCTGGGGCCGCGATATACAAGCTCATAATTTCTGTCACGGAAGGTTCCACCCCCTCTGTCTACTGCCACAGGCGTTATGGAACACCATATTTTGGAATTCTGCTGAGTAGTAACTACATAGTCAAGTGATATCCATCCGCTGCCTTGATTTGTATCAACTTTCCCCCAGCTTCCTGACTGCTCTAGTAAAGAATAGTAATGGCCCCTAACCACTTGACCCAAAATCGAATACCCCGTTCCAGGACCAGTGCGAATTCTCAATCCGGACGAACTAACTTGAACAAAAGCACCTGTAGATGGTGAATTGCTTGAACCCGTGTAATATGTAACTGACCCACCACTAGGACCACTATTTCCTGAGCCAGATCCGCTGTTGCCACTACCTCCTGTGCTTCCACCAGATGAGTTGCCAGAACTCGGGGGTGCTATGGTCGGAGATTGGGTATTACCCCCGAAGCACTTCCATGAGTAAGCGTTATTGAAATCGCTAAATTGTGGTGTAGGTAATTGACCACCGTATTGCCAATGGCAGGCATCATACAAATCCATGTTGTGAAGCGATCCATCTGCGCCTTTGCATCTCCACCCATATGCATTGTTTTCTACTAGCTCAGCTTTTGAATACCCTTTGCTTCTGCAATAGCCGTCCAAATCAAGCCCGCCAGATTGAGCCATAACCAAACTTGGCAAAAACAAGGTTGTGACTACCACTGTTACGATAACAAGTAGCTGCCTGCGCATTTTTCCTCCCAATGCTTAGCTTGTTGAAGCAGTAAACTCCAAGGACACTATGTTATTTATGTTTTATGCTGTTACGGTTTCCAAAAGTAATTCTAATCGAAGTAACTAACTAGGTCAATTAGTGCTAACGCGTGCATAGTATGCGCGAAATTAAATCTTGGTTCTTCCCCGCTCCCTTGATAGAATCTCCCCAGCCAATGAACTTCCAGCACAGATCCGGCATCCTGCTCCACGTCACCAGCCTGCCTTGCCGCTTCGGCATCGGCGACCTGGGGCCACAGGCGTATGCCTGGGTAGACTTCCTGGCCGCGTCCGGCACGCGCTGGTGGCAGACCCTGCCGCTTGGCCCCACCGGCTACGGCGAATCGCCGTACCAGTCGTATTCTTCGTTCGCCTTAAACCCCAATCTCATCAGCCCGCAGCTGCTGGCCGACGATGGCCTGCTCGATTCCGCCCACCTGGAGACCGCGCCGGCGTTCCCCACTCACAAAGTAGATTTCCCCGCCGTCACCCAATGGAAGCGCGGCCTGTACCAGGTGGCCTTTGCGCGCCTCAACAGCATGCCAGTGCTGCATCACGCGTTCGATGAGTTCTGTGCGCAGCAAAGCGCCTGGCTGGATGACTATTGCCTGTTTATGACCCTCAAGAGCCAGTACGGCCAGCAAGCCTGGCCGCACTGGCCGGCGCCGCTGCGCGGCCGCCAGCCAGACGCGCTGGCCGAGGCGCGCCAGACCCACGCCGAGACGCTGCGCTACTTTGCCTTCCAGCAGTTCCTGCTGTTCCGCCAGTGGGCCGGGCTGCGCGCCTACATGACAGAGCACGGCGTCGGCATCATTGGCGATCTGCCCATCTACGTGGCCCACGACAGCGTTGACGCCTGGTGCCGCCCCGAGCTATTTGAGCTCGACGAGCGCGGCGCGCCGCTGCGCGTGGCTGGCGTGCCGCCGGACATCTTCAGCACCACCGGCCAGCTGTGGGGCAACCCGCTGTATCGCTGGGACCTGCACAAAAAGCAGGGTTACGCCTGGTGGCTCCAGCGCCTGCGTGCTACCCTGGCGCTCTCAGACGTTATTCGGCTTGATCACTTCCGTGGGTTCGCTACCTATTACGCCATCCCCGCCAGCGAAGATACCGCCATGAACGGCACCTGGGAATTTGGCCCAGGCGAAGATTTCTTCTATACCGTCGAGCGTGAGCTCGGCCATCTGCCGCTCATCGCCGAAGACCTCGGCGGCGAAGCCGCGCCCGAGGTCATCGCCCTGCGTGACCAGTTCAATCTGCCAGGCATGAAGGTCTTCCAGTTCGGCTTTGATATGGGGTTGGAGCATACCTTCCTGCCGCACAACTATCCGGTCAACTGCGTGGCCTACTCCGGCACGCACGACAATGACACTTTCCTCGGCTGGTTCGAGCATGCCCCGGCGGCCGAGCGAACGCTGTGCGAAAGCTATATCAAGATTGGCCCACAAGGCTTTGTGTGGAGCATGCTTGAAATGCTGTGGGGCTCGCAGGCCGCCCTCACCGTTGCCCCCATTCAGGATTTTCTCGAATTGGGCAGCGAAGCCCGCATGAACATCCCCGGCACGCCCCTGGGTAACTGGCACTGGCGCGTGGACGGCGCCCAGCTCACCGATGTGCTGGCGACGCGCATCGCAGACCTGAACGCCCGCAATGGCCGTACGGCTTAAAGCATTCCACAGAGGAACCCAGATAAGGGCGGATAAACACAGATTGAACAACAAAAACCGTGTCGCTCTGAGCGAAGCGAAGGGTAATCGTGGCCCCGATTTCAAGACCAAGCTCGCTGAAATAAACACCATCAGCGTTCATGGGCAAAAATGTCTGTTGTGTTCGTTTAATGGATTCAAGGCGCTGCCCAGAATAACAACCTTCGGGGAGTTGTCATTCCGGGCAGCTGCGAGCTAACGCTCGCGGGGAGAAGTGCACGTCGTTTCGCCGTGCTGGGACCCAGTATAGAAAAAACGACCCCGTCAGGGTCGTTTTTTGGCTACTTCTTTTTGGTGGCTTTTTTCTTGGCCGGGGCCTTTTTTGCCGCAGCTTTCTTGGGCGCCGCCTTCTTCGGGGCCGCTTTCTTCACAGCCTTTTTTACAGCGGGTTTCTTTGCCGCCGGCTTTTTAGCAGCCGCTTTCTTAGGCGCCGCTTTCTTAGGCGCCGCTTTCTTAGGCGCCGCTTTCTTCGCTACGGGTTTCTTGGCCGCGGCGGGCTTGGCCGTAACCTTCTTGGCAGGCTTGGCTGCCGCCTTCACGGGAGCTTTCGCAGCAGGCGTAGGCTCAGCCTTCGGCTGAGCGGGGGCCGGGGTCACAGGAGCGGGCTTAGGCGCAGCCTGTGGCCGGGCGGGTGCCGGGGTGCTGGCCGCCGGAGCGCTGGGCGCCCCGCCAGGGGCCCCACTAGGGGACCATTCCGGTGCGAAGCGCACCAGCTGGTCACGCGGCACCACGTTAGTGCGGGCGCAGCGCGGGCAATAGGCGTTGTAATGCTTCCAGCCCTTGGCCTCGATCTGGTCAAGCGCAGCGTGAATGGTTTCCTGGTTCAGGGTGAAAGGGGTGTGGCAATGCGTACAGCGTACAAGCATGGTTAACTCCTTTGTCAGTGAATCTAATTATACATCCCGCCCCTGTGGCGCAGGTTTCAGGGTGGCGATCAGTATGCCCAGCAGGATCAGCGCCGCACCCACCAACTTGATGCCGCCCGGCACTTCGCCCAGCAGCAGCACCGCCAGGATGGTGCTGCTGACCGGCTCGCCCAGCAGGGCGATCGAAACATACGAGGCCGGCAGGTGCGCCAACGCCCAGTTGAAACTGGAGTGGCCGATCAGCTGCGGCAGCACCGCCAATAGCAACAGGTATACATAGGTAACGGGCGAGAAGCCAAAGGCGTGCTGGCCTGAAAGCGGCACCAGCGCCACCAGCACCAGGGCGGCGATGCCATATACAAGGAAGATGTACGCTGTCAGCGAGAGCTGCGGACGCAGGCTGCGCCCGATCAGGATGTAGCCAGCCCCGCTCCACGCGCCCACCAGGGCCAGAAGGTTGCCGTAAAAGGAGCGCCCGGCCACAAACTCGCTCAGCGGCGGGCACTGTAGCGTGCCGCCGGCCAACGTGCAGCTGTCGCTTAACGCCACCACCACGCCACCCGCCAGCGCCACCAGCATGCCCAGCAGCACACCGCGCCCCAGCTTCTCCTTCAGCACCAGCGGCGCCAGCAGCGCCACCCACAGCGGGTTGGTGGTCACCAGCACTACGGAGCTGGCCACGCTGGTGTACTCCAACGAAAGGATCCAGCTGGCGAAGTGGATCGCCAGCAGCACGCCGCTCAGTGCCGCCAGGGCGTAGCCCCGGCGGCTCAGCTGGCGCAGCTCGCCGGTGTGGCGCGGCAGGGTCAGCGGCACCAGGATGATCGCCGACAGCGCCATGCGGTAGGCGGCGATCACCAGCGAGCCCACCTCCTGCTGGGCATAGCGGATCAGCAGCGAGGATGATGCCACGGCAAAGATGCCAAGCAGCAGCACCAGATGCGGCGGGATTTTCGGTTGGGTTTGTGCGCTCACGGGGTGGGGGATTGTGCTTTTCTTGACAAAGGGGTTTTGCAACGCTTACAATCGCCTCGTTCATTGTAACTTAACCATCCTTTGGCCGTTTTCTCATTGAAAGGAGCTCAAAATGGCTTTCACTCTCCCCAAACTGCCTTACGATTTCAATGCCCTGGAGCCGCACATTGACGCGCGCACCATGGAAATTCACCATGGCAAGCACCATCAGGCCTATGTCAACAACCTGAACGCTGCCATCGAGAAGCACCCCGAGCTGGCCGACAAGTCGCTTGAGGACCTGCTGAAGGACCTCAACGCCGTCCCCGAGGGCATCCGCACCGCGGTGCGCAACAACGGCGGCGGCCACTTCAACCACAGCATGTTCTGGGAGATCATGTCCGCCAATGGCGGCGGTGAGCCCACCGGCGCGCTGGGTGATGCGATCAACAAAGCCTTCGGCGACTTTGCCACATTCAAAGAGAAGTTCGCTGCCGCCGCTGCCGGCCAGTTCGGCTCCGGTTGGGCCTGGCTGGTCAAAGAGGGCGATGGCGTTGCCATCGTGGCCACTCCCAATCAGGACAACCCCATCTCCAATGGCAAGACCGCCATCCTGGGCGTTGACGTGTGGGAGCATGCCTACTACCTCAACTACCAGAACCGCCGCCCGGATTACGTAGCGGCCTGGTGGAACGTGGTGAACTGGGACGAGGTCGCTAAGCGCTTCGCGGCGTAGTGCTTCGGTGCTTAATGTTTGCTGAGACGTTGCTAAATCTAGGGTAGCAAAAATCGCAACCTGGGTGTAAAATCGCCTCAACGGAGATTAACTAAATGACCCACATCATCACCAGTTTGTGTTTGCGCGACGGCGGTTGCGTTGAGGTGTGCCCGGTGGAATGCATTGTTCCCGGCATGCCGCAGGACCAGTACCCTTGGTACTACATCGATCCGGCTACCTGCATTGACTGCGGCGCCTGCATCCCTGAGTGTCCGTTTGAGGCCATCTTCACTGAAGATGAAGTGCCCGATGCTTATGAAGCCAAGGCTGATCAGAAGCAGGCCAAGCCTGCTGGCACGCCTGGCTACGCCGAGCGCTTTGAGGGCAACAATCACCACGGGCACGCGGTCGCCATCGACTCGGTCAAGACCCTCACCCCTGGTGAGGCGGTCAACCTCCGTGATGACATCCAGCCCAACTACGATTACTTCGAAAAAGGCCCCGGTTACTGGGACGGCTGGCAGCAGCACGGCAAGTAGCCTGAAAAATCAGCAACTAAAAAAGCCCGCCATTCGGCGGGCTTTTTTTGCGCCGGCTACCGTGCATCCCGAGCGTCGCGAGGGATCCTCGCAGCGCGTATGGGTAACGCACGCCCTGCATAGAAGACCTGCCTGCAAAGTTCCTTCGCTGGCCCGGCCTCTGCGTCCAGGTGTTGGCCCTATCCACCCGCTCAGGATGCACGCGGCCGTAGGGGCGGGTTTCAAACCCGCCCCCGCACACTAAACACTGTTAGGGGCGCACCGCAGTGCGCCCTACATGTCTCGCACAGCGCGATTCGCCATCCAAACCCTTGACTTTTCGCCTCAGTTCTACCCAGAACCCCGGTTCCACGATAAAACCACCGCATGCAGTTACATTTGGCCATCTATCGTGGACAGTTTTTGCCCGCACAACCTGTCAAGGTCCTTGAACTATTAACGATCTGCGCCATCCGCCCCCGCCAGCCATGATGATGATTAAAACTTTTTGGCAATCGACTAAAATAGGCCTGCCCCATGGGCACCCGCAAGGGTATTGCCAAACTCACTCTCAAAGGACAGCATGAGCCAAGACGTACGTATCGAGAAAGACTCCCTGGGCGAGGTCAAAGTCCCCGCCGGGGCTTTGTACGGCGCACAGACCCAGCGCGCCGTGGATAACTTCCCCATCTCCGGTCTCAAACCCTGGCCCGCCTTCGTCTGGTCCATGGCCGCCATCAAGCGTGCCGCCGCCGATGTCAACGCCGGCCTCGGCCTGCTGGATGCTGATAAGGCTGACGCCATCGCCAAAGCCGCTGCCGAAGTGATGGAAGGCCAGTGGGCTGACCAGTTCGTCGTAGACCCCTTCCAGGCCGGCGCGGGTACGAGCCACAACATGAACATGAACGAGGTGTTGGCCAACCGCGCCACCCTCATCCTCGGCGGCCAGTTGGGCAACTATATTGCCAATCCCAACGACCATGTCAACATGGCCCAGTCCACCAACGACACCATTCCCACCGCCATCCGCCTCGGGGCGCTGTGGCGGCTGGAAGAGCTGCTCGCCGCCGTAGACGGCCTGGCCGAAGCGCTGGAAGCCAAAGCCGCCGAGTTTGACGGCATCGTCAAATCCGGCCGCACTCACCTGCAGGATGCCGTGCCCGTGCGCCTGGGGCAGGAGTTCGGCGCATACGCCAAGGCCGTGCGCCGTGATGCCGAGCGCATTCGCCGCTCGGCGGAGGGCCTGCGCCGCCTGGGCATCGGCGGCACCGCCACCGGCACCGGGCTCAACGCCCATCCCAACTATCACAAGAACATGGTCAAGCGCCTGGGCGAGATCACCGGCCTGGCGCTGCACACCTCTGACAACCTGTTCGAGAGCATGCAGAGCCTGGCCGATGCCGCCGACTTTTCGGCTGCTCTGCGCACCTTTGCGCTCACCATGACCCGCATCGCCAACGACTTCCGCCTGCTGGCCTCCGGCCCGTCCACCGGCCTGGACGAAATTCGTCTGCCCGCCCTGCAGCCCGGCTCCAGCATCATGCCCGGCAAGGTCAATCCGGTGCTGGCAGAGATGATGAACATGGCCATGTATCACGTCATCGGCTGCGACACCACCGTGGCGCTGGCCAGCTCGGCTGGCCAACTGGAGCTGAACGTGATGATGCCCATCATCGCCCACAACCTGTTCGAGATGATGCAGGTCATCATCGGCTCCATCAACGCCTTCACCGAACGCTGCGTGGTGGGCCTGACCGCCAACCAACCCAAAGCCGAAGGCTGGCTGGCGCGCAACGCCATCATCGTCACCGCCCTCAACCCGCTCATCGGTTATCAAGCCGGCGCGGCGCTGGTGAAAGAAGCGGTGAAGGATGACCTGGCGATCACCGATCTGGCCGTCGGCAAGGCCGACGCTGGAGAGCTCAAGCATGTGAAAGAGGATCGCCCGGTGACGGCAGACGAGATCCGCCATGCCCTCAGTGACCTGCGCAAGCTCACCGACGGAGGCATCGTCAAGTAAGCATGCTGCCCGAAATCCAGCAGACCCTGCTGACCTTGGACAAGCTGCGCGGCCAGGTGGCTGCCATCATCCAGGCCACACCGGTGGATGGGCTCAACTGGCGTCCTTCACTGCCGCAGGACGCGGATGGCGTCAACTCGCTGGCTGTGCTGGCGGTGCACACTGCCGGTTCGGAGCACTTCTGGTTCGCAGAGCTGATCGGTGGCCAGCCGCACACGCGTGTGCGTGATGAGGAGTTCGCCTTCGTGGCTGCCTCTGCGCAGGATGTGCTGGGGCGGCTGGCAGCGGTGGCAGCCGAAAGTGAGCCGATCCTCTCTGCACTGACCGCGGAGCGGCTGGACAGCAGCATCACCTATGATGGGCGTGTGCACCCGGTGCGCGGCATTTTGCATCATGTCATCAGCCACTACAGTCTGCATGTGGGTCACATGCAGCTCACCTACCAACTGTGGGCTGGAGGCAAAGCCTTCCAGCCCTAAGTAAAAATAAAAGCGCCGGCATCCGCCGGCGCTTTTTTGAACATGGGGAACGTGACAGAGTTAGGGCAGGCTATAACTCAGCAGCTCAACAGTGCCGACAAAGGGTTCACCACCCTCCACCGCCAAGGTGGACTCGCTGCGCACCATGCCGATGCCGCGCACCCACCAAATCACTGTCGGGCCTTCGATCTCTATGGGGATCGAGATGCCGCCCACGCTGCCTACGAAGCTGATGACGTTCGTGCCTTCAACCCGTATGGCGGTAAAGCTGCCCGCCGGCACCGTTACGCTTTCCTCGCCGATGGCGGTGAAGCTGTGGGTCACAGTGCCGGTGGCGGTGCCTTCCATGCCGCCGCCCATGCTGATGGTGCCTTGCACATCATAGGTCTGCTCCCAGCTCACGCCAGGCGCCAAATCCTTTGGGAAAGTCACACCGGTGACCCCAATGGTTTCGATGTCGGCGCTGAACCCGCCGCCGATGACGCTGGCTTCCGGCCCGTCGCCGTATTCCAGGGCGCTCAAACCTTCGGGGGTGCAGGCCCACAGCTGCGTGACCACCGTGTTCTCGAAGCTGTGCGTAAAGGTGAAGCCGTCGTCGCTCAATTCGCTTACAGTGGTCGTATAAACGTCGCTGCTGCCGTCGGCCTCAGTGGTGTTGTAGGTCCAAGAGGAGCCTTGGGCCAACGGCTGGTACTCATTGGCGCACAGGCCGGTCACGCCACTGGTCGCAGTGCTCTCTGGGGCTTCCACTGGCTCGGTTGCGGTGGGTTCGGGGCCAGTGCCGCCGCAGGCGGCCAGCAGCAGGGCCAGCACCGCCAGCAGGGCCAAACGATGTGCATGCTTGTGCTTCAAAAGGTTCATTCGTTCTCCTTGAAGTGGTATGCCGTAGATAACGACGCAACCGCGAGAATAGCACGCCAAAGCACAGATGACAATCGCAAATCTGAAGCCGGCACTCCAAATTACCAGTTACCATTTCCATATGCCTATCCGTATGTTGCCGCAGGAGCTTGCCTCGCAGATCGCTGCCGGCGAAGTGGTGGAGCGCCCCGCGTCCGTGGTGAAAGAATTGATCGAGAACGCCCTGGACGCCGGCGCCAGCCGTATCCAGGTGCGCATTGAAGGGGCCGGCCAGCGCCTGATCGAGGTCAGCGATGACGGCCTGGGGATTCCGGTGGCCGAGCTGCCACTGGCGCTGGAGCGCCATGCCACCAGCAAGCTCAGCACGCCGGAGGACCTGGAGCATATCCATACCCTGGGCTTCCGCGGCGAAGCGCTGGCGGCGATCGCCTCAGTGTCGCGCTTCACGCTGACCTCGCGCCCGGCCGAGAGCAAAGCGGCCGCCCGCATCCAGGTGGATGCGGGCAAGCGCGCCGGGTTGGAGCAGATCGGCGCGCCGGTGGGCACGCTGGCGCATGTGGAGGACTTGTTCTTCAATTTGCCGGCGCGGCGCAAGTTCCTGAAAGGCGAGGTAACCGAGCGCCGCCACATCAGCCAACTAGTAGCGCGCTACGCGCTTGCCTATCCGCAAGTGGCCTTTGAGCTGCAGATGGATGGCAAGCACAGCTTGCAGACCAGCGGCAATGGGGATCGGCGTGAGATCCTGGCCGCGTTGTACGACGCAGGCATGGCGCGCCGCATGATCCCGGTAGAGGCGCCCGATGCGGAGGTGACGGTGACCGGCTTCATCAGCCCCCCCGATCTGACGCGGGCCAACCGCGCCGAGCTGACCTTCTTTGTGAATGGGCGCTGGGTGCAGGATAGCGCCCTGGCGGCAGCTACGGTGCAGGCCTATCACGGCATGCTCATGGTGGGGCGCTATCCATTAGTGGTGCTGTTTGTAGAGATGCCCAGCGAGATGGTGGACGTGAATGTGCACCCAACCAAGGCGGAGGTGCGCTTTGCACAGCGCGACCGCGTGTTCGCCAGCGTACAGCGCGCTGTGCGGCGTGCCTTGCTGGCGCACGCGCCTGTGCCGCAGTTGGAGCCATTGCAGCCCGGCCTGGCGTGGCGGCCCATGCCCGCCCCGCCCGAGCCAATGCCCGAACCCGAATCGGAGCTGGCCGCGCCGCCAGACGTCGAGGGCGACGTTGAGCCGGCGGCTGCGCCGCAGCCGCGCCTGCCCGGCGTGCCGCTGCTGCGCCTGGTGGGGCAGGTAGGCGCAGCCTACCTGGTGGCTGAGGCGCCGGACGGTTTGTATCTCGTGGACCAACATGCGGCCCACGAGCGCGTGTTGTTCGAGCGCTTTCGCAGCCAACGCCAGCAGCTCGGCTCGCAGATCCTGCTGGAACCTGTGACGGTGCAGCTGCCCGCCGCGCAAGCTGAATTGCTGGAGAGTCATCTAGACACGCTGCGCGGGCTGGCGTTTGATATCGAGCCGTTTGGCCCGCAGGCGTACAAAGTGCGCGCCATCCCGGCGGTGCTGCTGGGCAGCGACCCAGAGACGGCTTTACGCGCCGTAGTAGAAGACTTTGAGGAGGATGAGCAGCCGCTGGAGAAGCAGCTGGAAGCGCGGCTGATCGCGCGTATTTGCAAGCGCATCGCAGTCAAGGCCGGGCAAACGCTCTCGCCGGAGGCACAGCGCGCTCTACTGCGTGACCTGGAGGCGTGCGAGGCGCCGCGCACCTGCCCGCACGGCCGCCCAACGATGATCCATTTATCGATCGATTTATTGGAAAAGCAGTTTGGCCGCCGAGGGGCTCGCTAAACTGCACTGAGGTTGATTTGGGGGTTGCTTCGTGCGCTGCTTTCGCAGCGCGTGGCTAACGGCGGCGGGCGGTCTTGGGTTCAGTGATCAGGCTGACTAATTTCATGGTCTGCTGGGCGGTGTAGCTTTGGGCATCCGTCTCCAGCATGGACTGCTGCTGGCGGGTGGCTTGGTGAGCCAGCTCAGGCGCGGGGGTGAAAACAGCCTCTAGTTCACGCTCGAGTTGTTTTTGCAGCTCGGCGGCGTTGACCGCCAGGTCATTACGCACACGGTGCACCATCACCACCATCAGCTTGCCTTGCAGGCGCATACCATCCAGATCATGCAGCAGGGCGCGGGTCTGTTCCACCGAGTTTGGGTCCGGTTCAGCAACGACGAGGATATGAGTGCAGTGCTCCAGGGCGCGCTGGCTGCTGGTGGGCAGTCCAACGCCTAGATCCAACACCACATGGTCTGAGATCTGCTTGAGTTCGCTGACGATGGCAGCCATCTGCTCGCCGGCCTGGGCAAGCGCTATGTCGCTAGGGCGAATGCCAGCTAGCAATACACGCTGGTTGCTCTTGTGCTCGGTCAGTGCGCCTTCCACGGCGCTGCGATAGATGTCGCGGGTGGTGCGGCGCAGCAGCTCCACCAGGCCTTCGCCGTTGAGGCCCAGGCGAATGTTGAGATCACCGTGGCCGGGCGTGAGCTCGGCCAGGATACAGCCGGTGTTGAAGCGCTCGGCAAAGCCGGCGGCGAGATTGATGCATAGGGTGGAGACACCCTGGCCGCCTTTGGCAGCCAGCACGCCGAGGACTGTGCGCGGGGCGCCACTGCTGGCCGCGGGAGCCGGGCTGTAACTTGCAGGCTCGTGGTAGGCAGGAGCAGCTGGGGCGGCAGGCGCGGGCTGGCTGCGTTGCGGAGCCGCAGGCTCGGGGGGCAGCGGCGGCAGCATGCTGGTGACCGGGCGCTTGAGAATGTTGCGCACGCGTGCCACCAGTTCGGCCGGGTGGGTGGGCTTGGTCAGGTAATCATCCGCGCCCGCATCCAGGCCGGCCACTTTGTCGTCCACCTGGGCTTTGGCGGTGAAGAGAATGATGGGAATGCCGGCGGTGTCTGGGTTGGCGCGCAGACGGCGCGTGACTTCATACCCATCCATCTTGGGCATCATCACATCGAGCAAAATCAGGTCAGGCTTGGTTTCGGCCACCCTGTCCAGTGCTTCTTGCCCGTCTTTGGCGGCCACGATGTTGAACCCTTGCTTTTCGAGCGTTGTGCCCACCAGCTTCAGGGTATCGAGGTCGTCATCCACCACCAGGAGGGTGTAGGTCTGCGCCATAAAGGAAGTCCAGTCTAGCATAAAGGGGGCCGAGCGGCAATTACGCTATGCCAAGGCTGGGGAAGCGCTGCGCGTCGCTATAATGGCGGGATGAGTGCGCATAGCCTGCTAAGTGAAGCTGCTATGAGGCAGATGGAACCGGGCAAGCTTCTGGTACTGGGCTTCTCGGGCGGGCCAGACAGCGCCGCGGCGCTGCATGCCTTGCATGCAGCGGGCTGGCCGCTGCTGGCCGCGCATCTGGACCATGGCCTGCGGCCCGAATCGGCCCAGGATGCGGAAGCCGCGGCCGCCATGGCGGCCGGCTACGGCGTGGGTTTTGCCAGCCGGCGGGTGGATGTGGCCGCGCGGGCGGGGGCTGAAGGCCAGACGATCGAGGAAGCGGCACGCGCAGCGCGCTATGCGTTCTTGTTCGAGTTGGCCCATGCGCAGGATGCGCAAGCGGTAGTGGTGGCGCACCATGCGGATGACCAGGCCGAGACGATCGTGATGCACCTGCTGCGCGGGGCAGGCCCGCAGGGCCTGCACGGCATGCAGGCGCATTGGCTGCCTAACCCGTGGAGCGAGCGCGTGGCGCTGGTGCGCCCGCTGTTGGCGGCCAGCCGCGCGGATGTGCTGGCGTATTGCCAGGCGCATGGTTTGGAAACGCTGACGGACCCGAGCAATCAGGACCCGGCGTATTTTAGGAACAAAGTGCGGCATGAACTCTTGCCGCTTTTAGAGCAGTTTGCGCCCGGAGTGAAGACGCGCCTGGTGCACACGGGTGAGCTGCTGGCCGCCGAAGAGGCCGTGCTGCAGGCTGAGGGGCAAGCTGCTTGGCGGCGCTGCCTGGCCGCGGCTGGGCCAAGCTATGTGGCTTTGCAGCGCAGCGCACTGCAAAGCCAACCGCTGGCGCTGCAGCGGCGCGTGCTGCGCCGTGCCGCGCAGGCTCTACGCCCGCACAGCGGCGAGTTGAGCTTTGCCCTGGTGGAGCAAGCGCGTGAGGGATTAAATGAGGAGGGCGGCCCGTATGATTGGTTTGAGGGTCTAGTGATCCTGGTGGAGGGTGAGCGACTGTGGCTGGCCGAGCGCAGCGCGCAGCTGCCAGTCGCCTGGCCGCAAGCGCCGGAGGCGACGGTACATTTGGAAGCCGGAGTGAGCGTGCCGTTAGGCCCGGGATGGAAGCTGCGCTTGGATGAGGTCCAGCCTGCGGCCGCCCCGACGGGAGATGTGTATGAGGCGTGGCTGGATGCAGAGCGTATCGGCGGCGAGCTGACCCTGCGCCGCCCGCGGCCTGGCGACCGCATGGCGCTGGCGCAGGGCACGCAAAAATTATCGGATGTGTTCATCAATGCCAAGCTGCCGCAGCGAGCGCGGGCCGCCTGGCCGTTACTGTGCAAAGGCGACGAGGTGGTGTGGGCGCCGGGCTTGCGCCTGGCACACGGCTACGTCGCGCAGGTGGGCATGCCTGCGCTGCATGCGCGGGTGGTGAGCGTGGGCGAATAGCTTTATTGCTGGCTAAAACAATTGCAATTGGTCTTCGGCGCGCAGGCGGCTGAGCTTCATGCTGAGTTCGCGCCATTGGATCTCTGAGACGCCCAGTTTTTGGCGCAGGTGGTTTTCGTCCATGCCGCTGCGCAGATCGCGCAAAGCACAACTCCAGCGACACATCAGGAACGAAAGCTGCTTATCCAGCCCGGCTTCCTTGCCCAGATCCTCAAGCAGATATTCCAAACGCCGCGGCGACCAGGGAAACAGCGCATCGCTCAGGTCGTACTGCGCGCTGTACTCCTCGTAGGCTTCGACCCATTCGGAAGGCAGGCTGATCTTGCGCTCCTTGTAGCGGTCTTTGGGGCCGGGGTAGCGCACGAACAGGGTGGGGCCATCGGCCGCTTCCAGGTCAACATGGTTGGTCTTGAGCGCCAACGTCTCGCCTTTCTTGATGCCGGTGCTGAGCAGCAGCGAGACCAACGTGTAGGCGCGGGCATCGCCGCGCTTGCCGCGGCGCTGGCGGGCTGCGACCGCCAGCACGCTTTCCATTTCATCCTGGCTGAGCACATCCGGCAGCGGGCTGAGCACGCTCCGCTGCACCACGCGCTCGGCAGGGTCAGCTAGCACCGCGCCACCGCTCTGCAGCCAGCGGAAAAAACCTTTGAGCGAGGTGATGCGGCGGCTGAGGGTCTTGGGGCTGCATTCCACCCCGCGTTTGTGCTGCATCCAATCAAGGAAATTGTTCAGGTCGTTGGTGGAGATCGAACCCACGGCCTGGTCAGCCGGGAGGAAGCTGGCCAGCAAGCGCACATCGCCGGTGAAGGCTTTGACCGTGTGTTGCGAAGAGCCCTGGTCTTGCAGGAAGCTGGCCCAGGCTTGGATGGCCGGGGGCAGGGTGGTCTTGGGGCTGAGCGGCGAGACAGCAGGGGCTTTAGGCATCACGACTCCTTAATGCGCATAGACATGCAATGCGGAGTGTAGGCATGCGGGTGGCATGCGTCAACTCAATTGGCGATTGAGTTTTTTGCGCTCTCATCCAGCGCACATCTGGTATGGGGCGGGCTGGGCTACAATCATTTAGTTAGATAAACTAACTAATTATGGACGAGACTACGCTGAGCCCGCAGGAACAGTTCCGCAGCCTGATGCAGCGCATTGAGCGCATGGGCATGGGGCGGGAAACGCTGAACAATGTGGAGCTCAGCCTCTCGCAGTTGGGGCTGCTGCTCTCGGTGCGGCGTTCGCCGGGCATCCGTGTGAATGAGCTGGCGCAGCAGGTGGGGTTGAGCGCCCCCACGGTGAGCGTGAGCCTGCGCAAACTGGAACAAGACGGCTGGGTTCAGCGCGAGGCTGACCCGCAGGACAAGCGCTCGTATCACCTGTACCTTACCCGCAAGGCCACCGAATTCGCGAAACGGGCAGAGGCCTTTCAACGTAAGAAGATTACAGACTTCCTGAACGGCCTGAACCCGCAGGAGCAAAGCCAGCTGGTGCGTTTGCTGGACAAAGCCATTTCAAGTATGGAAGAACAGCAGAAATAGATACGGCCGATGGCCGAATAAGGAGCAAGAAGAAGCAATGTTCACACGTATCAAGAATTGGTTCAATCAATTGGATGGCCGCAAGTGGTTCGTGCTTGGCGGCGTAGCGCTGGTGGTGCTGGTGGTGGCCCTGATGGTCAACGGCGCCAATCGGGCCGCCCAGGCAGCCAGCGGCAGCTTGCAAACCGCGCCGGTGGAGCGCGGCAACCTGGTGGCCACCATTGGCGCCACGGGCAGTGTACGCGCCCTGCAAAGCGCGGCGCTGGTCTGGGAAACCTCGGGCATTGTAGAAGAGATCAACTTTGCGGTGGGCGACCGCGTGCGCGAAGGCGATGTGATCGCCAACCTGCTCACCGCCTCGATGCCTGCCAACGTGATCCTGGCGCAGGCAGACTTGCAGACCGCGCAGGACGCCATGGAGGACTTCGAGAACTCGTTCGGCGACCTGGGTATCAGCCAGGCGCAGAAGGCGCTGGCCGATGCGCAGGATGTCTACGAAACGGCCGCCCGCTATCTGAACTCGATCAGTAACCCAGGCCGCCCGGTGGATATTGACCAGGCCCAGGCCAACCTGGTGCTGGCCCAGGACCGGCTGAACAGAGCCGAAGAAGCCTATGAACCCTATTCAGGTCGCTCCGAGAGCGATCTGGTACGGGCCAACTTCCTGCTGCAATTGACCGAGGCCAGGCAGCAATACGATGCGGCCCTGCGCCAGTACAACGCGCGGTCTTCTGGCTCCGGCAGCACGCCGATCGCCCAGGCCGAAGCCGACCTGGCGTTGGCGCAAGCCCAGCTGGACATTGCCCAGCAGAACTATGACGAGATCATGGCCGGCCCCACGGCGCTGCAGTTGGCTGCTGCCCAGGCTCGCCTGGCCGCTGCTCAGGCCAGTGTGGATATGGGCTTCATCCTCGCCCCGTTCAATGGCACGGTGACGGACATCTACCCCAACCAGGGCGACCTGGTGAACGTCGGCAGCAGCGCCGTACAGGTGGACGATCTGAGCACGGTGCAGGTGGTGGTTGAGGTGTCTGAAGTGGACATCAACCGCATCCAGGTGGGCCAGCCTGCCAGCATTGTGCTCGACGCGGTGCAGGACGTGCAGTACCAGGGCGAAGTGGTGGCCGTGGCGCTGGCCGGCAATGTGACCCAGACCGGCGTCAACTTCCGCGTCTTGGTGGAGCTGGAGGATGCAGATGCGAATGTGCGCCCCGGCATGACCGCGGCGGTCAACATTGTGGTGACCGAGCTTGAGGATGTGCTGCTGGTGCCCAACCGGGCCGTGCGCGTGCAGAACGGGCGCCGCGTGGTCTACGTGATGCGCGCTGGCCGCATGGAAGCCGTGGTGATCACGCTGGGTGCCTCCTCCGAGACGTTCAGCGAAGTCGTGGGCGGCGAACTGAGCGAGGGCGACGTGATCGTACTCAACCCGCCCGTCTCCAGTTTTGACCCGATGGATCCTTCCAACCAATTTATGGGCGGTGGAGGCTTCAATTAGCGCTAAGAACAGTCTGGTGGTTGAAGCCCGCAACCTGACCAAAGTCTACACAATGGGCGATGTGGAAGTGCACGCGCTGCGCGGACTTTCACTTGAAGTGGAACGGGGCGAGGTGATGGCCATCATGGGGCCGTCCGGCTCCGGCAAGTCCACATTGATGAACACCCTGGGCTGCCTGGACCGGCCGACCAGCGGCGAATACTACCTGGACGGCGAGAACGTGGCGGCGATGAACGATGACCAGCTGGCGGATGTGCGCAACCGCAAAGTGGGCTTCATTTTCCAGACGTTCAACCTGCTCAAGCGGGCTTCGGCCCTGGCGAATGTGGAACTGCCGCTGCGCTACGCCAACCGCAACGAGAACCGCACCGAGATCGCCCGCCAGGCGCTGGAGGCTGTGGGGCTGGGCGACCGTCTGGACCATAAGCCGAATGAGCTTTCGGGCGGCCAGCAGCAGCGCGTGGCAATTGCGCGCGCCCTGGTGAACAACCCCGCCTTCATCATGGCGGATGAGCCGACCGGTAACCTGGATAGCAAATCCGGCGACGAGATCATGAAAATGCTGCTCAATCTCAACAAAGAGCGCGGCGTCACCCTGATCATCGTCACGCATGATCCCGAGGTCGCCAAGCGCACCCAGCGCGTCGTCACTATCCGTGACGGCCAGGTGCTGCAAGATTCATCGCAGAGTGCGGCGCAGGCTGCTGCGGCGGCGGGAAGTAGGCAAGCATGAACTATTTGAACTCATTTGTCGTAGCGCTGGAGAGCCTGGCGGCCAACAAGCTGCGCTCGGCGTTGACCGTGCTGGGCATCGTGATCGGTGTAGCAGCGGTGATCGCCATGCTGGCGGTGGGCCGCGGCGCCCAGAGCACGATCACCGGCACGATCGAAGGCATTGGTACGAACCTGCTGTTCGTGATGTCCGGCGGCAACAGCGACGTAACGAATCCGAAACCGCTGACGCTGACGGATGCACAGGCTTTGCAGGATAGTTTTGCCGCCCCCTCAGTGATCGGTGTGGCCCCGATGATGCAAGGCTCGGCCACCGTTACCGCGCAGGGCGAGAGCACCTCGACGGTGTTGGACGCGGTCACGCCGGATTACGGTTGGGTGCGCAATGTGGAGTTAAGCGAAGGCGAATTCATCAACGAAGCGCATATTCTGTCGCGCTCGGCGGTGGTGGTGCTCGGGCCGGATGTGGCCGAGGAGCTGTTTGGCCGCAGGGACGGCGTGGTAGGTGAGACCGTGCGCATCGAAGGGCAGCCCTTCCGCGTGATCGGCCTCACGGTGTCCAAGGGCGGCTCAGGCTTCACCAATGAGGACAACCGCGCCATCGTACCGCTCACCACGGCCCAGGCGCGGTTGCTGCGACGCTCAACACCCAATCGCGTCGATATGATCATTGTGCAGGCGGCCAGCTCGGATGCGGTGCCGCAGGCCAGCGAAGAGATCGGCGCTATTCTGCGTGCACGCCATCGCACCGGCATCGGCGCGGATGACTTTAGGATCTTCAATCAACAGGACTTTCTGGATACGGCGGCAGCCGTGACCGGCGTGCTGACCATCTTTTTGGGCGGCGTCGCAGCCATCTCGCTGTTGGTGGGCGGCATCGGCATCATGAATATCATGCTGGTCTCGGTGATCGAGCGCACGCGCGAGATCGGCTTGCGCAAAGCGCTGGGGGCGCGCAAGCGCGACATCATGATCCAGTTCCTGGCCGAGTCCTCGATGCTGAGCCTGCTGGGCGGCATACTGGGCATCCTGCTGGGCTGGCTGATCTCGGCCGCGGTAGGGGCGGTGGCGGCCGCAAGCAACGCCGACATCACGCCGGTGATCGGGCTCGATTCGGTGCTGTTGGCGACCCTGTTCTCGATGGCGGTGGGCCTGTTCTTTGGCCTGTACCCGGCCAATCGAGCCGCCAGTCTGCAACCCGTAGAGGCGCTGCGCTACGAATAAGTGAACCGAACTAAAAAGAGGCTGGGTTTCCCAGCCTCTTGCTCTTTGCTTTCACAAATCCCGCATGGCTGGGGTTATAACAGTATCGCCGCAGGCTGTGCGGTGTTTTTGTTTTGGAGAAGGAGCGCACCAAGGTATGAAAAGCAAAGAGTGGCTGGTCTTTATTGGCCTGGCGTTGGTTTGGGGGTCTTCGTTCTTTTGGATCAAGATCGCCCTAGAAGAGGTGGGGCCTTTTCTTCTGGTCTCGATGCGTGTGCTGTTCGGCCTGCTGGGTCTGCTGGTGGTGTACTCCATCCGGCGCCCAGGCTGGCCGAAAGACAAGACCCTGCTGCGCAACCTGCTGCTTCTTGGATTAACCAATACTGCGTTCCCGTTTATCTTGATCTCATGGGCGGAATTGCATATCGACTCGGCGGTGGCCTCAGTGTTGAACAGCTCGGTGCCGCTGTTCACGACAGTCATCGCCCACATTGCCCTGACGGACGACAAGATGAGCACCCGGCGGGTGCTGGGTTTGCTGGTGGGCTTTGCCGGCGTTGCCCTGCTGGTGCTGCGTGACATGCCGGGTGACCTGCACATGAACCTGCTGGCGCAGGGCGCCATGATCCTGGCGGTGCTGTTTTACGCAGGCAGCGCGGTGTTTGCGCGCAGCAAGACCAAGGGCGCCCCGCAGGAAGTGCAGGCGATGGTGCCGCTGATCTCCGCGACGGCGTTCATGCTGGCGGCCACGTTTATGGTGGAGGCGCCCGTGCAGCTGCCAAGCCAAACCAGCACCTGGGTGGCGCTGCTGTGGCTGGGCCTGGCGGGTTCGTGCGCGGCCTATCTTTTCTACTATTACCTCATCCATTCAGTTGGCCCCACCCGCACCACCATGGTCACCTACACCTTTCCGGTGGTGGGCGTGACCCTGGGCGTGCTGTTCTTGGGTGAAGCGCTGGACTGGCAGCTGGTGGCGGGCGGTTTGCTGATCCTGGCTAGCTTGCTGATCGTCAACCGCGGCTAAGCCCATATGAATCAAAAGCAATTTCTGGCCTTTGTGACGCTAAGCCTGGCGTGGGGCAGCGCCTTCTATTGGATCAAAGTAGCCCTGGAGCAACTGCAGCCGTTCACGCTGGTGGCCTGGCGCCTGCTGCTGGGCAGCCTGTTGTTGGCGATCACGGCGTATGTCAAGCGCAGCGCGCTGCCGCGCGGTTGGGCGCAGTGGTGGCCGCTGCTGCTGATGGGGTTGCTCAACATCGCCATTCCGCTGGTGATGACCACCTCGGGCCAGCAATACATTGACACCGGCGTGGCCTCGATCGTGCTCTCCACCGTGCCGCTGTTCACCATGATCGTGTCGTACTTTGCGCTCAAGGATGACAAACTGAGCGGCTGGCAGCTGGCCGGCCTAATGGTGGGTTTTGGCGGTGTGGTGCTGTTGTTGCTGCGCGATATTGACGGCGGGCAGTCCACCTTGTGGGGCTATGCCTCGCATCTGTTGGCGGCGATGCTGTATGCGGGCAGCGCCGTGTTCGCTCGCAAGGCCTTGCACGGGCACAGCGTGATCGTGCAGGCGCTGGTGCCGACTGCGTTCAGTGGTGCGCTGGTGTGGGCGGCGGTGCCCTTTGTGGAGAGCCCGGTGCAGGCGCCCACGCAACTCATGACGCTGCTAGGCATCCTGGTGTTGGGCGGGGCCAGCTCCTATCTGGCGTATATGCTGTATTACTACCTGATCCGCACCATTGGCCCCACGCGCATGTCCATGACCACGTACACGTTCCCGCTGGTGAGTATTGCGCTGGGTGCGTTGTTCCTGGGTGAAGCGCTTGATCCGCTGCTGCTGGCCGGCGGCGCGCTGGTGCTGGGCAGCGTGTTTATCGTGAACCGGGCTTAGTTCTGCTTGTCGCGCTCGCCAGCGGGGCGGGTGAGCTTGCGTAGATATTCCATGGCCGCGGCAGCGCGCAGCTGGCCCTCGTTGAGCAAGCGCTCGGCGGCCTGGCGGGCGCGCTCCAGGCGGATCTGCAGCTCTTGCCCACTGAGCTCATACAGCTCAACCAATACGCCGTGCGTGCTTTCCGGGTGAATGAAGGCGATCTTCTTGCCGCCCGTGCCGATGATGGGCTCGGGGTTGATGAGGCGTATGTTCTTGGACTTGAGATGGTCCATAGTGGCCTGGATGTCGTAGACCTCAAAGCAGATGTGATGCATGCCCGGGCCGCGCTTCTCAAGGTAGCGCGCCACGCCACTCTCGGTGTCGGTGGGGGTGACCAGCTCCACTTCGCTCTCGGCAGCGGGTAGGAAGGCTACGATGGACTTCTCGCTGGGCACTTCTTCGATATGCGAAAGGTCCAGCCCCAGCGCATCCTGCCAGAATTCGAGGGCCTTGTCCAGATCCTTGACGACAAGGGCGATATGGTCGATCTTCTTGACGAACGATGGCATTGCGACGCGGCTCCTTTAGGCCGTGGGGGGCTGGTACTCACCCCAAAGGCGGCGTAACTGATTGCAGATCTCGCCCAGGGTGATATTGTTCTCAACACATTCGATGAAGATGGGCAGCAGGTTGTCGCTGCCCTTGGCGGCGGTTTCCAGATGGGTCAGCAGTTCGCTGACGCGAGCGCCGTCACGGCGCTCGCGCAGCGCCGCCAGCCGCTGGCGGGCAGCAGCTTCCAGCGCTGGGTCTACTTCCAGACGCTCAGGCTGCACGTCTTCCTCGGTCTGGAAAGCATTCACGCCCACCACGATCTCTTCGCCGGCTTCCAGCGCTTGCTGGAAGGCGTAGGCCGCGTTCTGGATCTCGTTCTGTACAAAGCCTTGCTCGATGGCGACCAGCGCGCCGCCCATCTCCTCAATGCGGTCGAGGTACTTTTGGGCTTCAGCTTCCACTTGGTCAGTCAGGTACTCGATGGCATACGAGCCGCCCAGCGGGTCAACCGTGTCCCCGGCTTTGGACTCATGGGCGATGATCTGCTGGGTGCGCAGGGCCACGCGCACCGCGCTCTCGGTGGGCAGCCATAAGGCTTCGTCGAGGCTGTTGGTGTGCAGGCTCTGCGTGCCGCCGAGCACGGCGGCCAACGCCTGCACCGTGACACGCGCCACATTGTTCTGCGGCTGCTGGGCGGTGAGGGTGGAGCCGGCCGTCTGGGTGTGGAAGCGCAGCTTCCACGAGGCCGGATTCTTGGCCCCGAAGCGCTCTTTCATGATGCGCGCCCACAGGCGGCGGGCGGCGCGGAACTTTGCGACTTCTTCAAGGAAGTGATTATGGGCGTTGAAGAAGAAAGAGAGCTGACCGGCAAAATCATCAATGTTCAGGCCGGCGCGCAAGGCTTCTTCAACGTAGGCAATGCCGTTGGCCAGGGTGAAGGCCACTTCCTGCACAGCGGTGGAGCCAGCCTCGCGGATGTGATAGCCGGAGATGCTGATCGTATTCCAGCGCGGCACCTCTTGCTGGCAATATTTGAACAGGTCAGTGATCAGCCGCATGGAAGGCTGGGGCGGATAAATGTAGGTGCCGCGGGCGATGTATTCCTTCAGGATGTCGTTCTGCACCGTGCCGCGCAGCTTGGCGGGTTCGACTCCCTGGCGTTTGCCCACAGCGATGTACAGCGCCAGCAGCACCGCGGCGGGCGCGTTGATGGTCATGCTGGTGGAGACCTGGTCGAGCGGAATGCCCTCGAACAACTGCTGCATATCTTCTATATAAGAGATGCTGACGCCCACTTTGCCGACCTCGCCCAGTGCCATGGGGTCATCGGCGTCATAGCCGATCTGGGTGGGCAGGTCGAACGCCACCGAAAGGCCAGACTGGCCTTGGGAGAGCAGGTAGCGGTAACGCTTGTTGGATTCCTCGGCGCTGGCGTAGCCGGCGTACTGGCGCATAGTCCACAGGCGCCCGCGGTACATGGTGGGCTGCACGCCGCGCGTGTAGGGGAATTCGCCCGGGGCGCCAAGCGCGGTGTGCGGGTCGCTGTGTACATCGCCGGCGCCCAGCGCCGTGGGCAGCTCAATGCCGCTGGAGGTGGCGAAGCTGGGTTTGCGCTCCTCAGGCTGGCTGGCGGGTTGTTTTTTGGCGTCAGCAGACATTCTTGGCAGAGTATACCTGTACTGCCATTGCCAGCTTTGACATGACGTAACTACCTGAACGGGTAGTGTGATATTGCAGGCAATGAGGTATAGTTAACGGGTTATGGCAAAAGAAAAAGATATGGTTAAGGTGGAGGGCACGGTGATCGAAGCGCTGCCCGGCACCCAATTTCAAGTGGAATTAGACAACGGGCACAAGGTGCTTGCCTATTTGTCTGGCAAGATGCGCCGCTTCTACATCCGCATCCTCCTGGGAGATCGCGTCACGCTGGAGATGTCGCCTTACGACATGCAGCGTGGCCGCATTGTGTACCGCTACAACAAGGCGCCTGGCCAAAGCCAGAGCATCCCTTCCTAGTCCCGCGCACAAACAAAACGTCCCGCAACAGCGGGGCGTTTTTGTTTAATGCTGCAGTGTCACCGTTTGCCCGGGGGCCAGCATGAAAGGGAAGTTGATGTTGTTCAGAGCGGCAACCCGCAGCCAATCCAACCCATAGTAGTGCGCCAACGCAAACAGGCTCTCGCTGCGTGTGGCGGTGTAGAACTCGGGCACTTCTACCGGTGCATCCGGCGGGGGCGCGGTCGCCTGGCTGGCGGGCAGGCGCAATACCTGTCCGGGCAGGATGAGATACGGGGAGGTTAGCTCGTTGAGCGTGGCCAGGTCCTGCCAGTTGAGCTCCAGCTCGCGCGCAATTTTCATCAGATGGTCGCCGCGCTGCACTGTGTAGCTGTCGGCGGAAGGCTGCGGGCCGGCTTCATTCTGGCTGGGGTACAACGCCAGCACTTGGCCGGGGAACAACGCGTATGGGTAGGTGATGTTGTTCCAGCCGGCCAGGTCCACCCAGGTGAAACCAAGGCGCCCGGCAATGCGGTTGAGTGTATCGCCGGCTTGCACGGTGTAGCTCTCCTCGCTGGGCTGCTCGTTGGTGGGCGGCTCAGCCTCAGCTTCGGGCTGCATGGCGGGCGGGCCATCGGTCAGCACGGCCATGTTGTTGAGCACGCTCCAGGAAGCCATGAAGTTTTGGATGGAATGGGTGATGGTGTAACCAGTGAGAGCATCCACAAGCTGGACCGAGTTCTGGTCGTAGCCGATCAGGGTCATGGTGTGCTGGTTGTTGGCCACCAGCACGCTGTTGCCGGCCAGGGTGGTGTAGTAGCGCGGCGTGCCTGACCACACGCTGCCGATGACCCACACAATGACGGGCCGCCCCGCGGCGATCTCAGTTTGCAGGTCTTGCCAGCTGAGGCTTTCTTCGGCACGCGCATCCAGGCCGTAGCTGCGCAGCAGGCGCGCCACCGGCTCGGCGTGCACACCGTAGGAGGCCGGCGGGATGTAGCCCCACGGGTCATTCACATTGCCGACGAAACCTTGATTAGGGTCATCGGAGCTGGGCAGACCGTTGAAGAATTCCGTCTCGGAGATGGAGTAGCCCCAGAACGCGGCCACATCCACCGCCGAGCGTGATTCGCAGGACAGCGAATACTGCTGGGCGCGGCCCACAAAACCACTTATGTAGGCTTGGGCGGGCAGGCCGCTTTGCGCAGCGCGGGCAGAGGCGGGTGCCCCGGCCAGCAAGGCCAGCACACTAAGCAAAACGATGAGCGTGTTCTTCATGACGTCAGTATCTTATCCCGTAGTCTCGCATATATAATCGCCGCATGTCTTCCTTTGGCGACTCCGTGCAACGTATGCTGGGCGAACCCTTGAGTGAAGTCCAGGCCGCCGCCTTTGAGCGCTATGCCGACGAGCTGCTGGAGTGGAACCAGCGCATGAACCTGACCGCGGTGCGCGAGCGCGAGGCGGTGTTCACGCGCCACTTCCTGGATTCGCTCAGCTGTTGGCTGGCGATGCGCGCCCAGCCGGGCGAGCGCGTGATCGATGTGGGCACCGGCGCCGGGCTGCCGGGGCTGCCACTCAAGATCTGGCAGCCTGGCCTGCAGCTCACGCTGCTGGAATCTGTTGCCAAGAAAGCCAGCTTTCTTGAGCATGTTGTGCAAGTTCTGGGCCTGCAAAACGTGCAGGTGCTGACGAAGCGGGCGGAGGACGCCGGGCAGCTGCCCGCCCAGCGCGAGCAGTATGACTGGGCGGTGGCGCGAGCCGTGGCGCCGCTGCGCGTGCTGGCTGAGTATTTGCTGCCCTTCGTGCGCGTGGGCGGCTACATGCTGGCGCAGAAGGCGCGCGGCGTAGCCGAGGAAGCCAAGGACGCGGCCAACGCTTTTGGGCAGCTGGGCGGCAAGCTGCACGAGCTGGTGCGCGTGCAGGTGCCAGGCTTGGAAGAGGAGGAGCGCTGGCTGGTGGTGGTGCAGAAGGTTAAGCCCACCCAGGCGCGCTTTCCGCGCCAGGCGGGCACGCCGGGCAAGAAGCCGTTGTAAAGCGGTCAGCTGTCAGCGTTCAGCAACTCCTTGGGGGATCGCATGTGGACTGGAACTAAAAGCGGTCCGGCTCCCGGTCTATGTCTGTATCAATTCCGCTAAACAACCCGCGCGCATCTTCAATTCCGTTTGTCAACTGCCCGCCATCAATTTCCCAGCGGGCGGCGCTTTCAAGAAACTCCGGCGTGAACAAGTTGAAGTCGGTGGTGGTGAGCAGCACCTGATCGCTGTTGGCTTTCAGGCGCTCCAGCAGATCGGCGCGGCGGCTCTCGTCCAGTTCCGCCAGCACTTCGTCCAGCAGCAGCACCGGGCGCTGGCCGCTACGGGCATGCATCCATTCCAGTTCGGCCAGCTTGAGGGTCAGCAGGGCGGTACGCACTTGGCCCCTACTGCCGTAGCTGCCCAGGTCTACGCCATTGCCCAGAAAGCGCAGCTCATCCCTATGGGGGCCGAGACTGGTGGTGCCGCGCGCCAGATCCTCGCGGCGGGCTTTTTGCAGGGCGGCCAGGTAGCCGCTCTCCAGCTTTTCGGCAGAGACGCCGCTGCGGTCCGTTGGCGCGTCCAGCAAGGTGCGCTGGCCGGCAGGCGCTGGCAGCGGGTCATAGCTGGGTTGGTAACTGAGGCGTAGCACCTCGGCGCCGCGGGTGAGCCCGTGGTGCAGGCGGGCGGCGGCCTGCTCCAACTCCTGAATGGCGCGGAAGCGGGCGGCCAGTACCTGTGCCCCGCGGGTGGCCAGGCGCTGATCCCAGAAGTCGAGCTGGCTCTGGTCACCGCCGTTCTCGCTCAGCTGGCGCAGCAGGGCGTTGCGCTGGGTCAGCACGCTTTCAAATTCGCTCAGGTTCTCGCCGTATTGGCTCTGCACCTGGGCCAGCGCCAGGTCCAGGTAGCGGCGGCGGTGACGCGGCGAGCCGTCGACAATTTGCAGCATCTGCGGCAGGAACAGCACGGCCTGGAACTGGCCGATGACTTCATTGGCTTTCTTCTTGGCGCCGTCCAGCAGCACTTCTTTGCGGCTGCGCTCGCCGTTGCGGGTCTGGTCTTTGATCACGCGGATCTCGAGCTGGTGCTCGCGCCCGTTGCGCTCGTAGGTGGCCTGCAGGCGCGCCACGGCCAGCGGGTTGCGCGCCTCGATGAAATTGATCAGCTGGCGGTCAGTATCGGCGTGGAAAGAGTTGAGCGTGGCGAGGAAATAGATGGCTTCCAGTAGGCTGGTTTTGCCCTGGGCGTTGCGGCCTACGATCAGCACCGATTGCGGCGGCACCTGCACGTCGAGGCGCGCAAAGTTTCGAAAGTGGGTCAGCGAGAGGCGCTTGAGCTGCATGCGGCCGGCCTCACGCCGCGGGGTTTTCTTCGGTTTCTTCGTCTGGCTTGATCTCGTACACCTTCTGGGCGCGCTCAGTGAACAGCACGCCGTTCAGGTGATCGATCTCGTGCTGGAAGATGCGCGCCAGCCAGCCCTCGGCCTTGATCTTGAGCGGGTCCCCGTTGCGGTCTTGTGCTACCACGGTGACAGCCAGCGAGCGCTCAACCTCGGCCAGGATGCCGGGGAAGGACAGGCAGCCCTCGGTGCCGATCTCCTTCTCGCGGCTCATGCGGCTGATCTCAGGATTGATGAGCGTGAAGAGCTGCTTTTCGGCCGGCTCCTCGTCTTCGTTCTCGGGTTCGCCGTATTCGACAACCACAATACGAAGCGGCGCGTTTACCTGCGGCGCGGCCAGGCCAACGCCGGGCGCATTGCGCATGGTCTCGATCATGTCGTCGATCAGGGTCTGGACTTCGGCGTCAATGCGCTCCACGCGCTGCGCCTTTTGCTCCAGGATCTCGCTGGGATAGTTAACAATATCTCGGATAGCCATAAGATTCCAAGCGGTTATTCTACCGCCTCGCCATCCTGGCCCGCGCGCGGCAGGCCGCGGGTGCGCTCTTCTTCGTAGACCTTGAGCCATTCGGCCATCCGGCTGCGCTCATCCAGGTCGCGCTGTTTTTGCGCTTTGAGCTTGAAGGCTTCAATGCGGGCGAAGATGTCTTGCTGCACCTGGGCCGGGTCGTGCACGCCGTCAAAATCGAGCCAGCTGTCGCCAACGTTGATGCGCACCACGCCGAAGTTGAACAGCAGGCCCAGCAGGCCAATGCGATGGTTCTCCAGGCTGAGCACATTGGCCAGCGGGGCGGTCTTGGTGATCAGGCTGCCCAGCGGCTTCTTTTCTGAGTCCATCAAGCTTTCTGGCGTGAGCAGGTAAATGTCGTTCTGCCAGTCCACATAGTGATAAATGATGAAGCCGACGGGGATGAGCAATGCAAGCAGCATGATCAGCCAGCCGGCAGCATCGCTGGGCAGGCCGTTGTATACGAAATTGACCGCCCACACCACGCCGATGAACGCCAGCACGGGGAAGACCAGTGTGCCGAGCAGCTTGGCCCAGTGCTTGTGATAGATGATCTTGTCGCCATCCACTGTGCGGGTGGGGAACATCCACAGGCGTTCGGTGCGGCTGGGCGGCTGGAAGGCGGATGGAGCAGGGCGGGCGGCGGCGCGGTTATGCGGTGCGGTGCCCAGGCTCTCACGCACCGTCTGGCGAATGTCGTCATGACGGGTGCTGCGCGCTCCACGGCGCTGGCGCAACACGTATTCTTCAACCAGGAATTTTGTCGTTTGCGGGTCGCCCACTTTGGGCATGGAGACGGTGCTGGTGAAGGTTTGGATCATTACGTCGCCAAAGCCCAATATGCGGCCCAGCAGGGTGGTGTGGGTGTTGACCGATTGCACGGTCTCCAGCGGGGCTTCGACGCGGCTGGCGGAGCGCAGCAGCTTTTGCTCCAGCCAGACTACGCGCTGGTCGGTCAGCACGTAATAGTCGTTGCGCCAGTCCATCAACTCCCAGACGGCCCAGCCGCCCGCGCCCAGTAGCAGGCCGGAGGCGGCCAGCAGCCAGGGCAGCGGGTTAGCCGCCTCCAGCCCGAACAGCACGCACAGCATGCTGCCGATCGCCAGCAGCAAGGCACGTGCCATGCGTAGCCACAGGGCGGCGGAATGTTTGCGCATCACAAATTGAATGGACTCATCCCGGCCCAGCCAGTCAAACTCGGCGTCCGGTTTCAGCGAGCGGCCGGCCGCCAGCGTGCCCAGGCGTTCGGCCAAGGCGGGGAAAGCCTGCAGCATACGCTCCAGGTCGCGGCGGGGAAGGTAGAGCAGGCGGCTGGCATGCAGGGCTTTGACGCGGGAGATGGCGCTGCCATCCAGGCCCAGGCTGCGGGCGCCGAACACATCGCCATTTTGCAGGCCAGAGGCCGCTACCTGCGAGCTGGCATTCACTAGCTCGCAGCGCAGGTGCCCGCTGAGGACGATATACAGGTTCTCGGCCAGTTCGCCCTGCTCATATAGCTCCTGGCCGCGTGGCAACTGGTATTCAATGAAGCGGGCGGCAATGTACTGCAGATCCACCTCGCTGATGTCTCGAAAGAGAGCAAGTTCCTTTAAAAGCGCCATGCGTTCAGCAATACTGCTGGCTTTGGCGCTGTTTTCGGTAGCCATGTTGGCATTTTAGCATGCGCATGAATCGTACGCTGCGCGCACTCTGCATGGGCTGGCATGCTGTGCAACGCCTTGACAGGCTTCATTTTTTTACCGCAATGACATCATTTGGCAGTAGGATGAGATTGGTGGGGGTTTAGATGGTTCCAGATATCTTTTTAGTTGCACACCCCACCCCCACCCAAAAAAACGAACAACAACTTGACAGGTGAACAGGCGACCGGAGGCAAAACCAGCACTAGCAGTGTTAGAATTTTTGCACTCCCCAGACTTATTTTTGAACGAGGTCAATACAAATGCCCATTCACTTCGGTACAGACGGCTGGCGCGCCGTGATCTCCGATACCTTTACCTTTGCAAACCTGCGCATGGTCGCCCAGGCGATCGCGGATGCCATGCGGGCCGATTTGCAAAACGGGGCGGCCAAGCAGTCGCCGCTGGTGGTGGTGGGCTTTGATACGCGCTTTTTGTCGGACCGCTTTGCGGGCGATGTGGCTCGCGTGCTGGCCGCCAACGGGTTCCGCGTCTTGCTGGCGGCGGCGGATGCGCCCACGCCGGCGATTTCGTATGCGGTGCGGGAGCACCAGGCCATTGGCGGGGTGATGATCACTGCCTCGCACAACCCGCCGCGCTACAACGGCGTCAAGCTCAAAGCCGCCTACGGCGGCTCTGCCCCGCACGAACTGTGCCACCGGGTCGAGATTTACCTGAGCGATAACGAGGCCCGCGGCCGCGGCGCCTCGGTGATGGATTTCAAGCAGGCCGTGGCACAGGAGCTGATTACGCGCTTCGACCCCATGCCGGCCTACAAGGCGCATCTGGCTACCCTGATCGATTTCGAGACCATTCGCAAGAACCCGCAAAAAGTGCTCGTCGATTCCATGTTCGGCTCGGGCCGCGGCCACATTGCCGCCATGCTGCGCGAGGCCGGTTGCGAGGTGACAGAGATCCGCGGTGAGATGAACCCTGGCTTCGGCGGCGTGCACCCGGAGCCGATCATGCCGCATTTGCAGGAGCTGGCCGACGCCATCGCCCAGCACCCCGGCTACTACGGCGTGGCCACGGATGGCGACGCCGACCGCGTCGGGGCGATGGACGAAGACTGCGAGTTCGTAGACCCGCACAAGATCATGTCGCTGGCGCTGCGCCACTTGGTGGAGACGCGTGGCCAGACTGGCAAAGTCATCCGTACGGTTTCCACCACGCGCATGATCGACCGCCTGGCGGCTAAATACGGCCTGCAGGTGGAGGAGACGCCGGTTGGCTTCAACCACATTGCCGACCATATGCTGGCGGGCAACGTACTCATTGGTGGCGAGGAGTCGGGTGGCATTTCGTTCGCCGGGCACATTCCCGAAGGCGATGGCGTGCTGATGGGCCTGCTGGTGGTAGAGATGGTGGCGCGCTCCGGCGGCACGCTGCGCCAACTGGTGGCCGATCTATTAGCCAGCGTTGGCCCGGCGCATTATGCGCGCAAAGACCTGCGCCTAAGCCGCCCGGTCGAGAAGAAGGTGATGACTGCCAAGCTGACTGAAGAGGCGCCGGAGGCGATCGGCGGGGAGAAGGTGCTGGAAGTCGTAAGTCGGGATGGCAGCAAGTACATCATGGCCGACGATTCGTGGCTGCTCATCCGCCCCTCGGGCACCGAGCCTGTGCTGCGCGTGTACGCTGAGGGTCGCACACCTGAAATGGTGAAAGCGCTGATGGCCTACGGGGAACAGGTAGCGGCCAGCGTTTCGTAATCGTCTATAGTCGAGAGGGGAGCAGGTCAGCCAGAGGAAACACTGGCCCCTGGTTGCATGCCAGCAGGGCTTTATGTGGTGTGGCAAAGCTGCAAACGCCGCACTGCGCCAGCCCGCCACACGGCATGGGCGGTGTGACCAAGGCCTGGCCGCGCAGCGTCTTAGGGGCGCGCTCATGGATGCCCAGCAGCTTGGGCAGCTCTTCTATATGAGCAGGTGGGATGTCCAAGGCCAGAAAGTCGGCCCAGACCAGCGCGGCGGGCAGGGCGGCCAGCGGCTGCACTTCAATATGGCTGGGTAGTTCACCTGGCGGTTCGTCGCAGAACAGGGCCACCTCAACCGCCTCGGCGGCTACTGGCAGCAGGCGGGCCGCGTTGCGGCCGCTGGCCGCCAACACCAGGCGGCGTGCGCCGGCGGGCAGGCTGAAGCCGCGGCCCAGCGGGCCGCGCAGCAGCAGTTGAGCGCCAGGCTGCCAGCTGGCCGGCAGCGGGCCGGCTACGGCCAGCTCGATGGTTTCGCCATCACGGCTGGCCGGCTCATGCCCGGCGGGGAAGAGCTGGGTGGCCAGCACGTTTTCCGCGTCGGCGGGATCGTGGGCTTGCAGGTATTGGCCCGGGCGCGGCAGGGCGGCCAGGGGGATGTGCAGGCGGCCTGCGGCGTTCTGATAGGGTTCTAACAGGAGGCTGGTCAGGCGAGCCTTATAATGAATCATCGCAATCCATCGGCATGCTACCACGCAAGCCATACGAACGTGGGAACAGGCCGTTTACTCTCTGAGGAGGAGTAATGGAACTCGTAAGTATTCTTGCATTTCTTTCGGCCATGGCCTGGTTGCTGGTGATCGGCGTCATCGCCCTGGTGGCGGTGCGTACGGTGCGTAGCCGCACCGTGCGCGGCGCTACCGCCATGGCTGGCGGTGGTCTGCTGATCGCAGCAACAGTGGTCGTTGCCATTGTGCTCAGCACGCTGGCGGCGGGCTTGGTATTCATTCAGCCCAATGAGCGTGGTGTGGTGATCAGCGCCACGCAGGGCGGCATTCGCAATGAAGCTTTGCAGCCTGGTCTGCATTGGGTTGTGCCGTTCGCCGAAAATGTGATCCCCTACACGATTTCGCGTCAGACCTATACGATGTCGGTGATTCCTGAAGAGAGTGATGTCTTTCGCGATGACGCCGTTGAAGCGCGGACTTCGGACGGACAAGTAGTACATGTAGATGCATCGGTTATTTTTGCCATCGATGCAGCCGAAGTGGTTGAGGTTCACATTCGCTGGCAGAATCGCTATATCAACGGCATGGTTCGCCCGATCGTTCGCGGTGTCATCCGTGATGCAGTTGCCCAATTCGGCGTAGAGGAAGTTTATAGCAGTAAGCGTTTGGAAATGGCCCAGCTGGTTAGTGATGAGTTGGCGCGCCGCTTTGAGACGAATGGGATTGAGATGATCGACTTTGTTGTCCGAAACATTGCTTTTTCATCTGAATATGCTGATTCTGTTGAGCAGAAGCAGATCGCTGAGCAGCAAGCGCAGCAGGCTGCGTTTGTGGTGGAGCAGCGCCGCCAGGAGGCGGAGCAGGCCCGCCAGGTGGCGCAGGGCGCCGCAGATGCCTCCGTGATCCGTGCGCAGGGTGAGGCCGAGGCCCGCCTGATCCAGGCGGAGGCCGAGGCCGAAGCGCTGCGCATGCTGGCCCAGGCCATTGCCCAGAACCCGGACATTTTGACACTGGAGTACATCCAGAAGCTGGCGCCCAACATCCAGGTGATGTTGGTGCCTACGGATAACCCCTTCCTGCTGCCGCTGCCAAGCACCAATCCATAAGCAGTTATGCAGGCCCACAGCAGCCAGCCGGAAGGCTGGCTGTTGTGGTTAACAATATCTATGATATAAACCATATAAATTGCATGATCTGTTTTATATGCAGTTGGTTTTATTTATCAACCAGGGTGAAGATATGGTAAAATACTTGCACAGTAAAGGAGCAGGAATGTTAATCAGCAAAACGCTTGAAAAAGCCATTAATGACCAAGTGGGGCGAGAGTTTGGCGCAGCCATGCAGTATGTCAACATTGCCTCGTACTTCACCGCCGAGAACATGCTCATGTTCGGCAAACTGTTCTTTGAGCAGGCCGCCGAGGAGAACGCCCACGCCATGAAGTTTGTGCGCTACGTGCTGGATGCGGGCGGCACGATAGGCGTGCCTGCCATTGCGCAGGCCCGCGCCGACTTCAAATCCCCTCAGGATGCCGTGGGGGCCGCGCTGGCATGGGAGGAAGAGGTGACCCGCCAGATCAACGACTTGATGGATATTGCCGTCAAGGAGAAAGACTACATCGCCCAGGAGTTTCTGGGTTGGTTCGTGAACGAACAACTGGAAGAAGTTTCCAAGATGAGCACGATCCTGAGCGTTATCGAACGCTCTGCCGGTAATCTGCTGCTAGCTGAACAATATGTGCAAAGCACCCTGGCCGAGATTGAGTCGGTAGAGGGCGGGTCTAAGTAGTGCTGTTGACTGGTTATAATCAGTGAGCAGTAACAATTGAATACTCTTCGGTGGCAGGTACGCTGTGGCAAAAGCAGCCACAGCGTTGGCAGTTGCATAGCAACTGCGGCTACTGAGTGTAGATGACAACTGAATACTCTTCGGGGCAGGGTGATTACCCTTGGCGTCGTCGAGCGCGGAGTTGCGAAGCAACTCCTAAACGCTCGGCGCAAGGCGCCGAGCGTAAAATTCCCGATCGGTGGTATAGCCCACGAGCGCTCCCTGAGCGCAGGATCCGGTGAAACTCCGGGGCCGACGGTATAGTCCGGATGAAAGAAGAGCGGAGACGAAGACTCCGCAAAGCAAAGTAAAACGCTTGCGTTTACTTTGCTTGCGCATGACGCGTATCTTGCAATGCCCCAAAGCAATCTGCTTTGGGGCATTGTTTTGGAAGCGCGGCCTGCGTGGTGTGTGCTATGGCGCGTATTTTTGCGTTGCACAACAGCCCCGATGAATTATCGGGGCTGTTTTATTTGAGGTGATGTGTAGTGGAACGGAAACACAATAACTCGGAACCCATAGGCTGGCTGCTCGGCCCTCTCGTCGGCGCGCTGACCCTGTTGGCCTGGGAGGCGTTGGTGCGTGTGACGCAGCTGCCCGCCTTCATCCTGCCCGCGCCGCGGGCGGTGTGGAGCCGCCTGGTGCTGGCTCTGCAGGATGGCACCTTGCTGCGCCACGGGCTGGTCACGCTGCAGGAGGTGCTGCTGGGGCTGGCGATCGGCGTGCTGGCGGCGGCGTTGCTGGGTTACTGGCTGGCGCGCTCGCCGCGCTGGGAGCGGCTGCTGGCTCCGTTCGTGGTGGCCAGCCAGTCGGTGCCCATTGTGGCCATCGCTCCGCTGTTGGTGATCTGGTTCGGGCCCGGCCTGCTCTCAAAGACGCTGATCTGCGCGCTGATCGTGTTCTTTCCCATTTTGATCAACACCATCATCGGCCTGCACAGCGTGCCGCAGGAACTGCGTGACCTGATGCGCAGCCTGCAGGCCAGCCGCGCCCAAACCTTCCGCCTGCTGGAGTTGCCCGCCGCGCTGCCGGTGTTTTTGGGAGGGTTGCGCATTGGCGCAACCCTCTCGGTGATCGGTGCGGTGGTGGGCGAGCTGGTGGGCGCTGACCGTGGTCTGGGCTTCCTGATCAATGTTGGCCGCGGCCAATATGACACCGCGCTGGTGTTCGTGGCCGTGTTCGCATTGGTGGCGCTGGCGCTCAGCCTGTATGGCCTGGTTGTGCTGGCCGAACGGCGCTGGCTGTGGTGGCAGCAAAAATCCAATCCTTCTTCTTTTTCATACGGAGACTAATGAAGACTCGCATTCTGTTTATTGTTCTCATCGCCATCGTGCTGGCGGCCTGCGGAGCGCAGCCGCCAGCCAGCGGTTCGCTGCAAAGCCTGCGCTTGCCCATGGGCTACATTCCCAATGTGCAATACGCGCCGTTTTACGTGGCGGTGGAGCGCGGCTATTTTGCCGAGGCGGGTCTTGAGATCGAATTCGACTACAGTTTTGAGACCGATGGCGTAGCCCTGGTGGGCGCGGGCGACCTTCCGTTCGCGATCGTGTCAGGCGAGCAGGTGTTGCTGGGCCGTGCCGCAGGGTTGCCGATCGTGTATGTGGCTGCCTGGTACCAAGAGTTTCCGGTTGCCGTGGTGGCCCTGGCTGAGAGCGGCATCCAAACCCCGCAAGATTTGCGCGGGGCGCGCATCGGCCTGCCCGGCCTGTTCGGCGCCAACTACATCGGCCTGCGCGCCCTGCTGAGCAGCGCCAGCATTCCCGAAGCGGATGTAGTGCTCGATTCGATTGGCTTCAACCAAGTGCAGGCGCTGGCGGCCGGCCAGCAGCAGGCCGTGGTGGGCTATGTCAACAACGAGCCCATCCAGCTGGAGGCCGAGGGCTACGATGTGAACGTGCTGCATGTGGCTGATTATGTCGAACTGGCCGCCAATGGCGTGCTGACCAATGAGCGCATGCTGGCCGAGCACCCGGAGCAGGTGCGTGCCTTTGTGCGCGCTTTGTTGCGCGGCCTGGCCGACACCATCGCTGACCCTGAGGCCGCCTATGAGATCTCCAAGAACTATGTTGAAGGCCTGGCCGCGCTGGACAAAGATACTCAGATGGCCGTGCTGACCCTTTCGATCGAATCGTGGCAAGCTGACCCCTTGGGCTATTCCAACCCGCAGGCGTGGGAGAACATGCACGCGGTGCTGCTGGAGATGGGCTTGATCAACCAGCCGCTGGACCTGAGCGCGGCCTTCAGTAATGACTACCTGCCGGCTGACTAATGGCGCGTAGCACTGCTCCCTTGCTCTCGGTGGAGAAGCTCTCCGCCAGTTTTGCTGACCGTGACGGCCAGCTGGCCGTGCTGCGCAACGTGTCCTTCAGTGTGCCGCGCGGGCAGTTCGTGTGCGTGCTCGGCCCCTCTGGCTCAGGCAAGAGCACGCTGCTGCGGCTGTTAGCCGGGCTGCTGCCGGCCAACAGCGGGCGCATACTGTTCGGCGGCCAGCCGGTACGCGGACCGCAGGCTGGGGTAGGGCTGGTGTTTCAGGATGCAAACCTTATGCCGTGGCGCACCGCACTCGATAATGTTGCCCTGCCCTTGGAACTGCGCCAGGACCCCGATGCGATTGATAGCGCCTGGGACATGCTGCAGCTGGTGGGGCTGGCCGGCTTTGAGCAGGCGCTGCCCAGCGAGCTCTCCGGTGGCATGGCGCAGCGAGTCGCCATCGGCCGGGCGCTGGTGCAAGACCCGCAGCTTTTGCTGCTTGACGAGCCGTTCGGCTCGCTGGATGCGCTGACCCGCGAGAAGATGGGCGAGGAACTGCTGCGCATCTGGGAGCTGGAGCACAAGACGGTGGTGATGGTGACCCACGACATCCATGAAGCGCTGTATCTGGCGGACCGCGTGCTGGTGCTGGGCCGCCGCCCAGCCAGCATTAAGCTGGATATGCAGGTCAGGCTGGCGCGGCCGCGCAAGCTGGCGGTGCGCTATTCGCCCGCCTTCGGGCGTATGGCAGCCCGCCTGCGGGCGGCCATTGAGTAGCAGGCGGTATAATCTCTTTCGAAAGTGAGAGATTGCACATGAGCAGCACAAGCCTTGCCCAACCCCTGCCCACCGGTCTCGGAAACAAGAAGTTCATTATTGGCGGCCTGCTGATCCTGGCCGCGGTGGTCTACCTCATCATCACATCCACTGCCGCAGGAGCGCAATTTTTCTTCACGATCGACGAACTGAATGAGCGCGGCTCCGAAGCCGTGGGCAAACCGGCCCGCGTGGCAGGGGCGGTGCTGGGCGACACTATCGAATACGACCCCGCCACCCTGACCCTCACCTTCACCATGGTGCATATGCCCGCCGATACGCGGCTGATCAATGATGACGGCGGCCTAGCCAAAGCCCTGAACCAAGCCGTGAATGACCCCACGCGTACCCGCCTGCAGGTGCAGTACATTGGCGTCAAGCCTGATCTGCTGGCCCACGAGGTGGAAGCCATCGTGGCCGGCAAGCTGGGCGAAGACGGCGTGTTCTACGCCGACGAGAACGGCTTGCTGCTGCGCTGCCCGACCCGCTACGAAGAGGCGCTTCCCGGCCAGGCCGGCGACTACTAGCCCCTGCATCTCACAATGATCGCAGACTTTGGTTTCTTTGCGCTACTGATGGCTTTTCTGCTGGCGCTGTATGCGTGCGCCGCGGCTGCCTTTGGCAGCTGGAGCGGCCAGCAGCGCTGGGTATCCAGCGCCCGCTCCGCCACCATCCTCAGCTTTCCCCTGCTGACACTGGCGTGTGGCAGCCTGGTGTATTCGCTGGCCAATCTAGACTTTCACCTGCAGTACGTCACCCAGGTCACCAGCCACAGCATGCCCATGTACCTGCGCGTCACCGCGCTGTGGGGCGGGCAGGCCGGCTCGCTGCTGTTCTGGGCCTGGCTGATGGCGGCCTTCACTTTTGCGGTGATGTTGCGCGAATGGCGGCGTGACCGCGATCTGGAGCCGTGGGTCATTATCGTCACTGCTGGTACGCTGGCGTTCTTCCTGGCGCTAATCCTCTTCTTTGAAAATCCCTTCCTGCGATATTGGCAGGGCGTGACTGGCACGGTGTGGGCTGCGCTGTGGCAGCCCGCCGGGGCGCAGCCCTACATTCCCATGGATGGCAATGGACTCAATCCGCTCCTGCGCCATCCGGGCATGATCATTCACCCGCCCATGCTGTATATCGGCTTTGTGGCTTTCGTGGTGCCATTCGCTTTTGCCATCGGCGCCCTGGTCACCGGGCGCAGCGATGACCGCTGGATCCGCGTGACGCGCCGTTGGACGCTGGTGGCCTGGCTGTTCCTCTCGTTGGGCCTCATCCTCGGCAGCCGCTGGGCCTATGATGTGCTGGGCTGGGGCGGCTACTGGGGTTGGGATCCGGTGGAGATCGCCGCGTTCATGCCCTGGCTCACTGGCACGGCCTTTTTGCATTCAGTCATGATCCAGGAAAAGCGCGGCATGTTCAAGCATTGGAACATGCTGCTCATCATCCTGACCTATTGCCTGGTGATCTTCGGCACCTTCCTCACGCGCTCCGGCGTGTTGTCTTCGGTGCATGCCTTTGCGCAGAGCGCGATTGGGCCAATGTTCTTTGGTTTCATCGCGGTCACCTTCGCCGTCTCGCTGGCACTGCTGAACAAACGCTGGGCTACGCTCAAGTCTGAAGTGGAGATGACCTCGCTGCTCTCACGTGAGGCGCTCTTCCTTGTAAACAACTTGCTCTTCATGGGCATCTTGGTCATCTGCTTCTGGGGTGTCGTGTTCCCCATTGTCAGCGAAGCCAGCGGGGGCATTGGCCGCGCCATCCCCGCCCTGGCACACATCTTCACCGGCCAGCGCGCCACGGTTGGCCCCATCTTCTACGAGAGCGCCACTGGCCCGCTGTGGGCGGCCTTGCTGCTGCTGATGGGCATTGCGCCGCTTTCGGCTTGGCGTGCTTCTACGGCGCGTACACTGGGCCGCGCCATGTGGAAGCCATTCATCATTTCGCTGCTGGCCCTGGCCGCCTTGCTTGCTGGCGGCATGCGCCAGCCGCTGGCGCTGTTGGCATTATGGATCTGCGCCTTCGTGTTCCTGGTTACCGCCTATGAGTTTCTGCGCGGCGCCCGGGCGCGCACCAGCCGCGGCGAGACTCCGCTGCAGGCTTTCTGGCGCCTGGTGGCCCGCAACCGCCGCCGCTATGGCGGCTACATCATTCACATTGGCGTCATCCTGATCGCGGTGGGCATCATTGGCATTGAGCTGTTCCAGCAGGAAACGCAGGGCAGCCTGGCGGTGGGCGAACGCATGCATCTGGGCAGCTACAGCATTGAGTACGAGTCGCTGGCTGAGTTTGAAACGCCAGACGGCCGCCTGGTGGACCGCGCCGTGGTGAATGTGTTCAAGGACGGCCAACCGCTGACCCAGCTGTACCCGCGCCGCGATTTTTATTACGAGTCGCAGCAAGCCATGACCATCCCCGGTCTGCGTAGCACGCTGGAGGATGATGTCTACATTCTGCTGGTCGACTGGGAGCCGGTGAGCGCCAGCAGCGCCACATTCAAGATGTATGTCAACCCACTGGTGAACTGGATCTGGCTGGGCGGGTTTGTGTTCATCTTTGGCACGCTGGTCGCCTCGTGGCCCGACGCTGAGTTGCAGCCCGCCCGCAGCCGTGCCCGAGTGCGCGGCACAGCGGAGCGTGCATGAGGTTGCTGGCATTTGCCGTTGCCGCCGTCCTGCTGCTGGCCGCTTGCGCCGGCAGCCCGGCCGCCTTGAACTCTGCGCTACAGGGGACTCCCAGCGCTGACCAAGTCAACGCTGTAGCCAAGAACCTGTATTGCCCGGTGTGCGCCAACGTGCCGCTGGATGTGTGCGGCACGGCCGCCTGCGCCCAGTGGCGCGGCCAGATTGCTGACCTGTTGGCCGATGGCTATAGCGAACAGCAGGTGTATGACTACTTTGCCGCCCACTATGGACAAGGCGTGCTTGCCGTGCCGCCGGCGCGTGGGCTCAATTGGCTGGTGTACCTGCTGCCGCCGGCAGTGATCCTGGGCGCGGCGCTGCTGCTGGGGCGCAACCTGCGCCGCTGGCAGCAGGCGGCGCCCAGTGCAGCCAAGCCCAGCAAAGATGATGAATACACCCGCCAGCTGGAAGAAGAACTTAAGGCGCGCCGCTGATGAGCGAAGACAAAAAGCCAACCTCCCTCCTGGGCCGTGTGCTGGCCTGGGGTCTGCTGATCGCGTTGCTGGCCTTGGTGGGGGCGCAGTTGCAGTCCTCCCTGCAGGGTGTGCTGACGCGTGGTGAGCAGGCGCCAGACTTTACGCTAACCACCTTTGACGGCCAGACCATTGGCCCGGAAGACATTGAGGGCAAAGTAGTAGTGCTCAACATCTGGGCCTCGTGGTGCCTGCCTTGCAAAGAAGAGGCCGCTCACCTGGAGCAGGCCTGGCAGCACTATCAGGACCGCGGCGATGTGCTCTTCCTCGGCGTGGCCTATGTGGACACCGAGAAAGAATCGCTGGCGTTCATTGAGGAACACGGCGTCACGTATCCCAACGGGCCTGACCTGGGCACCACCATCTACACCAGTTTCCGCGCCCGCGGCGTGCCGGAGACATTTGTGATCAACAAACTGGGCGAGATCGCCTCGGTCAAGATCGGGCCGTACCAATCCGTTGAAGAGATCATGACTGTGGTTGACCGCCTGCTTGAGATCGACTGATGGATCTTGGTTCGCTGCTCCTGTTCGTTGCCTTGTTGGTATTGTGTGGGCTGTACGTCGCCCGCCCGCTGCTGGCAGATGCCGATGAGGACTTGAACCCGCAACTGGCCAACCTGCAAGCCGAGCACCAGCGTGTGCTGGATGCGCTGCTGGAGCTGGACGCCGATTGGGAATTGGGCAAAGTGCCGGAGGAGATCTATCATCCACAGCGCCGCCAATTGCTAGCGGAGGGTGCGGCGGCTCTGCGCGCCTTGGAGAAAGCCAATATTGAGTTACCCGCATCGGCCAAGCCTGAACGCGATGAGCTTGAGGCCATGATCGCCGCCTATAAAAATAAGCAAAGCAAGAAGAATGCACCCCGCAAGGGGGCGCGGCGCAAGTAATGAGCACCCGTTTGCTGCGCTGGCTGCCGTTGCTGGCCTTGCTGCTGACCGCCTGCGAATTCTCGCTGGCCGGCGACGTGACCCCGCCGCCGAATGCGATCATCAGCGGCGTCGACTCGACCCCCGTTCCGCTGGAGTACCCGCCCGCGCCGGCAGACATTACTGCGGGCGCGGCCATCTACGCCCAGAGCTGTGCGCCGTGCCACGGCGCCACAGGCCTGGGCGATGGCGGCCAGGCCAACATGCTGCCCGTGCAGCCCGCCCCACTCGGCGTAGCCGAGCGAGCGGATGCCGCCAGCCCGGCCGAGTGGTACCAGATCATTACCCAGGGCAATCTGGATAATTTCATGCCGCCGTTCGCCAGCCAGCTCAGTCTGCAGCAGCGCTGGGATGTGCTGGCCTATACATTCTCGCTGAGTCAGGATCCGTTGGCGGCGGAAGGCGGCGAGCAACTCTTTGCTCGCCATCAGGAGGCGATCGAAGCCGCGTTGCCGCTGGCCGATATCCGTCAGATGGCGGCTTACAGCCGCAACGACATTATCGGCGCCATCGAACAGGCGGCGCCCAGCCTGGCCTCAGCGGAACTGCTGGCGCTGGGCTCGTATGTGCAGGCCATCTCATTGGGCGCTGAGCCGCAGGCGCCAGCCGGCGGGGATGAGCCCGCCGCTATTGGTGCGTTCAGCGGTCGCGTTCAAGATGGCACGGATGGTGAACTGGCGCCTGGCCTGCAAGTGACCCTGTTTGGCTACGAGGGCCAGACTTTGGTACACAGCCAGACCGCCACAGTGGGCGCCAATGGGCGCTTTGCCTTTGACGAAGTGCCTGTAGCCGAGGGGCGCACTTTCTTTGCCGCGGTGGACTATCTGGGGCTCAGCTATTTCTCCGAATTTTTGAATGAGGGCCAGACTGAGTTCAGCCAGCCTATCATCATTTACGAAACAACATCCGATACCAGCCAGCTGGCAGTTGAGCGTCTGACCCTGATCCTGGAATTCGAGCGCCCGGGCTTTGTGCGCGTGGTGCAGCAGTATCTCGTCTCCAACATTGGCACGCGCGCCGTTACGCCTACGCAAGAAGGCGCGCCAGTGCTGCTATATGACCTGCCGGAGGGCGCGGGCGACCTGGCCTTTAATGAGGGCGTGTTCCGCGAGCGCTACCTGCCGACCCAGAACGGTTTTGGCGATCTGCGCGCTGTGTTGCCCGGTTTGCAGACCTACCAACTCTTGTTTGCCTATGAGATGCCGTACACGCGCAGCCTGGACCTGCCGCTGGCGCTTAACCTGCCCGTGCGCTCGGTTGCTGTGCTGGTTCAACACGGCGGCGTGACTTTGGCCAATGCTGATTTCACCAAAGCGGGCGAACAGCAGATCCAGGATGCCTCCTATCGGGCTTACCTCTCTAGCCAGGCCTATTCTGCGGGTGACACCGCTGAACTGCAGCTGCGCGGGCCCAACCCGCAAGGCGGCGGTGGCTGGCAAGCCTTGCTGGCCAACGACGGCGTGGTGGTGGGGCTGGCTGGACTCACGCTGGCGGTTGGCTTCACTTGGCTGTGGCTGCGCCGCATGCAAGCCGGGCCGGACGAAGTGCTGGCCCGCATCGCCCGACTTGATGCGCGCTTTGAGGCTGGCGATGTTTCCCAGAACCAATACACGCGCCAGCGCGCCGCCCTCAAGGCCCAGCTGCGCCGTATGATGAAGGACCGATGATCACTGTCAGCCAGCTCAGCAAGCGTTATGGATACCGCCTGGCTTTACACGGCGTGAATTTGCGCGTGCGCAAGGGCGAGCTGGTGGCCTTGCTTGGCCCCAACGGGGCCGGCAAAAGTACCCTGCTGCGCGTGCTGGCTGGGCTGGCTCAGCCAACGACTGGCCGCGTCCAGGTGGCTGGCTGCCAGCTGCCTAAGCAGGCAGCTGCAGCCCGCGCCCAGCTGGGCTATCTGGGCCACCAGCCGCTGCTGTATGAGGACCTGACCGCTGACCAGAATTTGGACTTCTTTGCCCGCCTGTACGCTGTGTCAGCCGCGGCTGCCCGCATCGATGAACTGTTGGAGCTGGTGGGCTTGCTGGAACGCCGCCGCGAGCCGGTGCGTGGTTATTCGCGCGGGATGTTGCAGCGCCTTGCGCTGGCGCGGGCGCTGCTGCATCGCCCGCGCGTCCTCCTGCTCGACGAGCCGCACAGCGCTCTCGACTTGCAAACTGCCGATGCGCTGGACGATGTGCTGCGCGCCCAGGCACGGGCCGGCGCCACGGTGCTGATCGCCAGCCATGATCTCGATAGGGTGGGCGGCCTGACGCAGCGCGCCGTGCTGCTGGCCGCTGGCCGCAACGCCGGCACGCTGGCCAAGGCCAAGCTGGGCGCCAGGCTGCCTGCGCACTATCAGCAGGCTCTGGAGCGCGCCAATGGCTAACTACTTCACAGCCGTGTGGGCCATCATGCGCAAAGACCTGGCCGCCGAGTGGCGCAGCCGCCAAATGGTGAGCGCCATGCTGGTGTTCGTGGTGCTGGTCATCTTTATTTTTGCGTTCACGCTGGATATCGACATGCTCACCCGCCGCCAGATCGCCGCTGGCGTGCTGTGGACCACTTTCGCCTTTGCCGGCACGCTGGGGCTCAACCGCACCCTGGCCACTGAAGGTGAGCGCGGCTCGCTGGACGGCCTGCTGTTGGCCCCGGTTGAGCGTAGCGCCATTTACTTTGGCAAAACCCTTGCGAACTTATTCTTCATGCTGGTTGTGGAAATTTTCACCCTCCCGCTTTATGCTGTGTTCTACAACATGAGCCTGGCACAGCCGGGTTTGTGGCTGGTGCTGGTGCTGGGTTCGTGGTGCTTTTGCACTGCAGGCACGCTTCTGGCCGCCATGGCGGCCCAGGCCCGCAGCCGTGAATTGCTGCTGCCGGTGCTGTTGTTCCCCGTGGTGCTGCCGGTGCTGGTGGCCTCGGTACGGGCCAGCAGCGCCTTCATCAACGGCCTGGGTATGGAATACGCCCTCTCCAGCCTCAACATTCTGGTTGTGTATGGTCTCATCATGCCCGCGTTGGGCTTTATGTTCTTTGACTTCATCGTAGAGGAGTAAGCTTCAATGGCATCATCAACTTCGCTAGACCCCAAACCCCGCTTGTTGGGCGTGCTGGATGTTCTTTCAGCGCTGCTTATGGCGGGCAGCATCTACATAGTTTTCTTCTATGCGCCCATGGAGCGCGTGATGGGCAATGTGCAGCGTGTGTTTTATTTTCACGCTTCCAGCGGCTGGGTAACCATGGTGGTGCTCATTATTGCCGCCGTGGCCGGAATCATCTATCTGCTGCGCCCGCACAAGAAGTGGGACGTGCTGTCTGTGGCCTGTGTGGAGATCGGCTTGGTGTTCGCTTTCATCTGCGTCACCACCGGCTCCATCTGGGCCCGCCCGGCCTGGAATACATGGTGGACCTGGGACCCGCGCGTGGTCACCTTCACCATCCTCATCCTGGTCTATATGGCCTATATGCTGCTGCGCCAGGGCATTGATGACCCGCAGCGCCGTGCCCGTTTTGGCGCCATCTACGCCATCCTGGCTGCGTTCACTGTCCCGCTGACTTTCTTCTCCATTCGCATCTGGCGCACGCTGCATCCCGTGGTGATCGGCAGCGGCAGCGCCACGGCTGAGGGCGGCTTCGATATGACCCGCCCCATGGTGTGGACCCTGCTGTTCACCCTGCTGGCCCTGACCGTGTTCACGTTGACCCTGTTGTGGCACCGCGTGCGCCTGGGCTGGCTGGCCGACAAAGTGGAAGAACTGCGCATGAAGGCGCTGGGCCGCTAGGCCGGGAGCAAGTGAGAGACATGCCGATCGAAACAACCAACTACATGATCCTGGGCTTCGCCGTCACTTTCGGGGCGATCGCCTTGCACCTTGCCAGCTTCCCGCTGCGGGTCAAGAACCTGAAGGCGGATTATGAGATCCTGAAATCCGCCAAACCGGCAAAGAAAACCGCCCCCAAGAAGGTAGCCAAGAAGACTGCCAAGAAGGCGGCCAAAAAGACCGCCAAGCGCACTACGCGCCGCTAGCCACGAAACTCAAAAAAAGCCATTGGGCGGGGCGCTAATGTGCCCCGCCCATTTTGCTTTTGAGCTAGAATGCAAAAATGTCAGCCAGAAGAAAAGCCTTGCCTCCCAAGCCAGCGCCGCCAAAACGCTGGAGCCCTACCACGAAACTGGTAGTGGCCCTCAGCCTGGTGGCTTTGCTGGCCGCCGTGCTGGTGCGCTTCGATTACCTGATCGGCCCGCTGCTTGTGGCCTTCATGCTCTCGTACATTCTGCACCCGCTTGTGGAGCGCCTGGCGAAAGCCACGGGTCTCAAGTGGCGTTCTGCTGTCAGCCTGATCTTCGTTGGCTTTCTGGCCGTGGTGATCTGGCTCTCGATCCTGGGCGGTTCTGCGGTCGTGGATCAGATGGGCTCGCTGGTGAATGCCGGCCAGAACCTGATCACCAGCTTGCCGGAGTTTGCCCGCCAACTGGCGACTCAATCGCTGCAGATCGGCCCGTTTGATATTCAGTTTTCCGAAGTTGAGCGCATCCTGCAGGAAGAGTTCAACCTCAACTTCGTCACCCTGGGTCAGCAAGTGCTCTCCGCGCTGCAGCCGCTGCTGGGCCAGGCGGGCAGCCTGCTGGGATTGGTCGCAACTGGCGCGCTCAGCACCTTGGGCTGGGCAGCCTTCATATTCATCATCTCGTACTTCCTGCTGGTGGATGCCGAAGGCGTACCCTCTTTCTTTGCGCAGATCGCAAACACCGGCTATGACGCCGAAATACGCCGCATTGGGCGCGAGCTCTCCCGCATTTGGGATACCTTCTTGCGCGGCCAGTTGCTGATCATCAGTTTGGTCATCATTACGTATTTCATGCTCATGACCATTCTGGGTGTGCACAACGCGCTGGGTTTGGCGTTCCTGACCGGCTTGGCCAAGTTTGTTCCTTATGTGGGGCCAGTGGTGGCGGGTGGCACGGCTGCATTGGTGGCTTACTTTCAGGGTGGCAATTATCTTGGCATTGAGCCGTTCGCCTACGCCGCGATCGTGGTGGTGGGCACCTTGGTGCTTGACCAGATCTTTGATAATCTGGTCAGCCCGCGCATTTTCGGAAAAACGCTGGGTGTGCACCCAGCTGCTGTGCTGGTGGCCGCCCTCATCGCCGCCAGCCTGCTGGGCTTCGTGGGCCTGCTTCTGGCCGCCCCCGTGCTGGCCAGCCTGCAGCTCCTGCTGCGCTTTGCTTTGCGCAAAATGCTCGATCTCAACCCGTGGCCAGAGAAAGAGGTTCCCTTAGCTCCCAGGGACTCCCTGGCACAGCGCTTGCATCAGATCTGGAAGCAGTTGCGCAGCTTGGCGACACGTTGGTACAAAGCCGCGCGCAAACGCATCAAGCAAAGTTAGCCACCCAAACTGGGTAGTTAAAACCAGCCGGGTTTGACTTATACTTACTTGCCCCCCTAGGGGCTATTTTTGACGTCTATGACCAAGCAAGCCATCATTCTGACGCCCAGCAAAGGCTTTGGCGAAATGGTTCGCCAGCTGCTTGCCGATGCGGATAAGCTGCAGCCGCAGCTGTTGTCCTCGCCTGCCCAGGCGTTAGCCGCCGCGGCCAGTGGGTTGGATCTGCTGGTGCTGGATACTGATTTTGCGGATATGGATATTGCCGGCTATCTGGAGCAACTGCGCCAGATTGCCCCTGACTTCAAGCTGATCCTGATACTGACCGAAGATACTCCTGCGGATGGCTGGGAGCATGTGGGCGCGCGGGCTGTGCTTTCGCAGCCCTTCTATTTGCCGGACCTGGTCGCCGCGCTCGAGAAACTCTACGGCCCGCTGCACGCTGCCCAAGCCGCTCCCAAGGCCCAGTATGGCAACGCCCCAGTGGCAGCTAAGCCTACGGAGGCCGCTGCCCACTCTACGCCTGCGTGGCTGGCAGACACCAAGCTGTCTGCCCAGCACTTGGCCCAGCTTTCACTGGAGTCTGCCTCCCAGGCCGCGCTGATCACCCGCGGGGCTGAGCTTTGGGCCTACGCCGGCGAACTGCCGCGCGCCGCCGCCGAAGAGCTGGCCGCCGCCGTCTCCAACGGCGGTGACGCGGGCGCCGACCTGGCCCGCTTTGTACGCCTGGAAGCGACGCAGGCCGACTACATGCTGTATGCCACCCCCATTGGCAGCGAACACAAGCTGGCGCTTGTGTTTGATACCCAGGTGCCTTTTAGTAAAATGCGCAGCCAGGTTGATCGCATGGCCGCCGCCATGGCGGTTACCAGCGAAGCCAGCATGGCTGAAGTGGCTGTTCCGGCGGCACAGGCCGTCAGCCGCGGCCAGCAGGCCGCTGCCCCGGTTGCCCCGACGCCGCCCAGCCCGCCGCAGACAGAACCCGCTCCCGCTCAGCCGCGGGTGCGCTGGCTGCCCGCCGCCCAGGCTGCCGCTGGCGGTAGCGCCTTGCTGAGCTATGCGTATGTATTGGCCCCGCGCCTGCCTGAGCATCGTTTGGAAGGCGACTTGGCGGAGAAGCTGGCCGCCTGGCTACCGCAGCTGTGTGTAGCATTCGCCTGGCGCCTTGAGCATCTCAGCCTTCAGCCCGGCTTTGTGCAATGGATGGTGAGCCTGCCCGCTGAGACCGCGCCGGAGAGCGTTGTGCACACGCTGGAGAACCATTTGTCTGAGCGCATCTTTGACGAGTTCCCGCGCTTGAAGCGCGATAATCCCTCAGGCCAGTTCTTTGCGCCGGGTTTTCTGGTAATGAACGGCGGCCTGCCCACCGATGTGCAGGTCAGCGATTTCATTGCCCATACGCGCAACCGCCAGGGGATTCCAAATCAGTAACAGTTGATTTTTGGGCGGGCATTTTTTCCTGCTCGCTCATGGTTCTTCAGTCTCACACATTCCCTACAGTACAATCCAATAATGCCCCAAACGCTATATCTTATTGATGGCCATGCTCTGGCCTACCGCACCTACTTTGCGCTCACCAGCGCGGGAGCGGGTAGCAGCCGCTGGACCACCAGCGCTGGCGAGCCCACTGCCGGCGTGTTTGGTTTCACTTCGGTGCTGCTGCGCATCCTGGAGCAGGAGCGCCCCGAATACATGGCAGTTGCCTTCGATGTAGGCAAAACCTTCCGCGATAAGCGTTACCCCGACTACAAGGCCACCCGCGAAAAAATGCCGGATGATCTGCGCGTGCAGATGGAGCGTATCCGCGAGATGGTGGATGCGTTCAACTTTCCGCGCCTGGAGCTTGAAGGTTTCGAGGCCGATGATGTCATTGGCAGCATCGCCAAGAAGGTGGCCGGCGAAGGAGTGGGCGTCAAGATCATTACCGGGGATAAAGACCTGCTGCAGCTTGTTGACAAGCGCATCATTGTCAGTCTGCCTGGCAAGCAGTTGGCTGACGGCAAAGATTATGCGCCGCAGGATGTCTTTGAATTCCTGGGAGTGATGCCGGAGCAGGTGGTGGACTTCAAGGCCATGATCGGCGACAAATCTGACAACATCCCCGGCATCCCCGGCATTGGCGAGAAGACCGCGGCTGGCTTGCTGGCGGAGTACAAGACGCTGGAGAACATTTACGCCAATCTCGATAAGCTCAAGCCTTCCCAACGCCAGAAGTTCGAGGACGGGCGCGAGAAAGCGGATCTGAGCCTTGAGCTTTCGCGTATTGTCACTGACCTCGATATAGACTTTCACATCCAACAGGCGCGCACCGATCACATCAAGTCTCAGGATGTTCTCGAGTTGTTTCGCCAGCTTGAGTTCCGCTCGCTGATGAAGCGGCTCAATACCGTGCTGGAGCTGGGCAACATGCCCCAGGACACCAAGCTGGGCCAGCTGGGCATGTTCCCCGAAGAGAACCCGACCCCGCGTGGCCCGGCGGTGGATATTGACGTAGAGGTCGTGGATACGCCCGAGGCACTGGCTGCGCTGGCCAAAACGCTGGCCGCCGCCAAGTACATCTCCTTTGATACTGAGACCAGCAGCACCAACCACATGCAATGTGACCTGGTGGGCATCTCGTTCTCAGTGGAGGAGGGTAAGGGCTATTACATTCCGATCGGACACGAACGCATACTCGGCTCCCAGCTTCCCATTGAGGAGGTAGTGGCTGCCCTGCAAGGCCCGCTGACCGACCCCAAGATCCCCAAGTTTGGCCACAACCTAAGTTTTGATTACGTGGTGTTGGCCCGGCATGGCCTGCGTGTGCAGCCACTCAGCATGGACAGCATGATCGCCGAATGGGTGGCCGACAGCGGCTCACGCAATCTCGGCCTCAAAGGCCTGGTGTGGGTACGCCTGAACAATGAGATGACCGAAATTCAGGATCTGCTGGGCAAGGGTCGCAAGCAGATCACCATGGCCCAGGTGCCGATCCAGCAGGCGGCCGAATATGCCGCCGCGGATGCCGAAGTGGTGCTGCGCCTGCAACCCGTGCTAACCGAACGCATGAAGGCCGTCAGGGGTGAGCAAATCTTTGACCAGATCGAAATGCCGCTGGTACGCGTACTCTCTGATATGGAGATGACGGGCATCATGCTGGACACAAAGTTTTTGGCCGGCATGGGCGCCGAGCTCAATAAGGACTTAGAGCGCATCGGCACAGAGGTGTATCAGCAAGTAGGCGAGGAGTTCAATCTCAGCTCGCCCCAGCAGTTGGCTCATATGTTGTTCGATCGCCTCAAGCTGCCGCCTCCGCCCGGCGTGCGCAAAACCGCCTCGGGCGCATATTCAACCTCGGCGGACATTCTGGAAGCGATGAGCGAGCAGCACCCGATCGTGGACCTGATCCTCGACCATCGCGAACTCTCCAAGCTGAAGACCACCTACGTGGATGCGCTGCCGTTGGAGGTGAACCCGGCAACCAACCGAATACATACCTCGTACAACCAGGCGGGTACAGTGACCGGGCGCATTGCCTCCAGCGAACCAAACCTGCAAAACATCCCCATCCGCACTGAGCTGGGGCGCCGCGTGCGGCGCGCCTTTATCGCAGCCTCTGGGCACAAACTGCTTGCGGTGGACTATTCTCAAGTCGAGCTGCGCATTGTGGCGCACATTGCCCAGGACGAAGCGATGTTGAGCGCCTTCCGCAACAATGAGGACATTCACATTACTACGGCCGCGGCGATCCTGGGCATTGCGCCTGACAAGGTGACCGGTGAGCAACGCCGCAACGCCAAAGCTGTGAACTTTGGCTTGATCTATGGCATGAGCCCTTTTGGACTTACCCGTAGCACGGATCTGACCTTGGCCGAGGCCGAGAACTTTGTCAAGGCGTACTTTGAGAAGTTCCCCGGTGTACGTGCATACATTGATAGTACGAAGAAGAAAGCGGCCGAGCTGGGCTATATCGAAACCCTGCTGGGCCGCCGGCGCCAGTTCCAGGCGCTGAAAGAGGGCACCAACTATGTGCTCAAGAGCCGCCTGGAGCGCGAAGCGATCAACAGCCCCATTCAAGGCACTGCGGCTGACATCATGAAGCTGGCCATGCTGCGCGTAGATGCTGCCCTCCCCAAGGCCAAGCTGGGCGGGCGAATGCTGTTGCAAGTTCACGATGAGCTGGTGCTGGAAGTGCCTGAGGCGGAACTGGACAAGACAGCCGCGCTGGTGCGCGACGAGATGAGCAAGGCCTACCAGCTAAGCGTGCCTCTGCAGACCGAAGTGAAGGTCGGCAAGAACTGGGGCCAGATGGACGTGGTGGGCTAGGGGGCTACTGCCGCACGAACATCAGCCCAAAGCCATCTTCGTATACTAGTTCATAGCCAGGGATTTCGTCCAGCAGCGCACCCCGGTAGAACAGGTGCATGCCGCGCAGGCGGTCAGGGTCGGGGGCGCTGTCAAGATAGTCAGCCGCCCCGTATGCTTCTACGTTCTCACGCTCCAGCAGTAGCACATTCGGCTGCTCGCTGTTGAGCATGTCATGACTAGCCAAATCCCAATCCATGAAAACAGATATGCCAGCTTGGTTAGGGAAGTAGACCTTCCAATCCCGGTAGACGACAACAGGCGCTTCGCCAGCCAGCATGGGCTGAACGCTGCGATAGAACTGCAGGCTGGGCGAGGTATCTTCACGCTGCAGCGTGTGAGTATATTGCCGTACATCCTGTCTTAGGAACAGCCCGGCTTGTACTAAAAGCAGCGCCAGCGCGGCCCACTGCAAAAGCTTCCTGGCGGCCAGTGGCCTTCGGGCTAGATGGTTTAGACGTTCGGGGAGAACAAATACCAACGCGGTGATAACGGGCATCATTAACGGTAGCCAATAGTGGGTGCGGAAGGATGAGGCGCGCAGGACAGCTGCCAGGTTGGGAAATATCCAGGCAGTAAGTAGCAACGCTTGGGTCCGTGTATCTTTTTTGTAAAGTCCAATAATCAGGGAGATGGCAAGTAGCAGCAGGAATAGCCCAGTGCCAAAATTCTCGGTTAGCCAGGTTGGCAACCTCCCATCTTGAAAGAAATCAGGCTGGCTGACAAAGATACCCTCGCTGGCTTCGCGAAGAATGATCTGCTGACGCAGAATGAATTCGCCGCGCTCGGCTGCGAATAGCAATACAGGGTTGCTGACTACAAAGGTAGCCAGCATCAGCGCAACGAAGCCTATCGCTCGCAAGGTGGCCTGCTTCAAACTTTGAGTTGCCATTTGCGTGCCAAGGATCAGATATGTGGGGATAACAAGAACGAACAGTGCACCCAGGAACTTGACTCCAAGGGCCAGTCCCGCCGCGATTGCAGAAAGCCAAAAGAACCTGCCAAACTTAAATCGGTCAAGCCGCAAGAAGAAAAAAACCAGCGAGATGAGTAGTAAACCCGCGCCATCAGGATGCCACCACAGGCTGTTGCCTAACAAGCCGGGAAGCAAAAGCAAGAGGGTGAAGACAACAATGGTTCTCACCCTTGACCTGAATTCGGTGGCTGTATAAGTAAGCAACCAGATGCTGATCAGATTGGGCAGCACGCTGACAAATTGGCGCAATATTAGAACAATTAGCTGAGTTTGCTCAGCCCATTGACCGCCAGCCGCCAAACGCAGCGGAAGCAGACTCAGGCCCGAGAGAAGATAAAAAGGATAACCGTAGTGATAATGTTGGTAGGCCACAAACTTGCGCAGCCCATCCGCAAAGGTTCCTCCACCGCCGGCCATGCGCACAGCATGTTCATATTGCGCATACTCGTCCACTTCAAAGATGGACAGCATGTCGGGGGTTTGGGCGCCGGTGGCGTTGGGGAAGATCAGCAGGACAAAATACAGCGCACTGCAAGCGAGCAGCAGCCAAACTGTACGTGATGGTTTGGACAGCGTATCAGACGTGCTTTTTTTCATAGCATGCCGAGTCAAAGAACTTCCCCTGACTCCGGAAGAAAATGCTGGAGAATTCTATCCCCCGCCTTATTCGATTGTATAGGCAGGGAGTACTATGGCTTGGCGCGGTTGAACAGCAGCAGCCAGGCGCCCCAGGCGGGGTCGCCGGCATCGGTGATGCAGGCGGCTGGCTGCAAGCCCGCCAGCGTTTCGGTGCCTGCGATCGAGAGAATGTACGTGTTCCCTGGGGTCATTTCGTATTCGGCATAGCCCGGCCCGAATTCGGGGCGGGCGCCAGTGAAGAATTCACTGCTCTCTTCGCCATCGTGCATTGCGATGCGAACACCAGCCTGGGCTTGCCCGTTCTCATCGAAGATGAATAGTTTGACCAGCGGCGGTGCCTCGCTGCTTTCGCACAGTAGTTCGCGGCTGCTGAGCGTGTACACGCCGCCCTCATCGGCTACGAAGGGCGTCGGGGCGGCATCCACATCGTCTGGATTAGGCGTGTGGATGGCGACCGAGGTGGACTGGGCGCTGGCCTGGAAGGTATCAAGGTCACGGGCCAGGCTGGCCAGCGCACGCGCCTCGCGCTGCGTGGCGCTGTTGCCCAACGCCAGCTGCGCCTGGGCGCTGAGCGCTCGGGCAGGGTCCGCATCGCCCAGCTGGGCCAGGCGCGCCTGCGCCCGGCTGATGTCGCCGCTGGAGGCGTACGCCAATGCGATCATCAGGCGATACTGGTCTTGATGTTCCTCCGCCAGGTGGCTGGGCCCAACACTGGCAACCTGCAACGGGAAGGCGATGAAGGACAGTATGCAGCCGAGGAGGAGGCCGATCACCAGGCCAGTCAGCAGATACAGCGGCGGCCGCTTGGCCGGCTCTTTGGTCATCATGGGGTGGGCGTATGGGAGAGGCTGGGCACCTGGTCGCGCAGGGCGCCGGCCAGGTTGGCGAGCAGGTTGAGGTCAGCCTGGGAGTAGCCATGCTCCTGCCCGAATTCCATCGCGGCTACCAGAGGGAGCAGAGCATTGTCAGCATTCAGGAGCTCCAAGTGCTCCATAGCGCGGCTCAGGCTACCGTCAGCGGCATAGGCTTCGGCGGCCATCAACGCGTAATCGGCGGCGTAGTCCTCGCGCAGCAGACTGGGGTCAGCGTCGGCCGCAGACAGCGGACGCAGCTCCCAGCCCAGATAAAGGCTGGCGATCAGGCCTAGCAGGATGGTGAGGCCGAAGATGGCGTAACGGGTGACCATTTGCGTATCAGAGTGCAAGAATGCGGCCAGTATTTTGGCCGAGCTTGCAGGCTGCAAGTGTAGCCAGTTTTAGAGCTTGCGACTGCCCGAAAAGCAGCTGGATTGTTAGCTGATGTTGCTGATATAGCTGCCCAGTGCGATCAGTCCAAATCCGCCAAAGAACCATAGCAGGCCCGGCCGGAAGGAGCGCAGAATGTGTGCGAGATCTTTGGGGTTTGGCCCCTCTGGGCCGCGCAGTAGCACCCATGCTCCCAGCACACGCTGCAAGTACCCGCCAGAATGATGGGGATGCCGACTACATTGGCAAAGAAAGCCAGCCATTGTTCGGCGCGCAGCAGTGGCAGTAAGGTCTCATAAAAGATGGATAGGATAATGCTGCTGACCAGCCCAATAGCAATCAGGATAAGCAGGGTGTTGAAAGAGAAGAATCGTTTCACTTACCCTAACTTTTCGCCTACCCACTTTGCGGCCATGGCCAGCGCTTCGTCCAGCTTGCCGTTGTCCACGCCGCCGGCTTGCGCCAGCTCCGGCTTGCCGCCGCCACGGCCATCCAGCACGGAGGCGGCTTGCTTGGCCAGCTCGCCAGCCTGCAGGCCGCGGGCCACTAAGTCTTTTGTGACTGCGGCGATGAGGGTGACGCTGCCATCCGCCACCGCCGCCAGCAGGGCTACGCCGCTGGCATGCTGCTGGCGGAACTTGTCGGCCAGGGCGCGCAGCGCGTCGGCATCGGCGCCGGGCACGGCCGCCGCCAGCACCGGCACGCCAGAAACTTGCGGCAAGTTGGTCAGCAAATCACCTAGGCTCTGTTGTGCTTGAGCGCGGCGGGCGGCGGCCAGCTCTTTGTTGAGCTGGCTCAGCTCGCTCTGCAATGCAGCCGTCTTGGCCGGCACATCGTCTGGGGTGGTCTTGAGGGTGCGGGCTGCCTCTTGCAGTGCGGCGTTGCGCGTCTTGGCCAGCGCGTAGGCCTCGCGGCCGGTGACGGCTTCGATGCGGCGGATGCCAGCGGCGGCGCTGCCCTCGCTGACGATGAGGAACAGGCCAATATCGCCGGTGTGTTCTACGTGCGTGCCGCCGCACAATTCATACGAGAATGGCGCGTCCTCCTGCCCGATGGCAATGGTGCGCACCCTGTCGCCATATTTTTCGCCGAAGAGGGCGGTGGCGCCTTCCTTTTTGGCTTGTTCCAGCGATTTGGTTTCTTTTTCCAACTCGTAATTGTCCAGCACCCAGGCGTTGACCTGATCTTCGATCTGGACGATGGCGTCTTTGCTGACGGCCTCGGGATTGTTGAAGTCAAAACGCAGGCGGTCGGGCGCCACCAGCGAGCCAGCCTGGCGAGCGTGTTCGCCCACGACCTGGTGCAGCGCAGCGTGGAGTAAATGCGTGGCGGTGTGGTTACGCATAATGTCCTGGCGGCGGCGGGCATCCACGCGGGCGATGGCGGCATCACCAACTCTTGGCGCGCCTTCCACCACTTCGCCGATGTGCACGATGGCGCCGGCGGCGGGCTGCTGCATCTCGCTCACACGGATGGCCCAGCTGCCATCGGCAGCCTGGATCACGCCGGTGTCGCTCACCTGACCACCTGCAGCGATGTAGAAGGGTGTCTTGGGCAGGATGATAGCGACGGTGTCGCCGGCGGCGGCCTGCTGCAGCGGCTGGCCGTTTTTCACCAGAGCCAGCACTTCGCCCTTGGTGTCCAATTCGTCCAGATCTTCGTAAGGGTCGTACTTGACGCCCTTGTCGCTCAGTTTGCCGTCGGCCTGCAGTTGCTGCACTACGGAGGCAAAGGCTTCAGCCTGCTCGCCGCCCAGCGCGCCCATGGCCTGGCCCGCTCCGGAGGCGGTGCGGTGCTGCTCCATGGCGGCGTGGAAGCCGGCTTCGTCTACGCCGTAGCCGCGCTCGCGGGCCACGTCACGGGTCAGCTCCAGCGGCAAGCCGTAGGTGGCGTACAGGTCGAAGGCCTGAGCGCCATCCAGTGTGCCGCCCGCGGGCAGCCCGGCGAACAGCGCGTCCAACTTGGCCATGCCGCTTTCAACGGTGCGCTGGAACTGCTCTTCTTCACGCGTCAGGCCATCCAGGATGGCGCTGCGGTTCTTGACCAGCTCAGGATAGGCTTCGCCATAGTGCGCAATGATGGCTTCAGCGACCTGGGCCATGAACGGCTCGGTGAGGCCGAGCTTGGTGCCAAAGCGAGCGGCACGGCGGATGATCATGCGCGCCACGTAGTTGCGGCCCACATTGCCCGGCACGACGCCTTCGGCGATCAAGAAGGTGGCGGCGCGGGCGTGGTCTGCGATCACGCGGTAGGGGGTGAAGTTGGCATCCCGCTCGGCGTCCGTCTGCCCGGCCAGCTCCTGCACTTTCGCGATCAGCGGCGTGAACAGGTCGGTGCGGTAGTTGCCTTTGGCCTGCTGCAATACGGAGACGATGCGTTCCAGGCCCATGCCGGTGTCGACATGCTTGGCGGGCAACGGCTTCAGGTCCTTGGGGCCGGTGCGGTTGTACTGGATGAAGACCAAGTTCCAGATCTCGACAAAGCGCGGGCTGTCGAGGGCGAGTTCGCCATCGGTGTTCTTTTGGATCTCGCCGTACTCCGGCCCAAAGTCGTAATAGATCTCGCTGTTGGGGCCGCAGGGGCCAGTGTCGGCCATCTCCCAGAAGTTGTCCTTGCGGCCGTAATAGACCAGGTGCTCAGGCACGAAGCCGGGCTGGGCCAGCCAGTTATCGGCGGCCTCTTTGTCGGTTTCGATCTCGCCCTGGTCATCCTTGAATACGGAGGCGTACAGGCGGTCTGCCGGCAGGCCCCATGTTTGGGTCAACAGCTCCCAGGCCCAGGCGATGGCTTCTTTTTTGTAATAATCGCCAAAGGACCAGTTGCCCAGCATTTCGAAGAAGGTATGGTGGGTATCGTCTGTGCCCACGTCCTCGAGGTCGTTGTGTTTGCCGGCCACGCGCAGGCACTTTTGCGAATCCACGGCGCGGTTGTAGTCACGCTTGTCGGTGCCGAGGAAGACGTCTTTGAATTGCACCATGCCGGAGTTGGTGAACAGCAGGGTGGCATCGCCGCCGGGCACCAAGGGGGCGGAGGGTACCTCGGTGTGGCCGCGCTGGGTGAAGAAATCTAAGTAATCTTGACGAATCTGGTTGGCAGTTTTGGGCATAGTCTCTCTTCTTAGAGAGGGAATTATACGCAATGAAGAGAACAAAGCTGACCCTAGGACAGCAAGAACATAGACTTGGAGATTGCTTCGTTGCTCAGCGGCTGCGCCGCTTCACGTCCTCGCAATGACGGGAGTGCGGGGATCCAGGCTTCTATGCCAAAAACTCCAGCAGCGCGGCCTGCTCGGTGTGGGTCAGCTCGTGGCCCCCAGGATGCGAGAACGCGTCCACGTCGGCGCCGCCGGCTTGCAGCACGCTGATCACGCGCTGTGCCTCCCCCGATGGCATCAGAGGGTCATGCTCGCCGTAGGTAACGAGGAAGCGTTTGCTCATCAAATTCAGCTGCGGTGGGTCAAAAGGCAGCATGCTGTGCAGCAGGGCCGCGTTGGTGATGACGCTGGGATGGCGGAACAAGGTGGCCAAGATCATGTTGGCACCGTTCGAGTAGCCGACGAAGGTGGCTGACTTGGCATCCGTTTTGTGTTCGGCGTACCAACGGGTCAGGAAGGTGGCCAGCTTATCAGTCTCGCTGGCGATGCTGTCCATGTCGAACACGCCCATGGCCAAGCGGGCAAAGAAGCGCGGCATGCCGCCTTCGGATACATTGCCGCGCAGGCCGACGATGTTGTAGCTCTCGCGCACCGGGTCGACCAGCGGGATGAGGTCGTGCTCATCGCCGCCGGTGCCGTGCAGCAGGAACAGCGTGCGGGCCGCGTTGTGGTCCTGATGGATGTAGATAAATTCGCTCATCGTCAGGGCAGCGGGCGCACGGTGACAGGGGTAAGGCCGGCTTCGATCTGTTCTCGATGCGGCTCCAGGAACGGCGGCAGCGAAAGTTTCTCGCCCAGGGTTTCCAGCGGCTCGTCGGCGGTGAAGCCTGGCCCCATGGTGGCCAGCTCGAACAGGATGCCAGCCGGTGTGCGGAAGTAGACCGACTTGAAATAGAAGCGGTCGATCATCTTGGTCGGATAGAGGCCCATGCCGGCGATGTTTTGGCGCACGGCCTGCTGGGCGGCCTCGTCGGCCACGGAGAAGGCGATGTGGTGCACGGTGCCGGAGGCGTTGAAGCCAGCTGGCTTGCTGGGGTCTTCTTCCAATTCCACAAATTCGGCACGTTGCCGGCCGGGCAGGTGATAGCGGGTCAGGTTGCCTTCGCTGCTCTCGACGGCGTAGCCGAAGGCGAGCAGGATCGGCTCGACCAGGGCTTTGTCGTGCACGCTCAGCAGGGCGGAGTGGAACTGGCGGATGGCATGCTCGGCGCCGACCTGTGGCGTGGTCCATAGATCTTTGTCATCGAAATTGGCCGGGTCTACTTCTACCAGCTCGAGGCGCTGGTCATCGTAGTCGTAGAAGACCAGGCGCTGCCAGCCGAGCTGGGTGGCGATGCCTTCGTGCTTGACGCCCAGCTCATCGAAGCGCTCTTTCCAGAAAGGCAGGGCGCCTGCCGGCATGGCCAGGCTGATGTTGGTGACCAGCCCGTTGCCGCGGCTGCCGGGGGTGGGCGGCATGAAGGTGAAGAAGGTCAGGTCCATGCCCGGGCCGCCCTCGCGGTCACCAAAGAAGAGGTGATAGGCGCTGACGTCATCTTGATTGACGGTCTTCTTGGCCAGGCGCAGGCCGAGGATCTGGGTGTAGAAGTCTACAAGGCGCTGCGGGTCAGAGCCGATGGCGGTAATGTGGTGGATGCCGAGGGTAGAGGTCATGTGTGCTCGCTTTCGTGTACGGATACTGACTAGATGAGTGCGGCGGGCGGGCTCTTACATCAGAGATATGTTAGCAGATGTGAAGTTTGCACCTGGGTTAATACTTTCCCCCGTAAAGTTTGCACTTTTAACTTTCCGACGAATTGGTTAAAACTTTTCGCTTTGTCGGGATTGGATGGAGCAGATGGTGGCATGTGTGCGAATGTAGCAGGAAGTTTGGAGACAGTAAGGAAATGGGTTGGTTTGTCAAGCCGTTAGCGGTGGTGGAATCAGGCTAGACCTTTCTTGCCCTAAAGGATTCCTCTCTCGCTGCATAACTGCTTTGGGAACAGCGCTCCTCGCGAAGCACAGGGATATGCGTAGGCAGGTGAGTCCCGCCCTTACGACCTATGCGAAGGTGACGCCTTCAAGCTTGAGCAGGCTGAGCTTGCGCTGGTCACGCATGCGGCCGCCGTAGCCGCCCAACGTGCCGTCGGAGGCCACCACGCGGTGGCAGGGCACCACGATGGGGATCGGATTGCGACGCAGGGCCTGGCCTACGGCGCGCACCGCCTTCGGATTGCCGATGCTGTTGGCGATCTCGGCATAGGTGCGCACCTGGCCGCGCGGCACGCGGCGGGTCTCTTGCAGGACGCGCTGCTGGAACGGGGTGAGATGGCTGAGATCCACCGGCAGGTCTACGGCGTGGGTGCTGCCGAGCAGGTACATGCGTACTTGCTCGGCGGCGGCAGCCACCCGCTCCGCCGAGCGCACGGGCTGGCCGCCCAGTTTGAGCAAGTAAGCGCGCAGGCTGGCTTCGCTGCTTTCGTATTCGATGGCCACCAGGCCATGCTCGCCCACGGCGACCCATAGCGGGCCGAGCGGTGTGTCTTGCACATAGTCGTAATACATCGGCTGGCCGGTGTTGGCGGCCAGCGCCCGGCGCACGGCGGCCTGCGCCCGCTGGGCGGCGGCTGCCGGTGGCGCGGCGTAGGCCGCGTCGAGGGCGTGTTCGAGTGAAGTGCTGGCGGGGCGACTGGTTTCCAGCCAAGAGTCTGTTTTAGTCATGGTCTTCCTCGCTAAACTGGGCGCGCAGCTTCTTGAGCGCCTGGTAGACATGGGCGCGGGCCGCCGGCTCGCTGCAGCCGAGGGCGGCGGCCACTTCGCCATATTCGAGGCCCTGATATTTGCGCAGCAGCAGGGCAGCCTGCTGCTGGCGCGGCAGGCTGCTAACGGCGGTGCGCACGGCAGCCAGGCTGATACGCTGCTGCACCTGGGTCTCGATGCGCGCTTCACCGGAGTGCAACTCATCGTGCAGCTCGGCCTGCTTGGCCGCATGGCGGCCGTTGCGTTGCTGGCGGGTGCGGGCGGCGTTGGTTGCAATTTTGTACAGCCAGGCGCGCAGGTTGTCATTGCTCGCCCGCGCATAGGCCTTGTAGGCGCGCAGATAGGTATCCTGCAGGCAGTCCTGCGCCTCGGCCTCGTCGCCCAGCAGGCGCCACAGGTAGCCGAACAGCTCGCCGCTGTGGGCTTCGACTAAGGCTTCGAAATCAGGCTTGGTGGCCACGAGCATCACTACCTATAACCATGATAGCGGGGAAATGTGAAATCTACGCTGCAAAGCAACGTACGCTGCTTCGCAGCGTTTGTAGAAGCTATTCGGCTGCGCCGAATAACGCTTCTACGCGTGGAATTAAGGCTGGAAAGTGCACTGCTTCGCAGCGTTTGTAGAAGCTATTCGGCTGCGCCGAATAATGCTTCTACGCGTGGAATTAAGGCTGGAAAGTGCACTGCTTCGCAGCGTTTGTACAAGCTATTCGGCTGCGCCGAATAACGCTTCTACGCGCGTGAGTAATGGACGAAATGGACGCAGCATAGAAGATAAGACTATAAGGATTCTTCCCTGGTCGGGCTTCAGCGGTCTGGTGTGTGGATGCAGAAACCCGGTCAGAATGACACGGGGTTGGCTGGCCGCTGAGCGCTGAAAGCTATAATCCACCCCATGACCCGCCGCTATCTCACCTTCGCCGTATTCGCTTCTGGCCTCACCACGCTCGGCGTCGAACTGACCGCCTCGCGCCTGCTGGGTAACGTATTTGGCACCAGCAACCTGGTGTGGGCCAGCATCATTGGCCTGATTCTTATTTATCTCACGCTGGGCTACTTTATCGGCGGCCGCTGGGCTGATCGCTCGCCGCATTTCGAGACCTTTTACAAGATCCAGATCTGGGCCGGCTTCACGGCCGGCATTGTGCCGCTGGTGGCGCGCCCGGTGCTGCGCGCTGCGGCGGACGCCTTCGACCAGTTGCAGGTGGGCGTGCTGGCCGGCGCGTTGGTCTCGGTGCTGGTGCTGTTCATCGTACCCATCACACTGATGGGCACGGCCTCCCCGTTCGCTATTCGTCTGGCCATCACTGATCAGAAGGAGGCCGGCCGCACCTCGGGTCGCATCTATGCCTTCTCAACCCTCGGCTCGGTGATCGGCACCTTTTTGCCGGTGCTGGTGCTGATCCCGGTCTATGGCAGCACGGTCACCATCCTCATCTTCAGCTTCGCGCTGATGGCGGTAGGGCTGGTGGGGCTGGGGCTCTCGGTCAGCTGGCGCAAAGCGGCCGGCTGGCTGGCGCTGCCGCTGCTATTGGCGGCGCTGGCCGCGGTGTGGGCGCAGGGAAACCTGAAGGCGACCACTGGCCAGATCTATGAAGACGAGACGGCCTACAACTACATCCAGGTGCTGGAGTTCAACGGCGTGCGCTACCTGCGCCTGAACGAAGGGCAGGGTGTGCATTCGATCTATCATCCGGATGTGCTCGATTTCCGCGGGCCGTGGGAGCAATTCCTGGTTGGCCCGTTTTTCAATGCGGGCTACGAGCCTGAGGACATCTCGGCCATCGCCATCATCGGCTTGGCGGCAGGCACCAGCGCCCGCGGCGCCACCGCTGTGCTGGGCGAAGGCGTGCCGATGGATGGCTACGAGATTGACCCCGACATCATCGCGGTGGGGCGCGAGTATTTTGGCATGACGATGCCCAATCTCACCGCATTGGCGGTGGATGGGCGCTGGGGGCTGGAGCATAGTGAGCGCACCTACTCGCTGATCGAGATCGATGCCTACCGCCCGCCGTATATTCCACCGCATCTGACCACTGTGGAATTCTTTAGCCTGTGTCGCCAGCGTCTCACGGACGATGGCGTGCTGGCCATCAATGTGGGCCGCGCCCCGAATGACCGCCGCCTGATCGATGCGCTGGTCGCCACGCTGGGGCAAGTGTTCGCCAGCGTGCACGTGATGGATATTCCCGATACGTTCAATTCGCTGGTGTACGCCACGGTGCAGCCCACCCGTTTTGAAGACCTGCAAGCTAACTATGCGCGCTTAGCGGCGAACCCGGATAGCCATCCACTGTTGTTGGCTGCCATGCAGCGTACGCTGGAGCACCGCCGCGAGACGCCCACCGGCGGCGAGATATTGACGGACGACCGCTCGCCGATCGAATGGATCATCAATAGTATGGTGCTGCGCTTTGTGCTGTCTGGAGAAGTGGAGCAATTGCAATGAAGTTCTTGATCCGCTATGTCGTGCCGCTGCTGGTGCCAGTGGTGATCGTGCTGACTGCCACGCGCCTGCTGCTGACGCCGCTGTTCGTCAACATTGAATACAACATGCCGGGCTTCCCGGCGGACCCGTACGGCATGACCCAGGCCGAGCGCCTGCGCTACGCCCCGCTGGCCTTGGACTATTTGCTGAACGATGAGGACATCTCGTTTTTAGGTGAGCAGACCTTTGACGACGGCACGCCGCTCTACAACGAGCGCGAGCTCAGCCACATGCACGACGTCAAGATGCTGACCCAGCAAGCGCTCAAGGTGTGGGTGGGCGCGCTGATGGCGCTGGCGGGCATCAGCATCGCCGCCTGGCGCCTGGGCCTGCAGGCGCAGCTGCGGGCGGCCCTGGCGCAAGGCGGAGCGCTGACCGTTGCGCTCATTCTGGCGCTGCTGGTGCTGATCGCGTTGAGCTTTGACTGGCTGTTCACCGAATTTCACGGCGTGTTCTTTGAAGGCGATAGCTGGCTGTTCTTGTACTCAGACACGCTCATCCGCCTCTTCCCCATGCGCTTCTGGCAGGATGTGTTCCTGGCGCTGGGCGGGCTGTCGCTGCTGGGTGGGATTGGGTTGTGGCGCGGGTTTGGACGGAGATAAATGCAGAACAGTAACCAAGTCAATATACAAAATCGAGGAAAGCCGTCGCGAACTTTGAGTGCTCTTCGCAATAGCAGATTTTCCGCGATGGTTAGTTTTGCGTCTGTGCCCCATGCATTTCTTGTTAATCTTCGTATTTGCTCTCTCGTCTTCCAAAGCTTGATTTGAACGTAAGCCATATTGACTGTAAAGGATTCAGGACATCAAATTCAGGATGCTCCTGTTCTCCTTTTTCGATTATCTTCACCCAGATCGGGAGAGGGCTGGCTGTTGGGGAAGTTATCTTGACTCTCACATAGAATTCCTTGTCAAGTATCTTAAATTCTGGGCGGAATGGGTCAAACTTTTTAGTTCGCCTTATATAACTGTCATAGCTGAATACATGTAAACCTTTCTGACCAATCTCGCGTGAGATTAGGCATAGTCCTACGAAACTGCCGTTTGCGGCTATGACTACGGGTGGGCCTTTAGGAAAATCACGTGAAGCCGGAGGGCCGTCGAACCAAAATGGTTTTTCGTGACTAATCCCCTTCCGCGGCCTTAAGTCTGTTGAAAAATAATCAATATGGACATGCAAAGGTTTAGTGTCCTCTACTGGCAAAACGTTCGCATGTTTCTGAGCAACAGAAAGTACCTGGCAACCCAGTACACGCGATGACCAGTGTCAATATCGAACGGCGGCTCTAGATTAGGATTTACACCATCAGCAACTATATTTGGTTGTTGAACTCTCTCAACTGTAAGCCAAAAACAAGCCCAACCAAGTGCCGCTATTACGTGGTTGTGATTTTGGGACTGTAAGTCAGGGCCAACTCGTCTGGCCAATTCTAAAATGGTGAAGGCCACTGGAGCATAGATAAACAGCGTACGGACTAGCCTTGCCATATCAAACACCCCCAAAAATAAAAAGAAATTCTAAGCCTCATGTCCGTATCCATTCCCACTTTAGTCTATTCGCTGTTTGCTAGGTACTACGCCCCGAATTTTTCCAGTCGGCCGGCATGAGCCAGGGCCAGAGCCATCAGTTCGGTGGCCGGGATGGTGCCCAGGCCGCCCTGCATGCAAGCGCGTTCGCCGAAGCGGGTCTGCTCATCCGGCAGGCCGCGCTCCGGCGCCCAGAACAGTAGCGGCACCGGATGCCACGAGTGGGCGCGCATCTTCACCGGTGTGCTGTGGTCGCCCGTGACCATGAGCACGTCTGGCTTGAGCGCCAGCAGGACGGGCAACGCCTGGTCCACGCTTTCGATCACCTTGACCTTGCCATCAAAGTTGCCGTCCTCGCCCATGCTGTCGGTCTTCTTGATGTGGATGAAGAGAAAGTCATAGTCGTCCCAGACCTTGGCGGCCGCGGCGAACTCGTCGGCCGGGCTTTCACCGTCGAACAGGATGGTTTGCATGCCCACCAGCTTGGAAACGCCGCGATACATCGGGTACACCGCCACGCAGGCGGCCTTAAGGCCGTAGGCGTCCTGATAGCTGGGTAGCTGTGGGTCGCCGCCGAAGCCGCGCAGGGTAATGCCATTGGCTTTGGGCTGGCCGGCCATCACTTTGTGCGCCTCGCTTACCCATTGATTGAACAGTTCGGCCGTTTTAGCAGAGCCGGCCTCGCGCGCCACCGCTGGCAGCGGCTTGACGCCGGTCACCTGCGGGTCGGTATCGTCGATCTCGCCCTGCAGGCCATCGCCGTGAATGACCACCGCGAAGCGGTACTCCTTGACGTGGCGCACTTCGATTTTCACGCCGGGGATCGCGATCGTCTTGAGTTGCTCCACGATGGGCGCGGCTTCTTCGGAGGAGATGCGCCCGGCGCGGCGGTCCGTGATGTTGCCGTCGGCGTCCAGCGTGCAGAAGTTGCCGCGGGCCGCCACCGCGCCCGGGCCAACTTCCAGGCCCACGCCCAGCGCTTCCATCACGCCGCGGCCCACGGGGTAGTGCAGCGGGTCGTAGCCGAACAGGGCCAGGTGGGCCGGGCCGGAGCCGGGGGTGATGCCGTGGCGCACCGGGATGGTGCGGCCCAGGGTGCCCTCGGCGGCGAGCTTATCCAGATTGGGAGTCTGCGCCGCCTCGAGCGTAGTGGGGCCGCCGGGCACCAGCGGCAGGCCGCCGAGCCCGTCCAATATCAGCAAGACGATCTTGCTGGTGGATTTTACAAGCAGGTCAGGGACGTAATCGTAAGGCATAAAGAATTCCTCTTGTTTTTACCAAGTGTTGTTGCCAACAAAAAAGGCGTAATGCGCAAAGCGCATTACGCCTTTTGTATCACAAATGATACAGCTTACCGGATGGCCTGCTCGGTTTCCTTGTCGAACAGGTGCAGGTTGCTGGTGTTGAACACCACCTGGGCCTTGTCGCCCACCTTGTACTCGGAGCGGGGGTCAACGCGGGCCACGAAGTCTGTGTCGGCTGCTTTGAGGTAGGCCACGATCTCGTTACCCATCAGCTCGACGATATCCACCTTGGCTTCCACCTGGGCCGGGGTGATGTCGGCCGGGGTGAACTTGGCGTTGTGGATGTCTTCTGGGCGGATGCCCAGGGTCACGGCTTTGCCGGCATACGCCTCAGCGGCCTTGTTGCCCTTGGGCGCTTCCACCTGGAATGCGCCTGCATCGGCCACCAGCTTGCCGCCATCTTTCACCAGCTTGGCGTCAAAGAAGTTCATCGCGGGCGAACCGATGAAGCCGGCCACGAACTTGTTGGCCGGGCGCTCGTACAGGTTGTGGGGGGTGTCGATCTGCTGCAGCACGCCGTGGTTCATCACCGCGATGCGAGTGGCCATGGTCATGGCCTCCACCTGGTCATGGGTCACGTAAATGAAGGTGGTCTGCAGGTCCTGGTGCAGCTTGCTGATCTGGGCGCGGGTTTGCACGCGCAGCTTGGCATCCAGGTTGGAGAGCGGCTCGTCGAGCAGGAAGACGTTGGGCTCACGCACGATGGCGCGGCCCACGGCCACACGCTGGCGCTGGCCGCCGGAGAGCTGGCGCGGCTTGCGCTGCAGCAGCTCCTGGATGCCCAGGATGGCGGCGGCGTTGTCTACCCGGCGCTTGATCTCGGCTTTTTCCATCTTACGGAGGCGCAGACCAAAGGCCATGTTGTCAAAGACCGACATGTGCGGATACAGTGCATAGGATTGGAACACCATGGCGATGTCACGGTCTTTGGGCGCCAGGTCATTGACTACCCGGTCACCGATGCGGATCTCGCCGGAGGAGATCTCCTCCAGGCCGGCCAACAGGCGCAGGGCGGTGGACTTGCCACAGCCGGATGGGCCCACCAGCACCAAAAATTCTTTGTCCTCTACGTGAATATTCAAGTCGTTTACAGCGAGGACATCTCCGAAACGCTTTACTACATGGTCATACGTTACGCTTGCCATTGTCTGAACCTCCGTTTCTCAAGAATATAGTGATCGGATTATAAGGCTTTTTCCGCAGGTGAACCCAGATGCTCAGAGTGATGAATCGGTTTCGATATCTGGGCTTAGCTGTGGACTGCTTTCAACGGTTAGAATTTCGCCCATGAGCAGCGAAGGCTCGCTGAACGAGAACATCACCCCGGTACGCCAGCAATATCTGGATATCAAGCGCCAGCACCCTGGGGCGATTTTGTTCTTCCGCCTGGGCGATTTTTACGAGACCTTTGACGAAGATGCTGAGCTGGTGGCGCGCGAGCTGGACATTGTGCTCACCTCGCGCAATGTCGCCAAAGGGGCGCGTGTGCCGATGGCCGGCGTGCCCCACCACGCCGCCGAGAGCTACCTGGCCCGCCTGATCGAGCGCGGTCACCATGTGGCCATCTGTGAGCAGGTGGGGACAGAACCCATCAAGGGCCTGATGCCGCGCGAAGTCGTCCGCATCGTCACCCCCGGCACCGTGGTGGAGCCTGGTTTGCTGCCTGGCGATGGCAACAATTACCTGGCCGCCGCCCTGGTGCATGAGGGTCGCGCCGGCCTGGCCTATGCTGACCTGACCACCGGCGAGTTCGCCGCCACCGAGCTGGACGCGGCCACCCTGCGCGCCGAATTGGGCCGCCTGGCGCCTGCTGAGATCTTACATATTGAGAATGGGCTCGACCTGGCCGGCTTGCCCGGCCATGGCAGCCCCTGGCCCGGCTACCGCTTTGAGCCGGCTCGCGCCCAGGATTCGCTGCTGGCTCATTTCAAAGCAAAGAGCCTGAAGAGCTATGGGCTGGAGGAGCGCCCGCTGGCGGCGCGTGCTGCCGGGGCGTTGCTGCAATATGTGCAGGAGACGCAACCCGCCAGCCTGAGCCTGCTCAGCAGCTTACGCGCTTATACGCTGGACGAATTCATGAACCTGGACGCCTCGGCGCGGCGCAATCTGGAGCTGACTGAGACCCTGCGCGGCGAGCTGGCCGGCTCGCTGCTGGGCACGCTGGACCGTGCCATCACGCCGATGGGGCGCCGTCTGCTGCGCCAATGGGTGGGCAAGCCGCTCTTGGACCTGGATTCCATCCACGCCCGCCAGGAGGGCGTAGCCTGGCTGCATGGCGACGGCATGCGCCGCGCCGAGCTGCGCACGGCGCTCAAGCCACTGGGTGACCTGGAGCGTTTGGTCAACCGTATGTTGGGCGGCACAGCCCAGCCGCGCGACCTGGCCGCCATGCGCAGCACGTTGGAAGCACTGCCGGCGGTGCTGAAGCTGGTTGGCTCTAAATCGCCCGCGGCGAGTTTATTGCAAGGCTTGTCTGAATGCGCCGCAGAGTTGAAGCTTCTCCAGTCCGCCCTGGCTGACGAACCGCCGGCCGTGCTCGGCCACATGGGTGTCATCCGGGCAGGCTACGCCGCTGAGTTGGACGAACTGATGGCCGCCACCAGCCATGCGCGTGATTGGATCGCCAACCTGGAAGCCGCCGAGCGCGAGCGGACTGGCATCAAGTCGCTCAAGGTGGGCTACAACAAAGTGCACGGCTATTACATTGAAGTCACCAAGGCCAAGGATGATGGCAATCTGCCGGCAGAGTACATCCGCAAGCAGACGTTGGTCAATGCTGAGCGCTATATCACTCCGGAAATGAAAGACGTTGAAACGCAAGTGCTCAATGCCGAGGAGCGCATCCTTGCGGTGGAGGCGCGCTTGTTCAAGGAGCTGTGCAGCCAGTTGGCCGCCAGTGCCGCGCCCCTGCTGGTCAGCGCGCGTGCGCTGGCCACGCTGGATGTGCTGGCTGCGCTGGCCGAGGTGGCCGCGCTGATGGGCTATGTGCGCCCGGTCGTTGAAGACAGCCGGGTGTTGGAAATTACCGCCGGGCGCCATCCGGTGGTGGAGCGCCTGCTGCCCGCTCAGGAACGCTTTGTGCCCAATGACACTGTCTTCGAGGATGGCGAGTGCGTGCGCCTGATCACCGGCCCCAACATGAGCGGCAAATCAACCTATCTGCGCCAGGGGGCCCTGATCGTGCTGCTGGCCCAGATGGGCAGCTTTGTGCCTGCCGAGAGCGCTCGCATCGGCCTGGTGGACCGCATCTTCACCCGCATCGGCGCACAGGACGAGATCCACGCCGGGCATTCCACCTTCATGGTCGAGATGGTCGAGACCGCCAGCATCCTCAACCATGCCACCGCGCGCAGCCTGCTCATTCTGGATGAGATCGGGCGCGGCACCAGCACCTACGATGGGCTTTCCATTGCCTGGGCAGTCATCGAGCATATCCACAGCGAGCCGCGGCTTAAAGCGCGCACGCTGTTCGCTACGCATTATCATGAGCTGACCGCGCTGGCCGCCAGCCTGCCCGGCGTGCGCAATTACAACGTGGCAGTCAGTGAAGGGGAGGGTACTGTGGTTTTTCTACACAAGATCATCCCGGGCGGGGCTGACCGTTCGTACGGGATCCATGTGGGCGAGCTGGCCGGGCTGCCACGTCCCGTGCTGCAGCGCGCGCAGCAGATCCTGGCCGAGCTGGAGTCGAATGGGCAGCAGCCGACGGCTGGGCTGCAGGCTAGCGAACAGCAGGCGCCGCTGTTCGCCCTCGAGCATCCGTTAGTGGAGGAGCTCAAGAAGCTGGACGTGGACGGCCTTTCGCCGATCGAGGCGTTGAACAAGCTTTCGGAGTGGAAAGGGAGGCTTGATACAAGAAACACCTAAGATTTTTTGCTGAGCCATTCAATCTTCTCCATCTGCGCTATGCAAGTTTTGCTTCTTTGTTCTCCTTCTTCAAATCCGTAAACGTTATCAAACGTCTGAATTGTTGCGGATAAACAGAAGTTCAATGAAAAAGAATCGTTATAAGCTGATTTGCAATATTCTTTTCAAATAATTCTAAGTCGCGAGTAGGCTCTTTATTAGGCTGTGTCAGTCCCAGCATGTATAAACTACCAAACAAAATTCCATGTATTATCTCTGAAGAATGTCGATAAGTATGAACCTTGCAGAATGAAGCTTTGCCATGTTATATGGATTTGTTCGGACAGGAGATTTCCTAGCAGTTTAATATCTTCATGGCCGCGAGGAGATTGATCTTTACTCTTTGACATCTAGTACCTCCTGCTCCACACGCCAGTAAATTCCGGCACGCGGCGCCAGTCGTTGGCACGCACGCGCTCGGCCAACTCCTCGCCGAAGAAGAAACTGCACAGCTCCGCAGCGCGTTCCACGCTACCAAAGTCGTAGTCGGTGGCAACGGTGGTGCGCACGAAGCCGTGCTCGTTCTCCAGCCAGGCGTAGTAGGCAGCCAGGCCCGCATGCGGGGGAGCAGGCTCCAGCACGCCAGTGCCCAGCGTTTCCATGATGATCAGCGTGCCCCCTGGCTTGGCCAGGCGTTGCATTTCGGCTATGGCGCGGCCGGCGTGCTGCTGCCAGGCGTCCGCATACCAGCCCACCAGGTGACCGAAGGCCCAGCCAGCGGTCACCATATCCGCCCAACCTCTGGCGAAGGACGTAGCGCGGCCATCGGCCTGCACCAAAGCCCAGTTTCCGTTCACCAATCGCATCTGCTCCTTCTGCTCAAGCAGCATGGCGTGATGCAGGTCAGATGCGATGATCTTACAGCCCAGGCCGCGCAGAAGCAGCGGAATGCGCCCGCTGCCGCTACCTAGATCCAACACACGGGCACCTGCCAGCGGCGCGATGGCTTGCAGCGTGGGCAACAGATTGCCGTCGGCATCCTCGGCGGCAATCAGCTCATGGTACGCGGCGGCTTTGTTTGTGTAGACGTTGCGGAAGTGGTCCATATGTATTTTTATCCACAGATAAACACAGATGCAAAGTTTTTATCGGCGTTTATCCGCGTTCATCTGCGGTGATCAATCCTTTTAAATGAGCGATGTGCTCTGGCGTGGTGCCGCAACAGCCGCCGATGATCTTGGCGCCATCGGCCAGCCATTGGCGCGCAAACTCGGCGTAGCCTTCGGGCTGCTCAGCGGCGGTCGGGTCCCAGTTCACATAATCCTCAGTTTCGCTGGGGTTGGCGTAAGCGCAGATAGGCAGGCTGGTAGCGGCGCGCAACTCGCGCAGCGCGTTGTGCAGGTAAGGGGCGGCGGTGCAATTGATGCCCACGAAGGCCGGGCCGTGCGGCTCAATGGCGCGCACCGCATCGGCAATGCTCTCGCCGGAGAACAAGCGGCCGTCCAGCTTGCAGATGAAACTCACGCCGTAGGGCAGGCCGGTCGCCTTCGCGGCTTCGGCAGCGGCTTCGGTCTCGGCAATGTCCTTCATGGTCTCGAGCAGCAGCAGGTCTACACCGGCGGCGGCTAGCGTGCGGGCGATCTCGCCGTGCTCCTGCAGGTACACGGCCCGCGGCAGCGGGGCCATCGTGTAGCTGTCCTCCAGCGGCGCAATGCCGCCGGCCACATAGGCGGGCTTGCCGCTGGCGCGCACCGCCGCCTGGGCAATCGCTACTGCCAGGGTGGTCAAGCGGGCGGCTTCCTCGCCCAGGCCGACCTGCTCCAGGTTTCGCCGGTGAGTGCGGAAGGTGTTGGTGATAATGATCTCGGCGCCAGCTTCCAGATAATCACGGTGGACTTGCTCCACCAGCTTGGGTGACTCCAGCAGGGCCAGCGCGCTCCAGATCGGTGTGCCGGTGTCAATGCCGCGGTGCTGCAGCTCGGTGCCGGTGGCGCCATCCAGTAGGATCGGGCGCGGTTCGGCCAGGCGCTGTAAGAAACGGTTCATCGTTGGATTCTAACCACAGATGAACAAAGATAAACACAGATGCATCTGTGTTTATCTGTGGTGATTCTCCTCGCTTTATAATTCTTGCCATGTTCAAACGTCTGCTCTCCCGCGAGAACTTCTACGCGTTGTTGCTATGCCTTATTGCGATCTTGCTACTGATCATGACCAGCGACAGCGCGCCGTTATGGATCTATCAGGGTTTCTAGGTTGACCCTTCAACAGATCTTCGTCTTCGCCGCGCTGGGCCTGTTGGCGGGCCGCCTGTATAGCCGCATCAGCCGGCCCCGGCTGCTGTTCGCTGCCTCGGCGCTGGCCGTGTTCTGGCTGCAGCCCGCCGCCCTGGTGCGCGGCTTTGACTTCTGGCTGCCCGCCGCCAGTCTGAGCCTGGCCGCTCTCGTGTGGGCGCTGACCCTGCCCGCCGGCGCCAGCATGAGCCGTGAGAACAAGCTGGCGGCCGCGGCCTTGGCGCTAGGCGGCCTGCTGCTGGCGGCTACGCGCTATCTCAACACGCCACTGCTCACCGCCAGCCGCCCACCGCAGGTGGAACTAGTGGCCGCCTTGGTGGCCGTGCTGGCTGGGCTGGCCTGGCTGGCCGCTCGTAGCCTGCGCGGGCGGGCCGCCGTGTTGGGCGCTGCCAGCATTGCCATCCTCGCTGTCCTCATAGCGCTCAAGGCCGAGCCGCTGGCGCGCGGCCTCAGCGCCTGGCTGCGCAGCCTGGGCGGGCAGGACCCGGCGCTGGCCACGGCGCTCGACATAAACTGGCTGGGCTTCTCCTATATCGCCTTCCGCCTGGTGCACACGTTGCGTGACCGGGCGGCTGGCCGCCTGCCGCAGCTGGGCCTGCGTGACTTTGTGACCTATATCGTCTTCTTTCCAGCATTGACCGCTGGCCCGATTGAGCGCGTCGAGCGCTTTGTGCCCCAGTTGCATGAACGCTTCCTGCTCGGCGCAGCCGAGCTGCAGGCCGCCGGCCAACGCCTGGTGACGGGCCTGTTCATGAAATTTGTGCTGGCGGATGCGCTGGCCTATTTTGCGCTCAATCCCACCCTCGGCGCGCAGACCCACTCGACGGTGTGGATGTGGGTGCTCCTCATCGCCTATGCCTGGCGCATCTTCTTCGATTTTGCCGGCTACACTCACATCGCCATTGGCCTGGGTTTGCTGTTCGGCGTGCGCCTGCCAGAGAACTTTGCGCGCCCATACAGCCAGCCCAACTTGACCGCGTTCTGGAACAGCTGGCACATCACGCTGGCCCAATGGTTCCGCGCTTATTTCTTCAATCCGTTGACGCGCTTCTTGCGCACGCACAATTGGCCGGTGTGGGCTGTCATTCTGGTGGGGCAGGTCAGCACGATGGCCTTGATCGGTCTGTGGCACGGCGTCACCCTCAACTTTCTGATCTGGGGCCTGTGGCATGGCGTTGGTTTGTTCCTGCACAGCCAGTTTGCCGCAGCACGCAAAGGGAGGCCGGCACCGGCCCGTTGGCAGCATGCCCTCTCCGTTGCAGGCACTTTCCTTTATGTGGCATTGGGCTGGGTATGGTTCGTGCTGCCGCAGCCGGCCCAGGCTTTGCATGTGCTGCGCGTACTGTTTGGATCGGGCTAGTGATGGATACGCAAACCATTTCCCCGTTGCGCCTGTTGGCCAAGGCCGCCGTTCTGTTCCTAGCGCTTAACCTGCTCTTCGGCGCCATCAACCCGCTGCCGGCGCTGGTCCAGATCAGCTTGTACAACACGTTGCTGCCCGGCCGCCAGCGCCTGCCGTACGGTGACGACCCGCAGCGCGCCTACAACCTGAACCTATATAGCGTGGAGGCGATGTTTGCCAGCCATGTCCTCACGGCCGCGCCCAAGCCCCCTGATGAGTTCCGCGTCTTTGTCATCGGCGACTCCTCGGTATGGGGTTTCCTGCTGGAGAACAAAGATACGCTGACCGCCGCGCTCAATTCCGCCAACTTGCACAGCGCCGATGGACGCCAGGTCGTCTTCTACAATCTCGGCCATCCCACCATCTCGCTCACCAAAGACCTGATGCTGCTGGACGAGGCGATGCAGTATGAACCTGATCTCATCCTTTGGCCCACAACGCTGGAAGCTTTCCCGTGGGATAAGCAGCTTGCCTCGCCCCTGGTGCAAAACAACCCGCAGCGCGTTTCTATCCTGGTTAGCAATTATCAGTTACCAATAATCACTGACCAATTGCCCTCCCAATCTCCACTCTCCAATCCCTTCTTTGTTTCCCAGCGCCGCAACCTGGCCGACCTGCTGCGCTTGCAGCTCTACGGCTTCGCCTGGGCCGCTACGGGCATAGACGTGCACATCCCCGACGAATACGAAAGCCACGCAATAGACCTGGAAGCCGATGAAAGCTACGGCGGCCTGGAACGGGAACTGGAGCGCGGCGAGCTGGCCTTCGAAGTCCTCGCCGCCGGCGTGCAGCGGGCTGGCGGCGTGCCGGTGCTGATCATCAACGAGCCCATCTTCGCCAGCGACGGCGCCAACAGCCACCTGCGCTACAACTCCTTCTATCCCCGCTGGGCCTACGACGGCTACCGCAGCCTGTTGGCTGCCGAAGCCGAGGCGCAAGGCTGGCACTATGCCGACCTATGGCAAGCCGCCAGCAATGCCGAGTTCACCAACACGCCCATCCACCTCACCCCGCGGGGTACGCTACAATTCGCGGATGCGATCATCGAAGCCCTTTCCGCTCAGTTTGACCTCAACCCTTAAATTCGCTCTCGTCGCAATGCTGCTGGCAGCCTGCTCTGGCGGCGCGGCCGGTTCCCCCCAGGCCGCCGTCGAGGGTTACCTGCAGGCGCTCGTCTCGGTAGATGAGGTCGGCGCGGTCAATGCCGCCTGCTCCGCCTGGGAAGCCCAGGCCCGCCTGGAAGCGGCCGCCTATCAGGGCGTGCAGACCGAGCTGGAGAACCTGGAATGCAGCCTGCTGGCCCAGGATGGCGAGTCGGCTTTGGTGAGCTGCACCGGCCAGGTGCGTTACAGCTATGCCGGCGGCGAAGACCAGCTGGACGAGCTGGGTGGCCGCGTCTTCAGCGCGGTGGTGGATGGCGGCGAGTGGAAGATGTGCGGCCTGGCCAGCAATTCGCAGGTCGCCGAGGCGCAGGCCACGGCGACCGCCCTGCCTGACGAAGCAGCCAGCAGCACGCCCGTGCCCGCCACGGCCACCCCAGACCATACCCCAACGCCGGATACGCGCGCGCTGCCCGCCGATTGGCGCGCCTGGCCCATCATCCCCACGCCCAGCCAGTGGCTGGCGCAGGTCTATGCCGATGGGCTGGCGCAGGGCAACAACCCGCAGCACTTTTCAGTAGCCGGTGATTGCCAGAACATTCCCGAAGCTTTCATGGGCGTATATGACATTCCCGCCCGCTTCTCTTTCCCTCCTAACGAGCAATATCTACTTCAGACCGTGGAGCACTTCACCGGCTCTTTCAATCGCGATGGCCTGGCTGTGGATGGCGGCTATAACTTCCCCGCCATCTTCACCGCCCTGCGGGCCGACCCGGGCCAGTGCGACAATGGCGAGACCCCGCTCGCCTGCGAGATCCGCACCTGGCAGCCTTCCTTCATCTTCATCTCGATGGAGTTTGTATACGAGGGCCGCACTGCCGAGAACTATGAGCAGTACCTGCGCCAGGCGGTGGACTATGCGCTGGAGCACAAGGTCATTCCCATCCTGCTTACCAAGGCAGACAATGTGGAAGGCGGCCACGCCATCAATGAGGCCACGGCGCGGGTCGCGTATGAATACGACATCCCGCTGATCAACTGGTGGCGTGCCGCCCAGCCGCTGCCCAATCACGGCTTGGACCTGGACCGCGACAAGAATTTGCAGCCGCCAGACTTTCACATCACTTACGAGGCCTGGAGTGTGCGCTCCTACGTTGGCCTCAAGACCCTCGATACCCTGCGCCAGTCTTTGATAGACTGGGGCGTGGAGAAACCATGACCGACAAGAATGAAATCATTGCCAAACTGAACGACTACATCACCAAGGAAGTCCTCAAGCGCCCGGATAAAACCATTGGCGCCGACGAACCGTTGATCTCGGGCGGTCTGATCGATTCTTTCTCGCTGGTGGACCTGGCCCTCTTTGCTGAGCAAAGCTGGGGCGCGCGCATTGATGACACCGAGCTCAACGCGCAGACCTTTGACTCGCTCAACCAGCTGGCTGACCTCATCGCCGCCCGCGCCAAGTAGCTTGTCCACCCTCGTATCCACCCTCACCGCCCGCGCCGCCGAAGCCCCGCAGCGGCCAGCGCTCACCTTCATTGAGCGCGGCGGCGAGCAGACCATTACCCGCGGCGAGTTCTTGCGATCCGCTCAGGCCTACAGCGGCCGCCTGGCCGCCGCGGGCCTGGGGGCGGGAGACCTGGTCGTCCTGGTGTTGCAGCACTCGCTGGATCTGGTCTACGCCTTCTGGGGCGCCGCCCTCATCGGCGCGGTGCCGTCCATCTTTCCCTTTCTGACCGAGAAGCTCGATCCCGACCTGTACCGCCAGCGCATCAAAACGCTGGTCGAGCACTCAGGCGCCAAAGTGGTCATCACCTATCCGGAGTTTTATGACTCGCTGCGTGAGTTGTTGGCGGGGCTCGATTGTGCCGTGCTGAGCGTGGCACAGGCCGCTGAAAGCAGCCTGCCTACCGCGCCCGCCATTGACCCCGATGCCATCGCGCTGCTGCAGCACAGCAGCGGCAGCACGGGCTTGCAAAAGGGCGTAGCCCTTTCGCACCGCGCCGTGCTGCGCCAGGTGGAAGCGTATGGCAAGGCCATCCAGTTGGATCCGCACACAGACGTCATCGTGAGCTGGCTGCCGCTGTATCACGATATGGGCCTCATCGCGGGCTTCGTCATCCCCATTCTCACTGGTACGCACCTGGTGCTAATGTCGCCATTTGAGTGGGTGCGCCAGCCCACCAGCCTGCTGGAGGCTATTGACCGCCATCGCGGCACGCTGTGCTGGCTGCCCAACTTTGCCTATAAGCTCATCGCTCGTAGCGTGCGCCCCGGCGCCGAGTTCGACCTGACCTCGTGGCGCGGCGTGATCAACTGCTCCGAGCCGGTCTACGACGAAAGCCATCAGATATTTGCCGAGAAACTGGCCCCGTTTGGCTTCTCAGCCAATGCGCTGGGCGTCAGCTACGCCATGGCTGAGAACACCTTTGCCGTCACGCATACCGCGATGGGCCAGCCGCCTAGGGTGGATGTGGTCGAGATCGGCGCGCTGCAGGAGCGCGGCGAAGCCATCCCCGCCGCCGAGGGCAAGCGCGTGGTGAGCTGTGGCGCGCCGATCGAGAGTGTGGAGCTGGGTATCTTTGATGCACAGCGCAATCTGCTAGCGGAGCGCAGGGTGGGGGAGATCGGCCTGCGCTCGGAGTTCATGCTCAGCGGCTACTACAAGCGGCCTGACCTGAGCGCCGAGGCCATCACCGCCGATGGCTGGTACCTGACCGGCGACATGGGCTACCTGGCTGACGGGGATCTGTATATCAGTGGTCGCAAGAAAGACCTGCTGATCGTTGGTGGCAAGAACATCTATCCACAAGACCTGGAAGACATCGCCAACCGCACCGCCGGCGTGTACCCCGGCCGCGCTGTGGCCTTCGGTGTACTGGACGAGCGCCTTGGCTCCGAGAAAGTCGTCATCATCTGCGAAACACAGGAGGGCGCCGACCTGGCCGCCGCCGAGCAGGAGCTGCGCGCCAAGGTGGTGCAGGAGACCGAGGTGACCGTGGGCGACCTGCGCTTTGTGCCGCGCGGCTGGATCCTGAAGACCTCCAGCGGCAAGCATGCCCGTACGGATAATCGGGAGAAGTACCTGCGCGAATTTGAGGGATAAGGAATCGGGAGTTCAGCACAGGGTATATAGGGCTTAGCATGCTCGCCCCTATGTGGTCTGAGTGAAAGTATCAGGAGAAGACGCAAGACCAACTTGCTCAGCTTGCAATGACCTAAAGGATTCCTCCCCCTCGCTTCGCTCGGGTTCGGAATGACGGTGTATTTTTGCACTCCTGTCATTCCGAGGCGGCGTTTTTGACTTTATCTCAGCGCGCAAGATCGTACAGCCGAGGAATCCTTTAGGTCAAGAAAGACCCAGTTGGCCGCAATGCGCTTAAAGCATTGCTCTCCTCGCTTTGAATAGCATAGAGAAACAAAAAGGCCAGGCGAATGCCTGGCCTTCTTTTATGCGTTGGCTGCTACTTGGCGCTGCGGCCGTTGGTAGCGCCGACGAACACCGGGGTACCGCCGACACGCTTGCTGGCGGCGGGCATCAGCTTCTCGAACTCGTCGCGGGAGAGCGTTTCGACTTCAACCAGCTTCTCGGCGATCTTCTTCAGCTCCTTGCGGTACTTGGTGAGGATCTTCTTGGCGTGGGCATAAGCATTAGTGACCAGCTTGAGCACCTCACGGTCGATCTCTTCAGCAATGGCTTCAGAGTAGTCCTTCTGCTCAGAGATCTCGCGGCCCAGGAACACCAGCTCTTCCTTCTGGCCGTAGACACGCGTGCCCAGCTTCTCGCTCATGCCCAGGCGCATCACCATCTGGCGGGCGATCTGGGTCACGGTTTGGATGTCGCTGGAGGCGCCGGAAGTGATGTCGTCAAACACCAGCTCTTCGGCGGCGCGGCCGCCGAGGGCCACCACCATGCGCTCGATCAGCTTGTTGCGGCTGACCATGTCGCGGTCTTCGTCGGGCAGGGCCAGCACGTAGCCGCCGGCCTGGCCGCGCGGCACGATGGTGATCTTGTGGATCGGGTCTGCATTCGGCAGCACGTGGCCCACAATGGCGTGGCCGGCCTCATGGTAGGCCACGATCAGCTTCTCTTCCGGGCTGATGATCTTGCTGCGCCGCTCAGGGCCGCCCAGCATGACGCGCTCGACCGATTCCTCCAGCTCCTGTTGCCCGATGGTCTTCTTGTTGCGGCGGGCGGAGAGGATGGCGGCTTCGTTGACCAGGTTCTCAAGGTCAGCGCCGACAAAGCCAGGGGTGGCGCGGGCCAGGGTAGGCAACTTGACTTCCTTGGCCAGCGGCTTGCCGCGCACATGCACCTTGAGGATGGCTTCACGGCCCTTCACATCGGGCGGGTCCATCGTTACGCGCCGGTCAAAGCGACCGGGGCGTAGCAGGGCCGGGTCCAGAATGTCGGGGCGGTTGGTGGCAGCGATCATGATGATGTTGGTGTCGGTGTCGAAACCGTCCATCTCAACCAGCATCTGGTTAAGGGTCTGCTCACGTTCGTCGTGGCTTCCGCCCAGGCCGGCGCCGCGTTGGCGGCCCACGGCGTCAATTTCGTCAATGAAGATGATGCAGGGGGAATGGCGCTTGGCCTGATCGAACAGGTCGCGCACGCGGCTGGCGCCGACGCCCACGAACATCTCAACGAATTCGGAGCCGGAGATGGAGAAGAACGGCACGCCGGCTTCGCCCGAGACGGCTTTGGCCATCAGGGTCTTGCCGGTGCCGGGCTGGCCCACCAGCAGCACGCCTTTGGGGATACGCGCACCGAGGGCAATGAACTTCTCAGGTTCTTTGAGGAATTCAACAATTTCCTGCAGGTCCACCTTGGCTTCGTCGGCGCCGGCCACGTCATTGAAAGTGACGGTGGGGTTCTCACCAGAGAACATGCGGGCGCGGGATTTGCCAAACGACATGGCGGCGTTGTTGCTGCCCTGGGCCTGGCGCATGACAAACCAGAAGATGAGGCCAACAAAGATCAGCGGTCCCAGGTAGGTGAGCACGGTGAGGATGCCGAACCACGCGCTGGGCGGGCGCACCTCGAGCTCGATGCTCTGGACGCTCAGCTCCTCTGCGGTGACACCCAGATCCAGCAGCTGCTGGACGGTGGTCTGGCCGGGTTCGCGCAGGGCGGTACGTTCGGTGCCGTCCTGGTAGACCAGGCGCAGGGTCTCATCATCGGTAACCAGGCGGCTTACCTGCCCGGCCTTGATGTCTGCGGCGACCTGGTTAAGGGTCAGGATCTCTTGTGCGCCGGATTGCTGCTGGAAGCTGAACACTAAAAAGAAGGCCAGCGCGGCGATAAAGAGGATATAGATAAGGGATACACGACTACGAGGGCTGTTCAAACTGGGCCTCCGGAAAGTAGAACAATCGCGGGATTATACCAACCCTGCCCCCTCTTGTTCAACGTGGGCCTACTTCTTACACATCTCTTACGGTTGAAGCCTGGTAATTGAGCATGAAGATATTATTGCTGGAATCAGGGAGGGGGTCAAAAGTTATTACTAACAACTTTTGCCTTCCCGGGTGTGGTGGTTGGTCATGCTGGCCTTATAGCACAGGCTGGGCGCTCATCAAGAGTGCCAGGCGTTTTGTCAAGTCATTGCGAGGCTTGCCGGCACGAAGCAATCTGCCCACGGCACGGACTGAACCCAGATCTCCACGCGCGCAAACCGCAGAGCGGTCTGCGTGCGGCGGCACTCTATGACTCAGGCAGCGCGCCGGCGGGGCGGGCGGCGGGGCGTTGGTGGCGCAACCTGGCCAGGGCGCGGCGCAGGGGCGGGATGCGCATTGCGAGCAGGATCGCCAGCAGGATGAGATAGAGCCATATCTCAGTGGCAGCTTCCGGTTGCTGCATGGCTACAAACTTGTGCCCGGTTTCCAACAGCCCGTGCAACAAGCCCAGGATGCCGGCGGCGTAGACGCTTTTGTGCAGCCGCTTCCACCATTTGCCCAGCTGCCGCTGGGCGGCATTGGTGGAAGTGAGCGCCAGTGCGGCCAGAATTAGCAGCGCCACAAGGCCCAGGCCAGCGTTCAGATTGGGGATGGGGTTCATAAGCCAGTTGCGCAGATTGTCCAGCACGTAGTAGGCGAAGTGCAGGGTGGCAAAGGCAAAGGTCCACAAGCCGGCGGTGCGCCGCAGCGGCAGCAGGCTGCGCCAGCCGAAGAGGGTGTTGAGCGGCGTGATGGCGAGGGTGATGAGCAGCAGGCGCGCCGCCCATATGCCGGCGGCGATCATGGGCTCGCTTACGCCCAGGAATTCACTGCTGCTCGACAGGCTGAGGGTGCTGGCCAGCGCGGCCAGGCAGGCTGCGTGGAGCAGCGCACCGCGCCAGTGGGTACGTATCCAGGTTTGCATCGAAGCCTCTGTGATAGATACACCTGCAGTGTTGGTAAGGTTCCATGCCGCCAGCCATCCATGCCATCGTGCATCCCGAGCGCAGCGAGGGATCCTTGCTACGCGTATGAGCAACTGAGGCCCTACACAGAAGGCATGCCTGCGAGGGTCCTTCGCTGGGCCGGCCTCTGCGTCCTGATGTTGGCCAATTCACCCGCTCAGGATGTACGCGGCGTAGCGGTAGGGGCGGGGTTTCAAAACCCGCCCCTACAGTTTGCGAGTTGGCAGAGCGGGAGCAGTGGCCTACGGATATAGGTTGTGGCTCGCATGACGGTGCAAGAAAATAAAACACGCTGCCGAAGGCAGCGTGTTTTGGTTTCGTGTTTGGGCAAGCTATCAGCCTCGGCGGCCCCAGAGCAGGCCTTCGATGCGGCGCCAGATGCGGCGCATGAGCGAACGCAGCCAGGCGAAGCGGGTGTAGCGACGGATGCGAATGGGCTCGGCTTGCTCGAAGGGCCCGGTCCATTGCAGGGCCAGCGAGCCCCAGGTGAGGCCGGCGCCGAAGCCAACCAGGACGGAGTTGTCGCCTTTGGTCAGCAGACCCTCTTCCACCGCTTCACAGACCGCGATGGGGATCGAGGCGGTGGAAGTATTACCGTAGCGCTCAATGTTGACCATGAAGCGCTCCATGGGCAGCTTGAGGCCGCGAGCAGCGGCCTGGATGATGCGCAGGTTGGCCTGGTGCGGCACGATGAGGGCCACGTCTTCCACGTTCAGATTGGCCTTGTCCATCGCCTCTTTTGAGGCGGCGGCCATGACCCGTGTGGCGAAGCGAAAGACTTCGTTGCCGTTCATGTGGATGAAGTGCAGGCCCGCGTCAATGGTGGCCTGCGAGGCGGGCTTGGCGCTGCCACCTGCCGGGATGGTGAGCAAATCACCGCCCGAGCCGTCGGAGCGCAGCACGGAAGACAGCACACCGCCCGGCGTTTCGGAGGCTTGCAGCACAAAGGCGCCGGCGCCGTCGCCGAACAGGATGCAGGTCGTGCGGTCGCTCCAGTCCACCAGGCGCGAGAGAGTCTCCGAGCCAATGATGAGGGCGCTTTTGATGGCGCCGGCGCGGATGGACTGCGAGGCCATGCTGACCGCGTAGATGAATCCGGTGCAGGCGGCCGAAAGGTCAAATGCGCCAGCGTGGTCTGCGCCGATGCGGTCTTGCACCAGGCTGGCCGTCGAAGGGAACAGATGCTCGGGCGAGGAAGTGGCGACGATGATGAGGTCGAGCTCGTTGGGCGGCAGCTTGGCCACGCGCAGGGCGTTGATGGCCGCCTCGGTGGCCAGCGAGGCGGTGGTCTGCCCCTTGGCGGCGATGCGGCGCTCGGCGATGCCGGTGCGCTCGCGGATCCAGGCGTCGTTGGTCTCTACGATCTTGGCCAGGTCGTCATTGGTCATGACCTTTTCTGGCACGGACATTCCCCAGCCGGTGACGTGTGCGTAGGGCATCAGGCGGCCGCTTTCACATCCTCGGCGGAGCCCAGGATGATGGTTGCATTGTGTCCGCCAAAACCAAAGGAGTTCGACATGATGGTCTTCATTTCTTTGCGGGCGGCCGTGTTGGGCGTGTAGTTCAGGTCACACTCCGGGTCGGGCACTTCGTAGTTGATGGTGGGGGGCACTATACCGTCACGCATGGCGAGCAGCGAGAATACCGCTTCCAGTGCGCCGCCGGCACCCATCAGGTGGCCGGTCATAGACTTGGTGGAGGAGATGGCCATGTCGTAGGCGCGCTCGCCGAAGACGGATTTGATGGCGGCGGTCTCGCTCTTGTCGTTCAGCGGCGTGCTGGTGCCGTGGGCGTTGATGTAATCGATCTCGCCGGGCTGCACGCCAGCGTCGTTGAGCGCCATACGCATGCAGTCGGCTGCGCCGCGCCCGTTCTCAGACGGAGCGGAGATGTGGAAGGCGTCGTTGGTGCTGCCGTAGCCTAGCACCTCGCCCAGGATGCGGGCGCCACGCTTGAGGGCATGCTCCAGCGATTCGAGCACCAACACCGCGGCACCTTCGCCCATCACGAAACCGTCGCGCTCTTTGTCGAAGGGGCGCGAGGCGTGCTGAGGGTCATCGTTGCGGGTGCTGAGGGCGGTCATGTTACCCAGGCCGGCCACCGAGGGCTGCACGATGGCGGCCTCAGAGCCGCCGGCCAGCATCACATCGGCCTGGCCGCGGCGGATCACCTCGGCGGCTTCGCCGAGGGCGTTGGTGCCGGTGGCACAGGCGGTGACCACGGCGAAGTTGGGGCCCTGGATCTGCATATGGATGGCGATCATGCCGCCGACGGTGTCGGCCAGCATCATTGGCACCATGAATGGGCTGACGCGGTCGGGGCCTTTTTCCACCAGAGTCTTAATCTGTTCATAGAGGGTGTGGGCGCCGCCGATGCCGGTGCCCACAATGGCGCCGATGCGCAGGCGGTTCTCATCGGTGACCTTGAGATCAGCGTCCTGCACGGCTTGCTGCGCGGCGGCTACGCCGAGCTGGGTGAAACGGTCCATGCGGCGGGCCTCACGCGTGCCGTACAGTGCCGCGCCGTCGAAGCCCTTAACCTCGCAGGCGATCTGGGTCTTGTAGCCCGTAGGGTCGTAGTGGGTGATGCGGCTTGCGCCGGAGACGCCGGCTACGGCGTTCTTCCAGGAGCTGGCTACATCATTGCCAAGCGGGCTTAGGCAGCCTAAGCCGGTAATTACGATGCGTTTTTTCATATTTTGTGGCCCTTCGTGGAGCTTTGAACTCTATAACCCAGCCTGATAGGCAGGGATACGGGCTAATTCGGCTGGGTTTTGGCAGCCTGCCGGGTTCTAGGCTTCCACTGCACCAATACTGTACCCGCTGCGGCGAGTAGCAGGCCGAGACCCTGGAGCGGGGAGATGCGCTCGCCGAGGAAGACCCAGGCCAAGATGGCGATCTGGATCAGCATGGTGTTGTTGATCACGCCGGATTCGGCGGCGGTCAGGGTGCGCAGGGAATGGTTCCATAGCGTGAATGCGAAGGCGGTGTTGACCGCGGCCAGCCATAAGATGATGAGCCATTCGCGCCCGCTGAGCGTGGGCCACGGTTCGGTCAGCAGGCCTAGCACCAGTAGGGCTGCCGAGCCTACGCCAATGCTCACTCCGGTGACGGTGAGGGCAGAGAGCTTGGCCTGCCGGTTGAGCGCCCGGCCCTGGATGGCTCCGATGGAAGTGGCCAGCAGGTTGAGCACGCCGACCGCCAGCCCAAACGTGGAGACCGTGCCAAGGCGGCCGAAGTAAATGAGGGCGCCGATCAGCGTGACGGCCACGCCCATCCACTGGCGGCCGCGCAAACTCTCGCCCAGGAACATTACGCCGAGGAAGGCGATGGACAAAGTGCTGAGGCTGAGCAGCAGGCTGAGGGTATGGGCGGGTATATGCGCCAGCGCAATGAACTGGGCGCCTTGCGTGATGGCGATGATCACAAGGCCCAGCAAAGCCAGGGCCACGAGGTCATTGCGCTGCAGGCCAGCCAGCTCGCGCCGGCTGGCGGGGCGCAGCAGCCATGGCAGCATGATCACGAAGGCCAGGCCGTAGCGCAGCCCGGCGAACAGCAGAGGCGGGATCTGGCCAAGGCCGATCTTGATCAGCACCCACGAGGTAGACCACAGGAAGGTGACGAATAAGGCGAGCCATATGGCGCGGGTGTGAGTTTGCGCGTGCTGCTCACGCGCGTTGGAGTTGCTATTCGACTTCGCCGAATCACGCAACTCCACTAGTGATTTTTTCTTTGACATTATTCGGTTTCTGGCCCGACCACGAACACGCGGGGCAGCGGATGGCACTGTTGCGTGGCTTCGCCACGCGTTGGTGTTACTACTCGGCTGCGCCGAGTAACGTAACACCAGCTCATTCGGGTCCTACCACGAAGACTGGCGGCAACGGATGACACTGACCACAACCTAATCGCGGCTCCTCGACGGTGCACTGGCACTGGCTGCACTCAGCGGTGACTTGCACGGATGGCTTCATGAAGAAGAGCGGCTTGCTGATGCGCGGCACCAGCGACTGGTGCTCGCAGGCGTTGGCGGCCAGGATGTCGGGCACGGGGCACTCGGTGCACATGCTTGGCTCCCACTGCAGGCGGTGGGCGTCCAACAGGCGGCAGCGCTCAATGTTGCGGCCGCGGAAGTAGTCGCCGTGGAAATGGCGGCACTCGCGGCCAGCGGGGGTGATCATCGCGGAATTTTAACCGCACATGAACACAGTGTGTTATCTGCGTTCATCTGCGGAAATTTCTTACACTCGCGTGACGTATTCGCCGGTGCGGGTGTCTACGCGGATGGTGTCGCCCTGGTTGACGAAGGCGGGCACCTGCACCTGCAGGCCGGTCTCGGTGGTGACCAGCTTGTTCACGCCGGTGGCGGTGTCGCCGCGCACGGCGGTCTCGGCCTGGGTCACTTCCAGGTCCACCGTGGTGGGCAGTTCCACGTCCAGCGGCTCGTCGCCGTAGAAGGTCAGTTTGGCGTCCATGCCGGCCTTCAGGTAGGGGGCCGAGTCGCCCAGCACTTCGGAGGGCAGGGCGGGCTGCTCAAAGGTCTCGTGGTCCATGAAAATGTAATTGTCGCCGTCTTTGTAGAGGAACTGGACATTGTGGAAGTCGAGGCGCACGTCTTGCACGCGCATGCCTGAGTTCCAGGTGCGTTCAGTGATGGAGCCGGTGCGCAGGTTGCGGGCCTTAATGCGGATGGTGGCGCTGCCGCGGCCGGGCTTGTTGTGCGAATATTCCAGTACTTTGAACAGGTGACCGTCTTCCTCGAAGGTCACCCCCTTGCGCAGGTCATTGACATCGATCATCTAGTGGTTCTCCTCTAATGCGCCAGTAAATTGGCGCTGGGCATTATAGCGCAGATAGTTGGCGGGAAGGATTCGTAGTTGCCGCAGCGCAGCCCGCACAAACCAGAAAATTACTGCTTGCTAATTATTTCCTTCTCTTACTATCGTACTACTGAGCCCTAATGTGCCGCGTGGTAAACTTTTTTGAATCATCATGGCAGATCAGCAACCCCGCAAGGTAGTGTGTGTAGAGGACGAGCAGGAGATGATCGATCTCATCCGGCTCATTCTGGGCCGGCGTGGCTTTGAGGTGCTGGGTGCCAACGGCGGCGTGCGCGGGCTGGAGCTCATCCGCGCCGAGCTGCCCGACATTGTGCTGCTGGACCTGATGATGCCCGAGATGGATGGCTGGCAGGTGTACCAACAACTGAAGGCCGACCCGGCCACCGAGCACATCCCCGTGGTGGTGGTGACCGCCAAGGCCCAGAACATTGACAAGGTGCTGGGCCTGCATATTGCCAAGGTGGATGACTATATTTCCAAACCGTTCAGCCTGCAGGAGCTGGTGGACCGCGTAGAAGCGGTGCTGGAGCGCCAGGGCCAGGCGGCTGAGACCGGCAACTAGCCTATACTGGCCCGTAGCGGCCACCCGTTTGATGCGCCAAGTAATCATCCAAAACAAGACCCGCCCCTTACAAAGCCCGCTGCAAGCGGGCTTTGCTGATGGCTTCGTTGACAAGCTGCGCGGCCTGGCTTTTCGGCGAGGGCTGGGTGCGCACGAGGGGCTGGTGCTGGCCGAGGCGGTGGAAAGCCGCCTCGGCGCCAGCATTCATATGCTGGGCATGGCCTTCGACCTGTGCGTAGTGTGGCTGGATAGCGATCTGAAGGTCGTAGACCTTCAGATCGCACGGCGCTGGCGCAGCGTGCTGCTGCCGGGCAAGCCGGCCCGCTATGTGATAGAGTGTGCGCCGAGCCGCTATGCCGAATTCCAACCGGGTGACCAGCTTGCTTTCGAAGATATCCCTGACTAGCCGCGTGGCTTATCGCGCTGCTTTGGCCGCGGCGCTCACGCTGGTGTTCGCCGCGGGCGCTGTGAGCGTCGCTTTCGCCCAGCAGGAAGAGGAAGAGGGTGTGCGCTACACGGTGCAGCCGGGCGACACCCTCTCCAGCATTGCCTTGCGCTTCAACGTACCCATCAACGACATCATTGCCGCCAGTGACCTGGCCAACCCCAATGCCCTCAACGTGGGCGACGTGCTGGTGATCCCCGGCATTGACTGGGTGGAGGGCACGCTCTTCTTTCAAAATGTGGCCCTGGGCGACAACTATCTCAGTCTCAAACGTCGTTACCTGCTCGGCGACGAGGGCATGGCCCGCCTGAACCAGCTCACCAGCCCAGACCAGATGTATTACGGCTTCCCCGCCATGCTGGCCAGCGACCATGGCGAGCTGACCGGCAGCGCCCGCGCTGTGGTGAACCCCGGCCAGTCCCTGTGGGAGCTGGCGGCTGCCAGTGGCGACAACCCCTGGGCGCTGATGGCCTACAACCAGCTGGCTGGGCCATGGGCCATCCCGGGCGATGTGCTCTTCACCCCCGGCCGCCAGGCGCCTGGCCCGGGCGGCCTGCCCAGCGGTGTGCAGTTCGTCGAGGCAGAGGGGATCGGCTTTGTGCAGGGCCGCACGCTGGTGATCAACGCCGTGACCGACCCTGGCATCCAGATGGGCGGCGAGTTCTTTGGCTTCCCGCTCAATTTCTTCCCGGAGACGGACAGCCAGCAGGTGGCCCTGCAGGGTATTCCTTTGTATGCCGAGACAGGCACCTTTGACCTGACGCTGGCGGGCACGCTGGCGGACGGCAGCGCCTTCACCTTTACGCAGCCGGTGCGGATTGCCAGCGGCGGCTATGAGAGCGAGACCTTGACCGTGAACGACCCGGCGCTGCTGAACCCGGAGCTCTCGGAGCGCGAAGCCCAGCAGGTGTATGACATGGTGACCGAGGCCACACCCGAAAAACGCTGGGCGGGCTATTGGCGCGCGCCGCACCCGTATCACAATGTGATCAATTCCAGCTTCGGCATCCACCGCAATTACAACAACGGCGAATACGAGAACTACCACTACGGCGTGGATTTTGGCGGCGGGGTAGGCATCGAGATCTGGGCGCCGGCGCCCGGCACGGTGATCTTCGCCGGCCCGCTGGATGTGCGCGGCAATGTGACCATTATTGACCACGGCTGGGGCGTGTACACCGGCTACTTCCACCAGTCGCAGATCCAGGTGAATGTGGGTGATCAGGTGCAGACGGGCCAGGTGATCGGCCTGGTGGGGGCCACTGGCCGCATCACCGGCGCGCACTTGCATTGGGAAGTGTGGGTGGGCGGCGTCTCGGTGGAGCCGATGGACTGGCTCAATCGGGTTTATCCGTAGGGATAGCTCGCTACGCAAATTGCGTAGCGCAGATGTTGTTTGCTTTGCGTGTGGGGGTGCTGCGCCGCTTTGCGGCGCGGTGAGTTGTGCGCCTTCGGCGCGACAACTCTGGTGGGCAGATGTTGTTTGTTTTGCGTGTGGGGGTGCTGCGCCGCTTTGCGGCGCGGTGAGTTGTGCGCCTTCGGCGCGACAACTCTGGTGGGCAGATGTTGTTTGTTTTGCGTGTGGGGGTGGGGGGTGCAACTGAAAAGATATCTGGAAGCCGCATCCCCTATAGTCAGGCATGCAGACGGTATACCAATAATTGCGGCCAGACTGCGTGATTGGAGCAGGGCGTCAAGGTGTTGGACATTAAACAGTCCAAGTAACAGTTTAACTCGCCTGGTTGAATCCGCTGATTACTTCTACAAGCTCTTCGGCCTGTTGAAAAGAAAATACGCCATCTAACCCCAGCTCATGAAGGTCAGTGTAAGGCTGATCATAAAGCAGCTGCAACTCAAAACGACCATTCGCGGATAGATGCTGAATAATCCAGTTGACAAATTGGATTTGATTTGCGCTATAGGTTCTTGTGTCCAGAAAGCGGCCAAAGGCTTTAAGCACTGCCTGGCGATCCAACCCAATCAAACTTCGAATGAAAGGTACTAGCTCTTGATTGGGATACGCCCGGTAGAAGTCTGATTTTGAGCCTATATCTGTTGCATGAAAGAAGAAATCTTCAAGTGCATCCAACTCAATCTGTAGCAAAGGTTGTGCTGAGCGGATTTTCTGGATCAACGGTTTGTCCAAGTTCTGTTTAATGAAATGCTCGACCTTCTTTTTATATTGGCTTAGGTTTACGCCTGTGGACCCATACTGGGTCGGAATTTCATGCAACCCGTCTAGGGTGTCCTCAAAATCCGTGTATAGGGGCTGTCGCGAACGGCTTTCAAGAAAGATCATGAGGCCACGCAGGGTTAAGCGAATCAGCTCGAACCGCTCTTGACCCAAGCGCGACCAATTATCTGGTTCCTGCAGGGCGCTTAAGAGCTCTCGATGCTCCTGAACTTGAGGCACATTTACGCTGAACAGCCGCTCGGCAAGCTCAATAACCGAGTCCCTAAGTGCAGCGAATTTGGGGGCGCCATCCATCTGTGCAATCTGCAATTGCAGCATCAGGTAGTCAAAACGTTTGACTTCTTCAGGGTCCTCGTCCAGCTCGGTTGGCAGGCCAGCTAGCTCAAGGGAAAGATCGGCCAGATCGCCCTGGCTTAGCTGCTCCCAGCGCTCCCGAGCGGCGAATCGGTCTACCCATCTTTGCTTTGGCCGCACAAGGAAGTTGGCAGGGTTCATGCCGGCCACTTGGCCGTGCAATAAGTCTTTTAATTTCTTTGAGAGCTTTTCAATTTCCTGGGCTTCGTCTGGCCTGGCAAACATTGCAGCCGGGTACTTCTCTAGAAGTTCTACGCGCAATTTAAAGATGCGTTTCCCAAGTGGCTCTGCGGGAGTAGGGCGAGACCCCTCAGGGTTCAAGGCAAAGAATTCAAAGTTACGACATACATCAAAGATAAAAAACTCTGTTTTATCCTGGCCGGGACCAAACAAGTCTTCGCACAAACGCGTGCCGCGGCCGATCATTTGCCAGAATTTGGTTTTGGAGTGTACCGGTTTAAAGAAGACAAGATTTACTACTTCTGGGATATCTATGCCGGTGTCTAGCATATCCACAGAAATAGCGATTTGTGGATCCTTGTTCGTTATTTCGAAACCTTCGATCAGCGTGTGAGCATATGAGTCGTAGGTGTCGATCACCCTGGCAAACTTGCCGGTGAGGTGGGGGTAGTTGGCGTTGAAGCGCTCCTCGATAAAAAGCGCGTGCTCGTGGTTTCTGGCAAAGATGATTGTCTTCCCAAGACGATCGCCCCCGGCCACATGTATTCCTTCGCGCACCAGCACTTCCAACACTTTGTCTACGGTGTCTTGATTAAAAAGCCAAGAATTGACCGCCGAAGAACTTATCTGCTGTGGGATTCCCTGATCTTCACCCCAGTCCAGCAGCTCCCAGTCGAGCTTCTCTTGATCAGAGAGGTCGTCATATGTGATGCCTTGTTGCGGGAAATGCAGGTCAATTGAAAATGCCCGGTACGGAACGAGATACCCATCGGCTATGGCCTGATCCAGCTCGTAATTGAAAGTAGGCACGCCGTCGGGAAGCTCGAAAAGGCGATAAGTGTTGCGCTCTACTTCGTCTTTAGGTGTGGCGGTGAGGCCAAGTAGCAAGCTGTCGAAGTATTCAAAAATTGCCCCAAACTTCTGATACACAGAGCGATGGGCTTCGTCAATAATCACTAAGTCGAAATGCCCGGGGCCGAGGTGGCGGCGGCCTTCCGCGTCCATCTCGTCGACAAGGCTCATCATGGTTTGGTAGGTAGAGACCACTACGCGGTTCTCGCCAGCTTCTTCTAACGGGTCTTCTGCTCTAAGCAGATTGACTACCGAGCCGCCCGGCAACAGCTTGCTGAAGTTTGTGGCAGTTTGCTTTACCAGGGCTTTGCGGTCTGCCAGGAACAGCACGTTCTTGACCCAATGGGCGCGCATGAGCACATCCACCAGAGCGATGGCTACGCGGGTTTTACCGCTGCCGGTTGCCATGACCAGCAAGCCTTTACGGAAGCTCCGCGATAGATGGCTGGTCATGGCGCGGATAGCTTCTTCCTGATAGCTACGCCCGGCGATATTGCGATCGGTGGCAACCGTATCCAGAGGCTGCAGGATCTGGCGGCGTTGGATGAGTAGTTCGAGTTGTTCGCGTGTGTAGAAGCCTTGTACCTGGCGCTCTGGGTAGCGCTCGTCATCCCATAGCCATATCTGGTAGCCGTTGGTGTAGAAAATAACAGGACGCTGGCCGTGCATTTGCTCCAAGCAATCTGCGTATAACTTGGCCTGCTGCTTGCCGCGCTTGGGGTCTTTGGACGTGCGTTTGGCTTCAATGAGGCCCAGTGGAAGGCCATTGGCGCCCCAGAGCACATAATCCACCCAACCTTCGTCGCCCGGGTTGGGCATACCGGTCACGGGATACTCAGCCACGTTTTCGGCGACCGGGTCCCAACCCGCTTCGCGCAGCAGCAGGTCAATGATCAGCTCGCGGGTATCGGCCTCGCTGTAGTCGTGGTCAAGCGGGATGCGCTCGTTAGTCTGGCGGTTGTGGGTGAACTGTACTTGGAGCTGTTGCAGTTCAAGCTGATAACCCTCAATCGCTTCGCGCTGGCGAGTCAGTTGTTCATCTTGCTCAGCCAGCTTGCGGGTCAACTCCTCAACCTCTTTGCGCGTGCTCTGGGTGTCCTTCTCTGCGGGGGGAAGCAAGGTTTCATCAAAGCGCTGCGGGACAGTTTTGGGATCCCCTCCGGTGTATGTGCTGGCCAGCCAGAATAAAACGTGGAAGAGCTCGCGCAGGGCGGCGACTGATTGCTGGGTGGTCACCTTGGGTCCGCCGTGGACAGCTTTGTTGGCGAGCTTGCGCAGGATGTGCGCCTTGGCGCGCACGGGTTCTGGCACATGCGCCTCGAACTCCGGCGTGGTGATGAGGGTCATCAGGGCATCGTCGTACGGATAGACGAGGCGACTGTCGTGCCGGTAGAGCCAGACCACTGCCTGCTCCAGGGCGCGGCGGGCGTACAGACAGGCTGCCCGCGGGTCACTGAGCGCATAGCGCTCGGCCTGGTTGGCTTCGGCGTGCGCTTCTGGCCACTCGGCTAGGAGGAAGGCAAAGTTAGACATTTTCTAGTTAGCAGAAAAACTGTTGATTTAAAGATGACGCTAAATCATTAAGTTGGCTTATTGAAAGCTGGTGTTTTACCCTCAACTCCATAGTTGCTTTGTAAATATCATCAAATTTCTTTTGTAAATCTATAGGTGGCAAAGCGAACTTAATTTTTTCAATTCTAAATAAAGCCAATTTGCCAATCGTAACTTGACCAGTTTGAGAAGTAATCTGAGATTTCATGTATGGCGACTGCAGCGCAAAAGATAGAAAATTTGCAGTATATGTATTTGGGCGCTTAGGGGTAAGCTTGGCTGCATTCTCAGTCAGGTTTACCCCATGCAGACTGCGTCCAATAGGCAAGGTTGCCCCAATAGTACCTGCGATACTAATCACGACATCTTCTTCGCTAACTACATACTTGGAGATTTCTGCCTGCGTTTCTGGATACAAGTAGAGCAGCGAATTGGGATTTACAACACCAGTTTTGAAATCCAGAACTCTCAAGTACTTATATGGAGTGGGTTCGGGCGAATAAGAGTACCCTTTGGGTAGTCTTTTACCGCCTTTTACATCACATATCTCCCCGATTGAGACTTCTCTCCATCCATTGTTGGCTGCCAAGTCCCCAAACATCTCGAGGAATACACTCTGCGCCAGGTCATACAGCCGGGCAAGCGCTCGCCGCCGCAAGGCGCGCAGCTCATGCACTTTGTCGAAGATGGCGGCGATGCGGTGCTGCTCGGCCAGGGACGGGAGGGGGATTTGCAGGTCAGCAACAAAACTGGCAGGAAGCCTTTTTTGTCCTGCGCTCCCTGTCATTCTCTTTGCTCCCACAGCCCTTATCGCATCCTGCTTTAAGAAGTGAAACAAATACTTGGTATCCAATGCACTGGTAGCAGGACGCACAACATGGAATTCGGTTGTTCCGAACCCAAGTTCATGTCTTATATTCGCTATCGCAAGTTTCCCATTCTCAAAAGATGGCGTTATTTTTGCGATAAGGATGTCCCCCTTCCTAAATGGAGTGTATAGTTTCTTAACTTCGTTTAGTTTCCGAGTAACTTCAGCTTCAATTCTTAAAGTGACTTCAGACACGGCACTCATCGGAACAAAGGAGACATCCGTGTCGCTCGGGGCTCCTTGGGAGTCTAGCGCAGGATTAACTCGGGCAACTTCAGACAGAGCGATTTTCGGCGAACTCATTTAACGCGCCTTGCAAGTCTTCTAATCCCTTTACGATATCTTTCTCAAGATCGTTGAGGTTATTCAAAATAGCCCCTGGCGAGTCAACAGCCTGTGTCTTGTAACTAAACTCCTTATAACGGTTGATGCTCAAATCATAATTGTTTGAGAGAAGCCCGGCTTTTGTGACAAAGAAGGATTGCTCGTCCCGTGTCCTTCCCGCTTCGAGGTCTAATTCGCTCCATCGGTTGACTATATCGGGGATATTGTTTTCTTGATGGCTTTGACTAAGAGGAGTCCTTTTGTCATCCAGGCTAAAGCCATCCGCCTGCATCTGGTAGAACCATACTTTTTCCGTACCACCCGCGCCGGTCTTGGTGAAGACAAGCACGGCCGTACTTACGCCTGCATAGGGTTTAAACACGCCCGAGGGCATTGAAATTACGGCTTGCAATTGATGCTCTTCGACAAGGGTTTTGCGGATGGCCTTGTGCGACTTGGAGGAACCAAAAAGCAGGCCTTCTGGCACAATCACAGCTGCGCGGCCGCCTGGCTTGAGCAAACGTAAAAACAGGGCCAGAAAGAGAAGTTCGGTTTTCTTTGTCTTGGCAACCGCTTGTAGATCCTTTGCGGTGCTATCGAAGTCTAGTGAGCCGGTGAAGGGTGGGTTGGCAAGCACAACGCTGTACTGCCCCCCATTTGTCATAGCGTCTTCGGATAAGCTGTCCTGATTGCGGATAACTGGGTTGTCGATGCCGTGCAAGAGCATGTTCATGGTAGCAATACGCAGCATGGTGCTATCAAAATCGAAGCCGTGGAACATATCGCCTTCGTAGCGCTGGCGTAACGCTGCTTTTTGAAGGATCTCTGGGTGGTTATCTTTAAGATACTCGGCGGCAGCAACCAGAAAGCCGGCTGTGCCGCAGGCAGGGTCGCAGATGGTGTCTTCGGGCGTGGGCTTCACCAACTCAACCATCATCTTGATTATGTGGCGTGGCGTAAGGAATTGACCGTTTTGACCGGAGGTTTTTAGTTTGCTCAATAGATATTCGTATACGTCGCCCTTGGTGTCGCGGTCTGTCATGGGGACGTTGTCAAGCATGCCCACAACCTTTGTAAGCAGGTTGGCTTTCTCGGGAGGCAGGGTGAAGCGGGCATCTTTCATGTGGGTAACATAATCGCCATTGCCGAGAGTGCGGATGAATGGAAAAACTTCATCCACAATCACCGTATATAGTTCTTCGGCGGGCAAGTTGCGAAAATGTGACCAGCGCAAGTGCTGTTTGTCTTTAGCAAAAAGCACTTTAGTTCGTTTTTCTTTCAGACGGTTTGCTTTGGCTTCTTCTAGTGTTTCAATTTCATCTAGACGCTTGATAAAGAGCAGGTATGTCAACTGCTCAATCACTTCCATTGGATTGGCAATTCCCCCGGTCCAAAACACTTCCCAAATGCGGTCAATCTGGTTGCGTATCTCTCCCGTTAGCATTTGAGGATTATAAGGCTACTAGCTATTTCCCAATCACCTCGTCCACTAGCGCCTTGGCCGCTTGTTCATGCTCGGCGGCCACGTAAAGCTCAATCTCGCTCATGCTGCCGACGAAGGTTCCATACACCTGGGCGGCGGCTTCCTTGGTGAGCAGCACCTGCATGCCCTGCGCCTCCAGCATGCCGCGCAGAACCTCGGCCTGCGCCGGGTCGTGCAGGGTGACAAGTTTGACGAAGCGGTTCTCGCTGTTCATACAAGAGAGTATAGCCTACGACTTCGCTGTTCACTCTTCACCGCGTATGATGTATAATCTCGCCGCTGTTTCATAATGCTTGTAAGTACAGACCCCATCGACTGGCAAAACTTCTCCATCGAAGACGCAGATCTCGAGTTTCTGTCTGCATACCTGCTGGAGCATGAGACTCCGCTTGGGCCCGAGGCGTTGGCGGTGCAGCTCATCGCCAACCGCATCACCAACCCGCGCCCGCAGCCGAAGGATGGCGAGAGTGAGAAGGCCTACCTGCCCAAAGAGCCGTATGCGGCCGGGGACAAGGTCTACTTTCCCGCGCTGAAGAATATTGGCGGGCGGGTCAGCGCGGTGCGCCCCGCCAGCGTGATCGGCAGCGAAGGGTTTGACGTCATCAGCGTGGCCATGGAAGATGGCACCACGCGTGAATTTGCGGCCCGCCTGGCCCAGCATGCCCTCAACGACCCGCCCAAACAGGAAAGCTCTGCTGTGGATGCGATGGCCGAGGGCAGGCAGCATGCCAAAGAGATCATGCCGGTGCTGGTGGAAGCGTTGCAATCCAGCCCGGAGTTTGTGTACATTGCCGGCCGCTGGTTCCCCAAGGCCCTGATCGTGGACGTGGACCCGGGCCAGCTTAACGTGGCCGAGGCGATCCTGGATATGGCTGGCGGCGGGCCGCTGCCCACCAGCCAACTGCTGGGCGAGGTCGAGCTGCCGGATGGGGTGAACCTCAAGCTGGCCGAGTTCTCGCTGGATCTGGCGCTGCAGCACGATGACCGCTTCGACGAAGTGGGTTCTACTGGTGAGGTGGCCTGGTTCCTGCGCCGCCTGGAGCCGGAGGCCGTGCAGAAAGTGCCCGTCTACCTGCGCTATACCCCGGTGGGGTTTGACCCCAGCCCGCTGACCGAAGACATGCGCGACCTTGTGCGCTCTTTGGACGATGAACTGTCCTTCCATAATTTACTGGACGACAATGCCCCCGAAGTGGTGGACGTGGCGCTGATCTTCCCGCATTGGCGGGTGGGCAGCCTGCCGCTGACGCCCAAGATGGCCAAGCTGTTCCCCAGCGCCATCGAGTCGCCACGGGTGCGATTCACTTTTGTGGATGAGAAGAGCGGCGAAACCTTCCCTGGTTGGGTGGTGCGCCAGCAGCGCTATATCTACGGCCTGCGCGGATGGCTGGACAAACACGGCCTGATGCCAGGCAGCCTGGTGCGCCTGCGCCGCGGCGAGAAGCCGGGCGAGATCGTTATTTCCAGCGAGGCCCATCGCTCCAGCAAGGAGTGGGTGCGCACCGCGCTGGTGGGAGCAGACGGCGGTGTGGTGTATGCCACGCTCAAGCAGCAGGTCAGCGGCGCGTTCGACGAGCGCATGATGATCTATCTGCCCGGCGAGCTGGCCGCAATCGATGCCATTTGGGAGAAGCGAGCCGGACAGGACACCAGCCAGCAAGCCGGCCTCGAAAGCATTGTGGACAAGGCTCTGCACGAGCTGGCCAAGCTGAGCCTGCAGGGCAATGTGCACGCCGCCGAGATCTACTCGGCGGTGAACCTGACCCTGCGCTGCCCGCCGGGCCGCATTGTGGCCACGCTGGCCGGCAACCCGCGCTACGAGCATGTGGGCCATCTGCATTTCCGCCTGGCGGAGGCGGCCGAATGAGCCTGATCAAACCGATGGCCGATACGCCGTTCCAGATCGATTTCGACTGGTGGCGTGAGAACGACCGTGAGTGGCGCGTCTACCTGCGCGGCCTGCTGGGCAGCGAACAGGAAGCCGCCCTGGCTGACATCAGCGGCGAGGAGCAGGTGGACTGGGTGGACCCGGCCACCGCCGAAGTCAAGCGCGTCAATATTCTGCAATTCCTGCTGATGGGTCACTATGCCCGCCAGGGCGCTGAAGACGGCGTCTCGCTGGTCGAAAGCATCTTCCGCGCCTTCCTGATGAACGGCAACCAGCCGCTCAGCTCCGAAGAGCTGGGCGAGCTGCTGGGCCGCCCGGCCCAGACGATCCTGCGCACCATCTCCGGCGCGCGGGTCTACCGCGGCATCCGCCCGGTCGTGCCGGCTGAATAGTACGCTGCGGCAACGCCGCAGCGTTTGGAGTTGCTGCGCAACTCCTTGTACACAGACCATTGATTTCTAAAATCTGCAATTGGGGACTAGCGGAAGTTTTGCCTGGAACCCCTTGATCGTGAGCCATCGATAGCGCCCCCGGCAGGATTCGAACCTGCGACCTACGGATTAGAAGTCCGTTGCTCTATCCAGCTGAGCTACGGGAGCGTGCAGTGATTATACAGACCAATCCACTGAACTGACTAAGCGACTGCGTTGACTTTCCAGCGCCTGCATAGATCCTCGGCCGCGGCGGGCCAGTGGGGATACTGGAACTCGAAGCCTTCAGCCAGCAGGCGACCAGGCAAAACATAGCGGCTCTTGAGAATTAATTCTGTTTCCGTTTGCATGAAGAATGAAGCGATCTCCAGCATCCAGCGTGTGGAGGGCAGGCCGATGGGTATGCCCCAGGCACGGCGCAGGGCGCGCATGAAATCGTCCATCGGCAGCGGGTTGGGCGCGGCCAGGTTGATGATGCCGCTCATGTGCTCGTTGGCGATGAGCCAGTCCACCGCGGCGATGTAGTCGGCGTCGTGCAGCCAGGAGACCATCTGGCGGCCGCTGGCCACCCGGCCGCCCAGGCCGCGGCGCACCAAGCCGAGCAGGGTATCGAAGATGCCGCCTCGGTCTGGGCTGAGGGTCAGCACCGTGCGGGTGATCACTTTGCGGGTGAGCGGCGTCTCGGTTTCGTTGGCGGCCTGCTCCCAGGCTTTGGCGACATCAATACTGAAGCGCCAAGCGTGTGGCGCGTCAGGCTCCTCGCCGCCCAGGATGCCGTCTTCGTTGTTGGGGCGACTATAGCTGTGGCCGTAGATGGTGGCGGTGCTGGCCTGGATCCAGACCTGGGGTGCATTCTTCGCCTGGGCGATGGCCTGGCTCAGGATGCGCGTAGAATTCACGCGTGAATCCATGATGAGGCGCTTGTTCTCGGGCGTGTAGCGGCAGTTGACGCTGCGCCCGGCCAGACCGAAGACGGCATCGGCGCCTTCGAGCTGCTGCGTCCAGTCGCCGAGCGTCTGCGCGTCCCAGTGAGTGGTGCGCCACGCTTGTGGAGTGGGGCGGCGGCTGAGTACGACGACGTCGTGGCCCTGAGCATGATAATGGCGTGCCAGCAGCGTGCCGACCTGGCCGCTGCCGCCTGCCAGAACGATCTTAGCTGGGCGGCGAGCTGACCTTTGATGCGCTGTGGTTGTCATTGGCCGTCTTCCATTTTGAGGAAGAACTTCACAATCTCAGGGTCAAAGTGAGATCCAGCCTGTTCTGCTATGTAGTTAAGCGCTTTTTTCCTTGACCATGCTTTCCGGTAGGGCCGATCACTGGTGAGCGCGTCGTATACGTCTGCTACGGCAAAGATGCGCGCGGCATATGGGATCTCCTCGCCGCTGAGGCCGCGTGGATAGCCGCTGCCATCCCATTTTTCGTGATGAGAGTACGGGATTGCGAGCGCATCCCTAAGATAGGCAATAGGAGTAAGCATACGGTGGGCCAACGTTGGATGCTGCTTCATTAGTTGCCATTCCTCAGCATCCAGCTTGTCTGGTTTACGTAGTATTCGATCGGGGATGCCCATCTTGCCTATGTCATGTAGCAGGGCGCCTCTGCGAATATGTACGAGCTCTTCATCTGACAAATCCAATGAGCGCGCCAAATCAAGCGTGAGGTTGGTTACGCGCTGGGTGTGGCCCTCCGTTTCATGATCGCGCAGTTCCAGGGCGCGAGACCAGCCTTCTATGGTTGCGTCATATCCCAGGACGAGATCGTTGTTGGCGCGTTGTAAACCATTGAGCAGCAGATTGTTCTCGATGGCAATTGCGGCCTGGCTGGCCAGGGTTTCAAGATATTCAAGCCACTCGGGATCAGTTTTCAGGATCTTTCGGCTGAAGGTTTCCAGAACACCAAGGGCTTTCCCCTTGGCAATCAGCGGCACACAATGGAATTCCTCAAAACCTTCAAGGTGAAAGTGAGGATCGTCTTGAAAATGTGAGTTTTCCTGTTTGCTCAGGCCGGAGAGAAAGACGGGTTTGCGTTCTAAAATAACCCGGCCAGCGTACGGCTGGCCAAGGCGAATATTGACGTTCTGAACGGCGGATGTCCGGAATCCCTGGCCCGCCAAATAATTCAGTGTATGTGTGGTTTCGTTGTAGATCAGGATATCCGCTGCATCTACCCCGAGTTCCTTGATCGCCTGGGCCACGATAATTTCAAGAGTGAACTTAAGATCGAGGCTGTTGATGATAGCCTTATCGATAGTGCGGAGACTGGCGGTTCTGCCAAGGCGGCGCTGAGATTCCTGGAGCAGGATGAGATTGTGTTCCTCAGTGGCGCGCAACTGGCGCAAGGAGTTATTGCGTTCAGTAATATCAATGAATGTGCTAAGTGCACAATGGATACCATTCACTTCAAGCAGCGTGACTGAGGCCAACACCTCTTTTAAATCTCCGTTGCGAATGCGAACGCTGACTTCAAGGTTCTGAACTGCCCCTGTTTGGTTGATCTGATCTGTTATCTTCTGCAGATTGTCTTGATCCAGGAGACCGAGCTGGGACGCGCTAATGCCGATTATTTCGTTGCGCGAAAAACCTGAAAAAGCGCAGAACACTTCATTGACATCAATTACTTCTTGTGTGGCCAGGTTTGTGAGCACCATAGGAGCAGGACTGAGCCGGAAAGTGGCCGTGAACTGCTCTTCGCTGGCGCGCAGATCTTGCTCCGCTCGCTTACGCTCTGAAATGTCACGAAGAATGACCGAATAAAAACGTTTGCCTTTGATCTCGGTAGACGAGATTGAGGCTTCCAGGGGAAATTCCTCGCCATCTGCGCGTTGGCCAAAAATCTCGCCGAGAGCGCCCTTCCGCCTTGAAGTCGCGCCGCTTTGGCCGAATTTTTCGACATACTGGTTATGGGTATCCTTGAAGCGCGCGGGGATGAGGCGATTGATAGGCTGGCCGATCATCTCGGCGTTCGAGTAGCCAAAGAGCGCCTCGGCAGCTGGATTGAAGAGTATGATCTTTTGCTTATCATCAATCGTGATGATCGCATCCATGGCTGTGTCTAATAAGCCGGCCAGCCGTTGGCTGCTGGTCTCAGCTTTTAGCTGAGCCATTTTGCTTTCTACGGCAATGGCGGTTTGTCCGGCCAGCGCCTCGAAGAACGAAAGCCATTCGGGCGGAGATTCCAGGCGTTGGCGAGTGAAGCATTCAAGGATGCCAATCACGCGGTCATTAGAGATCACTGGAGTGCCAACGTAGCTTACGAAGCCTTCGCGCTGGGCCATCTTGCGCCTCAAAAAGCCTGGCTCGCTTTCCAGCTCAGGAATAAAAAGCGTGGCCCTGTTGTCCATGGCGCGCTTGTCTATGCCCTTTCCGCGGAAGCTCACCAAATCTGCGGCGGACTCGGGCTGGAAGCCTTTATAAAAGATCTCGCTGCCAGATGTTAGGTCAGGCTCGAAAAGCAGCATGTCAACTGCATCCGCTGTAGTGCTGGCAAGCACCAAGTCAAGGATGCGGTCACTGACTGCGGCCAGGTCGGCGTGGGAACTGATGGCCAAATCCACCTGGCGCAGAGTCTGCAATTGGTGCTTCTGAACTTCAAATTGCCGTTCTGTCGTCTGGCTTTGAGTCACCTCCCATGAGAAGATCATCAAGCCGCCGCGCCAGGCTTGCACGCTGAGCTCAAACCATCCCTGTTGAGCATCCGGATAGCTGAAATCGGTTTTAAAGCGTTCTGGCCTGCCTGACTGCATCACTTTCTGCAAAGTGGCGAACAGCGCGGTCGCCTCAATGCCCGGATAACAGTCCATCATTGTTTTTCCGAGTAACTGAGAGCGGCTGCGGTGCGCCTGGGCCACGGCCGCATCATTTAGATATGAATAACGCCATTCGGAATCGATAACCTGGCAGCCTTCAACCAGGCTATCCAGAATGGCCCGTTCGCCCTCAGAGATTACTGACGGCGAGTTCACTTCCTTGCTCCGGAGCCTCGGTGGTTTGGTGAAGAAGGAGCATTGTGCGCCACTTCGTTGACGTCCATATTCCCCTGCGGTACTTGATTGTAGTACCCATGTGGGGGCCGGCCTACTAACAGAACTGTAAGCCTCCTGCTGCGGCCTCCCCCAAGGCTTGTGGTATAGTGGTCTGACCAACAAACCGCAAAAGAGCCACGCGCATGACCAATTCGATCACCCGTAAATCCGTTCCCGAACTTATTGCTGGCCGCATTGCGGCCAGCCTGTTGAAGGGCCAGTACGCCGGCGGCAGCCAACTGCCGGCTGAGCGTGACCTCATCAAGGAGCTCGGGGTCGGGCGCTCCTCGCTGCGCGAGGCGCTGCGCATCCTTTCCGAGGCGGGCCTGCTGGATGCTCAGCAAGGCGTTGGCTGGTTCGTGAACGAGCTCAACTCGGCGCGCATGCTCAAGGCGCGCCAGCTGGCGGCCGAGGCGGCGCCGCCCGCGGTGCCCAAGCGGGCACAGAAGAGCAAGGCGGCCGATGGCCCCAAACGGCTGCCGGTGGCCAAAGAGAAGCCGCTGCACATCCCCAACCTGAAGTCTGACCGCTTGGGTACGTTTGAGTTCATTAGCTGGTGGGAGCGCGAGAAGGTGCAGAACGCGCGCGTGATGGTGGTGGGGGCAGGGGCGCTCGGCAACGAGGTTATCAAGAACCTGACCCTGATGGGTATCGGCAATCTCTACATTGTGGATTTTGACAAGGTGGAAGCGGCCAACCTGAGCCGCAGCATCCTGTTCCGCGAGAAGGACCGCGGGCGCGAGAAGGCGCAGTTGGCCGCGGCGCGTGCGGTGGACATCAACCCGGATGTACGCGTGCAATACCTGCACGGCGACGTCACGACCGACATTGGCCTGGGCGTGTTCCGCCGCATGGACGTCATCATCGGCTGCCTGGACAACCGCGAGGCGCGCCTGGCGGTCAATCGCTTCGCCCATTGGATGAACAAGCCATGGGTGGACGGCGCCATCCAGGAACTGCTGGGGCTGGCGCGCGTGTTCGTGCCGGGCGAGGGCGCCTGCTTTGAATGCACGCTGACCGAGCAGGCTCGCCGAGATCTGGCCATGCGCTACTCCTGCCCTCTGCTGGCGCGCCAGAACATTTTGCTGGGCAAGGTGCCGACTACGCCCACTATCGCTTCCATTATCGGCGCCATGCAGTCGCAGGAGGCGCTCAAGCTGATCCACAACATGCCGGTGGAGCCGGGCAAGGTGCTGCACTACAACGGCTACACCAACTTCATGCACACCACGGCCTACTTGCCGGACGCGGAGTGCGAGAGCCACTGGATCTACGGCGATGTGACCGAGCTGCCGCTGCGTGCCGAGACCAACACGCTGGCCGAGCTGCTGGCGATCGCCCGCGGTGACCTGGGGGCGGACACGGTGCTGGAGCTGGACCAGGAGCTGGTGCTGGCGCTCAACTGCGCGGCGTGCAACACGGTGGAGCGTGTGCTCAAGCCGCTCTCGGATGTGAGCTTTGAAGCCGGGCACTGCCCCAGCTGCGGCGAAATGCGTGAGGTGGACCTGACCCATACCATTACTGGTCAGGAGGACTTCCTGGAGCGCACGCTGCTGAGTGTGGGTGTGCCGCCGCTACATATTTTGCGGGCAACAAACGGCGCTGAGTTTCGTTTCTACGAACTGAGCGGCGATCTGCCGGCTGCGCTGCACTTCAACGACTTTGACGAGGCCGTGCCCGGCCTGCATGCCCCGCGCGTGCGCCTGGGGGAGGCAGTGCAGGGCGAGGCCCCGGCCAGCGGCCGAGTGCACTTGATTGATTAGCATGACACATGCGATAGCGATGAGACGATTTTTATTGGGAGATGAAAGCAGGTTCGTGGAAAGCGCGCTTGGGCGTATCACCTTGTGCGTGCTGTTCGCTACCCTGGTGGGGCTGGGGCTGACCCTACTGTTTGTGCTGCCGACTGCCTTTTCGCCATTTCTGCTCAAGTTCGTCGTCATTATCGGCATCGGCCTGGCGGCCAGTTTCATGAGCCGCCGCGTACTGGCCGGGCGTAGCCCGGCCTTGCGGGCGGCGGCCGCCGCGTTTGCCGGCGTGATCGCTCTGGCGGTGCTGAGCCCGATCACCTTGGGCTTCGTTGGCCTGAATTTGCTGCGCAGCTATGCGATCGCCACGCCGCTGGATGCCGCCATCCAGCTAACGGTGTTGGGCCTGGCGGTGGCCGCAGGCCAGGTCGCCTGGGCGCCCCGCCGCCGCACCGTCATGGTGGAACCACGTGAAGAAGTGGAAGTGAACGTGGCACCGCCACGATCGGCGCCTGCGCGGCCGGAGCCGCGAGCCGCACAAGGGCCGCGAGTGAGCGTGGCGGCTGCCACGCCGCATCCGCGGCGCAGCCAGCCGGCGCCTTCATTTCTGACGCGGGCGCGTGCCAGCGTGTCACGCTTTTTTACACCCGCCCCGTCCACGCGCAAGCTGCGCTCAGCGCGGCCGGCCCGCAAGCGAACGCGCGGCAGCGGCATCACACTCAGCGCGCAGGAGCGGCATGTGTGTCCGTATTGCCTGGAGCCGGTGACCAAGCGGGATGCGCGCGGGATCAAGATCTGTAAGGTCTGCAAGACTTGGCACCACGCAGACTGCTGGGAGATCACGGGCGTGTGCCAAGTGCCGCACGCCTTCCAGAATTGAGTTGAGGAGAGCATTGTATGGCTGACATTGAAGTGACCATCATCCTGCCCAACGGCGGCGCCCGCAAAGCCGAGCTGCCCGATGACGCCCCCGTGCGTGAACTGGTGGTCGAGCTGATTTCGCTATTGGGCCTGCCCACAGTGGGGCCGGATGGCCGCCCGATGGGCTACCGCCTGGACAGCAAGGCCCTGGGCCGCGAGCTGAAGGAGACCGAAACGCTGGCGTCCGCTGAGGTGCCGGCGGAAGACCGTCTGATCCTCACCGCCGACATCACCGCCGGCGCGGTCAAGCTGGGCGAAAGCCCGCGCATGCGCCGCCTGAAGGCTGATTTGCAGCGCATGCAGGAGCTGGCCGCGCAGAGCGACTTGATCGAGTTCAAGGCGATCTCGGCCAATCCCAAAATGCCGCCCGAGACCTACATCGTCACCTACAAGTGCAAGGGCGTCATCGCGGTCAATCACAAGGGCGAGCCCATGCTGGGCGACAAGCACCAGGTCGAGATCTATCTGCACAACCAATATCCGCAGCGCTGGCCGGGCATGAAGTGGCTGACGCCGGTGTGGCACCCCAACATCAACCACCTGAACGGCACGGTGTGTGTGGACGCGGCCTGGTGGACGGCCAGCCGTTCGCTGGACCGCCTGGTGCTGATGATCGGTGAGATGGTGCAGTACAAGAATTTTCACGATGACCCCACCAAGCCACCGTTCCCGTGGGACGCGGAAGCGGCGCGCTGGAGCCGGGCCTACCGTAAAAAGAATCCCAAATTTTTCCCTGTGGATACGCGTGAGCTGCTGCGCCCCGAGCGTGTGCATCTGAAGAAAGCTGCGCCCGCCAAGCAGAAGCCACGCATCAAACTGAAGTGAATCCAAATTCGCATATTTGCAAAAGGAGATTAAGACATGCCTGACATTCCTGTAACCGTAGTTCTGCCGTCTGGGGGCAGCCGCACCGCCGAGGTGCCCAATGATGTGGAAGTGAAGGAACTCATCCCGGAGCTGGCCACCACGTTGGAGCTGCCTACCACCGGCCCTGACGGCCGCCCGATGGGCTACCGCCTGGACAGCAAGGCCCTGGGCCGCGAGCTGAAAGAGGACGAGACCCTGGAAGCGGCTGGTGTGCCCGCCGACGACCGCCTAATGATCACGGCTGACGTCACCGCCGGGTAAATGCTGCTGTCGGGTGGTCATGTTGCATTCGCAACATGGCCACCCGGACAGCGCAAGGCCAACGCCATGAGCACATCCACCTCCACTCCCAATAAGCCCGGCGGACTCCAAAGCCCGCTAGGCGCCCCGCGCCGCGCCCGCCTGCCGTTAAGTCGCGCTCAGCGCTGGCTGGCGGCGGGCGAGGATGCGGCCCAGCCGGCGCTGCCGGTCTTCTTCACGCAGAGCGTGATCAAGACCATCGCGCTGCACGCCGCCAGCGATATGGACAACGAAGTGGGCGGCTGGCTGGCTGGGCGCTGGTGCCGGGATGGGCGCGCGGGCACCGAGTTCGTGGTGGTGGAGGCGCTGCTGCCGGCGCAGCAAGTGCGCTCGGGTAGCACCTTCCTCACCTTCACGCATGACAGCCAGGTGGCGATGCTTTCGGCCCTTGAGGAGCAATACGAGAACAAGTGCGTGGTGGGTTGGTATCACACCCACCCGCGTATGGGCATCTTTCTTTCAGGCTACGACACCTGGCTGCACGATCACTTTTTTCCGCAGGCGTGGCAGGTGGCCTTGGTAGTGGAGCCGCATACACGCCAGGCAGGTTTATTTGTACGCAAGGATGGCGAGCTTTCGCCGCGTCGTTACAGCGGCTTTTATGAGCTGCACTCCAGCAGCATGGAGAGCGTAGTGGACTGGACCAACTTGCGGGCCGTGCCGCGGCCAAAACCGGCTGCATCTGCAACGCAGCCGCCGGCCAGCCCTAAGGCTGAGCCCAGCCGCGCAGAGATCACGGATACGCGGCCGGTAGGAGTCAAGACGGTTAGCGCCAAAGCCAAGGTGACGAAGCCGCAAGCCGAGGCGAAGCCAGCAGCGGTGAAACCGCAAACTGACGCTCAGGCGAAGCCCGCGGTCAAACCGCAATCGGATATTCAGGCGAAGCCTGAACATCCAGCTCAGGCTCTGCCTGAGCAAGAGCCCCCAAAAACGGAGAATAAGCAATGAACCGGATGACACGCTTGTATTACTACACCCTGCTGGGGGCAATTGGCGGGTTGATCGGCTGGCAGGCCAGCAATGTGCTGGGCCTCTCGTTCACCCAGAATGTTTATCTCAGCGAAGTGGTGGTGGGCGGGCTGATCGGCTTTTGCATCGGCGCGCTGATCGGCATGAGCGAGGGCGCCGCCCTGCGCAGCCCTGGCTATGCCGTGCGCGCCGGCCTCACCAATGGCCTATTCGGCCTGGTGGGCGGTGCGATTGGCCTGCCGCTGGCCGAAGCCGCCTTCCAGGTATTGGGCGGCGAGAGCTGGACGCGGGCGCTGGGCTGGGCTGTGTTCGGCGGCTTCATTGGCGCCGGGCTGGGCTTCAGCAGCGGCGCTCAGATGTGGAAGCCCGCCTTGGGCGGGTTGCTAGGCGGCGCCATCGGCGGCGCCTTGCTGGAGCTGGCGCGTGAGCGCTTTGCCGATGCGCTCATCGGCAAAGCCATCGGCCTGGGCTTGCTGGGCGCGGCCATCGGCGCGCTGATTGCGCTGGTGGTGCTGCTGCTCTCGCGGGCCTGGCTGGAAGTGGTCAGCGGCAAGCTCAAAGGCACGGAATTCGTGCTAGATAAGTTCATCCATGCCAACGGGCCAACCGCCTATGTGGGCAGCAGCGCCCTCAAGGCAGACATCGTGCTGCCCGACCCGGACATTGACCCGCAGCACGCCATGCTGAGCGGCGGCGACACCCATATGAATATTCGTGACATGAGCCAGAAGGGCACTTTCATCAACGGGCGCAAGGTGGAGCAAGCCCGCCTGCTGGATGAACAGGCCATTCGGGTTGGCAATACTCAACTTGTCTATCACGAGAAGAGGTAAGCATGCAGACACTCACTCGTTTAACGCTTGGCATCATTCTGGCGCTCAACCTGCTGTCCGGCCTGGCCTTCGCGCCGCTGGCGCAGGAGGAGAGCGTGCAGGTGCGCATCACCCAGGTGGATACTTCGCAGTTCCCGCGGGTCACCTTCTTTGTCTCGGTGACGGATGCGGACGGCAACCCGTATCCGGTGGACCCGAGCCGCTTCGTCATTATGGAGAACGGCCAGCCCATCGCGCTGGACCAGATCGAGGGTTTTGGTGAAGTAGAAGCCCTGACCACTATGCTGGTGATGGATGTATCCGGCAGCATGAACCCTGACGGCAAGCTGGACTCGGCCAAGGCGGCCGCGCACCAGTTTGTGGAGCGCATGCGTCCGCAAGACCAGACCGGCTTGATCTCATTCAACACCCAGGTGCGCACCGTGCAGGGGCTGACCTCTGACCAGGCTGCGCTGCACAGCGCCATTGACAGCCTGCAGGGCGATGATGACACCGCCATGTTCAACGCCTTGATGACCGCGCTGGATGGACTGGAAGGCGTGCAGGGGCGCAAAGCCATCATTGTGTTGACCGACGGTCTGGATAACTCCAGCCAATGGAATGCACCGGATGTGGTGGCGCGGGTGCAGGATGAAGGCGCGTCCATCTCCACCGTGGGCCTGGGCACACCGGGCGGCGACCGCATGAGCGGCATTGACGAGCCCGGCCTGCAAGACCTGGCGGCGCAGTCTGGCGGGCAGTATGGTTATGCGGAGGATGAAGAAAGCCTGACGCGCTTGTACGCTGCATACTCGTACGCCCTGCAGAGTGAATACCAGCTCAGCTACATCTCGCCCGCTACGCTGCGTGACGGCGTCAACCGCTCGCTGAGCGTCAGCCTTGGAGCGGATGCCGTTGGCGCAGCCAACGGCGAATCGAGCGAAGCTCGATACAACCCCGGTGGTCTGGTGCCTGAGGTCGAACAGCCTGCTGCCTGGCCGCTGTTTGCGGCCATTGTGGGCGGCCTGGCGCTGCTGGTAGCGTTGCCGCTGATCGTGGGCGGCATGCGACAAGGCGCCAGTGCGAGTAACCCGAAGGCGGGCGGCCGGGCGCAACCGCGCCGCAAGCCGTTTGGCAAGCGGCCGCGCATCAAGCTGAAAGACTAGTGGCTATATAAAAAGCCGCCGCATTAGCGGCGGCTTTTTTGTCCGGCAGGTTTGCCGGGCATGACAAAGGCGGCAATGGCAAACAAGAACGCGCCGATCATCTCCAACGTTTCCTCGGTCCAGCCCGCCCAATGCTGAATACGATAGTTGGGCGTATAGAGCATATCGTCCAGCGGCAAATAATTCTGGTCGATCAATTGGGCGACAAAGATCACCAGCAGGGCGGCTGCCACATAAATGAACGTGGGGTGCTGGCCGAAGGCTTGCAGCACATCTCGCAGCATGATGATGGCAGGCGTGCGCAGGCGGCCGCTCCAGATCTGCACGGCCAGCCACAGCCAAGCTGCTTGCGCCATGGCCCATATCACCACGGGCATCACGCGCTCCAGGCGCACCAGATCGTCTGGCAGGAACGTGAAGCTGGCGTTGAGCTGATACCAAAGCGCGGCCAGCGCCACGGCCGCCAGCAGCAGGCTGGCGGCCACCCGCAGGGCGCGGCGGCCTAACCAGGCGTTGATGCGCGCCTGCAGGGCCGGCCAACGCTGCGGCAGCCGCAGCAGCCAAGCGGGCAGGGCCGCTGCGGCGGTCAAGCCCGCCACCATAGCCAGACGGGTGGGTGAGAGGCCGAGCACGAGCGCGTTCTTGGGGTCTCCGGGCAGCCAGAGCATGAAGCTTAGGGTGGCCAGGCTGGTCAGCAGGCTGGCCCACAGGGTGAGGCGCAGAATGCGCGCCTGCCAGGCAGGCTCGCCGGCCGCCTGTAGCCTGTGGCGGGCCAGCGCCCACATGGCCAGCAGGCCAAGGGCCACAACACCGCTGATGCGCATCAGCGTGGCGAACAGGGCCGGGTTCCAGCCGGCATCGGGCAGCCATTCGTCCAGCACGCCGCGGAGGAAGCCGATGGAGCTGTGCAGATCGCGTATATAGAAGTTGTAGCGTTCAATGTAAATGGGCTGGAAGTCCAGCAGTTCAACGCCGTAGGCGATCTCGTCCAGAAAGATGAGAAGGCACATTGCGACGATAAGCCAATAGACCCAGCGCAGGGGGTGGCGGCCCATGCGCACGGCTCCAGCCAGCAGCAGGACAGCGGCTACGAAGAATACCTGGGGGCTGAACGCTTCAGGGTCGGGCAGGCTGAACTGGTAGACCGTGAAGATGGCAAAAAGCGCTGGCGTAAGGAGCGCCGCCAAAAGGGCATGTTGCCACCAGCGTAATGTACGCATAACGGATCAATTCTACACTCCAGCCCTGGTGGTTGCGCCGGCAGGGAACGCGGCCTTTGAAGGGTAAAATATGGGCACAGGTCGTCGTCTATATTGCATATTGAGAAGACCTGATCTATTTAGATAGGAGAATGATGGAACGCAACGGTTTATTGCAACTGGCAGGGCAGGATGTCACCATTGTAGGCCCCGATATTGAAGTGGGCCAGCAGGCGCCTGAATTCACTCTGCGCGCCAAGGATTGGACAGTGGTGGATGTACTGAAAGCCACCGAAGGCAAAGTGCGTGTTATTGCTGCCGTACCCTCGCTGAACACCAGCGTGTGTGATGCGGAAGCCAAGCGCTTTAATGAAGAAGCCGCCTCGCTGAACCCTGATATTGCAATTGTTACCGTTAGCACGGACCTGCCGTATACACTCAGCAACTGGTGCGCCGCCAGCGGTGTGGAACGCGTGACAACGTATTCTGACGCGTACGACACCAATTTTGGCCAGTCTTACGGTGCCTTGATCAAGGACCGCCGTATCCTGCGCCGCGCCGTGTTTGTTGTTGACCGCAAAGGCAAAGTGACCTACGCTGATTACATGAAGGCCCTGGGTGACCAACCGGACTATGCTGCCGTGCTGGAAGCCGCCAAGGCCGCCCTGGCTTCTTAGTTACAGGCGGCCAGGCCGCAGCGTGCGGTGCCGTTCCCCTAGGGAACGCGTCCCATCGCAATACATGCACGAAACCGAAATAGACAAGTTAACCGCTCGCTCCGCCTGGGGTAATCCCCAGGAGGTGCGATTCCGGCTGACGGCGATCTCACGCCAGTGGGCGGCCCGGCCGCACCTGTGGCGGCCGCCCACGGACCTGCTCGAGACCGAGCAGGCCTACCTGGTGCGCGTGGAGGTGGCCGGCATGCAGGAAGCCGAGCTCAACATTGCCATTGAGGGGCGCGAGATGGCGGTGTACGGCCTGCGCCAGCAGCCGGTGGAACCGCTCAACGAGCAGGCGGCCTATTATCAAATGGAAGTGCGCTTTGGCGAATTCCTCAGCGGGCTGCAGCTGCCCGGTGAAGTCAACACCGACGGCATTCAGGCTGTATATCAAGATGGATTTTTAACTGTGACGTTACCGAAAGTGAGAGCATCCTAATGGCTCGCTCCTGGTTTGATGAACTTTCTGATATGTGGGATTGGATGGAGGCCGAGGACAGCCATGCATTGCATGAGCTGATCTTCAAGCCCACTATCACCAAGATCGCGCGCGGCAAACGCGCTAAGAGTGCGCGCCCGGATGCCGACGGTGATGAAGGCCTACCCGAGATACCGGGCGAGCTGCCCATCCTGCCGCTGCGCGGCCTGGTGGTGTACCCGCAAACCGGCGTGCCGCTCACCATCGGCCAGCCGCGCTCCATCCGCCTGGTGGATGACTCCGTTTCCGGCAGCCGCCTGGTTGGCCTGGTGGCCTCCAAGGACCCGGATAAAGAGAACCCCGGCCCGGAGGATCTGTACTCGGTGGGCACGGTGGCCTCGGTGCACCGTTTGTTCCGCGCCCCGGATGGCACGATTCGCCTGCTGGTGCAGGGCCTGGCGCGCTTCCGCCTGGGCGAGTTCACCGCCACCGAACCGTACCTTAAAGCCAAGATCGAGCTGGCGCCCGAGTTTGAGGAAGAGGGCCTGGAGGTGGAGGCCTTGGCGCGCAGCGCCCGCAACCAGTTCCAGCGCATCGCCGAACTGCTCGGCACCATCCCGCAGGAATTGGTCTCCAGCATTATGGACCTTGAGAACCCGCTGCAGACCACGTACCTGGTGGCTAACTTCCAGCGAATGGAATTGGCCCAATCGCAAGACCTGCTGGAGCTCGACTCTCTGCGCGATAAGCTGCACAAGCTGGTTGAGTTCCTGACCCATGAGATCGAAGTGCTGGAAGTGGGGCAGCGCATTCAAAACGAAGCGCGCTCTGAGATCGAGGGCATGCAGCGTGATTACTTCCTGCGCGAGCAGCTCAAGGCCATCCAGCGTGAGCTGGGCGAGACCGACGAAGTGGCCGCCGAAGTGGAAGAGCTGCGCAAGAAGATTGACGAAGCCAAGATGCCTGACGAGGCCGATAAACAGGCCCGCCGTGAGCTGGACCGCTTGTCCAAGCTCAACACCGCCTCGGCGGAGTATGGCGTCATTCGCAGTTACCTGGATTGGTTGATCGCCATCCCGTGGGCCAAGACCACGGTGGACAATCTGGATATCAAGCACGCCCGCAAGGTGCTTGACCAGGACCACTATGGCCTCAAGGATGTCAAAGACCGCATTCTGGAATTTTTGGCGGTGCGCAAGCTGCGCTCAGAGCGCAGCGCCGAGTTCAGCAAGCGAGCCAAGGACGATTACCAGATCCGCCGGGAGCGCGAAGGCGTGATCCTGTGCTTTGTCGGCCCCCCGGGCGTGGGCAAGACCTCGCTGGGGCGCTCGATCGCCCGCGCCTTGCAGCGCGAGTTCGTGCGCATCTCGCTGGGCGGCGTGCGCGACGAGGCTGAGATCCGCGGCCACCGCCGCACCTACATCGGCGCGCTGCCCGGCCGCATCGTGCAGGGCCTGCGCCGCAGCGGCACGCGCAACCCCATCTTCATGCTTGACGAGGTGGACAAGCTGGGCAACGACTTCCGCGGCGATCCGGCTTCGGCCCTGCTGGAAGTGCTGGACCCCGAGCAGAACAGCGAGTTCCGCGATCACTATATTGAAGTGGCGCTGGACCTTTCGCAGGTGATGTTCATCACCACCGCCAACTCGCTAGACACGATCCCCGGCCCGCTGCGTGACCGCATGGAGATCATTCGCCTGAGCAGCTACACCGAGGGCGACAAGCTGGAGATCGCCAAGGATTATTTGATCCCGCGCCAGCTGCGTGAGAACGGACTGCGCAAGAACGAGGTCAAGTTCAGCAACGATGCCATTCGCCAGATCATCCGCGCCTACACGCGCGAATCCGGCGTGCGCAACCTGGAGCGCCAGATCGGCGCGGTGTGCCGCAAGCTGGTCACCCGCATCGCAGAAGGCACCAGCAAAACGCCGATCCAGGTGACGACCGAGCTGGTGCGCGAGCACCTCGGCCCGCAGCGCTTCTACCGTATGGAGGAGATCGCCAGCCGCACCTCGCTGCCCGGCGTGGTGACCGGCCTGTCGTGGACGCCGACCGGCGGCGATGTGCTGTTCATCGAGGCCACGCGCATGCCCGGCGGCAAAGGCTTCCAGCTCTCCGGCCAGTTGGGCGACGTGATGCAAGAGTCGGCCCGCGCTGCGCTCTCGTATGTGCGCTCACGCGCCAAGCACCTGGGCATCGAGCCGGACTTCTTCCAGAGCACCGACCTGCATCTGCACGTGCCCGCCGGCGCCCAGCCCAAGGACGGTCCTTCGGCCGGCGTCACCATGGTGACCGCGCTGGTCTCGCTGCTCACCGGGCGGCCGATCAAGGCCCATGTGGGCATGACCGGCGAGATCACCCTGCGCGGCCAGGTGATGCCCGTGGGCGGCATCAAGGAGAAGGTGCTGGCCGCCCACCGTGCCGGACTCAAAACCATCATCCTGCCCGCCCGCAATGAGGTGGACCTCGACGAGTTGCCCAAGGAGGTGCGCACCAGGCTTGACTTCAAGTTCGTCAAGACGATGGACGAAGTGCTGGAGTATGCCCTGGTCGCCAAGAAGGCCGCCAAGCCTGCGGCCAAGGCAACAGCCAGCAAACCAGCCAAAAAGGCAGCCCGCAAGACGGCCAAGCCCGTCGCGGCTTCCAAGAACGGGCACAAACCCAAGGCGCGCAGCAAGCGCGCGGTGCGATAGCCATGGCCAAGACCATCCTGGTGCTGGAAGACGAAGAGATCTTGTACCAACTGGTGCACGATCTATTAAGCATTGAAGGCTACAAGGTCAATCGCCTGACCGATTTTGGGCGGCTGGCCGAGGAGCTGCGCACCAACCCGGCTGACGCCATCGTGGCGGATGTGAATCTGCGCGGCGCCAACGGCATCGAGCTGGTGGAAGCGTTGCGCGCCCAGCCGGGCTTTGAGGATGTTTACGTGCTGCTGACCTCCGGCATTGACTACCGCCAGGAGGCGCTGCAGCGGGGCGCGCACGACTTTTTGCAAAAACCCTATATGCCAGATGAACTGGTGAATTTATTGGCGCGCCGCCTGCAAGCATAGCGGCGCTGCCACATTTATTACGGAGACACAGTGAGACAGAATAAGAACCGCACAGGTGGCAAGAAGTGGTACGCAATGGACCTGCATCTGCATACCCCCTCCTCCAGCGACTATCAGGAACCCAGCGTCAGCTATTTGGATATTCTGCGCAAGGCAGAGCAGCGCGGGCTGGACATCATCGGCTTTGCCGACCACAACACTGCTAGCGGCTACCGCCGCATGGAAGAAGAGATCGAGCAGTTGCGCATGCTGCGCAACCTCAAGCGCATTCTGCCTGAGGAAGAGGAGCGCTTGAAGGAATACGAACGCCTGCGCGCCAAGATCCTCGTGCTGCCAGGCTTCGAATTCACCGCCACCTTTGGCTTTCATGTGCTGGCGCTGTTCGACCCCAAGAAGCCGCTGCGCGAGATCGAGCACATCCTGCTCGACTTGAACGTTCCCTCGAACCAGCTGGAGGCCGGATCGGTTACGGTGGGCGCCTCGGCAGATGTGCTAACCGCCTACCAAGCCATCCACGAGGGGGGCGGCATCGTCATCGCCGCGCACGCCAACTCTACCAACGGCGTGGCCATGCGCGGCTTCAATTTTGGCGGGCAGACCAAGATCGCCTATACGCAGGACCCGCATCTGCATGCTCTTGAAGTGACAGACCTGGACAAGCGCGGCCGCCATTCCACTGCGGCCTTTTTCAGCGGCATCAAGCCGGAGTATCCGCGCCGCATGCACACCATTCAAGGCTCAGATGCTCACCGCATGGACAATGACCCCAAGCGTCACAACAACCTGGGCATCGGCGGCCGCATCACGGAAGTGCTGCTGCCTGCGCCCACCTTTGAAGCGTTGAAGGCGCTGTTCGAAAGCAACGACTTTGCCCGCACCCGACCGGCCCAGAGCAAAAAGCAGGCCGAGGGCGCCCACTTCGACTTTGTGCGCTCGGCCCGCGAGCAGGGCAGCAACATCGTGCAGGAATTCCATGAGAGCATGAGCGGGCGCAACAATCTCAACAGCATCATTGCAGATGTGTGCGCCTTCGCCAACACCAACGGCGGCACGCTTTTCGTAGGCCTGAGTGCCGAAGCCAAGCCGGTGGTCGGCGTGCGCAACGCCAGCCAGGCCATCCGCCAGCTGGAGCAGGAGATCGCAAAGCGCATCAGCCCACCGCTGGCCTGCGCGGTGGACAGTCTGCAGAGCGAAGGTAAGAGCGTGCTGCGCGCCATTGTGCCGCGCGGCGATGACCCGCCCTATGCGGTGGACGACAACCAGATCTACCTGCGCGCCGAGGCCGAGACCGGCCTGGCGGTGCGTGACGAGATCGTGCGCCTGGTGGCCGGCATCGCCCCGCGCGTGGAGGAGCCGGCCGCCAAGCCCGGCAAGGAAGGCCGCCGGGGGAGAGGTAGGGGCGGCCAGGCGGCTGGTAGCCAGAACGGCCGCGGCAGCAAACCGCAAGCGGCCGCAGACGCCCAGGCCGCCGCCGAGGCGCCCAAGGCCGAGCTGCCCGCCCGCGCTGAGCATGCCCCGCGCACCGGCGTGGAAGTGGTGAGCGAAGAGCAGCGCAATGGCGTGGCCTATTACATTGTGCGCGATCTGCGCAATAACATGGTGGTCAACAACGTCACCCAGAAATCAGCCCGCAAGCTGTGGCACTATGCCATCACGGAATATGCCGGCCTCTCCAAGACCGAAGCCGATCTGAAAGTGGAGTGGCGCGGCGATTTTGGGCTGCTGAAGCATTATGTGCAGCGCCAGCAGGATCGCTATGACTTTGTGCAACGGGTGGATGGCGGCTTGCGCTTCTACTTCGGCGTCACCGAAGAAGGCGTACACGGCGACTGGCGCCAGTTTGTGGCTGAGGAACCGCAGGAGAATGAAGACCTGGCCGCGTAGCGCCGGCTATTCCACATCCAAAACGTAGATCTCGCCGTACCCACTACCGTAGTTGCTCAGCACGCGCATCGTGCTGGCGGGAATATGCTCCCGCATCTGCTGCGGAGTGGGTACGTCTCGTTTGTAATCCAAGGCATCGCTGAACCACACCAGCCAGGCCGTGTCATCCGGCGCGGGCCAGCCCTCAAAATCGGCCAGGGCAGCTTGTAGGCTGGCCTGGGTCTCGCCGTCGTAGCGCGGCAGGCGGTAAATGCGGCGGCGCAGCAAGAACCATGCCGCCCCCTCGTTGTTGCTGTAGACCTTATCCTCCGGTTGGAAGGGGAACTGGCTGAGATGGGCGGCGAAGTCGGACTGGCGCAGGGCGCGTGTGTTGTACAGGTTGTAGTAGCTCACATCGCCCTCGGCGTGGGAGCTGCGCACATACTCCACTGTGCGATAGAGCGGGAAGATCAGCCCCAGCGCCGCGGCCGCCAGCGCCAGGCCGCGCCAGGCGCGTTGCAGCCGAACGCCAAACTCTTGGTATAGCGTATAGCCCAACACCAGCAGACAGGGCAGCAGCACGGCGTGCAGGCGCTGGCTGCCGTGGACGCGGTGCTCCGAGTAGCTGATCGTGAAGACCAGCATGGCGCCGTACACAAGCGTGAACGCAATAGCGGGCAGCAGGGGGGCAGCCAGGCTGCGTTGCAGCCAGGCAGCCCAGCGCCGGCGCGTGCTGCGCAGCGCCAGCGCAAGCAGCAACACGCCCAGCAGCGCCAGCGGCGGCACGCTGAGCAGAATGCGCTCGGGCACGAACCAGCTGGCTACCTTCTCAACCGCGGCAACGAACAGGCCGGGCGGATACGAGGGCTGGTGGGTGCCGAGCAGGATGCCGGTCAGGCGATAGTTGTGGAACACGGCCCACAGCCCGATCGGCCCGGCGGACAGCGCTCCGTAGGCGGCGGCACGCAGCACTGCCTGGCGCCATTCGTCGCGCCAGACCCACAGCACCATTAGCCCGCCGGCGATGACCAGTGAGGAGCCGGCGTAGCGCAGGAAACAAGCTGCCGCGGCCAACAACGCCATGTGCCAGAAGCTGCGCGGGCTGCGTGTCGCTGCATAGCGCTGGGCCGCCAGTAGCCACAGCAGCACGCACAGCATGAACAGCGGGTCTGAGGCAACATTGGCCGAGACTTCTATGAGAGCGCGGCTGCTGGCGACGACCAGGGTGGCGAACAGCGCAAAAATGTAGCGTCCGGGCAGAGCGCGGGTAAAGAACACGCCGCTGATGGCAATGATGGCCGGGAAGGTGAGGATGTTGATGAGTTGGGCGATCCCCATCACGTCTGCGCCGGTCAGCCGGTGCAGCACGGCGATGATGGCGGGGTAGAGCGGCGGCCAGTTGACCAGCGGCTCGCCCAGATAGTCCAATGTGCCGCGGCCCGCCGCCAGGCTTTCGGCGGTGGAGAGATAGCGAGCGCCATCTGTGGAGAGGCCGGGGCCGAACTGGCTGGTTGCAAAGTACACCGCCAGCCCACCCAGCACGGCGATAAGGGCAAGCAAGTGATAGAAGGTGCGCGGCTTCATTGCGGGGATGATTGTAGCCCAGCGCCTGTTAAGCGCCGCGCCAGCCCTGTCCAGCGTTGGGCGACCTTGTTGTTGTTGACCGCCATGCCGATCGCTTTGCGGCTGCCCACCAGCACACATAGCGATTGGGCACGCGTGACCCCGGTATACAGGAGATTGCGCTGCAGCATGATGTAGTGCTGGCTGAGCACGGGCATCACCACGCAATGAAACTCGGAACCTTGGGCTTTGTGGACGGTGATGGCATAGGCCAGGGTCAGCTCGTCGGCCTCGCTCCACTCATAGCTTACGCGGCGGCCCTCAAAGTCCACGGTCAGGGTTTGCTCTTCGTTGGCAATCTCCACCAACCGTCCAATGTCACCGTTGAAGACGGTCTTGTCGTAATTGTTGCGGATCTGCATCAGGCGGTCGCCCACACGCAGCAGTTGGCCGTGCAGCCTGCGCTCCGGCTTGAGCGCGCTGGGCGGGTTGAGCGCCTTTTGCAGCGCCTCGTTGAGCGCCGCCACACCCGCCTCACCGCGGTACATCGGCGAAAGCACCTGGATGTGCTGCGGGTCGAGCTTGAAGCGGCTCGGAATGCGCTGGCTCACCAGCGCTACGATCTTCTCGTTGGCTTCCTTGGCATTGTCGGTGGCGTCAATGAAAAAGTCACCCTCCGCATCCTTGCTGGTCTGCGGCAGCTCGCCGCGGTTCATGGCATGGGCGTTGCTGACAATGTTGGAGTTCTCGCCCTGGCGGTAGATCGTCTGCAAGCGGGTGACCGGGTACTGGGCGCTGGCGATCAGGTCACGCAGAACATCGCCGGCGCCCACCGAGGGCAGCTGGTCCACATCGCCCACCAGCAGCAGGTGCGTGCCGGGCTTGATCGCCTTGAGCAGCGTATAGGTGAGCTGCAGATCCAGCATCGAGGCTTCGTCGATCACGATCAGGTCAATAGCGAGCGGCTCGTCTTCGTTGTACTTGGGGCCTTCGCCCGGCGTATAGCCGATCAGGCGGTGGATGGTGCTGGCGGGCTGGCTGCTGGTTTGCGAAAGCCGCTTGGCGGCGCGCCCAGTGGGGGCGGCCAGCGCGTAGCGCTTGCCGGCCAGCTCCAGCGCCCCGATGAGCGTCTTCATCGTGGTGGTCTTGCCGGTGCCTGGGCCACCGGTCAGGATGCTGACCGGCTGGCGCAGGGCGGTCAGCACCGCCTCGCGCTGCAGCGCATCTAGTTGGGTCAGGTCGCTCAGCGCTTGCGGGTCCCGCGCCAGCGGCATATCCGCGGTGGCACTATTGGGTGCGTTGGCCAACGCCTGCAGCAGCTCGGCCAGACCCACTTCGGCGGTGTGCATTTCCGGCGGGTAGACGGCTTCGCCTTCCAGCACCACGTCCTGGCGGACGGCCAGGCGGTCTATGGCTTCGCTGACGGGACGCGGGGCAGTGCCCAGCAGCTCCGTGGCGCGCGCCTGCAGTTGCGGGCGCGGCGCGTAGACGTGGCCCTCGCCGGTGAACTCCGCCAGGGTGTAGAGCAAGCCAGCTTCCATGCGGGCGGGGTGGTCGGCGGGCAGTCCGAACGACTTGGCGATGCGGTCTGCGGTGAGGAAACCGACGCCCTGCAGATCACGCGCCAGGCGGTAGGGATCTTTCTTGACCACCTCCATCGCGCGGTTGCCGTACTCTTTGTGGATCTTGGTGGCCAGGTTGGCGCTGACGCCATGGCTGCTCAGGAACACCATCACATCCCGCACCTGGCGCTGCGCATCCCAGGCGGAGAGGATCTGCTTCTGGCGTTTGGGGCCGATGTCGGCCACCTCGCGCAGGCGCTCCGGCTGCTTGTCGATGATCTCGATGGTCTGCGCGCCGAAATGGTCCACAATGCGCCCGGCGATGGTGGGGCCAACGCCTTTGAGCAGCCCGGAGCTCAGATAGCGTCGGATGCCCTCCACCGTGGTGGGCAGGGTTTGCTGCAGCTTCTGCGCCTGGAACTGGATGCCGTGGCGCGGGTGCTTGACCCACTCGCCTTCCATCTCCAGATGCTCGCCGATCGCCAGCTCGGGCAGATAGCCGATGACGGTGACCGTGCCATCGCTATCCTGGCTGAGCGCGTTTTCATCCGGCTTGATGCGCAAGACGCTGTAGCCGTTCTCGTCGTTGTAGTAGGTGATGTATTCAACAGAGCCACTGAGTGCGTCAGGCATGTGGAGATTATAGTGGGGCGCTCAGCAGGAATCAAAAAGACGGGCCATTGGCCCGTCTTTTTTGTATTAGCGGCGGCGGTGATGCCAGGCCAGCAGGCCGGCGATCACAGCCAGTGAGGCTAGCAGCGCCTCCAACACCGGCGCGTTGTAGGCAACCCAACCCGTCAGCGTGGCAGGCGCTTCTTCTTTCATGCTGGGCGGCTGGTCGGCCAGGCCGCCTTCATCGGCAGGCATGCTCTCCAGCATCAGCGTTTCGGCGCTGTCGGCGGCTTCGTTGGCCGGGCCGTTGCCAGCCTCGCCGCCAGCCGCGTAGCTCTCGGCTTGCGGCGCCTCGGCCATCATCAGCACCGGCTCGGCGCTGCGCGCTGCGAGCGGGGTGGGCAGACCGTTGACCGAGAAGTCGGTCACCAGCACGAAGATGAGCGTCAGCGCGGCGACGGCACTGGCGAAGTTGAAACCAGACCATGCTCCCAGTATGCCGCGCTGGGTTTGCCCGGCCATTTGCGGGGTGAGCATGAAGCTGCGCGGCACGCGGCGCTGCGGCGCACGGCGCAGCAGCGTGCGTAGGTTCGTCAGGCTTGCCAGAGCCGCAGCCAGCTGCGGCTCTGCACCCAGGCGCGCCAAGAGCGCCTGTGCTTGCGCAGGCGCTAGCTGGCCGTCCAGGTGGGCAGACAGCTTCTCAAAGTCTTGAGGGGAAATGGCGGCTTTCATGGCGTGCCTTTGCCTGTAAGACGAAATTTATCGGGCAATAGTTCCGCAAAGCCTTGCAGGCATTCCTGCATGCGCATGCGGGCACGCGCCAAGCGGCTCTTCACTGTGCCGAGCGGCCGCTTGACGATCTCAGCCACTTCGGCGTAGTCCATACCCTGCACATCCACCAGCACCACAGCGGTACGGAATTCTTCATCGAGTTGGTTCAGGCAACGCTGGATGGCGGCGTTGAGTTCCACGCGCTCAGCCAGCTCGGCTGGGCTTTCGCCGGGGTCGGCCAGCCAGGCCGGGTCGGGCGCGTCTTCGCCGTCCTGCGGATCCGGTTCCAGGGGCAGCTGTGGGCGGCGTTTTTGGCGGCGCAGCTCATCGTAGCTGCCGTTGGTGACGATGCGCAGCAGCCAGGCTTTGAACGAGCCACCCTTGTAGCTGTGCAGATTGCGATAGGCGGAAATGAACGCGTCTTGCGTGGCGTCCTGCGCGCCGGCGTCATCTCCCAGCAGGCGATAGGCCACGTTGTAGGCCAGGCCCTGGTAACTGATCACCAGGCGGTTGAACGCGTCAAGGTCGCCGGCTTGGGCGTCCCTTATCCATTGCTCTTCGTTCAAGATTTCCTTTTGGCAAAGACCAGCAGGTAGACCGCTCGCCAAGCCATCAGCACCGCGGCTAGGCCGGCGGCGGTGATGGCGGTGAACAGCGGCAGGGCTACCCCGCCCAGCCAGGCGGCCCGCAGCACCGCGCCGAGCGGCGCGGCCAGCAACATGGCCGGCAGCACGGTGAGGATGCTGCGCCAGGTGGGCAGGGCCCACTGGTTGAGGTAGTAGCCAGCCAGCGCCCAGGCCAGACCGAACGGGATCAGATTGGGCAGTAGGCGGGTCGAATCACTTTCGTGAAAGCGCAGGCCCACCAGCATGAAAGCCAGAATCAGCACGGCATCGCCGAGGATTAGAATGTGTTTTGATGTCATGCGCCAAGTTTAATGCATTCATGCAAGGCGCGTTTTGAAATCAGAACAGAGGAAGATTGACGAACGAAACCTTTAATTCCGCCACGGTCAAAGCCATCTTTTTGGATGTGGATGGCACCCTGCGCGATACGGATGACCACTATGCCAGCCTGTTTGCGCGCGGCCTGCGACCGCTGGGCAGCGAGCGGGCGAACCGGCTGGCGCGCAGGATGGTGATGCGGCTGGAGAAGCCCGGCAACGATGCGCTAGGCCTGCTGGATGCGCTGGGCCTGGATGGGCCGATCGGCCGTCTGATGGAAGCGGCGGCCGCCCGCCGCCCACCGCGTTTGCTGGACCCGCATCTGATCGCAGGCATCCCCGCCGCAGTGGAGGCGTTGGCGGCCCGTTACCCGCTGGCGGTCATCACTGTGCGCGGCGCCAGCGCCACGCACGCTTTCCTGCAGGCCAGCGGGCTCGCAGCGCACATCCCGCTGGTGGTGCACGGGCTCAGCACGCGGCGCACCAAGCCCGCCGCCGAGCCGGTGTTGCACGCTTGCACGCATTACGGCGTGCAGGCGGCCGAGTGCGTGATGGTGGGCGATACGACAGTGGACGTGCTCGCCGCCAAGCGGGCCGGGGCGCAGGCCATCGGCGTGCTGTCAGGTTTCGGCGAGGAGGACGAGCTGCGCCTGGCCGGCGCGGATCTGATCCTGCCGTCCGTGGCGGAGCTGCCGGCGGTGTTTGGGCTATAGATACCGAGACTGCTGATTGTGCATCCCGAGCGTAGCGAGGGATCCTCATTGCGCGAATGGATAACTCAACCTAGTACAGAAGACTTGCCAGCAAGGATTCTTCCCTGGCCTGGGTTCGGCGATCTGGTGTAGATGTGTAAAACCCGGTCAGAATGACACGGTGTGGTTGGATGCACACGGAGGCATGCTGCGCCCTACGAAGGTCGAGCGAATGCTAGCCATGTTGTCATTCCGAACCCGAGCGTAGCGAGTGGTGAGGAATCCTTTAGGGCATCAATAAGCCGATTTGCTTGGCCTAAAGGATTCCTCCTCGGCCTTCGGCCTCGTTCGGAATGACAAAAAAGGCGGATGGGGTGATTACTTGCTCAGCCGCTGCAGGAACTGTTGATAACGCTCAGGGTTGGGCGGGTTGAGCGCCAGGATGGCGCGCACGGCAACCTTGGCTCCCTCACGGTCGCCGGCTTCAACTAACAGCTGGCCCACCGTGTTCCAGGCCTTGATCGCATCGCCGCGCTTGCCCATCTGCTGGTAATGCTCCGCAAGACGGCGATGGCCAAGGATGAAGCGCGGATTATCGTCCACCAGCGTAGCCAAAAAGGTACCAGCCTCTTCATCACGGCCGCGGCTGTTGAGATACGAGAGGTAGTTCTCCAGTTCGCCGTTGGCTTTGCCTTCCTGGCCCAGGCGCAAGTTGAGCTGCACCAGGTTCAGGCGGGCGGTCTCGTCATCCGGCGCCAGGCTGCGGATCTGCTCATAGACCAGCAAGCCCTTACGCCAGTCGAGGCGTTGCAAGTCAATATCGGCCATCTGGTGCAGCACCTGCACGTTCCAGGCCGCGTCCACCTCGGCGCCCTGCGCCAGGCGCAGGGCTTTCTCGTAGGTGTCGCGCGCTTTGTCCAGCTGGGCCAGGCGGTAATACACATCCGCCAGCTCCAGGTTCTGGCTGGCGGCCTGCTGCAGCTGGCCGTTGGCGGCCAGCTGCTCGATCAGGCGCAGGCGCGCATCCACATCCAGCGGGGAGACTGAGACAATCCGCTGGTAGGTCTGCGTAGCACGCTCTTTGTCGCCGCGTGAGGAATACACCCGCGCCACAATGGCCAGCTTTTCGGTGGCCTGCTGCGGCCGGTCACTGAGCAGCAGCAACTCGGCCATGTGCACATGCAGGGGCAGGTAGCTGGGCGAGAACTCCAGCGCGCCATACGCCTCTTCCATGGCGGCGCGCGAATGGCCCTGGCGCGAGATCTGGTTGATGCGCCCCAGTGCATCCACCAGGCGGGCGCTGTTGGCATGCGTCAGGATCTCGGCCACCGGCACGGGCGTGGAATTGCCCGGGCGGATGGGCAGCTGGCCGCGCGCCTCGTTGACGCCAATGCGCCAGTTGGGGCGCATCAATAAATAGCGAATGTTCTCCGCCAGCAGTTGGGTGGCCTTGGCATCGTCGCTGGCGGCGGTTCTTTGCAGCAAGGCCTGATAGGCGGCCTGCAGCGCGGGGGCCTTGTCTTCGCCCACCACGGCGCTGTCAGCCAGCGCCAGCGCCTGCAAGTATTCCAACACTGCGTCGTGGGTCTTGCCTTGCTCGCGCAGATAGTCTGCGATCAGCAGGCGGCTGGCCAGCGTATAGTCCGCGTGCTCTACGGCGCGCTGGAAGCTGCGCTGGGCGCTCTCGGAGCGGCCCAGCTTCTCGAGCAGCATGCCCAGGTTGAAATGGGCGGCTGCATGGTCAAGCCCCGCGTCGATCGCCTGCTTCAGTTCATCGGCGGTTTCCTTGTCGTGCTTGCGGGTTTCGTGCTCGATGGCTTTGGAAAGATGGCGCACGATGGCGCGCTCATCAAAGCCGCGTGCCAGCGAACGGGCCAGATTTTGCAGACCGCCGCCGCCCTTGCGCTTGTCGGTGTCCTGCGGGGTCAGGTCAAACAACATGGCAGCCAGCGCTTGCAATGAACGCTGGCTCGCCTCTTCGATCGGGTCGGGGCCTTCTTCAAAGGCGTGCAAGGCAGACTGGAAGGCGGCCGGCCGCGCCCCGGGGCCGGCGGGCAGCCGCAGCGGGCCGGTGGCGGCGCCCATGCGCAGCGGCTTGGGCAGCGTCTTGAACGCCTTGAGCATGGCCACCGCTTCCTGTGCGTCCTTGCTCTTGGGGTTCAGGCGCAGGGCGTGCTCGCCGGAGGCGCGGGCGTCTTCGATCTGGCCGGCGTGCTGTTGCAAGGCGGCCATGGCGATGTATTCGGTGATGGCTTGCGGCGTGCGCCCCAGACGCTCGTACACCAGCGCCAGGCGGCTATGGGCGTCGATGTTCTCAGGCTCCAAGCGCACGACGCGGGTCCAGTTGTTGATGGCCTTGTCGGCATCGCGCAGGCTCAGATACAACTCGGCGGCGCGCATGGAGAACTGGATGGCTTCATCCTTGCGGCCGGTGGTCTTGAAGATGTCGGCCATCTTTTCGATGGGCAGTGGGTCCTCGGGCGCCAGGCGTGAGGCTCGGCGATAGTACTCCAGCGCTTGCTCCAGGTTGCCCAGCTCGTAATGCGCCAGCGCCAGGCTGTTGAGGCAGGGCGGGTTGTCGGGGAATTCCTGCAGGGCGCGGGCATAGTGCTCCACGGCCTCCTGCCAGCGGCCTTCCCAGGCAGCCGAGTGGCCCTGGTTCATGGAACGGCGAAAGATATCTTCGTTACCGAGTGGGGTAAGCATAGGTTGAGAAAAAGTCTAGCACACTCTATGCCAAGCGGGATGGTGCGCGGTTGCGTGTGCAAAAAAGGCGGCGCATAGCGCTCCAGACAGCAGGAACTTGCCGTGAGTATTCACAAGCCGGGAACAGATACTGGTGGCTTATTACCGATTGGTGCGCACGCCGCCTTTTGGCTATTGCGTTGGGGGCGTCCAGTCCGGGCCTACGATGACTTCAACATCCACCTGGCTGTTGGGATCATAGCGGCTGAAGATGTGGCTGGGGTTCACGCCCATCAGTTCCACAAGGAACTGCAGGGTGTACGGGTTGCCCGTATAGTCGATCAGGGTGGTGGCACCCACCTGGTTGGCGTTTCCGGTGCTGACGATGTTGAAACCCTGCGCCTGCAGATAAGCGCGGGTGGTGTCAGCCAGGCCGCTTTGGCCGGAGCCGTTGTTGATCACCACCGCGGCAGCCTCAGCCTGCATATTGGCCTGCGAGCTGCTGTTGATGGCGACCACGCTGCGAACGGTGGAGGTGTTGAACAGATTGTCGCGCAGCGTGCGGATGTTCTCGGTGATCGGTTTGAGGATCGATAAGCCGTCTGGCGAGGTGCCGAGGGTCACATAGTCCGGCGGGGAGATGACGGCTTGTTTGATGTTGCTGGGGTCAACGTTGCGCAGGGTCCAGCCCAGGGCGAACATTTCATCAATGGTCATGTTGGTGTTCACGCCGCTGGAGAGGTCCTGATAGATCTGGAAGCCGCGGGTGATCAGCAGGTTGCGCACTTCTTCGCGCATCAACTGCGTGCGGATCGCCAGAATGATCTCCTGCTGGCGGCGGGCGCGGTCAAAGTCGCCATCTTCGCTGTGGCGGGCACGCGCATAGGCCAATGCATACGCTCCGTTGAGCACCTGGCGGCCTTCTTCAATATGGCGTGGCAGTTCTTCGCCGATCAGTTGCACGTCCAGGCTGTCCTGAACGTCAACCTTGACGCCGCCGATCAGATCCACAAAGCGTTCAAAGGCGCTGAAGTCGATCTGGCCATAGTAGTTGATCTTGATGCCCAGAAATTGCTCGACGGTCTTGATCGCCAGGCCAGGGCCGCCGCCAGGCAGGCGCGAACCTTCGCCCAGCTGGTAAGCTGCGTTGATCTTCTGGTGACCAAAGCCAGGCACGTCCACCCACATGTCACGCGGGATCGAGAGCATGCCCGCCGTGCCGGATACAGGGTCGTATGTGAACAGGATCATGGAGTCCGTGCGGGGCGGGCCGTCACCCGAAGCCCAGTCACGCGCATCCAGACCCATCAGCAGGATATTGACCCGCGACGTGCCGTCCCATTCTTCCAACGAGGGGCCGAGGTTCTGGGCCACGGCGGGAGGGCCGGCCTCCGCCTCACCCGAATCGTTTTGCAGTAAGGCCAGGCCGGGCAGACTGAAAGAGGTAGTACTGACGATGAACTGGCGCACCAGGTTGAAGGCGGCGCTCGCCGTAACCAGCGTGGCGAGGATGAAAGCTACCGCCAGGCCCTTTTGCAGGCCGCTTAATGAGCCGAAGCTCTCAGCAAGTCGTTTAAAGAGTGGTTTTTTCATAGTTTTTCACAACAAGTGCCGATTATAGCATTTGGGCTTTTAAGCCGCATGAAAGCTTGGTGAGCCGCCTTTTGCCGTGGTTTTGAGATGCAACTATGGTGCCATACGCGGGGCTTCGCCGCCGCAAGCATCTTATATGCGGCAGGACTATAATGTGGCCCAAAATGGCTTCCCCTTCAGAAAAAGCAATTGAGACATTGTTCGCCAGCGGCGGCCAGGCCGCCCTGGCGGTTACCGGGGCCGGCTCGCTGGCCGTGCAGTGGCTGCTGGGCGTAGGCGGTGCCTCTGCCTATGTGCTTGAAGCAGTGGTGCCTTATGCCTCCAAATCATTGCAAGACTATATAGGCTTTTGGCCGCAGAAGTTTGTGAGCCCCAACACGGCCCGGGCCCTGGCGGCCACCGCCTACACCCGGGCGCTGGCCGCCCAGCCGCAGCCTGCGCCCGCCGTGGGCCTGGGCTGCACTGCATCCATCGCCACCAACTACGCCAAGCGCGGCGAGCACAGCGCCGTGGTGGCCACTCACACCGCCCAGTATGTGCGCACCTATCACCTCAGTATTCAAAAGGGGCTGCGCCAACGCGAAGGCGAAGAGCAGCTGGTGAGCACGCTGATCCTGAATGCCTTGCTGGATGCCGCTGGGCAGCCGCGGCTGCCGCTACCGCTGGCCGACGGCGAAGCGCTGCATGAAGAGCAGCAGCCCGCCAGCCAGGCGCTGGACGCCCTGGTGGCCGGCGAGGCGGGCAATGTGCTGGTCTACCCGCCGGCCGCCTATGTGCAAGACGTGTCGTTCAGTGGGGCGATCCTTTCCGGCTCATTCAACCCCATCCACGAGGGGCACTTGCTGCTGGCGCAGACCGCCCAGCGCAAGCTCAGCCGCCAGTTCGCCTTCGAGCTCTCGCTGGACAATGTCGAGAAGCCCAGCCTGCGTATGGAAGAAATGCAAGCGCGGCTGGAACAGCCGCGCTTGCAGGGGCAGCGCCTCTTGCTCAGCCGTGCTCCGCTGTTCCGGGATAAGGCCGCGCTGTATCCCAACAGCGTGTTCGTTGTCGGCTATGACACCGCTCGCCGTCTGATCGACCCCAAGTACACCAACGGCGAGGCGGCCATGCTGGAGGCCTTCGACTTCATCCGCGCCCAGGGCTGCAGCTTCCTGGTGGCCGGGCGCAAAGTGGATGGTCGCTACTCCACTATGACCGATCTGGCCATGCCGGCCGGCATTCAAGACCTGTTCATTGCCCTGACCGAAGATGAATTCCGGCTTGACCTGTCCTCCACCGAAATTCGCAACCAGAAGAAATAGGCGTCGCCATGCCAAGCACCTTGCCCCGCGCCTCTTTTCGCCTGCTGCCTGCCGGGCTGCGCGACATCAGCGCCATACGTGATCTGGAGCAGCTCAGCTTCCCGCTGGATGCCTGGCCGCTGATCGAGATGATCGGCGTGCTCAGCCTGCCCAACATGCTGCGCTGGAAAGCGGTGGATGGTGAACGCGAAGAGCTGGTGGGTTTCATCGCCGTGGATGTGCGCCGACGCCAGAACGTTGCCTGGATCGCCACGGTGGCGGTGCACCCTGAGCGGCGCGGCCAGGGCATCGGCGCTGCCCTGATGGCCGAGGCCGAGGCCGGCGTGGATGTGCCGCGCATGCGCCTCTCCACCCGCATGAGCAACGAAGCCGCCATCTCGCTGTACGAGAAGCGCGGCTACCACCGCGTGGATGTATGGCCCAAGTACTATGCCGGCGGCGAAGATGCCCTTGTAATGGAAAAGTGGCTGTTTCACGAATAAAAAAAGAACTCCTTAAGGAGTTCTTTTTAGATTTTTTGCTAGCGCCGTTTGGCTTTCGCTTTGGCCTTTGTCTTTGCCTTCGCTTTGGCCTTCGGTTTCGCTTTGGCTGCCGCCTTCCTGGCGGGCTTTGCCTTTGCCTTGGCTTTGGCCGGCGCCCTCTTGGCGGCTGGTTTGCCGCCGCCGGCTGGCGCCTTGCTCACCAGCAGCTTGGTCTGCTGGATCTTCTTGTCTGACAAGTCCCAGGTCTTGACCTCACGGTTCACCAGGGTCTTGTGCTTCTTGGCAATGTCGCGCAGCGCTGCGCCCACTGAGCGGCGCACGTATTCGCTCTCGTCGGCGCGCAGGCCGCGCAGCAGGTTGATCGCCGCTTCCGGGTTGGTCTTGAAATAGGGGCGGGCGGTCCACACTCGCAGGCCTTCGGTGACGGCGCGGCGCACGCTGGGGTTGTCGTCGCCCAGCCAGTCTTTGATCAGCGCCAGGCTTTCCTGGTAACCAGCCTTCTCGCAGATCAGGTCAAAGGTCTGGGCCAGCGCTTCCTGCACGCGGTAATCCGGGTCACGGCTGACGCGCTGGCGCAGCAGCTTGAGCGTCTCGGGCATCTCGCCCGCCAGGTGGCCCAGCAGGTAAGTGGCCAGGATGCGCGCCTGGTACACGTGCGATTCAAGCAGGTCCTTGGCCAGGTCCAGGTTCTTGAGCGACGTCTCCTTCTTAATGGACTGTTCGGCCATGCGCTGCAGCTGTGGGAAGCCCACACTAGCCTTCGAGATCTTCAGGATCAGAGCGTCTAGTTTTGTTTTGGCAACCATAAGGTTCTCTCTTCTTTATACAAGTGGCGCAGCCTAAGGCTGCGCCACTTCGCGTACACATATACTCTACCGTTCAGCGCACCGCGCCGCTCACGATTTCACCACCAGCTTTTCATATACAGGGTAGTTCCAGTGGCGGAATTCTGGCAGACGCCCGCGTACCGCGTCGTCGTACAGCTGGCGCAGGCGGGCGGCCACCGGGCCCATCACGCCGTCGCCGATCACGCGGTGGTCCACCTTGGTGATGGCGGTCACCTGGGCGGCCGTGCCGGTCATGAACATTTCGTCCGCCAGGAACACTTCCGTGCGGTCGATCGAGCGCTCGATGACGGTGTAACCCTCGCTGCGGGCCAGCTCAATGATCGAGCGGCGCGTGATGCCTTCCAGAATGTTGTCGGTGATCGGCGGGGTGTAGACCACGCCGTCACGCACCATAAACAGGTTCTCGGCGCTGCCCTCGGAGATGTGCCCGTCAGCCGTCAGCACGATCGCCTCGTCGAAGCCCGCCCGCACCGCATCGGTCTTGATGAAAGCGGTGTTGACGTAGGCGCCGGCGATCTTGCCGCGGGCGGGGATCATGTTGTCGTCCAGGCGGCGCCAGGAGGAGAAGGTGACGTGGGCGCCGGTGTCGTTGGCTACGTACTTGCTGAACGGCACCGAGAACAGAGTCACTTCGGTTTGCAGGTCGTGCAGTTTTACGCCAATGATCTCGTCGGCAAAATAGGCCATGGGGCGCAGGTACACATCCTGGCGGTGGCCTTCCATCTGCAGCAGCTCCACCATGCGCTCCATCAGCTCGTCCGGGCCGACGGGGATGTCCATCACCATCAGTTTGGCTGAGTTGTACAGGCGCTTCAGATGGTCCTGCGGGCGGAAGATGAACAGCTCTTCCTCTGCATCATTCCAATAGCCGCGCACCCCGCCGAAAATGGCTGTGCCATAGTTCAGCGCGTGGGTCATGACACCGATCTTGGCCTCGGAATAGGGAACGATCTTGCCTTGAAAATATGCGTAATTGGGAACTGCCACAAACACCTCCAGCTGGTTTCAGACCCTCAGGCCTGGCGGTTTAGGCCCCCACAACCGGCATTATACCGCAAAGGCGTCTGGCGCCCTACTGCCTGGCATTTGGCCGTTTCCCACCCCGCCTGGGAGTGTTATAGCCGCTGCAGCCAAAAAAGCCGGGTTTGGCGGCCTAACGCTAGTAAAATCAGGCCCTGAGACGGGCTAACCCGCCGAATTTTCACCGAGGAGACGCCCCATGAAGCGTGCAGTAAGCATCAGCATTGGTTCTTCCAAGCGAGACAAGGCCGTAGAAGTGAAGCTGTTGGGCGAGACCGTGCGCATTGAGCGCATTGGCACCAACGGCGATATGGAAAAGGCCGCTGAACTGTTCAAGGAGTTGGATGGCAAGGTGGACGCCTTTGGCCTGGGCGGGGCGGACTTGGGCCTGCTGGTGGACAAGAAGTATTACCCCCTGCATTCGGTCAAGCCCATCGTTCGCCATGTGAAGCAGACCCCGCTGGTGGACGGCGAGGGCCTCAAGAACACGCTGGAGAAGCGTGCCGTCGGCTTTCTGCATGCCAAGACTGGTGACTACATCAAAGAGAAGAAAGCCTTCATCACCATCGGCACTGACCGCTGGGGCATGACCGACTCGTTCCTGAAGGCTGGTTATGACTGCGTATTCGGCGACTTCATGTTCGCGCTGGACGTGCCCATCGCCATCCGCTCAGAGAGCGGGCTCAAGACCATGGCCGCCCTGGTGACTCCGGTCGCCACCCGACTGCCGTTCAAGTGGCTGTATCCCACCGGCGAGAAGCAAGACCAGCGCACCCCCAAGTGGGAGCAGTATTTCAACTGGGCCAGCGTGATCGCCGGCGACTTTCATTACATCAAGCGCCATATCCCGAATAGCCTGCCGGGCAAGGTGATCGTCACCAACACCACCACGCCAGACGATGTGAAACTGCTCAAGGACATTGGCATCAAATACCTGGTCACCACCACGCCGGTATTCGACGGGCGCTCCTTCGGCACTAACATGCTCGAAGCCGCCCTGGTGGCCGCCGCCGGCAAGGGCCGCAAGCTGACCCATGCCGAGCTCAACCAGATGATCGACGAGCTCAAGCTTGAGCCGCAGATCCAGGAGCTGAATTGAAATTCGACGCGCTGCTCTCCGCTGGGGGTATCCCCGAACCCGGCGAATCCCTCTACGAATTCAGCCAGGGTCGCTCCAAGGCCCTGATCGAGATCGCGGGCAAGCCGATGGTGCAATGGATCCTGGATGCGCTCAGCCAAGCTGAGCACATCGGCAACGTGGTCATCGTTGGCCTCAGCGAGGCCGATGGGCTGACCTGCAAGAAGCCGCTGAGCTACGTGCCTAACCAGGGCGAGATGCTACCCAACATCCGCGCCGGCGCACGCAAGATCGCCGAGCTCAATCCGGACGCCAAGTACTGTGTGCTGGTACCTTCCGACACGCCGGCCATCACCGGCGAGATGGTGGATTGGGTGCTGGAGCAGGTGCGCATCCCCGACGATGAGATGCTCTACAACGTTGTGGAGAAAGACGTGATGGAAGCGCGCTTCCCCGATTCGCGGCGCACCTTCACGCGCCTCAAGGACGCCGAAGTGTGCGGCGGGGATGTGACCCCCGTGGCGCTCAGTGTGATCCTCTCCAGCGGCGGCACCTGGGAGAAGCTGACCGAAGTGCGCAAGAGTCCGCTCAAGCAGGCCGCCATGATCGGCTTTGATACCCTGTTCCTGGCGCTCATCCGCCAACTTACCATCGCCGACGCCGCTCGCCGCGCCGGGCGCAGCCTGGGCCTGCGCGCCCGCGCTCAAAAATGCCCGTATGCCGAGATCGGCATGGATGTGGACAAGGCCCATCATCTGGAAGTGATCCGCAAGTACCTGGAAGCGAAGAACTGATGAATCATTGGCTTGAACAAGACGCCCAGCTGTCTACGCGCCTGCACATAGCAGAGAAACCCGGCCCGCTGCGCCAGCTGGCGATCTTTTTTGGGCACTCCGGCGATTCGTGGTTCTGGGGCATTGGCCTGGCGCTGGTGATGTGGCTGGGCAGCCCGGCCTGGAAGCAGGTGGCCCAGGCGCTGTTCATCGGCATTGCGCTGACCGCCATTGTGGTGCTCATCATCAAGTTCAGCGTGCGCCGCTCGCGCCCGGCCGGCGAGTGGGGCCAGATCTACCGCAAGACCGATCCGCACTCGTTTCCCTCCGGCCACGCCGCCCGTGCCGCCATGTTGGCTGTGCTAGGCCTGGCCATGGGGCCGGCTTGGTTCGGCGCGCTGCTGGTTGTGTGGGCGCCGCTGGTTGGCCTGGCCCGCGTGGCCACTGGCTTGCACTTCGTCTCCGATGTGCTGGCCGGCTGGGCGCTGGGCATCCTGATGGGGTGGGTCACTCTGCAAGTGCTCGGCCTGGAGTTTGTGGCGGCGCGGCTGCCCTTCTAGCTGGCTATAGGGCAAAATAGCCCGCATGCTTAAGTCTCTGCTCAAGCGCATCCCAAGCTCGCTGTTCGTCATTCTTGTGCTGATCTTCCTGGGCGGCTACTGGCTGGGCCAGTGGCGCGCTGCGCCGCCCAGCGCCGAGAGCGCCAGCGGCTATACGACCAACAACGTTCGCGCCGAAGTGAGCGAGATCGTGCAGGCCGGCCAGGTTGACCTGGGCGGCCGAATGCAGAACTTCCAGATCCTGGCTGTGGAAGTGCTGGAGGGCCGCTATGCCGGGCGCACGTTTGAGATCGACTATGGCCGCCGCCAGATCGTGGCGGCCGGCTCCTACTTTGCGCCCGGCGATCAGCTGCTTATCACTGTCAGCGAGTTTCCCGAGATGCAGGCCCAGGCTTATTACACAGACTATGTGCGCAGCCGCCCGCTGGCGGCGCTGTTCGTGCTGTTCGTCATCACAACTCTGCTCATCAGCGGCAAAAAGGGCGCCCGCAGCCTGGTGTCGATGGCGTTCAGCCTCACCGTGATCCTGGCCTTCATCCTGCCCCGCATCCTCGGCGGTGAGGATCCGGTGTGGGTCAGCGTGCTGGGCTCTTTCGCCATTCTGGCGGGTTCGCTGTATCTTGTGTACGGGTGGACGATCAAGACCCATGCCGCCGTGATCGGCACGCTGATCGCGCTATTGCTCACGGGTCTGATGGCGGATGCCTTCATCCAGCTGACCCGCATGACCGGCTTCAGCAGCGAGGAAGCCATGTTCCTCAGCCAGCAGTCACAACTGGTGGTGGATTTCCGCGGCCTGGTGCTGGGCGGCATCATCATCGGCAGCCTGGGTGTGCTCGACGACCTGGTGATCACGCAGGCTTCGGTGATCTTCGAGCTCTATTTGCTTGACCCCAAGCAGACCTGGCGCGCCTTGTATCGCCGCGGCATGCGCATCGGGCAGGACCATGTGGCCGCCACGGTTAATACGCTGGTACTGGCTTACACCGGTGCAGCCCTGCCGCTGTTGTTGCTGGTCACCGGTGCGGGCACCGACTGGTTTGCGTTTATCAACCGTGAATTTGTCGCCGAAGAAATTTTGCGCACCCTGGTGGGTTCGCTGGGGCTGATGGCCGCCGTGCCGCTGACCACGCTGGTGGCCTGCTGGGCGGCCACCAGCATGTCAAGTTGGGGGCGCGTCCGCCCGCTGCTTGGCCCGGCTGTGCAAGCCGATTTTGACCATGAGCCTCATGGTCACGGCCACCACCATCACTAGCTAACTGTTCGCCCGCATAAATGCGGCGGTCGTCTCCACCAATTCCTTCATCACATCTGCATCCGTGCGGCCTGAGCGCTTGAGCACCTTGAAGCTGTGGTCGGCCGCGTCTACCCAGTGCAGGGTTGCATTCGGCAGCTGGCTGACGACCGGCTCCAGCAGGGCAGGCGTGGCTAGCTCATCGCGCGGGCCTTGCAGGAATAGCATCGGCACGCCGACCTGCGCCAGGTGCTCAGCCCGCTTGGTGGCCGGCGCGCCGGCTGGATGCAGCGGGAAGGCGAAGAAGACGAGGCCGTGCACACTTGGCAGCGGCGCCTCGCTGGCCGCCAATGAGGTCATCCGCCCGCCGAAGGAGCGTCCGCCGGCAAACAGCGGCAACTCGGGCGCAACCTCGGCCGCCGCGGCGCAGGCGGCTCGCACTGCTGCCCCGGTTACCACTGGCGAGTCCGGGCGGCCGCGCTTGTGCTCCTTGTACGGAAAGTTGTAGCGCAGCGTACCGATGCCGGCCGCGGCCAGCGCATCGGCCAGGCTTTGCATGCTGGCGTGGCGCATATCCGTGCCGGCGCCGTGCGCCAGGGCCAGCAGCGCCGTGGCGCCGACTGGCAGCTGCAGCAGGGCCGAGACCTGGCCATATTCCCCCAGATCGAGCTTGAGTTCGCGTGTAGGCATATGGCGAGTCTAAAGCAAAACGCCCAGCCGTTGGCTGGGCGTTTTGCTGTTGGTTTTCGCGCTCTGCCTTATTTCCTGCGCGTAGTTTTCTTTACTGTCTTCTTGGCGGCGGTTTTCTTCGCACCCTTTGGGCGCGCTCCGCTCAGTCGCAGCTTGTTGCTCGGGTCGCTGTGCGTGCCACCGCTGTTGACATGCTTGTCGCTGATGACCGCGCCGTTCTTGATGACGTGCACCAGCGCCATGGCGTGGCCGCGCCCCAGGTCAAAGTCTTCCTTGAGCCAGGCCACGATGTCGCCGGCTTTCGTGTCTGCGCCAAAGCCTTTGGCCTTAGCCAGCGCAATGAACTCGTTGGGCGTTTTGCCGGTCTTGGCTTCGATATTGTCCAGATAGGCTTGAAATGACATGGCCAGTTCCTACTTCGCCAGCAGCTCTTCCAGGCGGTCCCAGGTTTCGGTGATGCCTTGTTCCACGCCCATCTCCATGATGGTCTCGAGCTCCTCGGCCGAAGCATAGACGCCGCGGCTCAACACTTTGGTGCCGCCGTCCACCTCTACGAAGTCCATAGTGATCTCGCTTACCGGCATGCCCGGCACCTTGCCGCCCTCGGCGTTGGAGAAGGCGTCAATATACGTATAGCTGTCGGGTGCGCTGATGGCGGTGTAGTCGGCCAGCCCCCACGATTGAATGGCTTCACCATTCTCCGGGTTCTTGCCGGTCATGCAATAGTGCCAGCGGCCGCCCACGCGGAAGTCCATATCGCAATGGGTTAGGTCCCAGCCTTTGGGTCCCCACCAATTGGTGAGATGCTGGCACTCGGTAAAGGCAGCCCACACGCGCTCACGCGGGGCGGCGAAGGTGCGCTCCAGGTACAGCTCGGCGCCGTCCGCCTTGATGATCATTTTGTCGTTCATTTCTTTCTCCTTGATGGTTTGTGTTTTTTGGGTTTGGGCGCTCGCGGCTTGGTGTGCGCATCGGCTGCTTCCAGCGTCTTCAAATACGCGTCCAGCTTGTCGAAGCTTTCGTGCCAGTTGCGGCGGCAGCGCTCCAGCCACTCGGTGACCAGGGCCAGTTGCTCGGCCTCCAGGTGGGCCGGGCGCGCCTGGGCGGCGCGCCCGCGGCTGATCAGCCCGGCCTTTTCCAGCACCTTGAGGTGCTTGGAGATGGCCGGCTGGCTCATGGCGAAGGGCCGCGCCAGCTCGCTGACCGAGGCGTCGCCGCCGGCCAGGCGCTCCAGGATCGCCCGGCGGGTGGGGTCGGCCAGGGCGGCAAACTTAAGGCTGAGTGTGTCGTTCATATATAACCGTTTTATTATATAACTATATAGTTATATAACAGAATGGCGCAGCGCTGTCAAGCATTTAAAACGCAAACGGCGCCAAGGGGCGCCGCTATGCGCAGATACGTGCTTAGTTGTTACTGAGTTGCTCTGCCAGCCCTATAAGCAGGCCTTCCGGCCCGCGGATGTAGCACAACCGGTAGCTGTCTTCGTACTTAACCACCTCGCCAACCAGCTGGGCGCCGTGCTTGCTCAGCCGGGACAGCATTTCGTCAAGGTCGTCCACCGTGAACATGGCCCGCAAATAGCCCAGCGAATTCACCGGCGCTGTGCGGTGGTCTGACACTGTAGACGGGGTGAGGAAGCGCGACAACTCAAGCCGGCTGTGTCCGTCAGGCGTGACCAGCATGGCGATCTCCACCGATTGCGTGCCCAACCCAGTCACCCGGCCCGCCCATTCGCCTTCTATCATGGCGCGCCCTTCGAGGGCCAGGCCGATCTTTTCAAAGAAGGCGATCGCCGCATCCAGCGATTCGACCACGATGCCGATATTGTCCATCCTAAGCAGTTTGCTCTTCGTCATGGCTGGCTCCTGATATGAAAACGACGCCGATCCGGCGCCGCTGGGGGAATGGAGCGGAGAGGGAGGGATTCGAACCCTCGATACCTTGCGGTATACGCGCTTTCCAAGCGCGCGCACTAGGCCAGACTATGCGACCTCTCCAATGAGGCGCACATTATAACCGAGTAGAAACTGCCAATCTCGTATACTCTCCCATCATGCGCACCCTTATCTATCTCGGCCTGGGCAGCAACCGCGGCGACCGGCTGGCGAATTTGCACGCCGCCATCGCCGCTCTGGCGCCGGCTGTACGCGTGCGGCGCCAGAGCGCCGTGTACGAGACCGAGCCGTGGGGCTACGCCGAGCAGGCCAGTTTCCTCAACATGGCCCTGGAAGCCGAAACCGAACTGACGCCGGCTGATCTGCTGGCGCATATCAAGCAGGTCGAGCAGCAAGTGGGGCGGGTGGCCAGCTTCCGCTACGGCCCGCGCGAGATCGACATTGACATTCTGCTGTATGGCGACCAGCAGCTTGAACTGCAAAGCGTGCTCGGCTCCGCCGAGTACGCTCTGCAAATTCCCCACCCGCGCCTGGCGGAGCGCGCCTTTGTGCTGGCGCCGCTGGCCGAGCTGGCGCCCGAGCTGCCGGTGCCTGGCAGCGGGCGCACCGTAGGCCAGCTGCTGGCCGCACAAGACGCCAGCGGCGTGCAAGCGTTTGACACTGGAGCAGAGCAATGAAGATCGGCAATCACGAATTTACCTGGGGCAGCCGCACCTATGTGATGGGAATCCTAAATATCACGCCAGACAGCTTCTCCGGCGATGGCCTGCTAGAGAAGCATGCCGTTGAGGCGGCTCTGGCGCAAGCCCGCCGCTTTGTCGAGGCCGGAGTAGACCTGCTTGACGTGGGTGGTGAGAGCACGCGCCCCGGCAGCCAGCCGGTCTCCGCAGACGAAGAGCTGCAGCGCACCATTCCCGTGGTGCAGGCGCTGGCCGCCGAATTCGATACGCCGATCTCCATTGACACTTACAAAGCCAGCACCGCCGCCGCCGCGTTGGACGCCGGCGCCGTACTGGTGAACGACGTGTGGGGTCTGCGGGCTGACCCTGCCCTGGCGCCGCTTATCGCCGCCCGCGGCGTGCCGGTGGTGCTGATGCACAACCGCAGCCAGCCCGCCAACGCTGAAGTGCGCGAGCGCCTGGGCGGCCGCTACGTGGGCGTGGAATACACCGAGCTTATCGAAGACATCAAGCGTGAATTGCAGGAAAGCGTGGCCATCGCCCATGCTGCCGGCATCTCTGATGAGCGCATCATTCTTGACCCCGGGATCGGCTTCGGCAAGACCGTCGAGCAGAACCTGGAGTTGCTAGACCGCGGCGGTGAGTTGCGTAGCCTGGGTTACCCGCTGCTGGTCGGCCCCTCGCGCAAATCCTTCATCGGCTACACCCTTGATCTGCCGCCTGACCAGCGCATGGAGGGCACCGCCGCGGCCGCGGCCGTCAGCATCGTGCGCGGCGCAGACATTATTCGCGTCCACGATGTCGAGCCGCTCGTGCGCGTGGTGCGCATGACGGATGCAATCGTACGCCACAGTAACGGCGTACGCCGCAAGTGACGGCGCACGCCTTAAAATGACTGCGTACGCCCGCCAGGCGCACCGCTTCAAACCATTGCGGTATAAAGGGCACTCATGGTTGCTGAAAGCTCCCGCACACTAACTCGTGACGACCTAATGCGCTATTCGCGCCATCTGCTCATCCCCGAGGTGGGCTTGGCCGGCCAGCAGAAACTGCGCGATTCCGCCGTGTTGCTCATCGGCACCGGCGGCCTCGGCTCGCCGGCGGCCATGTACCTGGCCGCGGCGGGCGTGGGCCGCATTGGCCTGGTGGACTACGATGTGGTGGATGCATCCAACCTGCAGCGCCAGGTCATCCACGGTACGGCTCAACTGGGCACGCTCAAGGTCGAATCCGCCCGCCAGCGCATTATGGATATCAATCCCACCGTGCAGGTGGATGTGCACAATGTGCTGTTCACCTCAGCCAATGCGCTGGAGATCGCGCGCGGCTATGACCTCGTCATTGACGGCACGGATAACTTTCCCACCCGCTATCTGGTGAACGATGTCAGCGTCAAGCTAGGCATCCCCAATGTGTACGGCTCCATCTTCCGCTTCGATGGCCAGGTCAGCGTCTTCGACGCCGAGCACGGCCCGTGCTACCGCTGCCTGTTCCCCGAGCCGCCACCGCCCGGCCTGGTGCCTTCCTGCGCCGAGGGCGGCGTGCTGGGCGTGCTGCCCGGCATCATTGGCAGCATGCAAGCCAGCGAAGGCATCAAAGCCCTGTTGGGCATAGGCGAAACGTTGGTGGGGCGCCTGCTGCTCTTCAATGCGCTGGATATGCGGATAGAATTCGTCAAGCTGCGCAAGGACCCCAACTGTGTCGTATGCAGCCAGCCAAAAGACAAGATCGAGCTAATAGACTACGAAGCCTTCTGTGGTCTGCCCGCTCACGACCACGATGAGGCAAGCATGGATAAAAAATACGAGGTCACTCCCAAGGAGCTGGCCGAGCAGCTCAAAGCTGGCTCACAGGTCAAAGTGATCGACGTGCGCGAGCCGCACGAACTGGCCATCTCTCGCATCGAGGGCAGCATTGACATCCCCCTGGGCGAGGTTGCCGCCCGCTTATCCCAACTCGATACGGCCAACGAATATGTGGTGATATGCCGCGTCGGCGGCCGCTCGGCCCGCGCCGTGGAGTTGATGCTGGCCGCGGGCTTCGGCAAGGTCAAGAACCTCGTCGGCGGCATCAACGCCTGGGCTGAGCAGGTGGATCCGGACCTGCCAACGTACTAAATTCCTTATCCACACCAACTCGGGTTCAGCAGGACTATAATTCTGCCCATTCGCCATGGAAACACAAGCTAACCCCCATAAAACCGTCCTGGTCGTGATGGCCCATCCGGACGATGAGTCCTTCGGCATGGGCGGCGCGATCGCTTACTGGGATACCCAGGGTGTGGATGTGCACCTCGCCTGCGCCACGCGCGGCGAAGCCGGCACCGTGGACGCAGAGTACCTGACCAAGTACGAGACTATCGCCGAATTGCGCGAGGCCGAACTGCTGTGCGCTGCGGATGCGCTTGGCCTCAAAAGCGTCAACTTCCTCGAGTATCGTGACAGCGGTATGGTCGGCTCTGAAGACAACAGCCGCCCCGAGGCCCTGGTGCAAGCCCCGCTGGAGCAGGTGGCTGAGCGCATCGTCGTCCTTATCCGCCGCCTGCGCCCGCAAGCCGTCATTACCTTTGACGAGACCGGCGGCTACTACCACCCTGACCATATCCACATTCACAAGGCCACCGTGGCGGCCTTCCATGCCGCCGGCGATGCCAGCCAGTATCCAAAAGCAGGCCAGCCGTACCAGCCCGCCATGCTCTATGTCAACGCCCGCAACCGCGCCCGCCTGCGCCGAGCCGTGTTCCTGATGCGCCTGCTGGGCAAAGACCCATCCAAAGTGGGCCGCAACAAGGATATTGACCTCACCGTGCTGGCGCGTGACAAAGACACCCCGCCGCACATCACCATCAACTATCGCAGCGTGCAAGCCCGCAAGGATAAGGCGGATGCCTGCCACGCCAGCCAGGGTGGGGGGCGTTTCATTGGCTCTAACCTGCTTGAGATTGTCGCCCGCTGGCTGGGCAACAAAGACCGCTTCACCCGCATCTACCCGTCCACGCCAGACGATTATCGCTCAACCGACCTGTTTGCCAACTAAGTGGCGTGTGGTACAATCTGCCGCTGTGTTTGAAACCCATTAAGGAATGTACATGTCTGACTTGCTGAAGGCCGTAGAGGCCAAGAAAAACGAAAATATCCCCGACCTGCGCCCCGGTGACCTGGTGAGTGTTCACGTCAAGATCAAAGAAGGTGACCGTGAGCGCATTCAGGAGTTCAAGGGCACCGTGCTCAAGGCTGGCGGCTCCCGCAACAACCGCAACTTCACCGTGCGCCGCATGGCCAGCAACGGCATCGGGGTCGAGCGCACCTTCCTCACCGCCTCTCCGCTGATCGAGAAGGTGGTGGTCGAGCGCCACTCCAAGGTGCGCCGCGCCAACCTGCGCTACCTGCGCGATGTGAGCGGCAAGAAGGCCCGCCTCAAGCAGAAGTTTGACAAGTAAGAATCCGCATCTGGTATAACCAAGAGCGCAGCAACCCGCTGCGCTCTTTTTATTGCCTATGACCTCTTCGCAACCCATTGGCGCATTCGATTCCGGTGTGGGCGGCCTCAGCGTGCTGCGCGCCCTGCGCGCTCAGCTGCCGGCCGAAGACATCATCTACTTCGCTGACCAGGCGCATGTGCCCTATGGGCCGCGTGGCCTGGACGAGGTGCGCGCCTTCTCGGAAGGCATCGCTCGCTATCTGATCGCTCAGGGCTCCAAGCTGATTGTGATCCCTTGTAACACCGCCTCCGCCGCCGCGTTGGTATCAATTCGTGAGCTGTTTCCCAATATTCCCATCGTGGGCATGGAGCCAGCCGTCAAGCCGGCCGCCGAGCATACCGAAAGCGGGGTCGTGGGCGTGCTTGCCACTGCCACCACTTTTGAGGGCGAGCTGTACGCGTCGGTCGTGGAGCGCTTCGCACAGGAGGTTACTGTGCTGCAAAACCCCTGCCGCGGACTGGTGACCGAGATCGAAGCCGGCCGCGCCAATGGGCCTGAGGCTCGCCGCATCCTGGAAGCCGCGCTGCTGCCAATGCTGGCGCAGGGCATGGATACGGTGGTGCTGGGCTGCACGCACTACCCCTTCGCCTTCGATACGATACGAGACATCGTTGGTCCCGCCGTGCGCCTGGTGGACCCGGCGCCTGCGGTCGCCCGCCGCGTAGAGAGCCTGCTGGCGGAGCGCGGCCTGGCCGCGGCGCGCGAGCGCGGGTCTACACGCTACTTGACCAGCGGCGACCCAGGCGCTTTGCAGGACCGCCTTCGCGAATTTTTGGGTGAAGCTGCTGAGGTTGAGGGAGTTGCTTGGCGCGATGGGGAGATAATTACCGCAGATGAACGCGGATGAACACAGATAAACCTAAAATCCCTTTACAACCCTCTGAACTTCCACGCGGGACTTAGCAAAGTTGAACAGCAGGCCAAGCGTTAAGTTTGCGGCGGTCAGGTAGTTGAGGCACTGTGCCATGTGGGCTTTGTCAAAACTACGGGCAACTTTGATTTCAACCAGAACCTGGTCTTCAACGATCAGGTCAGCAAAATAATCACCCACAACAACTCCTTTATAGGTGATCTTAAACGGAACTTGCTGTGCCGTTTGTAAACCCTTATTGCGTAGTTCCACGGCGAGGGCGTTCTCATAGACCTTCTCTAAGAAGCCAGCGCCAAGTGTATTGCTGACTTCATAAGCACAGCCTATGACTGTCTTGGTAAGTTCATCTGCACTTTGCAACACCCACCTCTATTGAAACCAACTATCAGCGTTTATCCGCGTTCATCTGCGGTCTAATCGCTGTTGAAATCTACCCATCTGCGAAGCGAATACCCGCTCGCTGCAATGAAACCTCAATCCCGCTAAAGTTATCAAACGACAGGTCAGTAAAGCGAAGCCCGTACAGGTCCTTCAGGCGACGGAAGATGCTGATGTACGTCTCCGGCAGGCGGAGCTCCCAATCCAGGCCCAGCTGCACCGCCGCATTCTGGATACGCTCCGGTTCCGTGCCCTCGATCTCGATGAAGTTGCCGTAGGGCATCTCATCCAGTGTGATCTTCAGCCCATCCATGCCGTAGGTCGTGCGGTACTTCTCGTACATGAACTTGGAGCGAAAGCCCAGCGCCTCGATCAACTTCTGCGCCTGCGTGAAGTTGGATACCTCAAACTCAAGCTCCTGGCGCGCCAGCACCCCGCCCAGCGTGGTGCTGGGCCCCTTGAAGGTCATGTGGCTGCTGCTGTCGCGGCGCAGGCGCAGCATGCACTGCGCCTGGCCCAGCGCCCCATTGGGGCTGTCGAAGCGCAGGTTGTGCTCATGCATCCGCGGTTGCAGCAGCGTGGCGCCGGCATCCACCAGGCGGCGTTCCAGCTCTGCCAGGCTGCTTATATGAAATTTAACTTCGAGTTCTTTGTCACCAACCAGTGTAACCATGACTTATTCAACACTTACCATGCTCTGGCGTTGCTCTACGCTGTCGCCAGCCTTCACTTGAATTCGCGTAACCTTACCGTCACGCGGTGATTTCAGTTCGTTCTGCATCTTCATCGACTCTAGGATAACCAATACCTGGCCCTTTTTAACCTCATTGCCTTCTTCTACGGCGACTTTAACGATCAGGCCAGGCATGGGCGCCTTGAGCACAAATTCGCCGCCCTCGCCGCTGCCACCGCCGCCGGCGGCGCGCAGGCGCTTCTCGCGCTCGTCTTCCACCTTGGCGGTGTGCAGCACGCCGCGCAGCAGCACCTGCAGGTCATCCTCGTCGCCGGTGTACACGTGCGCCTGGTATGACTTGCCGTCCACCAGCAGCGAATAAATCGGCTGCCCGCTCACGGATTTGAAGTCGACCTCATACACCTTGCCGTTGATGCTAACCTGGCGGTCACTGAGGATCTCAACTTCGTACGGAGTATCGTCGATCGTGGTTATGTATTTCATCAGCGGTGCATCCGTTCCCAGCGTGAGACCCACTTCCAGTTGCTCGTATCACGCTTGCCGCGCGAAATGATGTGAGCGGAACGCTGTGTCTGGTCATTGGCCACCAAGGTCGCCACGATGGCAGCGATCTCCGGGTGGGTTTCCATGCTTTCCTCGGCCTTCTCCAGCGAGAAGCGCTCTTCCACAAAGCGGGTGTCAAAGTTGCCGGCAATGAAACGCGCCTGCTCCAGAATGCGCTGGTGGAAGGGGATGTTGGTCTTGACGCCCACCACGTGATATTCCTCAAGGGCGCGGCGCATGCGCAAGATGGCTTGCGCACGTGACTCGCCCTTGACCACCAGCTTGGAGATCAATGAGTCATAGTAGGGCGAGATGTTGAACCCAGCATACACGCCGGTGTCCACCCGCACGCCCGGCCCGGTGGGCACGGTGAGGTGCGAAATGAAGCCGGTGGACGGGAGGAAGTTGTTATGCGGGTCCTCGGCGTTCACGCGGCATTCGATGGCCCAGCCCTGCATACGCACTTGCTCCTGCGTCAGGCTCAGCGGCCTGCCGCGGGCGATGCGCAGCTGCTCTGTCACAATGTCCAGCCCGGTCACTTCTTCAGTGATGGGGTGTTCCACCTGCAGGCGGGTATTCATCTCCAGGAAGTAGAAGTTCTTGTCCTTATCCACCAGGAATTCGATGGTGCCGGCGTTGACGTAGCCCACCGCCTTGGCCGCCTTCACCGCCACCGCGCCCATCTTCTGGCGGAAGTCTTCGTCTTCATCAATAAAGGGGGAGGGCGCCTCCTCCAGCAGTTTCTGGTGGCGGCGCTGCAGTGAGCACTCACGCTCGCCCAGGTGAATGGTGTTGCCGTCTTCGTCGGCGATCACCTGGAATTCGATATGGCGGGCTCCCTCGATCAGCTTCTCAAGGTACACGTTGCCGTCACCGAAGGCGGCCTGTGCCTCGCGGCGGGCGCTCTCCAGCAGTTCGGGCATTTCTTCCAGGTTGCGCACTTCGCGCATGCCCTTGCCGCCGCCGCCCGCCGTAGCCTTGATCAGCAGCGGGAAGCCGATCTCCTGCGCGGCCTTCAGCAGCTCTTCGTCGGTCAGGCTACCTTCGCCCTCAGTACCGGGCACCACCGGCACGCCGGCGGCGGCCACGGTGGCGCGGGCGATGGCCTTGTCGCCCATCGCCATGATCGCCGAGGGCTTGGGGCCGATGAAGCGGATGCCCGCGTCCACACAGGCTTGCGAGAAGTCCGAACGCTCGGCCAGGAAGCCATAGCCGGGGTGAATGCCGCCCGCGCCCGACTTCTTGGCCACGTCCAGAATATGGTCCATACGCAGATAAGACTCGCGCGAGGGCGCCGGGCCGATGTAGTAGGCCTCGTCGGCCAGGCGCACATGCAGCGCCTGACGGTCAGCCTCCGAGTACACGGCTACGGTTTGGATGCCCAGTTCACGACAGGCGCGGATGATGCGCACTGCGATTTCCCCACGGTTGGCGATGAGTACTTTATTGAACATGGCGGCCTACAGAGGGATGTTCCCATGCTTGCGGGCCGGGTTGCTGTCGCGCTTGTTGGTCAGCATTTCCAGCGCGTTGATCAGGCGCGGGCGGGTGTCGCTCGGCTGAATGACATCATCAATGAAGCCGCGACTGGCCGCAACGTACGGGTTGGCAAATTCCTGGCGATACTCGGCCACCAGCTCGGCCTTGCGCGCCACCGGGTCCTTGGCTTCGGCGATCTCCTTGCGGAAGATGATGTTGACCGCGCCGTCCGGCCCCATCACGGCGATCTCCGCCGTGGGCCAGGCCAGGTTCACGTCACCACGGATGTGCTTGCTGCTCATCACGTCGTAGGCGCCGCCGTAAGCCTTGCGCGTCACCACCGTCAGCTTGGGCACAGTCGCTTCGCAGTAGGCGTACAGCAGCTTGGCGCCGGCGCGGATGATGCCGTTGTGCTCCTGCGCCGTGCCGGGCATGAAGCCGGGCACATCCACCAGCGTCAGGATGGGGATGTTGAAGGCATCGCAGAAGCGCACAAAGCGGGCCGCCTTGTCGGATGCGTCAATGTCCAGCACGCCGGCCAGCACCATCGGCTGGTTGGCCACGATGCCGACCACATGCCCGCCCAGGCGGCTGAAGCCCACCACCACATTCTGCGCGAACTGGTCGTGAATTTCATAGAAGGCGCCTTCGTCCATCACCATGCGTATGACCTCTTTGATGTCATACGGCTTGGAAGGGTCGTCAGGGATGAGGCTGTCCAGCGCCTCATCGCGGCGCAACGGATTGTCCTTGCTGGGCTTGAAGGGCGGGTCTTCCAGGTTGTTCTGCGGCAGGTAAGACAGCAGCTTGCGGATGAGGAACAGCGTATCCGCCTCCGAGTCCCCCACCACATGGCACACGCCGGATGCACTCGCATGCACGCTGGCGCCGCCCAGATCTTCGAAGCTGACTTCCTCATGCGTCACGCTCTTGACCACTTCCGGCCCGGTGACGAACATATATGAAGAGTTGCGCACCATGAATATGAAGTCGGTCAAGGCAGGGGAGTACACCGCGCCGCCAGCGCACGGCCCCATGATGGCGCTGATCTGCGGGATCACGCCCGAGGCCATGGTGTTGCGCAGGAAGATGTCGGCATAGCCGCCCAGCGAGATCACGCCTTCCTGAATGCGCGCCCCGCCCGAGTCGTTGAGGCCGATCACGGGTGCGCCATTCTTGATCGCCATCTCCATGATCTTGACCACTTTCTCGGCGTGCACTTCACCCAGGCTGCCGCCGAAAACAGTGAAGTCCTGCGAGAATACGTACACCAGCCGGCCGTCCACCGTGCCCCAGCCGGTCACCACGCTGTCGCTCAGGATCTGCTGCTTGTCCAGGCCGAAGGCGTGCGTGCGGTGCTTGACGAAGGCGTCCACCTCGCGGAAGGAGCCCTTGTCGAGGAATAAGTCCAGGCGCTCGCGCGCCGTCAGGCGGCCTTGCTTGTGTTGCGCTTCAACACGGGTGGGGCCGCCGCCTTGCTGGCTTTGCAGGCGCAGCTCTTGCAGCGCTTCGATCTTTGAGGGTTTTGTCATCCTTCACTCCTGATGGCGTTGTTCATCGTAGTAGGCCTTTGCATCCGGCGAGGCCAAGATGGCGAAAAGGGACGCTAGCATCAGCAATCCCAGCCCGGCCGCGAACATCCAAGTGCTGTTGTGCGGGCCGCGCGTTTGTAGCAGCAACCGGTCGATCCAGAAAAATGCGGTGTAGGCCAGCCCGGCCCAGCGCGCCGCACGCGGCGCCCAGGCCCGGCGCAACGCCAGGCCGTATAGCAGCCCGCCGCCTGCCGCGGCCCACACCAGGCCGCTGCCCAGCAGGTAGACTGGCGACGCCTGCAGCGGCAGGCGGCTCAGCACATCCCAACTGCTGATGGCGGCCCACACCCGCAGAATCTGCAGGACTGTGAACATTAACACTAACCCTATCAGCACGGTTACGCCCCATGGGCGATTCGGTTGGGAAAGGGCGCCCATTCTATTGTCAGCTGTCCGTTTTCAGGCTATGAAAGACGTACCCTTGCTCGGCCAGGGCCGGCAGCAGCTGCTCTACCGCCGCCACGGTCTGGCTGCGGTCGCCGCCGCCATCGTGCAACAGCACAATGGCGCCGGGCTTCACCCCCGCCAGCACCTGGCTCGCAATGGCTTCGGTGCCCGGCTCGCTCCAGTCCTCCGGGTCTACATCCCACATCACCATGGCGTAGCCCAGGGCGTTCACCCATGGCTCAGTGTTCTCGTCGTGGCTGCCATAGGGCGGGCGCATCAGCTTCATCTTGCCATCCGGCAGCAGTTCCTGCGCGGCTTCGGCCACGGCGGCCGCGGTCTGCTGCATCTCGATCAGGAACTCGGCTTCAGGCATGCCGCCCAGGCGCGGGTGGGTGAAGCTGTGGTTGCCTACCGTATGGCCAGCCTGCAGCATTGCTTGCACGGTCTGCGGCAGTTCCTGCACGCGGCGGCCCACTATAAAGAAGGTGGCCTGCGCTCCGTGGCGGGCCAGCGCGGCCAGCACGCCCGGCGTGTCGGCTGCGGGGCCATCATCGAACGTGAGGTACACGATTGGCTTTCCCGCAGGCGTATGGGTGGGGCGGCCCACAACACTGAGCGCCATGCTATTTGACCTTCTTCAGGCTGGCGACATAACGCTCCAGGTCAGGCTGGTGCTCGGCGTAATGCTCAAAGGTGTCGGTGACCAGCAGCCAATATGGTGCGCGGCGTTTGCCGCGTGTGACGTTGAGGGTCGTCTCGGTCAGCGAGCGGCATAGCGCGCCAAAGCGCGGCAGGTTGCTGCGCCAGGCCGCCAGCACATCCTCCAGCGCCAGGTCTTTGTTCATGGCGAACACCTGGGCATTGATGGCGTCAAAATCCTTCAGCTTCACGGTCTCTTCGCCCGCCAGCATCAGGGTGGTGCGTTCCAGCGCATAGTTCTCCCACCAGGTTAGATGGGCGATCTGGTCTTTGACCGACCAGTCCTTTTGCGCGCCAGGGCGGCGCGTCATCTGTTTCTCGTTCAGTCCGGCGTACACCGCGTCATACGCGGCGCGGCCTTTCTGAATACGCTGCCACAGCTGTTTTGGGGTCATGCGGTTGGGAGTATCCATGTTCACCTTCACATAGGCGGTTGAATGGCCGTAAGCGGCTGCGCCAACCACTGGCGCATAACAATTTTAACGGAGTTGTAGTTATTACATAGAGTTAACAAACACAATGGCCTAGTGTGCTAAACTAAACTCAAGGATGCCTGTGTTCAGGCGGACCAAGTATTAGTAAGGAGAAAGAAAACATGGGTATTTTTGACAAGATTCTTAAGGGTCTGGGTATCAAGAAAGACGATGACGCCAAGGATGCTGGCGCCACCGCCGCCCCCAAGGCGGGCGTGAGCGCCGCTCCGCGTGGCAAGCTCTCCACCGGCCTGGGCGCCAACAAGCCCGCCGCCATGGACGCCGTTGACGTGGCCGCCAAGATGGACGCGTTGGCCAAGGCCAACCCGCAGGAGCTCAACTGGAAGGTTTCCATTGTGGACCTGCTCAAGCTACTCGACATTGACAGCAGCTTCGAGAACCGCAAGGAACTCGCCATTGAGCTGGGCGTGCCCACCGAGTACCTCGAAGACTCGGCCAAGATGAACACCTGGCTGCACAAGACCGTGCTCAAGAAGATCGCTGAGAACGGCGGCAACGTGCCTGCCAGCCTGCTGGACTAAAACAGCAAGCCAACAAAAAAGCCCCGCCATACGGCGGGGCTTTTTTTTTAAGCCTGTCATTGCGAGGCGCAGGCTTGCCTGTGCACGAAGCAATCTGGATTTTTGACGCACAGTCACTGCGCACTGACTTCCAGCACGATCTTGCCCATCTGCCCACCCGCCTCCATGCGCTCGTGCGCCGCGGCCGCCTCCGCCAGCGGGTAGCTGCGGTCCACCACGGGCTTCAGTTCGCCGGCAAATACCAGTGCCATCACATCCGCAAAATCTTTGAAGGTGCCCATCGTCGAGCCCAGGATGCTCAAGTGCTTGCTGAAGATAAAGCGATTATCAATTTCAAACTTCGGCGCGCCCGTGTTGCCCACCGTCAGCAGGCGGCCGCCTTTGCGCAGCGTGCGCAGGCTTTGCATGAACGTGGTGCCCACATTGTCCACCACCGCGTCCACGCCGCGCTTCTCGGTCAGCAGGTAAGCGGCCTTGCTCCAGTCCTCCTGACTGCGGTCGATCACCTCGTCCGCCCCCAGGCTGCGCGCCAGCGCCAGCTTGTCCACATCCGAGCCCACCACGATCACGCGCAGCCCCAGGTGCTTGCCGATCTGGATGCTGGCCGTGTTCACCCCGCCGGATGCGCCCACGATCAGCAGCGTCTCGCCGCGTTGCAGCTGCCCGCGGCGTACCAACGAGTGCCAGGCGGTCACGTACACCAGCGCCGCCGCGGCCGCATCCGCAGCCGGGAAGCCATCCGGCACCGCCAGCAGATTGCTGGCCGGCACACATACATATTCGGCATAAGTGCCCGGCAGGCTCTCACCCAGCAGTTCCCAATGGCGGCACAAATTCTCCTGGCCGCTGCGTGTGAAGCTGTCTTCTTCCATACAGATACTGGCGTTGATCACCACACGTTGGCCGGGTTGCCAGCCGGTAACGCCTTCGCCCAGGGCGTCCACTACGCCGGCGCCATCCGCCCCCAGGATGTGCGGCAGGGCCAGCTTGATGCCCGGCCAGCCAGCCCGCACGAACAGGTCAGCATGGTTAAGCGCCGCCGCGTGCACTCGCACCCGCACCCAGCCGGGCGCGGGCTGCGGGGTGGGGCGCTCGCCGTATTGCAGCACTTCCGGCCCGCCATGTTGCTCAAAGTAGACTGCTTTCATGCCGTGATTATATGCGCTGGGTCTTTGTTGGGGATTGCTTCGTGCGCAGGCAAGCCTGCGCCTCGCAGGGTAAGGGCGTTGGTAACTTGCAGCTTACGCCATATGCTTCCAGCTGAACGCTGAAAGCTAACCGCTGATAGCTACTAGCCAACGCTCCCGAGTAGTAAAATACGCGCAATCAAAGGAGCAACCGAATGGATTTTGTGACTCGCTTGCATGAAGGATTAGGTTCAACCTCGCTGTACTATTTTCTCATCCTGTCTGTTTGGGGTTATGTGCGCTTCTTCCGCAAGCAAGGCATCGATTCTTCGTACTGGGGCATGCTCGTCATTGCCGAAGTGCTCATCGTCGCTCAATGCCTGTTCGGCGCCTATCTCTGGCTGGAAGGCTCTCGTCCGATGCGCAGCATCCATGTCCTCTACGGGGTCATCCTGCCGCTCATGATCCCCGCCGCCTACCTCTACACCAAGGGGCGCAGCTCCCGCGCCGAGATCCTTATCTACGCAACCGCCACCATCATCACGGTTGGGCTCATCGTACGGGCCATATATACCGCTCAGGTAGCGCTGCCTGGCTAGGGCTGCTACATATGCTTGCCCTGGGTTCAATAGTAGTGATAAAATACGCAAATACGGAAACATCTGTTAGGAGAGCCGAATGACCCAAGCTGCCGTTCCCACCGGCCAAACTGAAAACGCTCCACCGGAAGAGCAAGCCAACCCGCCGTTGAACCGCCGGGAGTTCCTGAACATTGCCTGGCTGGCCTCTTTGGGCTTCTTGACAGTTGCCCTGGGTGGCGGTGCGGTGATTTTTGGTATCCCGCGCTTCCGTGAAGGCGAGTTTGGCGGCATGTTCACCGTTGGCCGCGTGGCGGATCTTCCTCCGCAGGACGCCGGCCCGGCCAACTATCCCAAGGTGAAACTGTGGATCTCCAACAGCGCTGAGGGCCTTACCGCGCTGTACAAGGTGTGTGTGCACCTGGGCTGTATCTACGGTTGGAGTGACCAGGAGACCAAGTTCATCTGTCCCTGCCACGGCTCCCAGTACGCCCAGAATGGCGACTACATCCTAGGCCCCGCGCCGCGCAGCCTTGACCGCTTCGTCATCACCATTGAAGACGAGAACGGCAACATCCTCGCCCAAACCCCTGAGGACGGCGGCCCGGTCGCCATCCCCAATAACCCGAATGCGATTGTGCGCGTAAACACTGGCGCCAAGATCCTTGGCGAAGTTCACGGCTAAGAGCGAGAGATATGACCTTCATCAATAACATTCTCAAGCGACTCAATTACACGCAGCTCCCGCCCCGCGGTGAGTGGAAAGAGTTCATCTTCAAGCTGATCGATGAGCGCGTCCGCATCATCACCGCCGGCCTTAACCTGCGTGAGCTGCGCGCCATCATGCGTGGTGACCCGCCGACCGAGAAGCCGAACCCGCGCTACAAGGTCATCACCACCAGCTTCGTGGCCCACTTGCGCCCGCGCTATTACCCGCAGGCCGCCACCTGGTTCACGCACACCTTCCGCCTCGGTTTCTTCGTCACCTTCTTCTTCGTGGTCGAAACCATCACCGGCATTGTGCTCATGGCCTACTACGTACCGTACCCTGACCAGGCGTACGGCTCCGTGCTGGCCATCGAGAGCAATGTCTTCTTCGGCGAGCTGATGCGTGACATCCATCGCCTGGGCGCTGAGGCCATGGTGGCCTTCAGCTGGCTGCACTTGCTGCGCACCTACTTCACCGGCTCCTACAAGGGGCCGCGCTCCTTCACCTGGCTGACCGGCGTTATCTTGCTGGCCATCACCGCCTGGCTCAGCTTCACCGGTTACCTGCTGCCGTGGGACCAGTTGTCCTACTGGGCGGTGACGGTGGGTACCTCCATCACCGAGTCTGGCCCCATCGTTGGCCCAACGCTTAACCTGGTGATGCGTGGCGCGCCAGACATTGGCGCGGGCGGTCTGTTGCGTTTCTATTTGCAACACGTCATCCTCTTCCCGTTGCTGGCCATCCTGTTCATCAGCATCCACTACTACAAGGTTTCGCGTGAGCACAGCATCTCGCTGCCCGCTGTAGTAGAAGAGCTAGAGCTGCCGCCTGACAAGAAGAAGGAGTACAACCGCCGCATTGACCTCATCCCTGATCTGCTCAGCCATGAGATTTTCCTCATCGCCCTGGGCACTTTCGTGATGCTGGCCATCCTCTACTTCCGCTGGTTCCATTCCCCTCTGGAGACGCACGCCAACCCGCAGAGCACGCCGCTGGATACCAAAGCGCCGTGGTACTTCTGGTGGCTGCAAGGCATCCTTAAGATCGACCCTGCTAACATCCTCGAGAACATGCTCAACCCCATCCTCCAGCCGCTCCTGGGCCTGTTTGGGATCGAATTCACCCTGGAGCTGAGCAAGCTGCTCGACTCCAAGTTCATCATGGGCCTGATCGTGCCGCCCGTGTTGGTCGTCATCCTGGCCTTCCTGCCGTACATCGACAAGAACCCGTCACGCCTCTCCAGCAAGCGTCCGTTCGCCATTGCCTGGGGTATCGGCTGGATCTTCATCATGCTCGCCCTCAGTTACATGGGCTTGCCTGAATACGGTATCGAAACCCCCGCCGCCACCCGCGTGATTCAGGACCTTGCGCCGGAAGAGGGCGAAGGCCCCCTGCGTGAGATACCCTACGCAGAGCTTGAATATGCCCACGGTGTCTACACAGTGGGTGAGGACTACGGGCGTGACCTGTGTCCGGGCTTGGCCTACCAGCCTGACCATGACAAGCCTGAAGACGTCGTCATCGGCTGCCCGCATCTGACCGCTGTGTTCGAGCAGTTCGGTGAGCGCTTGCGTGTCGCTGAAGCGGACGGCCGCCTGCCTGACTTGGTGGCCCGCATCGTCGTCGAGCAGTTCCAGCCCGGCATGGTGCGCGTTACCCCGCAGGTGGAATGGTCTGACCCTGAAACCGGCGAGCCCAAGGCCTACGAACATACATACTTCCTGCATGAGAACCGCGTTCTGGGTTCCCATTAGTAGGGTACGAGGAGAGTAAGCACACATGAAACGCGTTCAACTCGAGATCGTACTCGGCACCATCTTCGTCCTGCTCAGCGCGGCCATCGTCATCATTCTGGGCATCCGCGAACCGCAACGCCTGGCAGACTATGTCTTGCAGCAGCGCGGCCGCCAGATCGAATTTGGCGCCGCCGTCTTCCAGAACAACTGCACCGCCTGCCATGGCAGCCAGGGGCAGGGCATCACCGGCATCGCTCCCAGCCTGCGCGATGAGCACTTCTTCACTGAGCGCTTGTCTGAGATCGGCTGGGGCAGCACCCTGGAGGACTACATCGTCTCTGTGGTCACCACCGGTCGCCAGGTGTCCACCCGCCCGCAGTACGTGGGCGGCGGCACCCCGGCCATGCCCACCTGGTCTGAGCGTTTCGGCGGCCCCCTGCGTGATGACCAGATCCGCGCCGTTGCCGCCTTCATCATGAACTTTGAGCAGTACGCCCTCGGCGAACTGCCCACGCCCGTCGCCATCGGCCCGGTCGTGGACGAGTCCACGCCGGAAGGCCGCGGCCAGGCCCTCTTCACCCAGGCCGGCTGTGTCGCCTGTCACACCATCCAGGGCATCAGCACCGCCACGGTTGGCCCGGCCCTCGACGGCCTGGCCGGCCGCGCCGGCAACACCGTCTCGGGCCTCACCGCCGAGGAGTACATCCACGAATCCATCGTGGATCCGAATGCGCACATCGTTTCCGGCTACAGCCCGGATGTGATGCCCCAGAACTTCGCCGAGATCCTGACCGAAGAGCAGATCAACGACCTGGTCGCCTTCCTCATGGATCGCACGCAATAAGCCCTAAACCAACCCATACCAAGCGCCCCTTCATTATGAAGGGGCGCTTGTGTATGTGCACGAGACGCAAAAATCACGGATGTTATACTGGCTGTTCCCGCTGCAATGAGACGTATCCTGGCCTTTACCTTCTTTGCCTTGCTGGCTGCACTGTGCCTTGTGGCCGCCGGGCGCGCCTGGTCGGCCCAGGTGGTGGGCGATGCCGTGCGGGGGGGCCGTATCTACGACAACTGGATCGTTACCGTAGACCAGCCAGCCCCCACAGCCAGTCACCCCCTCTGGCAGACCCAGGAAAACAACCGCCGCAGCGGCGCCGTCACCTGGCTGTGCACCGAATGCCACGGCTGGGACTATAAGGGCGCTGATGGCGCCTACGGCCTGTACTCCAGCCACTACACCGGCTTCACCGGCGTTCTGGGCATGGTCGGCGCCAGCCAACAGGATGTGCTCGAATGGTTCAACGGCACCGCCAACACCTCGCATGACTTTGGCCGCTATTTTGATGCCACCTCCATAATGGACCTGGTGGCATTTCTGCGCACCCGCCAGATCGATACCAACCTGCTCATCGATCGCTTCACCGGCCGTTCACTGGGCGATCCGCAACAAGGAGCCGGTCTCTACGAGAGCACCTGCGCCAGCTGCCACGGCGATCAGGGTGCCGAGATCAACTTCGGCACCGACGCAGACCCGCTCTACCTGGCGGATATGACCGTCGTAGACCCCTGGCGCAGCGTGCACAAGATCCGCTTCGGCACCCCGCTCGACTTGCGTATGCCCGCCACCGAAGAGCTGGGCTGGTCGCTCACTCGCGTGGCCGACGTGCTGGCCTATGCCCAGACCCTGCAGCGCGGCAATCCCTCGCTGCGGCCGTTCAGCGCCTCGGCCACCGGTCCGGTGCTCGAGAGCCAGGGCAACATCCGCCCGCTGGTCTGGGCATCTTCGATCCTGCTGCTGATCGTGCTCGCTGGCGTGGCGTACGACTTTTACCAGCAGCGCAACCCCACGCCGCAGACCCGCAATGGCGGCAGCCAGCCCAAAACAGGCAAAACCAGCCACAAACATTGAGCCTGCTCTTAGCTGGCTTGGGTACACTTTCCCTATGAAGTTGAAGCGCATTCATTGGCTCGCCCTCGGCGGCCTGCTGTTGGCCGCCATCGCTGTGGGCGCCTATGCCTTGCAGACCCGCACGGTCACCGTGCTGGCCGATGGCCGCGTCCAGCAGATCAGCACCCGCGCCCTCACCGTTAGCAGTGCCCTGGCCGAGCTCGGCATCCAGCTCCACAGCCAGGACGGCGTGACCCCTGCCCGCTGGATGCCTTTGCGCAGTGACCAGGTCATCGCCGTGCAGCGCGCCGCCCGCGTCCAGCTCTACGCCGACGGGCAGCGCTTCACCGCCACCACCGGGGAGAAAGACCCCGCCGAGGTACTCGACGCCCTTGGCGTCGAGCTCGGCCCCGCTGATACTCTGCTGCTGGCCGGGCAGCCGCTGCCCGCCGGGCAGCCGCTGCCGGAGGCCGCCGTGCTGGTGCTTGAAGTCCGCCGCCCGCATATCGTGACCCTCCAGATGGACGACCAGACCCAGCAGTTCCAAAGTTCGGCCGCCACCCTGGGCGAAGCCCTGACGCAAAACGGTGTTGAGTTGAGCAACGCTGACCGCCTCAGCCCCGCGCCCGAAACCCCGCTGGATGGCGCGCTCAGCGCCACGCTCGTGCGCGCTCGCCCGCTCACCATCCTGCTTGGCGAGCGCAGCCTGGCGCTGCACAGCGCCGCCGCCAGCGTGGGCGAAGCCCTGGCCCAGGCTGGCATTGCCCTGGTGGGCGAGGATTACAGCCGGCCCGCCGAAGACCAGGCGGTGCCGCAGGATGGCAGTATCCGTGTGGTGCGCGTCACCGAAACAGTCCAGCTGGTGCAAGAGATCATTCCCCACGCCACCCAATGGCAGCCGGATGCCACCGCCGATCTCGACACCATCTCAGTTGTCCAGTTGGGGCAGGATGGCGTGCAGGCCAGCCGCGTGCGTGTGCGCTACGAGGACGGCGTCGAAGTCGACCGCCAGACGGAAGCCGAGCGCGTGCTGGTGCAGCCGCTCGACCAGATCAATGGCTATGGCACCAACATCGTCATCCGCACCGCCGTGGTGGATGGCATCACCATCGAGTATTACCGCGCCATCCAGGTCTACGCCACTTCGTATTCGCCTTGTCGCTCTGGTGTGCCCAATCAATGCTTCCACGGCACTTCGCACGGTCTGGGTTCACCTCGCCGCGGCATCATTGCCACTTGGTACAACTGGTACATTGCCCTCGGTGGTCACACAGTCTATGTGCCCGGCTACGGCGCCGGCATCATCGCCGACGTGGGCGCCTACCGTGACCGCAGCGTGCCCTGGATCGATCTCGCTTTCACCGACGCCGACTACGAGCCCTGGGCCACTTACGTCACTCTCTACTTCACCACCCCCGTGCCGCCAGACGTGCCGCTGGTCTGGCCGCCATAAACTAGCGTGTGTCCTGAGCGGTTTTCTAGACCAAACACCGGGACGCTGGAGCCCGACTAGCGAAGGATCCTCGCTGGCAAGTCTTCCGTGTGGCGCTTGAAGTCAGCACGCCTTAATCCCCTCTTTGCGAGGATGTGAGGCGGCCTAGCCGGTGATCAACGAAGCAATCTGCAATCTCTGCTAACTATCCTTCCGCCCCGCGTTGCGAAGCAACGCAGCCTCCTTATAATTGCCCCATGCTCTCCCCCCTCAATGTCCCTGCACTTTTGCGCGCTCATGGTCTGCGTCCCAACAAGCGCCTCGGCCAGAACTTCCTGGTAGACGAGGTCCACCTGGCTCACATCGTCAGCGCCGCCGGGGTGGGGCCGGGCGATGAGGTGCTCGAGATCGGCGCCGGCCTCGGCTCGCTGACCCGCCACCTGGCGGCCGCCGCCGGCCGCGTGGTGGCAGTGGAGCTCGACGCCGCGCTGCTGTCGCCTTTGCAAAGTACGCTGCAGGGCCTCGACAATGTGCAGGTCTTGCACGCCGATATCTTTGATGTTGCCATCGCCGAGCATTTCACGCGAGATGGTTTCCTCGTCGTCGCCAACATCCCCTATTACTTGACCTCGAACCTCATCCGCCACCTGCTCGAGAGTCGCCCGCGGCCCGCTCGCCTGGCGCTCACCGTCCAGCTGGAGCTAGCCCAGCGCGCCTGCGCCAGCGCGCCCGATCTTTCCCTCTTGGCCCTCAGCGTGCAGCTATACGGCAAGCCGCGCCTGGCCCACCACATCCCCGCCGGCGCTTTCTACCCTGTGCCCAATGTCGACTCAGCCCTGTTGCTGGTCGAGCTCTACGATCAGCCCCTGCTACCCTGGGAGCAGATCGACCCCTTCTTCCGCATTGCCAAAGCCGCCTTCGCCCAGAAGCGCAAAACGCTGGCCAACTCCTTGGCCAGCGTCTGGCCCAAGGCCGAAGCCGCCAGCCGCCTGCAGGCGGCTGGCATTGACCCCATGCGCCGCCCCCAAACCCTCACCATCGAGGAGTGGGGTCGCCTGCTGGTTGCCAAGCCTTGATCGCGTGCATCCCGAGCGCAGCGAGGGATCCTCGCTGCCAAACACGCTAACTGGACGAGAAACGCAAGTCCACTCACGTGGGGCGGGTCTTAGACCCGCCCTTGTTTTTACACTCCCTTTGTCATTCCGAACGAGCCGCGCAGCGGCGAGGAGGAATCCGTTAGCGGCTAATAGGGAAGCGTTCACATCTGGTCGAATGCCACCGTGTCATTCTGAGCCGAAGGCCAATAATCCCCGCCGCGCCAATTTCAAACACTCGCACATCGGAATAAACACCAACAAAGACCCTTCGCTGGCCTGGCCTCTGCGTCCTGATGTAGCTCTACTCACTCGCTCAGCGTGTCACGTTGCTTGCGTAGGGGCGGGTCTCAGACCCGCCCTCCGTTTTGCTGTCATTGCGAGGACGTGAAGCGGCGTAGCCGCTGAGCAACGAAGCAATCCAGCTGCACACTGAGAGATGGTTGCCTAGCCAACCCCAGCGATTAACAGATTAGTAGATTGCTTCTGATTTTTTGCTACCTACTACCCAGCGGCCATCTCCTTCAACACCCCCAACATCTCCGCATACACCCCCGGCCCCGCCGCCAGCACCCCGTTCTGCTCGCGCAAGAACTCTGTCTGGCCCAGAACCCCGCTCGCCACGCCGCCCGCCTCCTGCACCAGCAAGGCGCCCGCCGCCAGATCCCACGCGCTCAGCTTCAGCTGCCAATAACCATCCAGGCGGCCGGCCGCCACGTAGCACATGTCCAGCGCGGCCGAGCCCAGGCGGCGCACGCCCTGGCTCAGGCGTGAGAAGCGCTCAAACTCTGCAAAGTTGTTGCGTGGGTTGGTACGCACATCGTAGGGGAAGCCGGTCACCAGCAAACTTTCCCGCAGCGAAGGCGGGTTGCTCACCTGGATCCTCTCGCCGTTCAGCCACGCGCCCTGGCCGCGTTCGGCGCTGAACAGCTCGTTCGCCATTGGGTCATACACCGCGGCCAACTGCAGTTGGCCGCGGTGTTCATAGGCGATCGATATACAGAACGTCCGCATGCCGTGCGCATAGTTCAGCGTGCCGTCCAGCGGGTCCACGAACCAGGTGTGCTCCGCGTTGCCGCTGCGCTCGCCGCTCTCTTCGCTAAAAATGCTGTGTTCGGGGAAGTGGCGCATGATTTCGCCCAATATCAGCGCTTCCGAGGCGCGGTCCACTTCGGTCACCAGGTCCGCTTCACCTTTGTATTCGATCTGGTGTTGTTGGCCGTAGCCAGTGCGCAAAATTTCGCCGGCGCGGCGTGCCAGATCTTCTATGTAAGCCAGGGTGGGGTGCATGCGCAGGTTATACCATCCTCTGTCCAGCAGCTTGACGCGTCGTGCGATTTTGGTGTGTTGTAAGTGATTGTGAATATGATGCCAGCCCACTTGCCAGCGGGGGAGTACAGCTCGTTCACACAAGGGAGAGAAAGTTGTTAGTAATAAATTTTGACCCCCACCCAGTTTCGCGCAATAACTTCTTATTTGCCGCTCACCGGGCTGTCAAGCCGCTTGAACCATTAAGGACGACGCCCCCGCCATTTTTAACCGTGATGATGATCAAAGGTTTTTAGGCACTAGCCGTAGTGAAGCTCACGCTAAAACTGACCGCGCGCTTCTTTCGCCAACTGCTCAAAATACGTGTTCAAAAATTCCTGGCGCTGCGCCCCGATCGCCTTGGCCGTCGGCGTGTTCAGGCGCTCAATGATCTTGCTCAGCTTGAACAAATACTCATGGTACGAGCTGTGCGTCTCGCCTTCGGCCTTCTCGCCGGTCTCCGTGAAATGCTCAGACGGCTCGGCGAAGAACGGCCATTCCATCACCACATCATAGGCCAGCGTGCGCGCCACACCGTAGGCGCCGATCACATCCAGCTTGTCGGCGTCGAACACCACCTTGGCTTCCAGCGTCTCCGGCCGCTCCGTGCCGCGGAAGCGGTGAGCGCGGATGCAATGCTGCACCGCCGCAATGCGCGCTGGCGGCCAGCCCTCAGCCGCCAGCACCCCGGCGGCAAACTCGGCCCCACTTTCCTGGTGGTCAGCCCGCGTCTCACCGCCGGTCTGCCCGCTGGCGTCGTGCAGCAGCACCGCCGCCCGCACGATCTCGATGTCAGCGCCTTCGCGCTCGGCCAGGTGCTCGGCCGCCCGCAAGACGCGCAAAATGTGATCAAAGCCATGCACCGGGTCGTAAGCAGGGTACCAGGCGCGGGCTTGATCGATTGTAGGCATAAGTGAGGGTTCTCGTTTTCTTACCGGGCGATGTAGTAAATAACGCCCAGCAGTATAACGCCAACCACTCCAAAGAAAACGGCGCGCATGGCCAGTTTGATGATGGCGCGCAGGATAACCACAGACAGGCCGATCACCAGGATCAGGGCCAGCAGGGCGTATGGCGCGGGCATGCCGCTAAACAGGTTTTGAAGAAGGCTCATGTTGCCAACTGTGCACCGGGTACGGCGCTCCTTTCTTGTACACGGTATGTACAAGATTGGTGCCAAATCGGTACCCAAGTTGGCGGTAATCGGCCACATCCAGCACCAGCAGGTCGGCCTGCTTGCCGGGCTCCAGCGAGCCCAGCCGCTTGGCCGCGCCGATGGCGGCGGCGGCGTTGATAGTGGTAGCGGCGATGGCCTCAGCCTGGGTCAACTTGAGCTGGCGGCAGGCCAGTGCCAGGGTGAACTGCAAGCTCTCGCACCAGGCCGTGCCTGGGTTCAGGTCGCCGCCTATGGCCAGCAGGCCGCCGGCTGCAATAATCTTGCGCGCCGGCGCAAAGTGAGTCTCCGCCAGTCCGAACGGCGTGTTGGGCAGCGCCACGCCCACGGTTGGGCTGGCGGCCAGCGCGGCGATCTCTGCGTCAGAGATCGCCACCAAATGGTCCACCGAGGCTGCGCCTAGCTCGATCGCCAGCGCCGTGCCGCCCAGGTTGTCGAACTCGTCGGCATGCACCTTGAGCGGGAAGCCGTGCGCCTTGGCCGCCTCTAGCATCAGGCGCGTTTGCGCCAGGTTGAAGGCGCCGGTTTCACAGAACACATCAAAGAAGGGCAGGGGGCGGTCGGCGGCGTTGGTTCCCCACCAGCGTTTGAGTTCCGGGAGCCAATGCTGAGCCAGCTCCTGCGCGTAATCGCCGGAGCGGTTCTTGAATTCGGCGGGGATGGCGTGCGCCCCCAGGAATGTGATCGCCAGCTCCCATGGACCTTGTGCGTCCAGATCCAGCAAGACTTGCAGCAGGCGCAGCTCGCTCTCCAGGCTCAGGCCGTAGCCGCTCTTGGCCTCGATCGTGGCACTGCCGTGCGCAAACATGCGCTGCAGGCGCGCCTCGGTCTCGGCGTGCAATTGCTCCGGCGTGGCGGCACGTGTGGCCCGCACGGTGGAGAGGATGCCGCCGCCAGCCGCCAGCACTTCAAGGTAGCTCTTGCCTTGCTGGCGCAGTTCGAACTCGGCCGCCCGGTCGCCGGCCCACACCGGGTGGCTGTGGGAATCAACGAAGGCCGGCATAACAGCCCGCCCGCTGGCGTCGTGGCGCGGCTCGTCCGGATGCGCCGCGAGCAGCTCGGCGCTGGGGCCAACCGCCACTATGCGCCCCTCGCGCAGCAGCACGGCGCCATCTTCGATGATGCCCAGGCTGCCCAACGCCGTACCGCGTTGCGGCCCTCCGGCCAGGGTAAGTACTTGGGAGGCAGAATGGATCAGCATGGAGAGAAGTATACGCTGAGCCTACTTGCAGGATTGGTAAAGGAATCAGAGATTGAGATTAGTTTCTAGCTGTGAGCAGATTGTTGACAGCTGACTACTACCGCTGCTGTCAAGTGTTGACTGCCAACTGTCTCCGTGCTAGAGTTACCCGTCTTTATGAGCACCTCACGCACGCAGCAACTCAACGAACGCCTGCATCAACTGCTCACCAGCACGCCTGAGATTGAGGGCGCCGCCCTGGTGAGTGATGACGGCTTGATCATCTCGTCAGTCCTGGCCCCGCCGGCTGACGAAGACCGCGTGGCGGCCATGTCTGCCGCAATGCTCTCGCTCGGCGAGCGCATTGCGCGTGAGCTGGGCCGTGGTTCGCTAGAGCAGGTGTATATCAAGGGTGGCAACGGTTTCGCCTTGCTCACCGCCGCCAATCCCAATACCGTCCTGACCATCATGGCCAGTAACGAGGCCCGCCTGGGTCTGCTACTGTTGGAGCTGCGTAAAGTGGTGGCTGATCTGCAGCCCTTGCTCTAGTGCCGCATGCAAGCCCTCACGCCCAGCGGCTACTACCTGCCCAATCGTTTTGCCCGCATTGCCCTCGAGACCACCGAAGAACTGGTATCCGGCCGCGCCGTGATGCAAGCCTTACTGGAGGGCGCCGGCCTGGCCGATCTGGTGCAGAACTATCCGCCGGCCAATCTGGAGCGCGGCTTTGATTTCGCCCACTTCGCTGCTCTCAACCTGGGCATGGAAACCCTGTACGGGCCCAAGGGTGGCCGCGGCCTGGCCCTGCGCGTAGGTCGCCTCACTTTCGAACGGGCGCTGAGCAGCTTCGGCGCGCTGGCCGGCACGGCGGATGCCGCCTTCCGCGTGCTGCCGCTCGGCCTCAAGCTGCGCATCGGCCTCGCTGCACTGGCGCGCATCTTCAGCGAGATCAGTGACCAGGCCAGCAGCCTGCAGGAGCATCCGCATGAGCTGCACTTTGTGGTGCAGCGCAACGCGGTATGCTGGGGCCGCAGCGGCGAGGAGAAGCCGGTGTGCTTCTTCATGGTCGGCCTACTGCAGGAGGCGGCCCACAACCTCTCCGGCCGGGAATTGCGCGTAGACGAAGCGGAGTGCTGCGCCCAAGGGTACAAGGAATGCCGCTTCGTGATACACAAGGACTCATCCAATTAGCATGAAGATCACCATCATCATCCCCACCTATAACGAAGCCGAGAACCTACCCTTGCTGGTCGAAGCCATCCAGGCGCAGAAGGTGCCCGGCCTGCACATCCTGATCGTGGATGATATGAGCCCCGACAGCACTGGCGAGATTGCCGACGGGCTGGCCCAGCAGTACAAGAACATGGAAGTCTTGCATCGCCAAGGTCCGCGAGGCCTGGGCCGCGCTTACATCTATGGTTTTGAGCATGTGCTGCGCGGCGATTCTGATGTCATCGGCCAGATGGATTGCGATTTCTCGCACCCGCCTGCGAAGCTGCCCGAGCTGGTGGCCAAGCTGGCCGAATGCGATCTGGCGCTGGGCTCGCGCTATATCCCCGGCGGCTCAGTGGATGAGAAGTGGCCGCTGTGGCGCAAAGCGCTCTCGCGGTGGGGCAACTTCTACGCCCGCACCATCCTGGGCCTGCCGGTCAAGGATGTCACTGGCGCCTTCCGCCTGTGGCGTCGTGAACTGCTGGAGAAAGTACCCTTCTCACAGGTCGTCTCCAGCGGATATGTATTCTTGTATGAGATCCTGTACTTGGCCCACCGCGCCGGCGCCCGCTTTGGCGAAGTGCCCTTCTACTTTGCTGACCGTAAGTTTGGCCAGTCCAAGATGCGCTTCGGTGTGCAGATCGAGGCGGCCCTGCGCGTGTGGCAGGTGCGCTGGCGCTACCGCAACTGGCGGCCGGGTGCACAGCCCTAGAGTCTGGCTCGCGGTCGGCGCGCTGCTGTTGGCCGCCGCCCTGTTTGTCTTCGCGTTCTCCACTTTGCCCCTAGAAAACTCTGGCTTGGCGATCGACTGGAAGGTCTTTTGGCATGCAACCCATGCGTTCCAGATTGACTACAGCAGTCAGCTAGTCTTTACTCCTCCGTGGGGGCTGGCGATGTTGTGGCCGCTCAGCTGGATGCCACTGGCAGCCAGCTGGGGTTTGGTGGCGTTAGTCACTTTATGCACGCTGGTTCTTGCGGCTGTGCGCCATTCTGCTGAGCGGCGCAGCCTATGGGCCGGCGTATTGTTGTGCGCGAGCTATCCTGCTGTTCGCCAGTTAGCGGATGGAAACATCGAATTCCTCGTCATTGCCGGCGCAATGCTGCTCCTGTGGGCCTTGCCACGCCAGCATGTTGGCGCATTTGCTCTGGGAGCCCTAATGTGCAGCTCAAAGCTGCAAGAAAGCTGGTTACTTTTAGCGATCGTGGGGCTGATAGCTTGGCGGCAGTGGCCCGTGCATAGCTTTTTACGAATGCTGGTTTGCGCTCTTGTTCCCGCGTTTATGTTTTTTGCCTGGCGCGGCTCAGCTTGGCTTGACGCGCTGGAGGTTTTCCCTTTTGCTGGAACACAGATCGATGCCAGTTTGCACGCAGTGGCCGCCAGGCTCGGTTTGCCTGCAGGCGTATATGTGGCAGCTTTGGTGGCTATGCTGGCAGGGGTGTTTGCTATAGTTCGCCGTTCAGGTTGGCAACTGGACCCCTTACAAGCGGGTAGCCTGCTGGCAGCCGGCCTGCTGCTGGCGCCCTATGCTGCCAGCAATAGCGTGCTCGGCCCCTTGGCGCTGGCCGTGCCGGTTGGGTTGTCTCGCGGAACTCGGGGGGTGCTGCTGCTTGCAGCGGCGAATCTGCCGTACCTTCTGATAGGCAGTGCTGAATGGCGCCTGACGCAGGAATCTAACTACTGGGCTTTGGTGTTGATGCTGGTATTTGTTTCTGGACTGATTCCCGCAACGAAAACTAAAAACTGACGACTACTATTAGCGGACAGCTTCAAGAGTCAGCATTGTTCCTTGAGGATAAATGAATAGAAAGTTCTTCCACCAGGCTAGCAGCTGCTCTTCGGTCCAGCGTTTTGGGTTCTGCTCGCGGGGATAGCCGGGGTCGAGCATCAGCCAGTGCGGTGCGCTGTATTCCAGGGGGATGACGGCGTGCGGAATGCCGGTGCTACCCAAGCCATAGATCATCGTCGGCTGGCCTGCATCCAGCGCGGCGCGCAATTCGTCTACCGTTTGGCCGGTGCGCAGCACCGGATGCCACGGAAAGCTGAGCCCGTCCTTATGCAGTTTGCGGGCGTAGGCCCGCAAGCCCCACAGGGCGGCCAGCGGGTGCGTGGCTCCGCCGGGGCCGGGGAACCAGGCCGGGAAGCGCGGAAAGCGGAACGGGATGCGGTCTAAAAAGCGGCCCAACTCAGCGGCCGCCAAGCTGAAGCCTGGCTGGCCGCTGCGGCGGGCCGCCATGGTGGTGAGCGTGGTCATGGCGCACAGGGCGCATTCGTTGGGGTTGGGGTGGCTGCCATCGTATTGGTATTGGTGCACCTGCAAAGTTTCAGGCAGGCTCAACGGAGCGGATGGCTTGCTCATGCCGCGAGCTACTCTTCGCGCAGCGATTTCTCCAGCGCGGCAAAATCTACGCGGGCGGTCAGATCCAGGCTGATGGGCGTAACGGCTACTTTGCCAGCGATGAGCGTGGCATGCACGTCAGTGCCGGGGGCGAAGATGCTGGTGTCGGTCGGCTCTGCATAACCGGTGGAGCCGGGCTCAGCCCATGATTTGCGCTGCGGCGCGGTGGCTGCGTAGAAGCGCATGCGCGAAAGGCGGGTCAACTCCCAGGGTGTGTGGATGCTGGCCTTGGCCGGCACTTCGATCTTGAGCACCTGCATGTCCTCAGGGAATTGCCGTGTCAGCAGTTTCTGCGCAAAGTAAGTTGTGAAATAGGCGGCCGGCTTGAAGTCGATCTCAGTGGAGTGGGTGAGGTGGTACTTATGCTCGGTCTCCAGTGAGACGGCCAGGGCTGGCGCGCCGTAGGACGCACCCTCTAACGCGGCGCCCACAGTGCCAGAAATGGTGACGCCCGTGCCAAAGTTGGTGCCGTAATTGACGCCAGCCACCACCAGATCGGGCTTGAAAGGCGGCATGATCTCGAGAATGGCGTGTTGCACCACCTGGGCAGGCGTGCCGCCCACGGCGTAGATGGTCCACTCGTTGCCGTGGACTGTCAGCGTCTGGGTGGTGATGATGCCGTCTGAGCTGTTGGGCATGCTGCGGCCCATGCCAGAGGATTGCTCACGTGGGGCAGCTACCCATACATAGCCGAGCGCAGAGAGCGCTTCGGCCGCGGCCCACAGGCCGGGGGAGTTGATGCCGTCATCGTTGGTCAATAAGATTTGGGGTCGGTCTTTGTTTTCCATGAACGTTGAATTGTAACAGCCGCCATACGGCGGCCTGTTTGTGGGATGTAAGGACTAGGGAAGCGAATTGTTATTGGCCCAGTCGCTGCCCAAGCGAATTTCTATCTCGTAGGCGTGGCTGGGGTCAAATTCGTGCAGGATGCGGCTGGTGGGGATGCCCATCAGATCAGCCAGGAAGGTGAGCGTGTGCGGATTGCCGGTGTGGTCCACCAACACGGTTTGGTTGCTGGCGGGGCCGCTGCTGATCTGCACCACCTGTGCGCCGAGGCTGTTGAGATATTGCTGCGTGCGAGACGCAAGGCTGCTGTTGCCGCTGCCATCCTGAATGCCGATCACTGGAGCTTCGGCCGCCATGCGCTCAGCCGGGCTGCCCGGCGTCAGCGGGCTGAGGGCGCCGTTGGTGAAGATGCTGTCACGCAGGGCATGAATGCGGTCAGGGATCGGGATGAGGATCGCCAGATCATCGGGCGAGTTGCCGTAGATGACGTCCTGCTCGCCGATGACGCCGTAAGCGATCTCCTGGCGCGGGATCTGTGCTGCCAGCACGGCCAGCTGGATGGCATCCGTGAGGCTGAGGTTGGTGCGAATACCGCTGGAGAGCTCGGCGTAGATGGCCGGCGCATTGGCGACCAGACCGGGCAGTAAGTTGAACTCCATGATGCGGTCACGAATACCCAGCACGATCTGCTGCTGGCGCTCGGCGCGGGCAAAGTCTCCGCCGCCAGAATGACGGTCGCGTGCATAGGCCAGCGCCAGGTCTCCTGGTAGCACCTGTACGCCTGGCTGCAGATGCAGCGGGGCGCGCTCCCCAAGTGGGTCGATGAGAATGCGCTCAGGCACATCTATTTTGACGCCGCCCAGCAGATCAATGAAGCGCACAAAGGCACTGAAGTCGATCTGGGCGTAATAGTCGATGGGCACGCCGATGGTTTGCTCCACCGTGCGGCGCGCCAGCTCCGGCCCGCCGCCGGGCACCTTGTATAGCTCGCCGAAGTAGTAAGCCGTGTTTATTTTCTGTGGCGTGAATCCAGGGATGACCGCCCACAGGTCACGCGGGATGGACAGCATGCCGGCGGTCTTGCTGACTGGATCCACACTGAGCAGCATCATTGAATCGGTGCGTGAGGGACCCTGGCCAGCAGACCAATCGCGATAGTCCAAGCCCATGATGAGGATGGTGACGCGCTCGGCGCCGTCCCAGGCTGGAGGCAGCACGATGTCAGGACTGCCCTGGATGATGTCTTGCGCGTCGACTTGCTCTGTGGGGCTGGCCGCAATGTTGGGGAGGCCGAATAAGCCGGTAGGCGCTGAGCCGAAATACAACGACCACGAGTATGCGGTGGGGATGGCGACCGCGGACAGGGCAATGAACAGCGCCAGGCCGATCAGCACGGCACGGCGGTTGGCGCGGATGAAAGGGAGCGGGTTGAGGCGGCGCATCATGGCGTCACCGGCGTTGCGGTGGCTGTGGGGGAAGGGGTCAGCGTTGCAGACGGAGTAAAGGTCATGGACGGAGTGAATGTCATCGAGGGGGTTTCTGTCATGGTGGCTGTGCCCGGCGAAGCCGGTGTATCGGTGACAGTTAGCACGCTTGTGCCGGTTGGCGTGCGCGTAGCTGTACCCGTGGCAGTGGGGGTTTCGCTTGGCCCCAGGCACTGGATGTATGCATGCTCTGCGGTGGGCTGGAGCGCGGCATCGTCGCGGGCGGCCAGGGCTTGCTGATAGGCCTCGCTGGAATCACACCATGACTCGTCTTTGGCCAACTGATCAGCCCAATGCACCAGCGACTGCCAGTAGCGATAGAAAGCGGAGTTACCCTGAGCGTCGCGCAGATCAGGCGCCATGCCGACCAGTTGGCCGTAGTAGTAGGCGGCGTCTTGCGGGTAGGCCAGCCAGAAGGCATTGCCATACAGGTAAAGGCGCGCCCACTGGCGATAATTGTTGGCCTGGGCATCCAGCGGGCCAAAGTTCTCAGCCAGCGAGAAGTCGTACAGCCCAGGCTCAAATAGGCCCTGTTGGGTGATCTCTTGTACGCCGCGGTTGCGCAGGGCGGCGTAGAGCATGCCGTCTACGTCTGCAGTGAAATAGGCAGGGTCGGCTTTGCGCAGCGCCAGCAGGGCGTCAATGACTGCGCTCCACTCACGCGCCACAAAATGCTGGCGAGCGACCTGCAGCAGTTCTTCCTTGGGCCGCGGGTCCACTGTGGGGGTGGGGCTGGGCTGCATGGCCGCGGCCGTCGGCGCCTCGGGTGTGCTTTGCAGAATCTGGAGCACTTCGATCAGCTTGACGCCGGTATCCAGAAAACGCTGGTTCTGCTGGTAGATGAACTCCAGGCGCTGGCGCGCCAGATCATAGCGGCCGGCCGCCATGTCTTCCATCGCCAGGTTGTATTGCTCCAGCATGTACATACCCGCCTGCATCGTGGCAGTGGCATGCATCACGGCGCGTCCTTCGCTCCAGCCGAACGCGGCACTGGCGGAGCTCACCAGCAGCAGGGCCGCAACTAGGCACAGGGCAATGGCTGCCCATGGGGCGCGTAGCCATGCAAAACGCTGGCGTTGAGCTCGCTGGGGCTTTTGCGGCGGCTGGCCGCCGGGCTGCGGGCGGGTGGGCGCTGTAGGGCTGCGCTTCGAAGGCTGGGTGGATTCAGGATCGCGGTTGAAGGACATACAGAGTTGACTCGATTGTACAGGCTTTGGTTCCCAATTGCAGGAAGCGAGCCAGCTGGCAATAAAACCAAAGACCGCCGTAGAAACGGCGGTCTTTGGAAACGTTGCGAAGCAACGTTAAAGGCTGCGAAGCAGCCTAGCGCTCTCGGCGCGACTCGAACACGCGACCCCTTGCTCCGCAAGCAAGTGCTCTATCCACTGAGCTACGAGAGCTAGTGCGAGGGCGGCTTCGCCGCCCTCGCACTCTGGAGTTCGCAAAAGCAGCGAACTCCACGCGTGAGCGAAAAACCAGACCTCGTTAGCTGAGTTTGTCCCCTTGCAAAGGGTTCATTTTGTATGAACTCCAGTGCAAGGTTTCTGACTCGGCGGCGAATTGTACCGCTTAGTGCGGCCAATCCCAGGCGGGGAGGGAGGGATTTGAACCCTCGTCCGGAGAAACCTCCGGAACCCACTTAGCAGGCGGGCGCACTAGACCGGGCTATGCGACCTCCCCGTATTGCTCAGGCGGAGGGAGAGGGATTCGAACCCCCGGTAGGTCGGAGACCTACAGCGGTTTTCAAGACCGCCGCCTTAAGCCACTCGGCCATCCCTCCCATACCGCAAGAACGGTTGAGCGGCACATTTTACCATGTTCACAAACGAAAATTAAGAGCTTGTGGGAAATGGCTTGCGGATCTGCAGGAACTGAAAACTAAGGAAGCCAAACAGCAGCGGTAGCCAGAAGGTGAGCACGCGATAGCTGAGCGTGATCACCGCGGCCTGCTCCAGCGGCACGAACATCGAAGTCAGCGTCAGGGTCAGCACGCCCTCCACCACGCCCACGCCGGCCGGCGTGGGCGAGACGATGAGGAACAGGTAGGCGATGGCGAAGCCGGCGATCAGGGTGCCGATCGAGATCGGCGCCTGGAAGGCCAGGAACACTGCAGTCAGCACACACAGCAACATGCCCTTGCTCAGCAGGGCGTAGAAGAGCGGCTTCAGTAGCTTGCGTGGCTGGCGCGCCGAGTGCAGGCCTGCGGCGATGTCATGGGCGAACTGCTCGGCACGGTCCTCTGAAATGGTTTTGCGCTTGGTGAAAGGCGAGCTGAGCTTGTTGGTGGTGCGGGCGATCCAGCGCAGAAAGTGGCCCAGCGCTTTGGGGGCGCGCATCCCCAGATACAGGATCACCAGCAGGATGGCGGTCATCACCATTAACACACCCGAGGCGGCCAGCTCCGGGCCGGTGATATCGTCGCGGCGGAAGAGCACGATCAGGCCCAGCACGAGGTACAGCGCAAAGCCGGCGTACTCGAACAGCACGAATAGCGCACCGGCCACGGTGGCGTGCGCTGAGGGTAGCCGCCGCCGGCGGGCGTCAGAGATCAGAACCGCCATGCCGCTCATGCCCATTGAGGGCGCTACCACGTTCACGAAGTTGGCGGCCGCCGCCAGGGGCACCAACGGCGCCACCGGGCGCTCCACGCCCAGGGCGGCGAAGACGGCCTGGTAGGTGGCGGCGGTGCACAGCAGCCAGGCGGCGATGAAGACCAGCGCCAGGCCTATGAAGCGCCAATCGCTGTGTTGCAACACATCCACGATGGCGTCAAACTGGGTGAAATGGTTGAGGAGAAACAGCACCCCCAGGAGCAGCGCCAGACCGATCAGCAAATTGCGCATGACCTCGTGATTATACAGGCGCAGTTTTGTAGGCGCGCATTTAGCCGCAACCGGGCTGTATGCGGGGCATAGATGAGTGCCTGAGCGTATAATAAGAATCGTTGCAAGCGCGCGTCGCAACCCCACGGCGCGAGTTTAATTTCATATATGAAGGAGCTCAATGGCCGATAAGCTTGCCTGGATAGGTGAAGAATTACAGGCCCTGCGTGATGCAGGCCTGTATAACCATATCCGCACATTGGGCTCCCCACAGGGCGCCTGGCTGCAGGTGGACGGCCAGCGCGTACTCAACTTCTGCTCCAACAATTATCTGGGCCTCGCCAACCACCCGCGGCTACTCGCCGCCGCCGAGGCGGCCATGCGCAAGTATGGCCTCGGCCCGGCCGCCGTGCGCAGCATTGCTGGCACCATGGACCTGCATGTCGAGCTGGACAAGCGCATGGCCGCCTTCAAAGGCGTTGAAGCCGCCATTACATTGCAGTCCGGCTTCACCGCCAACCTGGCCGTACTGCCAGCCCTGGTGGGTAAGGAAGACGCCATCTTCTCAGATGAGCTCAACCACGCCAGCATCATTGACGGCAGCCGCTTGTCGGGCGCTACCATCATCCGCTACAAGCATTGCGACCCGGCCGACTTGCAGCGTGTGCTGGCTGAGCGCCGCGGCGAGTTCCGCCGTGCCCTGGTGGTGACCGATGGCGTGTTCAGCATGGATGGCGATATTGCCCCGCTGCCAGAGATCTATGCGGTCACCAGCCAGGCCGATGCGATCCTGATGGTGGATGACGCCCACGGCGAAGGCGTGCTGGGCAAGGGCGGGCGCGGCATTGTGGACCACTTTGATCTGCACGGCAAGGTGGATGTAGAGGTGGGAACATTCTCCAAGGCCTTCGGAGTCGTTGGCGGCGTGGTGGCGGGCAATGCCCGCATTGTGGAATGGCTGCGCCAGCGCGGCCGCCCGTTCCTGTTCTCCTCGGCCATGACCGTGCCGGATGTGGCCGCCTGCCTGGCCGCGGTGGATTTGCTCGAGGAATCCAGCGAGCTGGTTGAGCGCTTGTGGGCCAACACCGAGTTTTTCAAGAAAGAGATGGAGGCCCTGGGCTTTGACACTGGCAAGAGCGTCACGCCGATCACTCCTGTGATGTTGGGGGATGAGCAGCTGGCACAGAAATTCAGCAGGGCCATGTTCGAGGCTGGCGTGTTCGCCATGGCCATCGCTTTCCCCACCGTGCCGCGCGGCACGGCCCGCCTGCGCGTCATGATCTCGGCCGCGCACAGTTCGGCTGACCTGGAGCATGGCCTGCAGGCGTTTGCGGATGTGGGCCGCAAGCTGGGAGTGATCCGCTAAATGAGCGCCTGGCCCGGCAAGTTCGTCATTGGCCTCACCGGCAACATCGCCACCGGCAAGAGCGTGGTGCGCCGCATGCTGGAGCATGCCGGCGCGTTTGGCATCGATGCCGACGCGCTCTCGCACCGCGCCATTGAGCAAAACGGGCCGGGGTATGCGGCGGTGGTGCAGAGCTTTGGAAAATACATCGTCAAAGACGACGGCGAGATCGACCGTAAGAAGCTGGGCCAGATCGTTTTTGCTGACCCACAAGCCCTTAAGCTGCTCGAGAGCATTATTCACCCCATCGTACGCGAAGGGGTTGACCACCTGGCGCGGCTCAGCCCGCACCAGGTCATCGTGATCGAAGCCATCAAGCTGCTCGAGTCGCCATTGCGCCAGATGTGCGACGCCATCTGGGTGGTCACTGCGGCTGAGGCCGTGCAGCTGGCCCGTCTCAAACATAAGCGCGGCATGGATATTGACGAGGCACGCCAGCGCATGGCCAGCCAGTCGCCGCAAGCTGAGAAGGCCGCCCAGGCCGATACCGTGATCGATAACAGTGCTTCCATTGAACTCACCTGGCAACAGGTCAAGGATGCGTGGCGCAAACTGTTCCCGCACGCCACCGGCGAGACGGTGCCGACCCGCTTGCGCGGGGCGGTTACCGCCGGGCTGGCCAATGGCATGCAGGTCATGCGCGCCCGCCCGCGCCAGGCCGAGGATATTGCCGGCTTTATCAACGCCAACAATGGCACGGGCAAACTGCTGCCCGCCCAGGTGGTGAATGCGTTTGGCGAGAAAGCTTTCCTGCTGCTGCACACATTGGATGGGTTGAAAGCCCTGCTGGGCTGGAAGGTGGAGAACCTGGTGGCGCGCGTGGATGACTTCCATCTGGAGCGCGGTCTGGACCACACCGAATACATTCCCTTCCTCGTTAGCGAAGTCGAGCAGGCCTCGCGCGAATTGCAGTGCGAGGTCATATTGCTGTTCGTGGCCCCGGCGCTGGCTGCCCAACGTGACCTTTGGCTGGGCCTTGGCTACGAGGAGCGCCTGCCGAGCGAATTGAGCGTGGGCGCCTGGCAGGAGGCGGCTCAGGAATCGGCTACCGCGGGCAGTGTGATGTTGTTCAAGCAACTACGGGCTGACAGGGTGCTGCGGCCCATTTAGCTATGCGTAATCTTTTTGACGAGCTCACTTTTATTCTGCAACGCCTCAGCCTGGCCAGCTTTGTTGACCTGGCGCTGGTGACGCTGATCATTTTTGCGGTGCTGCTCTTTATTCGTAACACCCGTGCCATGGTGTTGCTGCGCGGCTTTTTGCTGCTGTATGTCGTCATCAGCCTGTTCACCGTCATCTTTGAGCTGCCCGCCTTCTCCTGGTTAGTGCGCAACTCCGTGCCCGCCATCCTGGTGGCTATCCCGGTCATCTTCGCCCCCGAGATCCGCCGCGTGCTGGAGCGCTTTGGCCGCGCCAGCACCATCCTCAGCGGGCGTGGGCGCCAGGGCGCCGGGCGCGATGTGATCCAATCGCTGACCCACGCTGCCATCCGCCTATCGGAGCGCCGCTTCGGCGCCCTGATCGTGCTGCAACGCCTCGACAGCCTGGAGGAGTATGTGGAAACCGGCGTGGCCATGGGCGCCCAGGTGACACCTGAACTGCTGCTGCAGATCTTCTATCCCAATACGCCTCTGCATGATGGCGCAGCGATCATTGCGGGTGATAGCGTTATTGGCGCGTCGTGCGTGATGCCGCTGTCCTCCAGCGGTGTGCTGTCGGAGAGCGCTGAGCGCCGCATGGGCCTGCGCCACCGCGCTGCCCTGGGTACTTCGGAGATCAGTGACGCCGTAGCGCTGGTGGTCTCGGAGGAAACGGGCGCGATCTCAGTGGCTTTTGGAGGACGCATGATCCAGCGCCTGGGCCGCGAACGCCTCGAAGGCGTGCTGCGCGCCTTCTATCGCCCCGTAGAATCCGAAAGCGTAGTCGAGCGCTTCCTGGCCCGCTATCTGCCGTTCCTGCTGCCTGACCCGCCTGAGGAGTCGGAGAGCTGATGCTACGCCTCTTGCTGCAGCGCCTGTGGTCCAACATCGGCACGCTGATGCTGGCCTTCCTGCTCGCCTTCGCGGTGTGGATGTCGGCCGTCGTGGCGGCGGATCCCAACGAAGTGCGCGATTACCCGGCGCCCCTGGCGCTGGAAGTGCGCGGGCTGGATCCCAGCCTGCTGTTGATCGGCTCGCCGCCATCTGAGGTCAGCGTGCGCCTGGGCGCGCCCAGCTCGCTATGGCAGCAGTTGGTGGCCCAGCCGCGCCCGGTCAGCGCTTATATTGATCTGACCGGCCTGACCGAAGGCGAACACACGGTAGACATCGAGATCGAGTCAGACCTGCGGCCTATCCGCGTGGTCAGCCTCTCGCCGATGCAGGTGCAGATCACGCTGGAGCCGCGGGCAGTGCGCGATATTCCCATCACCGCTCAACTGCAAGGCCAGCTGGCCCTCGGCTTCCAGCTTGACGGAGTGACCCTGGAGCCAAGCAGCGCCACGGTGATCGGCCCCCTGAGTTTGATGGCGCAGGTGGCAGGGCTGCAGGCTCCGTTGGATATAAACCAGGCGCGCGAGTCGATCAGCACCAGTGTGGCGCTACGCGCCGTGGATGCCAATGGGGTTGTGCTCAGCGGACTTACGATTGAGCCGGCTGAAGCCCGGCTGGAAGTCAGCATTTTGCAATCCGGCGGGTATCGCGATGTCGCCGTCAAGGTTGAGACGATTGGCCAGCCCGCCAGCGGCTTCCGTGTTACGGATATTTCCGTTTCGCCGCCGGTGGTGACGCTATTCTCGGCTGACCCGCAGGTGGTGGCTGATCTGCCCGGCTTCGTCAGCACCCAACCGCTGGACCTCACCAACCTGAACGATGACCTGGAGACGCGCTTGCTGTTGGACCTGCCGCCAGGCGTGATCGTGGTCAGCGAAGAGCAGGATGTGCAAGTGACGATCGGTATTGCCCCAGTGGAGAGCAGCGTGCTGCTCAATCTGAATGTGGAAGTGGTCGGTTTGCCAAGCAATCGCACGGCCACCCTGTCGCCTGAGAGCGTGAGCGTCATCATCTCCGGCCCGCTTTCGGTCTTGCAGAACCTCTCGCCGGCCGAGATCCGCCTGGTGGTCAATGTCAACGGCCTGGCGCTCGGTACGCACATGCTGGAGCCGGTGGCCGAAGAGTTGCCCACTGGCGTACAGGTCCTCTCGATCACGCCAAGCTCTATTGAAGTTGTGCTTGCGCGCAGATAAGCGAAAAATTCGATGCCAAAACCTGTTGTTGCGATTGTGGGCCGCCCCAATGTGGGCAAGAGTGCCCTGTTTAACCGCCTGGCCGGGCAGCGCCTGGCCGTGGTGGATGATGTGCCCGGCACCACGCGTGACCGCTTGTACGCCGAGTCTGAGTGGGTGGGCACGCAGTTCCTGATCGTGGACACCGGTGGCATTGACCCCACATCGGTCACGCGCGGGCGCCAGCCGCTTTCGATCGGCTCGGCCGAATTCATCCAGCAGATCCGCGAGCAGGCCCAGCAGGCGGTAAGCGATGCGGACCTGGTGATGTTCGTGGTGGATGTAGAGAGCGGCGTCACCCCGGCGGACCGCGAGGTGGCCAGCATTCTGCGCCGCAGCCAGCGCAAGCAGGGTGATGCTCTGCTGCCGCCGGTGCTGTTGGTGGTCAACAAAGTCGACTCGGTGCAACGCCGCGAAAACCTGGCCGAGTTCTACGAGCTAGGCATGGGTGAGCCGCATCCGGTCTCCGCCGTGCACGGTTCGGGTACGGGCGACATGCTGGATGCGCTGGTGGCGGCGTTGCCGCCCCAGGTTGAGGACCCCGAAGAGAGCGATGCCGACCTTTCGATCGCCATCGTGGGCAAACCCAATGCGGGTAAATCCACCCTGCTCAACGCGCTGGTGGGGGAGGAGCGCGCCATCGTCAGCGATATCCCCGGCACGACCCGCGACACCGTGGACAGTTTTATTGACTTTGACGGCCAGCGCATCAAGCTGATCGATACGGCCGGCCTGCGCCGCCGCGGCAAGATCGAGCCGGGCGTGGAGAAATACTCCGCCATCCGCTCGGTGCGCGCCATTGAGCGCGCCGAAGTGGTGCTGCTGGTGATCGATGCCACCACGGGCATCACCGCCCAGGATGCGCACATCGCTGGCTATGTGCAGGACGCCTGGAAGAGCGCGGTGATCCTGGTGAATAAGTGGGATGCGGTGGATAAAGACAGCTACAGCATGGAGCAATATACGCGCAACATCCGCTATGTGCTCAAGTTCATTGACTATGCTCCGCTGCTCTTTATTTCAGCCCAGACCGGCCAGCGCGTGCAGGAGGTACTGCCCACGGCGGTGAAGGTGGGCGCCGAGCGCATGGTCAAGCTCAGCACTTCGCAGATCAACCGGGTGCTGGAGGATGCGCAGGAGCACCAGCCGGCGCCCAACCGCGCCGGCCGCAACCTGCGCATCTACTACGGCACCCAGGTGCGCAGCGACCCGCCCACCTTCCTGCTGTATTGCAACGACCCCAAGCTGCTTCATTTCACCTATGAGCGCTACCTTGAGAACCGCATCCGTGATGCGTACGGTTTTCTGGGTACGCCGATCCGTATCGTGACGAAGAAGCGCGAGTGAGTAGCTGATAGACCCGCTCTGGAGACACGGAAAAGCAAGAGGCTGCACAAAGTGCAGCCTCTTTTATTTTGCTGATTGCCAAAAAAAATCTGGCAGCTACTTCGTCGCTGCCAGCTTGGACAGCGCGGCGGTCACCGATTTCAGGTCGGCGGTGTGGGTCTTGAGCTTGTTGACATCGCCTGACTGCAGGCCGCTGCGCACCGAGTTCACCGTGGCCGAGGTCTTAGCCTCGTTGTCAATGATCATCTGGGTCCACTTCTCCAGATTCACCAGCATCGTCTGGGCGTTCTTGGGCACGATGGGCAGCTTGCTCACGATGGGCACAAGAATGTCCAGCACCTGGTTGGCGCTGCGGGCGTACTTCACGGCGACAGTGTGCAGGCTGCCGAAGGTGGTGGTGAGCTCCAGCGCCACTTCCTGGATGGAGTCGATCATTTGGGCGTTCTCACGCACGCTGCTTGAGATCTGGTCCAGCGAGGTGGACAGCTTGTTGGAGAACTTGACATAGCCCGTCTTGGAAACGGGGGCTTTGGTGGGGCGGGGGTTGCGCATGGTCTTGCTCCTTGGATATGAATGATTTCGCGGCAGTATACAACGCTTGCCCGACGCAGCCGAGAGGGTGAGGTTAAGAGTTGGTAAAGGTTGGCTTGGCCTGGCAGGAGCTGACTATAATTGCAGTAATGAGCGTCAATATTCACGCCAATCGCTACACTCCGGCTGAGGAGTGGGCCAACAGCATTTCGCATGGCATCGGCATCGTGCTGTCAATCGCCGGCCTGGCGGTGCTGGCCAGCTTCTCAAGCCTGTTGGGCACGGCCTGGCATATCGTGGGTTGCACCATCTATGGTGCCACTCAAATTCTGCTGTACACCACGTCCACGCTGTATCACAGCATCCCAATCGAGCGGGTCAAGAAGCTGCTGCGCACGCTGGACCATTCGGCCATCTTCCTGTTGAATGCTAGTCAAAAACCAGTTACGAATCACTCGCTTTCACTGGCAAAAGAAAGGATTGGCACAAACAACTTCCGCGAGGCGATAGTCTAGCCAAAAATGGGACATGTAGTCGCTGCCGTCAAATTCAAGATAGTAGAAATCCCCGTCTCTCACCGGCGCCCCGAAAAGCACCAGGGGAACTTTTAGATGAACGACAAAGTCGATAAGCGTTACAGGGGGTTCTCCGCCAAAGAAGGTTGCTGATGCCCCAACAAGAACGCCATTGTCATGTATCAACTCAATGATCTCAATAATGTCATTTTGGCTTCTTGCGTAGAATTTTACGCACTGCGCCCAGGGCGGCGTTGTTGTCAGAATACAAGGAGTGGATGCTCCTGTCCCCTCAAGCCCTTCTGATTTGAAGTATCTTTCAATTTCTGAAAGGCTAACCTCAAATGCGGTTTGACGACCAGGAGTCGGGGAAGGAGCGGGAACAGTACTCGTGGGAGCGTGCGTTGCAGTGGCGGCGGCGGTTTGGGTAGGAAGCGCCGCTATGGTTGCTTGTACGTCAGCCTCAGATATGCCGCAACCAGCCAGAAGAGCGCTCATCGTAAACAGTACGATTTGAAGTGTCTTTTTCATTGTTGTCTTTCCTCGTAAAACCTTTACGGGCCAAGATAAGTCCACTGTCCACATCCGTTAAATTCGACTTCGTAATCAGAGGCTCTAATATGCACTGTCCCACCTGAATTTCCAAAGTGATTATCGTTAATCCCCCCTGTGGCATTGTTCCTTGACCAGTAGCAGGCGCTGTAGCCCGCCTCTGATCTCCAAGTTCCCGCCGCAATATCCACGCCAACTAAAAAGAAGCCGCTGCCTCGATTGGCCGTTAGACGGGCGGTCTGCGTTGCCTCTAGCTTGGCCTCGTTTGTTTGCTCCACATTGGGGGTCAGAGAGGGTGTATAGGTGATAGTGGGGGTGAAGCTTGATGTTGCCGTAAATTTTGGCGTGGCTGTATGGGTGGCAGTTACAACGACCAAATGGGGTGTTTGGGTGTCTGCCGGCGTGGCCGTAGGCGCAGAAGTCCAGGTGGGCAGAGCTGAAATAGTTGCTTGAACATTGGCTTCCGAGATGCCACAGCTCGCCAGGAAAATTGTAAGAACCAATATTGCGGATACTTTTTTCATTTCCACTCCCTTGTCAAGCAATTCACACTTGACTTTGAACAAGTGTTCTATTATGTTTGAGCACCCTGGAGGGTGCTAATGGAACAGCCTTATCCTAAATCGTTTTTAAATGTGTTGTTAGATACGGCAACTGCTGCAGGAATATCCTCTCCGACTTTTCGGACGCTTGAAACCGTTTACCTAGAAAGAGCGCCTGTGTCGCGAACAAAAATGCATTCGCTTGTTTCGCGGTTAACTTGGGAGATAGAGCTGGCGGGCGCATTATTTTACGGCCCAACCAAAGTGGCCTAGGACTGCCCCTCAACAAGATCTGCCATGTCGCTGTAGCCCAAAATACTCAATATTTCAGGCCCAAGTTTTTTGGCAATCTTTGCCGCGTTTTTGATTGCCGGGCCTTCCTCTGCATTCATGTACATGCTTAGCCTGTCAGCCTTGATCCCCAAATAATCGGCAAACGCCTTATCTGTCCGCATGTCATAACCTGAGGAGCAGATCAGCTTCAAATGCTCGGCCCTCAGATATTCTGCCATTTTGGCAAGTTCAGGCTTCTTGATTTCTTTATTCTTTGCCATACCTATATTTACCATGTAAACCCACTTTAGTAATTGCCGCTTGACAACTCGCAGGTGTGCCTGTATTATTCAGGCATGCCCGAAAATAAAGCGAACGCCAATAAAATCAGGGAAATCCTGACTGACTATGAAAAGAATATCGCCTCTGATGGCAAGAGTAAATCCTTGCGGTTTAGCGCTGGCTTGCTCGGCGTGAGCCATACAGCCTTGGATGACTGGAAGGCTGGCCGGTATGTCCCCAAGTACGAGCAATTGGTTGCGTGCAGAGAGCGAATTGCAACTTCATATCAGACAGTAACTGATCTGATAGCGGCCATTACTGAGCGTAATGCCGCCGACTTGGTGGTGGGCGAGGCCGATAAGTGATTTCCATACAAAAAGCGTACAACCGATTTCGGTTTATGACACATGCGGGTTTTCCGCAGAAAGAGAGTTTTTGAGAAATGGACGTTCCGCAGATTGAGATGGACAAGGACATGGCGCAGGCAGCCTACGAAGAATACAAGGCAGGCTTCGAGCGGTTCGACGATTCTGAATACGAACGCCTTGCAACTGTCTATCGCCATTTAGCGCAGGGCAAGCGCATTCTCGACCTGAAGGCTGCTATGACTTCGGCCGGCCTAAACGAAGATGGCTTGCCTATCTTGGCTGTGGCGCGTGCGGATGCGAGGCTTGTTCGCTTGCGCACCACGCGGGCTGGCGAAACTCTGTTTTGGTGGGACCGGGGCGCGCGCAAGCTGCGCGATGGAGACGCAATCGAATTCCCTGCGGGCACGTTCCCCGGCATTCCATTGTGGGACATGTGGAATGGAAAGGAGTGGTCGCGCAAGCCAAAGGCTATGGTTCCCATTGTCCCGCCGCAGTATCGTCCCAAGCACGACTTAGGCAACTATCACATTGTCTGGGATCCCACATGGACGTTCGATGCGCCTACGCCTCCGATTGACCCAATTCTTTGCAAGCGCATTGATAACACCTTTTTGTTCGTCGTGCTTGCCGTCTGGGATTTGACTGACATTGAGCGCGCAGTGATTATGGGAACGCGCGGCTAGCTTGATGGACTCTGTAGCCCAATTCTTCGCGGTGATCTCAGAGCAGCTGCATATCAAGGTGCTCAAGCCGCAAATGAAACTCCGCTATCGCTTTGTGTGGTCATTGCTGGTAGCGCCAGCCATCGCGCTGCTCTCTTACTTGGAAAAGGGTAGGTGGGTCAGCGCGTCAACGATTGGTTCGTGGTGGGGGATGGGTCTGGTTGTTACTTATGCCATCCATCTTTCAATGGAGTGGCGCAATAGGCGCGTGGCGAAGGATGCCGAGCGCCGGATTGAGGATTATGCAAAGTGAGTGCTGTTTCTTTGGTTCAGGACAGGAAGTGGGAGTGCGCCGAGAACACGTTGGCTCGGATGGCTTCCACGCGTCGTTACGACATTCCTGAATTGATCATCCGCGTAGAGCAAGCCCTCCAGGCAACCGGCATGACGGCATTGCTAGAGCCTGCACTCGAAAGACTGCGCGAGATGGATGAGGGTATGGCTAAGTCGCAGGATGAAGTGATGGAGCTGTACCAAGCTGTGGGCGGTAAGCCTCGGTAGCACCTTTACATCATCAGAAGGAGTCCGGGCGCAGAACTCGCCGGATTAGCACGGGTGCCCCCCTCACCTGGGTTAGTCCAGCGAACTCTGCGTCTGGTAAACGCAGAACTTCTCCTTCTGAGTGGCAGGAGCGCGGCGTTTCTTCTGCGCCGCGCTCCTGCCCGAATGTGACTGGCTCAGAGCGTGAAAAGTATTTGTCCGGCCCACACCGCGTCTCTGAGCCAGTCATTCGTCCTGAACCTTTCTACGCCACCTGTAGCAGAGGGGATAGATGTTCAGGGCGACTTTTTATAAAGCGGGTGTAGCTCAGTTTGGTAGAGCGACTGCCTTCCAAGCAGACGGTTGCGGGTTCGAGTCCCGCCTCCCGCTCAAATGGACATGTAGCTCAATTGGCAGAGCATCCGCCTGATATGCGGAAGGTTTCAGGTTCAAGTCCTGACGTGTCCACTGGATCAGCAAGCAAACATGGCTTTACGGGCTTCCCGCCTGAGTGCTGGCGGGTATAGAAACGCCGCTGTGTCCGTGCCTGCAATTAGAAAGCGAGAAAAGCGCGTCTCGCTCTGCCAGGGGCACAAAAAAGCCCGGAGAAAAAGAAAGGAGCAGTAATGCGTATTCCACAAGTCCATATCAGTTGTGATGAGCCAGGCTGCCCGGCCACGCTGATCGCCGCCGACTCTGGAAACCCAGCCAAGCTGGATAACTGGCTGCGCTCCAAAGGCTGGGCGGTGATGTTGGGTAAGCATGACGTGCGCTACGAATACTGCCCCAAACATCACACGGGCGTAAGCGTGTTGGATTTATTGAAGTCTCAACCTGTAGGAGCGGCGGCGTGACGGACAAAACGACCGCATGGTTTGACGAGGTGCGCGCCAAGTTCTACCATCGCAAAGATGGCGGCCGTCAGCGCCCTGCGCTTCTGTATCGCAATAAACGGGCGGAGTTACTGGCTGTTTTGGGTCGTGTTTTTTACACCAACGCGCGTATCAACGGAAAGTCCAAGAGGGTGCGGGTATGGATTCCCTAACGCAAGTCGTGCTGGACATTGTTTTGCAGTACCGCTCACCTGAGGAGCGTATCTCCCGCCCGGCCATGCTGGAGCGGGTGAACGAAGCCCTGCGGATGGATATGCGCGATGACAAGCCGATCCGCGAAGCGGTGAACTGGCTCAGGGCCAACCATCCGCAAGGCTGCTACATCGTCAGCAGTTTAGACGGCGGGATGTTTGTGGCGCGCAGTCGCGCAGAAGCAAAAGAGTACATGGCGCCGGACTGGTCGCGTGTGAGCAAGTTGAGCCAACGACTACGCGCCCAAGATGCCCTGATGGAGCGCAACGAAGCCCCTCAATGGGTGCAGGAAACGAAGCAGATGGAGATGGCGATATGACGGACGTAACCTCAACCCGCGAAGTCTTGTTCCCGAATGTTCGGCAGTGGCTTGAACACACGGGCTTTGCCGTTCCTGTGGCGGCCTTTGGCCCGGACATGCACGGGCTTGATCATCACGCCGTAGTTGTGGACATGAGCAAGGCGTATGACGAGAGGAATGAGCATGCTGAGAGCACGATTGTGGACAGCGTCTCTGAGTGGAAGGCTAAGTTCGATTACCCACACCCTGTTGTTGTGGAGTTTCGGTACATCAACTGGAGTGGAAAGACTGAGTGATGAGCGGATATTCCAAACCCAGCCATACTCAAGTCCCCAACTTGTTGTTGGACAAGCACATGGCAGATATGGGCGAAGCCGAGTTGAAAGTTGTGCTGGCCGTGACGCGCAAAACTATTGGCTGGCACAAAACGCGTGATCGCCTGAGTTTTAGCCAGCTCATGGAGTTGACCGGCCTCAGCCGCCAAGGAGTGTCTGACGGAACCGCCGCAGCAGTGGAGCGCGGTGTCATTGCGCGCTATCCGGTGGGCAATAGTTTTGAATACGAGTTGGTGGTCAACGAAGTAGACCAACCAGAAACGGTCAACGAAATAGACCGGCCTAGTCAGCCAAGTAGACCGATTTTGCCAAAAAATGGTCAGCCAAGTAGACACACAAAAGAAACACTTAAACAAACTAATCAAAATAAAGATAGCGGCGAAGCCGCCCCCGATCCCTGGGAACAGGAATTCAGCCCGGGAAAACCAGAACCCACCCGAGTGCCTGTAGGCCAAGAGTTTGAGTCCCCCAAGCGCAAGAAAGACGAGCGTCAAGTTCACCCCGCGGCCAAGCTCTACCGGCAGCGGATGCACCTGTACGTCAACCGAGATTGGGTTGACGAGCTGATCCGCGTGGTCGGAGACACCCCTGAGAAGTTAGCCAAATGGGATGAATTGCTGCGCGCGTGGAACGGCCACGGCTGGAAGCCTGGAAACATTGCCGGAATGCTTGACGCGTTCAAGGCTGGAGGCATTAATGGCCGGGGCGCGAAGAACACAGGCGGTATCAAATACAACGCGGAAGAAGCCAAGCGTAAGGCGTTGGAAGCTATGGGGGCGGGATGAGCTTGGCGGGAATGATGTCTTCTCTGCGCTCTGATTGGGAAACTCCCTCGTCTTTGGTTGCCGATCTGGCGCCATATTTCCCCTGGGATCTTGACGTATGCGCTACGCGTCCAAACGTGTGTGCCAATTATTACTCGGCTGATGCGCTGGAGATGGAGTGGAGTGGCCTATGTTGGATGAATCCCCCGTACGGACGGCAGATTGGCAAATGGGTAGCAAAGGCTGCCAACTCTAAAGCAACCACTGTTTGTCTTGTTCCTGCTCGCACCGATACTCGTTGGTGGCAAGAGAATATCAATGCGGCAAGCTTGGTTGTATTTATCAAGGGGCGGCTTTATTTCGCTATCCCCGGCAAGGAAACGGGGCCCGCCCCGTTTCCTTGCGCCTTTGTCGTGTTTGGGGAGTTGAATCAGGCTCAGATCAACAAGCTGAGTCTATATGGGTGGGCGGTGAAGCAATGACCTGCGCCCCGAATTGCCCCACCTGCGCCGGGCAAGGTTTCATCCGCCGCGAAGTCCCCATTGGACACGCGGACTTTGGGAGGCTGTTCCCCTGCCCTGAGATTGAAGCCACAAAGCTGTACGACTTTGAGCGGCGCGGCATCTACCCCGAAGACCGCGTAACGTGGGATGACCTCAAAGCTGTGCCAGGTGTGCAGCGCATGAAAGCTGCCGCCGACGAGTTAATTTCTCGCGGGTATGGCTGGGCGTTCTTTTGGGGCGGGCCAGGCCAGGCGAAGTCAGTGGCGTTGAAGATCATCGTGCGCCAGCTTCTTGAAAGCAAGCAAGACGCAACCTACACAAGCATGGCGAAGATACTGGAGAACCTGCGCGCGGTGTACGGGGAATATGTAGACAAGCGCGAAACCGCTGAAACGCGAATGCAACGCTGGCAATCCTGCCCTGTGTTGGCGATAGACGAGTTTGAGAAGGCGCGCGATACAGAATTCACCGCCGAGAAACGCTTTGCGTTGGTGGACGCGCGCTACGAAATGAACATTGAGCGCAAGCTGGGGATCACGCTGTTCGCCAGCAACCGCGACCCGCAAGAGGTGGACGCGTATCTGGCCTCGCGCATCTTTGACGGGCGGTGCTTGGTGGTCAAACTTGAGGGCGTGGACATGCGCCCGGCGATGGAGTGGCGATGAGTTACCACGAGCGAGACCTTATTGCGCCTGCCACTCTGGCGCAGATGGTGGATGCCTACGAACGCGCCTGCCGTGTTGTGCGCGAGGCGTATCCGGCGCTGGGGGAGGCGCAAAAATACATGAACACTACCTTTGGTGAAGGTGTAGATGATTTCCGCTTGGTTGGTGACGAGCGACTGACGCGACGCGGTCAGCGTCCTATTTCGTGGCGCTCACAAAGACCGAATGAGTATGCCGATGCTGTTATTGACGAAATCCGGCGCAAAGTCTGGCGAAAAATTATTGACCGAGTCGGCGCGCGCAAGATGATGAGCTTGCATCGCATCGAACAGATGGAGAGACAGCTAGAGAGTGGCGAGGTGCAGGAGATTACGGTGCCTAATGTGCTCGACTTTCTAGCCACGCTGGGGAGCAGCGCAGGCGAAATTCAAAAAGAGGTTATTCGGTCCGCTTTTGAATTACTGATGCCGCCAAAGTGGGGTGAGTTAAAAACAGATGCTAAAAACCGACACTTTGGCGTACAGCGCAAAGTCGTATTGCATGGAGCGGTATCGGCTTCGTGGGATAAAGCCCGCGTGACTGTAGGCTACGGTTATTGGGCGGAAAAGATTAGCGAGATCGACAAAGCCTTTCATCTGCTGGACGGGAAGGGCCTGCCTGAAGGCTATGTGAGCCCGCTAGTAGACGCTATCAACCAGGCTCGTGAAGGATCAACTCTATTCTTCGGCTTCAAGACCTTTCTGAACGGGAACCTGCACCTGGAGATTTTGCGAGACGACCTGCGCGAAGACATGAATCGTATCTGCGGAGAAGGCGTGTTGAGCAAGGAGAGAGGATGAGCGAGCGCGTCAAAGACATTCTATTCATCATTGGGTTAATCGGGTTCTTTGTGGTGGTGCTGTGTTGGAACGCTTACTAACCGACTGGAAGCTGGTTCTTGTACTGGTGTTCTTGTGGGTGTTGCTGGCCTTTGTGGAGGCGTGGCGCAAGATCATCACAGCCATACAGACTATGCGACGATTTGATGATGTGGAGGGAATAGATGAGTGAAGCACCAGCAACGCCCCACGAAGCCATGAAAGCAGGGTGGGATTTCTCCCGGCAAATTGACGACTTGCTGATTGAGTACGAGAGCGCAATGTCTGACCTCTCTGCCAAAGAGAATACCTACAATTTCAAGGAGGCAGAACTGACCCTGCAATCTCCTGAAGGGACGGTGCAGTACAAGAAAGCGTGGGTTGCGAATGAGTCCAGGGTGCAGTTTGACGAATTCAACACCGCCGACAAGAAAGCGGCCGCCCTCAAAGTTCTACTAGAGGGGCGGAAACAGCAGTTGTCCTTTGCGATGACGGCGATCTCGTTCTTGAAGGCAGAGTGGGAACAAGCGCGGAGGGGAAATGCGTAAACACTCCACCGCCACACCAGAAGATATAGCCAACTGGACTCTCCCGTCGCCAACGAAGGCTGACGTTAAGCGCGCAGAGAAGCTGGGTCGTGAGCTGTTCCCGCTGGAGCATGACCCAAAGGGCAAGAAGCGCAAGGTGGTCAGGACTATTCGGCGCTTGCAGGATGGTTATGCCAATCCCTAACAACGATAGCCCGCTGGAGCGCGAGCTGGCAATGCAGATCCGCGCCTTCAACCTGCCGGAGCCTATCTGTGAGTACGCTTTTGCGCCGGGCAGGCGGTTTCGCTTTGACTTTTACTGGCCTGCCCAGTGTGTAGCGGTGGAGTGCGAGGGTGGGCATTGGGCGGGAGGTAGGCATGTTCGCGGGAGTGGGTTTGAGAAGGACTGCGAAAAGTACAACCTGGCTGCGGAGTTGGGAATCAAGGTGTTTCGCTACACGCGCAAAATGATTGAGGATGGCTCGGCTGTGGTGCAGCTGGAAAGGGTGTTGAGGAAATGAAGTGGGTTTTGTTTTTGGACGATAACGAAGACCGCATTGAGGTGGCGAAGCGTCATTTCGGGAAAATAGGCCAATCCCACCTACTCATTGCAAGAACAGCATCGCAAGCAATTGATTTTTTGGCAAAAGCCACCTTTGACTTGGTGCATCTGGATCACGATTTAGGCGGCGAAGTGTTTGTGGATAGTGATCGAGAGGATTGCGGGATGGAGGTTGTGCGTTGGATGGTTGAAAACAGGCCGAATGTCAAAGAAGTGGTAGTCCACTCGTGGAATATTCCGGCAGCAGGCAAGATGTTTGCCAAGCTATCTCAAGCCGGATATGCAGTCAAGAGCGAGCCGTTCTCGGTGTAAATGTGAAAACCTGGAACGCCATAAGCCAGTCCATACGCGACACTCCCCAGCCTTGCCTTGTCATTGCGGCGGACGGGAGGCCAGATAGACGCTGCCTGTTGGTGGCCAGTCAAGCGCATCATGTCTTGTTCTCGCGTGATTCGCGGTTCGAGAAGTGGCTAAGTCACCCATTGAACGCCCAGCCATCCTGTGCCAATTGCAACGCAGGAACTAAGGTGGCAGACAACTGGGCGAATGCGGTAAAGCACTTTGACAGCCTGGTTGAAGCTGGGTATGGCGAGAAGCTGCTGGAGTGGCTGGAAGACGCGCCGGCGAAGTTGAGGCTGGATGATCGCTGGAAATACTACATGAGAGAGTTAGGAAAGGTGGTGGCGTGATGAAGACGAACATGATTTTTTCGTGCATTTTTTTGTTCATCCACTCTGTTTTTGGGATCGTTTCTGGCCCGGAATGGAATGGGTTTGATGCGGTGGCGATTGCCCAAGTGTTCGCTTTGCTGGCAATTGCTTGGGCAATCGAGGAGAAGAAATGACCGACCAACAAGACCTATCCCTGCTGACGGAGCAAGACCGCGATGACATCGCGGGCATCAAGGAGCACATTGACGCTTCGTATTCACAAGAGTGCGCCGACCGCCTGGCATCCGCCCTCATCGCAGCCCGCGCCGAGAACAAGCGCAAGGACGAGATGCTGCGCAGCCTAGAGTGGGCGGGCACCCTCTATGACGGTAGCGAATACGAAGGGAATGCTATATGCCCTGAATGCGATGCTCCGATGTCTGACGGAGAGCATCTGGTGGACTGCAAGCTGGCTGCCCTGCTCCAATCCGAGAAAGAGCGTTGCCCTGTGCATGACTTTGAGTTGCCATGCTTGGGATGTGCTGAGCTAGCCTTGCATGTTGGTGTAGACGAACAGGAGCAAACCGAGAAAGGCGGTGCGGAGTAATGAGCGAAAGTCACTGCAAAGTCTGCGGGGTTTTCCTGGAAGAAATGGAGCACAACCGCGGCTGCCCAAACAAGACGTGGGAAATCACTGCAGGAGAAGATTACAAGTCTCTAATTGTAGGTACAGCAGACAAATTCTTTGTATCTGCACCCGATAAAGATGTGGCGGGTCGATGCGCTGTGGAAGTATTAGGATCCCAGGACTTATACCCAAATGGGCACAAGGTTCTGAAAATCTTTGAATACGATGCCCCCGAGGAATACGAGGAGCAACCATGACTGACCTAGAGAAGCTGGCGGACGACTTGGCGGCGCGCCTACAAGACCTCCGAGCATCACGTCTTCCACTCAACGAAGAGTTGAGGATTTTTGCCCGGCAGGTTCAAAGTGCCGCCCGCGCCGCTGGCCGCATCGAGGGGCTGGAAGAGGCATTGAAAGAAGTAGACCCGTGGCCTGGTTCTGTCGCCATCCGCGCCCGCATCCAAGAGTTGCAGGAGCCAGAATAGCCTTTCCAGTAATTCCCTTGGAAGAGCGCGAGGAGCGACTTGACACCCTGAAGCGGGCGATCAATCGTTTCCCGGGCAAAACAGCCTATGAGCTGAACCGCCTGCTGTGCTGGCCACGCCAGACGGCGCAGAACATCCTGCTCTTTGCGGAAGAAGTCGGAGTGCTGTTCTGGGAGGATGACAGAGGCGGGCTCTACGCGGTGGAATAGCGAGAGGGGGTGCGTATTTTGTATTATGTATTACGATGACAGACGTGAGTGAAAACGCGCACAACCCTACAGACTGGGTGCCGACCCCTAAGCAGAAGGTGTTTCTCGAAGCCGCCCGCGAAGTAACAGGAAAGCCCACTATTCTCAACCTGTGCAAGAAGGCGGGGATACAGCGCAGCTCATTCTACGACTGGCTGCGGAATGACCCTGACTTTGTGAAAGCTTGGGATGCGCTGTGGGTGTTCAGCATTGACGGAGCGATGCCGGCCATTGTAGAGGCGCAGATAGCAAAGGCAACGGGTTCAAAGCGGGATACCAGGGCGGCGCAGTTCCTGGCTGATTTGCGCGGCAAGATGGTGAAGCATGTGGACATAACGTCAGGCGGCGAGAAGCTGAAGGGCTATGTGGCGGTGACACCGGACGACTGGGATGGAGAATGACCGCCGCGGCGGTATATGCACCTTTAGAATGGCAGATTAAGCCGTGGAAAGACAAGTCGCCCGTAATGCTTCTAACGGGGGCGGCGGGTGGCGGCAAGTCAAGGCTTCTCTTGGAGAAGCTGCACGCCTTCGTGCTCAAATACCCTGGGGCTACTGGGATAGTTGGCCGCAAGGACAGAACCTCGGCGGGCAAGTCCGTGGTGCCGTTTCTGAGGCACACAGTGATGGGCGGCACGGATTGGGGGCGCTTCCTGAAAAGTGATGGCTTGTTCGAGTACAAGAACGGCTCGCACATATGGGTAGTCGGCTTAGATGGGGAGGAACAGCGCGAGGCGTTGAAATCCATCGGTAAGGATGGCTCGGTGGATATTGCCGCGTTCGACGAGGCCAATGCGCTGACGGAGGAGGACAAGAACGTCATCTACTCCCGTATGCGCGGTAAGGCGGCGAGTTGGACGCAGGTGATGTTTGCGACAAATCCTGACGGGCCGATGCACTGGATCAACCGCGATTTGATATTAGGTAACGGGGCTTCGGTGTACTACTCTCGCCCAGAGGATAACCCGCACAATCCCGCGGCGTATATTGAGATGCTCAAAACGCTCACGGGCGTGTACTACCAGCGGCTTTACTTGGGCTTGTGGGTGCAGGCCGAAGGCGCGGTGTATCCGGAGTACGACAGTGGCATACACCTGGTGGAGCGCGACACCGTCAAGGTCAGCAAGCATGGGCGCTGGATTGTCAGTCTGGACTTTGGCTTCACCAATCCGTTGTCGTGTTCGCTGTGGTTCGTGGACGGCGAGAACAGAGCCTACCGGTGGAAGCAGATTTACCGCAAGAAGCGCACGGTGGAGGAACATGCCCCGGCTATCCGTGAGATGGTGGGCGATTTGCCAATTGAGGCGTGGATCACTGACCATGACGCGGAGGACAGAGCCACGCTGGAGAAGCACCTGGGCATCACAACGCAGGCGGCGTACAAAGCGGTAATGCCCGGCATCCAGGCGGTGAAGCAGCGACTGGTCAAGAAGCGGCTGTTCTTTGTGCGGGATGCGGTTGACGACGTAGACGAGGAATTGCAGGCGGCGAAGAAGCCGACATGCACCGAGGAAGAGATTGATGGGTATCGGTGGAGCGACAAGAAGCAGGATACGCCCGTGAAGGAGCAAGACCACGGGCTGGATGAGATGCGGTATTTGGTGGCGTATCTGGATAACCTGAGTGGTTTAGGTGGCCCGGGTGAGTACGTCGAGAACCCGTTCTACGATTGACGGGTAAAGGAAAGGACATGGGATTTCTTAGCAACATGGCGGACTCGTTCCGCGATTGGATTTGGGAGCCGCTGTACGAAACGCTGGATGGCGAGGAGCGTCTGCGCCGCCAGCAGATGAAAACGTACCGCAAGTATTTGGATGGCGACCAGCCCAAGCAGATCGCGGTGAAGCTCAACAAGCCAGACGACAACATTGTTATCAACGTCTTGGACAAGGTGGTCAAGAAAAGCGTGGCTATGCTGTTTGGCAAGGCCATCAGCTTTGACCTGGGTGAGGGCGAGGAATACGCCGCTGCCGAAGCCTACCTTGACGAAGTGTGGGAGGAGAATCGCAAGGGTATCTTCTTGAAGAACCTCGGCCACACCGGAGCAACCTATGGCACGGTGTACGTCAAGATCGTGCCTGATGGCGCGGGAGGGGTGCCGCGGCTGGTGTCCTTGCCCTCGGACAATATGCGCATCATCACCGAGGAGGGCGACCCCGACACTGTTGCCGAGTATGTCCAGGCCTGGCTGGCGATGGTGGACGGCAAGCAGAAGGTCAGACGCGAGCGCACTTACCGCGATGGTGATAAGTGGATGGTGGTGGTGGAGCAGGCTGCTGGCGGCAAGCGCTGGGAAGTGCTGGATAGCGTGGAGTGGCCTTACGACTTCCCGCCCATTGTTCACGGCCAGAACCTGCCCGCCGACTTCACTCCGTACGGCGAGAGCGATGTGGAAGGGCTGCTGGGCTTGCAGAACCGTATCAACTACATTGCAGGCAATCTGAGCAAGATCATTCGCTACCACGCCCACCCCAAGACGATCGGCACGGGTGTGAAGCAGGTGGCGCAGAACACCGATGACAAGCCGGTGGCGGATATGTCTGGCGATCAGATGTGGACTCACCCTGACCCTGCCGTCAAAGTCTACAACCTGGAGATGCAGAGCGACCTCAACTCCAGCATGGCCTACTTGAGCTTTTTGATACAAACGACCTACGACCTCGGCCAGACGGTGAACACGGCCAACGTCAAGGACAAGCTGGGGCAGCTCACCAACTTTGCCATCCGTGTGCTGTATCAAGACGCGCTGGAGAAGCTGGCCGACAAGCGCGACCTATACGGTGAGTTGCTGACCGAGATAAATCGCCGCTTGCTGGTGCTGAAAGATGAGGCGTGGGCAGAGTTTGGCGGTGGTATTGTGGTGTGGCCGAACGATGTAACGCCCACTAACTCCCGCGAGCTGGCCGAGGAACTGCGCTCGGACGTGGACGCGAAGTTTGTCAGCAAGCAGACGGCAGCGGGCTTGCGTGGCTACGACTGGGAGCAGGAGCAAGTGCGTATGCAGGAAGAAGCTACCGAGCAACAAGGCGAGCTGGGGGCGCGGCTGATTGCGGCGTTCAACCAGGGAGCGTAGAGAAAGGATTGATTTCATGACTGTTGACCCTGCACTTGTTGTTTTCGTCACGATACTGATTTGTTGTATTGTTTTCCCGATCATCGAACTGTGGCGTATGGGGCGGTAAATGCCAACTAGCCCACTCGCCCTCGCCCAGCGTTTCCGCAGCCAGCTCACGCAGATTGATGTTCTGCAGGGCCAGCAGCTGCTCTCTGCCTACGCGCCGATACGCAATGAACTGAACGCCAGCATTGATGCGCTGCTGATGGAGATTGAACTGATGGGCAATCCGTCAGTATCGCGTGTCCAGCGCAGCGACCGATACAAGCGGCTCATGGATGAGCTAGGAGAGAAGCTGGTGCAATTCTCCCTGTTGCTGATGGTGGTGATGCGCGGGGCCAGTCATCAGGGCTTTGTGATCGGCGTGGAGAATGGAGCAGCCATGCTCGGCGCGTACGGGTTGCGGGCGAATGTGGTGAGCGCAGATGCCGTGGAGCAGTTGGCGGCGTTTCTAGACCCCTCCGGCCCGCTGTATGCTCGTATCCGCAACCTGGCCCCGTACACAGTGCAGCGTATAGCGGACGCAATATCGGATGGCGTAGCGATGGGGCAGAACCCGCAGACCATTGCTGCGGCGATTGACCGCGCCTTCGGGTTGGGATTGACGGATAGTCTGCGGATGACGCGCACGGTGCAGATTTACAGCTATCGCTACGCCAACCACGCCAGCTATATGGCCAACGGAATTGAGTCGTGGAGTTGGTTCTCGCGGCTTGACCCGGGCAGAACGTGCTTTCCTGCGGGCACAGAGATTGAGACCGCCAGAGGGCGCGTGCCCATCGAGGATGTTCTTGTTGGCGATATTGTGCTTACGCATACTGGGGCGTGGAAGCGTGTAACCGAAACAATGTCGAGAGAATATCGGGGGAGGATGGCGGAGATTGTATCGGCCAAAGGGAAAATTGCCGGCACGACAGATCACCCCGTGTTGATTGTGCGGGATGGGCGCGCGGAGTGGATGGAAATGTCAAATGTTCGGGTTGGCGACAGCGTTTTGCACCATAGCCACCATGTCGGGGCTGACTTTGCCGTAAAGGCCGGAGTCGCTAATCCTAAGCACGCGAAACCCTTCAGCAGTGAGCCAGTTCGTTTTCTTGGCGTCCCGTTCTCTGACCGCTTTTCGATTGTGCCAGTACTCGCTGTCAATTTCTACAATCAGGTTGAGTTTCGGGATAAAGAAATCAACGGGGTATCGCCATCCGGGCACGGCGTATTCTTGGATAAACTCCGCTCCAATCTTGCTCAGGCATTTTCGAAAGTTCATCTCTGGCGTAGTTTCTCCGGTGTAGCGGCGATAGCATTGGGGAGAGCAGAATTTTTGGCGCTTCGATGCTGGAACTACGCGAAAGCTCTTTTTGCAAGTGAGGCAGGTGTTGAAGACGGGCGGACGTCGACAAAGTTCGCTGCAGTAATGACGGGGCTTGCCAGGCTGGGAATAAAACTGTTTCCCGCACCGCTTGCAAGTGGTGTTAAGAGTTATGCCTCTGCTTCGAACTCCGCAGCTAATCGAGCAATAGACGATCCTATCTTGGGAAGGAAAAACAGTGAATTTGTTCCCACACTGAGGGCACGTTTTCTTCGGCCTGGTGGCTTGGCTTCTGCAGGCCAAGCTGCAATAGGCTCTGTCTTTTCTGTGCTGGGGAGCCTTGAACGATTTATTACATTCGGCGCATTTCAGGATCGCCGCTGGCAGAGCTACCCTTCCGCGCTTGGTGTGTGGATGGATAGACTGGTGCTTGGTGTAGCAAACTCGCGAGCAGAACTTTCCCCGGCCTTTGGCGACCCAGGCGGCGTGAGTTTTGAATTCTCTCGAACACAACGCGCATTTGGAAGTAATCATCTCGTTATTTTACCATACAGTTCGGAAAACCATGTCCAACATACGCGAGTTTACAACTTCGAGGTGGAGGACGACCATAGCTATATTGCGAATGGCCTAGTTGTTCATAACTGCATGTCCTGCGTACAAATGCACGGCTCTGTACATCCCGCTACCGAGACGTTGAACGACCATTTCAACGGCTTGTGCCTGGCCCTCCCTAATGTGGCCGGGGTGAGCCTGGTGGACGAGAATGGCGAGGCATGGTTCGACAAGCAATCCGACAGTACACAGTTGCAGATGATGGGGCCGGGCAGGTTCCAGGCGTATAAGGATGGTGCGTTACGCTTTGGGGAATTGAGCACCACGCATCATGACGAGGTGTACGGCGATATGCGGATTGTAGCGCCGTTGAAGGATGTGTTGAAATGAACCTTGCTCAGGCAGGCACGCCGGAGATTGATGCTACGGACGATGTGCGAATGGTCATCCCCCCGGATGAGCTGGACAAGCAGCGCGACTTGACATTGCGTAAAGGCTACCTGCAAATTATTGATGCCATTGAGCGGCGCTGGGGAATAAGCCCAACCACCGCAGAGTTGCGTAGAGGCGCCCGTGGGGTAGCGAAGCCATCCCAAATCTGATACTGTAATCACGACATAGCGGAATGGGCGGATATTTGATATTCTGAGTTCGCAGAAATTAGTTGCGAGGCAGATTCAAATCTGCTAGGCTAGTCATGTTGTAAGCGGGTGTGTGCAGGCAACTGGACAGTACCTGCAAATCGGCGTAAGGCTGTCGTAAATTCAGCCGAGCACCCGACAACCGCATATTGGCATCCTGACGTTTTGTCAGAACGCCGCCTTGTTTTGGCAGCATCCCCTTTGTGGAACGCCGCCCGATCAAGGCGGCTTTTTATTTTCTAACGTGGGCGTTGCACGAAAAAAACGAAAAGGGAAACATGACCGAGCAAACCGAGGAACAGAAGAAGGCGGAGGAAACCGCCGAAAACAAAGTGGAGCAGGGAGCGTCTGCGGAGACGAAAAACGCCGAGCATCTTATCCCTAAACACCGCTTTGACGAAGTGAACGAGCGCGCCAAGAAGGCCGAGGCCGAACTGGATGCGCTCAAGCAGGCCGAGAAGCAAGCCGAAGAAAAGCGCCTGGCCGACCAGCAGCAATACAAAGAGCTGGCCGACAAGCGCGAGGCTGAACTCAAAGACCTGCAGGCCAAAACCGAAGCCGACAAGAAAGCGGCGGAGGAACAGGCCAAAAAGGTGAAGTACGAGGCTGACGTGATTGCCGAAGCCGCCAAGCTGAACTTCCACGACCCCAAAGAGGCGATTGCCTTGCTGGGTGATGCGGAGGATGTGGCGAAAGCGGTGAAAGAGTTGGCCGAGGCGAAGCCTCATCTCATCAACAAGAAAGTGCCGCCCAGGCTGCCCTTCTCTCGCCAGACGGAAACGACTGACGAAACTCCCGAGCAGAAGCGCAAACGCCTGATCGGCTAAGGAAAGGAATGACGCAAGGAATTAACGACTGGAGCAATATTTCTGCCATCGCACAGGCGGTGCAGGAAGATGCCATTTTTGTAATCCGTGAGGCGCAGCTGATGCCCACGTTGGTACAGGAATTCTCCGACATGTCGGGGATGAACCCTCGCAAGGGCTACCAGTACAACAAGGGAACGGCCAAGAGCATCACCGACTCTGATGACCTGACCAGCGATGCCTTCACCCCGGCGCTGGACCAGACGCTGACCCCGCACGAAATCGGCTTGCAGTTCTTCATCACCGACGCTCGCGCTGAGTCCGAAGCCCCTGAAAGCATTTTGACCGACGCGTCCCGCGAGCTGGGCTTTGCGGCCAATGACCGCGTGGAGTCCGACCTGATCGCCAATTTGGGCGACTTGACGGGTGGCACTGTGGGCGCGGCCGGCACTGCCATCACTTGGGGTTATCTGGGTGCGGCGATTGCCATCGCCCGCGGCGTGAACAAGAGTGCCAGCAAGCCGGTGTCTGCCGTGATCCACGGCTACCAGGCTGCGGTGCTGGCCAAGACCGCCTCTGTGGCTGGCGCTCAGGTGGTGAACGCCCCCAACTTCCAGGACAAGATGACCACGTCCGGTGGTGCGAACGTGCTGTTCGCCGTGTACCAGGGCGTGAAGGTCTACCAGGTATTCGCTGAGCCGGACAACCAGGGTGATTTCACCGGTGGCGTGTTCCCGCGTGAGGCGATTGCTATTGACTGGCGTCGCGCTATCCGCGTCCGCCCCCAGCGCGACGAATCCCGCCGTGGCTTGGAACTGAACATGAGCGGCATTTACGCCAACGGCGTGTGGCGCCCGAACCGCGGCGTGAAGATGACCTTCGATGCTTCGCTGCCCGTCAGCTAAAGGAGGATGACATGGCTGGAAATTTCAATATCACTACTGTAGTCCTCCCTCAGGCGCTGGGTAACGCCGAGAACATCAACGCGCTGGTTGCGCCGTCTGCCGCTTTGGGCGGTGGTTTGCGCATCAAGTACGGCTACGCCGTTGAAGAAGCTGCTGGGCAGGGTGCTGGCACGGCCTACGCCTTGTCGTTGCTGAAGTACGACTCCGGCGGCACGTTGGCCGGGACTATCGCGGCCTCGGTGGGCGGCACTGCCTCCCCGCTGGCGGCTGGCGTGAAGCAGGCTTTCGTTATTGACGAGGAGCAGGCGTTTGTCAAGGCTGGCGAGACGGTCAAGATCGCTTATGTCGAGCAGGGGGCTGCTACGAATCCTGTGCGCGGCTCGGTGGTCATTGGCTGGGAGCCGGGTAACTAAGAAACTGAAAGCTGGCCGGGGTTGGTGTCTCTCGCCCGCCCCGGCCAGTTAAAGAATTTACAGCGAGAGAGAAAGGCTAGCTACATGACCTGCATTGTCGGCCTGGTGGCAGATGGCAAGGTTTGGATGGGAGCGGACTCGTGCGGTACGAACTACAACATTCGCCGCAATGTGGTGCGCCCCAAGCTCTTTACTAACGGAATTGCATTGATTGGATACACGGGGTCATTTCGTGCCGGTCAGCTGCTGGAGACGAAGCTCGTTACGCCTGATATTCCCGAGGGCATCGACACCTTTGCCTACATGACCACGCTGTTCGTGGACGCGGTGCGCAAAGTGTTTGCAGAGAATGGCTTTGCCCACATCGAGAACAACGAAGAAGAGGGGGAGCTTTTTCTTGTTGGACTGAATGGGCGGCTGTTTGAAGTTCAGGAGGATTACAGCGTCCTGGAGTTTGAGGATGGCCTGGCCGCGGTGGGTGCTGGTGCGGAATATGCGCTAGGTGCATTGAAGGCGCAGGGCGGCGGGGTGTTGCCCGGAGCGGCGGCTGCCACAGAAAGAATTGAAACAGCCCTAGAAGCTTCCGCCTATTTCTGCCCCAGCGTTTCCGCTCCCTTCACGATCATCAAGGGGGAGTGGTGAAGCTTCACATCGTAAGCAACGCGCCCTGGGCCTCCACCGGCTACGCCAACCAGACGAAGATATTCGCCCCGCGCATCAAGGCGCTGGGGCATGAGGTATCGCTGACCTCGTTCTGGGGATTGGACGGCGGCATGCTGAATTGGCAGGGCATGCAAGTGTTCCCGCGTGGGCATCACCCCTATGGGCAGGACATGATGGCCGCCAACGCCGCGCAAAGCGGTGCAGACCTGATGATTTCGCTGATGGACGCGTGGGTGTGCGAGCCGCAGCTATACGGCAACGTGCGCTGGGCGCCCTGGTATCCGGTGGACTCTGAGCCATTGCCGCAGCTGGTGAAGCAGAAAGTACAGCAGGCCTACGCCCGTATTGTCTACAGCAAGTTTGGCGAACGGATGACGCACGCCGCAGGACTGGATTGTTACTACGTCCCGCACGGGGTAGAGAGCAAAATGTTCCAGCCGCTCGACACTCCCAAAGCTGAATTGCTGGAGCGACTGGGCTGGCCTAAAGACAAATTCATTGTGGGCATGGTGGCGGCTAACAAGGGTAATCCGAGCCGCAAGGCTTTTGTGGAGAACCTGGAAGCCTTTGCCATGCTGAAACAGAAGCGCAAAGACGCGTGGTTGTACCTGCACACCGCCCGCAGCGAGAACGGCGAGTACGAGGGCGTGAACTTGCCGGAGTACCTGGCGCATTTGGGGATGCAGGAAGGCAAGGATTACGGCTTTCCCAACCAATACAACTTGCTCATCGGCTTCCCCAATGACTACATGGTGGCCGCCTACAACGCGATGGATGTGCATTTGCTGGTGAGCATGGGCGAGGGCTTTGGCATCCCTATTTTGGAAGCGCAGGCCTGCGGAACGCCGGTGATCGTGGGTGACTGGACGTCAATGGGCGAGCTGTGTTTTGAGGGATGGAAGATCCCCAAAGGCGAGGCGCACAAAGTTTGGACACCGCTGGCCGCAATGCAGTACGCCGCTCGCCCCGAAGCCATTGCGGACGCACTGGGCGAGGCCTACGAGAAGGCGGCAGGCATGGGCAAGCAAGCCCGTGAAGGTGCGCTGGCGTATGACGCTGACGTGGTGACAGAGAGCTATTGGAAGCCGGTGCTGAGCGCGCTGGAAACACGCATTGAGCGCGAAAGCAAGAAAAGCAGGAAGAAGAGACGCAGGTAAGGAGTTGATATGTATGTAAATGGAGGCTATGCGCCAGGTTATCGCCCCTGTGGTTGCGGAACTGGTTGCGGCTGCGGAAAAAGCGCTTGGTCGTGGACATATCCACCGCCCAACATAAGCGAAGAGCAGGTGCGCAAAATTGTGCGCGAGGAGTTGGAGCGTGCCAAGAAGCAGGGGAAATTCCCCGATGTGACAGTCAGGGTTGATGGCGACATGCTTGTTGCTCAGCTCGAAATACTTGTTGGGCGACTTGAAAAGATGATCTCTGATGCACAAGGAGAGGTCGCATGACTTTACACGAACAGCTTATTGAAGAACTGCTCTACGGCAACGTAGTGCGAACACCGCGAGAGGAAGCGGCACGCAACGAAATCCTCAAATTGCGCGGCAATAACAAGCCGCTAGTTGCAGAAAGCCCGAAGGGTCGCCAAGTGAAGGCGGGGGATGACAGCCAGCCTGTATCCCGCTAGCTACTTCATCGGCCATGCGTATGCGGATGACCCGAGGCGCAAGGCCATGAAGGCGCAGGAGGCCGCCCGTATCAAGGCGCGGCTGTCTGTGGCATCCGGTAGCGTGTTGGATGTAGGCTGCGGCATTGGCGATTTTCTGGCCGAGCATTTTGCCGCTTGGGAAAAATTCGGAACAGAAGTTAGCGAGTACGCATTTCGCCAAGCAGCGAAGCGCGGAATCAGAGCGGTGGATGCCGGTATCCCGATGGAGTGGGATTTAGTTGTCTGGCGCGGTACGTTCCAGCACCTTGACGAACCGATGGGGATGTTGCGGGAGTGTATCGAAGAAATGAAGCCAGGCGCATTGATCGCATTCCTCGCCACGCCAAACACGAACAGCCTTGTCTACAAGCTGTTTGGTGACTTGCCTGCGCTGGATGCGCCGCGCAACTTTGTAATCCCCAGCGACAAGATGCTGGCGAACATTTTGAAGAATCTCGGCTTGAAAGACATTGAGGTGGTCAAGCCGTATTGGGGAACGCCGTATGCGAACCCCGTGATGGATCTGGTGAAGTTTGTGCTGCGGCTGTTTGGTGTGAAAGTGAAATTCGCCTGGCCTGGCTCAATGATGGAGATTTATGCCCGCAAATAAGGTTGCCGCGATTATCGCCAACCACAACCTGTCCGAACGCGCCAATGCGCTCTCGCGGGCTTTTTCTGTGATTGATGGCATTGACGTGATCGTGGTGGATAACGGCTCGCGTGGCTTCCCACCGGTGAATACGACTGTGAAGCTGCGCAAGAATGTGCGCCTCACCCATGCTTACCTTGCTGGCCTTGCTTACGCCGATGGCTTGGCGGCGGTGAGCGGCGAAAAATATTACGCTTACTGGTTTCTCACAACGTCATTGCAGTTCAAGTTGATGGCTGGCGTGCAGGGGATGGTTGAGAAACTGAGCGGGGATTGCGTGTACGTCTCGCCGCGCTACGAAGGAGCAACCCGCTGGCCGCATACCGCGCTGGCAAAGGCTGGCGTCACGCGGCATTTGGGCGGGGCTGGGATGTACCTGGCGGAGTGGTTTGACGCAAACAGCCGTTTTGACCCGCGCCTCACCTACAACTGGGGAACGGACTACGACACCAGTTTGAAAGCAATCGCACAAGGCAAGCATGGACTGGTGGCGGATGACGTGGTTATGGAAGTGAGCGAGAACCACGGCTACAAGGCCGGAGTACACGGGATGAGTGTTGACGAATATCACCGCGAAGCACGGGCAGAGATGGATGCCGTGCTGAGCGAGAAATGGCCGCGTGAGTGGCCCTTGCTACGGGAGGCGACCAGCTATGACGCTGTCCTTGCTTTGCGTAACTAAGGGCGAGCCGCATGCGGCCGAGTTTCTTGCCGACACCTCTGTTCAGGCGGCTGCGCTGGGAGCGGAGTTTGTCGTTGCGCACGATGGAGACTTTCTCGCAGGCGCAGATGCGGAGATTGCGGCGCGCTTGTCAGCAATACCAAAGCTTGGAGCAAATTCCATGCATTACCTCGTTAAGAGCAACGGTTCGATTGAAAGCGTGCTTGACGAGGCTGCTTCTGTTTGTTCTGGCGACTATATTCTGCGCATTGACGACGATGAGCTTATTAGCGCGGAGATGATGCTTTGGCTTTATTCCGGCGAATACACGCAGTCGGATGTGTGGAGCTTCCCCCGCAAGCACTTGTGGAGAGACGGCTATCTGACTAATCCTCCACTGTACCCCGATATACAAACCCGCCTGACCGTCAAAGAAAAGGCGGGCGGGCGCAAGCAAGTGCATGACGGTTCGCCGTTTGGGGCGGGGCGGGTGGCGAATGTTCACATCCTGCATCACAAGTTTCTGGTCAAGAGCTATGTGGAGCGCAAGGCTCTTGCTGCGCGCTATGACTCCCTGCGTGAAGGTGCTGGAACGGGGCATTGGCTGCCGTTCAACCTTCCCGAAGATGCATTTGAAACGCTGGAGGTGGCGAAGTGAGGCCGAGCATGACTGACCGCGTACTCGATCTGCGCGGGCTCACCGATGCAGGTACAGCGGACTACAGCATTGCCAACGCGCCGTACTGGTCAGATGATCATATGCAGGCCGCTCTTGATCGCCATTGCGTAAACATTCGCGGCGTAGAGATGCAAGCCGTGCAGGTGCAGGTGGTAGGCGGCTACGAATATAAGGAGTACCTCTCTGGCTTCACTGACCTGGAGAGTGCCGTAACCATCAAAGACGGGCAGGGCGCCGAGATTGGAACGGCTCTGTATAGCGTGGACTACGCAAAAGGCGTGGTTACGTTCACGACCGACCAGGGCGGCTCGGCGCGCTATTTGACTGGACGCGCGTTCAGCATGAACGCTGCGGCTGCGGATGTGTGGCGCATGAAAGCGGCACATGCTTCAAGCAAGTTTGACTTCGCAACCGATGGACACAGCGTGAAACGCAGTCAGCTAGTGGAGATGGCCTTGAAGATGGCCGAACACTACGAGCAGCAGAATGGCGGCGAGACTGTGGAGATCTTCGTATGACGCTGACCGCTGCCGAGTTGGCAGACATGCGCGCCACGATTGCCGAGCTGCTGCCGGACACCTGCGTTATCAAAACGCTGACGACCGCGCCGGATGGTATGGGCGGGCAGACGGAAACGTGGAGCGCATCGGGGACGGCGACCTGCCGCCTTGACCGCCGCTCCGGTAATGAGCGCATGGCGGGCGGAGCAATCCGCGCCTATGGCGAATGGGTGCTGACTGTGCCGTACAACACCGCTCTGACGACTGATAACCGCGTGGAGCACAACGGCCTTACTTACAACGTGACCGAGGTGAATAGCGACAAGTCCTGGAAAGACTGTGTGCGGGCAACTGTGGAGATGGTGGCGTGAGCGTCAAGTTGGATACGAAGGTCTTGGACGCGCTTGTCTCCAATGCGGATATGACCGTTGAGCAGGCCAACAGCCAGACCGCCTTTGCTGTTCAGGGCAAGGCGGCGATGGCCGCGCCGTATGAAACGGGAGCGCTGAGCGCCAGCATCAAGGCTGAGCCGGAGAGCGAGTTTCTTGATGCCGGGGCAACGCCGGGCGCGTGGGTGGTGCGCGACGGTGTGGAGTACGGCATTTTCAACGAAACAGGCACATACAAGATGGCGGCACATCCGTTCATGGTGCCGTCGGTGGAGAGTGAGCGCCAGCCTCATGTTCAGCGGCTGGCGAAGGTGGCGAAACCGTGAACGCCTTAGATGCTGCGGTGTACACGCGGCTGGCGGGGGGAACAGCCCTCACGGCGCATTTGGGCGGCACGCATATCTACACGTTACTGGCGAAGGATGGCGTGAAGCGGTTTGTGGAATTCGGAATTCAGGGCGGCGGGGATGAGCACATTACCCCTGTCCGCAGGAAGAACCAGGTAGTGCGCGTCAAGGCTGTATCGAATGTATCGAAAGCCGACGCGGGGAGTGCTGATGCGTATGCAGAAAGTTTGATGTTGAGCGGTCCGTTGACTGTGAGCGGCTGGAACTCTACGTTCTGGCTGGCGCGTGAGACGGATTTTGAAACTGTTGAAGTAGACGAAGCAGGACAGAAATTTTGGCATGTAGGCGGGATGTACCGCCTGCAGTACGACAAATAAAGGAGCAAGAAAGGATATGGCAAGCACTTTGACGTTCAAGGGCAATAACACTTTTGCCCAATGGATTTACAGCGGTGGCACGGTGACCCTGACGGGTAATCAGCGCACGGTCAATATCACTCCCGTCAACAACAATGTAGACACTACTGCCGCCGCGGATGAGTGGAGCACGTTCCTGGCCGGCATCAAAAGTTGGACGAGCAGCATTTCTCTGCTGCAGCCGGTGGGTGGCACTGCGCTGGAAGATGCGCTGAAATCGGGCACACAAGGCACCCTGATTGTTGGCCCCGAAGGCACTGCCGCGGGCAAGCGCAAGTACAGCGGCGCGGCCATCTCTGGCGGTGGCGTGGTGAACATGCCTTACGCCGATGTTGTTGAGCTGAGCTGCGACTTCCAGGGCAACGGCGCGCTGGATTACGGCACCTGGTAAGCCATGAAGCTGCAGAACGGTACTGAGATCACGTTCGACTTCTACAAAATCTCCCGCAAGGAGTTTGTCGCTCTTACAGAAGAAAAGAAGCTGAAAGACGACAAGCTCTTTGCGGTGATGGCGAAGGTTACGGGCGTTGATGTTCATGTGTTTGAGGAACTTTCGTGGCAGGAGTGGCGACAAGTGGCAACTGCGTTTTGGGATGGCGCCTACGCCCCTTTGACGAAAGCCTCAGTAAGCGAATTTACTGGGGCCTCAAACACGGACAGTACGAGCCAGGAAGCGACGCCGTAGGCGATGTTGTGCCAGAGGAGTATTGGCGCTGGCACTTTGTTGAAAAATTCGGCTGGAGCCTGGAGCAGGTGGATAACCTGAGTTTGGGCGATCTTCGTGAATACCGTTCAGTTCAAGACGGATTGGCGAAGGTCAAAGGAAGTGTTTACAAATAGCAACATTAGAGCGAAACAAGTCCGCTTTCAACTCGCGGATGGCAGGAGTTGCAGAGGGTTACGAGATTGGACGGACTGTCATCGTGGCTGATGCGCCACGGAATGACATGGTGGACTGCCAGTCTCTTTGTAGAACCGCAAACCCGGCAGCACCGATCGCGCTCGATGATTTCGAGTCTGAGGCGCACCCATCCCTTGGTTTTCAGCCTGCGGTAAGACGGATTGCGCACTCTGCCAAGCGTCCCTGCGCACGCCTGCGAGCAGTACGTCCTGCGTTCCGTGGAGCGATGTTCAAAGTCCGCCCCACAGTTTCCGCATTTTGTGATTTTGCGCGGGACGGTGTATCGGGGTGTGGTTTTGCGGTAACCGCTGGCTTCGGCACAACTTACAGAACAAAAGCGAACAGCGTTGTATTTGAAGATGCTTGCAGATCGGGAAAACTTTACTCCGCAATGTTCGCAGACAGTAGTCGGCGTTTTCTTGCGTTCAAATTCCCATCTGCAAGCACGAGTGCAAAACTTTTGCCTGCCGTGAAGAGCGCGTTGCTTAAACAGTTTGTTGCAATTTTTGCAAAATCCCTGCGGGATTTTGTGGATTTTGTAATAGCACGCGTTCGAACAAAAGCGTCTTGTTTTTCCCTTGTTGTATTTTTTGTGCTGAAAGACTTTTTTGCAAACTTCGCAAATAGAAGAAACGGGCATCGTCTGCCTCCTGCAGCAGTCCTGATTGATGGTTGGGGCAGGATGGTCAGGAAGTCCATCTTTTCGTTGCGATTCATGAGGTCGCAACTAGCCCGTATTCATTATACCGCGGAGGTGATTTGATGGCGACCATGATTGCCTCATTGTTCGCTCAAATAGGTGCTGAAACGCGTGGCTTCAAACAGGGTATGGGCGAAGTCAAGACGGGCTTGCAGCAGGGTGGCAAGCAGTTTGACCAGTTCGGCGCGGCCAGTCTCATCAATATCGCCAAAATAACCGGCGCTATCTACACCTTGAAGAAGGGCTTCGACTTTGCTCAGCAAGGGGCGCAGATGGCGCGTCTTGAAACCGCTGGGGCCAACTTGGCCGCACAGTATGGCGCAAACATGGACGTGATTTTGTCTAAATTGCGCGCGGTTTCTGATGGGACGGTTACAAGTAACGACCTAATTCTTTCAAGCAATCGCGCCATGCTGCTGGGCGTGACCAATGACGCGGACAAGATGGCGAAGTTGTTGGAGGTGGCTGCTGTTCGTGGCCGGGCGATGGGCTTGTCTACAACACAAGCCTTCAATGACATTGTTACGGGTATCGGGCGTATGTCGCCGCTCATCTTGGACAACCTGGGTATCGTCACCAACCTGAGTGGGCGCGTGCAGGAGTGGGCGGATGCGAATGGTGTGGCGGCGGATTCCGTGGACGACGCAACGAAACGCCAAATCCTGCTGAATGCTGTGCTGGAAGACGGCAATGAGATGTTGGAGCAGACGGGTGGGCTGACAAAGGATGCTGCCAGTGGTTACGAATATCTGATCACCCAATTAAAAGAGTACTACAACCTGCAAGCTCAGAAGGCCGGCGACGCATTGGCAGGGCCGGTGCGCCAGTTTGGAGATATGACAAAGGCTGTCGTGGATCTTGATCGCGCGCTACAGATAACTGGTGCAGAGCTAGTGCGAACTGATTATCGCGTTCGCAGTATTGTCATGCCGACTGGTGAAATCGTTACATACGAAGAACTGCTACAACGCGCTAACGAAACACAACGCCTCAACAACTTTGAGCTCGAGCGCGCTGCTTTCTTGCACGCCCAATTGCGCCCCGAGTTGGAAGAGACGGCGGCGTCTGTGGGCCAATACGGCGCAGAGTGGCAAGAAGCCGCCAGTGAAGCTACGGCGTATTTTGACGCGGTCAACATGGGACTTTCTGGGCAGATTGCCAGAGAGCAAGAGTCAATACAGTTTGGTCTTGCTGGCGGCTATGAACTGACGCGCACCAAAGACCAGCTTTTGGAGTACGCCAAACAGCAAATTGCGCTTGGCAAAGACGAGGGCGAGGTATGGAGCGAGTACTCCAAGAACGTTGGCCTCGTAGCGCAGGAAGCTATCGGCTTGCAACTGTCTCTCGGTCAGATCGATTCCAAGCAAGCGCAGCAGCAGTTAGTAGCTTTGGGCATCCCTGTGGCGGACGCGGCGCAGCGTGCCGAGGACTTGAAGAACGGCCTCAATCTCATTGACGGAATGAACAGCGAGATCGGCGTAACCATCACGGCTTACGGCGACACGTGGATCATGCGCCTGCTGGATGGGACATTTATTTCTGGCGGGGTATTGCCTAACCGGCCAGGAAATCAGCAGATGGGGCCTGGTGGCACTAGGGGGTCAAGCGGCTATGTGAATCCTGAAATGGCGGCCAATGGTGGTTTCCTGCGCCCTGGTGGCGTTTTCGGCCACGCCACCGGTGGCCGCTTGGGCAGCAAAGGCCCGCTGGTAAAAGTAGGTGAGCAGGGCTGGGAATACGCTCAGTATGACCCTGAAACCGGAAGCTGGGAGATCATCCCGCACAACAAGTCTGTGCAGATGGAGCAAGAGAAAGCCGCGGGGATGGCCAACGGCGGCCGCTTGATTGATGGGGTGACGAGTGCCAGCGGGTTAATCAGTTCCCAGCGCTACAACAGCGCCAACATGACCCTGGGCGGGTACTACATGAGCTTGGGGGCACAGCACCCAGGTGCGTGGCACCAGAACAACCCGGGTGTAGACACGGGGTGGGAGCAGAATAACCCCAACGCATCCTGGCTTCAAGCGTCAGCACAGCAGGCCGCTCAGCAGGCAGCAGCCCAGGTAGCGGCTGCTGCAGCCCAGGCTGCGGCCGTTGGCGTAGGCGCATCGGTGGCCCAGCAAGGCCAGCAACAGGCTGAGCGGGCGATGGCAGCATTTGTGGCTGAAACGCAGCGCTCGAATAGCCGGCTCGAGGCCGAGGTGCGCGGGATGCGCCAGGATATTCGCAACCAGCCCAGCAAGACCGACCTCAAGAACGCCGTCCTGGAAGCCATGAGCGAGGCGCAATGAGCGGCCCTGCGTTTCTGGACAGCTTTGGCGTTGAGATCCAACTGGGTGGGGCGGTGCTGTGCCAGGAAGACGGCACGCCGCTGACGCAGGAGGATGGCAGCCCGCTGATCATGGACGGCTACGGCTTTGTGGACGTAACGCCTGACGTTCTGGGCGAGATCTCCTGGAACAAGGGCAAGCTGGACCCGCGCACAGACAGCCGCGTGGCCGGCATCGGTGACCTGAAGATCGAGCTCAACAACTCGGCGTTCAACTCGGCTGGCCTGCCTGGGTATTACTCGCCCGGCCACGCCAATTGCCGTGAAGGCTTCCTGGAGCGGCGTGGCATCCGCCTGTACATCGAATATGACGGTGTGCGCCTGTACAAGTGGCAGGGCTTTATCTCGCTGATCAAGCCGGTGCCGGGTATCCACGGGCCGCGGCGCACCTACGTGGAATGCCAGAGCATGATGATCGTGTATCACGAGTCGCCACGTCAGGGATTGGAAGAGATCCAGATGGACGTGCGCTCGGATGAGATGTACGAGGAGATCACCATGTCTCTGGATGAGCGGCCGCCGTCATGGGCGTGGAGCCCGAACCGCCAGCCGATCAGTTTCGTATTCGCCGGGGCCACCAGCAAGAAGTCGCCGGCCTCGGCCGAGATCAACAAGGTGGCACTGAGCGCTTGGGATCTCATCCTTGAGGTGGGTAACTCCCAGCATGGCGGCCGCATTATTAGCAAGACCTACGCCGATCTGCTGCGTGAGTATACGGTGGACGCCACGCTGGACAACGAGATGACAGCGCTGGACGCTGGCCGCGCCCGTGAAGAGCAGAAGGATTCGGCGGTGGTGGTGATTGTGCCGCGTGAGGTTGGCGAAACGCCTGAGGTACTGTGGCAACTGGACAAGGCTGAATACATCCGCCCGGGCGAGACGCATCCAATCACGATGCGCTATCGCGACCCGAACGGCGGCGCCAGCATTGCCGGGGTTGATGTTGAAATCGACCCGCAGCCTGGCGTGGATTATTACTTTGACTCGATTGAGCGCTCGCTTGCGGGCAGCATGAACAGCTTCCTGCAGGTCGAGGTCGTTCGCGGGGCAACGCAGGCTGAGGTTTTTTTTACCAACACATCCACTCGCGGCGGTTACCTGAACAATTATTGGCTTTGGGGCAAGGCGGTGCGCTCGTTTAGCGAAATTGAGTTGATTGAGTTTGTCGAGAACGCAAAACGAGATGCTGAGCTGAGGGTGACCCTGGCCTACCAGCCGCTGGCTGTGTTCGGCACAGCGTTGGCACAGGTGCTGCGGGATGAGATGGCCAGCAATGCGCCGATGGTGCGCACGGTGGCCTTCAATGCCAACCGCAGCGAGACGCATATGGAATACGCCATGCTGGAGCCGAGCGCGGTGGCCGAGATCAGCGAGAGCCAGACCGGCGTAGGGAACTGGCTGGGGATGATCGTTGGCGAGAGCGGCCGCATCTATGGCGGTGGACTTTTGGATATCACCTGGACGATGCTGATGCTGCCGCCGCAGGACACCTTGCTGATCGGGGTGACGGGGCGTTGTGAGATCGACGGCAGCCACGTGATGCGAGGTGTGTAGATGAGCTGGGTAAATCCGGTAGCGGCAAACAATGGCGACCCTCTTACGCTGGTGCGCTGGAACCAGGATGCGGTGGATAACCCGCAGTTCCTGTATGACAACCTGGGCGTGTGGGACGCCAAGGCAGGGTACACGGAACTGGGCGCGCCTGCCAATTTCACCTTCCCAAACATTAGTCAGGCGTACGACACGCTAATTCTCGTGGCTTCGCTTCGCTCGGTGTTGAGTGGTGGCGGGAACAATGACAACGTACGCATCCGTTTCAATAATGACGCCGGCAACAATTATGGGTATTCCTACCTTACACAAGTCTCAACAACTGTGGCCGGTGTGGGGAATACGGGTCTATCCTACATTCCGTTCCTGTACGCGCCAACCGCAGATGCAACGGCCCTGGTGTACGCCTCTTTGTTTATGGTCATCCCGTGGTACTCCGAGGCGGTCAATCATAAGACGGTCACCTTGCACGGACATACAGGCTCTAACCTGACGAATTTCAAGGGAGGCGCTACCTGGATGAACCCGACACCCCAGGCGATCACCCGCATTGATATATCGCCACTGGTTGGCGCAAACTTTGCTGCAGGTAGCAAAGCGGCACTATTCGGGGCGCAGAGTATATAGATGGCCGCTGAATTCCAATTTGCGGAGAGCCACCAGATTACCCGCCAGCCCACCGAGCAGGAGCGAGATGCGCGGCGTGTGTTTTTGATGGAGCGCAACCAGATGGATGCATGGATGGCCAGGATCGAAGCCATGCCGGATGGCGAGGCAAAGGCGAGGGAGGCGGTGAAGTACCAGATGAACCTTGACGCGATTGAAAACGACGTGTCTAACGGGATGGTGAGCGAGTGGGTCACCACCTACCGCGAGCCCACCCCGGCAGAGCTTCGCCAGCGCGAGCTTGACCTGCAGGAAGTTGAGCAGGCGTTGGCTGCCGAGGCAGAAGAGCGCCAGCGTTTGTTGGGATTGGCTCGCACCGCGGCCGGCAATGTGAAGCTGAGCTTGGCGGATTACTTGAGCCTGCACCCCGTGGCGGGCCTGCGCCTAGAGGATATTGAAGATGAGCGGTGAGAACAAGCACAGTGACCTGTCGTCCCTTGGCATCCCCGCCAAAGGCGACTGTTTTACGGGGCGTGACATTAGCGACACCACGACATCTACGGGGTGGATGAAAGAGGCCACTCTCGAGGAGTTGCTGGGCGGCCTCAGCAACCTGGACGATCACACGCCCGACCCGGGGGATGAAGCGGCGGAGACGGATAAGTTGCTGGTCTTCAACGGCAGCAAGGCCGTGCGAATGGATGTATGGAAGACGGGTTCGCGCACACGCCGCTATCTGGCCACACAGAAGGATGTATCGAGCAACACCACGCTGAGCCAGATCGCCGATCTGGAGATGGATCTGGTGGCCGGCGGCGTGTACGTCTTTGAGGCGGTTCTGCATGTGAGTGCAGGGGCCAGCGGCGGCCACAAATACCGCGTCGCAGGCAGCGGCGGCCTGACCGCCACAACGATCAACTATTACGTCCAAGCACAGACCGGTACGGCGGCGCCGACCATCGGCACGCGGGTGCAGGATCTGGGCAGCACGGCGGCCGGCGTCACCAGCGCCACCAGCGGGGTCTGCATCATCCGCGGCACGATCGTGGTGGGCGATGCCGGCACGCTGATATTGGAATTTGCGCAGAACGCCAGCAACGGCACGGCCAGTAGCGTGCTGGTGGGCAGCTGCCTGGAAGTGGTGCGGGTGGCGTAAGGAGACATTATGTTGACAGGATTGGGTCTGTATCTGTGGGTCATCTACCGCATCGAGGGCGGCGGGGAAGGCAAGCCCCCGGCGCCTGAGCGCGTAGCTGAGCGTGCGGCCGAGATGGGGCTCTCACATGTGCTCATCAAGGTGGCAGATGCGCAGTGGAATTACAACGTGCACCAGGGCGTTGATCTGGTGCCGCCGTTGGTCAGTGAGTTGCATAAGCGCGGCATCCAGGCCTGGGGCTGGCAATACATCTACGGGCTGGAACCATCCGCTGAGGCCACAGCCTCCGTCAAGCGCGTCACGGAGCTCAAGCTGGACGGCTTCGTGGTCAATGCCGAGATCGAGTTCAGAGAGCACGGCATGGACAGGGCGGCACGCCAGTACATGGCGGGGTTGCGGGCCGGCGTCGGCATGACGCCGATCGGTTTCAGCAGCTTCCGCTTCCCGACAAAGCACCGGCCGCTGCCCTTTGAGGCCTTCCTGGAGAAGAGTGACATCAACATGCCCCAGGTGTACTGGGTGGGTGCGGACAATCCGGAGGCCCAGCTGGCGCGCTCGATCGCAGAATACAAAGCTCTGGGCTGGACTGGCCAGACGTTCCCCACCGGCGCGGCCTACAAGGAACGTGGCTGGCAGCCGACGCTCGACCAGGTGCAGCGCTTCCTGGATGCGTGCGTGGCGCAGGGACTGGACGGCGCCAACTTTTGGGAGTGGCTGCACGCAGTGCAGTTCTACGAGAGCGTGATCAAGGAGTTCGATGGCTGGCGTGACCCCGTTCGCAAGGATGAGGAAGCGGAGCCTGAGATCGCAGTTGACGCGCTGGAGCAGTGGCGCCAGTTGCAAAAGCAGCGCAAGGCTGCCGGCAAGCCGGTGGCGGTCTAACTATGGCGAACGGTGAAACATTTGACGAAATGCGCAAGATGGCCGAGTCGGGGACAGACATTCCTGTCAAGTCTATGCTCCGCCTGGTAATGGCAGGTATCGCAGACATGCACGACGCAGACAACGCGTACAGGCAGGAGACGACCGATAGGCTGCGCAAGATCGAAGATGTGACCAAGTATCCGTCTGCGTTGTGGTTTGTCGTGAACCGCACCTGGAAAACGCTGGGCGTGTTCGCTTTCATTGGCTTGTTTATGGCTCTCGTTTTTATGCCTGAGGCGCGTGCCTGGGCGTTGGAAAGCATTGCCAAGATCATCCTGGGGTGGCTATGAACAAGTACCGGGTAAATCAAGACGGCGCCAACGTAGTCAGCCTGCACTTTGACGATGTGGCCGCTGGCTGGGAACAATGGGTATTGCTTTCGTCTGATCGCCACCACGACAACCCGTATTGCAATCGCGGGCTGGAAAAGGAGCACTTGGAGCTGGCGAAGGAGCGCAACGCCCTCATCATTGACGCTGGCGATTTATTCTGCGCTATGCAGGGCAAGTACGACCCGCGTTCCAGCATGGATGATATTCGGCCGGAGGATGTGGGGCAGGATTACCTTGACCGCATCGTCAAGCACGCGGCTGAATTCTACGCGCCGTATGCCAAGCATTTCTTAGTGATGGGCGATGGCAACCACGAGGCCAATATCCGTAAACGCCACGGGACGGATTTGACCTCGAACCTTATCCATCGTTTGAATTCTGAGCATGGCGGGTCAATCCATAAAGGGTACTACGGCGGGTGGGTGCGATTTTTGTTTAGCGTGAACCAGACGCGCCGCATGTCCAAGAACCTGAAGTACCACCACGGCGCAGGTGGCGGCGGCCCGGTAACGAAGGGCGTGATCCAAACCAACCGCCAGGCCGTGTACTTGCCAGATGCTGACATTGTGTTCAATGGCCACACACATGACGGTTGGGTACTGCCTTTGGCGCGCGAACGGTTGACGCAAGGCGGCAAGGTCAAGAAAGACCTCATCTGGTTTGCCAGAACGCCAGGCTACAAAGACGAGTACCACGATGGCAGCAAGGGCTTTCATATTGAACAGTGGCGCGAGCCCAAGCCACAAGGAGCGGTATGGCTTAGATTTTTCTATTCGCAAGCAAGTGTTGAGATGGAGTTAATTCCGGCTATTCGATAGGAGTAACAAGATGACTTATAGTGAACTGCTGCAAATTTTTGACGCCCTGCGCCTTAACTGGCCCGACCTGGTGATCCCGCTGGCGGTGTTTGGCCTGGTTTACGCCGCGCACGCCGCCGGCCTGGCCAACACGCCAGACCGCAAGCGCATTGCTGGCGCGCTGGCTGCTCTGGCCTTGTCCTCGTTGCGCACAGTTACTCTCGGCGTGTTCCGCGTGAGTGAGCTGGGGGCGGTGGTTGAGATTGCGTTGGTGGCTGCAGGCGCATGGGTGTTGTCTGCCCTGGCTTATGAAGGCAAGGGTATCCTGGAGGCAGGACTGGCCGCCAAATCCGGGTAAGCGAAAATAAGGCGTTGCGTTATTTTCAAAAAAGACCGCCTCTTATGGGGCGGTCTTTTGTTTTATTGAGGCTCGGAGAGTCCTAGTCCTCCACCGGTTGCCACATGCCGTCCAGCGTGTGTTCGCGCTGCCGCACGATTTGATAGGTCTGGCCGGGCGCGATGACGGGGGCGGGTTCCGGGTCGTGATCTTCGTGAGACAGTGTGCCAGGCTCCTCGCTTACTACACGGAACTTGTCCTTCCACGTCAGAATCTGCCCTGCTTGCACTACATGGGAGTGCCCCGTAAGACTTCCCTCGGCCAGCACAACGCGATTCGCTGCGACGGCGTTGGTGGGAGGGGCCTCTTCTACCGGCACGAGCAAAACATCGCCCTGCCTGATCTGTCCATTTTCTTCCATATTTCTCCTTAGGTTTCTCGGACTGGTTCGTACTTTTCCACGTCGAACGTGGAGGCCACGGCCTCTTCGCAGGCACTGACTTCTGGAGGCACAAGAAGGTGATACACCCGCTGCGTTGTAGGGCAGGTGACCCGCACCGCCTGGATATATCCTCTACGGGCGTCTTCACAATCAACCCGCAGCAAGGCTCGTTCATAACCCTGCCTGTCGGTATCTTGGTGAATGACTTTAGCCGATTGTGAAAACAGGTGATCGGCGCCCATCTTTTCCATTACCTCGCGGCGAAATTCGGCGTTGGGAATGGTAAGTGCATGCACGGCAGGCATTGAAGGGGCGATCGCCTGGGCATACGCTTGCCGCGTGACGTCATCTGCTGGAACGCCGTAGCCGGAGCCGTAGCCGGAGCCGTAGCCGTAGCCGGAGCCGTAGCCGGAGCCGTCGCCGGAGCCGGAGCCGTAGCCGTAGCCGTAGCCGGAGCCGTAGCCGTAGCCGGAGCCGTAGCCGGAGCCGTAGCCGGAGCCGTAGCCGTAGCCGGAGCCGTCGCCGTAGCCGGAGCCGGAGCCGTAGCCGGAGCCGGAGCCGTAGCCGTAGCCGTCGCCGGAGCCGGAGCCGTAGCCGTCGCCGTAGCCGGAGCCGGAGCCGTAGCCGGAGCCGTCGCCGGAGCCGGAGCCGTAGCCGTCTAGCTCCACGGCTCCGCCTCCCATGCGGTTACCGCGGCCTGGGTGGTCTCCATGACCGCTGTAATGTCCTGCAGGGTAATCGCAGGAGCCGCCGGAGTGATCTTGCTGCCTTTGGCCGGCCCAGCACTGGCCAGTCCAACCACACCTTTGTTGCCTGAGGGCCAGTAGACGCACATGCGAGCGCGCTCCAAGCGCAGGCTCTTCGTGTCGAGGTCAGCTCCCTTCGGCACATAACCAAAGAAAACCCCTCGGTGCTGCGTAGTTACTACAATTGCTTTCTCACTCATTTTTTGTTTCCCTTTCTGCGCGTGGTGAGCTATGCGCGCCCCAGCGTAAATGGTTTAGAAGGGAATATCGTCAGCGGAGGCTTCGGTGTCCGTGAACAAGGCCGCGTCCGGCTTCTCGTCGCGCTTCTTGTTCCAGTCGTCTACCCATTCCTGCGCCTGCTTGCGGTACTCCAGCACAGTCTTGGCCAGCTCATCCCCGACGTACAGGGCGCGCAATTCCTCGGCAGTTTCCACTTTGTAGCTGCGCGCCGCGATGGGGGTGATGGGGGACTGGTTCTGGCCTTTGCCTACCATCACAAACTCACCATCCTCTTTCCAGGTGCCGATGTAGGCGTAGAAGAAGTTGGCCGCCGCTCCTGCTGCGTGTTGGCGCCGGGCATTGGCGGTGATGTTGGCGTTGGCGTCAAAGGCGGCGGTGAGGTTCATCGCCTGGTTGTAGCCAGACGCAGTAACCACTACGGGGCCGACGTATTGCAGGGGGGTGCCGAGTGCCATCAGGCCGACAACCTGACGCTTCAAGACGTTCTTGCCCTCGCGGGTCTGAAACCAGCGCGAACGGGCGGCAATGGGGGCTACGGCTAGGCCGCGGCGCATGTAGGCCTGGTACGGGTCGCCGGCCCGGGGCGTCAGGGTTTGCAGGTTGAACGAGTTGAGAACATCCTGCTTGCCGATGGCGGCGAGGTAGTCTACAAACTCGGCTTCGTCAGCCTGGAAGCCGCCAAAGTACTGCTCGCCGCGCTCTTTGCCGGCGTCGCGTTTGCCGTTGCGGAAGCTCATAAAGATATGGGGGAAGGGTAGCTTTACGCCGCCGCCCACGTCCATGCTGCCGCGCATTTCTTCGTTTGCACCAATCGGGATGTTGAATGACATTTTTTCTGTTCTCCAGTTTTGTTTGGGTTTAGGGTTTGTCTGAGTCGGGTTACGCAGCTTGCATTTGCAACTCCTCAATGCGCTTCAGTACGTGCAATTCGTAAGGTGCGCCCATCTTGCGCGCCGTCTCTAGGCTAGTTTGGATGCACACCAGACAGTTGTCTTTGTGGTGTTGGTACTCTGCGTTACGCTGATGGGCGAGAGGGTGGTCGAAGGGGTTGTAGTCCTCCGGTAGGGCGTTCCATTCATCGCTGAATGGATCCGGCATCCACAACCCCAGCAAACGGTTGCCTTCTTCGCAAAGGCGGTCGCGGACGTATTGGTAGGTCATTTGTCAGAGTCCAGTATCTTTGCGGAAAGTAGATGGCCGCCGTTGATGTAGTCCCATGCCTTGTTTGCCAGCGTGCCGCGCAAAACCAAGTCATATTCTTCGGTCTTGCCGCCAATGAAAGATATAAAAAGCGTGTTGCTGAGAAAAGCAATCTCGCTAACTGCGTCAAGATTGATAACTGTGTTGTCTACACGAATCAGATTAGCCATTCACACCCTCTCCTTCATGGGCTGGCTCATACAAATACTGCACCGCCCATCATTCATTAGCGGGATGGAGTGATACATGCAGGTGGCATGTTCGCTCACCAGGGTGGGCTTCGAAAATCCGCCCGTTCCTCGGCGCACGATAGTTTGAATGGCGCGTACCTGCTCCCCGTGATCGCAACCTGCCAGCCAGGCGCGCTCTAAATCCTCTTTTGCGAACTTAGCCTGGGACGCGGTGAGATAGAACGAGTCCGAGAAACGCTGCCCGTCTTTGTAGATGGCGTAGGCGTTGGTGGTGGGGCGGATTTCAAACATTTAGCCCTCCCTCTCTAGTATTTGTTCGGCAGTCATTTCGCCAAAGCGCTCGTTGTATTCCTTATGGAGTTCATCCCAGAGCCATTCTTCGCCGTTGGCAAAGAACTGCTCCATGATTTTGTCGGCGTAAAGGCTTGATCCGCCGTAATAGCAATTCGCGCCATCCAGGTATTCACATGCACCCATTGGCGACTGCCCCTCATACTGAGGTTCGCGGGCGTGGTAGCCCCAGTCGTAAGCCATTGGCGCTAAACCGGAGTGGGCCTTTTTGGCAAGCTCGTCGTGATTGTGTTTTAGATACCATCCCGTTGACATGACGAATTGCGTAGCCCCCTTTTCGCCAACGAGGACAAAGCGAACAGTTACCGCGCCAATTCCATAGTTCTGCTTGGGGTCGGTGTGGCGCTTGTCGAACGCCGGACGCCACTGAGTGATGCGCTTGAACTTGCTCACGCCACCACCTCTACTTCCTGCACCAACTCCACAGAGATAGGCGCAGAACAAATACGGCACTCGCGCTTGTGGTCTGCGATGAACCCGGGATCGCCATCCTTCTCGCGGTTCCAAGTGCTTTTGTAAGCACGCGCGGCCCAGGTCAGTTCCAGGTAGTGAAGTTCTTGGCAGTTAGGCATTGGTTTGCTCCATTACTCGGTTTAGAATTTCAGTGAACGATCCGCCGCTACTTGCCCACGCCTGGTAATCTTCGCGGGTGTCGTGGACGGGCTTGGTGCGATTGCAGAAGTAGCACATGGCTACCAGGTTCTCGGCTTCGTCCTTGCCGCCAGCCACGCGGTCTACCATGTGGCCGCACTCGTAGTTGCCGCCCCATTCGAGGGGCTTCTTGCACACCTGGCAGCGGCCACCGTCGCGTTCGAAGACGGTGCGGCGCAGGGAAGCCCAGGATTGGGCGCCTGTGCCGGTGGCGATGATGGCGATGCGACCGAGTGCGTTATTGGCGGTCATTATAAAATCGGGCATGCCTGAATAATACAGGCGTACCCGATAAATGTCAAGTGGCAATTACAGCGGTGCTAAAATAGAACAAATGGACAGAGCCGCTATTTACACCCGCGTTTCCACCGATGAGCAGACAGAGGGTTATTCGCTAGAGGCCCAGGTAGAGCAGTGCCAGCGCTACTGTGAGCAGAAGGGCTATGCGGTGTCGCGGGTGTACCGTGAGGACTTCACTGGAACATCAGCCAACCGCCCGGCCATCAACGAAATGCTTGCGGATCACCAGGCTTATGACGTGGTGGTGGTGTACCAGGTTGACAGACTTTCCCGCTCCCGTACTGCAATGGTGGTTATTGAGATGGAATTGGAGCGCCTGAAGAAGCGCACCGAGTTTGTGGTGGGCAACTTTGACACTACGCCGGAGGGCAACTTATTCAAAAACCTCATGGTGGACTTTGCGCAGTTTGACCGTGAGAATTTGCTGCGCAGAACTTCCAGCGGGCGGACGAACAGAGTGCGGGCCGGCAATGTGACTGTGGGCAGGGCGCTGTTTGGATACAACTATGTTAGCGAGGGGCGCGTCGGTAAATACGCCATCAACGAAGACGAGGCCAAGTGGGTGCGCCAGATATTTGAGTGGTATCTGGGTGGAATGAGCTTGTTTGGGATTGCTAAAAAGCTGACTGCTGAGCAAGTTCCAAGCAGGGCTGATAAGAAGGGGTGGCGCAAGAAGACGCAATACGCTACTTGGTACGATTCCTCGGTGGTGCGAATTCTCAGAAATCCCGCCTACTACGGAGAGTGGGCTTATGGGCGCCAGGGGCCGCGCGTGATTGTCAATGTGCCGGCCATCGTAAGCAAGGATGTGTGGGAGGCGGCCGGGCGGCAGATAGCCAACAATCGGCGCATGGGGAGGCGCAATACCAAGTATCCGTATTTAATGCGAGGGCGCTTGAAGTGCGCTCATTGTGGCTATCACTTCGTTGCTATTCAGCGAAATCCCAGGGGTAAAAACATTCAGCGCCGCTATCGATGCAAGGGGACTATTGGTTCACCGCTTCATGGATGGGAGAAGATATGTCGCGGTGAACCTTCAACAGAAGCGGTAGATGCTGCGGTTTGGGATTTTGTTGTACGCGCAATCTCTCAACCCGAATTGACAGCAGAAGCAATGCGGCAAAAACATGAGTTGGTGCGGCAATCCACCGTTCAGCTGCAAGCCGCTATAGACACGCTGGGGAGGCAGCTCGAAAAGCTGGATGAGCGCCGCGTGCGATTATTGGATTTGTATGCTGATCAGAAAATCCCCAAAGAGGATTTAGAGGGTCTTGTTGCAGAGAATGTTCGAGAGGCAAAGTCTGCGCGAGAAAGGCTGGACGATTTGAAGTCGGCTTTGGGTGAAAGCCCCCCGGATCCCGAAATGGCCAGGGAATTCCTTGAAAAGTACCGCGATGGTTTGGAGGAGGCCACTTTGGGAGAGCGCGAGCGTATTGTGGCCGAGCTTGGATTAACTGGGCTGGTTTCAAAAGACAGAAAAACAGTTACTGTGCGCGGCGATTTTCTAGAGGGCATTGTAGCCCTCCCTTAAACGCACACCGCCCCATTGCTGGGGCGGGGCGGACAGGGGGATGGGACAAAAATCGATCTGTCTTTTTGCTTCACCAGGCTATGCCGGTAAAGGAATCTCCAGAAACAATGATAGATTTTATAGCCCCGATTGTCAAGTGTACAATTGTTCTAAGGGGCGTGGTGGACCCGGAGGGAGTTGAACCCTCTAAAGCGAATTTTGGAGATTCCTTTACCACCCGGCGGGCCCACACAAATATTATAGACCGACTCCTTACAGACAAGCAAGGTTTGCTGTTTTGACTAGCATTCTTCCTGCTGATCGCCGGCACCTACACGCCCTTCCTGCTGGTCAATCTGCGCGGGCCATGGGGTTGGAGCCTGCTGGCCGTTGTGTGGGCGCTGGCGATTGCCGGAATCGCCCTGCAAGGCGTCATGCTCAAGCTGCCGCGCTGGGTCAATGCGATCCCGTACATCGGCATGAGCTGGCTGGTCGTGGTCGCCATCCGCCCCATGCTGGAGAACGTGGCGCCCGGCGGCCTGTGGCTGCTGGCGGGCGGTGGGCTGGCTTATATGCTGGGCGTGATATTCTATGTATGGAAGCGGCTGCCTTTCAACCACGCCATTTGGCATGGTTTCGTGCTCATTGGCAGCGCCCTCCATTATTTTTCGGTTCTCTTCTATGTAATACCGTTGGCGCCAGGTGCCTGAACAATAAAAAAAAGCCCGCCATTTGGCGGGCTTTTTTTTGCTCTCAGATCAGGCTACCGGTGGGCGCCGGCCAAACACGAGCGAGATAACGAACAGCACCAGAAATACGATGAACAGAATTTGGGCAATGTCCGTAGCGGCGCCGCCGATGCCGCCGAAACCCAAAGCGCCAGCGATCAGCGCAACGATCAAGAAGGTAAGGGCCCAGTTAAGCATAAATCCTCCATTTCTAGCTGGCAGAGGGCCAACTACTGCGGACAACGGCAGGGCCGCACCTAAGTTACCTTGGGGGCTTGACTCACATCTGGCTTTTAGTTATTCTTATGGAGTTAGAACATGTTGGAATATGTTGGAACAGCAAACTAGACTCCAATCCAGTGGCAAGCCACTATACGAGGCCATGGCCGACGAGCTGCGCGAGCAAATGCGCACCGGCCGTCTGCAGCCCGGCCAGCGCATCCCCTCCGAGAGCGAGCTGTGCGAGCTGTACGGGGTGGGGCGCAACACCGTGCGCCACGCCATTGCCGACCTGACCGCCCAAGGCTACCTGCGCACGCTGCAGGGCGTGGGCAGCTTCGTCACCGAGCCGCGCGTAAGCAAGACCGCCGAGTACCTGCTGGGTTTTACCCAAGAGATGCAGATGCAGGGCCGCCAGGTGGGCAGCCGCGTGCTGGAGGCCAGCCTGGTGCCGGCCGACTCCTTCCTGGCGCGCCGGCTGCAAGTGCAGTTGGGCAGCCCGGTCGTGTTCCTCAACCGTTTGCGCTTTATGGATGGTGAGCCCACTGCGATCGAGCGGGCTTATTTGCCGCATGAACTCTTTCCCGGAATTCTGGAGCATGACTTCGCCACCGCGTCGCTGTACCAGGTATTAGCCGAAGAATACGGCCAGCGGCCTGACCACGCTGAGCAGGAGATCGAAGCCAGCCTGGCCACCGAACAGGTGGCCCAACTGCTCGGCCTGTCGCAGCCTGCGGTGGTGTTCGTCTTCCATCGTGAAACCCGCACCGCCGAGGGCCGTGTGATCGAATACGTCGACTCGGAAGTGCGCGCCGACCATTTCCGCTTCTACGCCAATCTCAAACTTCATGCACCCGTGCAGGATTTTGGCTTTCGCCGCTTATCTGTTCCCGTTGGGGGCGGGAAGGGCTAGCGCCACCCTGTGGCCGTGCCTATAATCCAGCTATGGCTCCCATCTCAGACGCCGAGATCCAGCAGATCGTCCAGCGCGTGACCGCCCAGTTGAGTGGCAGTATGGCGAAGGCAGTTTCACCGCCTTCGCCCGCGCAGCCTGCGGCTGCGAAGCAGACGTTGGCTGCGCAAGACCCATCGGCTGGCTGCGTCATCGCCGTCGGCGCCGACCACGGCGGCTACGCTATGAAAGAGGTGCTCGAAGAGCACCTCAAGGCCAATGGCTACACCGTCGTCGACTGCGGTACCAACAGCACGCAGGCGGTGGACTATCCTGATTTCGCCGAGGCGGTGGCCCGCAAGGTGGCCGGCGGCGAGGCCTGGCGCGGCATCATTGTAGATGGCGCCGGCATCGGCAGCTGCATGGCTGCCAACAAAGTGCGCGGCGTGCGCGCCGCCCTGTGCTACGACTACGCCACCGCGGTCAACAGCCGTGAGCACAACGACGCGAACGTGCTGACCCTGGGCGCCGGCCTCATCGGCCTGGCGCTGGCCAAGCAGATCGCAGACACTTGGCTGCGCACCGAATTCGGTGGCGGCCGCCACGCCGGCCGCGTGGACAAGATCATGTCGATCGAAGGACGATCGGCCATCGAGGCAGCCAATGGCATACGATAGCGAACAAGTACGCAAGATCGTGGAGATCGTGACCCGTGAGGTGCTGCACGCCCTTGCTGAGCAGGAGCATGCCCATAATCACGACAACTGTGAGCACTGTACCCAGGAATGCGCGGATGGCATCTGCGTCAAGACCTGCTTTGACCGCGTGGGGCATGTCATCAATGCCGGCGCCGAGCGTTTGACTTCCTCCCTGGGCGGCATCCCTCAAGACCCCAGTGTGGCCAAGCTGATCGACCATACCCTGCTTAAGCCAGACGCCACGCCTGACCAGATCGCCCAGCTGTGCTACGAAGCGCGCAAGTACGGCTTTGCTTCGGTGTGCGTCAACCCGGGCTATGTCAGATTGTGCGCCGATCTGCTCAAGAACACGGATGTTAAGGTTTGCACCGTCATCGGCTTCCCCTTGGGCGCAGATGCGCCGGATGTCAAAGTCTTCGAGACCGAAACGGCGTTGCGAGACGGCGCCACTGAAATTGACATGGTCATCAACATCGGCGCCCTGAAAGGCCGTGATTACACCCTGGTGGCACGTGACATTGCCGGAGTGGTGCACATCTCGCACGCCGCGGGTGTGCTGGTCAAAGTAATTATTGAAACCGCGTTGCTGGAAGAAGAAGAAAAGGTTACCGCCTGCTTGCTGGCCAAAGAAGCCGGTGCTGACTTCGTTAAAACCTCGACTGGCTTCTCTGGCGGCGGCGCAACCGCCGCCGACATCGCCCTGATGCGCCGCGTGGTCGGCCCGGATATGGGCGTCAAGGCCAGCGGCGGCGTGCGTGACTATGCCGACGCCAAGACCCTGGTGGATGCTGGCGCCACGCGCATTGGCGCCAGCGCCGGCGTCAAGATCGTGGCCGGCGAAAAAGAGATGAGCAGCACCGTGGTTACCAAGGCGGCTGCTCCTGAACCGGCAAAGGCATATTGATATGTTGATCGCAAAAGTCATCGGTACCACTGTAGCCACCATTAAGGACCCCAAGCTGGAGGGCCGCAAGCTGCTCATCTGCCGTGAGGCCGATGAGAGCGGCAAGGCCACCGGCAAACCCTATGTCGCCATCGACACGGTGGATGCTGGGGTGGGCGATCTGGTGCTCACTGCCCACGGCTCCAGCGGCCGCCAGACCGCCATCACCAAAGACACGCCAGTGGATGCGGTCATCATGGCCGTGATCGACTCGCTGCAGGTGGATGGCGCCAACACCTATAAGAAATAACCATGGCTGAACTCGACAAAGACCTCCAGTCCATCCAGCAGGCCCGCCACATGGTGGAGGCGGCCCACGCCGCCCAACGCATCTGGGCCAAGGCCACCCAGGAGCAGGTGGACCGCGTCTGTCAGGCCATGGCGGATGTCGCCTTCCAGGCCTCCGAGCGCCTGGGGCGCATGGCCAGCGAGGAAACCGGCTACGGCGTACCTGAGCACAAGAAGCTCAAGAATGAGTTTGCCTCCAAGCATGTGTGGGAGAGCATCCGCAACATTAAGACAGTCGGCGTAGTGCGCCATGACCCGCAGATGCGTGTGTATGAGATCGCCTGGCCGATGGGTGTGGTGGCGGCGCTGGTGCCCAGCACCAACCCCACTTCCACCACGATGAACAAGATCCTCATCTCGGTCAAGGCCCGCAACGGGGTCGTCGTGGCCCCGCATCCGGCGGCAGTCAACTGTTGTGTCGAGACGGCCCGCCTGATGGCGCAAGCCGCGGTGGCGGCCGGCGCGCCGGAGGGGCTCGTCCAGTGTATGTCGCAGATCAGTTTGCAAGGCACCAATGAACTGATGAGCCACCACCGCACGGCGGTCATCCTGGCCACCGGCGGCAGCCCCATGGTGCGCGCTGCCCACTCGCAGGGCAAGCCGGCCTACGGCGTTGGCCCCGGCAATGTGCCGGTGTATGTGGACCGCAGCGCCGATATTGAACGCGCCGCCCGCTACATTGTGGCCAGCAAGTCCTTCGACTATTCCGTCATCTGCGCCACGGAACAAGCCGTCATCGCCGACCGCCCGATCGCTTCCCGTTTGCAGCAGTTGATGGAGAACGAAGGCGCCTATTTCATGAGCGAGTCGCAGACCCAGGCCATGCGCACCACGCTCTTCCATCCCGATGGCAGCATCAACACCGCCACCGTCGGCAAGTCGCCGCAGGCACTGGCGGGGCTGGCAGGCATTTCCATCCCCAGCCATGCACGCATCCTGGTGGCCAAGCTGCGCAAGATCGGGCGCGAAGAACCCCTCTCGCGCGAGAAGCTCACCACCGTGCTGGGCTGGTACGAAGTGGACGGGTGGGAGCAGGGCTGCGACCGTTGCGTCGAAATGATCCTGTTCGGCGGGCGTGGGCACAGCGTCATCCTGCACACCGGCGACGACAAGATCGCCATGGCTTTCGGCCTGGAGAAGCCGGTCTTCCGCATCGGCGTCAACACCATGGGCACCCTGGGCACCATTGGCCTCACCACTAATGTGATGCCTTCGCTGACCCTTGGCTCCGGAGGCATCGGCGGCGCCATCACCGGCGACAACATCACTGTCTATCACCTCTTCAACGTCAAGCGCATGGCCTACGAAACCACGCCGCCGCCCGAGGCCGCCATGCGGCCCGGCAGCGTGCCGGCTCGCTCGGTGGATACGCCTTCGGCCGGTGACATTGAGAAGATCGTTTCGGATGTAGTTAGCGAGATTTTGCGTAACTCCTAAGGGAGTGCGATATGAAATCAACCAAAAAGACAAGTTCTACGAAGGAGAGAAGTATGGCACAAGATCTAGGTTTGATTGCTTTGGGTATGGTGGAAACCCGCGGCCTGGTGGGCGCGGTGGAAGCCGCAGACGCCATGGTGAAGGCTGCCAACGTCGTGCTCATCGGTTCTGAGTATGTGGGCGGCGGCTATGTGACCGTGATGGTGCGTGGCGATGTGGGCGCGGTCAAGGCCGCCACCGACGCTGGCGCCGCGGCTGCCAAGCGCATTGGCGAGCTGGTGTCCGTGCACGTCATCCCGCGCCCGCACGAGAATGTGGAGATGATCCTGCCGCAGCAGACCCGCGGCACCATTGGCGGCCGCTCCGGCGCTAAGTAAACGAGCGCAGCTTGACGCGTAGCGCCGTCGCCATGCGCGATCCGGCAGCCACGCTGGCGCAGGCCGCACAGGTGCTGCGCTGGCTGGGCGACCCCGAGCCGCCGCCGCTCGCACAGCCGCCGCAAGGCGAGCTGTATGTGGGGGCAGACCTCGGCACGGCGTACCTGACCCTGGTGGTGCTGGATGCTGAAGGCACGCCCATCGCCGGCGAATATCAATTCGCCCAGGTGGTGCGTGACGGCCTGGTGGTGGACTATGCGGGCGCGGTGGAGCGCCTGGCGGGCATGAAGGCCCGCGTGGAAGCACGCATCCGCCGCCCGCTGGAGTACGCCGCCAGCGCCTACCCGCCGGGTGTGCCCATGGCTGAGGTGCGCGCCACCGCTAACGTGGTGGAAGCGGCCGGCCTGCGCTGCGAGACCTTGGTGGATGAGCCCAGCGCTGCCAATGCGCTGCTGGGTATCCAGAATGGGGCCATCGTGGATGTGGGCGGTGGTACGACCGGTATCGCCATCCTGCGAGATGGCGAAGTGGTCTACACCGCAGACGAAGCGACGGGTGGCACGCACTTCACGCTGGTAATTGCGGGAGCGCACCGCGTGAGCTTTGAGGACGCCGAGGCCATGAAGACCGACCCGGCCCAGCAGCCCCGCTTGCTGCCGGTGGTGCGCCCGGTGATGGAAAAAGTGGCCAGCATTACCGCCCGCCACATCGCCGCCTACGAGCAGCAGGGCGGCGGCAAGGTCGGGCAGCTGACCTTGGTGGGCGGCACGGTCAGCTTCCCCGGCATGGCCGAAGTGGTGCAAGAGTTCACCGGCATCCGTACTGAGGTGCCGCCGCATCCCGTGTTCGTCACGCCCATCGGCATGGCGCTGCACAGTAAATAGGAGTTGTATGGCACAAGAAAAATTCTCATTACGCTGCTACTGCTATCTCGACCGCATGCAGCCGCAATACGCCGCCTTCGTCGGCACCATCACCCAGGGCGATCTGCCCACCGAGGGTATGGCCTCCCTATATGTGGAGATGGCGCCCGGCAACGAAGCCTTCCGCATGGTGGACATCGCCGTTAAGGCCACCGAGGCCCGCCCCGGCGCGCAGCTGGTGGAGCGCGAGTTCGGCATGTTCGAAGTGCATTCCATGAACCAGGCCGCCGTCAAAGAAGCCGGCCAGGCCGTGCTCAACCGTCTTGGCCTGACGGTGCAGGACCGCATCAAGCCGAAGATCGCTTCGCAGCAGATCATTACCAACGTGGACCCGTACCAGGCCCAGCTGCTCAACCGCTTCCGCAAGGGCAGCATGCTGGTGCCCGGCGAGACCATGCTGGTGATGGAAGTAGCCCCCGCCGCCTACATCAACCTCGCTTGCAACGAGGCCGAGAAGAAAGCCAGCATCAAAGTGATGCATGTCTCCTCGGTTGGCCGTTTTGGCCGCATGTGGCTGGCAGGTAGCGAATCCGAAATTGTTACCGCCAGCGAAGCCGCCACCCAGGCGCTCAACGCGCTGGATGGCATCGAGGGCTAAGGAGCACGTATGCCGAAGGTCTTTTACACCGAGCGAGACATTCAAGACCTGGCCCACCAGGGCGTGACCTCGCTCACTGTCACCGAAGACACGGTGCTGACCGAGCTGGCCCGCGAGAGTGCCCGCCGCCTGGGCATCAGCCTGGTGGACGAGAAGGACAGCCGCCCATCCTCCGCTCCAGCCCGCCCGTACATCAGCGAAACTGCTTCCCCCGCGGCTGCCCCGGCGGCTAAGCCTGCCGCTGGCGGCAACGAGCTGGAAGCCCGCGTGTTCACCGCGGTCAAAGCCAAGCTAGGTGGCCAGGTGGACGAAACCCTGTTACGCACCATCGTGCAGCGCGTCATCAAGAGCCTGGGCAAATAATGATCTTTGGCCGTGTGCGCGGGGTAGCTATTAGTACCCTCAAATATCCAGACCTGGCTGGCTGCCGCTTGTTGGTGGTGCAGCCGCTCAACAGCAAGCTGGAGCCGGTTGGCAGCCTGCAGGTGGCCGTGGATGTTGTGGAAGCTGGCGAAGGCGACCTGTGCGTCATGGCTCGCTCGCGTGAGGCTGCCCTGGCCCTGCCGGACGTCAAGTTTGTGCCGGTGGACCTGGCCTTGGTCGGATTGGTGGATGAGCTACAGGTGCGCCCCGATGGCGAATTTGACTTCACATTGAAGGCGGGCACGGCCCGATACAGCTGATGATAATTGGCAAAGTCACCGGCACAGTCGTAACCACCCTCAGCCACGCTGCCTTCAAGCATCGCCGCCTGCTGGTCGTGCAGCCGCTCACCCTGCCGGGCGAGCAACCCAGCGGCGATTTCATCGCTCTCGATAGTACCCAGGCAGGGGTGGGGGATACGGTCCTCGTCAACCGCGAGGGCAACGGTGCCCGCCAGGTGCTCGCCAACCCAGATGCCCCGGTTACCTCCGTAATTGTTGGCATTGTTGATTCGTTGACTATCCCGAGCCTGGACTGAGCCTGCGCTCATCTGCGTGGGTATATAATCCCAGCTCACTTTCATGGCACTCCCTCCTCATCCCACAAGCACTACAGATAATGTAGGCCCTCTCGACCGCCAAAATGTGGTGGCTCTTGAAGCGCCAGCACCATCCAGGGCGCGCCGCTTGCTGGTGGAGCTTATCGAGACCATTCTGCTGGCGCTGTTTCTTTTCCTCGCCATCAACTTTGTCTCCGCTCGCATCCGCGTGGATGGCGTCAGCATGGAGCCCACCTTTCAGCTCGGTGATTATGTCGTTGTCAATCGCCTGGCCTACCGCGCCGGCGATATTGAGCGCGGCGATGTGGTGGTGTTCCCCGCGCCCAACAGCCCGGAGATCGACTATATCAAGCGCGTCATTGCACTGCCGGGTGATCGGGTTGCCGTGTACAACGGCGCCGTAGTCGTCAACGGTGTCACTCTACAGGAGCCTTACATCCTGGAGTTGGCTGGCGGTAACTATGCTGAGCGCATCATCCCCGCTGGTTATGTCTTCGTCATGGGCGACAACCGCAATAATTCAGATGATTCTCGCAGTTGGGGCTTCCTCGCCATCGAAGACATTATTGGCAAAGCCGTTTTCCGCTACTGGCCTTTCAACAACATGACCGTCGTGGATCATCCGGTGTTGCTGGCGGGCCAACCCTAAATTCGTGCAAATTTCCCTTTACTGGCATGGTAAAATGCCGCCTGCTCTGCGTTAGAGCAAGGCTGTTCCAGAACTAAGTGTCCTCCAGAGTTCGCTTGCGAACTCTGAATCCAATTGCGAGCAATTGGAGGCCCGACCAGTTTTGGAGACAGCTTATCCAAATTGCTTCGCAATTGGATAAGCCCCCATCGTCTAGAGGCCTAGGACGTGGCCCTTTCAAGGCTAAAACCGGGGTTCGAATCCCCGTGGGGGCACAAGCAGCGCTTAGGCGTTGCAGCCCAACCCACAGATACGCCCCAGTAATGGGGCGTATCTGTTTAATGCGGTCGCCGGCTTGCATGCCCCCGCTTTCAGCTTTTTTCGCTGTGCTACACTCATGGCTTCCACCACGAACAAACAAGGAGAAATCAATGGCTGAAATCACTCGCTCGCAGGCGCCCATTGAAGCAACCTGGAAGCGCGAAACCACCTTCGCCTCTTGGCAAGCCTGGGATGCTCAGTTTGAGCAAGCCAAAGCCGGCTTGCCCGAGCTAAAGGCGTGGAGTGGAAGGCTGGCTGTTGGACCCGCGGCCCTGGCTGACTGGTTCGAGGTGTATGACAGGCACGCCGTAAGCCTGGGCGAGCTGGGTGGTTTTGTGGGCTGGGCAGTCACGGTAGACGGCAGCGATGAACAAGCCAATCGACGCCAGGGCTTGTTCGGCGCGCTGGACGCGGAATTTGACGCCACAGTTGCCTTCGCCCTGCCGCAAATGCTGGCGGTCGGTGAGCAGCTGTTGGATTGGGCGCAGCAAGAGCCGCGTCTTGCAAAGTATAGGCATTATCTCCACAATCTTCTGCGTTTGCAACAGAACACTCGGTCAGAGGAAGTGGAAGAGCTGTTGGGCATGGTCAATGATCCGTTTAGCCTGACGTATCGCAGCTTTAGTGAGCTTACAAACAGCGATCTCAAGTTTGCGGATGCGGTGGATGCAGCGGGCGATCATCATCCCATCTTTCAGTCCAGCTATGGCTCTTCAATACAGTCGGTTGATCGTACTCGTCGCCGTAGTGCTTGGGAAAGCTACTTTGATGGCTATCTCGGCATGCAAAACACCCTCGCCGCCATGTACCTGGGCAACGTGAAGCAGCAGGAGTTTCTGCGCAAAGCGCGCGGCTTTGACAGTGTGCTGGAGATGCGCCTGGCGCCAACCAACTTGCCGGTGCAAGTTTTCCGCAATCTCATTGATGTCTTCACAGATAATCTGCCAACCTGGCACCGATATTGGGCGGTCAAATCCAAGCTGTTAGGTCTGGAACGCATGGCGCCGTATGACATTTGGGCCCCCATATTGCAAAAAGTGCCCACCGTGCCCTATGCGCAGGCCGTTGAATGGATCTGTGATGCGCTCCGACCGTTGGGCCAGGACTACGTTGCCACCATGCGTGCTGGTAGTCTGCAAGAGCGCTGGGTGGATTGGGCGCCCAATAAAGAGAAACGCCAGGGCGCAGCCTCGTCCCGCATGGTGGGGCGCAAACCTCCATATATTTTCATGAGCTACAACGACACCGTTTTCAGTCTAAGCACGCTGGCGCATGAGCTGGGCCATTCCATGCACAGCCATGCCTTTGCCCGTCACCAGCCGATCGTTTACAACGACTACGGTGCAATCTCATCCACCGTTACCGAAACCGCCTCTAACTTTCAACAGGCGATGACCCGCGCCTATCTGCGCAAGGAACTGGCAGGCGATGCTAACTTTCAGTTGGCGATGGTGGATGAAGCCATGTCCAATTTCCATCGCTATTTCTTTATCATGCCCACGTTGGCGCGTTTCGAAGAAGAAGTCTATAGCCGCGCCAAAGCAGGCAAACCACTCAGCGCCAGCATCTTCAATGGCATCTTGATGGAGTATTTTGCTGAAGGCTATGGAAACACGTTTCAAGACGACCCCGCACGCACAGCCGTTACCTGGGCGCAATTTCTACACCTATACATCCCTTTTTACAGTTTTCAATATGCCGTCGGTATAAGCGCTGCGCATGCAATAGCCGAGAAAGTGTTGGCCGATCAACCGGGCGCCGTGGCTGACTATCACAGCTTTTTGCAAGCTGGTGGTTCGCTGTACGCAATGGATCTGTTCGATCTGGCAGGGGTGGACATGAGCTCGCGCGCCCCGATCGAGGCCGCTTTTCGTGAACTGGAAGCCAACGTCGCTGCCCTCGAGAGGTTGGCCGATCAGTAGCACCAATCCTTGACAAATGGCAACCTTGCTCCTTATAATGATAATGATAATCATTTTCAATAAGGAGAATTATGCGTAAGATTTTTCTAGTGTTCCTGGCTTTTTTGCTGGCCTCTTGTTCTGCATCGCAGGGAACAGATGCCCTCACGGTCGTAGCAACTACGCCTATTCTGGCCGATGTTGTCTCGCAGGTGGGGGGTGATCACATCCAGGTCAGCGTGCTTATCCCCGCCGGCACTGATCCGCATGCGTTTGAGGCAACACCGCAGGACGCTGCAAACATCGCTGAAGCCGATCTGGTATTCGTAAACGGCCTTGGTCTGGAAGCTTCGCTTGAAGCGTTCCTTCATGATGTGGCAGATGCCGGCCGCGTAGTCGTAGCCTCCGAAGGGGTAGTGGCTTTGGAGTTTGAGGATCATGATCACGAGGAAGAGCACGAAGCCGGGCACGAACACGAGGGCGAAGACCACGAACATGAAGGGGAGGAGCACGAGGGAGAACACCATCACCACGAAGGTGAAGATCCCCATGTGTGGATGAATCCGCTCAACGTAAGTATCTGGGTCGATAACATCACTGCCGCGCTGATTGTCGCTGACGGCGACAATGCTGCCGTATACGAGGCGAATGCCGAAGCTTACAAAGCCAGCCTGACCGAGCTGGACGGGTGGATCACAGAGCAGGTAGGCGAAGTGCCTCAAAGTAACCGTCAACTAGTGACTGATCACGAATCCTTCAATTACTTTGCCCACCAATATGGCTTCGAGATCGTTGGCGCATTGATCCCAAGCTTCAGCACGCTGAGCGAGGTCTCCGCGGCTGAGCTGGCCGAGCTTGAGGAAGCTATTGCATTCCACGACGTACCAGCTATTTTTATCGGCGCGTCCATGAATCCCAGCCTGGCTGAACGCGTTTCGGCCGATACCGGGGTTACGCTGATAGTTCTATATGGCGAAACCCTCAGCACATCAGATGGCCCGGCCCCGAGCTACATTGAGATGATGCGTTACAACGTCAGCTCAATAGTCACCGCGCTACGTTAGTTCCCGGTAAAAGAGGGCAGCCGTTTTCGGCTGCCCTTTTTTCTTTGCTTCCCACCTTGTTTTTGCATTCGCCAAGTTGAAAGTTTGATATAGTCTCAACACTCTATGGATGAGGTTTGCACGTGATCGTTGAGTGGGGCTACGCGCTGGCGCTGGTCATTGCCGGCTTCATAAGTGTTGGAGTTGCGGTTGGTAACTGGCCGCGCCGCGCTTTTCATGCTGGGCGCGCCCTATTGGCATTCTTGCTGTGTCTCAGCTGGTGGTCCTTCACTTATGCCCTGTTCTGGCTGCGTATTCCGGGGCCAACTCCTTTTTTCTGGATCGATCTAACATACTTTAGCGTCGTGGCTGTGCCCATAGCGCTCACCGTTTTTACCCTGCAGTTTACTGGACGCGGCCGGTACCTAACCCGGCTCAACATGACCTTGCTGCTTGTCGTGCCTATTCTTACGCTCGTGCTTTTGTGGACAGATCCACTGCATGGCCTGTTCTTTGCTGGCACGCGCGTTCCGGGCCAGGGAGTGATCTTTGACGGCGGCCTGGGCTTTTATCTCAATCTGGTGTTCGGCTATGGCCTGATCCTTGTTTCGATCGTGATGCTGTTGCAGGCCTTTGGTCGTTCAACGGGCTTGTATCGCAGCCAGATCCTTGCAGTGCTGGTGGGCATTTTCATTCCCATCCTTGTCAATGTGCTCAGCCTGCTTGGCGCCAGCCCGTTCCCTAATCTGGATCTTACGCCCATCACCTTCACCATTACAGGCATCTTTTTTGCTTATGCCCTATTCCGTTTAGGCCTGCTGGATATTGTGCCGATCGCTCGCCACGCGCTGGTGGAGCAAATGAGCGATGGCCTGATCGTGTTGGATGGCCAGGAGCGCGTGGTGGACATCAACCCGTCAGCCCGTTCGATCCTTGAGCTTGCCGTAGACCCGATCGGGCAGACCGGCGCCAAGGTGTTCGGCGCCTGGCCGCAGCTGGGGGCCTTGCTGCTGCAAATGCGCCCAGCCAGCCAGGAGCTGCTGCTGGGCGGCATGCCGCAGCGCACTGCGGAAGTCTTCATTACACCGCTATATGACCAGGCCGGCGAATTTGAGGGGCGCCTCATCGTCATCCGCGACATTACGCAGCGCGTAGAAGTAGAGCGCCAGCTGCGCGAGCAGATCGCCCAGAACGAGGCGTTGCAAGCCCAGCTGCGGGAGCAAAACATCCGTGACCCGCTAACGGGTGTTTTTAACCGCCGCTACCTGGAAGAGTCGCTCCACCGTGAGCTGGCCAACGCCACACGCAAGCATGAGCCTCTAAGTGTCGTGATGCTGGACATTGATATGTTCAAGAGCTTCAACGATACGTATGGCCACGCCATTGGCGACCTGGTCTTGCAAACCGTGGGGCGTATTCTGAACGAGAACACGCGTGCCGGAGACATTGTCTGCCGCTATGGCGGCGATGAGTTCGTGGTCGTGTTGCCAGGTGCCACCGCAGAGACCGCCCGAACCCGTGTAGATGAATGCCGCCGCCGCTTTGCCGATGCAGTTTTTCAGGTCCAAGGCAAATCTTTGCGCTCTACGCTATCGGCAGGGGTGACCATTTACCCGTTGCATGCTGACAACGCGGCTGCGTTGTTGGAGTGTGCAGACCGCGCCCTGTATCAAGCCAAGCAGCAGGGCAAGAACCTGACGGCCGTACTCAGTTCCTCGGCGTAGCTCCCTTGCAAATCTGTTAGCAAGCTGATTTTCGAAATCATGTAAGCTGATTGCGGCTTGCAGTACTGCAAGCTGTTGATGTGCAGCTGGAGGCAAAGATAGACGATAAAAAGATAGTCCTTGTATTCAGCTGGCTGGTGCTGATCTTGGGCTTGCTAGTGTATTTAGGCTGGGCCTTTGATGTCCCCCAGCTCACCTCGCTTTTTATCAATGAAGGCGCCATGAAGGCTAATACGGCCTTATGCCTTGCCCTGTTGGGTGGAGTACTTGTGCTGCGTCAAAGTTCGAAGCTGGCCCATCAGCTTTGGGTGCCTGTGCTGGCTGGTTTAGTGCTGGTGATCGCGCTAGCTACTCTGGCCCAGTTTGTCTTCGATATTAATCTGGGTATTGATGAGCTTCCCTTCAAAGACGACATGACCTCCGTGGTCACGGAAGCCCCAGGGCGGATGTCGGCTACGACTGCCATATCCCTTGGACTTCTGGCGCTCGCCGTGTTGCAGGATCAAGTATGGTCTGACAAAGTGCGGCGCTACATGCTTTTTACCGTACTGTTACTGAGCCTGAGTGTCTTTCTTAGCTATCCTTTCACCTTTGCGTTTGGGGAGAGCATATTTCTGTATACGGGGATGGCGCTCAATACTTCCATCCTGATAATGTTTGTGGCACTGGCATTGTTGATCGATATGCCTGACCGCGGCTGGTTGGACCTGGTGGTTGCCCGTACGCCGCACGGTGCAAGCACCCGCGCTTTGCTTGTTACGGTGCTGCTGGTGCCTTTTGTACTTGGCTGGCTGGCCTATTACAGCGAGGACCAGGGTGTTCTGCAGAGTTCACTTAGTCGCTCCACTTACACGATTACTGTGATGCTTCTGTTGGGCGGGATCGTGTTGGCCAATGCTGATCGGCTGTACCGGGCGGGCAAGATGCAGATGACATTGGAGCGCAATCTTGATGTGTTGACCCGCCAAATGAACTCGCTGATCGAGAATTCGCCTTCGGCCATCTCTGTGAAAGACGTGCGCGGGCGCTACAAGCTGGTCAATTCTCAATTTGCCCAGTTGGCCCAGCTTGACCGGGAAGAGATCATTGGCAAGCCAGCAGAGGCCATCTTTCGCCAGCCTCTGCTGCAATCTGTGATCGACTCTGACCGCAAGGTGCTGAGCAGCGGCAGCCCCGCCAGCCGAGAAGTGACCGCCATTGTGGACGGCGCCGAGCGTACGTACCTTAATGTCAAGTTCCCTTTGTTTGATGAGAGGGAAGAAATTCTTGGTCTGGGCGGGATCTGGACTGACATCACCGAGCAGAAGCAGCTTCAGGAGACTTTGCGCACCAAGAATACGGATCTGGAACGCTCCAACCAGGAGCTGGAGCAGTTTGCCTATGTGGCCTCTCACGATTTGCAGGAGCCGTTGCGCATGGTTTCCAGCTATATGCAGCTGCTCGAGGCGCGCTACAAGGACAAGCTGGATGATGATGCCAAGGAGTTTATAGCCTTTGCGGTGGATGGCGCGGCGCGCATGCAGCGCCTGATCCAGGACCTGCTGGCCTTCTCTCGCGTGGGCACCCGTGGACAGGCGCCTGAAGTCGTTTCGGCTGAGGCGGCCCTGGATGAGGCGCTGCAGAACCTGGGCATGCGCATTCAGGAGAACCGCGCCAAAGTTGAACACGATGACCTGCCCAGCGTATTTGTAGATCGCAACCAGCTGACCCAGGTTTTCCAGAACCTGGTGGGCAACGCCATCAAGTTTCGGGCGGAGCGGGAGCCGGTGGTAACGGTGCAGGCGCACCCGCATGGGGACTTCTACGAGTTCCGGGTGCAGGACAACGGTATCGGTTTTGACCAAAAGCACGCCGACCGCATTTTCGTCATCTTCCAGCGCCTCAACAGCCGCGAGCTCTATGAGGGCACGGGTATCGGCCTGGCCATCTGCAAAAAGATCATTGAACGGCATGGTGGCCGAATATGGGTTGAATCTACAATAGGGGAAGGCACAACCTTCTACTTTACGCTGCCCAGGCTGCCACAGGCCGAGGCGGATGCGCCGGGGGCGGGCGGCCCACAGGTGGACGCAAACACGCCAGAGCCCAGCCAGGATGCAGTACAAGAGCGCGCCCAACGCATGCTTTAGACGAGGAGCACAATGACCGACAATGGACAACTGATCGATATCTTGCTTGTGGAGGATAACCCCGGTGATGTACGCCTGACCCAGGAAGCCTTCAAGGATGGGATGCTGCGCAACAACCTGCATGTGGCCATGGATGGCGAGCAGGCGATGGACTTTCTGTATCGGCGCGGCCAGTTCCCGGATGCGCCGCGCCCGGATCTGATCTTGCTGGACCTCAACCTGCCGAAGATGAACGGGCGCGAAGTGCTGGCCGCCATCAAGCAGGATGAGAGCCTGAAGCGCATTCCGGTGGTGGTGCTTACTACGTCGCAAGATGAAGCGGATATCACAGAAAGCTACCGCCAGTTCGCCAGTTCGTATATTGTCAAGCCAGTCAGCATGGAGAAGTTCCTGAAGGTGGTCAGCTCGTTCAAGCAGTATTGGTTGAGCGTGGTGAAGCTGCCAGGCGCCGAAGACTAGCGCGGTTTGGACTTTTAAGCCAAAGAGCCCGGAACGGGCTCTTTGGGTTTTCGCGCAGCGGCAGCTTATTTCACAAAAGTGAGAAGGGCTGCCGCTGCGCTATGTTGGATACTATCCATGGGCAACACCTCCTCTTGTGTGGGGTAGCGGGGTTATGTGATGGCAGGAGTATTACATATGGGCGGGCGCTTGTCAACGCAAATGGGGGAGCAACTGGCCGGCTAGGCCTCGACCCATTTCTCGTCGTCGCTGACGTCAAATTCGCGCATTTCGCCGGTGGCGATGTAGGCGGTGCGCTCGCAGATGTTGATGACCCGGTCGGCCAGGCGCTCGAGGTTGTGGCAGGCCCAGAGGAGATGATTGATCTGGTCAATGCTGTCTGGGGCGGCGATCATCTGGTCGAGGATCTCTCGCTGGACTTCGTTGAAGAGCTGGTCGACCTCGTCGTCCTGCTTGGGGACGCTGCGGGCTAGATCGACCTTGCCGGTGACGAAGGCTTCGAGGGCTTTGTGGAGCATATCCACGCCGATCTCGGCCATCTGGGTGAGGCCGGCGGGGGGCTTGAGACGGGTCTCACGGCCGAGGTTGTGGTTGATGCGGGCGATGCCCTTGGCGTAATCTCCCATGCGCTCAAGCTCGGTGATGACTTCAAGGACGGCGGTGAGCTGGCGCAGGTCACGCGCCATGGGCTGCTGGGTGGCGATGAGGGTGATGGTGCGCTCTTCGATCTCGAAGCGCTTGGTGTTGATCTTCTGGTCGTTCTTGTAGACTTCCTCAGAGACGGCAAAATTGCGGTCTTTGAGGGAGCGCACGGCCTGCAGGGTGGCCTGCTCGACCATGCTGCCGAGCAAGAGCACCTCGTCCATGAGTTCGCCCAGTTTGCGTTCCAGCGTTTCGCGTGTATTTGCGTTCACAGCTACCTCGGCCCTCATTATACGCTCACAGTATACGGCGGCTTGTTTATTAAATGGTTAAGCCTTTGTTTACAAAGTGGGGGGTGGGCGGGTACAAAGGGCAAAGTTTGCTAGTATAATCAACTTGAATTTCTATCAGAAATATCATATTAACACCCAGGTTGAAACGAACCTATGACAAGTAGCTCCCAAGTTAGTCCGGCAATGCAGCGCTATGCTGCTGAAGTGTTCCGCATCCAGCAGGATGAGGGCAAGGTTTCGCTCTCGCACCTGGCGGAGCATGTGGAATCCTCTCCGCAGGCGATCGCCCGGATGGTGAAGCGCCTGACGGACGCCGGTTTTGCGACCTATGAGCCGTACCGCGGGGTGCGCCTGACGAAGGATGGCGAGCGGATCGCTATGCCGGCCCTGCGCCGCCACCGGCTGGGCGAGGTGTTTTTGGTGAAGGTGATGGGGTACGACTGGGCCTCGGCGCATGAGCTGACGGATGTGTTTGAGCGCGGGATCAACGAGGAGCTTGAGGACCGGATTGATCAGCTGGCCGGCCACCCGACGAATTGCCCGCACGGGGAGCCGATACCGACGAAGGATGGGAAGATCAACTTCCCGAATGATGGGCCGCTGGTGGACAAGGAAGTGGGGGTGAGCTGCAAACTGACGCGGGTGCGGACGCATGATGCGGATAAGCTGCGCTATATTGCCAACCTTGGGCTGACGCCGGGAGTTGAGTTTACGCTGGTGAGCCGGGCGCCTTTCAACGGGCCGTTGCGCTTGCAGATGGGGCGGAATGACCAGGTGATCGGCTATGAGCTGGCGAGCAGTTTGTGGGTGGAGGAAAACGGCAAGGCGAGTTAAGTTAGCCATTGTGGTTGAGTTTGAGAGGCGGTCGGCGAAAGCTGGCCGCTTTTTTGTTTTGGGAGGTTGGGGTTGCGAGGATCCCTCGCTGCGCTCGGGATGCACGTTGGACCTGGCAGCGCACGCCCCTACGCGTGCCCGACAGGGAATTTCCTGACAATGGAGCCTGCAGATGCCCTTCGCTGCGCTCAGGGCGACACGATGAGGAGTACGGAAGCAAAGACGGGATGCGTAGGGCGCAGCATGCTGCGCCCTACGGCTACCAAGTGCAGCATGACGAGGAGTGTGTACGGATGTGGCTGCGAGGATCCCTCGCTGCGCTCGGGATGCACGTTGGGTCCGCGGAGGGTGAAAGTTGTTGTTGCTGGAAAGGGGGTGGGGGTCAAAAGATAATACTAATAACTTTTGGGCGTTCATGAGCGCTCCTTCGAAAAGAGGGCGAGGCTTGAAGGGGTGAGGCCATATGTTGCGGTGGCACCTTGCCTACCTGTATTGGTGCGAGCGAGATAACCAGCGCTTTTGAGTTGATGAATCTGATGGCGCAAAGTGCTGGGGCTGAGAGAGTCAAGCTGGGTAAAGATGCTGGCGGTGGTGGCGGGGCCGTTGAGGTGGAGATGGTGGAGGAGTTTGACGGCGGCGGGGGCGAGGTTGGTGATGGCGGGCGGTGGGTCGGCCTCGGCGGTGAACCAGGTGCGGCCGGGCTGGAAGTGGGCGCGGGCGCTGAGGGGCTGGGGCGAGGCTTCACGCGATTTGATGGGGGTGAGGGTGACGATGGGACTCTGGGGGCTGGAGTGGGTGGCGAGCATGAGGTCTACGGCGGCGGCGATGGCAGAGGAGCCGCGGAAGTCTCCGGATTTGTTCATGTGGTGGATGACGAGGACGGCGGCGTTGGCCTGCTCTGAGAGGATGCGCAGGTTGTTGAGGATGGGGAAGACGGAGGCTGTGTTGTTCTCATCAGCGCCGCGCAGGAGGCCGGAGAGGGCATCAATGATGATGAGGCCAGCGGCGAGCTGATCGGCATCGTTGCGGATGTTGCGGCGATGCTGCTCTTGCTGAAGATCGTAGATGGGGAGGGACTGGAAGTAGAGCGGGGTGTCTGGGCTGCCGCCGTGGGCGAGGAGGGCGCTGTGGATGCGGGACCAGAGGCGCGGGCGGCCGGTTTCCATGTCAATGAGATAGGCGGGAGTTTGCTCGACCGGGAGGCCGAGCCAGGGTTTACCGAGGGCAATGCAGGCGGCCAGATCGAGGGCGAGCAGGGTCTTTTTGGAGCCGGGCTGGCCGACGAGGATGTTGAGGCTGGGGCGGGCGAGAAGGTTGGGAATGAGCCATTCGATGCGGGGCGGAGGGCCGAAGGCATCTTTGGCGGAGTAGATGATGACGGCGGGGTGATCTCGGTTGGGTAGCAGGCTTTGGGCGTCGTAAAGCTGGCTGAGCATGGTGCGCTGCTCACGAGTCTGGATGGTGGCGAGCAAGGCGGCCCAGCGGCCTTTGGGGCCGGTTTCGAGGGCTTGCCAGACGGCGTCATAGAAGGGCATCCACTCCTCAGGTAAAGGCTCGGTAGGGACGGGGGCGGAGCCAAATTCGATGAGGCGGATGAGGCGTTCGGCCGGTGTTAGGTGGTCTTGTGGGTTCCCCATGCTGGGGATATAGCGCGGTTTGGGGAGGTTGTGGGGAATTGGCGGTGGGTGTCAAGGGATAGGGGGAAGGGGGAAGGGTGAAGGATGAGGGATGAGGGATGGAGGCTCAGCCTGTCATTCCGAAGGAGCAAGTGGTGGAGCGTAAGCGGCACCGTTTGAGGGGTTATAGGCTGGTCTGTTGACTAGAAATGTAGACTGATTGCTCTGGATGAGAATAAGTGCCGCCCTTTCGCAATGATTTTTTGCTGGACTAGCTTGTGCAAGTATTTTTCTCTCTCTTTCAGGGGCTTTGCCCCTGTGACCCCACTGGGGGAACCTACGCTTCGCTTGGGTTGGTTCCCCCGGCGCTGCGAAGCAGCGCAGCCCCCTCCGCAATGGGCACGGCTAGAGAGTGGAGGCGGGAACGGAAGGCTGTGACACGCTTAGCAGAACGAGCTTGGCGTGGCTATGGGTGTGGAAAGCGAAATTGGCTGGGATGGCGGACGCATTGCGCCCCCCTGAACTCGACGGTGGGTAACAAGCCCTAGATTGCTTCGTCGACAGATGGCTCGCTGCGCTCGCCTTGCCTGCTCGCAATGACGTAGGGGCGCAGCATGCTGCGCCCCTACGGAGTTCGATGGAGGATTGCCAAGACTGGTTTGAGCAGCGGCTGGTGGCAGCGAGGATCCTTCGCGGGCGGGTAAGTACTGGGCAACGCCCAGCACTTACGCTGGCTCAGGATGCACGCGGGCGGTGGGGATTGGCAAATCCCAGATTGCCTTCCTTCGCTGCGCTCAGAACAGGCTCTGGCAGATGGCTCGCTGCGCTCGCCTTGCCTTCTCGCAATGACGTGCTGCGTTGGGCGGACCGGCACCCCTCAGCGCTGCGAAAGCAGCGCAGGGCTCCACACTCAGTACCAACGCTTTACCTGTGTTGCTTCCCTATTTTGCTGCAAAGCATGTAGCTTACCTAAGAATCTGAACACATGACTAATGCCTCTTAAGAGTGCTTCGGGAGTGGGGAGAAGCCCCTTGTTCTTGAGAAGTTCAGTTCATGGATGAAGTTGTCCAAGCATGCAGATGGATCTACGTGGTCAATATTGAGCTGTTGTAGTGTGTCGTATACAAATGTTACGCTGAGAATAGGTAATGTTTCAAGATGACCTGACTTAGGATTAAGTTGCTTGCAGTATACAGACACTACAGCGGTATATTCAGGAACTGCCGCGAAAATTTCTCTGGCTGCTCGAATTGCTGCGCCACATACATAAGCCTTGTAAATTTCGTAGTACAAGGACTTTGGCATTTGCTTAGAGGAAAGTTTTCCACTCTTGAGCAACACCTTCTGATGGCTAGGAACAATGCTGGCGGGGCTAACCGTAATGTTGGCATAAATTGATTTGGCCGTGACACTAATGCTCGGCTCAGGTCCAATCTGAATTAGGTCACCTAAATCAGAATGTTCTACTAGCACCGTTCTTATGGCTTCAGGGGATTTTCTTATCATTGCCTGGGCCAAATCACGACGCTCATTGTAATCACTTAGTTTTTGCTTATACTTGGCCAACCGCTGCCTGTGTTCTTGGGCGTCCTTCTTCGTAGCTAAATTGACTGCAAGCTTTAGTTCTTCTTTCCTTTCGGCAACCCTGTTGAGCACATTGTCCACGAGTGAAGGTTTGTAAGCATTAAGTATCTCTTTTGCGTGTCTCTCATGCTTACTTGACTTTTTTGGCTCAACTGGAGGTGTTGCTTGGAGTATGCTCTCCCAGTCCCACTGCTCCGGTAAAGTTCTGTGGACGCTAATTAACTCTTCTATTTTTGCTGAAAAATTTCAAATTCCAGCAAGGCGTGTTGTTGTTCTGTTAGTCTTTCAAGTAACTTTTGTTGACGCTCGCGTTCACTTTGTTGTTTTCTTTGAGATCGGTCGTACCTATTTGCTGCGGCATTCAGTGTTCGAATAGTGCCTCTCCAAGACATTTTCCCTCCAATCTTCTCTGTCAGCGGGCGGTTTTGTTTACCTACTACCGCTTCTTGCGCCCAGTATACGCCGGCGCGGTCAACGCATATATCGTGCACAGACGCGTGTCCAACATCCGCGCCCGTATGCGCGTGTCCATGTCTTCGAGGCGGTCGGCGGTGGTGATGACGGTGGGGAGTTGGGCGTTGTAGCGGTGGGTGAAGAGCTGGTAGAGCTTTTCACGGGCCCAGGGGGTGGCGGATTGGGTGCCGAGGTCGTCGAGGACCAATAGTTCGGCGTTGCGGATCTCTTCGAAGCGCTGGTCGTAGCTAACCGGGCTGGTGGGGTTGAAAGTGGCGCGCAGATGGTCGAGCAGGTCGGGGACCATGATGAAGAGCGGCATGCGGCCAATGTCCTGGGCGTAATTGGCGATGGCGGCGGCCAGGTGGGTCTTGCCGCTGCCGTGGCCGCCAGTGAACAGCAGCCAGCCTTTGGGCTTCTCGGCGAACTTGCGGGCAGCGTCGAAGGCTTTCTTCAGGCTGCGGCTGTCGGCGGCGGGCAGGCCCTCGCCCTCGCGCAGGTCAAAGCTGGCGAAGTTGCGCTCGCGCAGCAGGTGCAGCGAGGATAGCTCGTTGGCGCTGTCGTCGGTGGGGCGGCGGAAATCGGGGGCGAGGATGCGGATCTGGGTGACCAGATCGGGGTCGCTGAGGCGCGAGCGGATGCGGCCCTCGATCTGGTCAAGCGCCAGGTTGGTGGTGACGATGAGGGGCAGGCGATTGATGTAGCGGTGGTTGATGATCTGGAAAAGCTTCTCCTGCGCCCAAGCGGTGGCGTTTTGCGTGCCGAAGTCATCAAGGATGAGCAGGGGCGCCTGGCGGATCTCTTCAAAGCGCTCTTCGAAGCTCTCTTCGGTGGAGCCGTAGGTGAAGCGCAGACTATCGAGCAGGTCTGGTACGGTGATGAAGATGGTAGGCAGGCCGACCTGGACGGCGAAGTTGGCGATGGCGGCGGCGAGATGGGTCTTGCCAGAGCCGTAGCCGCCTTCGAGCAGGAGCCAGCCTTCCATGCGCTGGGCGAACTGCTGGGCCTGGTTGAAAGCGAGCTCGAGCGAATCGGCCTGGCGGGCGGGGAGGCCAACGCGGCCGCGGGGGTCGAAGTTATCGAAGGTGAGATCGTTGAGCTCGTCGAGGCGGCTGATGGCGTAGAGGCGGCGACGGGCCTGCTGAGCGACCTCGTCTTTGCGGCAGATGCAGATGACGGTGCGGCCGAATTCAGGATGGCCGAGCGGCTTGTCGGCGCGCACGTAGCCCAGGCCGCCGCAGTGGGGGCAGTTGGGGTCGCCGACCATTTCAGGGCGCAAGTGCCCGTCTGGCTGGTTAGTGTTCGATGAAGTCGGAGAATTCGCCTTCGACGTATTTTCGCCGATCTTTTTCAGAATTCCCTTCAGTTCGTCGCTCATCGCGTCCGTCTTCCTGCCATCTGCGCAGAATGGCTTGCACATAGCTCCACGAGCGGGCGTTGTTCTCCACGGCGATGCGCATCGCCTCTTCGAGCCACTCGTGGGGGTACTCGCGCTCGGCGTCCTTGAGCGCGTCGGCCATCATGGGAGTGAGCGCCCCAATGTTGCGCTCGTAGAGCGCAAAGATGTTGGGGCGCTCGTGGGCCAGTTCAATCGGGTAGCGCGGGTCGCCACTGGGTTGCCACTCGCCGGATCGCACGGCCTCGTAGAGCGCCCGGCCGCGGGGCGAGTTGAGGAAATAGAACTGGCGCATCTGCCCGTCTAATTCTAGCTGGGCGTGCAGCAGCGTGCTGCGGCTGACGGCGGCCAGCAGCCCAGCGTCAAGGTCGGCTTCGCCGCCGGGTAGGCCGGCGAGGAACAGCGCGTCTTCGGTGAAGTCTTGCGGCTGCAGGTAGCGGGCTTCGCCTTCCATGCGTTCGAGCTTCCAAAGCGCGTAGAGGGTGACCTTGAGCTCCGCCAGGCTGTCAATGTGCGGGAGCAGCTGGCTGAAGAAGGGGCCGGGCAGGCGCGTGAAGCGCACTTTGCCGGCGGGGAAGCCGGAGAACGGCTCAGGCCCCGCTTTGGCGCTCATTGAACCCTGCGAAGTCTACGTTGCGGGTGGCGGCGTTCTCGAACTTGGCGAGCTGCTCGCGGAAGACGAGCTCGACCACGCCGGTGGGGCCGTTGCGGTGCTTGCTGATCATGATCTCGGCGATGTTCTTGCGCAGACTATCTTCTTCGTATTGGTCTGGGCGGTGGATGAACATCACGATGTCGGCGTCCTGCTCGAGGGAGCCGGACTCGCGCAGGTCAGAGAGCATGGGGCGCTTGTCGGCGCGCTGCTCGACGGCGCGGGAGAGCTGGGCGGCGGCGAGCACGGGCACGTTGAGCTCACGCGCCAGGACTTTGAGGCTGCGCGAGATGTGCGAGACCTCCTGGACGCGATTGTCGTTGCGGCTGTCGCCCTGCATGAGCTGCAAATAATCCACGACTACAAGGTCGAGGCCGAATTCCATATGGAGACGGCGGCACTTGGCGCGCATCTGGGTGGGCGAGATGCCCGGCGTATCGTCAAGGAAGACTTTGATGCCGCCGAGGGTCTCGACCGCCTGGGCGAACAGGTCCCACTCACGCTGCTCCAGCTTGCCGCTGAGCATCTTCTGTGAGTTGATGCCGGTTTCCTGCGAGAGCAGGCGGGCCACCAGCTGCTCGTTGGACATTTCCATCGAGAAGATGGCGACATGCTTTTTGTGCAGCTGGGCGGCGTTCTTGACGATGGACATGAGGAAGCTGGACTTACCCTGGGCGGGGCGGCCGGCGATGATGAGCAGGTCAGACGGCTGCATGCCGCTGAGCAGGCGGTCCAGGTCAATAAACCCTGTGGGCACGCCGTAGAACTCCTCGTTGCGGCGGGAGAGCTGGTCAATGCGGTCGTAATAGTCGCTGATGACCTGCTTTATCGGCTTGAGGTCAGTGGAGAGCTGGTGGTCGCTGGCGCCGAAGACGGCTTTCTCGGCCTCTTCGATGGCGGCCTCGATGCTCAGGTTCTCCTGGTAGGCGGTTTTGGCGATCTTGTTGGCGGCTTCCAGCAGGCGGCGGCGGATGCTGGTCTGCTGGACCAGGCGGCCGTAGGCCTCGGCGTTGATGGAGCTGGGCACGGTGTTGATGAGCCCGGTGAGGTAGGCTGGGCCGCCGATCTCGGCCAGGTGGCCCTGTTTGTCGAGGTCTTCGGTGACGGTGAGCAGGTCGATGGGGATGCGCTGCTCGTGCAGGCGGGTGAAGGCTTCCCAGACCCAGCGCAGGCGGTGGATGTGGAAATCTTCGCCGGTGAGGAAATCGGCAACGTCGTAGTATGCCTCAGGGTTGATCAGCACCGAGCCGATGACGGCTTCTTCGGCCTCGCGGCTGTGCGGCACCAGCTGCTGCGGGCCGGCCGGCTGCTGTATGTCTGAGGAGTACGCGTCGCTCATTTAGTTGTTCTTGCCCTTGGTGGGCTTGTTCTCATCGTCGTCTTCGTCGCCGATGTCGAGCTTGGAGAGGAAGTCTTCAAAGGCTTCGAGGCGCTCTTCGGCGGGGTTGACCTGGTCGGTCATTTCGGATTCTTCGAGGAACGGGCGTTCACCTTCGGGGTGCTCACCGTCGGGGGATTCCATGTCTTCTTCGGGCACGATGCCAGCGGCATCGAGCACGGAGCGGGCGACGAGGATGGGGACGTGCGTACGCACGGCCACAGCCAGGGCATCGGAGGGGCGCGAGTCGATCTCGATGGTGCGGCCGTTGACCTCGACGACGATGTTGCCGTAGAAGACATCACCCTTGAGGTCATGCACTTCGACGCGGATAACGCGGCCATCCATGCCGCGCACGACCTCGCGGATCAGGTCGTGGGTCATGGGGCGGGCGACTTCGACCTCTTGCAGGGCGAAGGTGATCTGCTCGGCCATGTAGGGGTCGATCCAGATGGCAAGATAGCGGTCGGCTTCGGCTTCGCGCAGGATGACGACGCGTTGCTGGGACATTAAGCCCACGCGGATGCTATCAATGACGACTTCAACCATTTCGCTCATGTGTGTGCGCCTCCGGGCAACCGGTGCCCAGGCCTGTGGCTGCTGGCGCGTAGGGCGCGCCGGATAAACAGTGCGCTATTTTATCACTCGCCCCGATGCATGGAAGTGCACGCGAGTGAGCGCAAGAGCGAACCTTAAAGAGAATTTTGATTAACCTTAAAGTCATGGCAAGCCGTTAAGGTTTGTGCGTTATAATCCCGGCCTCAGGTCAGCGAATGAGTTTATGCGCAATTCTCTTTTAGGCACGTTGGGGGCATTGTAGAACCACATGGCGCGTAAACTATCTCAAGCAAGCAAGACAAAAATACTTTGGGTCGAAGGCCGTTGGGTAAGCAACGGTGAATTTGTGCCCGCGCTGCTCAAGAAGGGCTTCCAGGTGCAACGGGTGGCCAGTGGAAAAGATGCGCTGGAGAGCGTGGGCGAAGCGAAGTATGACCTGGTGATCCTGGATGCGGCTTCGATGCGCACGAACGGCAAGCGCATCTGCACCTCGATCCGCAATCTTGTGGATGGGATGCCGATCCTGCTGATCTCAGACCCCAACCGGCCGCTGGAAGCAGACTTTGAGTGCGCCAACGCAGTGCTGGTGCTGCCGTTCACACAGCGCAAGCTGCTGAACCGGATCGCGCCGTTGCTGCCGACCGCCGAGGGCCGCCTGCTGAAGGCGGGGCCGATCGAGCTGGACCTGGACAGCCATGCGGTGAAGGTGGGCAGCAAGAAGACGGTGCTGACGCCGCGCCTGGTGCGCCTGCTGCAATTGCTGATCGACAGCAAGGGCGAGGTGGTGGAGCGCAATTCGCTGTTCAAGAAGGCGTGGAAGACGAACTACACGGGGGATACACGCACGCTGGATGTGCATATCAGCTGGCTGCGCAATGCGATCGAGAAGGACCCGAAGAAGCCGAAGCTGTTGGTGACGGTGCGTGGGGTGGGGTACCGGTTGGACATTTAGCCGCCGAAGGCGGCTTTGTAATTTCTACTCTGCTTCGCAGAGTAACGAAATTACACGCTTGTTGTGTTTGGCGCCTGAGGTTCAGGCGTTTTTTGTTGGCCGTTGACGCCCAGATTGCCACGTCGGCAAATGCCTCGCTGCGCTCGCCTACCTCCTCGCAATGACGGGAAGTGGGGCGCACTGCGGTGCGCTTACGGTGGTGCTCGGTTTTATGTGTGGTTGCATTGCGTAGTACGGATTCTTCCGCAGGAATGCACTCCGGCTCCTCGCGGCTGCGTCGCTCGTTCGGAATGACAGGGTATCGGGCGTGGGCTTGTGTTATTGATGCGCGTAGCGAGGATCCTCGCTACGCTCGGGATGCACGGGGTAGGCAGGGGCGCAGCATGCTGCGCCCAAATGAGTTTCCCCGCAGTGTTGTCGTACGAATAGACTGTGTAGATGCCCTTCGCTTCGCTCAGGGCGACACGAGAAGCAAGGCCTAGACTGGATTGTAGGCTTCGAGGGTGAGGCATTTGGCGCCGCCGCCGGATTTGGTGAATTCGCTCAGATCCATGGCGCGGGTTTGGAAGCCGGCGGCTTGGAGGGCAGCCTGGTAGCGGGGGGCGTGCGGGGTGCTGAGGATGACGGTGTCGCCGATGACGATGGAGTTGCCCGCCAGCTTGCCGGCTTCCTCATCGTCAATTTCGATGAGGGTGACGCCGAGGCTGCGCAGCATCTTCAGGCTGCCGGCGCCGATGGCGGAGGGCACGTAGGCCAGGGTGCTCTCGTTGAGCGGGCAGAGCACGGTATCCACATGGAAATGGGGGGCGAGGACTTCGACCGGGAGCACTTCGACATTCAGGGTGTGGGCGAGGAAGTTGTTGGCACGTGCATCGCTGCGCACGCCGTAGCCGGCGAAGATGCGCCCGTTCCAGGCCATGGCATCGCCATTGCCCTCAAAGTTCACGCCTTCGGGCAGGCGGTGGATGGTGTAGCCGCGCTGCTCGAAGCGCTGTACTTGCGGCTCCACTTCGCCGGAGCGCTCAGCGTAGCGGAAGCGACTGGCGATGGCTTGCTTACCGTACAAGAAAATGGAATCACCGGTGAAGACTGAATCAGGCCAGCCGGGCAGGGGTTCAAAGACTTCCACATGGGCGCCCAGGTCCAGATAGGTTTGGTAGAGCGCGTCCCATTGTTTTTGGGCCAGCTGTTTGTCTACCTGCACTTGGGGGTCCATCCAATTATTGATGCTGTAGGTAACCTCGAAAAGCGTGGGGCGGGTGAGATAGAAGCGGCGTTTGCTCGCAGACGACATAAAACTCCAGGTAGGTAGTGAGGGAAGCCAGCAGTGAGATGCAAACCGCTGGACGGCCATAGTTTACATTACTTCGGGCGCCTCGATGCCGAGCAGGGCGAGGCCATTGGCCATGGCCTGGCGGGCCGCGGCCACGAGTGCCAGGCGGAAGCTGCGCTGCGGCTCCTCGGCCTGCAGGACGGGGCACTGGTTGTAGAAATCGTTGAAGCCCTTGGCCAACTCATAGGTGAGGTTGGTGATGTGCAGGGTCTTGTGCTCGCTGGCGGCGCGCTGGACGGCGTCAGGCAGGCGTGAGATCCGCTCGATGAGCTCGATCTCGCTTGGCTGGAGCTCATGCTGCGGAGACCCGGTGGCAGCGGCGTGACCTTCCGCGGACGCTCGGCGTAGGATGCTATTGGCGCGCACACAGGCGTATTGGATGTAGGGCGCGGCCTGGCCGTTGAAATCCAAGGCGGCTTCCCAGTCAAAGGTGGCGATCTTGGTGGTCTCACGCGCCAGCATGGGGTACTTGATGGCGGCCAGACCGACCTGCTGGGCAACCTTGAGGCGGGTGGCCTCGTCAAGTTCGGCGTTCTTCTCGGCCACGATGGCGGCGGCCCTCTCAGTAGCCTGGCTGATGAGCTCTTCGAGCAACACCACCACGCCCTCGCGCGAGGAGATTATGACGTTGCCGGGCAAGTTGACGATCTCGTAGGGCAGGTGCAGCACCTTTTTTATCAGGTCTTCGTGGCCAGCCAGCTCGAGGGTCTTGAAGACCTGGGTGAAGTGCAGGCTCTGGCGCACGTCCACGACGTAGATGGACTGGTCGAGCTCGTATTCTTTGAACTTGGCCAGGGCGAGAGCAAGATCCCAGGCGCCATAGAGTGAAGTGCCATCTGAACGCAAGAGCACCAGCACGCGGAACTTCTCTTGCAGGCCGAGGAGCTCATCGAGCTTGACGACGACGGTGCCGCCCTCGGCGCGCTCATCCACGGCGATGTTACGGGCGATGAGGTCTTCGATGATGGGCTTGCACAGGCGCTCCATCTCGCTTTCGAAATAGATGCGGTCGAAATGGATGCCCATCTGGTCGTAGATCTCATTGAAGCCATCCAGCGACCATTGGCGGGTGAGCAGCCACAGGTCATAGACTTCTTTGTCCTCAGCTTCCCACTTGGAGAAGAGGTCACGGATCTCGGCCTCGCCGTTGGGGTCGGCCTCCAGCTCACGGGTGGCCTCGGAGTACAGGTCGCCCATCCAGCGGGTGACGTCTTTGGCAGGCGGCTGTTGGCCGGCGTGGCGCTTGGTGTAGTTCCACATCCATTTCATTACGTCTTTGCCGTAATCGCCAATGTAGTTGGCGCGCACCATCTCGTAGCCGGCGGCCTCGAGGATGTTGGCGAGCGAAGCGCCGAGGATCATGTTGCGCAGGTGGCCGACGTGGAAGGCTTTGTGGGTGTTGGGTTGCGAGAACTCGAGCATGACGCGCTGGTGCTTGGGCGCGCCCCAGCCGTAGTGGCCGGCTTGCTCGGCTACCGCGCCCAGGACGCGGGCGGCGAAATCGGCGGTGGAGAAGTAGAGGTTGAGGTAACCCTTGACGGCTTCGATGCGGCTGAAGCCGGGAGTGCCCTGCAGCTGTGCGGCGAGTTGCTCGGCCAGTTGGGCGGCGCGCTGCGGCACATTGATCTTGCCGCCGCCTTGTTTGGCCTCTTGCGAGGCGAGTTGGAAGAGCGAGGTGGCGATGCCCCATTCGCCGGAGAAGGGGATCTGGCTCCAGGTGAGAGTGGGCGCGGGTAAGCCTTCGGCTTGGCAATATTCGGCGATGCGCGCTTCGACGGCGGCTTTTTCTGCGTTGAACATAAGAAATTATTATAGCTGTTAGCCGTAAGCTACGATGTTGAACGTTGACAAGCCTTTTAATGTGCAGTAAGCTGTTCAGGAAACGGTCAGGTATTGTGAAAGAAGCTGTGATAACCATGGATTGTGATCCATTAAGTACTAAGAAAGCTTGCAGCATTTTGCGCGGCCTGTTTACGCTTGGCTAAACGATTATTTGTATAAGTCTGGCCCTGGTTGCTCAGTGCATAGCAGCCGGGGCTTTTTTTTTAAACCAGTGATTGAGGTTCAAATGTACAAGAAGATTCTTGTGCCGCTAGACGGCTCCGAAACCGCAGAATTGGCCTTGGAACATGCCATCGCGTTGGCCAGGGCCATGAGTGCAGAGATCATACTGTTGCATGTAATCGACTTTGCCTCGGATTTGTTCATCCCCAAGGTGGGGAAGATGCGCACCATGGAAGAGTGGAGCCTCTATCGTTTGCGCATTGAGCAGGCTGAAGAGGAGATTACAAGATATCTAGGCGCTAAGGCCAATGAAATCTCTCAGCTTCGAGTATTAGTCAGCGCCAGTGTGGTGAAAGGGTACGTGGTCGATTCGATAATCAACCAAGCCCGCGTTACGCGCACCGATCTAATTGTGATCGCTAGCCATGGGCGTAGCAACCTGAAGCGAGTTTTCTACGGCTCGGTGTGCAGCGCCATTCTGCAGAAGGTAGATCGACCCTTGCTTGTCGTCCGTGACGCGCCCCATGTGGAAGGTTAACATGGGGGTCAGCCGTTACTTTCGAGTTGAGGGGCCGCGCCGCCGTGGCCTTACCGCGGGAGATCTCCTTGTGCTGACGGGCGTGGCAGGCGTCCTTTACATCGGTTTGCGCCTGGCATTTAATGCGCCTGAAGAAGTCAGCGGCCCAACCATTTCCCTGCAGCCCTCGGCACTTCCCTGGTATGCATTTCTTTCTATCGGGCGTATGATCGCTGCCTACGCCTTATCATTGGTGTTTAGCTTGATTTATGGCCGAGTTGCTGCAAACAGCCGAGTTGCAGAGCGCGTCATGCTGCCGCTGCTAGACGTACTTCAAAGCGTACCCATCCTTTCTTTCTTGCCGGTTGTTCTTCTAGGTCTGAGCGCAGTTCTACCAACTGCTTGGGCTGCTGAGCTGGCTTCGGTAGTTCTAATCTTTACCAGCCAGGTGTGGAACATGACCTTTGCCTGGTATCAGTCCCTTACAACCCTTCCGGGGGAACTGCAAGAAGCCAGTTCAATTTTCCGCCTCAATAGCTGGTTGCGTTTCCGTTTTCTGGAGCTACCCTTTGCAGCTATTCCGCTGGCATGGAACAGCTTAATGAGTTGGGCCGGTGGCTGGTTCTTCCTAATGGCTGCCGAAATGTTCACCGTTGGGCAGCGAGATTTCCGCTTGGCCGGACTGGGGGCGTACTTGCAGGAAGCCGCCAACCAGAACGATTTGTCTGCGATACTCTTTGGCTTAGGTGCGCTGGTGCTAGTCATTGTGATACTTGACCAATTTGTGTGGCGACCATTGCTTAATTGGACCAACCGCTTCAAACTTGGGATGGCCCAAACAGAAGAAGAGAATCGTTCCTGGTTTCTACAGTTTATGCGAGGGTCAAACTTGTTTGCATGGCTGAAGTCCCTTTGGCTGGCAGGACCCGAAAATGCCATTGACCGCTGGATGGAGGGACGAGCGGAGGAATCTTCCAAAAGGACAGAGGTGGTAAGAAAATCTTTGGGATGGCGGCTGCTAAAGTTCGGTATGGTTGTTTTCTTTGCGATTTTGACGTACTTCATGACTGCCTCTTTGATTGCAGTACCGTTTGAGGATTGGCGGTTAATCCTGATTGGGCTAGGGGCAACCCTGTTGAGGGTTAGTGTGGCCTTGGTTCTTGCTTTGCTCTGGACGGTCCCAGTTGGGGTGGCCATCGCTACCAATCGCCGCTTATCTGCATTCTTTCAGCCATTGGCGCAAATCATGGCATCCGTTCCTTCCACTGCCCTTTTTCCTGTCTTCGTTCTCTTTATCATCGGTATGCCGGGCGGTTTGAATCTGGCCGCGGTGTTGCTCATGCTCACTGGATCGCAGTGGTACCTGCTTTTCAACGTAATCGCGGGCGCCAATGCCATTCCTGAAGACTTGCGGTACACGGCAACCCTTTTGAATCTCTCTCGTAGTGAGCGCTGGCGTACGCTAATCTTGCCTGCGCTGTTTCCATACTTAGTCACTGGGGCAATCACAGCCAGCGGCGGAGCATGGAATGCAAGTATTGTTGCTGAATACATCGAATTCGGCGGTGAGACGCTCTCCACAACTGGAATCGGATCCATCATTGCGCAGGCCACTGCGGATGGCCGCTATCCCCAATTGATAGCTGCGACTATGGCCATGGTCGTCTCCGTGGTGCTGATCAACCGTATATTTTGGCGCCGCTTATATACCGCCTCCGAAGAAATCTATCGCATGGAGTAAGCCATGGAAAAACCAATTCTCGCAAGCCTGAGTGGCGTTTCACAGATCTATGGAAGTGCCGAACGCTCATTCACGGCTATTGAAGATGTTGCTATGGATGTTCGTGAAGGTGAGCTCGTCGCATTGTTGGGTCCCTCTGGTTGTGGAAAGAGCACCTTGTTACGAATTATCACGGGACTCCAAAAACCCAGCCGGGGGCAGGTTATGTATCGAGGTTTGCCATTGCACGGCGTGAATCCACACGCCACCATTGTGTTTCAAACCTTTGCCCTGTTTCCCTGGTTGCGGGTGCAGGAAAACGTCGAGATGCCGTTGAAGGCCAAGGGGAGGCCAGCAGATCAGCGGCGTCAATTAGCCCTGGAGGCTATCGATCGAGTAGGCCTGGATGGCTTCGAGAGTGCTTATCCCCGTGAGTTATCCGGTGGAATGAGGCAGAAGGTTGGCTTTGCTCGTGCGCTGGTCACCGAGCCCGAGCTGCTCTGCTTGGATGAGCCCTTCTCCGCCCTGGATGTGCTTAGCGCTGAGGCTTTGCGAGGCGAGTTGCTGGAGTTGTGGCTCGAAGGCAATTTGCCTACCAAAGCCATCTTGTTAGTCAGTCACAATATCGAAGAAGTCGTGGCGCTGGCAGACCGCGTGCTAGTAATGGAGAAGAACCCCGGGCGGATCGTGGCGGAAATGCGCATTGACCTACTGCATCCGCGGCAACGCAAGTCTACTGCCTTCCAGGTCGAGGTGGATAGGCTTTATGCCCTCTTGGCTGGCCACACTCAACCCGAATGGATGGAACTAGGTACTGCCCCCGGGCAAACGGGTCACACGCCAGCCTTGCCTGAGATCAGCATCAGTGACTTGGCTGGTCTTCTTGAACACCTTAATGCCGCACCAGGGGACCGCGAGGATATCTATCGCCTTGCCGAAGATCTTGGCTTGGACTCCGATCACTTACTACGTCTGGTTCAGGCAACTGAACTGCTCAGCTTGGCGACTATCTCAGAGGGCGACATTGCCCTGACCAGTTTAGGCGAAACTTTTGCGGATGCCGGCATTCAGGCGCGGAAGGAGATCTTTGCCTCGCGTTTGCGACGGTTGCCAGTTTTTCAATGGCTTTTAGCTTTGCTTGGCGCGGCTGAGGGGCAGAAGCTGCAGGCGAAGGTGGTGCAAACCGCATTGGAGCTTGAATTCTCGGCTCCAGAGGCTGCCAAACAGATTGGGATTATTGTGAAGTGGGGGCGATACGCAGAGTTGCTAGCTTATGACCACAACGATGAGCGGCTTTACCTCGAGTTGGAGCAGCCGGCACCTAAAAGCGAATAAGGGTGCACAACAAAAAGAGCCTGCGCATTGCGCAGGCTCTTTGGCGTTCGGGTGCGGCACTCGGTGCCAGGCTACTTCTTGCCGGCTTCGAGCGCGTGGAGCTTGCTCATCAGTGCGCCCTTGCGGCGGGCGGCGTTATTGGCGTGAATGATCTTCTTCTTGGCGGCCTTGTCCAGCGCCGTAGCGGCCGCCTTGGTGGCTTCCTTGGCCTGCTCGACATCGCCGGCGGCGAGGGCGACATTGGCCTTGCGTACAAAGGTGTTGGCGCTGCCGCGGTAGATGCGGTTTTGCTGGCGGCGCTTTTCGTTCTGCCGATTGCGCTTGATGGCAGATTTAATGTTTGCCAAAGTAAATTCCTCCGAATCCTATATGAAAGCGGGCTGAATTCTACATGATGAACAGCGAACAGTCAACAGTTGACAGTAAACAGTTTACAGCCAACTGTTGAAAGTGCTCTGCAACCACGCTGGCCTTAAAGCCCTGTTCACTGCTGCCTGATCACTGCTCGCTTGGCCTCAGCCTGATAGAATGAGGTTGATGACATTTAAAGCAGGTTATGTAACCGTACTTGGCCGCCCCAATGTGGGTAAATCCACATTAATGAATGCCCTGTTGGGGCAGAAGGTGGCGGCTGTCTCCCCCAAGCCACAGACCACGCGGCGCAACCAGCTGGGCATCCTGACCACGGAGACGGCCCAGATCGTTTTTGTCGACACGCCGGGCGTGCATGAGCGCCGCAGCAAGCTGGGCGATTTTATGAACGCGGATGCCATGTTTGCCGCCGATGACGGCGATGTGCTGTTGTTCCTGGTTGACGCCTCGGTTTCGCCGACGGAAGAGGACCGCGCCCTGGCTGGGCGGCTGGCCGTCCGCCAGCGCCAGCGACCCCTGCTGCTGGCGCTCAACAAGGTGGACCTGCTGGCCGGCGATGAGCGCGACGGCCGACGCGAGCAGTATGGCGCCCTGGTGGAGGCTACCAAGATCGTGGAGCTTTCAGCAGTAAAACGCGAGGGCCTGGCTGAGTTGTTGCAAACGCTGGAGGGGCTGCTGCCGGAGGGCGAGGCGTTCTTCCCGCCGGACCAGGTGACCGATTTCTGGGAGCGCCAGATCGCCGCCGACCTGATCCGTGAGGCGGCTTTGCAGCACCTGCGCGAGGAAGTGCCGCATGGAATAGCGGTGCGTATTGATGAATTTCTCGAGCGTGGCGAGAGCGGCGCCAAGATCGACGCCACGATCTTTGTCGAGCGCGACTCGCACAAGGGGATCGTAGTGGGCGAGGGCGGACGCATGATCAAGAAGATCGGCCAGAGCGCACGGGAGGAAATTGAGCGCATGAGCGAGCGCAAGATATTTTTGGAATTGCGCGTCAAGGTTAATGAAGGCTGGCGCGACGACGAAGGCCAGCTGGAGCGCCTGGGCTATGCGCGGAGGAAAGACTGATGCAATGGTGGCTGGTATTGGGCCTGGCCGCGGCCGCCATGGCGACCAGCGCGTGGGCCGCGGCGGATGAGCGCCGCGGACTGGCGCACGGTGCGGCGGCAGCGGCGTATGGATTGCTGGCGCTGTGGATAGTGGGCCAGGCCGGGTCACACGCTTTCAGCGGCTCCGAGAGCCACTTGATGGGCTATTTTGTGATCGGGCTGGCGGGGCTGGCCGCTGGCGAACTGGCCGCAGGCTGGGCCGTCGCTAGGCGGCGGCTGGCCCGCGCCCCGGCCGCCACGCCGCTGGCGGCACTGCTGTTTGCGCTGGGTTTTGACTTGCTGCGTCCGGACGACTATGCGTACGTGCCCGCAGCGATATTGGCTGTGCTGGTGCTGGCAGTGGCGGCGCAGGCCAGCCGCCGCCTAGCGACGGCCAAGCGCGGGCGACGCAACCCCAGCCCGGCGCAGGTGCAATGGCGCAACTTGTATATTGTGTGCATTGGCGTACTGTTGTATGCGGCGCTGTTCAAGATGGTGGACCGCGGCTGGCCGATGTTCAGCGCGTATGCGGCGGCCGGCGGCAGTCTGCTGCTGGCAGTGGCGCAGCTGTGGTGGGGGTGGAGCGTGCTGCTGCGCCAGCAGGTGGTGGCGCCTTGGCTGCGGCGCCTGGCGCTGCAGGCGGGCGTGCTGTTGATGGTGGTGGGCGCGTTCTTTGTGTACAGGGAGTTTATTTAGCGCTTCTGGAGAAACGAAATAGAATGGCTTGCAATCCGGTCACAGTTCACTGATTCCGATTGCTTGCAGATAGCTATAGATTCCATTGTAGTACTCTGGCTTGCGGGTGTGGTCAGTTTCAATGCCAGAAGGGACGAAGATTGCCATACCTTGACGAGCGGCGAGTTAGAAGCACTCGATAAGTGTTTTTTAGGTATATACGCCGCTCCTCAGACGAAATGCTGTTCCAGCGGTTTCCAATAAAACTTTTGTATACCCATTCCCCATCTGAAAAGCGAAAATCTGCATCCCAACCAACAATGGCAAAATCCAGCTCTAAACCTTGAATGTCGAACTCTGTGACCACATCCTCCAGCGCATAACTGGACCGAACGTCATCTTTCCCGTTTAAGAACCAGTTGGCGACGGAAATATCATTTTTTACAAAGATACCTTCCGGCTTTAGGCGTAGTGCGCCGCTACTTGCCAGTAGGCCGTAGCGGGTGGTGCCCTGACATTGTTCCCGTACCCATTTCTTCGCCAATTCTAAATCACGCGTAATCACAATCGGATATTTGTCTTTGATGGACTGCTGTAAGCGCTTTGCCGTGTCTGTATCTGCATCCAAAATTGCTTTTACAAATGCTGCTAGATCTGGAGTGCGGAACGACCGTATAGAAGTAGCGAGATGCAGTTTTTCGCGCTCGAAAATCCTAAGGCCAGAAATCATGTTGCTCCAGCTGCTACCGCGGCGATATTCGTTATCACTTAACTGCGGAGGCACATATACATCCCAGTCGGCAAAAGACCTTCGCAGTGAGTTAAACCACTCCGGTAGACCGGCTTCGCCTGTATTGATCTCTTGCCCGCCTCCAACCAGACATATGACGACGGCCCAATCTTTATGCCTGTCCATCGTGCTTATCAAAAATTCTGGTTCACTGTATTGGAAATCAGGAACTCCTTTCTTGGTATGCATGAACCGTCTAATCATTTCATGGGTCCAAGCGCGCTGCGCCTCATCGAAAATGGCTACGCGCTCAGGCGGCGAGTTTTCGTTACCTACAAAAGAGTCTCTGTACTTATGAATAATCTGAATAAATGCGGTGGTGCTGCGCAAAGCTTCCTTTTTGCTAGTTCGGTCGTCATGCACGCGAGATTGCTCTACCTTGTCTCGGGCAAGAGCTTCTTGTAACACTGTAACCAGTGGAAAATTGCCAGATAAAAATACGGCGTGCTCGCCCTGGTTGGCATTGGACCTTTGAATAGCAATGTTCAGTCCAACCAGTGTTTTGCCTGCACCGGGCACACCAGTCAGGAAGCAAATTGACTTTCGGTTTTTTGCCTTGCTGTATTCGATGATCTTGTTGATCTCAGCAGTGGTAATTGTCAGATTTTCGGCACCCGCATCACTACGCGTAATGTCATGGACATTATGCCCACGATATAGTGCCTGGGCGGCTTCTATAATTGTTGGTGTAGGTAGATATTCTGAATTTTGCCACTCAATGTAATCAAAATTGGGCTCATTGAACTGTTCGGCAACAAGCCTAATTATTGCGCCGATATTGGTTGCGTTGCAGCGAATAGGTTCCAAAATGCGGTAATGTTCGTGCAAAACATTCTTGTAGTTGGGTGCATGGGTTGAGACCATAACAGGCACCAACAATTTGTCGTGGCTTTCTTTTTGGAAGTTGCGGAGATCTAATGCGTAGTCGTAAACTTGATCGTATGTAGATGCCAGGTACTCTGTGTCTCCGTTCTTGAATTCCAGTAGAAATACAATATTTTTGTAGAGAATGATTGAGTCGACGCGCTTTCCCATCCGTGGAATTGTGTATTCAAAAATTACCCTACCATCCGAAAGCTCAGATAGCTGATCTTTTAGAATACTAACTTCTGCCTTCCACGCATTTTTTTGTTGGATCCTTGTCTCTGCCGAGATGTCATTCGAATGTATGACGCCAAGGACTTCATCTCTTGATTGCAGTAGGAAATCTTGGATGGAAGCGGCGTAGTATGCCCTTGGGTACGCATAAGTCTTTGTCATCTTTTAATCCAACAACTCTACGCCCGCCAACTGCTCCATCACGCCTACAATGGCGGAGTTGTCAAGGTCTTGCATGCCGAGCGCCATCATGGCGTTGAAGAGTTGTGTGTTGGCGGCGGTGGCCGGCAGTGGCATGCCAAGTTCGCGGGCGGTGTCCATCACGATGCCCATGTCCTTGACCTGCATATAGGCTTTGAAGCCGGGCTGGCGGTTGCCCTCGAAAAGCAGCTGGGGCTTATTGTCCAGTGCCCAGCATTGCGCCGCGCCGCCGCGGATGGCGGCGACGACCTTCTGCGGGTCGACGTCGGCTTTGCGGGCCAGGATGAGCAGCTCGGCCATGGCGGCCATCTGGGCTGCAACCATCATCTGGTTGCAGCACTTGGCCACCTGGCCGGCGCCCGGGCCGCCGATGTGGGTGATGGCTTTGCTGAAGGCTTCGAGGGCCGGGCGGGCCGTTTCCAGGGCGGCAGCATCGCCGCCGACCATGGTGGTGAGGGTGCCGTTCTGGGCGCCCACCTGGCCGCCGCTGACCGGCGCATCGAGGAAGTGCATGCCGCGCTCGGCGAGGGCCGCGGCCAGGTGGCGGGCGGTGGCTGGCTTGATGGTGGAATGATCGATGACGATGAGGCCGGGCTGGGCGCCTTCGAGGATGCCAGCCGGGCCGAGCACGGCGGCCTCGACATCAGGCGAGTCGGGCAGGCAGGTGAGGATGATGCTGGCGTGCTGGGCCACTTCTGCGACGGAAGCCGCCTTGTGGGCGCCCTGGGCGACGAGCTCGTCCACGGCGGCCTGGCTGCGGTTGTGCACCCAGAGGGGGAAACCGGCTTTCAGCAGGTGGGCGGCCATGGGTTTGCCCATGAGGCCGAGGCCGATGAAGCCGAGGGTGGGTTTGTTTGCCATGTTGGGAATCTCCTCTGTGCTGCTAGTTGAAATTCTGTGCAAGGGCGAGGGTTACACCTTTCACCCTTGACAGGTTTTTGAGCTCGTAATAGTATATTGTTATAACATTATCACCACGGGAGGCTTGCGTGCAGGGGTGAGCGCAGCAGGACATGGGTTTCGCGTACAAACCAATTCCATTCGATGATCTAACGGCCATCAACACTGTTGCTCCCATCGCTGGGCTCAAAACCTCGATCGATGAAATTGCGCGCACCCTGACTGGCGAACTTCCCAGGGGGTTGGTGGTGCTGGATGGCTTCCCTTCGGCGAACTTTGCCAGTTTGGTAGGCCACCTGGGCCAGCAGATCGCTGCCACCCATGTAGCCCAATTCTATCGCTCCCCTGAGCAGATCCAGGCATTGCTTGCCCCGTATCTGCCGATGGATCGCGAGACGGATCCTGAACTGATCTTTGGCAAGCTGTTCGACCAGGGCTTTGAAGCTTTGTTTGACCTGGAGGCCATCGAAAACTTTTTGAGCGGTCTGCCAGCGGACAAGACCACCCTGCTGTACGGCTTTGGCAGCGCGGCGCCGATGTTCCGCACGGCGGCCAAGGCGATCGCCTATATTGATGTGACCCCGAAGGATCTGGGGCTGCGCGTGTTTGACGGGCGCTACCAGTGCATCGGTGCAAAGCCGGGTGCCGATCTGGACAGTATCGTGCGCCAGACCTTCTTTATTGACAACGAGCTGGCGGTGAAGACGCGTAAGGAATTGATCACCAGCCAAGCGATCGATTATTACCTGTTGGACTCCAGCCTGTCGTTCAGCATGATGGGCAAGGCGGAGTTGCAAACGGTGTTTGCGCAACTGCAGGGCCGCCCGCTGCGCGCCAAGCCTGTGTATGTGGAAGGCGTGTGGGGCGGTCAGTTCCTTCGGCGTTATCGCAATGTGCCCAAGCATCTGGTGGACAAGGTGGCCTGGTCGTTCGAGCTAATTCATACCGAGGCCAGCATCATGGTCAAGGCCGGCGAGCAGTTGTTGGATATTCCTTTCCTGACGATGATGGATGCGGTGGCCGAGAGCATTGTGGGTAAGCACATGTTCAAGCAATTTGGCGGTTACCTGCCGATCCGCTTCAACTATGACGATACCTGGCACAGCAACGGCAACATGTCGATCCAGTGCCATCCGAACGATGCAATGGCGCGCGAGCTATATGGCGATTTTGCCGCCCAGCATGAGGGCTACTACGTAGTGCTGACCGGGCACGGTGCGGCGACCTATTGCGGCTTCAAGAAGGACAAGGACCCGCACGAGTTCCTTGACCTGGCGCGCCAGTCTGAGAAGGACGCCTCGATCGTGGACTATCAAAAGTACATTCATGGCATCCCCTCCAGCGTGGGGCGGCAGATCCTGCTACCAGCTGGCACGGTGCACGGCTCCGGGCGCAACCAACTGGTGCTGGAGCTAGGTACCATGACGATGAGCGCTTATACCTACAAGATCTACGACTACACCCGCATGGACATCACCGGTAAGCCGCGCCCGTTGCACACCAAGCTGGCCGAGCAGGCGCTGCGCTTTGAGCGCGATGAAGACTGGGTGATGCAGAACATCGCCTTTGAGCCGCGCCCGTTTGCCGAAGGGCCGGGCTGGAAAGAGCTATTGGTGGGGCAGTATGACGAGATCTACTTTGAGACCCACCGGGTAGAAATGGAAACCGGCAGCCGCTACGAAGGGGATAACGGTGACGGCTTTTGCGTGCTGACCATTGTGGATGGCGAAGCCGCCCGCATTCAATCCCTTGAGGACCCCAGCAAGTATTACGACGCCAAGTATCTTGACGTCATTCTGGTGCCGGCCAGCCTGGGGCGCTACGAGGTGCTGGCGCAAGGCAAGCAGCCGGTGGTGCTGCACAAGGCATTTGTACGAGAGGACAAGATCGATGGCTGAGAAGTTGATCGCTCACGGAATACACCACACCCACTGGGACCCGTACTGGTGGTTCACCTCGCAGGAGTCGATGGTAGTGTTCGCCTACAACATGCGCGAGATGCTGCGCGCCTTCCGGGATGGCAAGATCCGGGACTTTTTCTTCGACGGCCAGACCGTGGCAATCGACGAATACCTGCAACTGCACCCCGAAGACACCGAGGAAGTGCGCGGGCTGGTGAGCAGCGACAAGCTGGTGATCGGGCCGTTCGTGTCGCAGCTGGATACGTATATGAGCTCGGCCGAATCGGTGGTGAACAACCTGCGCCTGGGCATCAAGAATGCCAAGAAGCTCGGCAAGGCCTCCCGCATTGCCTATCTGGCTGACCCATTTGGGGCGGCCAGCGACATGCCCAAGATCTACAACCAATTCAGCATCAAGGAATTTGTGTTCACGCGCGGAGTGGGCGACATTTACGGGCTGGGCAATGAGTTCTATTTCAAGTCTAACGATGGCAGCGAAGTGCTGTGCAATGTGCTGCTGTCTGGCTATGGATATGGGGCGCACGCCTTCCGTGACGGCAAGCTGTTCACGAATGAGGCTGAGGATTACAACAAGATCGATGTTGCCCGCCTGATCGACCGTTTGGTAGAGCGCAGCACGATCAAGAACGAGTTCGTCTTCCCGCTGGGCTTTGACCAGAACCCTGTCATGCTCGACATCCCTGAAAAGATCAAGCACTACAACAGCATTCAGGACCGGATCGAGTTCAAGTACACCACCTGGGCCGAATACTTTGAGCATGTGCGCAAGAACGGCAAGGACCTCAAGACCCACGTGGGCGAGATCCTTTCTCCCCAGTACCACCGCCTGCACATGAACGGCATGCATTCGGCCCGCTCAGACATCAAGACCCTGATCGACCGGGTCGAGCGGCGCGCCATTTATGAAGTGCAGCCCATGATGGCGCTGCTGGACGCGGTGGGTATTCCGTATGACCAGGGCATCATCGACGAGACCTGGTACAAGCTGGTCAACTGCCAGACGCACGGCTCGGCCACGCATGGGGATGTGACCAACAAAGCCATCAAGGATATGGCCAGCATCTCGTACAACATCATGCGCGGCACGCGGGACTATTTGTGCCGCCTGCTGTCGTTCTCGGTGGATGACAGTGGGCTGCCCGGCATGCCGCTGGTGGTGGTCAACAGCCTGCCGTGGAAGCGCGAGCTGGTGCAGCGCCTTTCGATCGTGACGCGTGGGCCGGGCTTCACCCTGGAGCTTGAAGGCAAAACCCTGCCGTATACCGTGCTGGAGCAGGTCAAGCATTACTGGGGCGTGGTGCGCAAGAACCCGGCAGATATGAATGAAGATGTGTGGTTCTACCGCACGGAGATCCTTTGTAACCTTGGTGAATTTGACGGTATTTCATACAAGACCCTCTCAGTAGTAGAGCAGGGCGACAAAGCCCCCGAAGCAGCCCCTTCCCAGAACAAGCACACAATTGAGAACGAGTACCTGAGCGTGAGCTGCGGCGCGGATGGCATCACCATCACGGACAAGCTGACCGGCCAGACCGTGCAGAAGAGCCTGTTCTTCCAGGATGGCGGCGATGAGGGCGACAGCTACGACTATGACTATCCGGCCCCTGAGGACGAGTGGCTGGTGACGCGTGAGATCACCGCGGCTGACTTCAAGAGCAGCATCCAGACCGAGCTGCACGCCGAGATGCACTTTGAAGGCGAGATGAAGATCCCCAGCACGCTGGAGCAGCGCAAGAACAAGATCGCTGACCACAAACTGCCGTTCTGGCTGAAGTTGAGCCTGGATGACAGCGGCATCCTGCGGGTGCAAGGCGAAGTGGTGAACGGCAGCATAGACCACCGCTTGCGCATTGGCATCCGCACCGGCAAGCGCATCGAAAGCTTCCACGCTGGGGCGCAATACAGCCTGATCGAGCGCCCGTGTGTGCGCGAAGAAATGGCGATCTGGAAGGAAAAGAAATACTTCGAAGAACCCAGCGCCACCGGCCCGCTGCTGAACCATGTCTCCACGCAGGATGACAAGGGCGTGCTGACCGTGTTCACCCGCAGCCTGAAGGAATATGAGTTCGTGGGCGACGGCTTTGGCGACCTGATGCTGACGGTGCTGCGCGCCATGGGCTACGTGGGCCTGCCTGACCGTCGTCGCCGCCCCGGCCGCCCCAGCGGCATGCCAGAACGGCTGCTGCCGGCGCCCACGCACCAGATGCAGGGCACGGTGGAGTTCGACTTTGGCATTGGCTTCTCCGCCAAGCTGGATGGCAACAAGCTATTCCGCGAATATGCGGTCTTCTCGGTAGACCCGATCTACAGCCAGAAGCAGAAGATCGACCCGACCTTCTTCCTTATTAGTTACTTCCCCATCAATCCATGGAACCCGCCGCTGCCGGCGCACTACACCTTTGGCTCGATCGAACCCGGGGTGAGCTTTGGCACGCTGATCAAATCAGACGGCGGCGAAGGCTACGTGCTGCGCTTGTTCAACGCCGAGGCTGAGCCGGTGAAGGCCGGAGCGTTGCGCTTGGGCAGCGACCTGCGCGTGACCGCCAAGACCGATTTGATGGAAGAGACGCATGCCCCGCAAGACAAGCTGGCTGAGGAGTTCAAGGCCGGCGAATTGCTGAACCTGGTGATCAGCCAGAAGAAAGGATGAATGAGATGAAGAAGCTGGTTGGCGTGGCCGCCTGCCCGGCAGGCATTGCCCACACATACATTGCAGCTGAAACCCTGATCAAGTTCGCCAAGAAGCACGGCTATGACTTGAAGATGGAGACCAATGGGGCTGGCGGCACTGAAAACCGCCTGACCGAAGAAGATATCGAGGAAGCCGAAGCCATTGTGTTAGCCGTTGACACGATGGTGGAAATGGAACGCTTCCGCGGCAAGCCGGTGTTGACTGTGTCATCCTCTGATGCCATTCATCGTGGCGAGCAGGTAATTCAACAGATCGTAGACGGCAAAGCTGAAGTTTATAACCCATAGGAGGCTGTATAAAAAAAGAGATATCCCGAGGAGCAATCTAACGCTTAGGTTTCGCTTGGCTGGCGCAAAAGACGCCAGCTCTATAAGGAGAAGACATGGATCGTAAAGCTATATATCGTCATTTGATGTCGGGTGTTTCGTACTTCATCCCGTTCATCGTGGCCGGCGGCGTGCTTATCTCGTTCGCCTTCCTGTTCGATGCGGCCAACTCTGGCACGGCGACTTTCGGCGCCAGCAACCCGGTTTCGGCCTGGCTGTTGAGCACCGGCGCCACGGCCATCGGCATGATGCTGCCCATCCTGGGCGGTTACATTGCCTACTCCATCGCTGATCGCCCGGGCTTGCTGGCCGGTGTGGTTGTGGGTCTGTTGGCCCGCGATGGCGGCTCGGGTTTCCTGGGCACCATCGCCGGCGCGTTCCTTGCGGGCTGGATCATCAACCTGCTGAAGGGCGCCCTGAAGGGCTTGCCGCGCTCGTTTGAAGGCGCCAAGACCTTGATCATCTACCCCGTGGTGGGCACCATTCTGGTGGCCCTGGGCATGATCGCCATCAACGCCTTCGTGGCCCCGCTCAACAACGCGGTCAACGGCTTCCTGCAGAACCTGAGCACCGGCAATGCGGCGGTGCTGGGTGCGGTGCTGGGCGCCATGGCGGCGTTCGATGTGGGCGGCCCGGTGAACAAGGCGGCCTACCTGTTCTCGGTAGCCACCCTGACCGGCGCGGATGGTAGCGCGGTTCCCTCGGTAGCGATGGGCTCGATTGCCACGGCGGCCTTCGCCATCAGCGGTGGCTGCGCCCTGGCCACCATCCTGTTCCCCAAGAAGTTCACGGAGGAACTGCGTGATGCGGGCAAGGCGGCCACCATCATGGGTCTGAGCTTCATTGCTGAAGGCGCAATTCCCTTCGTGATCGCTCACCCCAAGGTTGTGCTGCCCTCCATCATGACGGGTGCGGCGGTTGGCGGTGCTTTGGCCGGCCTGACCGGCATCACCCTCAGCGCGCCCATCGGCGGCATTTTCACGATCCCCCTGGTGAACAATGTCCCGCTGTACTTGCTGTTTGGCGCCATCGGTACCCTGGTGGCGGCGGTCATGATGGGTATGCTGCTGCCCAACGCTACTGAAGAGAAGAAGAAGTAGAGTACACCCTCCTTGAGACCTGGCTGGCTGGCATTTGTCAGCCAGCCAGGCTGAGGGTGAACGGAGCGCTCGAACCATGAACGACATCATCACCCAGGACCTGATGGCGCTGGATGTGGCTTTGGCGGACAAAGCGGCGGTGATCGCTCAGATCGCCGACATCCTGCAGGCCGCCGGCCGCCTAAAGGACCGCGAGCAATACATCAAGGATGTGTACGAGCGTGAGGCGATGGTGCCGACCGGCATCGGCAACCTGATCGCAATCCCGCATGCGCGCTCGGCCGGAGTAGGGGAGTCTGGGTTGGTGTTCGTGCGCCTGGCGGCGCCGATCGCCTGGAACGAGGACGAGCAGGCCCGGCTGGTGTTCGGGATCGCCGTGCCGGATGACAATGCAGACAACCTGCATTTGAAGATCCTTGCCAATGTGGCCAAGAAATTGCTTGATGATAAAATCAGGCAGTTAATCGAAGAGTCTCCTTCGAAGCAGGAAATTGTCGAGGCCTTGCTGGCGTAATGGGCTTGTGGGGCATTCGGTTTCCACAGTTTGACGACAACCCTATGCAGAGCCAAAGCTCGAAAACGTCGCTGCCCAAGTACCGCCAGATCGAAGAAGAGCTGCGGTATAAGATCTTGTTTGGGCATTGGAAGCCTGGTCACCAGATCCTGACCGAGATGGAACTGTGCGAGCAGTACAAGGTCAGCCGCATCACCATCCGCAAAGCCATCAACGAACTTGAGAATGCCGGCTACCTGGTGCGCCAGAGCGGCAAAGGCACTTTTGTCACTGACTGGCAGGAGAACCTGGAAGAGCGCCCGGTGCTCAAGAGCTTCACGAACGAGATGCACGCCCTGGGCAAGAAGGCGATCACGATCGATGTGGAGCTGACGGTCACGGAAGCGGACAGGATCCAATCGGGCATCCTGAGCATTCCGGAGGGGCACCGCATCATCCAGCTCAAGCGCGTGCGGGCGATCGAGGGTGGGGTGATCATTGGTTACTCGATCAACACCTTCCCATTCACGCGTGATTTTTCCACGAATCCTGAAGACTACTTCGAGTCGTTCTACGAATACCTGGGCCAGTTCGGCATCTTTTTCACATCCGCGCTGGATTATCTGGAGGCGATGCTGCCCCCGGCCGAAGTGGCGCAGAAGTTGCGCATTGCCGAGTCTGAGCCGGTGCTCAAGAGCGTCAAGATCAGCCACAGCACCGACCGGCTGTTTACTGAGTACAACACGTGTTACTACGTGGGCCGAGAGTACCGCTACTACGTCAAGTACTAAACGCTTGGCAGCTCCACCCAGTTTTTGAAAAACAGAGAGCGTGCTACGGCTCCCGCTGAGGAGAGCGGACTATGAATTCCATTGAATTGACGATAGCCAACGAGGTGGGCTTGCATGCCCGCCCGGCTACATTGTTTGTAAAGACGGCCCAGAAGCATCAGGCCGAGATCACGGTGAGCTTTGACGGCAAGAGCGTGAGCGCCAAGAGCCTGCTGGGGCTGCTGACCCTGGCGGTTACCAAGGGCTCGGTGATCACGGTGGCGGCGGAGGGCGAGGACGCCGAGGCGGCGCTTGCCGCGCTCAGCGAGTTGGTGAGCAACAATTTCGGCGAATAGCCGTTCTCTGCAGAACACCACGATGGCTGTAGACCAGCTTAAAAGCAATGCAGCTGCCCCCGGGGAGGGGTGCAGCTGCATTGCTTCCAGGCTGGTCTATAAGCCGCATTTTGTCCCGCCCGCATAGCGGGCGTGGATGATCATCTATCTGTGCAGCCTACCCGAGGCTCAAGCGTAGCGGGCCGCTGCTCACCTCTGTTTGGCCTTGCTCCGGGCGGGGGTTGCCTGGCCGCGGACATTACTGCCGCGCCGGTGAGCTCTTACCTCACCATTTCACCCTGGCCGCTTGCGCGGTGGTGTATTTCTGTGGCCCTAATCCGGCAGGTTTCCCCGCCCCGGGGTTTCCCCGGCGCCATGCCCTATGGAGTGCGGACTTTCCTCCAGGAACCCACGCCGCAAAGCGGCGTAGCTCCCAGCGATCATCCGACCAACCTGGAAGCTGGTATGATACCGTGCGGGGTAGGGTGGCGTCAAACTGTGCTTGCAAGCCGCATTCTTCCTTAGTTAACCTTGACAGTTCTAGACCGCATGCTCTATAATCACCTGTCGCAAGCTGGCCGCCCCTTGTGAATTTAGGAGCGGCTGGTCTTTTTTTCGTTGTACATCATTCTAGGAGGCGCTGAATGGCGCAAGCTCTTCCCACCAAAACATATTCCCGTCTGTCCACGCAGCTGAAACTGCCCGACCTTATTGAGGTGCAGCTCAGCTCGTTCCGCCGCCTTAAGTCTGATGGCTTGGGCGACCTGTTCCACGAGATCTCTCCCATTGAGTCCTATAACAAGGGCATGCGCTTATATTTCCCCAGCCGCACGCCGGAAGCGAAGCAGTGGGACCTCAAGTATTGGTTCGAAGAGCCCAAGTTCTCTATTGAGGAGTGCATTGAGCGCGACCTGACCTATGCCAGCCCGCTGTATATTTCCGTGCTGCTGGCCGGGCCGGATGTGCCTGAGCCGATCAAGCAGGATATTTTCCTGGGCGACTTCCCGGAGATGACCGAGAAGGGCACCTTCATCATCAACGGTACCGAGCGCGTGGTGGTATCGCAGCTGATCCGCTCGCCGGGTGTGTATTTTGAAGCCCCGCTGGACCGCGCCACCAACCGCCCGCTGGCGACCGCCAAGCTGATCCCTGACCGCGGCGCGTGGATGGAGTTCGAGACGCGCAAGGCCGACTACCTGACGCTGAAATTCAACCGCAAGCGCACCGTGCCCATCACGGTGCTGCTGCGCGCCCTGTGCGCCGTGGACGACGGCAACCGCACCTCGCCGTTGAAGCACGGCACCGACGAAGAAATTCTGGCGCTGTTCGCCGACATTGACACCAACCAGGACCGCCAGTTCATTCAGGCGACCCTGAACCAGGAACCGGATTGGGACACCAACAACGGCAAGCTGACGATTGCACAGGCCGCGTTGATCGAGTTCTTCAAGCGCATGCGCCCGGGTGACCCGGCCACGTTGGACAACGCCACCGAGTTCCTGGAGACCCAGCTGTTCGACCAGCGTCACTATGACCTGGAGCGCGTGGGCCGCTACAAGCTCAATCAAAAGTTGGGCCAGAAGGAGCGCGTCTCGCTGGACCATCGCACCATGACCAAGTGGGACCTGGTCAACCTGGCCCGCCGCATGATCCTGATCAACAACGGCGTCGAGAAGGCTGACGACATTGACCACCTGGGCAACCGCCGCCTGAAGACGGTAGGCGAGCTGATCCAGAACAAGCTGCGCGTGGGTATGCGCCGCATGGAGCGCGTGATCAAAGAGCGCATGTCCATCCGTGACCAGGAGCAGCTCTCGCCGATCACCCTGATCAACATCCGCCCGATGGTGGCGGCGCTGCGTGAGTTCTATGGCTCAAGCCAGCTCTCGCAGTTCATGGACCAGACCAACCCGCTGTCTGAGCTGCGCCACAAGCGCCGCGTCTCGGCCCTGGGCCCGGGCGGCTTGCGCCGTGAGCGCGCCGGCTTCGACGTGCGTGACGTGCACCACTCGCACTACGGGCGCATCTGCCCGATCGAGACGCCCGAAGGCCCGAACATCGGCCTGATCGGCAACCTGGCCTCGTTCGCGCGTGTGAACGACTATGGCTTCGTGGAGACCCCGTACCGCCGCGTGCTGGGCAAGCTGGCGCCGGACGACAAGCGTCTGATCGGCCGCAAGCTGCGCGAAGACGTGGTGGACCCCAAGACCGAGCGCGTAGTTGCCAAGGAAGGCACTCGCATTGACGAGAAGCTGGCCAAGGATATTGCCAAGGTCAATGTGGAGGAAGTGCTCATCGTTCCGTATGTGTCGGATGAGATCTCCTTCCTCTCGGCCGATGATGAAGACCGTTACTACATCGCGCAGGCGAATGCGCTGTTGAGCGACGAGAACGAATTCGTGCGCCAGCGTGCCTCCTGCCGTTACCACTCCGGCTTTATGTTTGCCAGCCCGGAGGAAATTGACTATATGGACGTGGCGCCTCACCAGGTAGTGGGTATCAGCGCTGCGCTCATCCCGTTCCTGGAGCACGACGACGCCAACCGCGCCCTGATGGGCTCGAACATGATGTCGCAAGCCGTGCCGCTGCTGGTGCCTGAGGTGCCGCTGGTCTCGACCGGTATGGAGAGCCACGCCGCCAAGGACTCCGGCCAGGTGATCCAGGCCGAGGAAGATGGCGAAGTCGTCTCCGTGAGTGGCGACGAAGTGGTCATCAAGGGCAGCAAGAGCAAGAAAGACCGCGCCTACAAGCTGCGCAAGTATCAGCGCTCCAACCAGAGCACCTGCATTGACCAGCGCCCGGCTGTTTTGAAAGGCCAGCGGGTCAAGAAGGGTGATGTGATCGCCGACTCCTCCTCGACTGTGGATGGGTTGCTGGCCCTGGGCCAGAACGCGGTGGTGGCCTTCCTCTCGTGGGAGGGTGGCAACTTTGAAGACGCCATCCTGATCAGCGAAAAGATGGTGCAGGATGACCGCTTCACTTCGATCCACATTGAGAAATACGAACTCGAGGCCCGCGACACCAAGCTCGGCCCCGAAGAGATCACGCGCGACATCCCCAACGTGGGTGAGGAAGCCGTGAAAGACCTCGACGAGTATGGCATCGTGCGCATTGGCGCCGAGGTTGGCCCCAACGACATCCTGGTGGGCAAGATCACGCCCAAGGGCGAGAAGGAGCTGACCCCGGAAGAGCGCCTGCTGCGCGCCATCTTCGGCGAGAAGTCACGCGATGTGAAAGACACCTCGCTGCGCATGCCGCACGGTGAGCGCGGCAAGGTGGTAGACGTGCAGGTCTTCTCCCGCGAGGACAACATTGAGCTGTCCGCGGGTGTGGAGAAGATGGTACGTGTCTCCGTGGCCCAGCGCCGCAAGATCACGGCCGGCGACAAGATGTCTGGCCGCCACGGCAACAAGGGTGTGGTTTCCAAGGTGGTGCCGGTGGAGGATATGCCCTTCCTGGAAGATGGCACTCCGGTGGACATCATCCTGAACCCGCTGGGCGTGCCCGGCCGTATGAACATCGGCCAGATCCTCGAGACACATCTAGGCTGGGCGGCCAAACGCCTCGGCTTCCGTGCCCTGGTGCCCGTGTTTGACGGCGCCAGCGAGAACGAGATTGAAGCTGAGCTGGCACGTGCCTGGCTGGTGGACCAAGCTTGGAAGGAAACCGGCGAACGTGCCTGGGCCTGGCTGGCTGAGCAGAACGGCAAGTACGACGCCGAGTCTCTGGAAGATGACAATGAAGTGCGTAACCTTTACCTGGAGCAGTGGCTGGGCAAGGAGTACAGTGTCAACCGCCTGGCACAAGACCCGTCTTACGCCCGCCAGTCGGCGGTGCGTGAGTGGCTGAAGGAAAAGGGCTACAACGCCGAAGAACTGCTGGCTTTTGAGCAGGCCGACATCTCCATGAATGTGCGCAAAGAGCGTGGCCAGAAGGCTGCGAATGCCTGCGCCCGCCTGTGGCTGGTAAGCCTGGGCGAAGATGACCCCGGCAAGAACGCGGATGAGACCGAACTGCGCGCCATGGCCCAGCAAGCCATGGTGAAGCACCACAAGCCCATCCCGTACCTGGGCAAGCAGGCCCTGCGTGACGGCATGACCGGCCAGCAGTATGACCAGCCGGTGACCGTGGGCGTGATGAACATGCTCAAGCTGCATCACCTGGTGGAAGACAAGGTGCATGCCCGCTCCACCGGCCCGTACAGCCTGGTGACCCAGCAGCCGCTGGGTGGTAAGGCTCAGTTCGGCGGCCAGCGCTTCGGTGAGATGGAAGTGTGGGCACTGGAAGCCTATGGCGCCTCCTACACCTTGCAGGAGATGCTGACGGTCAAATCTGATGATGTTGTGGGCCGCGTCAAGACCTACGAAGCCATCGTCAAGGGTGAGCCGATCGAGGAACCGGGCATTCCGGCCTCGTTCCGTGTGTTAGTCAAGGAACTGCAGTCCCTGGGCCTCTCGGTGGAAGCTGAGACCGAGGACGGCGTGATCAAGTTCGGCAAGGAAGAGCAGCGTGCTCGCCCGCCGCGCCTGGGCACCGGCCTGTTGGGCCTGGGTGAAGACCTGAAGAAAACACCTTGACGGGTGTAACGAGTGCGGTTAAAATCCGCCCTCGCGTACGATTGAAAATGGGCCTTGTGCCCGCTTTCAGGCGGCGAAACTGAATACCGCATGCAAATGCGGAACAGAGCCAAGTAATACAACGAGGCCATCACGAACATCGGTGGCCTCGTACTCTGTGAGCGGGCAGCGAAGCTGCCGGGTCACAGAGTAGTACGGCGCCGGGTGGTAGCAGCCCGGGGCAGTACACACAACGGAATACCCAGGGTCCCGGCCCTAACCAACAGCAAGTGTTTGCTTGCTGTGCATGTAAAGCAAGAAGGAATAGAAGGAACGGAGTAATGCCGACAATCAATCAGCTAGTTCGCAAGGGCCGCAAGACCAAGCGCGGCAAAACCAAGGCGCCTGCGCTGCAGTACGTGCTGAACACGTACAAGCAACGCCGCATCCGCCAGCCCAAGGGCGCGCCGCAGAAGCGTGGTGTTTGCACAGTCGTGCGCACCATGACCCCCAAGAAGCCTAACTCTGCCTTGCGCAAGATCGCTCGTGTGCGTCTGAGCAACGGCATGGAAGTCACTGCCTACATTCCGGGTGAAGGCCACACGCTGCAGGAGCACTCCGTGGTTTTGGTGCGCGGCGGCCGTGTGAAGGACCTGCCGGGTGTGCGCTATCACATCGTGCGCGGCACGCTGGACACCACCGGTGTCAATGACCGCAAGCAAGCCCGTTCCAAGTATGGCAGCAAGCGCCCCAAGGCGGGCGCGTAAGTAGCTCATAGAGCGAGCTCGCTCACTGATGAGCTTGCCGCATTTAAAGTGGAGAACAGAGTAAATGGCACGACGCAGACGCCCTGACAAACGCATTAGCACCCCGGATGTGCGTTACAACAGCACTGAGGTGCAGGCTTTTATTAATCGCATGATGCTGGATGGCAAGAAGAGCACCGCCACCCGCTTGATCTATGACGCTTTTGAGCTGATCGAGGCCAAGACCAAGCAGAACCCGCTGGAAGTTTTCCAGAGCGCTCTGAAGAACGTTGGCCCCAGCATGGAAGTGCGCCCTCGCCGTGTGGGTGGCTCCACTTACCAGGTGCCGATGGAAGTGAACAGCGCGCGCTCCTTTGCGCTGGCGGCTCGCTGGATCGTGGCTTCGGCCCGCAGCCGTGGCGGCAAATCGTTCGCCGAGAAGCTGGCTGGCGAACTGAGCGAGGCGGCACAGGGGCAGGGCGCTTCGGTACGCAAAAAAGAAGAAACCCACAAAATGGCAGAGGCCAACCGCGCCTTCTCCCATTACCGCATTTAGTTCGTTGGAGCATTTGGAAAAGAATGGCTAATTACCCACTCGAGAAGTTTAGAAACATAGGCATTATTGCCCACATTGACGCTGGTAAGACCACCACCACCGAGCGTATCTTGTTCTACACCGGCAAGACGCACCGCCTGGGTGATGTGGATGAAGGCAACACTGTGACCGACTGGATGGAGCAGGAGCGCGAGCGCGGCATTACGATCGTATCGGCCGCAGTGACCGCCGAGTGGAAGGGCCATCTCATCAACGTGATCGACACCCCGGGTCACATTGACTTCACCGCTGAAGTGCAGCGCTCCCTGCGCGTGCTGGACGGCGGTGTGGTTGTGTTTGACGCCGTGATGGGCGTGGAGCCGCAGTCTGAAACCGTGTGGCGCCAGGCTGATCGCTACAACGTGCCGCGTATCTGCTTCATCAACAAGATGGACCGCATCGGCGCCTCTTTTGAGCGCAGTGTCGAGAGCATTCGCGCCCGCCTGGGCGCCAACCCGATCAACATGCAGCTGCCCATCGGCGCCGAATCCGGCTTCCAGGGCGTGGTTGACCTGCTGTCGATGAAATCGATCATCTGGACCGACGACGGCAGCAAGCCGGTCGAAGGCGAGATCCCGGCTGACCTGGTGGCGGCTGCCACCGAGCAGCGCGAGCGCATGGTGGAAGCCATCGCCGAAACCGACGACGAGCTGACCGTCAAGTACCTGGACGGCCAGGAGATCGGCATCGACGAGATGAAGGCAGCCCTGCGCCGCGCCGTCATCGCCGGCAAAGCCAATGCTGTATTTTGCGGCTCTTCTTTAAAGAACCGTGGTGTGCAGGCCGTGCTGGACGCAGTTATCGATTACTTGCCTTCCCCGCTGGATGTTCCGGCGGTCAAGGGCATTGACCCGCGCACTGAGGAAGTTATCGAGCGTCACGCCACCAATGATGAGCCGGCCGCTGCGCTGGTGTTCAAGATCGTGGCTGACCCGTATGTGGGCCGCCTGGCCTACTTCCGCGTGTACTCCGGCAAGGTGGAGAAGGGTGGCTCCATCTATAACCCGGTCAAGCGCCAGCGTGAACGCGTGGGCCGCTTGATCCGTATGTATGCTGACCGCCGTGAGGAGATCGATGTGGTGGAAGCCGGCGACATTGGCGCCGTGCTCGGCCTCAAGAACTCCATCACGGGTGACACCCTGTGTGACGAGACCAAGCAGATCGTGCTCGAAGCCATCAGCTTCCCCGAACCGGTGATCTCCATCGCGGTGGAACCCAAGACCGCCGTTGACCAGGACAAGATGGCCGAAGCTCTGCACCGCCTGGCCGAAGAAGACCCGACTTTCCGCGTCAAGTCTGACCCTGAGACGGCCCAAACGGTTATCGCCGGCATGGGTGAGCTCCACCTGGAGATCCTGGTGGACCGCATGATGCGCGAATACGGCGTGCAGGCCAACGTAGGCCGCCCGCGTGTAGCCTATCGTGAGACGATGACCCGCGAAGTTAAGAAGGCCGAAATGCGCTACGCCAAGCAGTCCGGCGGCCGCGGCCAGTACGGCCATGTGGTCTTCGAAATGGCTCCGGATGAGCCCGGCAAGGGCGTGACCTTCGAGAACAAGGTCGTGGGTGGTGCTATTCCCAAGGAATACATCCCGGCTGTACAGAAGGGCGTTATGGAAGCCGCTGAGTCCGGCATTGTGGGCGGCTACCCGGTTGTTGACGTCAAGGTAACCCTGTATGACGGTTCGTTCCACGAAGTCGACTCCAATGAAATGGCGTTCAAGATGGCTGCCTCCATGGCTTTCAAGGAAGGCATGCGCATTGGTAAAGCCGTGCTGATGGAGCCGATCATGAAGGTGGAAGTTACAGTGCCCGAGGAGTTCCTGGGCGATATCGTGGGCCAGCTGAGCGCCCGCCGTGGCGAGATCCAGGGTATGGACATGCGCCCGGGTGGCGTGCAGGCGATCCGCGCCATGATGCCGCTTTCGGAGATGTTCGGTTACGCCACGGAACTGCGCTCGGCCACCAAGGGCCGCGGCGCCTTCACCATGGAATTCGATCACTACACTCAGGTCTCGGAGAAGCTGGCCGAAGAGCTGATCAAAGCCAACTAGAACTTATATAGAAAGAGTCAAGGAGAAAAGTAAATGGCGAAGTCAAAGTTTGATCGCAGCAAGGCGCACTTGAACGTGGGAACGATGGGACACATCGACCACGGCAAGACGACCTTGACGGCGGCGATCACCAAAGTAGCGGCTCTGATGGGCAAGGCTGAGTTCCGCGGCTACGACCAGATCGACAACGCGCCGGAAGAGCGCGAGCGCGGTATCACCATCAACATCACCCACGTGGAGTATGAGACCGAGAAGCGTCACTACGCCCACGTGGACATGCCGGGTCACCGCGACTACATCAAGAACATGATCACCGGTGCAGCCCAGGTGGACGGCGCCATCCTGGTGGTAGCGGCCCCCGATGGCCCCATGCCCCAGACCCGCGAGCACGTCCTGCTGGCTCGCCAGGTGGAAGTGCCCAGCATTGTCATCTTCCTGAACAAGGTTGACATGATGGACGACCCCGAACTGCTGGAGCTGGTCGAGCTGGAGCTGCGCGAGCTGCTCACCAGTCAGGGCTTCCCTGGCAGCGAGACCCCGATCGTGCGCGGTTCTGCGTTGAAGGCGCTGGAGAGCACCTCCACTGACCCCGACGCCGAAGAGTATGCTCCCATCCGTGAGCTGCTGCGTGTGGTGGATGAGTACATTCCTGAGCCGACCCGCGAGACCGACAAGCCGTTCATGATGTCGATCGAAGACGTGTTCTCGATCAAGGGTCGTGGCACCGTAGTGACCGGCCGCATTGACCGCGGTGTAGTGAAGCTGAACGACGCGGTGGACATTGTGGGCCTGCGTGAGCAGCCGGGCAGCACCGTCGTGACCGGTATTGAAATGTTCCACAAGCAGCTGGATGAGGGCATGGCGGGTGACAACGCCGGCCTGCTGCTGCGTGGTGTGGACCGTGAAGGTGTGGAGCGCGGCATGGTATTGGCCAAGCCGGGCAGCATCAAGCCGCACACCAAGTTCATGAGCGAAGTGTACGTGCTGAAGAAGGAAGAGGGCGGTCGCCACAAGGCCTTCTTCACGGGTTACAAGCCGCAGTTCTACATTCGCACGTTGGATGTGACGGGTGAAGTGACGCTGCCGGACGGTGTGGAGATGGTGATGCCGGGCGACAACGTGAACCTGCAGGTGCAGTTGCAGACCCCGGTGGCCTTGGAGCAGGGCTCCAAGTTCGCCATTCGTGAAGGCGGCCTCACCGTGGGTGCTGGCGTCATCACCGAGATCTTGTCCTAGGATATAGATGGCTACTACCAAGCAGAAAATTCGTATTCGTCTCAAGGCTTACGATCACCGCGTGATCGATCAGTCGGCCAAGCGCATCGTCGAGACGGCGGAGCGCACGGGCGCCCGCGTGGTGGGGCCGGTACCTCTGCCCACCAAGCGTGAGTTGTTCACCGTGCGCCGCTCGCCGTTCATCGACAAGGACTCGCACGAGCACTTTGAGATCCGCACGCACAACCGCATCATCGATGTGATGGAGCCCGACTCCAAGACCATTGATATGCTCATGCGCCTCAACCTGCCGGCCGGCGTGGACATTGAGATCAAGATCTAAGTCTGGACGGATTGCCAACTGTTTGGTATAGTTACAGGCTGTGTGTAATGGCCTGCCCGCTGCAAAGCGGGCAGGCATAAGTTTTGAGTAGGGGCAGTGTAAGAGCTGCCAGCCGAGGTGGCCCAAGGCGCCACCCACGTGCCGGCAACTGACTACGCTGCTGCGGGATGATGCGGTCTAGCCCAGACTGACAGTCCCAACCAAATTTTGTAGGAGACAAACTGAGATGTTTAAAGGGCTTATTGGCAAGAAAATCGGTATGACCCAGATTTTCGACGAGCAAGGCCGCGCTGTGCCGGTTACGCTTCTCGAAGCTGGGCCTTGCTTTGTCACCCAGATCCGCCGCCCCGATGTTGAGGGCTATAGCGCGGTACAGCTGGGCTTTGGCGAAACGAAGGCGAAGCACCTGAGCGGTGGCCAGTTGGGCCACCTTAACCGCGTCAAGGCGCCAACCTTGCGCTACCTGCGTGAATTCCGCACCAAACAGATGGAACTTAAAGAAGGCGACACCGTGAAGGTGGATAGCTTTGCTGTTGGCGACACTGTAGATGTCACCAGCGTCAGCAAGGGTAAAGGCTTTGCGGGTGTGATGAAGCGCCATGGTTATGGTGGTGGCCCTATGTCGCACGGTCAATCTGACCGCCAGCGCGCGGTGGGCTCCATCGGTTCCGGCACCAACCCCGGACGTGTGTGGAAGGGCAAGGAATTGCCCGGCCACATGGGTGTGCGCCAAGTGACCACGCTCAACCTCAAGGTGGCCTTTGTGGACACCGAGAAGAACCTGATCGGCCTGCATGGTGCCGTCTCCGGCGGCAAAGGTGCGATTGTGACCATTCGTGAGGCGCGCAAGGCGTAAGCCTGCGAGAGATTGAAGATGAAACTCGACGTATATACCCTCAAAGGCACCAAGCTGGACAAGCAGGTTGAACTGCCGGCCAGCGTGTTTGAAGCGCCGATCAATGTGGACCTGATGCACCAGGCGTACACGCGCCAGATGGCGAATGCGCACCTGGGCACCCGCAAGACCAAGAACCGCGCCGAAGTGCGCGGCGGCGGCCGCAAGCCGTGGAAGCAGAAGGGCACCGGCCGCGCTCGCCAGGGCTCCATCCGTTCGCCGCAGTGGGTGGGCGGCGGCAAGGTGCACACCCCGCGCCCCAAGAGCTTTGAACAGGACATGCCGCAGAAGATGCGCAAGGCTGCGCTGCGCTCGGCCTTGTCCTCCAAGGCGGCTGACCAGGGCATCGTGCTGGTAGAAAACTTGAACTGGGACGAGCCCAAGACCAAGCTGGTGGCCGAATCCCTTAACAAGCTGGTGGGCGAAGGCAGTGTGTTGCTAGTGATGCCGGCCAAGGATGAGAATTACACCCGTGTGGTTCGCTCCAGCCGCAACCTAGAGAGCTGCAAGACCCTGCTGGCGAACTACTTGAACATCCGTGACCTGCTGGGTTACGACAAGCTCATCCTGCCGCTGGATGCCATCAAGGCCATCGAAAGTGCGCTGGAATAAGGCGGAGTAGGAGCTGAAATGACTACCGTTTACGACATCCTGGTTCGCCCGCTGGTTACTGAGAAGACCAACTATCAGACCAGCAAGCTGCGCCAGATCACGTTTGAAGTGCACAAAGACGCCAACAAGGCCATGATCAAGGACGCCATTGAGCTGGTGTTCGGGGTCAAGGTGCAGCGCGTCAACGTCATCAAGGTGGCTCCCAAGCGTGGCCGTCACGCGCGCAACCGCCAGATGCGCGTTCGCAAGGGCGGCTACAAGAAAGCCCTGGTCACGCTGATGCCTGGCGAGTCCGTCGATATTTTTGAAGGTGTGAAGTAATGGCTGTTAAAACTTACAAGCCTACGACCCCAGGTCGCCGTGGCGCGAGTGGCTACACGTTTGACGAGATAACCAAGTCAAAGCCTGAGCGCTCGCTGCTGGCCAAGAAGACCAAGAGCGGCGGCCGCAACGTGCGCGGCAAGATCACCGTGCGCCACCGCGGCGGCGGACATCGCCAGCGCCTGCGCATTGTGGACTTTCGCCGCGACAAGCACGACATCCCCGCCAAGGTGGCCGGTATCGAGTACGACCCGAACCGCACGGCCTACCTGGCGCTGCTGCACTATGCCGATGGCGAGAAGCGCTACATCCTGGCGCCGCTGGGCCTGAAGACGGGCGACAGCGTGGTGACCGGGCCTAACGCCGACATCCGCGTGGGCAATGCCCTGCCGCTGGCCAACATTCCCACCGGCACGATCGTGCACAACATTGAGATCAAAGAGGGCAAGGGCGGCCAGATGGTTCGCTCGGCCGGCTCTGGCGCGCAGATCGCCGCCAAAGAAGGCGAGTATGCCCAGATCCGCATGCCCTCGGGCGAAGTGCGCCTGGTGGGGCAGAACTGCTATGCCACGATTGGCCAGCTGGGCAACGTGGACCATGGCAACGTCAAGCTGGGCAAGGCTGGCCGCAAGCGCCATCGTGGCATTCGCCCGACGGTGCGTGGCTCTGCCATGACCCCGCGTGACCATCCCCACGGTGGTGGCGAAGGCCGCCAACCGATCGGTATGCCCGGCCCCAAGAGCCCGTGGGGTAAGCCCACCCTGGGCAAGAAGACCCGTCGCAACAAGCGCACGGACAAGTTCATTCTACGTGGCCGCGCCAAGAGCAAGCGCCGCTAAGCTAACGGCTGGAGATTTTTGATATGGGACGTTCACTAAAAAAAGGGCCGTTTGTTGAGCCGAAGCTTCTAAAGAAGATCGAGGCCATGAACGAGCGCAAAGAGAAGAAAGTAATCCGCACCTGGAGCCGCGCCAGCCAGATCTTCCCGCAAATGGTGGGTCACACCATTGCGGTGCATGACGGCCGCCGCCATGTGCCGATCTATATCACTGAGAACATGGTGGGGCACCGCCTGGGTGAATTTGCGCCTACGCGCACCTTCCGCGGCCACGTTAATGAGAAAGCCTCGGATTCAGGAAAGTAAGGTAAGGCATGGCTGACTTTCAAGCAACCCTGAGCAATACCTCCGTCTCAGCGCAGAAGATGCGTCTGGTGGTGGACCTGGTGCGCGGCAAGAGCGCCCAGCAGGCCGTCAACATCCTCACCTTCACCCCCAGCAAGGCGGCCCAGCCGCTCTTGAAGCTGGTGAAATCGGCCGTTGCCAACGCCGCCAAGAACCAGGGCGTGGCGATCGAGGAGCTGTATGTGCATGCGATCAGCGCTGACGAGGCGCCGACCCGCAAATGGCGCCGCTTTGGTGCCCGCGGCCGCTTCAAGCCCGTGTTCCGCCGCACCTCTCACGTGACGGTCACGCTGCGCCAGCGCGCAGTGGCCGCCGCGCAGACCACCGCCCCGGCCGCCAAGCAACCTGCGGCCAAGGCCGAGAAGTAGGAGACGTAGATGGGTCGTAAAGTAGATCCGCGAGGCTTTCGCCTCAAGATTAATAAGACCTGGGACGGCCGCTGGTTTGCCGAGGGCAAAGACTATGTAGACCGCCTGCACCAGGATTTTGCCATTCGCAAGATGGTGCAGAACAAAGCACCGCGCGCCGGCATTTCCAAGGTGGAGGTTGAGCGCTTCCCGGGCAGTGTGAAGATCTCCGTGCACACCGCCAAGCCGGGCATTTTGATCGGCAAGAAGGGCGAGAGCGTCAAGGAATTGCGCAAATCGCTGGAAGCCCTGGTGGGCATGAAGATCGAACTGGACATCAAAGAGATCAAGCAGCCCGATCTGGATGCCAGGCTGATCGCCGTGAACATTGCGGACCAGCTGGAGCGCCGCATCAGCTACCGCCGCGCCATCAACCGCGCCCTGCAGCAGACAATGCGGGCCGGCGCCGGCGGCATCAAGGTGGAGGTGGCAGGCCGCTTGGGCGGTTCGGACATGTCCCGCCGTGTTTGGATGCGCGAAGGCCGTGTGCCTCTGCACACCCTGCGTGCCGATATTGATTACGCAGTAGTTGAGGCTCACACGCAGTACAGCTCGATTGGCGTCAAGGTGTGGGTGTACCGCGGGGAAGGCAAAGCCGAGACAGAAGCTGAGCCCGAGGCAACCGAAGGCGTGTACGTCAGCGAATAGGCTGGCGGTTAGGACTTAGGACAGAACATGTTGCAACCAAAACGTTTCAAGTTTCCCAAGATGCACCGTGGCCGCATGCGTGGCAAAGCCAGCCGCGGCGCCGACGTGCATTTTGGCGAGTATGGCCTGCAGGCGCTGGAGCCGCATTGGATCTCTGGCCGCCAGCTGGAAGCCTGCCGCCGCGCCATTGTGCGTGAGGCTCGCCGCCGCGGTAAGGTGTGGATCCGTGTGTTCCCGGACAAGCCGATCACCAAGCGCGCCGCCGAAACCCGCATGGGTAAGGGCAAGGGCAGTGTGGAGTTCTACGCTGCGGTTGTGCGCCCTGGCACGGTGTTGTTCGAGGTAGCCGGTATGCCGCCCGAGGTGGCCACCCGCGCCCTGGAGCTGGCGGCAGCCAAGCTGCCGATCCGCACCAAGATCATCAAGCGCATTGAATTTCTGAGCGAGTAACCGAGATGGCTAAAGCGACCAAAGCAGCCGAGCTGCGCAAACTGAGCAACCAGCAGATCGTCGAGCAGATCGACGAAGCCCGTGAGCAATTAATGCGCATGCGCTTCCAGAAAGCTACCGGCGAGCTGAAGGACCAAAACGCACCGCGTGCCCATCGCCGCAAGATCGCCCAACTGATGACGATCTTGAAGGAAAAGGGCGGCGTAGCGGCTATAGCCGCTACGAACTCCGCCGCCAAGAGCGCCGGGGAGAAGACAGAAGGTGAAGCATGAACAAGCGCCGCCAAATTGAAGGCGTAGTGACCAGCAACAAGATGCAGAAGACCGTGGTCGTACGCACAACCCGCAGTTTCCGCCACCCCGTGTACGGCAAAGTGGTGGAAGCCCAGCACAAGCTGGTAGCCCATGATGAACTGGGCTGCAAGATCGGCGATACCGTGCGCGTCATTGAAAGCCGCCCGATCTCCAAGACCAAGCGCTGGGTGGTGGTAGAGATCATCAACAGCTCGGTCAAAGAAGAGGTTGTGTAATGATCCAGCACGAAACTCGGCTGAGCGTGGCCGATAACACCGGCGCGCGTGAGCTGCTTGTGATTCACGTTGTCGGCGGCACCCGCCGTCGCTACGCCAGCATTGGCGACATTGTGGTAGGCACGGTGAAGAGCGCCATCCCGGCCGGGGCAGTGAAGAAAAGTGAAGTGGTGCGCGCCGTGATCGTGCGCATCTCCAAGGAATGGCGCCGTGAAGACGGCTCCTACATTCGCTTTGACGACAACGCCGCCGTGATCCTGGAAGGTAGCACCACCAATCCCAAGGGCACCCGCATCTTCGGGCCGGTTGCCCGTGAATTACGCGATAAGGGCTTCATGCGCATTGTTTCCCTGGCGCCTGAAGTTTTGTAGGAGAACAGCGTGAAGATTAAGCTGAAAATTCGCAAGGGCGATACGGTGGAAGTGGTAACCGGCAAAGAGGTTGACAAGGGCAAGCGCGCCGAAGTGATTCGCGTGTTGCCCAGGACCAACCGTCTGGTCGTCCAGGGCGTCAACATTCGCAAGCGCCACCAGCGCGCCACCCAACAGGGCGGGCGCCAGGTGCCAGCCAGCATCGTGGAGTTCGAGGGTCCGCTCTCCATCTCCAACGTGATGCTGGTGTGCCCGGCCTGCAGCAAGCCGGCCCGGGTAGGTTTCAAGCGTGATGACAAGGGCGTGGCCCACCGCGTGTGCAAGAACTGCGGCAAGGATATCGACTAAGCCCAACAGGGCATAGTTTGATCTAGGAGTAACTGAATGGCTCATTATTTGAAAGAGCGGTACACGAAAGAGGTCAGCCCGGCCCTGTTGAAGGCGCTAGGCTTGGCCAACGTGATGCAAGTGCCGCGCATTGAGAAGATCGTCTTGAACATCGGCCTGGGCAAATCCAAGGACGATTCCAAGGCGCTGGATGGGGCGGTGAACGACCTCACCATCATCACCGGGCAGAGGCCGCTGGTGACCAAGGCTCGCAAGGACATTGCCAACTTTGCCCTGCGCGCCGGCCGCGCCATTGGCGCCAAGGTCACCCTGCGCGGCGACCGCATGTGGTCGTTCTACGACCGCCTGGTGAACATTGCCCTGCCGCGCATGCGTGACTTCCGCGGGGTGTCTGCGGACGCGTTTGACGGCCGCGGCAACTACACCCTGGGCCTCACGGAGCAGCTGATCTTCCCTGAGATCCAGTACGACAACATTGAACAAGTGCGCGGCCTGGAAGTGACCATCGTCACCAGCGCCCGTAACGACGACGAAGGCCGCGCTCTGCTGCAGTTGATGGGCATGCCCTTCAAGAAGGAAGGCTAGACAATGGCCAAAAAATCGATCATTACGCGCGAAACTCGCCGTAAGTTTGCCAACCAGGTGCGCAACCGCTGCAAAGTGTGCGGCCGCCCGCGTGGCTATATGCGCCGTTTTGGTTTGTGCCGCATTTGCTTCCGCCAGTTTGCACTGGAAGGCAAGATCCCCGGCGTGGTGAAAGCGTCTTGGTAGGCGCGGAGGAACGATCATGGCAATGACTGACCCGATCTCCGATATGCTCACCCGCATCCGCAACGGCGTGATGGCCGGCCATGCCCTGGTGGGCATGCCCAGCTCCCGCCTGAAGGCGGCCATTGCGGGCATCCTCAAAGAAGAAGGTTTCATTGAGGACTTTGAAATTGTAGAAGACGGCCCGTTCAAGGTGCTGCGCATCCAGTTGAAGTATGTGGGTGAGCGCCGTGAACGCCGCCCTGTCATTTCCGGCCTGGAGCGCGTCAGCAGCCCTGGCCGCCGCATCTATGCCAAGCGCAGCGAGATCCCCTGGGTGCTGTCTGGCCTGGGTACGGCCATCCTCTCCACGCCCAAGGGCGTGATGAGCGGCCGCCGCGCCCGCCAGATGGGCGTGGGTGGCGAGATCCTGTGCAAGGTTTGGTAAGGCTCGCAGGTTTGGAGGTTTATACGTGTCTAGAGTAGGACGTTTGCCAATTGAGATCCCTTCCGGTGTGGAAGTGAGCATCAATGGCTCAACAATAAAAGTAAAAGGCCCCAAGGGCGAGCTTTCGCATACCTTCCCGGCTGAGATCAGCTTTGAGAAGGAAGGCAGCAACCTGCACGTCAAGCGCAACAGCGAGGAGAAGTTCGGCCGCAGCATCCATGGCACCGCCCGCGCGGTGGTGAGCAACATGGTGTTGGGCACCAGCTCCGGCTTTAGCAAGACGCTGGAAGTGCAGGGCGTGGGCTACCGCGCCGAAGTGAAGGGCAAGAACCTGGTTTTGCATGTTGGCTATTCCAACCCGGTGGAAGTGGAGCCGCCTGCGGGCATCTCCTACGCCACGGCGGAAGGCGGCCAAATCATTGTGAGCGGGCACGACAAGGTGCTGGTGGGTGAGACTGCCGCCCGCATCCGCAAGGTGCGTCCGCCCGAGCCGTACAAGGGCAAGGGTATTCGTTACCAGGGCGAGTTTGTCCGCCTCAAGGCTGGTAAGGCTGCTAAGGCTGCCTCCGGATAAGGTTGAGATTGAGATATGGCTACTAAAACACGAGCACAATCCCGTCAGAAGCGGCACAAGCGTGTACGCGGCAAGATCAGCGGCACGGCCGCCCGCCCGCGCCTCAACGTTTTCCGCAGCCTGAGCGGCATCTACGTTCAGCTGATCGATGATGTGGCCGGCCACACGCTGTTGTCGGCCTCCAGCATCGATGGCGAGCTGCGCGGCACGCTGAAGGGCAAGAACAAGACTGAACAGGCTCGCCTGGTAGGCGAGGCGGTGGCCAAGCGCGCGGTCGCCAAAGGCATCAAGCAAGTGGTGATGGACCGCGGCGGCTTCCGCTATGCGGGCCGCATCAAGGCCCTGGCCGATGGCGCCCGCAAGGAAGGTCTTGAATTTTAGTTTTGCTTACGCAAAACAAAAATTCAAGTAGGAGAGAAACCTATGGCTGATACGAAACAACGAACCAAAAAGGATCGCAAGAGCGAAGCTCCGGCCTCGTACGAGGCAGGCTTCGAGCTTGAAGAGAAGACCATTGAGATCCGCCGTGTATCCAAAGTGGTGCAAGGCGGCCGCCGCTTCGCCTTCCGCGTGACCGTGGTTGTGGGTGACCACAGCGGCCAGGTGGCCGCCGGCGTGGGCAAGGCTACCACCGTGCCCGAAGCGATCCGCAAGGCCACCACGCGTGCTCGCAAGCAACTGCGCCGCATGAACGTGTACGGCGGCACCATTCCGCATGCAGTCATCGGCCGCGTGGGCGGCTCGGTGGTGCTGCTCAAGCCCGCCTCGCCGGGTACCGGTGTTATCGCCGGCGGCGGTGTGCGCGCCGTGATGCAGGCCGTGGGCGTGCGTGACATTCTGACCAAATCAATGGGCAGCGGCAACATTCACAACGTGGTCATGGCCACCCTGGACGCGCTGGACCAGCTCAAGTCTGTTGATGAGCAGGCTCGCATGCGCGGCAAGGACGTGAAGGAGCTCAAGCCCTTCTGGGACCGAGGCAAGAAGAATGGCAGCTAAAGGCACTGGCAAGAAGATCAAGATCACGCTGGTGCGCAGCCCGATCGGGGCCACCGAGCGCCACAAGCGCACCGTGAAGGCCCTGGGCCTGCGCAAGATGCACCAGAGCGTGCTGGCTGAGGATAACGCCACCGTGCGCGGCATGGTGAAAAGCGTTACGCATTTATTGAAAGTGGAAGAGGCGTAAGCAATGAAGCTTCATGAACTTAAGCCCAACCCGGGCAAGATCACTCGCCGCACCCGTGTGGGCCGCGGCACTGGCTCTGGCAGCGGCAAGACCTCTGGCCGCGGCACCAAGGGCCAGGGCGCGCGCACCGGTGGTGGGGCTGGCCCGTACCACCAGGGCGGCAACCTGCCGTTCTTCCGCCGCTTGCCGTTCAAGCGCGGTTTCAACAAGCCGTTCCAGGTGACCTACAACGAGATCAACCTGGACCAGCTGGCGAATTTCAAAGACAACAGCGAGGTGACGCCGGATACACTGCGCGCCGCCCGCTTGCTGCCCAAGACCAACCGCCCGATCGTTCTGCTGGGCCGCGGTGAAGTGAAAGCTGCCCTCAAGGTGAGCGTGCACCGCGCCACGGCTTCGGCCAAGGCCAAGATCGAGAAGGCCGGCGGCAGCATCACCATTTTGCCGATGAAGGGTTCTGAGGAGTCCGCTAAATGAAACGTGGCGCCTGGCGTTTTCTCTGGACCGCTCCAGATATTCGCCGCAAGCTGCTGATCACGCTGGCGATCCTGATCCTGTATCGCTTTGTGTCGCACATCCCCGTGCCCGGCGTAGACCGCGATCTGATCTCTCAGTTCATGGCGCAGGGTGGGGCGGGCAGCACGCTGGTGGGTCTGATCGACCTCATCTCCGGCGGTACGTTGCTGCAGTTCTCCGTGCTGGCGATGGGCGTGTACCCGTACATTACTGCGCAGATCATTCTGCAGCTGCTCATGCCCCTCATCCCTTCGCTGCAGAAGCGCATGGAAGAGGATCCGCGTGAGGGCCGCAAGTTCATGGAGCGCTGGACCTACTATCTGGCGGTGCCTATGGCGATCCTGAGCGCGGTCGGCCAGATCAACATCTTCTCCACCCTGGCGGGTGGGGCGGTCATCCAGGGCTTCGGCTTTGGCGAGGGCCAGCTGTTGCGCTCCATCACCATCATCATCAGCATGACGGCCGGCACCATGTTCGCCATCTGGCTGGGCGAGCTGATCTCTGAGTACGGTATCCGTAACCAGGGCCTCTCGCTCATCATCTTCGCCGGCATCATCTCACGCATTCCGGGCAACTTTGCCTCGCTGCTGCAGAATCAGGCCGCAGGCTGGATCTCCGTGCTGGTGATCCTGCTCATCATGGTGGTCACCATCTTCGTGATCGTGTATGTGCAGCAGGGCCGCCGCAATGTGCCGGTGATGTACCCTGGCCGCCGCATGGGCAATCGCATGTCCATGCCGGTCAAAGGCACCCTGCCGCTCATGGTCAACATGTCCGGCATGATCCCGCTCATCTTCGCCCAGGCGATCCTACAGTTGCCCTCCATTTTGGCCAGCTTCTTCGCCAGTTCCACCACGCCGTGGGTGGCCAGCGTGTCAAACACGCTGACCACGTTCTTTAATCCGGCTGGCCCGGGCTACTGGACCATGTATTTCATCATGGTGGTGGGCTTTGCCTTCTTCTATACAGACGTGCTGTTCGCCCAGCAAAACTATGGCGAGAACCTGAAGCGGGTTGGCGCCCAGATCCCTGGCGTTAACCGCGGCGCTCCAACCCAGCGCTATCTCACGTCTGTGCTGCGTCGCATCACGTTGCCCGGCGCGGTCTTTCTGGGGCTTATCGCCATCCTGCCCTTCCTGATGACCCTGGCCATGCCGTTCCTGGCCACGGGCGGGCAGGGCATGTTCCTGGTGAGCGCGTCAGGTCTGCTCATCATGGTCGGTACGATCCGCGAAGCTTTCTTCAACATTGATGCTGAGCTGAAGCTGCACGGATACGAAGAGTCGCTGCTGGTTCGGTAAGCGAAGCTAGCGAGGGCTAAGTGCCGGTGTATGTTGTGTTGCTGGGGCCGCCGGGTGCAGGAAAAGGCACCCAGGCGGGCATCGTGGCCAAGGCCATGGGCTTGGCGCATATCTCCTCTGGAGATCTGTTCCGAGAGCACATTAAAAACCAAACGGACTTGGGCAAGCGGGTTGACGCCATTTTGAAGCGCGGCGACCTGGTGCCCGATGATGTCACCATCGCCATGATCCGCGAGCGGCTCAAGCAGCCAGACTGCGCCAACGGCGCCATTCTGGATGGCTTCCCACGCACGCCGGCGCAGGCGCAGGCCCTCAACGGCATGCTGGCTGAGTTTGGCGGCGAAGTGGACGTGGTGCCGTACATCCAGGTGGAAGAGGCCGAGCTGATCGATAGGCTGTCTGACCGCTGGGTGTGCCGAGCCCACGGCCACGTGTACAACGCCAACTCCAACCCGCCGAAGACCGCTGGTGTCTGCGACATTGACGGCTCGGAGTTGTACCAGCGCGATGATGACAAACGTGAAACGGTTGAAAAGCGCATCCGCGTCTACTTTGAGCAGACCGCGCCCCTGATCGAGCACTACCGTGGCGAAGGCCGCCTGGTGGATGTGAATGGGGCGCAGGAGATCGCTCAGGTGACCGAGGATCTGCTGAAGGCGCTGCCGGGGCAAGCCAAATGAGTTGGGAGCGCAACATTGTGCTCAAAACTCCGGCAGAGCTCGAGATGATGCGCAAGGCGGGGCACATCAATGCCATGGCTCTGGCAGAGGTGGCTAAGCATGTGCGCCCGGGGATCACCACCGGCCAGCTCGACAAGATCGCCGAGCAGCTGATCCGGGACCATGGGGCAACCCCGGCGTTCCTCAACTACCCGGGGCCGTACCCATACCCGGCCACGCTGAACACCAGCGTGAACGAAGAGCTGGTGCACGGCCTGCCCGGCAAGCGTGAATTGCGAGAGGGAGACCTCCTCTCGGTGGATTGCGGCACCGTCTACGAAGGATTTGTAGGCGACTCCGCATTTAGCATGGGCGTCGGCGAGGTTTCAGCCGAGGCTCAGAAATTGATGGATGTTACGCAGGAATCTCTGCGTTTAGGCATCGCCCAGATGCTGCCCGGCAACCATGTGGGGGATGTGTCGGCCGCGGTGCAGGAGCATGTGGAAGCGCACGGTTACCATGTACCGCGCGAATACACAGGCCACGGGGTGGGGCGCAAGATGCACGAAGGCCCACAGGTGCCCAACTATGGGGTGCGCGGCCAGGGCATCTTGCTGCGCCCGGGAATGACCATCGCCCTGGAACCGATGGTGCTGGCGGGCACGCACCGCACACGGGTCCTCAAGGACCAGTGGACGGTGGTTTCCGCCGATGGCTCGCTGACCGCTCACTTTGAGCACAGCGTAGCCGTGACCGAGGATGGTCCGTTGGTATTGACCGCCCTTTAGCGTGGTAGCAACGCTAGACGGATGAGGAAAGCAAGGATATAATCACGCGTTCGCCCAGACGCACGCCGCCAGTGTAGGCGGCCAAAGGCTGGGCTGCAGGAGTAAGTTGCAATGAAAGTAACCGCATCAATCAAGAAACGCTGCAGCAACTGCAAGGTTGTGAAGCGCAAGGGCAAGCTGTATGTTATTTGCAGCAACCCCAAACACAAGCAGCGACAAGGTTAAGGTGAATGATGGCACGCATTGAAGGCGTAGATCTGCCGCGCGACAAGCGCGTTGAATACGGGCTGACCTATATTTACGGCATCGGCCTCAACACGTCTCAGCACATTTTGTCTGAGCTGGAAATCAATCCTGACACCCGCGTGAAGGACCTCTCCGAGGGCGATGTCAGCAAGTTGCGTGAGTACATCACCAAGAACCTGAAGGTGGAAGGTGACCTGCGCCGCGAGGTGCAGCTGAACATCAAGCGCCTGATGGAAATTGGCAGCTACCGTGGCCTGCGCCACCGCCGCGGCCTGCCCGTGCGCGGCCAGCGCACCCGTACCAATTCCCGTACCCGCAAAGGCCCGGCCAAGACCGTGGCTGGCCGTGGGCGCCGCCGTGGCGCCACCAAGAAGTAAGCGCCAGGAGAGTGAACCAATATGGCTAACGAAAAAGACACCAACCCCCAGGCCACTGAAGGCGCCGCCCCTGAGTCCAAGGAGAAGCGCGCCGCTCGCTCATCTTCCAAGAAGGGCAAGCGCGCCAGCATTCTTACCGGCCAGATCCATATTTTCGCTTCGTTCAACAACACCATCGTCACTGTGACCGATGGACAGGGCAACACCATCTCGTGGGCCAGCGCTGGCCTGGTGGGCTTCAAGGGCTCTCGCAAGAGCACGCCCTTCGCCTCCCGCCTGGCGACTGAGCGCGCCGTCAAGGCTGCCCAGGACCTGGGCATGCAGGAAGTGGAGCTGTATGTGAAAGGCCCCGGCCCCGGCCGCGAATCGGCCGTGCGCGCCGTGCAGACCATGGGCATGCGCGTGCGCTCCATCTCGGATGTGACCCCGCTGCCGCACAACGGCTGCCGCCCTCCGAAACGCCGCAGAATGTAATCAAACGCAGCCCCCGTTGTAAACGGGTAGCCCGCAGCATGCGGGTGGTTGCGTAGAACTCACCCGGTGGTCAGCTCTGCGCTGCAGGGCCAGCCGCCTGGCTGGGGAAGGAATGAAACTGTGATCGTACTAAGCAATATGGTGACGCCCCGCATTGAGCGTGAAGCGGAGGCTCGTAATTATGGAAAGTTTGCCATTGCCCCGCTGGAGCGCGGCTATGGACACACGCTTGGCAACTCGCTGCGCCGTGTGCTGCTCTCCTCGCTGGAGGGTGCGGCCATCACCTCCATCCGCGTGACGGACGCCCAGCATGAGTACAGCCAGATCCCTGGCATCCGCGAGGATGTCATCCAGATCATGCTGCAGCTCAAGCAGGTGCGCCTGATACTGCATGAGGGCGAGACCAGCCGCATGCACCTGGAAGTGAAGGGTGAGGGCACCGTGACCGCCGCCGATATTATTGCGCCGGCCGAGGTTGAGATCGTCAATCCTGACCTGTACCTGTTCACCTCGGACAGCAGCAAGACCAAGCTGCAGATCGAGCTGACCGTAGAGCGCGGCCGTGGCTACTCCCCAGCCAACGAGCGAGCCGGCAAGCTGCCGATCGGCGAACTGCCGGTGGACGCCATCTACACCCCGGTGCGCCGCGTGAACTGGGAAGTGACCCAGGCCCGCGTAGGCCAGAGCACCAACTATGACAAGCTGATTATGGAAATCTGGACCGATGGCACGGTGCGCCCTGAAGAGGCGCTGAGCACCTCGGCCGGCATCTTGATCGAGCACCTGCGCCACATTGCCGGCGTGAAGGAGATTGCCCTTAGCCCCGCGCCGGAGAAGGTTGTCACCGACAACCGCCTCTCCAGCGAGGTGTATGACACCCCGATCGAGAACCTCGATCTTTCGGTGCGCGTATTCAACTCCCTGAAGCGCGCCGGCATCACCACCGTGGGCGAGGTGATGGAACTGCTCGACAAGGGCCTGGATGCGGTGATGTCGATCCGCAACTTTGGCGACAAGAGCATGGATGAATTGGTAGAGAAAATGCAGGAGAAGGGCTACATGCCCCAGGACGCCAAGGCGCCCTCTGCTGCAGATGGAGAAGGTGAATAGAGCATGCGTCACAAAGTAGCAGGCAAGAAACTCAGCCGCCATGTCGGCGCCCGCACCGCGCTGCGCCGCATCCTGGTGAAGCAGCTGTTCGAGCACGAGCGCATCACCACCACCCGCGCCAAGGCTGAGGCCATCCGTGGCCAGGCCGAGCGCCTGATCACCCTGGCCAAGAAGGGCAACGCCGCTGAGGCTGCCTCGGCCAAGGTGCATGCCCGCCGCCTGGCGGCCTCGCGCTTGAACGACGCCAAGATCGTCAAGAAGTTGTTTGACGATATTGCCCCCCGTTTTACCGAGCGCAAGGGCGGTTACACCCGCCTGACCAAGCTCGGCCAGCGTGAGGGCGACCGCGCTCCCATGGTTCTGCTGGAGCTGGTCGACTAAGATCGTTATGTCCGGCATTTGTGCCGATGCATATCCACCAGCCTGTTGAGGTGGAGATAGAACGTTACAAAGTTATTCTGGCTTACCATGGCGCCGCATTCAGTGGAATGCAACGCCAGGCTCGCGGCCGCAGCGTACAGGCCGTGCTGGAAGAAGCCCTGCGCACCCTTGGCTGGGCTGGGCGGTCACTACTGATCGCCGGCCGCACGGACGCCGGCGTGCACGCCAGCGGCCAGGTAGCTGCCTTTGACCTGGAATGGAAACACTCCACGGAGAGCTTGCAAAAGGCGCTTAATGCCAAGCTGCCGCCGGATGTGGCCGTGCATGCGGTGAGCGTGGCGGCGGGTGATTTTCACCCGCGCTATGATGCGCGCAAGCGCAGCTACCGCTACCGCATCTACTGCCAACCGCAGCGAGACCCACTTCGGGAGGGGCTTGCATGGCGGGTGTGGCCGGCGCCGCAACTGCGGCGGCTGCAGCACGCCGCCCGGCAGTTGCGTGGCGAGCACGACTTCGCCGCCTTCGGCAGCGCCCCGCAAAAGGGTGGCCACACGGTACGGCGCGTGCATGCCGCCGCTTGGCGGGCAGACGGAGACGAATTCGTCTTCGAGGTGACTGGCAATGCCTTCCTCTATCACATGGTCCGCCGCATGGTGGGCCTGCAAGTGAAGGTGGGGCAGGGCCTGGCTCAGCCAGATGCAGTGAAAGCCGCGTTGCAGGCTATGCAGCGTGTGCGAGAATTGGCGCCCCCGCAGGGGTTGGCGCTGACCAAGGTAGAGTATTAGCGTAGGCGGAGCACATGCCGCCGGCGATGCAGGAAGCTGCTGCTGAAGCAGTTACGAGATGAAATAAGGAACTGAGGATTAGGATGCAACAAAAAAGCTATTATCCCAAAGCGGGTGATGTTGAAGGCCAATGGTACATTGTGGATGCCGCCGGTCAGAATTTGGGCCGCCTGGCTTCCCGCATTGCTTCCGTTCTGCTGGGCAAGCATCGCCCTGAGTACACTCCCGGGGTTGACCTGGGTGATGCAGTGATCGTGCTGAACTGCGGCCAGATCACGGTGACCGGCACCAAGATGACTGACAAGACCTATTACCGCTATAGCGGTTTCCAGGGTGGCCTCAAGGAGACCAGCCTGCGCCGCATGCTGGAGACTCACCCTGACCGCGTGATCCAGGAAGCGGTGTGGGGCATGTTGCCGCACAACAGACTGGGTCGCCAGCTGATCAAGAAACTGAAGATCTACGCCGGCAGTGAGCACCCGCACACCGCCCAGAAACCGCAGCCGCTGGCTGTGAAGTAAGGTAGGAGAGTTATGGCTGAACAATTTTACGAAGGCGTTGGCCGCCGCAAGACCAGCAGCGCCCGCGTGCGCGTGATGAGCGGCGCCGGAGCTTTCATGGTCAACGGCAAGCCGTTGGACGAATACTTCCCGCGTATTGGTGATGCGGCCCTGATCCAGGGCGTGCTGCAGGACGCGACTGCCGCCGGCACCGTGGACGTGAGCGTGATCGTGCGCGGCGGCGGCCGCACCGGCCAGGCCGGCGCAGTGCGCATGGGCCTGGCGCGTGCTTTGGTCAAGATGAACCCGGATTACCACCCGGCCATGGCCAAGAACCAGCACCTGCGCCGTGATGCGCGTGCCAAGGAACGCAAGAAACCCGGCCTCAAGCGCGCTCGCAAGGCCCCGACCTATACGAAGCGCTAGTTTCAAGCTCAAACAAAAAACCGCAGCGAAAGCAGCGGTTTTTTTATGCCACTTGTGCTTCCCGAGCGCAGCGAGGGATCCTCGCTGGCTGTTCGGCAGACCACGCGCTGCATGGAAGATATGCCAGCAAGGATTCCTCACTAATCCGGATACAGCGATCTGATGTGGGTTTATAAACCCGTTCGGAATGATAGGCGAATAGTAGGTGTATCATCGTGCCCATGACTGATATTGCATCCCTGCTCGCTAAGCTACCCGACGCGACGACCCAAAACCTAAGCCTTATCTATGCGCCGACCATGGCCGCGCAATACCATCCCACTTTCCCGCCGCATATGCCCGCCTTGATCCATGGCATAGACTCCGCTGAACTGTTGGCCAAGGTGCACGCGCTAATGCTACTGGTGTACCCGCCGGCGCACAGGCTCCAACTCGACAGCCAGGCAACCACGCTGGCCGAGCTGGCCAGCGTGCGGCCTGCCTACCCAGCCAGCGTGTATATTCCGCCCCTCGGCCCCAACACCTCGCTCGAAGAATTCCAAGAGTTGATCGCTCACCTGCGGGCCCCCGACGGCTGCCCTTGGGACCGCGAGCAGACCCACCAGAGCCTGCGCCGCAATCTGATCGAAGAGACCTATGAGGTGGTGGACGCGCTGGACGCCAACGACCCGAAGGCCATGCAGGAGGAATTCGGCGATCTGATGGTGCAGGTGGCTTTGCACGCCCAGATCGCCAGCGAGGCCGGCGAGTTCCGTATGGCGGATGTGCTGCACGGCATCATCACCAAGCTGATCGCCCGCCACCCGCACGTGTTCGGTGATGTGGAGCTGGGTGACGCCGAGGCGGTCATCGCCAATTGGGAGAACCTGAAGGCGGCCGAGCGCAAGGAAAAGGGGACCGAGAAGGGCTTGCTGGATGGTGTGTCGGCGGCCCTGCCTGCGCTCAGCCAGGCCGAGGCCTACACCAGCCGCGCTGCCCGTGTGGGCTTTGAGTGGCCGAACCTGGAAGGCGTGCTGGGTGATGTAACTGAGGAGATCCAGGAGTTCCGCGTTGAAGCGGCCGGTTCCCCCGAACAAGAAGCTGAGTTCGGCGACATCCTATTCGCGCTGGTGAATTTATCGCGCTGGCTCAAGATCGATGCCGAGGCGGCCCTGCGGGCGGCCAATGCCCGCTTCCGCAAACGCTTCGCGTTTGTGGAAGCCGGAGCGCGGGCGCAAAGGCGCCCGCTGAGCGCGCTAACGCTGGACGAGATGAACGCGCTGTGGGAGGAGAGTAAGCGGCAATAGCAGCATGTTGCCCGTCATTGCGAGGACGTGAGGCGGCGCAGCCGCTGAAAAACGAAGCAATCTCCAGGATTGTTCTCTCAGAAGCTTGGGGGATTGCTTCATGCTCTGCTACGTAGCGTGGCTCGCGATGACGGGGTGATGATGATACTAGTAGGGGCGCAGCATGCTGCGCCCCTACGCGGTTTGTATCAACTTAAGTAAGCAGCGAAAAAAACACTGGAGTGGGCTGCTCACTCCTCATTGCCACCTAAATATACTTACTCGTGATCGTCCCCTTGGCCTTCTTCAACTCCGCAGGCGTGCCCTCGAAGAGCACCTGGCCGCCGCGGCTGCCGCCCTCTGGCCCCATGTCAATGATCCAGTCAGCGTTGCGCACCACGTCCATATTGTGCTCGATCACGATCACCGTGTTGCCGCCGTCCACTAGGCGGTTGATGATCTCCAGCAGGTGGGCCGTATCCGACATGTGCAGGCCGGTGGTCGGCTCGTCCATTACGTACAGACTGCCTTCTTTGTGCAGCTCGCTGGCCAGCTTGATGCGCTGGCACTCGCCACCCGAGAGTGTGTTGAGCGGCTGGCCCAGCTTGAGGTAAGTCAGGCCCACATCGCTCATCGCCTGCAGGCGGCGCGTGATCTCAGGCTGGGTGAAGTGCGCCAATGCCTGCTGGACGGTCATCTCCAGCACATCGGCGATGGATTTGCCGTCCAGCTTGTAAGCCAGCACCTCGTCCTTAAAGCGCTTGCCGTTGCAGATCTCGCAGGGCGACTTGACCACGTCGAAGAATGACAGGTCGGTGTACACCACGCCGAGGCCCTGGCAATTCTCGCAGGCGCCTTTGGAGTTGAAGCTGAATAGGCCGGCGTTCACCTTGTTGGCGGTGGCGAAGGCCTTGCGGATATCGTCCATGATGCCGGTATAGGTGGCCGGGTTGGAGCGCGAGTTGGCGCCCACCGCCGACTGGTCGATCACGATCGCTTCGGGATAAGCCTCAACGAAGGCCTGGTTGATCAGCGAACTCTTGCCAGAGCCGGCCACGCCGGTCACAGCGGTGAACACCCCAGCCGGGACATTCACGCTGACCTTCTTGAGATTGTTGACGCTCACATTGCTCAGCTTGAATTGCTTCTTGGCCTCTCGGAATACTTTTTTGATCGGCAGCTTCTGCTTGAGATGCTGGCCGGTGAGCGTATCCGCCTTCAGCAGGCCGGTATAGCTGCCTTCGTACACGATCTCGCCGCCCTGACTGCCGGCCTTCGGCCCCACGTCAATGATGTGGTCGGCGATCTGGATCACGTCGGGGTCGTGTTCCACTACCAGCACGGTGTTGCCCTTGTCGCGCAGCTTTTGCAGCATCTCGTTCAGGCGGTGCACGTCCCGCGGGTGCAGGCCGATGCTCGGCTCATCGAACACGAACATCACATCCACCAGGCTGCTGCTCAGGTGCTTCACCATCTTGATGCGCTGCGATTCGCCGCCGGAGAGGGTGTCGGTCTCGCGGCTGAGGGTCAGATACTGTAGGCCAATGTCCACCACGTGCTGCAGGCGCTCCACCAGGCTCTGCACGATCGGCTTGGCCACCGGGTCTTTGATACCCTTGAGCACCGTGATCAGCTCGCCCACTTCCATGGCCGCCATCTCGGCAATGTTGTAGCCCTCGATCTTGCAGCCCAGCACGGCTTTGTTGAGGCGGGCGCCTTTGCACTCAGGGCAGGGGCCTTCTTCCAGGTATGGCGCGACTTGCTTCTGGGTGCGCTCGGAGAGCGCCTTGAAGTCACGCTTGATGTAGGAGTTGGTGAACTTGAGGATGATGCCCTCATACGTGGCTTTGAAGGCGCCCATGCTCACCTTGCGCCCCGAGCCGTGCAACAGCAGCTCCATCTCGTCCTTGGTGTATTTGGAGAGCTTCTTGTCATTGTCGAAGTAGCCGCTGGTCTGGTACAGGCCGACCCAGCTACCGAAACCGGGCACGCGGATCGGGCCCTCGTTGAGCGATTTGCTCATATCCAGGATCTTGTTGATTGCCGGCTGCAACTTGCGGCCGAAGCCGTTGCACTCCGGGCACATGCCCGCCGGGTCATTGAACGAGAACGCATTCGAATAGCCCACGAACGGCTTGCCCACCCGCGAGAACAGCAGGCGCAGGGCGGTGTAAATATCGGTGATCGTGCCCATGGTGGAATGCGAGCCGCCGCCCAGGCGCTTTTGGTCCACCACGATGGCCATGCTCAGGTTCTCGATCGAATCGGCATCCGGCTGGGAATAGCGCGGCAGGAAGTTGCGCACGAACATGCTGAAGGTCTCGTAGAGCTGGCGCTGCGCCTCGGTGGCCAGGGTATCGAACACGATCGAGGATTTGCCCGAGCCGGACACACCGGTAAAGATGGTGATCTGGTCCTTGGGGATGCGTACGTCAATATCCTTGAGATTGTTCTCGCGCGCACCGCGGATCTGGATAAAGTCTTGGCTGGCTTCAGGCATGATTCCTCTTGGGTCTGGGTTTGGCAGGGGGTGAAGTTTACCCTCTTTGCTGCGATGGGTCGGGGCAATGCCTTGACAGCCCGCCAGCGGAACGCTGGGCGGGCTGTAGGCTACTTGCTGGTCTTGGCTGGGTTCAGGCGCACCGCGCCAGTCACCAGCGCGGTGAGGGCGGCCTTGTCGATGCTGTCTTCTTCCCCAAAGTCAATGGCGCGGACAGCGCTGCTATCCAGGCGGGCGTTGAACAACTTCTTGGGATCCTTGAGCTGCTTGCCCTTGTGGAAGTTGATACGCACCGCGCTCTTGAGCACATCGGCGTGGCACACAATGCCATTGTGTGTCCACACGATCACGCCTTCGGGCTTGGAGGGCATTTTCCACTTGACCTCTTCCACCAGGGCCGGGTCGGCCTTACTGATGACGGCGCGCAGCTCGGTCAGCTTCTTGCCCTTCCATCCCTCGGTGCCTTTGATGATGGCGTTGATCTCTTTGGCGGTCGTCTTCGGGTTGGCCGCCGGCGCCTTGGGTTTGCGGGCCGTGGTTGGCTTCTTGCCAGCCGCGGTTTTGGCCGCAGGCTGCTTTCTGGAGGCGCTCTTCTTTGCGGGCATGCTTAGCTCAGCGCCTTCTTGATCAGCTTGATGATCTTGGCTTCTTCGGCGGGCGTGATCTTCAAAAGGGCGAAGGCGTTGGCCCACATGTTCCCGTCATCCAGCTTGGCCAGATCGCTGAAGCCTAAGGTAGCGTAGCGCGTGCCGAACTTATCAGCAGGCTGGAAGAAGAAAATGTTCTTGCCTTCTTTGGTAGCGTAACCGGGCATGCCGTACCATGTCTTGGGCAGCAGGTCTGGCGCCGCCCTCATCACGATCTCGTGCAAACGGGTGGCCATAGCGCGGTCTTTCGGCGCAAGTTTGGCGATGGCCGCCAGCATGTCTTTTTCGCTCTTGGCTTTGTCGTTCCCGTACTTTTCTTGCGCCTTCAGCTCACGGGCGCGCTCTTTCATTGCGGCTTTCTCTTCGGCGGTAAAGCCGCTGGTGCTCTTGGTGGTCTTCTTTGCGGGCATAGCAACCTCTTGGTCAAATTGGCTCCCATGCCTGGGCCGTTGCGGCCCAGGCATGGGATGGTAGTTTCTCAAACGCGCAGGCTTGCCTGTGGGTTATTCGCCCAGGTACTTGGCCAAACCTTCCAGCGCCTGCTTGGCGCCGGCCACCGCGCCGTAGCTGGCGGCTTCCTGGTAGGCTTCAGCGCTGGCGAAGACCAGGTGCAGGGTTACTTTAGTCTTACCGCCCTCATCCTCGAAGGTGACATTGGTGCGCACCGGGTCGCCGGCATACTCACCCTCGTTACCGTAGTCGTAGACCAGGCGGCTGGGTTTGTCAATCTCTACGAAGGTGACCTTGAAGCCGTAACTCTCGCCGTCAGGCGTGGCGGTGCTGTAGCGCCACACGCCGCCGGGCTTGGCGTCCCATTCTTGGGTGGTGGAGCCGGGCGGCAGCCACCATTGCTCGGCGTGCTCCTTCTCGGTGAAGGCGGCGAAAACGGTGTCACGCGGGGCGTCGAATACTCGGGTTGCGATGATCTCGCGGTCTGCGGTGTTGCTCATTGTTTGTCTCCTTTTTGTATCTTGCGTAGATAGTCTTGAAGCCGGTCAAAGTTTGCTTCCCAGTGCTGGCGATAGTCTTCCAGCCAGGTGGATACCTCGCGCAGCGGCGCGGCCTGCAGCTGCGCCGGCCGCCACTGCGCCTCACGCCCGCGCTGGATCAGGCCCGCCCGCTCCAGTACCTTAAGGTGCTTAGAGATGGTGGGCATGCTGAGCGCAAAGGGCTCGGCCAGTTCTTTTACAGTGGCGGGGCCTTGCGCCAGGCGCGCCAGCATGGCCCGGCGAGTGGGGTCGGCCAGGGCGGCAAAAGTAAGGCTGAGGGTGTCATGTGCGGGAAGCATAATTAGCTAATTAGCTAAATAGTAAATTATCCCAGCCGGAATGTCAAGGGCCATAAATAGATTGAAAGGTAGATGCAAACTGTCGGGTAGGTATAGTAGAAGCATGAAACGGGGAGCTTCTCTCTACGTGTTGTGCGCACTGCTGGCCGCCAGCCTGGCTGCCTGTGCGCAGACGCCGGCCGCTGAGCCAGAGGCGCGCATTCTGTATTTCACATACCGCACAGATGCCGAACCGGGTCTGCTGGCGCCGAGCCGGCTGCGGACCGCCCTGGGCGTCCAGGCGGTGAGCGAGTGGGGCGACCTGATGGTGCTGCATGCCTCGCAGCCCGCCGAAGCCGTCATCATTGACGGCGCAGCGGTTGCGCAAGTGAACGCCGAGGATGTGGCCCGTCTGTATCGGGAATGTGTGGTGCTGGCCTTCTTCAACCTGAACGCGCCGGAGGTGGCACAGCTCGTGGACGACCCCAGCGTGGCCCACGACGGCTGGATGGATGGCAGCGAGCCGTATCCGAGCGACTTCTACATCATTGTGAACCGCACGGCCTCAGGCTCCTTCGGAGATTGCAGCGGAGCAACGCCTTCGGCCAGCTCTTACCCCCAAGGTGGAGTGGGCAAAGGCCGCTCACAATATTTCCTGGCGAATGAAGCTGATTTTGATATATTCGTCGGCGTGTTGATTACACAGCTTGCTCAGCAAGAGCCTTGATCTAAAAAGATGCAGCTACTGCTGGCGGTGCTGCCACGCGCTTGGCTTCTTTAGTCATATTTCTTCAGAAAATCATTTATACATTCTGCAATTTTGGCTCTACGAAAGTCCAAAAAAGCATTGAAGTTCTCGAGTTGCCAAAGCTCTTTGTTCATTGGAACTAATTGAGAGGTTAGGGCTTCTTCACCGCGTTTTGGAATAATCTCTTTGGTAAAGTATTCATTAGGCTCCTTGTCAAGGATGCGCCGATTTGTTTTTCCACTAATGAACGCAATGTTGGCGATCTCATTAATCTCGCGTTTATCTAAACCACGTTTTGCTAACAAGCTCTTTGGAAAGATATGATGCTTTTCAATTTTATTCGCCTCTCCCAATACTCGCTCTGATAACTCAAGTCCACTCAGCCAATCCTTCGCCTTATTATTCCGCAATACAAAGTACAGCATTGTAAAGATGGGACTTCTAATACTCTTCCCTGCTATCTCTTCCACATCTAAGTATGTCTTCTTGATGCTACCCAAAAGAGTAGAGAGCAAATCTTTAAGGCTGCCTTGTTTAAAAAGTACTGTCAGATCTGCATCTAGGGATGACTCTGCCGAGCCGCTATAGTGGCCGCGCAAATGTGCTAAGTACAACCACTTCAAAAGTTCCTTCTCTTCTTTGCTGCTAAGCTTTTGCTTGCTCAAATCTGTGTAAACAGCAATTGGAATAATCAGGAAGGCGGCTGAAAGGAAATTTAGACTCTCAACTTTAGCGTTGTTTCGCAGAAAATTAACTGTGAATTCTAGACTTTCCTTTGTTCGTTTCCACGCTTGCTCTAGCTCTGCCCGGCTAATTCTCCCAATGGTTTTGAATCGACTTTGCTGAGTTGCAAAGACAGTTGTTAGCCTAACCAGGACCCAGTCGAATAGGAAATCAGCGTCATGATCGAATTGCTCGACAAAATCCTCCATCTCTTTGATGAAACCAGGCCATTTTGAAGTGATTTGAGCTAAAGCTAAATCAGAACCCCTTAACTTGACTCCCAAGGAATTCACACGGACAAAGATTTCAGTAACTTCCTCGTACGACATGCTACTGTCAAGGATATGCATTGAATATGTATATTTCTCGATATCCTTGACTTTTTGCAGTCGCTCGGAGAACTTGGGATAGTTTGGGTCGTCGAATGAAGAAACACCCGCTTCCCGGAGGAGTTCGCCGCGGTCTCTCGTGAATATGTCTGAAACAGAAACCCAATTAGGATTGGCTTTAAGGACATTTGAGCTGACTACAAAAGCTCTCCGCTTTAGTTCTTCTTGAATTCCAGTCATTTCTGCGTCATCGTCCTCCTGTTCTTCTAGAACCGAATAAGCAGCATCGTCCGCTATTTCGAGAAGGTCGCTAGGTGGCCCCTCAGGATGGTTGAGGTTAAAGAGAATGTCAATGCTTTTTTTGGAATTTCGAACCTGTACAGATTTGCCTGTAAGCAAGGCTGCAAGAGATGTGATTCTCTGTTGACCGTCGAGCAGTAGCTGCTGCGTATTGGTAGTGGGATGTTTGTCTGGTCTTACGGCCAAGTCCCTGGTGACAACTTCGCTATCTGTCTCCCAAACTAGAATATTGCCTGAAGGATAATTCCGGTACAGAGAGTCCATCAGGTCACGGACGCGTGAGCTAGTCCAGACATACTTGCGTTGCATTTCTGGTAGTAGCAATTCCTCCCGCTCAACCTTGTTTACTAATTCTCTTATTGAGATTTCTGTCTTGGCCATTTCTCTTCCCTCTGCGCGGCAAGCGAATATTCCCTTTAGTCAGTAATTCTATTCCACTTTAAATTGCACTTCCCATTGCTAGTAACGCGTGATTGTTTATATATAGTCATGCTAGATATACACCAGGCAGTCTTCAAAAACAGGCTCAGTAATGAACTGGTTCCAGCGCAGATCCAGCTTACGTAGCTGTGTGAGCGCGTGCATGCTTACTGGCAAGTCGCTGAGACGGTTGTTGCGCAGGTCGAGATAGTACAGCTCGGCCAGCTCGCCAATCGCCTCAGGCAGGCCGGTTAGCTGGTTGTTGCGGGCGTGCAGCTCGCGCAGACGGGCCAGCTTGGCAATAGACGCTGGCAAATCCTTGATCTTATTGTTATAGATACGTAGCTCTGTTAGGTTGCTCAGTGCGTACACCGCTCCGGGCAGATGGCTGAACTGATTGTCGGTCATGCTCAGATAAGCCAGGTTGTGCATACCTGCAAGGCTATCGGGGAGAGCGGTCAGGTGGTTGTCGCTGATATACAGGAACTTCAAATTATGAAGCTGGCCAAGTTCAAGCGGCAGCGCGGTGAGCTGGTTGTGGGCAATATCCAGCACTTCAAGTTTGTGCAGCCGGCCAAGCTCAGCCGGCAGGCTGCTGGCGGGTGTGCCGAAGAAGAACAGTTGGCGCAGGTTCTGCAGCCGGCCAACCGCGGCGGGCAGCTCCGCCAGCTCATCTTCACCCAGCGAGAGTGTATCGAGTCCGTCCATCTCCCACAGCTCGCCCGGCAGCTGCTGCCAGCCGCAGCCCCGCAGCGAGAAGGCGGTGATGTGCTCGCCCTGCTGGCAGTAAGCGATCTTGCGGGTATGCAGGTGGCTGCGTTCCACCCGCGGGACGGGTTGGCCAATCGTGCGCTCCAGCCGCTTCAAAATGCCGTCGCTCATTACCCCTCGTAGCGTTCGCCCGCCTCGATCGCCATGGGCAGGACATTGCTGGCCTGTGGCAGCGGGCAGGTGGCGAATTCAGTGAAGGCGCACGGCGGGCTGTAGAGCTTGTTCAGGTCCAGCACCACCTCGTCGCCTATGGGCTGTTCGCTGGTGAGGAAGCGCCCTGCGCCGTAGCTTCCCTTGCCGGCAGTGGCGTCTTTGAAGAGCAGGTAGTAGCTGCCATCCTCAAGCAGTTCGGCTTGCGGGGCGCAGAGCACGCCGCCGTACTCAAAGTGCAGTGCGGCGTGCATTTCAGCCTCTTGCTGGATACCAACAATGTCATCCCGCAGCACGCGTAGCGGCGGGTCAAAGCGCTCGATGCGGGCAGTGACCCTGGCGGCAGGGTCGGGCAAGAACCAGATGCGGCCGGTGGCGGTCTGGCGTTCCGGGCGCTGTGGGTCCCACACGCGGATCGCGTAGCGCTCACCGCGCTTCAGCAGCAGCATGCGCACATCCTGCCAGAACAGGAAGGTGGGCTGCGTGCTGTGATCGTCGTCCAGATGTGTCTCGCCTTTCACCGTGTGCTCGCCCGCGTTCGGGTCGGCGCCGGCGCTCAGTGCCGCGCCTGGGGCAGGACGCAGCAACACCTGGCCGTTGGCCAGGTGCAGGCTGCCCAGCATGGTGGGGGCGCGGGCGGGCAGCTGGATGCGGCTGCCGGGGGCACTTCCCAGGCTGTTCTCGCCTTCGTCCAGCCAGAAGAGGCCAGCCAGCGCCAGCCAGCTGTAGGGAGAGCGCAGGCGTTTACTCATTTCCGCGCGCCAGGCGCTCAATTCGTCAATGTACGCTTCAGTGATGGCCATTCGGGCATTATAGCGTTGGCGCTGCTTAAATAAAAAATCCCGCCGAAAGGCGGGATTTTTACGTTTACTTCCGTGGCGTAGTTTTGCGTTGCGAGTCTTGCAGCCAGCTTTCCACCTGGCGGCCAGCCACATCCCGCGCTCCCAGGCCGAAGGCCAGCGCCGCGGCGATGCCGATCGCACCCAGCAGGATGCCAAAGGCCAGGTTGACGGTCTCTGTTGCCACCCCAAGTTGTTGCAGGCTTAGAGCGATGACAAAGACCAAAATTGCCACCCGGGCGATGTTGGCGCCCATCTTGGCCTGGCCACCGCTGGCGCTGAGGATCACGCTGCGCGCCAGATTGGCCAGGTACAGGCCGATGGCAAAGATGAACAGAGCGGCAACTGCCTGGCCGGCCCACACCGAGAAGCCTGTGATGACCACAGCCAAAGTGACCAGACCCAGCAAGCGGGCGGCTTCAGCCGCGGCGAGCAACATCACGCCGACCAGCACAACCACCCCGGCGATCTCAGACAGCGAGGCCTGGCCCTTGCCGCGCTTGACGTCAAAGCCCAAGCGGGACGGGATGGTGTCAAAGCCAATGCCAGCCAGCAGGTTGGTCACCAGGCTGGCGGCCAGCTTACCGGCAAAGTAGGCGATGGTCAGCACCAGCAGTGCGCCAAAGAAGGCCGGCACACCGTTCAACACCGTGGTCAGCATGGTGATCGCCGGCGTGGAAAGTGCATCGATCTCCAAAGCGTTAAGCGCTGCGATGACTGCGGGGATCAGCACCAGCACATACACGATGCTGCCGATCAACTGCGAGAGGCTGCGCCCTTCGCTGTTGATGCCATAGCGGGCGCCAAAGGCATCAGCATTGGCCGCCACCAGCAGATTGGTAACAATCTGGCGAACAATGCGGGCAATGAACCAGCCAACCACCAGAATGATGGCTGCGCCAAAGATGCGCGGTACTGCCGCCAGGATCTGGTCCACAACGCCTTGCACCGGCTGCACCAGCCCCTGCATGCCCAGCGTGTTCAACACAGCTGGCAGGAACAGCAGGAAGATCAACCAGAACAAGCCATCTGCAATGGATTGGCGCATCTTGGTTGATTCGGCTTTCAGACTGGCCTTATCGCGCAGGCGCTCCTCAAAGCGCGTGGCTTCAAGGGCGCGCAACACCAGGAAGCGCACCAGGCTGGCGACCACCCAGGCCAATACCAAGATCAGGATTGCGCCCAAGAGCATTGGGGCGGCCGTGACCACCTGGTTGAGCAGGGCGCTCAGCGGGCCGGAAACAGCCGTCAGGTTGAGGGTCTGAAAAAAGGCCACCAAAACGACCAACATAAGGACCCAGAACACAATGCCCGCGATCCAACCCTCAACGTTGGGGCGGTCGGCGGCCTTCTTGCCGGCGGGAGTGGTTACAGTGCCTTGCAGGCGCTCCACGACCCGCGTGCGCTGCAGCAAGCGGCGCACAAAGAACGCCACAATGCGTGCAATGGCCCAACCGCCTATCAAAATGGCTAGCGCGGTGAGCAAGTTGACCAAACCTGGCCCAGTCAGGCCAGCAATTTGGTCGAAGAAGTTATCGAACATCTTCACCTCCATAAATAGGGAATTGACATCCTGTTTTCCAGGATGGGAAACATAACTTCGGAAAGCCGGAGAACCAGCTTAAAACAGAAAGCAGGCCAGCCGATTCATCATCGTTGACCTGCTCATTGACAACTCAAATCGACCCTAAAACTATTGTAACACAGTTCTACAGGTACTCAAACTGGGCGGTGAAATGGCGCAGCAACTCGGGCGCGTAGGTCATTTTCATGCCATGGATCTTGCTGGCGTCTGCCTTGATCTCGCCGATCACCTCGGCTGCATAGTCAAAGTGGCTTTGGGTGTAGGTGCGGCGCGGGATGGCCAGGCGCACCAACTCCAACGGGGGGAACTTCCATTGGCCGTCCACCAGCTGGCCGAAGGCTACTGTGCCCATTTCCACGGCCCGGATGCCGCCGTACTGGTACAGAGCCACAGACAGCGCCTGGCCGGGCAGCTGCTCGCGGCTGAGGTGTGGCAGCAGGCCAGCCGCATCAAGATAGATGGCGTGCCCGCCCGTCGGCTCGATCAGTGGCATGCCGGCCGCACGGATGCGGTCGGCAGCGTATGCGGTTTGTGCCAGGCGGTAGGCCAAATAGTCTTCCTGCAGGCCATCGCGCAGGCCCACGGCCAGTGCGTCCAGATCGCGGCCAGCCAGGCCGCCGTAGGTGGGGAAGCCCTCGCGCAGGATCAGCTCGGCGCGCACCCGCTCAAACAACTTGTCGTCGTTCATCGCCAGGAAGCCGCCAATGTTGACCATGCCGTCCTTCTTGGCGCTCATCGTGGCCCCGTCGGCCAGGGAAAAGATCTCGCGGGCGATCTCCAACGGGGTCTTGTCGGCATAGCCCGGCTCGCGCAGCTTGATGAAGTAAGCGTTCTCAGCATAGCGGCAGGCATCAATAAAGAAGGGGATGTTGTAGCTGCGGTATATCTTTGAAACGGCGCGGATGTTAGCCAACGAAACCGGCTGGCCGCCGCCTGCGTTGTTGGTGATGGTCAGCATGCCAAACGGAATATTGGACGGGCCTTTCTCCTCGATCCAGGCCTTGAGCGCCTCAGTGTCCATGTCACCCTTGAAGTCCACCACGGTTTGCGGCTCGTAGGCGACCTGCTTGATCAGATTGGTGGGTACGCCGCCGCGCGCCAGGATGTTGCCCTCGGTCGTGTCGAAATGCATGTTGGAGGGCACGAACTGGCCCTGTTTGAGCAGCACGGCGGTCAGAATGTTTTCGGCGGCGCGGCCCTGGTGGGTGGGCACAAAATGCTTGAAGCCGAAAATATCCTCCATCACTTCTTTGAGGCGGAAGAACGAACGTGCCCCCGCGTACGATTCATCTCCAGACATCATGGCCGACCATTGCGCTTGGCTCATGGCGCCAGTGCCCGAGTCGGTCATCAGGTCGATGTACACATCTTGAGCGCGCAGGCCAAACACGTTGTAGCCTGCAGCTTTCAGCGCTTTCTCACGCTCCGCCTGGCTGATGAGCTGGATAGGCTCGACGACCTTAATGCGGAACGGTTCCGGCAGGTACTTGGGCATGCAATCTCCTTCGAAGTGGTGGTGTACGAAAGGCGTGTGCCTTGCGCAAAGTATAATCCCGCTGTTATGTCGCTTGAAATTGTGAAAATGACCCTGGGTCCGGCTCAGACCAATTGCTACATCGTGGCCGAGCCGAATAGTAAGGATGCGGTGGTGATTGATCCCTCATGGGATGGGCATCTGATCCTGGAGCAGATGCAGGCGCGCAGCTGGCGCACCGCCGCTATCTGGCTGACCCATGCGCATTGGGACCACTTCGGCGGCGCGGCTGCCGTGGCCGACGGTAGCCCCACGCCGCCCCAGGTGGCTCTGCACCCGGAGGATTACGTGCTGTGGCGCGCCGGCGGCGGGGCGCGCAACTATGGCCTGAGCTTTGACCCCGGCCCCGAGCCCACGATCGATCTGGCCGGCGGGCAGACCCTGTACATTGGCAAGACCCCGCTGGAGGTGCGCTTTGCACCCGGCCACTCACGCGGCAGCGTGATGTTCTATGCGCCCAGCGAAGGGCTGATGTTCTGCGGTGATGTCATCTTTCAAATGAGCATTGGCCGCACCGATCTACCCGGCGCGGACCATAAGACCTTGATCGATAGTATTTTTCGCGAAGTCCTCAGCCTGCCGGACGATGTACGTCTGCTGCCCGGTCACGGGCCCGAGACCACAGTGGGGCTGGAGCGCGAACACAACCCGTTTTTGCAAGACTAAGGAGAACGATGCTGAAAGAACTGTTGTTGGACATGTACGATTTCACTTGCTGGGGGCGCGACCTGATCCTGGCGCAAGCTGCCAAGCTGACCCCCGAGCAGTTTGAGGAAGAGACCCGCTTCCCGATCAAGAGCGTGAAGGAGACCCTAGTGCACACGCTTTCGGCGGAATATGCCTACCGCGTGCGCTGCATGGGCCAGCCGTACGAACCAGTCAAGCCCGAGCAGTTTGCCGACCTGGCCGCCATACAGGCGCGCTGGCAGGCCGAAGAGGCCGAGATGCGCAAGTACCTGGCCGCCGCCAGCGATGAGGAGCTGCAAGGTTCCGTGACCTATAAGGTCTCCACCGGCGAAGAGTTCACCCGCCAGCGCCTGTTGCTGCTCAAGCAGCTGCTGTTCCACAGCATGCAGCATCGCGCCGAACTGGCTCAGATGTTGACTGAATTTGGCTATTCTCCCGGAAACATTGACTACACCCTGTTCTATATGAGCAAACAGGCCGCGTAAGCTTTTGCTTAGTGTTTTGATCAGGCTGCGGGGCGAGCGTTAGCAGCGCCCGCCCCGCAGCCTGTTTGGTTTCCCTGTTCATGTAAGCAGAGCTATCGGCCTCCCTTGGGCTCAGCAGGCGGCGACCTGCAGCTGTGCTCGTGTGGCTCTCCCGGTCCGCCAAGCCGGTAGGATAATTTTTGCCGTTATCCCACGTTTTCCGCCCAGTCGCCGACCTCGTGCCCCCAAAAAATGAAGGTGTTGGACAAGGCCCTCGTGGGCAAACGGCTGAGTAGACGTACTTGTAGCTAAATTACCTTTTCTTGACACATCTCCAAGATTGCTTTACTCTTTGTGCTGTCATCAGGGGTTGGGAGATTACTATGCCAGTTTGCAGTGGTTGTGGTGGAAGTTACGAGGAGACATTTAACTTTTGCCCGCATTGTGGGAGAGCTAAGCCGGAAGTGCCAAAGACTCGGCTCGAAGTTGATGTTAAGCTCAAGCCCTCTCCATATGATTGCCCACTATGTGAAAAACCATTCGATGTTCAGAAAGTCTCAGCTATCCTTGCCTCTGGGACGGCACACTCCTCAACTCGTTCTACATCTAGCGGTACTACAGATATCTATAGTGAGCCTGGTGGGAACAGATTAAGTACGGGTTACTTGCACTCAAGCACTCAGTCGGCCAGTTTTAGTCAAAGCAGGCTTGCAGAACTCTTGGCGCCTGCGGAACCACCCAAAGGGCCGAATCGAAAGGAGTTTGATGAAGTTGGTTCTACTATTGGATGCTTATTTTTGCCTTTCTGGGGTGTTTCGGCTTACCTACTGTCCCGTGCATCCGAGGATTGGGCGGGGTCAATCCTTTGTGCAGGCCCAGTTCTTGGCCTGCTAGTCGCTGTGTTAGCTGCAAATTTAATACATTCCAAAGATGAACCAGAAAAGAAGTATCAACAAGCAATGGACGAACACAAAAAGATCCTTTCGGAATACGAGAACGCGTATGAGAAATGGAATCAACTCTACTTTTGCCACAAGCATGACATTGTATTTGTGGCTGGTTCAAAGGATTACGCCGGAAGTAATGAGGCATGGGATGCCTGCTTAGATTGGGGGCGGGCTGCCTCGACCTCATAAAACATCGATCTTTATTAATAACAAACATAAGAGGCAGCCTGGTGGGGCTGCCTCTTTGTACCCTCTGTAGTACTTTTTACTTCGCAAACTCGCTGGCACGCGTCTCGCGCAGCACGGTGACCTTGATCTGGCCGGGGTACTGCATGGTCTCCTCGATCTTCTTGGCGATGTCACGCGCCATGCGGGCGGCTTCCAGATCGTCCACGTCCTCGGGGCGCACAATGATGCGCACTTCGCGGCCGGCCTGCAGTGCATAACTCTGCGTCACACCCTTGTAGGAGTTGGCCATATCCTCGAGAGCCTTGATGCGCTTGATGTACTGCTCCAGGCTCTCACGGCGGGCGCCGGGGCGGGCGCCGGAGATGGCGTCGGCCGCCTCCACGATCACGGCTTCCACGCTCTCCTGCTCCACCTCATGGTGGTGGGCGGCGATGGCGTTGACCACCAGCGGGTTGACGCCGTAGCGCTTGGCGAACTCGGCGCCAATCGCGGCGTGCGTGCCCTCCACGTTGTGGTCCATCGCCTTGCCCAGGTCGTGCAGCAGGCCGCCCATCTTGGCCAGCTCCACATTGGCGCCCAGCTCAGTGGCAATGACGCCAGCCAGGCCGGCGGCTTCCACGGCGTGGGCGAGCTGGTTCTGCCCGTAGGAGGTGCGGTATTTCAAGCGGCCCAGCATCTTGACGACCTCTTTGTGCAGGTGCGGCACACCGGCTTCGTAGACGGCGTTCTCGCCGGCTTCGACCATGGTCTTATCCACCTCGTCTTGCTCTTTCTTGAGGATCTTCTCGATGCTGGCGGGGTGGATGCGCCCGTCCTGCACCAGCTTCTGCAGCGTGCGCCGGGCAACTTCGCGCCGCACAGGGTCGAAGCTGGAGATGGTGACCGCCTCAGGCGTATCGTCCACGATCACATCCACGCCGGCCACCTGCTCAAAGGAGCGGATGTTGCGGCCGTTGCGGCCGATGATGCGGCCCTTCATGTCGTCTGAGGGCAGGGTCACCACCGAGGTGGTGTTCTCCGATACGTACTCAGAGGCGACGCGCTGCACGGCCATCGCCACCAGGTTGCGGGCGCGCTTGTCGCCCTCTTCCTTGGCTTCGGCCTCGATCTGGCGGATGATGCGAGCCATATCGCCGCGTGATTCCTTCTCCACCTCGTCCATCAGCACTTTGCGGGCTTCATCCCGCGTCATGGAGGAGACGCTTTCCAGTTTCTTGACGATCTCGCCGCGCTGCTCGTCAAGCTCGTTGTTGCGCTTGTCCAGATTGCTCTGGCGCTTGTTCAGGGTTTGCTCGCGCTCTTCCAGTTTCTCGGTGCGGTTGTCCAGGTCTGAGCGGCGGCTACGCAGCCGGTCATCTTCGCGGCTGAGATCCTTGCGCTTGCGCTCGATATCGGCTTCGGCGTTCTGGCGCAGCTCCAGCGCTTCGTTCTTGGCCTTGAGCTCTACGTTCTTGGCCTCCTCGCGCGCCTGGGCCAGGATGCGATCGGCCTCCTCCTGGTTGCGACGTTTGGCGCTCTGCACCTGTAGGTGGCGCACCACGAAGCCCAGGGCGGCGGCGACCACCGCTACGCCAATGATGATGAGTTGGTTATCCATGCTTTTAGTGTTACCTCGTTTCTTGTGAGTGGGCGCGCTGCCAGGCCTCGCGGCAGACATCGGCTACGATGTCGTAGCCGAAGCCGCGGCGGGCCAGGTGCGCGCCAAGCTTGGTGCGGAAGGTTTCCCAATCCAACCCCAGCAGCTGGCGCAGTTTGCGCTCAGCGGCCTGGCTGGCCAATGCGTGCTCGTCAATATCCTGCACGGCATCGTCAATAAGTGCGTCTGGCATCCCCTTGAGGCGCAGCTCCATGCGCAGGGCGCGGGCGCTGCGCGGCTTGAAGGCGGCGCGGTCTTCCACCCAGCGGCGGGCGAAGTCGGCATCGTCCAGCAGGCCGTTGGCCTGCAGACGCTGCACAACCGCGTCGATCACGTCTGGCGCAACCTCAAACTTCTTGAGGTTGCGCTGCACCTCGGCGGTGGAGCGGGGGCGGTAGCTGATGAAGTTGAGGGCGCGCTGCAAAGCGGCTTCAACGCCGTCTTTGGCTTGCAATTCGGCGATCTTCTCGGGGGCAAGCTCCTGGCCCAGTTTCAGCCATGCGGCCACGATCTTGGCCAGCGGGAAGGCATATTCGCCATCCAGGTAGATATTGACCCGGTTGGGGTTGCGCTTTTGTTGAGTGATTGCCGTGATCGTCGCCATAACCAAACAAAAAACAGCCGCTGGGCCAGGGCCGCGGCTGCTTTGGCTGGTTCTGAGGATGTGCTGCTGATAGGTTGTGCTACGGGCACACTACGGCAAGAGCCGCGGGTGCCGAGGTTTTACAGGCGCGAAAGTTTCCTTGTTGAAGCAGTACACAGGTGCGCGAGTGAAATCATGTGCGTAGCGTTACGTATCAGCCCGTCCAAACCGCTCGTGCCTGCACGCAGGTACGGGCTTGTTTGGACATCGTCCAGAATTCAGTTGAAAAGCTAGCCGGCCTGTGGCCGGCCTGGCTGCCTAATCTTCCTCAGTGGGCTCGGCAGGGCCCAACAGCATGTTGGGGTCTGCCTGGGCACGCACCTTTTGTTCGATCTCGGCGGCCAGGTTTTTGTTCTCCCGCAAGAAGGCTTTCGCAGTCTCACGGCCTTGCCCCAAACGCTCCTCGCCGTACAAATAATGCGAGCCGCGCTTGGTGATGATGTCCATTTGGCTAGCCAAGTCCAGCAGGTCGCCAGCCTTGGATATGCCTTCATTATACATGATGTCAAATTCGGCGGTGCGGAAGGGGGCCGAAACCTTGTTTTTGACGATACGCACCCGGGTGCGGCTGCCTACAATATCCTGGCCTTCTTTAATAGACTGCACTCGGCGCACATCCATGCGCACCGAGGCGTAGAACTTGAGGGCCATGCCGCCCGTGGTCGTTTCCGGGTTGCCGAACATGACGCCGATCTTCTGGCGTAGCTGGTTTGTGAAGATTACCGCCGTATTCGTCTGACGAATGACGCCGGAGAGCTTGCGCAGCGCCTGCGACATAAGGCGGGCCTGCATGCCCATGGTAGCGTCACCCATATCACCCTCGATCTCGGAGCGGGGCACCAGGGCCGCCACTGAATCGACTACCACCACGTCCACCGCGCCGGAGCGCACCAGCGCCTCGGCGATCTCGAGCGCCTGCTCACCGGTATCCGGCTGCGAGACCAGCAGCTTTTCGACGTCCACGCCACACTTGGCCGCGTAGTTCGGGTCCAGGGCGTGCTCCATATCCACGTAGGCGGCGGTGCCGCCGCGTTGCTGGACTTCGGCCACGATGTGCTGGCAGATGGTGGTCTTTCCCGAGGATTCGGGGCCGTAGATCTCGGTCACGCGGCCGCGCGGCACGCCGCCCACGCCCAGCGCCAGGTCAAGCGAGAGCGAGCCGGTGGGGATGGCGTCCACCTCCATGCTCTCGGATTCACCCAGGCGCATGATGCTGCCTTCGCCCCAGCGTTTGGTGATCTGTTCAAGCGCATTTTGCAGCGCGTTGTCTTTTTCTTTGCTCATAAGTCGATAGTGTAGAGTGGAGTGAAGTGAAGTCTACCAGTTATTCGAGCTGGCGCCGGCTTTCGGGCAGACTTTTTTCTTACCGCCGCGGCATCGCGTCGAATTCCTCTAAGCAGTGTTGGTAGTATCATAGAGCCGAACTCCCGAGAGAAGACGCGCCTTCGCCTCGCTGTTTTCCCGGCTTTGTTCTAAAGGAGAATGGTAGTGGCAGACCTACGACAAGACGCGCTCGATTATCACCATCTCAACAACAAACCTGGCAAGATCTCCGTCCAGCCCACCAAGCCGCTGGACACTCAGCGTGACCTCGCGCTGGCCTATTCGCCCGGCGTAGCCGAGCCGGTGCTGGAGATCGAAAAAGACCCCAGCCTGGCCTACACCTACACCTCCAAGGGTAACCTGGTAGCCGTGATCTCGAACGGCACCGCCATCCTGGGCCTGGGTGATCGTGGGCCGCTGGCCTCCAAGCCTGTGATGGAGGGCAAGGGCGTGCTGTTCAAGAAGTTCGCCGACATTGATGTGTTCGACATCGAGGTCAACGCAACCGATGTAGACGAGTTGGTGCGCATCATCGCCGGCATTGCGCCCACGTTTGGCGGCATCAACCTGGAGGACATCAAAGCCCCTGAATGTTTTGAGGTGGAGCGCCGCCTGATCGAAATGCTGGATATCCCCGTCTTTCATGATGACCAGCATGGCACCGCCATCATCGCCAGCGCCGGCTTGTTGAACGGCCTGGAATTGCAGGGCAAGAAAATTGAGAAGGTCAAGATCGTGGTCTCCGGCGCCGGCGCCTCGGCGCTGACCTGCGCCCGCATGGCGATCAAGCTGGGCGCCAAGCCGGAGAATGTGCTGCTGGTGGACAGCAAGGGCGTGGTCTACAAAGGCCGCACCGAAGGCATGAACTCATATAAGGAAGAGCTGGCCGTGGACACGAAGGCGCGCACGCTGGCGGATGCCATGAACGGCGCGGATGTGTTCTACGGCCTCTCGGTGGGCGGCCTGCTGACCCCCGAAATGGTCAAGACCATGGCCAAGAAGCCGCTGATCTTCGCCATGGCCAACCCTGACCCAGAGATCGGTTACGAGTTGGCCAAGCAAACCCGGCCGGACGCGATCGTGGCCACCGGCCGCTCAGACTATCCCAACCAGATCAACAACGTACTGGGCTTCCCCTCCATCTTCCGTGGCGCGCTGGATGTGCGCGCCCGCACCATCAACGACGAAATGAAGATCGCCGCCGCCCGCTCGCTGGCGACGCTGGCGCGTGAGGACGTGCCCGACAGTGTGCTGCGTGCCTATGGCATCGACAGCCTCAAGTTTGGGCCGGATTACATCATCCCCAAGCCGTTCGATCCGCGCGTGCTGCTGTGGGAGGCGCCTGCCGTGGCCGAAGCGGCCATGCAGTCCGGCGTGGCCCAGCAGCCGGTGGACCTGGAGGCTTATCGTGAAGAGCTGGCGTTGCGCCAGGGCCGCGGCCAGCAGGTGCGCCAGTACTTCATCAACAAGGCCAAGCAGCTCAAGCAGCGCACCCGCGTGGTCTTCCCGGAAGGGGAGGACAGCAAGATCATCCGCGCCGCGGCTCAGGTGGAGGACGAGGGCATTGCCCATCCCATCCTGATCGCCCGGCCCGAAGTGATCGAGCAGCAGCTGGCCGACCTGGGGCTGGATTACAAGCCTGAGATTGTGGATCTGCGCCAGTTTGACAAGATGGAAGCCTATTACGAAGCCTACTACCAACTGCGCCAACGCAGCGGTGTAACCCAGGTCAGCGCGGAGAAGATGCTGCGTGACCGCAACGCCTTTGCCGCTATGATGGTCAAGATGGGCGATGCCGACGCGATGATCTCTGGCCGCACCTTTGAATATCCCGAAGTGATCCGCCCGGCCCTGCAAATTCACCACACCGCCCCCGGGGTCAACAAAGCCTGTGGCGTCTACATCCTCATCATTGAGCGCCGCGTGTACTTGTTCACGGATGCCACCGTGAACATCGACCCCAGCGCCGAGGATCTGGCCGACATTGCCATCCTGGCGGCGGATTTTGCCCGCCAGATCGGCCTGGAGCCGCGTGTGGCCATGCTCTCGTTCTCCAACTTTGGCGCCACACCGCACCCGCAATCCTTCAAGGTGCGCAAGGCCGTCGAGCTGGTGCAGACGCGGGCGCCGGAGCTGGTGATCGATGGCGAGATGCAGGCGGACACCGCCGTAGTGCCCGAGATCATTGAGAAGCGCTACCCCTTCAGCAAGGTCAAGAATGCCAACGTGCTGGTCTTCCCTTCGTTGGAGTCAGCCAATGTGAGCTACAAGCTGCTCAACCGCCTGGGCGGCGCGCACACCATTGGCCCCATTCTGCTCGGCCTCGGCGCGCCCATCCAGGTGCTGCAAACCGGCGACCAGGTGCAGGACATTGTGAACATGACCGCTGTGGCTGTGCTGGACGCGGAGCAGAGAAAACAGGGGTAAGAGAGTCATTCCGACGAGGCGTAGCCGAGGAGGAATCCTTTAGGTCATAAAAAGCCGACCAGGTTTTCATGACCTAGGGTTCTCTGTAGGAAAGCAAGCGGCTCGCAATTACAGAACACCGTGCTTCTCGCTTCATCCTTCCGCCTTCATCCTTGCCTTATTCCCTTTGGTATCATCGCCGCATGACTGACGCTCCCACCCGCATCCTCTTCGTCTGCCTCGGCAACATCATCCGTAGCCCGCTGGGCGAGAAGCTCTTCGAGCATGTCGCCAACGAGGCCGGGGTAGGGAACAAGTACGAGGTCGACTCGGCCGGCACGGCCGCTTACCATGTCGGCGAGCGGCCGGACGAGCGCATGCGCCGCACCGCCCAGCGGCGCGGCTTTGTGTACGATGGCCGCGCCCGACAGGTCAAAGCGCAGGACCTGGACGCCTTTGACCTCATCATCGCTATGGATCTTGAGAACATGAACAACCTGCTCAGCCTGGCCCGTACTGAGGAGCAGCGCGCCAAAGTGCACCTGATGCGCAGCTTTGACCCGGATGCGGATGGCGCCGTGGCCGTGCCCGACCCCTGGTACGACGGCCCGCAGGGTTTCGAGACCGTCTACGACATCGTAGACCGCAGCGTGCGTGGCCTGTTGCGCGCCTTGGAAGCAGGCCAGCTGAAGCTCAAATGAGCCTACCTGTTGCCGTGCAGGATTGGCTGAGCGCCAACGGTCACGGCGGCCTCGTTTCCAGCCGCCCGGCTGCGGGCGGCTGTATCAACAACGGCGCCCATCTGCTCACGCAGACGGGCGCTCGCTTCTTTATAAAGACAAACTCGCAGCTCCGGCGGATATGTTCGCCCGTGAGGCTGAGGGGCTGGCGGCCTTGGCTGCCACACAAACCCTGCGAGTTCCTGAGGTCCACCTGGTCGGCGAAGATTTGCTTCTGCTCGAAGACCTGCAACCGGCTACCCGCGCCGCAGATTATTGGCAGCAGCTTGGCCGCGGCTTGGCGCAGCTACACCAGCACACCAGCCCGCAATTCGGCTTTGCCCACGACAACTACATTGGCAGTACGCCGCAGCCCAACGGCTGGATGGCGGATGGCTTTGCCTTTTTCGCCGTGCGCAGGCTGGGCTACCAAGCCCGCCTTGCGCATAGCCACGGCCTGCTGGATGCGGACGAGGTAGCCGCCATCCAACGTCTGGCGGCCAGGCTGCCGCAGCTGGTTCCCGCGCAGCCGGCCAGCTTGCTGCATGGCGACCTGTGGGCGGGCAACGCCATCACGGATGGCGCCGGCGCGCCCGCACTCATCGACCCGGCCGCTCACTACGGCTGGGCCGAGGCCGAGTTGGGCATGACCGCGCTGTTCGGCGGCTTCCCGCTCGAATTCTATGCGGCCTATGAAGCCGAACGCCCGCTGGAGCCGGGCTGGCGCCAGCGGCTAAGCCTGTATAACCTGTACCATCTGCTTAACCACCTCAATCTGTTTGGCCGCAGCTATCACGCACAGGTGATTGAGGTGGTGAAGAGTTACTGGCAATAAGCCAGTCATTGCGAGGCGTATTGCAGCTTGCATGGAATGCAAGCTGCAAACGGACGAAGCAATCTGGTTTTTATCTGCGTTTATCTGTGTTCATCTGTGGTTAAAAACAAAGACTCCTAAGCGGGTGAGTGGGTTTTGGTATCATCACGGCTTGTATGGACTCCATTCGCATTGAACGCATCCCGCTCAAGGACTTGCCAAAAAAGGCAGCACGCTATGCCGAGCGCGCCCCGCGTGGCGCATTCATCCCCATTACGCCGCACCGCGCCATCGCCATGAGCTACAACCCCCACGCCGAGCCTGAAGACGTAGCCCTGCTGCTCGCCCTGCAGGGCGAGCGCCCGGTGGGCTACTTCGGGCTGATGGCCGTGCAGTTGGCCCATGCTGGTCAACTGCACCGGATGCATTGGCTCACTACCTGGGCGGTCAGCAAAGATATGCTGGGCAAGGGGCTCGGCTCGCAGTTGATGCAGGCAGCCCTGGATCTGGATGTCGATCTGGCCATCGTGGGCAGCGCCCCGGCCCGCCGGGTCAGCGCCAAGTTCGGTTTTCAGGAAGTGGCCCCGATGGAGTATGTGCGCATCAACTTTGATGTGCTGGGCCGCTATAACCCCATCAATCTGCTGTTGCGCGGCCTGCGCAAGCTGGCCGCCTTGCTCGGCAAGCCCGTCCGTATCGAGCCGCTAATGGCTTTTTTTCATAGTGTCTTCGAGTTTCTGATTGGCTGGCTGCTGCGGCCTGTTTTTTATCTGATCGCCGCGCTGGGCCTGTGGCAGCTGCCTCTGCGTAAAAAGTTCGAGCCGCCGATGGAGTTTGTCGTCGCGCCCGCGGCCGGCACGGGCTTCTACCGAGATGCCGCCGTGCTCAACTGGATGCTGGAGCATCGTTGGGTCACGCCCTGGCAATCCGAGACGGCCTGGAAGGATTACGAATTTACCGATTGGCGTTCTGGCTTTGAGATCTTTGGCGTTGGCACCGCGCAGGAGTATGCGCTGCTGCAGTTTTCAAAGATCCGCGGGCGCGGCGTGCTCAAGGTGCTGGACAGCACCTTGCCGCCCGGCCGCCTGCTCTCGACCGCCCTGTGGGCGGCCGTTCGCCGCGGGGCGCGCATCATCGAAGGTCCGGCCGAGCTGGCCAAGCCGCTCAATCCGTTGGCGCGGCTGTTGATGTTGCTGCGCCTGCAGCGCACGCTGCAGCTGCACCCGCGTGCCAGCAACAGCCCGCTGGCAAAGGCGATCGCCAGCGGCGAGTTCACGCAGCACTACACCGACGGCGATATGGTGTTCACATGAGGCGCCTGGCAGGCAAATTACTGCGTGGGGTGGGGCGGGCGCTGCCACTGGGCGCGTATCAGGCTTTGTTCCCACGGGATGTGGTCGGCGTCTTTTATCATTCCGTATCGGATGAAGTGCTGCCGCATGTGCAGCACCTCTACGCCCCGGAGCCGGTGGCCCGTTTTGAGGCTGCGCTGGAGTACATCAAGCGACACTACATTCTCGTCAGCGACGCCCAGATCGAAGCCCATCGTCTGCATGGTGAACCCCTGCCGCGCCGTGCCATGCACCTCTCGTTCGATGATGGCTTCAGTGAATGCTACAGCGTGGTGCGTCCCTTGCTGCTCAAGCATCGCATTCCATGCACTTTTTACGTCACCACTAGCTGGCTGGACAATGCCAGCATGTTCTATCGCAACAAGACCTCACTATGCATCGAACAGATGCGCACCTTGGAGCGCGATGCGGCCAAGATGGTGCTCACCAGCCTCAACAATGCCTTGGGGCTCAGCCTCTCTGATGCCGCCAGCTTTGAGCGCTGGATCAAGACCCAGCAAGCCGCCGAAGAAGGCGTGATCGATATGACCGCCAAGATGCTGGGCGTGGACGTCAAAGCGTATTTGCAGGAACGGACCCCGTACCTGACGCGCCAGCAGGTGCGCGCCCTGCACGCCGATGGTTTCACCATCGGCGCCCACACCGTGCGCCACGCCAAGCTGGCCACTCTGAGCGACGCTGAGATCGAGAGCGAGATCGTCACATCTGCCCGCGAAGTCCAAGCCATCACCGGCCAGGAGCGCGTGACCCTCTCGTTCCCGTACTCAGGCAACGGCCTCTCGCGCAAGCTGCTGGCGGATATCCGCCAGCGCCATCCCTGGCTGGGCCTGTTCTACGATACGCAGGACCTGCAGAGCGATGTGCCCTTTATCGTCCAGCGCATCTGGGCCGAGAAGGCTGCCTTCCGCCACGCAGGCCAGACCACCAATATGCCTGCGCTCTTGCGGGATGCCTACGAGCAGGAGCTGTACGACATGGCCCGCCGCGGCCCCGGCACGCGTGATGTAGGCTAAGAGACACTCGCCTTGATCACAAACCAACGGGACGCAATAAGCGTCCCGTTTTTATTTTCCCTTAGTACCAATGGAGTAACTCCTCGTGGGACCAATTGCTTGCATTATGGGCGAAATATCGTATACTGTGGGGACTTGTGGGACGAAGTGGCATAAAGTGGAGCGCCGGGAACTATCCCGGCGTTCTGCAATTAACCCACAAATAGAACTTATGTTTCTAGGCGAATACTCTCACTCCATCGATGACAAGGGCCGCCTCACGGTGCCGGCCCGCTTCCGCCAGCTGCTTGCGCAGGGCGGGGTCATCACGCGCGGGCTGGATGGCAACCTGGTGGTCATGCTGCCTGAGTCCTTCAAAGCGATGGTGACCCAACTCGAAGCGCTCAGCTTCACTGACCCTAAGGTGCGTGACCTGCGTCGTGTCATCACCGGCCAGGCCGAGCGCGTCGAGCCCGACAGCAGCGGTCGCATCCTCATCCCGCAGTTCCTGCGGGATGAGTTCAAGCTCGGCTCCGAGGTCAAGCTGGTCGGTATCAGCGACCAGTTCGAGATCTGGCCGCAGGAGGCCTGGACCAAAGTCCGTGGCCGTATTGACCAGGCCATGAAGGATGACCCGGGCAGCTTCTCGGGTGTGGACCTGACTTCAAAAAACTAGCATGAATGCAGATGGCCGCGGCCAGCCCGCGCATCTTTCCGTACTTTACAAAGAAACACTCGAAGCATTAGCTCCCCGCAGCGGCGGTCTATACGTAGATGGCACGCTGGGGGCGGGTGGGCACGCTGGGGGGCTGCTGGAGGGCAGCCACCCAGGCGGCCAGCTGCTGGGGTTGGATGTAGACCCCACCGCGCTGGCCCTCGCCACCCAGCGGCTGGCGCCCTTCGGTGAAAGGGCGCACATCCGCCAGGGCTCGTATGCAGACCTGGCCCAGCACCTGGCGGCGCTGGGCTGGCCCGTGGTGGATGGCATCCTGCTCGACCTGGGCGCATCGTCGATGCAGTTTGACCAGGCCGAGCGCGGCTTCTCCTTCCAAAAGGAAGGCCCACTGGATATGCGCTTCAACCCGGCCGCCGGCCGCAGCGCCGCCGACCTGGTCAATACTCTGCCCGAAGGCGAGCTGGCCGATCTGCTGTACGAGTACGGCGAAGAGCGCCAGTCACGCCGAGTGGCACGCGCCATCGTGGCCGCCCGCCCGCTGCACACCAGCACCGAGCTGGCCGCGGTGGTGGCAAAGGCGCTAGGCGGCAAGCGCACAGGGTTGCACCCGGCCACGCGCAGCTTCCAGGCCCTGCGCATCGCCGTCAACGCCGAGCTCGACTCGCTGGCAGCGGTGCTGCCGCAGGCGGTAGCGGCGCTCAAGCAGGGAGGGCGGCTGGCGGTGATCTCCTTCCACTCGCTGGAGGACCGCCAGGTCAAGCAGTACTTCCGCCAGGAGAGCCGGGATTGCATTTGCCCGCCCGGCCAGCCGGTGTGCACCTGCGGGCACATCGCCAGCCTGCGCGAGCTGACCCGCAAGCCGGTGCTGCCCGGCGAGGAAGAGATACAGGCCAACCCCCGGGCGCGCAGCGCCCGCTTGAGAGTGGCCGAGAAACTTTAAGGAAACAAGGTGCCATTAGGCACAGGCTTTGCACCGTTTTGCAAGCATGGCGATACCGCAGGAACTGCGGCACCGCCAAGGCAGGAGGCAGCCGCAAACATGCGAAACAAAAGCTATATACAAGCGCACAGCCAGACCCCCTGGCGGCGCCAAATGCAAATGATAGGCTTCTTTGCAGCGGCCGTAGCGGCTCTGGCGCTACTGGCCGGTTTGTATTTAAACGTCACGGCCCGCGCCTCCACCATTGGCCGCCACGTGCAGAGCCTGCAGAACGAGCGCATTCGCCTGCAGCAGCAGATCGAGAACATGGAGAGCCAGCTCGCCTCGCTGACCTCCAACGAAGCCATGCAGGCACGTGCCCAGCAGAGCGGCTTCGCCCCGGTGCAGCCGGGCGCCGTCACCTACCTCACGGTGGAAGGCTACCGCGGCCGCGCCAGCCTGCAACTGGCCCCGCGTTCCGGCGGCCAGTTCGCCGGCGTGCCGCGCCTGCCCGAGGCCTATACCGAGTCGCTGTTGGATTGGGTCGGCAAGCTCTTCGATGAGTACGGCTTCGGCCTGCTGGGGGGCTACTAGCCATGCCGCGCGAGCACATGTGGCGCTATTTGCTGATGGCTGGCTTCTTTGCCATCTTCGGCGTACTGATCCTCTACAAGACCTTCAGCATCCAAACCAGCCCGCAGGCTGAGGTCTTCCTGCGCCAGAGTGAGTTCTACAGCCGCGAGCGCGGCATCATCCAGCCACCGCGCGGCATCATCTATGATCGCAACGGCAACATCCTGGCCGGCAACCGCACCGTGTACGAGATCGGCGTAGACCTGGCCTCCGTGCGTGATCCGCACGCCATCGCCCTGGCGCTCAGCGCCCTGGTGGGCGCCGACTACAACACGGTGCTGGAACGCGCCAGCATTCCCGCCTCGCCCACCTCCGTGTATGTCGTACTGGCCAGTTATGTGCTGCCTGAGAAGATCAACCTGCTCAAGAGCTACGATGTCACCCGCGAAGCCGAGCCGATGGACAGCACGCGCTGCTCCAATGATCCGGCACTGTACGCCCTGCGCTGCGAAGCGCAACTGGCCCGCAGTTACCCGGAGCGCGACCTGGCTTCGAACCTGCTGGGCTTCGTCAACCGCGAGAGCCTGGGCTACTTCGGCGTGGAGCAGCAGTACCAAAGCCTGCTGGCCGGCGAGCCGGAGAGCATTTGGATCCCGGTAGCGCCTACCCAGGTGCAGGCCCGCCCAGAGGTGCCGGCGGGCGCCAGCCTGGTGCTGACCATCGACCGCGAGATCCAGGCCATGGTCGAAGACATGCTGGATGCCCACATTGCCCAGACCGGCGCCGAGTCGGGCACCGCCATCGTGATGGATCCCAAGACCGGTGAATTGCTGGCCATGGCCAGCACGCCGCGCATGGACCTGAACGAGTTCCAGAATTACGGCGACATCTACACCAACGAAGTGCCATACAACCGCGCCGTGGGCGAGATCTACGAGCCCGGCTCGATCTTCAAAGTTATCACCGCCGCTGCCGCGCTGGACCAGGGTGTCGTAACCCCCGAAACGGAGTTTGAAGACCGCGGCGTGTTCACCATCGGCGGCATCACCATCCGCAACTGGAACAACCGCGCCTGGGGTTTGCAGACTGTGCAAGGTTGCATGCAGCATTCGCTCAACGTGTGTCTCGCCTGGATGGGCGACAAGCTGGGCCAGGAAAAGTTCTACGAATATGTGGATCGCTTCGGCTTTGGCCACCCGACCGGGGTTGACCTGGCCGGTGAGCAAAGCGGCACGGTGAAGCGCCCCGGTGACCCCAACTGGTACCTGGCAGACCTGGGCGCCAACACCTTTGGCCAGGGCATTGCCGTCACGCCCATCCAAATGGTCATGTCCGTTTCGGCCTTCGTGAACGACGGCCAGATGGTCATTCCGCATATTGTGAAGGCGGTCATCCAAGACGGTTCGCAATACAACGTATCCACCCAGTACGCCGGCCAGCCCATCTCAGCCGAGACGGCACGCACCATGACTGAAATGCTGGCTCAATCGCTGGAGGGCGAAAGCTCACTGGCCCTGGTGTCCGGTTACCGTCTGGCCGGCAAGACCGGCACGGCACAGATCCCGGTGCCCACCGGCTACGAGGAGAACCAGACCAACACCTCGTTCATTGGTTGGGGCCCGGTCGAGAACCCGCGCTTTATTGTCTTCGTGTGGCTGGAGCGCCCGGTGACTTCCACTTGGGCGTCCGAAGTGGCTTCGCCGTTGTTTGCCGATATTGTCGAGCGCCTGGTGGTGCTGCAGGGCATCCCGCCCAACTATCAGATGGCCGGCGCGGTCACCAATTCGGGGCAGGGGAGCGAGCAATGAGCGCGGAAACATTGACCCTGGCAGACATCATCGAAGCCTTGAGCGGCGAGCGCCCGGCGGCCGCCGAGCAGATCGCGCTCAGCGGGGCCGTCCACGACTCGCGTGAGGCCAAGGCGGGCAGCCTGTTCGTTGCCCTGCGCGGCGAGCATGTGGACGGGCACGATTATGTGCAAGCCGCCTTCGCCAACGGCGCGGTGGCCGCCCTGGTTGAGCGCCCGCTGGACGGTGTTGCCGCGCTGGACCTGCGCGGCAAGCAGCCGCCCGCCGCCGATCTTGCACCCGGCCAGCCTGTGTGCATCGTGGTGGGGGATTGCCTGCAGGCGCTGCAGCAGGCGGCCCGCTTCTGGCGCCGCAAGCTCACCAGCCTGCGCGTGATCGGCATCACCGGCAGCGTGGGCAAGACAACCACCAAAGAACTGACCGCCGATGTATTGGGCCAGCGCTATCGCACCTTCAAGTCGGCTGGCAATTACAACAACGAGATCGGCCTGCCGCTCAGCGTGCTCAGCATCACGCCCGATACCGAGCGCGCCGTGCTGGAGATGGGCTTCTACGTGATTGGCGAGATTGCCCTGTTGGCCGATATTGCCGTGCCCGAGATCGGCGTGGTCACCAACATTGGCACGGTGCACGCCTCGCGGGCCGGTTCGCAGGAAGCCATCTACCAGGGCAAGGCTGAGCTGGTGCAAAACCTGAGCAGCGATGGCGTCGCCATCCTCAACTATGACGATCCCTTCGTGAAGCGCATGGCGCAGGAGACCAAAGCGCGGGTCTTCTTCTACGGGCTCGACCCCGCCGCCGACCTGTGGGCGGATGAGGTCGAAGGCCTGGGGCTGGACGGCGTGCGTTTCCGCCTTCACTATCAGAATGAAACTCTGCACGTGCGCATTCCGCTCATCGGCCGCCATTCAGTGCACACCGCGCTGCGCGCTGCCGCCGTGGGCGTGATCGAAGGCATGGACTGGGGCGCTATCCTCAGCGGGCTGCGCATGGGCAACGCCCAGCTGCGCCTGATGGCCGTGCCCGGCCGCAACGGCTCGTTGCTACTCGATGACACCTATAACGCCTCGCCTGAATCGACCGTGGCGGCGCTCAATCTGCTCAGCGAACTCGAGGGCCGCAAGGTGGCCGTGCTGGGGGATATGCTAGAGCTCGGCCAATATGAGGAGCAGGGCCACCGCGTGGTGGGCAACCTGGCCGCCCGCGTGGCCGACCTGCTGGTCACCGTCGGCCCGCGTGCCCACACCATTGCCGAGACTGCCCGCGCGGCTGGCTTGCAAGCCACCGCCATCAACGAATTTGAGGACACCGAAGGCGCGCTGGCTTATCTCAAGAGTGCCTTGGGCGCCGGCGACGTGGTCTTGGTCAAGGGCTCGCGCGGCGTGCACATGGACAGGATCGTGCCGGATCTGGAGGAACGTAATGAACGGTAGCGCCACCGCATTGGTGCTGGCCGGGGTGAGTTTCATTCTCACTGTCATCTGGGGCGGCCCGCTCATCCGTATTTTGCGTCGCCTGGAAGTGGGCGATAGCATCCGCGTCGAGGCACCCCAACGCCACATCGTCAAAGTGGGCACGCCCACCATGGGCGGCGTGATGTTCATTCTGCCCGTGCTGCTGGTGACCGTACTGCTCAACGCCGTCTCGCTGATCGGGCTGAGCGGGGTGGGGCTCTCGGTGTTGGTGCCGATGGGCGCCATGATCGCGTTTGCCGCCCTGGGCAGCCTTGATGACATTCGTAAGCTGCAGCGGAGAATCGGTGAGGGCATGCGCGCCCGCAACAAGCTGCTGCTGCAGGTGGTGCTGGCAACCGCTCTGGCGATTGCACTGCGTGAACTGCTCCACGTGCCAGATATGTACCTGCCCGGTGCCAGTGTTGAGTTTGACCTTGGCTTGTTCTTCTACCCGGTGGCGGTATTCATTATTGTGGGGGCGGCCAACGCGGTCAACTTTACCGATGGCTTGGACGGCATGGCGGGCTTGATCAGCGCCACCGCCTTCGCCACCTTTGGTTGCATTGCCTTGCTGCAGGGCCAGACCTTTCTGGCGCAGTTCTGCTTCACGCTGGTGGGCGCACTGTTCGGCTTCCTGTGGTTCAACGTGCACCCCGCCCAGCTCATCATGGGCGATACCGGCGCTATGGCGCTGGGCGCTTGCCTGGGCGTGGTGGCCTTGATGACCGGCCAGTGGATCCTGCTGCCGCTGATCGCGGTCATCCCCGTCAGCGAGATCCTCAGCGTTATTTTGCAGGTCGGCTTCTTCAAGCTCACCGGCGGGCGGCGCGTCTTCAAAATGACCCCGCTGCATTTGCATTTCGAGCTTTCCGGCTGGAGCGAAACCCAGATCGTGCAGCGCTTCTGGTTGATGGGCCTGTTGTTCGCCATGGTGGGCGTGGCCTTGGCGGTGTTGTAGCGCATGGACTGGAAGGAGCGCAAAGTGGTGATCGTGGGAGCCGCGCGGCAAGGAGTGGCAACCGCCAAATATCTGGCGAACCACGGCGCGCGCCCCGTGCTCACCGATGCGCGCCCGGCCGAGCAGCTGGGCGAGGCCCGCGCCGCGCTGGCTGGCCTGCCGGTGGAATGGGCGCTGGGCGGTCATCCGTTGAGCTTGCTGGATGGCGCTGATCTGGTATGCCTCTCCGGCGGTGTGCCCAGCGATATTGAGTTGGTGCGTGTAGCCAAACAGCGCAACATTCCTATCTCGAACGACTCGCAACTCTTCTTGGATGGTGCCCCGTGCCGCGTGGTCGGCATCACCGGCTCGGCCGGCAAGACCACCACCACCACCTTGGTGGGGCGCATGCTGGCTGGCCTCGAAGGCCAGAGTGTTCGCAAAGTCTGGGTGGGCGGCAACATCGGCCGCCCGCTGCTGGCGGATGTGGACGAGATGCACGCCGATGACATCGCCGTGATGGAACTTTCCAGCTTCCAGCTGGAATGGATGACCCGCGCCCCACAGATAGCCACCATCCTCAACCTGGCGCCCAATCATCTCGACCGCCATGCCAGTATGGACGAATACGTAGCCGCCAAAGCGCGCATTCTGGACTACCAGACCGCCGATGATGTAGCCGTGCTTAACCGTGAAGACTCACGCTCTTGGCCGCTGGCTGAGAGTGTGCGCGGAAGCGTACTGTGGTTCACCCGCGGCCTGCTGGCCGCCGGTCAGCACGGCGTGTTCGCGCGCGGCAACAGCATCTGGCTGCGCGATGCCAGCGGCGAGCACGAACTGCTGCCGCTGAACGCGATTGAATTGCGCGGCGAGCACAACCTGATGAACGTACTGGCTGCCTGCGCCCTGGCTGCCGCTGCCGGCGCCCGTCCGCAAGACATGCTGACCGGGTTGCAGGGCTTCCACGGTGCGCCGCACCGCTTGGAATTTGTGCGCAGCCTGCGCGGGGTGGAGTACTACAACGACTCGATCGCCACCGCCCCCCAGCGCGCCGAGGCCGCTGTCCGCGCCTTCGGCCAGCCGCTGGTGCTGCTGCTGGGCGGGCGCGACAAGCAGCTTGACTGGAGCGGGCTGGTGAGCCTAGCCGCGGAGCGCACCAGCCGCGTGGTGCTGTTCGGCCAAGCCGCGCCGATGCTTGAGCAGTTGTTTGCCAGCCGGGCGCCGCAGCTGCCGCGCCACACCGCGCCCGGCTTCGATGAAGCCGTGCGCCTGGCCGCCGCCGAAGCCCGCCCGGGCGAGGTGGTGCTGTTGGCGCCTGGCGCCACCAGCTTTGACGAATTCAAGGACTTTGAAGCCCGCGGCGAGCGGTTTCGCCAATTGGTGAGTGAGCTATGAGCGAAGAAACCTTTGACCAGTTTGAAGCCACGCCCGAAGCCTTCGAGCAGCCCGAGCGGCGTTCCCGCCGCCGCGGCCGCCGCAAGGGCGCCAGCCTGTGGCCGCAGTTGGAGCTCAACTTTGATGTCCCCATGGCCCTGGCCATCTTCGCCTTGGTCGTCTTCGGCCTGCTGATGGTCTACTCCGCCAGTTGGGACTTCTCGCTGAGTGAATACGATGACCCCACCTTCATGTTCCGCCGCCAAATGGTCACCATGACCATCGGTCTGGTGGGCGGGCTGGCAGCCTATTTCATTGACTATCGCTTCTGGCGCAAATATGCCATCCCTCTCATCGCCGGCACCATCATCAGCCTGCTGGTCGTGCTGGTGGTGAACGAAGTCCGCTTCGGTTCGGCCCGCGCCCTCAGTGGCGGTTCGTATATGCCTGGTGAAGTGGCCAAGGTGGCGACGATCCTGTATCTCTCGGTCTGGCTCAGCTCCAAACGTGAGCAGCTGGCCCATGTCGGCCGCGGCATTGTGCCGCTGGGCGCCATCGTGGGCCTGATGGCCGGCCTCATTCTGCTGCAGCCTGACTTCAGCGCCGCCGCCACCATGGTGGTGCTGGGCGGCATGATGTTCTTCCTCGCCGGCGGCAGCATCAAGCAGATCATCTTCATGTTGGCCGGCGCCAGTGTGCTGGCCAGCTTGTTCGTCAGCGTCAGCACTACCAGCCAGGTGCGTATCAGCAGCTACCTGGATAGTTTGCAGGACCCCACCCAGGCCAACAGTCACGTGCTGCGCTCATTCGAAGCGTTTGTGAAGGGTGGCTGGTTCGGCGTGGGCATTGGCCTGGCCGACACCAAGCTCACCGGCCTGCCCGTGCCGCCCACCGACAGTATCTTTGCCGTCGTGGGCGAAGAACTCGGCCTGGTGGGTTGTGCCATCCTGGCGCTCTTGTATGGCGTAGTGCTATGGCGCGGCATGGTCATTGCCCACCGCGCCCCAGACATGCTGGGTGCGCTGATCGCCGGCGGCATCACCGTCTGGATCACCATGGAAGCCTTCATCAACATGGGCGTGATGGTGGGTCTGCTGCCGTTTGCCGGCAATGCGTTGCCGCTGATCAGTTTCGGCGGCTCCAGCCTGGTCTCTGTGCTGGGCGCACTGGGCGTTGTAATGAGCGTTTCGCGCACATCAAGCGCGAAGAGCCAGAAAGAAGAAAGGATCATTGATGCGACTACTCGTGGCCGCCGGGGCGAGCGGGGGTGGGGTCTATCCCGCGCTCGCCGCGCTTCAAGAATTGGGCGCAACTGACCTTGAGCTGCTGTGGGTGGGCGGCCAAGGCGGCATGGAGGAGCAGCTGGTGACTCGCGCCGGGCTGACCTTCACCACGCTGCCCGCCGCCGGCCTGCATGGCGTGGGTCTTGCCCAGCTGCCGCGCAACCTGTGGCAGTTGCTACGCGGCTGGCTGGCGGCTCGCCGCATCCTGGCGCGCTTTAAGCCCGATGCGCTCTTCTTTACCGGCGGCTTCGTCGCCGCGCCCATCGCCATGGCTGGCCGCCGCGTACCCACGCTGGCCTTCGTGCCGGATGCGCGCCCAGGTTTCACCCTGCGCTTTATTGCCCGCTTCGCCGATGTGATCGCCACCGTGGCCAGCGAGGTGGGCCAATACTTTGACCGCCCGGCCCGCGTGCAGGTCACCGGTTACCCGGTGCGCGCCGAGCTGGCCGCCTGGGCGCAGCCCGCCCGCCGCACCGAGGCGCTGCGCCACTTCGGCTTGAGCGCGGACGTGCCTGTGCTGCTGATCTTTGGCGGCAGCAAGGGCGCACAAAACATTAACCGCGCTGCGGTGGCGGCATTGCCGGACTTATTGCAAGATATGCAAGTGATCCATATCAGTGGCGAAGCCAACTGGGACGAAGTCAACGACGCCCAGGCGCAGTTGCCGCCCGCCCAGGCGGCCCGCTATCGTGCGTTCCCGTATTTGCACGAGGACATGGGCGCGGCCTTCGCCGCGGCGGACCTGGCCGTGTGCCGCGCCGGCGCCTCCACCTTTGGCGAGCTGCCGCTGTTCCAGCTGCCGGCTGTGCTCGTGCCGATCCCGTTCAAGCAGCACATCCAGCACGACAACGCCGCCTTGCTATCGCAACGCGGCGCAGCTATGGTGCTGCCCGATGAGCGCATGGGCGCCGAGCTGGCCGCCACTGTGCGCGGCCTGCTGGCCGACAAGCCGCGCCTGGCCGACATGCGCAGCGCCATGGCCGCCTTGGCCATGCCGGATGCGGCCGCCCGCCTGGCCGGCCTGCTGCGCCAGTTGGGCGCAGGGCGGGAGGCCCAGGCGTGATCTCGTTCAGTGCGCTGTTGTGGATGCTCGTCGTCATGTTTGCCATTGTGGGCGGCACGCGCGGCGTCAAGAAGGAAGTGCTGGTCACGATCTCGATCGTGGCGGCCGTATTTGCGATCGTGGTGATCGAACAATATTTCCCGTTCTCCGGCCCGGATGACCTGCAATTCCTGGTGCGCGGCGGCATTGTCACTTTCTGCGCCGTGATCGGTTATCAAGGCCAGCGCATTCAGCAGATCTCAGATGCGCTCATAAAAAGCCACTGGCGCAACAAGATCTTCGGTTTGGTGCTGGGCGCCGCCAACGGCTATTTCCTGGTAACGACCTTGCTCTTTTATCTGAACAAGTACAACTATCCGTTTCCGTTCGTCACCCCCGCCGGCCCCGAGCTGGCCCAGTGGCTCGAGTACAGCATCCCGGTTTGGCTGGTGGGGCAGTGGGCCTATGTGGCTGTGTTGATCGGTATTTTGCTGATCTTGTTGGTGTTCGTATGAGCCAGAGCACGCACTTCATCGGGATCGGCGGCACCGGCTTGTCTGCCATTGCGCGCGTGCTGCTTGAGCGTGGCGAGCACATCAGCGGCTCTGACCGCGAGGCTTCGCCGCTGGGTGAGCTGCTCAGCCAGGCGGGCGTCAAGGTCAGCATCGGCCACGCCGCCGCCAACATCAACGGCGCAACCCGCGTAGTGCGCTCTTCCGCCGTGGGCGAGGACAACGTCGAAGTGCAGGCCGCCCGTGCCAAAGGCATTCCCGTCTACAAGCGCTCCGAGTTCCTGGAGCATTTACTGGCTGATCAGCAGGTGATCGCCGTGGCGGGCTCGCACGGCAAGACCACCACCACCGCCATGCTGGCCTGGCTGCTCACCGCCCTCAATCAGCGGCCCGGCTACATCATCGGCAGCCTGGCCGCCAATCTCGGCGCCAATGCCGCCGCCGGCGGTGGGCGGCTGTTCGTGATCGAGGCCGATGAATACGACTACATGTTCCTCGGCCTGCGCCCGCGCTATGCGCTGGTGACCAATGTCGAGCACGACCATCCGGATATGTTTGCCACTCCTGCGGATTTCCAGGCCGCCTTTGAGCGCTTTGTTGACCGCCTGCAGCCCGACGGCGAGCTGATCGCCTGCGCCGACGATGCAGGCGCAGCTGCCTTGCTGGCCTACGCCGCCGAGCGCGGCCACAAAACCAGCCGCTATGCGCATAGCCACGAAAGGGCGGACTATCGTATGGAAATACTTTCCACCGATGGGGCTGGCTACAACTTTGCAGCCCTGCATGACGGGCAGGAGCTGGCCCGCGTGCAGATGCAGGTGCCTGGCCTGCACAACGCCCTCAACGCGCTCGGCGCGCTGGCCGTAGCCCACAAGCTCGGCCTCAACATGGGCGAGGCTGCCCTGGCCCTGGCTGATTTCCGCGGCACCAGCCGCCGCTTTGAAGTGCGCGGTGATGTGGCTGGCGTCACCGTCGTAGATGACTATGCCCACCATCCCAGCGAGATCCGCACCACGCTGGCCGCCGCCCGCGCCCGCTACGCTGGCCGCCGCATCCTGGCCGTGTGGCAGCCGCACACCTATAGCCGCACGCAGACCTTGGCTGCCGACTACGCCAGCGCCTTCGGCGACGCTGACCGCGTGCTGGTGCTTGACGTATACGCCGCCCGTGAGCAGCGCCCGGCCGATTTTTCGCTGGAGAAGCTCGTAGCACAAATCCCCCGCGCCGCGTTCACTCCCACGTTTGCGCAGACCCAGCAAGCCTTGCTGGCTGAGTTGACTGCCGGCGATGTGCTGGTGGTGATGAGCGCGGGTGACGCCATTCAACTGAGCGCCGATGTGTTCGCCGGCTTGCAAGACAAGGAGAGCAAACATGCTTGAGCAAAAACAGAAGAAGGTCATGCCGTTCATCGTGACCTACGGTGAAGAGTACGACCTGACGAAGCTAAAGGTGGCCCCTGCGCCCAAGCGTCCGGGCAGCCACGTCACCAAGGACGAAGCCACGCGCGAGGTGCTTAACCGCATCGTCACGCGCGTCAAGAAGATCTGATGCACGTGAGCGAGCGTACACTCCCCATTGCCGCACTCCAAGCGGCCTTTGGTGACCGTCTCCGGCTGGACCAGCCGGTGGGGCGGCTTACCTCTGCGCGTATCGGCGGCAACGCCGATGCGCTGGTGGACGTGCGCTCGGCTGACGAGTTGGCCCAAACCGCCCAGGCTCTCTGGCAGCTGGAGTTGCCCTTCGTGATCATGGGCGGCGGCTCCAACATGCTGGTCAGCGATGCGGGCATCCGCCAGGTGGTGGTGCTCAACCAGGCCAACAAGGTGGAGTTCCACGCCGAAGCCGTCTGGGCTGAATCCGGCGCAGGCCTCGGCTCGCTGGCCCGCCAGGCGGCCCGCAAGGGCCTGGGCGGACTGGAGTGGGCCGCCGGCGTGCCTGGCACGCTGGGCGGCGCAGTGGCCGGCAACGCCGGCGCCCACGGCGGCGACATGGCCGGCTGCTTGCAGCTGGCAACAATCTTGCATCGTGAGAAGGGCCGCCAGGACTGGACCCCGGCGGATTTGGGCTTTGCCTACCGCGAGAGTTGGCTGAAGCGCAATCCCGGCCAGGCTATCGTTCTCGGCGCCCAGCTGCGCCTGGTCCAGCGACCCGAAGCTGAAATTCGGGCCGAGATGGACACCTACCAGGCCTACCGCCGGCTGACCCAGCCGCCGGGCGCCAGCATGGGCTCCATGTTCAAGAACCCGCCGGGCGAAAGCGCCGGGCGGCTAATCGAGCAAGCCGGGTTGAAGGGCAAGCGCATTGGCAACGCCCAGATCAGCCCACTGCATGGCAACTTCTTCCTCAATCTGGGGGAGGCGCGTGCAGCCGATGTATACGCACTTATTCAGGAAGCACGCCAGACGGTTCTCAAGACCGCCGGCATCGAGTTGGAGTTGGAAGTGCAGTTAGTGGGCGAGTGGCCCACGCAGGACTGATGAAAAAGATGGCAGAGAACAAGACTCACGTTGCAGTTATTTTCGGCGGCCGCTCTGGCGAGCACGCCGTTTCGCTCATGTCAGCCAAGTTCGTGCTGCAGATGTTGAACCCTGCCCGCTACCAGGTCACCCAGGTCGGCATCACGCGTGACGGAAGTTGGTACGCCGGCGACGGCGTGCTGGCCGCGCTGGAAGCTGAGGACATCAGCGGCCTGAACGCCGCAACGCTGCTGGCTGACCCGACCCGCACGGGCATCAAGGCCATCACCGCTGCCCAGGGTGGTGAGCTACTCACGACGCTGGCGGATGTGGATGTGGTCTTCCCTGTGCTGCATGGCACCTATGGCGAAGACGGCACGCTGCAAGGTCTGCTGGAGATGGCCGGCGTCGCCTACGTTGGCGCCGGCGTGCTTGGCTCCTCCGTGGGTATGGACAAAGCCCTCTTCGCCGATGTGATGAAGGCCAACAACATCCCCGTCGCCGACAGTGTGCTGCTGCTGCGCAGCGAGATCCAGGATGACACCGAAGCCGCCATTGCCAAGGCTGAGGCGGTCAGCAAGTATCCCTTGTTCATCAAGCCGGCCAATCTCGGCTCTTCGGTGGGCGTCAGCAAAGCCAATAATCGCTCTGACCTGATGGAAGCGCTGATGTACGCCGCCCAGTATGACCGCCGCACTGTGGTACAGCGCGGCTACAACGCCCGCGAGATCGAGGTCAGCGTATTGGGCAACGACGCGCCCGAGGCTTCGGTATGCGGCGAGGTGGTGCCCGAGGCCGAGTTCTACAGCTACGAGGCCAAGTACCACGATGACCGCTCCAAGACCTATATCCCGGCTGATATTCCCGCCGTGACCAGTGCCCGCATCCGTGAGCTGGCCGTCAAGGCCTACCAGGCTTGCGATCTGGCGGGGTTGGCCCGCGTGGATTTCTTTCTCGACCGTGACACTGGTGAAGTTGTGCTGAACGAAGTCAATACTCTTCCGGGCTTCACCTCCATCAGCATGTATCCGCAATTGTGGAAGGCCAGCGGTATGGATGGGGAAGCCCTGGTGGACCGTTTGATCGAATTGGCGCTGGAGCGGCGCGCCGAGCGCGCCGCTACCGTGCACGAATACAGGAGAGGCGGCTAAATGGCCACTGGTGAAAGCAGTCTGACCCGCGCTGAGCAAGTGCGCGCCCGCCGTCTGGAGCGCCGCGAGGGCAAGCCCATCGTCAACCGCCTGGCCAGCAGCGCCAGCAAGGCGGCCCGCGCGACGCGCATGCCGCGCATGGTGGCCCGCAACGCCCAGACGGAGCGCCGCCTGCAGCAGTTGGCCGAGCGCAAAGAACGCCGCCCACGCTACATCAAGCTGGCCGAAGCCGGCGCCGAACTGCGCCTGCCGGCTCTGCCCAGCGTGCAGGTGGGTTGGCGCGTGGTCTCCGCCTCGCTGGTGGGTCTGTGCATTTTCATGCTCTACAGTATGTTCGCATCGGGCAGCTTCACCGTAGCGCGGGTCGCCTTGCAGGGCGCCCAGCGCGTGGATGGCAATGCCATCAACAGCGCCCTCGGCATCAGCGGCCAGAGCGTCTTCGCCGTTGAGCCTAAAAAACTCTATACGATCCTGCGTGACCAGTTCCCTGAGCTGGAGCGCGTCTCGATCAGCGTTAGCCTGCCGGGCCGCGTCACTGTCACGGTTAAGGAGCGCGAGCCGCTCATCGTGTGGGAGCAGGCCGGGCTGACCCTATGGCTGGATGCCGCTGGCGTGGCCTTCATTCCGCAGGGCGATGCCGCCGGGCTCATCCGCGTGACCGCCCTGGATGCACCGCCTGCCCTGGCCAGCAACAGCGCCACACAGAGCCACCAGCTCATCCGGCCCGAGATGGTCTTTGCCATCCAGGCCCTGGACCGCATTGCACCGGAAGACGCGCCGCTCATCTATAACCAGGAGCTGGGCTTCGGTTGGACTGACCCCGGCGGCTGGCAGGCCTATTTCGGCCAGGACGGCAAGGATATTGACCAGCGCCTGGCGGTATATCTCAAGATTTTGGACGAATTGCGGGCGCGCCGCCTGTCGCCCACGCTGATCAGCGTGGCCCAACTGCACGCCCCGTACTACAGGATGGACTACTAATGGCCGCACCAATTGTCGTAGGCATTGATATCGGCACCACCAAGATCTGCACCATCGTCGCCCGCGTGGAGCAAGACGGCCGCGTGCGCGTGCTGGGGGTAGGGGTGGAGCCTTCGCAGGGTGTGCGCAAGGGCACGGTGGTGGATATCAATGCCGCTACCCGCGCCATCGGCCACTCGATCGACAAGGCCGAGCGCAGCTCCGGGCTGGAGATCGCATCGGCCCTGGTCAGCCTGGCTGGCGCGCACGTCACTTCCACCAACAACATCGGTGCGGTCGGCATCGCCAACCGCGTCATCAGCCACGACGATGTGGCCCGCGCTCTGGAAGTAGCCCGCGCCGTTGCCATCCCGCACAACCGCGAGGTCATCCACGTCATCCAGCGCGGTTTCATCGTTGACGGGCAGGATGGCATTGCCATCCCGGTCGGCATGCACGGCTTCCGCCTCGAGGCCCAGGTGCACATCATCACCGCCGCCGCTTCGGTGGTGGACAACCTGCGCCAGTGCGTCGCCGAATCCAACGTTGGTGTGAGCCAGTTCGTGCTCAACCCGCTCGCCTCGGCCGAGGCGGTGCTCACCCCCACCGAGCGTGAGATGGGCGTGGTGGTGTGTGACATCGGCGGCGGTACGACCGACATGGCCATCTTCGTCGAAGGCGATGTGCAGCACACCAGCGTGCTGGGGGTTGGTGGCAACCACGTCACCTCTGACATTGCGCATGGCCTGCGTTTGCCCTTCTCGCAAGCCGAAGAGATCAAGCTGCGCTACGGCCACGCGCTGCCGGCCGAGATCGACCCGGCCGAGACCTTCGCGGTCAAGGCCGTCGGCGCAGCCGAAGCGATCGACATTAACCGCCATGAGATGAGCGAGATCATTGAAGCCCGCATGGAAGAGGTCTTCACCCTTTTGCAGGAAGAGATCGGCCGCACCGGTTATGGCGAACTGTTGCCCGCCGGCGTGGTGCTCACCGGTGGCAGCAGCGCCATCAAGGGCCTACCGGAGCTTGCCAGCCGCGTGCTGCGCATGCCCGTGCGCATCGGCCAGCCGGAGAAGCTGACCGGTATTGTAGACAAGCTGCAATCGCCCGCTTACGCCACCAGCGTAGGCTTGCTGAAGTGGGCAGTCTTGATGAATGAGGTCAGCCCTATCACGGCTTCACAGAATGGGCACGGCCCTGATAAGGGCGTTGACTGGAAGGATCTGATTCGCCGTTTCCTGCCTTGATTTACAGGCGAAAAAAAAGCGAACAGTCTATATTTGAATCTTAAGTGTCGCAGCACCGCGCTTGAGAGCAATCACTTAGCTTGGAGGAGCTAGATGGCAAACAACAACCACACTGAAGCACTGGCCCGCATCAAAGTTGTGGGCGTCGGCGGCGGCGGCTGCAATGCCGTCAACCGCATGATTGAGCAGGGCATGCCGGGCATTGAGTTCGTGGCGGTGAACACGGACGCGCAGGCCCTGCAATTCTCCAATGCGCCCACCAAGGTGCGCATTGGCAACAAGCTCACCAAGGGCATGGGCTCCGGCGGTGACCCTGACACCGGGCGCAAGTCCGGCGAAGAGTCTGCCGAAGAGCTGTATGAAGTATTGCGCGGCACCGATATGGTGTTCGTTACCGCCGGCATCGGTGGCGGCACTGGCACCGGCGCCGCGCCCATCGTGGCCCAGGTTGCGCGTGAAGTCGGCGCCCTCACCATTGGCGTGGTCACCAGCCCCTTTGAATTCGAAGGCAAGCGCCGCAAGCAGAACGCTGAAGCTGGCATTGCCCAGCTGAAAGAGCACGTAGACACCCTCATCGTCATCCCCAATGACCGCCTGCTCCAACTGGTGGACAAGCGCGCCGGGCTGAACGATGCCTTCCGCGTGGCCGACGACGTGCTGCGACAGGGTGTGCAAGGCATCTCTGAACTTATCACCGTGCCCGGTCTGATCAACCTTGACTTTGCCGATGTGCGCACTATCATGTCTGAGGGTGGGGCGGCGCTGATGGCCGTTGGCGAGGCCGAGGGCGAGAACCGCGCCCAACTGGCCGCCGAAGCCGCCATCAACAGCCAGCTGCTCGACATCACCATTGACGGGGCCCGTGGCATCCTGTTCAACATCACCGGCGGCCCCAACATGTCGCTGTTCGAGGTCAACACGGCCGCCGCCATCGTCAAGGAAACCGCCCACCCGGATGTGAACCTCATCTTCGGTGCGGTGATCGACGAGAACATGGGCGACAAGGTGCGCATCACCGTCATCGCCACCGGCTTTGACCGCAAGGGCATGCCGCGCCGCATGCTGCGCACGCAGCCCGGCCAGCCCGCCCAGAGCCACGAAGGCCACATCCAGGCTGCCCCTCGCCAGCAAGAGAGCGAAATGGCCGCCAACATCAACCCCAAAGACTTGGATATCCCCACCTTCCTGCGCAACCGCGTAGGTCGGTAGTTGATCTCTATCAGTTAGGTGTAACACCGGGCGTACGATCCGACCCTCCACGGAGCCCGAAAAGACCACGCTGCCTCACCGGGCAGCGTGGTCTTTTGTTAGCTCTATGTGGTTTATCATTTGCTCCACGGAGACGCTATGGTTCGCAAAGTTAAAGGCTACGTTGAACTCTACTGGGCTTGCCCAAGCTGTGGCAATCAGAATGCGGGGGTGCACGCCTACTGTATGTCGTGCGGCAGCCCGCAGCCGCCTCAGGTTGACTTCCACCAGGGTAGCCTCAGCCAGCTCCTTACCGATGCCGAAAAGATTCGCCGCGCCAAAGCCGGCGCGGACATCCATTGCGGGTTTTGCGGTACCCGCAATCCTTCCGGGGCCAAGAACTGTTCCCAGTGCCAGGCAGATCTTGCTGCCGGGGCCAAGCGTGGGTCTGGCAAGGTCCTGGGTGCCTTTAAGCCCACCGTCAAAGGCGCCTATACCCCGCAAGAGTGCCCAAGCTGCGGTGCGCACAATGCCGGCAATCGCCGCGCCTGTGGCAGCTGCGGCGGCAGCCTGGCGCCGGCTCCCCGGCCCGCCAAGGCGCCTACCAAGCCGCAGGCCGCTGGCAAGCTTGGGTCGCGAGCATTCGTCATCGGCGGGCTGGTGCTTCTGACGCTGTGCGCTATCGTGTACTTTCTCTTCCTGCGCACCAGTCAGATCGAAGCCACGGTTATCGGCGCCGAGTGGGAACGTTCAGTCGTGGTGGAGCAGTTCGGCCCGGTGGAGTTGGAAGCCTGGGCTGATGAAGTGCCTAGCGGCGCAACCAACCTGTCCTGTCGTGAGCAGGTCCGCAGCACACAGGCCCAGCCGCCCAACAACGCCACTTACCGTGAAGTGTGTGGCACCGAATACGTGGTGGATACAGGCAGCGGCTCTGGCGAGGTGGTGCAGGACTGCATGTACGAGGTGTATGCAGACTACTGCTCCTATACTGCCGAAGCCTGGGAAGCCTACGACACGGTTGAATTACGCGGCGTGGGCCTGAATCCGCAATGGCCGCAGCCCGCGCTCAACTTCGATCAGCGTCTGGGTGAGCAGGAGGAGACATACACCTGCATATTCCGTTCCGGTGGCGATACCTACAGCTACCAGGCCAATTCGTACAGCCAGTTCCAGCGTTGTGTGATCGGCAGTCACTGGCTGCTGGAGATCAACACCCTTGGGGGTGTTACGTCCATCAGTCCTGCCAATTGACTTCAAGTCAGCTATACGCTCCATCCACGCGTGTCTTAAAGTTTTCCCCAAACGCAGATTTCGTGCCAAAAATGCTTGCGTGCCTATAGGCCGCATGCTAGAATGGCGAACTTTTCCCCCGAAATATAGCGGTACTTTTGTACTGCTCCCCATATATGGGGGCGATACGCGCAGTTCAGTAGTAGAGAGAGGCAAGACCCGCAGCTATGTTGTGCCCGCATTGCAAAGACGCAAACCAGGAAGGCAGCAAGGTGATCGACACCACGCATGACGCGCGGGGTGGCATTCGCCGCCGGCGTGAGTGCAAGAACTGCGGCAAGCGCTACAGCACCTACGAGCGTCCCATTCTCGCTGCGCCGCTCATCATCAAGAGCGATGGCGGACGCGAAGAGTTTGACCGCGAGAAGCTGCTGCGCAGCGTGCAGCTTGCCTGCGTCAAGCTGCCCGTGGCCGCCGCCGAGATCGACCGCCTGGTGGGCGAGATCGAAACCAAGCTCATGCAGATGGAGAAGTCCGAAGTCTCGTCCCGCGTCGTCGGCGATATGGTCCTCGCCGGCTTGAAGGACCTCAGCGAAATTGCCTACATCCGCTTTGCGCTCGTGTATCTGGGCCTGAACGATCTTCAGGCCATCCGCAAAGAAGTAGACAGCCTGATCGCAGCAAGTTGACGCAGCACCACCCGCACCCAGCCGGGGGCGGAGTGTCGCTGCGTCTCCCCGCACTATGGAGGAAGCGATGTTGAAGGAAACAAAATCCACCACCGCCAAGCAGGAGACCCACGGCCTGCTGCCCACGCCGGCCATGCCCAAGGGGCTTGCCAAGGTTCACCTGGGCGATAATGCCATGCAGGTTTTCGAGCGTCGCTATATGCGCCGCGACAAAGAAGGCAAGCCCATCGAGAGCGCCGAGCAGACCTACTGGCGCGTGGCCTACCACGTTGGCAAGGTGGAAAAGGAATGGGGCGGTGATGAAATGCAAACCGCCCGCGCCTTCTACGGCTTATTGGCTGAACAGCGCTTCACTCCCAACTCGCCCACCTTCACCGGCGCTGGGACGCCCATTGGACAGCTGGCCGCCTGCTTCGTGCTGCCCATCAGCGACGACATGGGCCGCGCCTCCTCCGGCATCTTCCAGACCCTGCGTGACGCGGCCCTGATCCAGCAGACCGGCGGCGGCAACGGCTTCGCCTTCAGCCGCCTGCGCCCCAAGAACGCCCACGTCAAGACCTCCGCCGGCCGGGCCACCGGCCCGGTCGGCTTCCTGCGCGTGTATGACCAGGCCTTCGGCGAGATCGCTCAGGGCGGCACCCGCCGCGGCGCCAACATGGCCGTGCTGCGCGTAGACCATCCGGATGTCGAGGAGTTCATCACCAGCAAGACCAGCGAGAACGCCATCACCAACTTCAACATCTCGGTTGGCATCACCGACGCCTTCATGCGCGCCGTGCAGGCTGACGCCGATTGGGATCTACGCTTCCTCGATATCAGCGACCCGCGCAGCAAGGGCTTCGACGGCACGCTGGAGCAGGCCGAATTGGCTGGCCTGCCCATCAAGACCCACAAGACCCTGCGCGCCCGTGAGCTGTTCGACATGATCGTCACCCAGGCTCACCACAATGGCGAACCCGGCCTGCTGTTCCTGGATGCGGCCAACCGCAGCAACCCCGTGCCGCACCTCTATCCGCTCGAGGCCACCAACCCCTGCGGCGAGCAGTGGCTCGGCCCCTACGAGAACTGCTGCCTCGGCTCCATCAACCTGGCCCAGCACTTCGGCCCCGATGGCACGGTGGATTGGGCCAAGCTGCAGGAGAGCACTGAGCTGGCCACCCGCTTCCTCGATGACGTCGTGCAGGAGAATGCTTACGTGCCGCAGGTACCCCAGCTGCGCGAGGCTGCCCTGATGGCGCGCCGCATCGGCCTGGGCGTCATGGCCCTGGCCGACCTGCTGTACCACTGCGGCATCCGCTACGGCTCGTCCGAAGCGCAGGAGTTCTCGGCGCAGATCATGGAGTTCGTGCGCTATCACAGCATGAAGACCAGCATCGAGCTGGCTAAAGAGCGTGGCTCCTTCACCGCCATCGAAGGCAGCATCTACGACAAGAACGATATGACCTGGACCCCGCCCACGCCGCTGGAGCCCTACGTGGGCGACTTCGGCCGCCCGGCGGTGGACTGGGACGCCATCGTCGCCGGCATCAAGGAGCACGGCATCCGCAACGCCTGCCAGACCACCATCGCGCCCACCGGCACCATCGCCACCATCTCCGGCTGCGAAGGCTACGGCTGCGAGCCGGTATTCGCTCTGGCGTACCTGCGCCACGTCAACGACAACGGCAAGGACCTGACGCTCACATACACCAGCCCGCTGTTCCAGCAGGCGCTGGAAGCCTCTGGCTTGAGCGAGGAGGAGCGCGCCACGATCATCGAGCAAGTCGTGGCCCAGGGCACCTGCCAGAACGTGGCCGGCCTGCCCGAGAGCCTGCGCAACACCTTCGTGGTCTCCGGCGACATCAGCGCCGAGGAGCACGTGCGCATGCAGGCCGCCATGCAGGCCTTCGTGGATAACAGCCTCTCCAAGACCGTCAACTTCCCCGCCGAAGCCACCGAAGAGGATGTGGCCACCGCTTACATGTTGGCCTGGGAGCTGGGCGCCAAGGGCATCACCGTCTACGTCACCGGCTCGCGCGACAAGGTTGTGCTTGAGACACATGCGACTGCGAAGTCCAAGGAAGCTGCTCCCGAAGCGAAGCCTATGCCAGTAGGGGAGGCACTGTGGAATGAGAGTCGTAAGCCGCGCCCCGGCGTCATGCACGGGCACACCATGAAGGTCGAGACTCCGTTGGGGGCCGCTTTCGTGACCATCAATGAGAACGGTGAAGATCAGCCCTTCGAAGCCTTCATCAACAGCGCCAAAGCCGGCTCCGAAACCGCCGCCGTCTCCGAGGCCATCGGCCGCCTCGTATCCTACATCCTGCGCCTGTCCTCGCCCGTGGCCCCGCTGCAGCGCCTGCACGAAGTGCGCGCCCAGCTGGCTGGCCTCGGCGGCGACCGCCAGCTCGGCCTCGGGCCCCGCAAGGTGCGCTCGCTGCCGGACGGCGTCTCGCAGGCGATCGGCCAGTACCTGGAAGCGCACGAGAGTGGGGCACAAGCGCACGCTCCCGGCAACGGCAATGGCAACGGGCACGCTCATGCTGCTGACGCTGCTCCGGAGCAGCGAACGGGGCCAAAGGGCGAGCTGTGCCCCGAGTGCGGCCACAGCACCCTCGTGAACGAAGAGGGCTGCAAGAAGTGCCACTCGTGCGGGTTCAGTGAGTGCTAAGTATTAAACTCCAGCTCGCTGTATTCTTTCTTGGGTTGATCAGCTTGGCCTGCCGCTTCGACGCCACGCCCCCCAGCACTCCCACTGCCGAAGCCTTGCGCACGCCCAGCGGCGGAAGCAGCAATTTTGGCGGCAGCTCTGACCCGGCGCCGCCGCTGCAGGCCTGCCCCGTGCTGCCGCCCAACGTGGGCGCCGCCGGCAGCCCGCAGCCGGGTGCCGAAGGCCTGGGCGACCCGTACTATCCGCACCTGGGCAACGGCGGCTACGATGTGGAGCACTACAACGTTGAGCTGCGGGTAGACCTGGCCGCCAGGCACCTGGATGGCCGCGTGCTCATCAATGCCGTCGCTACTCAAACGCTCAACCAGTTCAATCTGGAGTTGGCTGGGTTGGAAGTGCACGCTGTGAGCGTGCAGGGGCAGCCAGCCGAGTATTCGCGTAGCGGTAACGAGCTCAGCATTACTCCGAGGCAATTTCTGCAAGCGGGTGATCCGTTTGATGTGACCGTTGAATACGGCGGCAGCCCAGGTGAGGGCATTGACTTCAGCGGCATGGAAGAGTTCGAGGTGGGCTGGGGCTGGTACCCAGACGGTGACGGCGCATACGTGGCCGCCGAGCCCAGCGGGAATTCCACCTGGATGCCGGTCAACGAGCACCCCTCCGACAAAGCCACCTACAGCTACGCCATCACCGTGGCGGAGCCGTACGTGGCCGCCGCCAACGGCGTGCTGCAGGACACGATCAGCCATGGCGACGGCACGCGCACCTTCGTGTGGACCTCAGCCTACCCGATGGCCAGCTACCTGGCCACGGTGGGCATTGGCCTATTTGATATCGAGACCAGCACGGGGCCAAATGGCCTGCCGATTCGAGACTACTTCGAGCGTGATATTCCGCAAGAAGTGCGCAACGATTTTGCGCGCACCCCGGAAATGCTGGAGCTGTTCAACGAACTCATCGGCCCATACCCGTTTGAAGTGACCGGCGTCATCGTGCACGACATTAATTTCGGCTTTGCCCTCGAAACGCAGACGATGAGTGTGTTCGGCTCAGGGTTCACCGACGAATACGTGGTGGCGCATGAGTTGGCCCACCAGTGGTTTGGCAACAGCGTCGGCCTCAACTGCTGGCAGGATCTGTGGCTGAACGAAGGCTTCGCCACCTACTTGAGCGTGCTGTGGAACGAGCACGCTTACGGCGAGCAAGCGCTGCGCGACGAGATCGACTGGTATTACTGGCAAGTGGCGCAAAGCGGGCCGTTCGCCTCACCGCCCGGGAACCCGGGGCCGGACGACCTGTTCAACTTTGGCGTGTATTACCGCGGGGCGCTGACCCTACATGCGCTGCGCGAGCGAGTCGGCGACGAGGTCTTCTTCCGCATTCTGCAGCGCTATTACGCCGACTTCCGAGACAGCAACGCCACCACGGCGGACTTCGTGGCCATCGCCAGTGGAGTCAGCGGCGAAGACCTGCAAGAATTCTTCGACGCGTGGCTGTATGCGCCGGATGTACCCGATATCCCCGAGATGGGCTTGTTCCTCGAGGATTATCAGTAGCGAACATCACCGGCAGCAAGGATCCCTCGCTGCGCTCGGGATGCACGTGGATTATTCGTCGAAGATGAGCTCGTCGCGGCCGGTGAGCTTGGCTTCGATGGTGCGGATCACGATGTCCAGGTGGGCCGGGTCGTTGACATAATCCAGGTCGTCCGATGAGATGGTGAGCACAGGGCACAGGTCAAAGCTGCTGAGCCATTCGTCGTAGTAGCCATCCAGCAGGCTGAGGTATTCGGCGGTGATGCCGGCTTCCATCTCACGGCCGCGGGCCTGAATGCGGCCCAGCAAGGCAGGCACGGGTGCCTTCAGCATGATGAGCAGATCCGGCTTGGGCAGCGAAGCGATGACCAACTCGTAGACGCGCGAGTACGTCTCCAGATCCTCAGGGCTGAGGTTGCCCAGCGAATGCAAGGCGCGGGCGAAGATGTAATAGTCCTCATAGATGCTGCGATCAAGGATGGCCGAGTTGGGATCACGGTAGGCTTCCAGATGGAGCTGCGAGCGTTGGGCCAGCAGGAAGACCTGCAGATGGAAGGCCCAACTGCGCATATCGGCATAAAATTTGCCAAGGTAGGGATTGGTCTCCACTGTTTCGAAACCTGTGCGCCAACCCAGACGATCGCCCAGCTGAGTCACCAACGAAGTTTTGCCGGCGCCAATGTTGCCGGCTACGAGAACGAGATGTTTTGCAGCCATTTGTGGGGAGTATACATAAAGCAGCGCGGGACGATTTGCAATTCCAGGTGTTAATCTCTAATGGGATAATTGTTATATTGCATAAGGAGTAAGACATGAAACGAGCCACTCTTTCCGTGCTTGTGCTGCTGGCCCTGGCTGCCTGCAGCCCGGCGCCGGCCACGCCGGACGCCAATGCCCTATTTACCAGCGTGGCCAGCACCCTCTCAGCGGTGAACACCGAGACGGCGGCGGCTGTGCCGCCAACCGAGGCGCTGCCGACGGCCACCCCGGAGCCCGAGGCGACTGCCACCTTTACGCCTGAACCCACCCCCACGCAGGAGGAAGGCCGCATCAACCTGGCCACCGGCGCCACTAATGGTGTTGTGACCGGCCGGGTGGAGGCCAACCAGCGGGTCAGCTTTGTGGCCGGCGCGGCCGCCAACCAAGTGATCGTTGCCAATCTGTTCACCCAGGCCGGCAACGCCGTGATGGAGATCAAGGGCGCCGACGGCAGCACGGTGCTGGCCGAAGCGACGCGCTATACCTCGTACCGCACCCTGTTGACCAAGACGCAGGACTACGAGTTCACCGTGGTGGGCGGCGGCAGCGCCCAGGACTTTACGCTGTCGGTGGCGTTCGCCGTGCCGGTGAACTTTGCCAGCGGCAGCAGCAGCGCCAGCTACACTGGGCGCACGGTGGGCGGCAACCCGGTGACTTACACCATTTACGCGCAGACCGGCAAGCAGCTGCAAGTCAACGTGAACACCAACGCCAGTGATGCAGCCCTGACGATCTGGGGCTTTAACACCGGCGAACCGTACGCCCGGGCGCAAAACGGCGTGACCAACTTCAGCCTGAGCTTGCCGCAGACGCAGTACTACATCATCGAGGTAGTGCCGCAGGGCGGGCGCACGGTGGACTACACGCTGACGGTGTCGATCCCGTAAGTACCGTTATCGGGCGCACCGCAGTGCGCCCCCTACTTCGCAATGACGATTCAAAAGAGCGGCCTGCAATTTTGCAGGCCGCTCTTTTTTGTTGCCGGTGTTACGGACTGACGTTAGCGATCACAGTCCACTTGACTGGGTTGCCCTGGGTGATGCGCAGCGAGATGGTGAAGCTGTTGCTGCCGGGCGAGACTAGATGCGACCAGTTGTTGTTGCAGATGGTGTTGTCGTCTGCGCCGGGGGCCGTGATCTCCACGTACTCCGGCATGCTGGTGTCACACTGGAAGGCAATATCCACTTCGGAGCCGCCGGTGAGATCATCCACGCGGATGGTGATGCGATGAGTGGTGTTGGCCGGGACTTCGCCGCTGATGGACTTGTTGTCAGTGTTGTTGGCGGAGAGGACCAGCGAGAAGTCCTGCGTGTTGCCACTATCACCGCCCCCGCCTCCACCGCCGCCGGTGTTGTTGCCACCACCACCCCCGCCGCCCGTGGGGGGCGCTGGGGGCGTTACGATGGGCAGGCCGGCGAGCACGTCACCTTCGATGAAGCTGATAGAGATCCAGCCAGTGGCACTGGCGTAGCGGACCTGCAACCAGGTGCCGGCGGCGTTGATGCCGAGCACATCCACGGTTTGGCCGCCAGGGATGACGGTCATGACGCCATAGGCGGTGGAGTCACCGGAGCGCATGTTGACATCCCGGCTGGTGGTGGCCTGGGGCGTCTCCGGAGTTGGGGTCTCCTGAGCAGCCGGCGTGCTGGTGGCGTTGTTGCCGGCGGCGGCGGTTTGCAGCTCGCTGATCTGCTGGGTCTGGGCAATGCCGGTGGCAATGACCGACTCGGCGCTGGGGCCGCAGGCGGCGAGGGCCAGGGTCAGCACGGCAAGGACCACAATTACTCTCTTGCTCATATGTAACTCCTTATCATATGTAACTCCTTATCATATGTAACTCCTTATAAGGAAAGGAAAGCCATTGATGAGAGAACGGAAACCAGTGCCTGGCGTTACCCTCAGGGAAGCAGATTGCTTCATCCGTTTGCAGCGCAAAGCGCTGCAATACTCCCCGCAATGACAAAGCAGGCCAAGCGGCTTTGGAATATTCAGGAGGGATTGCGAAGGCGTAAATCTCGACAAACTCCGCTCACAAGCAAAGTTATTATTACGCGAATATGGGTGGGGGTTAAAACTTATTACTAACAACTTTTGCAGAAGGCGGATCCATGTAAGCATGGCACCTTTGTACACGCAGTGCGCCTATTTTTGGAAAGCTGGGCAAAAAATCAAGTATTCGGCAGCGGGCGTGGAAGGCATGTTGGATGAGAAATGACGAAGACACAACGAAGACACAACCGTTTCTGACCTCACATTGCGCGCTGGCAGGTGTATTGGCCGGGCTGGCCGGCTTGGCGCCTTTTTACTAATCCACCAGGCGCGAATCATGCCGATCTGGTTCATTGCGCCGCTGGGGATCGTGGTGGCGGCGCTGGCGGGGCTGCTGGTGGCGTGGGCGTTTGAGGAACTGCGCCCCCGCTGCCCAGAACACCTGGCTAGCGGTGCTGGCCTTTGTGGGCCTGCTGACGCTGACCCAACTGGCCTCATTTGCAGTGAGCGCAGTGCAGCACCCGATCATTGACTACTGTGGGGCGGCAACCGCGTGCTGCCGGGCTTTGAGGGCGTGGTGTATTCGCGCTCTGCGGTGGACCTCTTCGTGACCTCGGCTGTGGCAGGGGCGCTGGCGGGCTGGGCCGTATGCGCAGCTCCGCTGCGCATTGGGAGAAGCTACTCGGCTGACGCCGAGCCACGCTTCTCCTGCCGGCAGGCGGCGGTGCGCATGGCGATGGCGGCGTTGGGCTTCGCCATCGGCTCGGGGCACAATACGCCGTTCTTCGCAGGCGTGGCGGCAAGCACGGGTACGCTGTGGGCGCTGATGCTGGGGGCGATCGTGGTGGCGGGAGCCGCTCTTTCCGGCAGCGTCGGACTCGCGGTGCTGGTCTTTGTGCGCCTGTCGCCGCAGGTAGTCTGTACTCGGTGAGTAGCCAGAATTATCAGCATTGTGCGCCATACATGGAGTTCGAATTTGCGAGTGTTACAAAAATCAAGGCTGTCACCACGAGTTTTCTTTTTTTTGCGATTTCAGCTTTAATACCTCCGACTATTTTGTTTTTCGACATTCTTCTCACTTAGTCAAGAAGCATTATTCGGCGATTACGCACATGAACCAATTCTGAGGCCGGGATATCTGATATCCGTAGAAGGTGGCATCCGGGTTATTTCGGAAGTAAGCACCACTCCCTCCTTAGTTTCATCGTATGTCATTACCGCCTGTACTTTTGGATCTGTTTCCCCTTACAATCATGTATTCAGTTTCGTCTAGGAGGCGAACGATGGCGGCAAAAGGCAAAGGCACCAAGGAAGATCCCTGGCAATTGAAGACTCCCCCTGGCACCAGTGCATATACGATGTATAAGGATGACAGTGTTGAGCCACCAGTGATCATCTGTCAGGTGGGTAGCACCAAGCTTGGTTACCTTTGGCGTGGTGTTGCCGATCTGCACGCCATGTTGAAGAAACACGGTGACTGGATAGAGCTTGGCAGCGCGGACGAAAACAAGCCTGCCAAAGAAGGCACAGTTGAAGCCTGGGCACGCTCGACAAAGAATCCTGTCAAAGGTTGGTACGGCACCAAGAAGGGGCTGCGCGGACGCTTTGCGATGTACATGCCACCTCTTCTTGAGGCCCTCGGCATGGTAGAGCTGGAGCATAACCCACGCGGAAACCGAATGCGAGCAAAATAAAAAAAAGGCGCTGCAGAGCAGCGCCTTTTTTTGATCAAAATAGTCACTTCATGCGACTGACCACTGTAGCCTCGGTGGGGGTGGCGGCGCCTATATCTTTGCCTGCATGGCCTTGGTATATCAGCAGCTTGGTGCCTTCTTTGGTGAATTTCTTGTTCACCAAAGCTTGCCCGGTCAGCGTGCCTTCGCTGTCCAGCGAGCAGCTGGTCACCTCGCCGATGCGCTTGCCGTCCGGGTCGGTCACAGGGTCGCCCTGATGAGCGATGCGCACGCCCGGCGGCAGGCGGAAGCGCAGCGCTTCCTGCTTGCGCTCCTGCTCCTGCGCCAGGAAGGCGGCGCGGCCGATGAACCAGGGCTTATAGGTCTTGACGAAGGCGCGGAAGCCGGAATGACCGATCCCCAGATTGAGCGGCCCGGCCAGCTCATGCCCATAGAGGGGCAGGCCAGCTTCGATACGCAACGAATCGCGCGCCGCCAGCCCGCATGGCTTAAGGCCGTGCTTGGCGCCGACGGCCAGCAGTGCGTTCCACAGCGCTACGGCTTGGCTAGGATGCACGAACAGCTCGAACGAGACCGGCTCGCCGGTGTAGCCCGTGCGTGAAAGGATCAGGTCGAAGCCGCCCAGAGTCACCTTCGCTACGCCGAAGCGCCTGAGCTTGCGGATGGTTTGCTTATCGGCATCGCTGCCGCCCAGCGCCAGCAAAACCTTGCGAGACTTGGGGCCTTGCAGGGCCAAGTCTACGCGCTGGTGCTTGCCGCTGCTCGCGGCGCGCAGGTTGCGCAGCCGGGCGCCGCGGCCAAAGGCCAGCGCACCGGGCTGCTGGCGGTCTACGCACACCGCGCCTGTCTGCACCGCGGTGAGCCAAGCCCAGTTCTTGTCATCATTGGCGGCATTGACCACTACCAGATAGTGCTGCTCGGCCATGCGGTAAACGATCAGGTCGTCAAGGACATTGGCGTCAGCATCCATGAAGTGCGTATAGATAGACATGCCGACCGGCAGGCCGGCGATGTCGTTGCCGCACACCGAATCGAGGAAGCTGGCAGCCTGCGGCCCGCTGATGTCGTATACGCCCATATGGGTGACATCGAACAAGCCGGCGGCCGTGCGCACGGCGGCATGCTCCTCGCGTACGGAGCTGTAGCGCAGCGGCATATCCCAGCCTGCAAACGGCACCATCTTTGCGCTCAGTGCCACATGGGTGTCGTAGAGCGCGGTGCGCTTGATGGCCGTTTCGCTGGGTTCATGCCAGTCGAACTTGGGCAGCGCCTTGGCTTTGGAGCTGCCGATGCCGTAGTAGAACGGCTTCTCGGCCGCAGCGGCTTTGCCGGCTGGCGCCGCCACTTTGAACTTGGACTCGCGGACGGCCACGGGGCCGGGCGCCTTGCGTTGCAAATCGGCCGGGTCAACGGTTACATAGCCATCCGAGAGGGCGCGCAACCAGGCCGTGGCCAGCCCGAACTGGGCACGCTTGACGCCCAGCAGGTAGCCACCGTTTGCCAGCGTTTTGATGCTACCGTGCACATCGCCCTTGGGCGTATGGGTGAGGAAGCCAGCGCCTTTGCCAAGCGTCTCAATGTCGCTGGCGATGGCCATGTTCAGCAAGTTCGTAGCCTGCTCGCCGTGCACTTCAATCCCTACCCAGGCGCCTTTAGCCTTGGGCTTGTCATCTATATAGTAGAAGTGCGGATAGCCACTCGAGGCCGATTTGAAGTCAATGCCAGCCTTCTCGGCCAGGGCGCGCACGCGCAGCTTGGCATCCTCCAGCACGGCAAAGTCCACCTTGGCGCGCTGGCTCAGGCTGGTCTCACTGCGGTCGCGGTAGGGCACGCAGGCCAGCAGCACATCGGCGATGATGTCGGCCAGCTGGCGGCTCTCCTTCTCCTTGAAGCCCCGCTGCGTGATCCACGGCGTGCCTAGGCGCAGGCCGGAGGGGTTCATGGCGCCGCGGTCACCCGGGATGGTGTTGCGGTTGACCACAACGCCGGCAATATCCAGAATGCGGGCCGCCATATCGCCCGAAAGGGTCGTGCCATCCGGCCCCACAACGCTTTTGCAGTCCACGTTGGTGAGATGGCTCTGCGTGCCACCGAAGGGAATGCGGAAACCGCGTTTCTGTAGCTGCTCGGTCAGCGCCACTGCGTTCTTCACCACCTGGGCCTGCAATTGCTTGAACTCTTTGCTCTGGGCTATTTTGAAAGTGAGTGCCAGCCCGCCAAACACGTTCACATGCGGGCCGCCTTGCTCGCCGGGGAACACGGCCCGGTCAATCAGCTCGGCGATCTTCTTGTCGGTGGTCATGATGATGGCGCCACGCGGCCCATTGAGCGTCTTGTGGGTGGTCGAGGTCACCACATGGGCGTGCCCAATGGGGGAGGGGTATACGCCGGCTGCCACCAGGCCAGCCACATGAGCAATATCGGTCAACAAGTAGGCGTCCACCCCGTCGGCAATCTGGCGCAGGCGCGCCCAATCGGCCGGCCACGGGTAGGATGAGAAGCCGCCGATGATCATCTTGGGCTTGTGCTCGCGGGCCAGGGCTTCCACCTGGTCATAGTCGATCCGCTCCGTCACCGGGTCTACCGAATAGTGTACGATGTTGAAATACTTGCCGGAGCGGTTGACGGGCGCGCCGTGCGAAAGATGGCCGCCATGGAGCAAGTTCATGCCCATCACCGTGTCGCCTGGCTTCACCAGGGCGTGATATACGGCATTGTTGGCCGGGCCGCCGGAGAGCGCCTGCACGTTGACATAGATCTGGTCGGCGCCCACGCCGTTGGCGGCAAAGGCCTCGGCGCAGCGGCGGCGGGCCAGCGCCTCGATGGCGTCGGCGTACTCCACCCCTTTGTAATAGCGCGGGTCGGAGTTGCGGCGATAGTGCGCCAGCCGCGTTTCGTGGTCCAACAGTTCATCTTCGTCCAACCAGCGGCTGTCTTCGTCGGGGTAGCCCTCGGCATAAATATTGCCGAAAGCGGAGGCCAGCGCCTCGCGCACGGCCAGCGGGGCGGTACTCTCGCTGGCGATAAGAATCAGCTTGCGGCACTGGCGCTCGGCTTCGAGCTGGTTCAGCTCATACACCGCCGGGTCCAGCTGGGCCAGCGTGCCGCGGAACAAGAAGTCTTTAGGGGCAGATTTTGTCTTTTTGGTCGGCATATTCTTTTGTCTATGTGGAGGCTAACAAACGAATTGTATCAGCGCTTGACGAAGGGCTTCCAAGTGCGATAGGCTGTGTATAGAGCGGAGGGCTCATGGTCAGCAGCAAGGCAAAAACCATCGCAGAGTATCTAAAGGAGCTGCCAAAAGAGCGGCGCAAGGCCCTTAGCGCGGTGCGTAAGGTTATCAAGGCCAATCTGCCCAAAGGCTTTGAAGAGGGAATGACCTTCGGAATGATCACCTACTACATCCCGCTCAAGGATTTCCCGGAAACATACAATGGCCAGCCCTTGGGCATCGCCGCCTTGGCGTCTCAGAAGAATTACATGGCGGTTTACCTGAATAATATCTACAGCGAACCTGCCACCACCAAGTGGTTCATGGACCGCTATAAAGCCACTGGCAAGCGAATGGACATTGGCAAATCCTGCGTGCGCTTCAAGAAGCTGGAAGACCTACCGCTGGAGCTGATCGGGGAGACCGTGGCGATGAATTCAAAACAACGGCTGCTCGAAATGTACGTAGATGCTCGTAAATCCTCGGAGCGGGCCAGGAAGTAACGAACTAACCCAGAGCTGTCTTTCGTTTCTACCGTGGCTGTGTATTAACAAAAAGAAAACGCCGGAGCAATCAGGGCTAAGTCTTTGCCTGACCAGTTCGCCTCTGGCCCGGCTCTGCTTGACTTGCCTACCAGCTTCGCCTGTTCTGGTGACCGCACCGGCCACTCTGTCAAACGGCTGCGGCCTTGTTTTCTGGCCGTCTCATTACCGTTAGTGTCGGCGATCTGCTGGAACCTGCTCCGACGTTTCTTTGCTCATAGAATACGCTTGCCCGGCAGGCCTGTCATATGGTGAATGTCCTGTTGAACTGGGGCAAATGACCTAAAGCAATACTTGCAATGCCAGCATACTTACCAGGCCAAGGGTGATCACCGCGCCGGCCGTCGCTGCACTAATGTCCTGCAGCGCATCAGGCACAAGCTCTGCAAACGCCATCCAGATCATGGCGCCTGCGGCCAGCCCCAGGCCAAAGGGGAGGGCAGGGGCAAAAAAGGAAACCAGCAGAAACGCAGGCACTGCCATCAACGGCTGCGGCAGGCTGGAAAAGATGCTCCACAGCATCGCTTTAAGTGGGCTGGCGCCGCGTGGTACCAGCACTAGGCTGATCGCCAGTCCTTCTGGAATATTATGTATGGCGATGGCTAGAGTTATGAACAAGCCCAGGCTTTGTCCGCCCCCATAGGCAACGCCCAGTCCTATGCCTTCGGCAAAGGAGTGCAAGGTCATGATGCCTACGATCAACAGAGCTTTCGTACCGCCCGAGCTTTGAAAAGCGTTGATTGCCTGGCTCTTGCTGGTCTCCAGGCGACGGTTGAGCAACATGATCAGGCCGAGCCCGCTCAAAATCCCTAGGATGAGCAGGCCGGCGCCATAGGCCAAGCCATCATTGATGAGCCCGTGAGACGCACCCAGCATGAGCCCAGCGGCGAGGGCATTAAAAATGCCGAGCCAATGGCGCGGAAAATTGCGAACCAGCATAAAGGGCAAAGCCCCGAGGCCTGTGGCAACCGCGGTCAGCAGGGCAGCAAAAAAGACTTCACTTGTTTGTGGGTTTATGTTCATGGGCAACTGGCCTCTTAAGGATTACTGAGAACTCACCCGAGAGAGCGCCGGATCGTGTAACCAGCTGCCAGCCATCAGTCAAAAGGGACTTGATGTATTCGTACGGGTCAGCGTTTTGTGCCGAGGCAGGCGGCATCAATTCCCCGTCCACCAGCTCAACCTCGCCGTGGGTGATCTTAAGTTCAAGATACTCCCATTTCTCCATAACTGACCCTTACTTGTTGAATTATACAATGAGGCTCAGTGCGGGGCTTGCCGCGGCCCTAAATAAAAACAGCGCCTGTGGCGCTGTTTTGCGTGTGGGCGAGATAGGACTCGAACCTACGACATCCTCCTTGTAAGGGAGGCGCTCTAACCAACTGAGCTACTCGCCCAAGCCAGAAATAATACCCGCTTTTACTTGCAATCCATGTTGCAGAATTGCTTATGCTTGCAAAAAACTTTGTGCTATAGTCTGGCCATGCCCCCCGGCACATACGCAGACCGCATTCGTGAAGCGCGGCCGCGGCTCTCCAAAAGCTTTCAGCGGCTCGCCGATTATATATTAGATTCATACGTACAGGCCGCCTTGCTGACCGCCTCTGAGCTGGCGCATGAGGTGGATGTGGATGCCGCCACCGTGGTGCGCTTTGCCCAAACGCTGAACTATTCCGGCTTCCCGGCCCTGCAGGATGAGATCAGAGCGCGTGTGCTGCAAGACATGCTGTTGCAGCAGAAGGATGAATCCAAGGCTGACAGCTTGCGCGGCCTGACCGACCGTGCTTATAAAGACCTAGCCGATGCGATCGAGCGGGCTCGCCGCCTGCTGGATGCAGCCCCGCTGGAAAGTCTGCTGAGTGCGCTCGGCAAAGCCAAGCGCGTTTTCATTCTGAGTGATGCAGCCGCCGCTCCCAGTGCCGGCGACCTGCTGCACCATTTGCAATCCATTGGGCTGCTGGCGTATAGCCTACCCGTTGAGGATCAGAGACTGGCTGCCGGGTTGGCGCTGGCGAGTGAGGGCGACCTGCTTATCGCGTTGGATGCGCTCAACAGCACGCCGTTGTTGCCGCTGGCAGTGGCGCAAGCCAAGGCCAGCGGCTTGCATACCACCGTGGTGGTGGGCGGCGCCTCGTATGACGCGGCCCGCAAAGCGGACATCGTGCTGGAAGTGCCGCGCCAGGAAGACGGCGACCACGCCGTGAGCTTTGTGATGGCCGCCCTGGTCAACGCGCTGGGCCAGGCCCTGCGCTGGCGCTTTGCCGAGCGTCACAAGGAAGTGCAAGCCAAGACCGATAAACTGCTGCGCCGCCTGGCGCGAGCGAACTAGAGGAGACGGATGCGCATTATTCGATACTTACAAGATGGCACAGCCCGCTATGGTTGGGTGCTGGGTGACAAGGTTGGACCTATTGAGGGTGACCCGTTCAGTGCTTTCCAGCGTGGCGAAGCCACCATGCCGCTGGCCGAGCTTAAGCTGCTAACCCCCGTCGTACCCAGCAAGATCATCTGCGTTGGCCGCAACTATGCCGAGCATGCCAAAGAACTGGGCAATGAAGTGCCGGAAGTGCCGATGCTCTTCCTCAAGCCCCCCTCAGCGCTGATCGCCCACGGCGAAACTGTGCTCCTGCCGCCGCAGACCCAGCAGCCTGAGCACGAAGCGGAGCTGGCGATCGTGATCGGCAAACGCGGCCGCTGGATCGAGCCCGATGCAGTCAATGAATATATTCTGGGCTATACCATTGCCAACGATGTCACCGCGCGTGACCTGCAGAAACGTGACGGCCAGTGGACGCGTGGCAAGGGCTTCGACACCTTCTGTCCCTTTGGCCCCTGGGTTGAAACTGACTTTGACCCCGCCGATGCGGTGGTGACCTGCAGCGTGAATGGGGAACTGCGCCAGATGGGCTCCACCCGCGACATGATCTTCTCGGTGCGCCAGTTGCTGGCCTATATTTCGTCCGTGATGACGCTGGAGCCGGGTGACTTGATTCTCACCGGCACGCCCGCCGGGGTTGGCCCGCTGAAAGACGGCGACGAGCTGGTCACCAGCATTGAGGGCTTGGGCGAACTGCGCAACCCGATTGCCGCTGAGCCAGTGCGCTAGGAGAGCAAACAAACAAAAAAGACGACCCGAAGGGTCGTCTTTTTTTGTTGTGGTTCTTCTGTACTAGAAGCCCTTGACAGCGTTGCCAGCGGCCAGAAGCGCCCAGCCAGCGAAAGCCAGCCAGGTAGCGTAAGGAGCGGCGAAGGCGAGAACGCCGAGCGCGCCCAGCAAAGCAACAACAGCAAGAACGAGTGCAGCCCAGAATACCCATTGCTTGGGAGGAGTGAGTCTCATAATAAATTTTTGCCTCCTTTCCTCAGATCTCTGCTCCAAAGTGAGCAGGTGATTAATGCTACTATAAATAAAAAGACCGGACAAGTTATTGTCCGGTCTTTTTCTAGGAAAAAATTACCCAGTAGAGACTCTACTAGCTCTTGTCTTCAAGCTTGGCGCCACCGGCCACGCGCTTGACGGCATCAATACCGCCTTTGCACTTGGCTGGGGAAGAGTACATCTCGCTGGTGCCGATCACGCGGTTGTTGGCGGCGCGTAGGTTGAAGTAGCTCTGGCCGTTCTTGGCCTTTTTCTCCACATAGTTGGCCATTTTGCCTGCATGCTTCTTCACGGACTTGATGCCGCGCTTGGCGCTGTCTTTGGTGTTGTAGCGTTCGCTGTGCAGGATCGGTTCGCCATTGGTGCTGATGAGGTTAAAGCGGAAGCCGCCTTTGCCCTTCTCGATCACAAACTTTGCTGTTGCCATAAATCTCTCTCCTCCAAACGTGCTTGGATTTCTGCGTGAGCAGCAAATGCTCACAGTTTCGTCATTGTACAACGCGGCCGGGTTTAAATAAAGAGGCATCTGCGCTGTGCGCAGATGCCTCTTGTTGCTAAGCAGGCTTGCAAGCCGCAGCTTGGCCTAGGGCTTGATGATGCGCGGTACAAACCAGAACCCATTGGCCTGGGCGTAGTCTGTGTTGTTCGGCTTGACCGTCAGCACAAAGCGAACCGTCTTGCCCGCCAGGCTGGAGAGATCCACGTTGACATCCTTGGCCAGGCCTTCGAGCTTCTCGTTCCAGGTGCCCAGAACGGTTTCCGTGCCGTTGAGGATGTAGCTGAAGGTGAACTGCAGGTGGCAGTTGGGGTTGTTCTTCAGGCAGCCTACCTGGGTGCGAAAACGGTCGCCAGATTGTACGGTGAACTCAGGATACACGCCGCGGATGAAGCCATTGCTGGCGTGGTTGGGACGCGGCCAGATGGCTGGCTCGTCTTCATTGCGCGTCTCGAGCTCAGGGTTCTGCAGCACGATCACGAAGCCCTGCGTGCCGCTGTTGGCGCCGGGGCAGGGCAGGCTGCCCGCCTCATTGCTGGACCAGCTGGCCGAGCAATAGTTCGCGGCAAAGTCGTAGCGTACGCCGCTGCTCCCCGTGCCCACGCGTATCTGGGCAAAGAACGGTACACCGGCGCTGTTGGCATGGCCATTCACGCCGAATGTGTAGCCGTTGGCTGCCTTGATCACCCAACTGCTCTTAAAGGTGCCGTCGCTGTTGGGGGCGGTCATGGCGATGGAGATATCCACCGTCTCACCTGGCTTCACCTCTTTGGGGATGTCAATGCTGCTGGTGGAGGCCAGGTTGGTACCTGAGGTGTAGACAATGTCAAAGTCTGAGCCCCAAGTGCAGGTGCCGTTGTTGCGGATGCGCCAGGTCTTGGTAAAGCTCTGGCCGCGGCTCATCTGGGTGTTATCCGGCACGGTGATATCGGCCACGAAGTAGGCCTGATAGCAGCCGGTGGCCGGCACCGAGGTGGCCACTACGGTTGTGGGCACCTGGGTGTTGGTAGCAACAGGCTGGAGCGGTGTTTCGGTGGGGGTAGCGGTCACCACGAAGGGCGTTTGAGTTGCGGCCGGGGTATTGGTGGCCGCGGATTGCTGGCCCTGGGCCACCAGGGTGCCTGCCACTTGGGTATACAGGGCGTTGAGATCCAGCGTGGGGGCATGGCTCTCAGGCGAGGGGGCGCGGCAGGCGGCCAGCAATAGGCCAGCCAGCAGCAGCACACCCAGGATGCGTATGCGGGTAATGGTTTTAGTCATAGCGGTTCTCCCTGATTAATGACGCGCTGCAATGATTTTAGCACTTGAAGCGCTTGCAAGCACAACGGAGAATAGGGGCTAAAAGTTCCTTTACGCTGCAGCTAGTCCGCAACGTATGAATTAAAAAAGACCGCCAAAGCGGTCTTTTTTAAGAGTCGGGGCGAGAGGATTCGAACCTCCGACCCCTTGCACCCCATGCAAGTGCGCTACCGGGCTGCGCCACGCCCCGAACAAGGCGAGATTATAGCCTAAAAGCCATCTAATGCCGCAACACTTTCGCTATTTCTTCGTAGACTCTAGTATGCGCAAGCACATGTGGATTCTGGTTGCATTGACATGGGCCGCTCTGGCTTGTCGTATGGCTCAGCCAGCGCAGCCAACCACCACGCCGCTCCCATCCCCAATAATGGAGGCCGCCCAGCCTGGCGGTGACAGGCTGGAACCAGGTGACTATGAACTGACCATCGTGAACGGCGCTGATCGGCGCGAGGTGCTGCTGCACCTGCCGCCGGCGTACGATGACGAGGCGCGGCTGCCGCTGCTGATCGTGCTGCACGGCGGGAGTGGCAGCGGGCAGCAAGTGCGCCGCTCCACTGGGATGGATGCCGACGCGGATCAGTACGGCTTTATCGTTGCGTACCCAAACGGCAGCGGCCGTTTGGGTAGCGTGTTACTCACCTGGAACGCCGGGCATTGCTGCGGCTATGCCATGGAAAGCGCGATGGATGATGTCGGCTTGCTACGCGTGTTGATCAATTCTATGATCGCTCACTACGCCGTAGACCCGGCCCGCGTGTACATCACAGGCATGTCCAACGGTGGCATGATGGCGCACCGTGCTGGCGCAGAGCTGGCTGACCTAGTGGCTGGCATTGCGCCGGTGGCTGCCAGCGTGGGCGGGCAGGGACCGGCTGAGGCAGCATTGTTCACGCCTCCTCAGCCCAGCAGCGCGTTGGCGGTCATCGCTTTCAACGGGATGGCCGACCAGCATGTACTGTATGAGGGCGGGTTGAGCCCGATGGCGGTTGACCCGGGGCGGATTGACCTGTCAGTGGCGGACTCACTGGGTTTCTGGGTTGCGGCCAACGGCTGCAACCCGCTATCCAGCAGTGCTACGCGCTCCCGCGGCAACGTGCTGATCGAGACCTACGCCGATTGTGAGGACGGCACTGCGGTGACGCAAGTGACGATCATTGACGGTTTGCATGCCTGGCCTGGCGGGCGAGATGGCCTGATCGGTGATTCCCCCTCACAAGATGTTTCTGCCAATCAAATGATGCTGGAGTTCTTTCTCCAACATCCTAAGCAATAAAAAAACGGCGCTGTAAGCGCCGTTTTTTTTTTATTGCTGTTTAGAAGATGCCCCAGTCTGCGCCGGCGCCTTCTTCCATGTATGTCAGATCCCAGAGCTCGGTGCCCATCATGATGGTGGTGTCGCGCTGCAGGGCATCCGCGGCCTTTTTGCGGGTCATCTCCAGCAGGGCGGGGGCGTATGGGCAGAACGGCGTGGTCATGATCATGGTGACCTTGCCCTGATTGTCCTCAAGGGCGACGTTGCGCACCAGGCCAAGCTCGATGACGTTGAGGCCGATCTCCGGGTCTACGACTTCACGCAGGGCGGCTTCGACTGCTGGCACCAGGTCTGGGTTGGTGCTTTCGATCTCCCAGATGGCTTGTTTGGCGGGGTCTTGCGAGGCTACTGGACACATATTGGGTGTGGCTCCGTTCCTTACGACGTGATGGCCTGCTTAATGGCGGCCATCGGGATGGTGTAGGTGCAGTGGTTATCTCCGCTGAGCAGGCAGGAGGTGCGCTGCGGGTCAGCGGAAAGGGCTTTGGCAATGAGGGCTTTATCAATGCTGCACACCTCGCCGTGGGTTTGGCCCACATAGAAGTACGGGCAGCTGGTTTCCTTGATGATGAGCTCGTGCTCGGTGCGCTGCACCTGGACGGTGAAGCCTTCCTTGGTGAGCCAGCCCTTGAGCAGCTTGAGGCGCTCATCGAGGCTCATGCGCTCCAGCTCGCCATTGGCGGCCAGATCGTCAGCGGCGGAGGCGCCCATGTTACTGAGCAAGCCGGCGAACTGCTCGGCCGGCAGGGTTTCTTTGAGCTCGTTGAGCAAGCGGTTGGTGAAGCGGATGGTGCGGGCGGGGAAGTGCTCCATGCCGGCTTCGGTGAGATAGTAGACGCGGCGCGGGCGGCCAACGCCGTGCCGCTCTTCTGTGGAGGCCACCAGGCCCTCATTTTCCAGGCGCGCGATGTGGTGGCGCACGGAGATGGGGCTGATCTTGACGGCTTTGGCAAGCTCATTGATCGTGCTGCGCTGGTGGTTTAGCAGGTATTTGAGGACTGCGTTGCGTGTGCTGCCCATGGCTACTGAGGGCAGTATATCATCCGCATTTCGCGCCGTCAATATTTTAGATTTTCCTCATAAAAATAGCGGAGGCTCGCAATGACGAGCCTGCCGGCTCACTGTTTCAGTGCGCACATCGCCTGGCGGATCTCGCCGAGGTGATAGGCGGAGTGGATGATGACGGTGAGGGCGCCGCCGATCGTGTCCTGGTTCCACATGGGGTTATTGGCGAAGAGGCCCTTGATACGCTCGTAGGTGGCGCGCAGTTTGGCCTTGGAGGCTTCCCACTCCTCGGGCGTGACCTTCTCGATGGTGCGCCAGATGTGACCCCAGTCTGGCGGGGTGTCGTCACCCTGCAAGGCGTAGCGCTCGAAGGATTCAATGTAGAAGACGACGTGCTCCACCTGGGCGGCCAGCGAGGCGCATTTGCCGCCGACGGGGATTGAGGCTTCTTCGGCTGAGATGGTGTCGAGGGTGGCGATGAGCGAAGCGTTCTTGTCGAGGTAGATGTTCTGGGTGGTGTTGAAGGTTTCTTCGAGGAGCTGGACAAGCATGTTGCTGACTTCCTGAGGCTGAATTTCGACTGTGGCGCTCATACTTCCTCCGTAAAAATAATAACAATCATCATTGGTGGGTGGGTGATGTTATTGGTTAAAGCTTTTTCCGATGGGGTTAGTGTAGCTAAGTTTTGGTGGGAGTGTGCGATTGGAAGGTTTGTCAAGGTGTTCGGAGAAGGGCTGCCTTTGTAATGACCTAAAGGATTCCTCCTCGCCGCTGCACGGCTCGTTCGGAATGATAAATGAGCTGGTACTGTGCGTCCAAATATTTTAGATTTTCCTCATAAATATTGACCATGCTTTATGAACCTGCTATAATCCCTCAAAATCACCCTGGTTGAACAATGCGGCCCGAATTTGTGGCTGTGTTCACATTTCATGCTTTAGGAGAAATACGGTTCATGTCTCAACTGGATATACGCGATTTGCGCGTCAATGTAGCTGGCAACGAGATCCTTAAAGGCCTCAACCTGACGATCGAGCAGGGCAAGGTGCACGCCCTGATGGGCCCCAACGGCAGTGGCAAGAGCACGCTGGCCTACACGCTGATGGGCCACCCAAACTATGAGGTGACCGGCGGCGAAGTATGGTTCAAGGGGCAGAACATCCTTGAACTGGAGCCGGACCAACGCTCTCATCTGGGCATTTTCCTGGCGTTCCAATACCCGGTGGCGATCCCTGGCGTCAGCGTGGCGAACTTTCTGCGAACGGCGCTGAACTCGCACCGCAAAGCCAAGGACCCCGAGGACAAGGGCATGCCCATCCCCGAGTTTCGCAATTTATTGAAAGCGAAGATGGACCTGCTGAAGATGGACCACAGCTTCGCGGGCCGTTACCTCAACGACGGCTTCTCCGGCGGTGAGAAGAAACGCGCCGAGATCCTGCAGATGGCCGCGCTCGACCCTGAGTTTGCCGTGCTGGACGAGACGGACTCCGGCCTGGATATTGACGCATTGCGCAATGTGGCCGAGGGTGTGCAGGCGCTGCGCGGGCCGAACTTCGGCGCGCTGGTGATCACGCACTACCAGCGCCTGCTGAACTACATCAATCCGGATGTGGTGCATGTGATGTTCAATGGCCGCATTGTGGAAACCGGCGGCCCGGAACTGGCTCTGAAGCTGGAAGCCGAAGGCTATGACTGGGTGCGCGAGGCGCACGAGAACAAGGTTGCGGCGTAATACGCCCTGACCTCTGGCCTCGCTCTCATTGGGAGCGAGGAAGGAAGGAGACAGATGGCACTTAAAGACATTATTGAAAAGCCGAAAGACGATGCCGAGCTGTTGGCTGGCATTGATGAATACAAGTACGGCTTCGTAGATGAAGTTCAGCCGGTCTTCCGCACGCGCAAGGGTTTGGACGAAGAGATCGTTCGCCAGATCAGCGCCAAGAAGGAAGAGCCGGAATGGATGCTTGAGTTCCGCCTGAAGGCGTACAAACACTTCATGCAGCGCCCCATGCCCAAATGGGGCGGCGACCTGGACAAGCTGAACTTGGACGAGATCTACTTCTACAGCAAGCCGGCCGAGGCCGAAGGCAAGAGCTGGGATGATGTGCCCGAGAACATCAAGAAGACCTTTGAGCGTCTGGGCATTCCCGAAGCCGAGCAGAAGTTCTTGGCTGGCGTAGGCGCCCAGTACGAATCAGAGATGGTGTATCACAACATCCAGCAACACCTGGCAGACCAGGGCGTGCTGTTCAAAAGCATTGAGCAGGGCTTGAAGGACCACCCGGATATGTTCCGCGAGTACTTCGGCACCATCATCCCCATCGAGGACAACAAATTCTCCGCGCTCAACTCGGCGGTATGGTCGGGTGGCTCGTTCGTCTACATCCCCAAGGGCGTCAAGGTCGAGATGCCGCTCCAGGCGTACTTCCGTGTCAACCAGGCCGACCAGGGCCAGTTCGAACGCACCCTGATCATCGTGGACGAAGGCGCTGAGGCGCACTATGTGGAAGGCTGCACTGCTCCGGTGTACACCACTGACTCGTTCCACAGTGGTGTGATCGAGATCATTGTCAAGAAGAACGCCCGCTTCCGCTATACGACCATCCAGAACTGGTCGAACAACATGTACAACCTGGTGACCCAACGTGCGCACGTGCACGAGAACGCCACCATGGAATGGGTGGACGCCAACCTGGGCAGCAAGCTGACCATGAAGTACCCCTCGTGCTATTTGCTGGGCGAAGGCGCGCATGGCGAGATCCTCTCGATGGCGTTCGCCAGCGGCCACCAGCACCAGGACACGGGCGGCAAGGTGATCCACTTCGTGCCCAATACCACCAGCAAGATCACGTCGAAATCGATCAGCAAGAGCGGCGGGCGAGCCTCGTACCGCGGCCTGTTGAAAGTGCACCCCGGCGCCGAGGGCTCCAAGTCCAACGTGGTGTGTGACGCGCTGCTGCTGGACGACCAGTCCCGCTCGGACACCTATCCGTACATCGAGATCGACGCGGAGGATGTGACCATCGGCCACGAGGCTTCGGTCTCCAAGGTGGGCGAGGAGCAGCTGTTCTACCTGATGAGCCGCGGCATGACCGAAGAAGAAGCTGCCACCATGGTGGTGTCTGGCTTCATTGAGCCGCTGGTCAAAGAACTGCCGATGGAATATGCCATCGAAATGAACCGCCTGATCCAATTGCAGATGGAAGGCTCGATCGGCTAGCAGCCTCGGGCTGCACCGTTCGAGTTAAGTGAGAAGCAAAGACACTATGGCAAAGAAGAAAACCAGCGCGCGCCCCAAAAAGGCCGTAAGCAAGAAAAAGGCTGCCCCAAAGAAGGTAGCCCCGAAAAAGACTGCTAAGAAGACTGCGGCCAAGAAAGTGGCTGTAAAGAAGGCCAAAGCCGTTGCCAAGCGCAAGCCGGAGGCTGTAGCCAAGAAGAAAGGCGTCGCCAAGAGCAAAGCGGTTGCCAGCAAGCGGGTCGTGACCCGTTCGCCAGAGCGCGAAGTGATCGGCGCAGGCCAGACACCGCGCGTGATCACGCGTGGCGGCGCGGCGGCGGTGCAGACCCCCAGCGGGTTCCCCTTCACAGTGGAGCAGATCCCCAACGGTGTGAAAGAAGCCGCGTTCCTGCACAGCTATCGCAAGAGCGCCTGGGGCCAGTTTGAAAAACTGCCGCTGCCCACCACCAATGATGAGGCTTGGCGCCGCACCGATATTCGCCAACTGAAGCGTGCCGGTCTGCAGATCGCTGACGGGTTGCCCAAGGCGGCGCGTGAGGCGCTGCCCAGCATCCCGGCGCGGCTGCTCAAGCCGCTGGTCGGCAAGGGGCACGGCGGCCAGATCGTGTTCGGCCCGGGCAAGACCACCGTGGAGCTGAGCAAGACGATCGCCAAGCAAGGCGTGGTCTTCACCGACTTTTCCACCGCGGCTGCCAAACACCCTGATCTGCTCAAGAAAGTGCTGGGCAAGGTGGTCAAGCCTGACGAAGGCAAGTTTGCCGCCATGGCCGGCGCACTGGCGGGCCGCGGCGTGCTGCTGTATGTCCCCAAGGGCGTGCAGGTCGACGAGCCGCTGCACTCGCTGTTGTGGGGGCCGGGGGCCGGGCTGGCGTACTTCTCGCACATTTTGGTGTGGGTGGAAGACGGCGCTTCGGTCACTTATGTGCACGAGTCGGCTTCGCCCACCATCAAAGAGCAGAGCATGCACGCCGGCATCGTGGAGCTGCATGTTGGCTCAGGCGCGAACCTGCGCTTCGTGGAGCTGCAATCGTGGGGCGAGCACATGTGGAACTTCACCCATGAGCGCGCCCGCGTGCAGAAGGACGGCAACCTGGATTGGATCTTTGGCGCCCTGGGCAGCCACCTGACCAAGAACTTCTCTGAGATCAACCTGGAGGGTGAGGGCAGCCTGGGCCGCATGTCTGGCTTCTATTTCACAGACGGCGAGCAGCACCTGGACCACGACACACAGCAGAACCACATGGCGGCCCATACCACCAGCGACCTGTTGTTCAAAGGCGCGCTGGAGGAAAAGAGCCGCTCGGTATGGCAGGGCATGATCTATGTGGCGCCCGGCGCCCAGCGCACGGATGGCTACCAGGCCAACCGCAACCTGGTACTCAGCAAGCAGGCGCGGGCGGACAGCATCCCTGGCCTCGAGATCCTGGCTGACGATGTGCGCTGCACCCACGGCGCCACCGTGGGCAAGATCGATCCGGATGAGTACTTTTACCTGATGAGCCGCGGCATTCCGCCGGTAGAGGCGCGCCGCCTGATCGTGAAGGGCTTTTTCGACCCGATCATGGAGCGCATTCCCTTTGAGGGCGTGCGCCAGCGCTTTCAGCAGGCCATTGTTTCGAAGATGAAGTAGTTGTAAGATAGTAGATTGGATGTAGTGCTGGTGAGCGTGACCCAGCGAGAGTGAAAGGCAAGGCTGCTCACTCCTCACAGGTCATCGTTCGCCGGTTTCGGAGGTTAAATGGCAGAACTTCGTTTTACAACCGCCCCTGACCGGGAAGATGTCTATAAGGTAGGCGACCGCGTGGAGGTCTACTGCGACCATGAAGACCCCAAGGGCAACCGCGTGCGCGGCTGGCTGGAGGGTGTGGTGGTGCAGGTGGACCCCAAGATCGTGGCGGTGCAATTCGCCGAGCCGGTGTACCTGACGGATGGCTGGATGGTGCCGGACCACGTGCTGTGGTGCCCGCCCAATTCGCAGCAGATCCGCATGGCGCGCAAGCGCACCCGCAGCAAGCCGCGTGCCGCGGCTCCCAAGCCGCGTAGCGCGGTTTCCAGTCGCGCTAAGGCTAAGGCCAAGACCAAGGTCAAGGTCAAGGCTAAGGCTAAGGCCAAGAGCAAGTAGGGGCGTATGGCAGAGACACACACCATGGACATCAAACGCATCCGTGCTGATTTTCCGGTGCTGGATGTGGAGGTCAAGCCGGGCGTCAAGCTGGTGTACTTGGATTCAGGCGCCACCAGCCAGAAGCCGGTGCAGGTGATCGAGCGTATGAACCAGTATTACCGCGCTGAGAACGCCAATATTCACCGCGGCGTGCACAAGCTGGCCGAGCAGGCCACTGAAGATTATGAAGGGGCGCGCGGCAAGATCGCCAAGTTCATTAATGCGGCCAAGAGCAAAGAGATCATATTCACTCGCAATGCCACCGAGTCGGTGAATTTGGTCGCCCAGACCTGGGGCAAAGCCAATTTGCAAGCTGGTGATGTGGTGGTGCTGACCGAGATGGAGCACCACGCCAACCTGGTGCCGTGGCAGATGCTGGCTGCTGAGCGCGGCATCCGCCTGGAGTTCATCCCGGTGACCGAGGAAGGCGTGCTGGACATGAGCGCGCTGCCCGGCCTGATGGAACTCAAGCCCAAGCTGGTGAGCTTCACTGCCATGAGCAACGTGCTCGGCACCATCACGCCCATCGCTGAGATCGTCAAGGCTGCGCATGCAGCCGGCGCGCTGGCCATGGTGGACGGCGCACAGTCGGTGCCGCACTTGCCTACGGATGTGCGCGCGCTGGACATCGACTTCCTGGTGTTCTCGAGCCACAAGATGCTGGGGCCTACTGGCCTGGGTGTGCTGTACGGCAAGGAAGCCTTGCTCGAAGCGATGCCGCCTTTCATGGGCGGCGGCGACATGATCAAACGCGTCAAGCTGCGCGAGTTCAGTACAGCGGGTGTGCCGCACAAGTTCGAGGCGGGCACCCCGGCGATCGCTGAGGTGATCGGCCTGGGCGCGGCGGTGGATTATTTGAACGAGATCGGCATGGAAGCCATCGCTGCCCATGACCGCGAGCTGACCGCGTATGCACTGGAGCGGCTCGAGGAAGTGCCGGGCGTGTGGATCTTTGGCCCCGGCATTGAGCACAAGAGCTCGAATGCGTCCTTCACGCTGCAAGGCGCCCATCCGCACGACGTCGCCGAGATCCTGAACCGCCACGGCGTAGCCACGCGGGCCGGCCACCACTGCGCCATGCCGGTGCACGAGAAGTTCGGCGTGCCAGCCACGACGCGGGCCAGTTTTTACCTCTACAACACCAAGGAAGAGATCGACACCCTGGTGGAAGCACTCTACAAAGTAAAGGAGATCTTCAAATAAGATGGACGATCTCTATCGTGAACTGATCATTGACCGTTACCAGAACCCGCGCTTCAGCGGCACACTGGACCCGCATACCCACAGCTACGAGGACGACAACCCGGTGTGCGGTGACCATATTCGCATTGACCTGCGCGTGGATGACAACGACGTGGTGACCGAAGCCAAGTTCACCGGCGAAGGTTGCTCCATTTCGCAGGCGTCTGCGGACCTGCTGATGGAGAAGATCACCGGCATGCCGGTGGCGGATGTGCGCACGCTGGCCAAGCAGGACATTCTGGATCTGCTCGGTATCGAGCTAGGCCCGGTGCGCCTCAAGTGCGCGCTGCTCTCGCTTAAGGTGCTCAAGGGCGGCGTGTATGGCCTCGACGAGGTCATGTCGCTCGACGAGTTGGCCGAGTCATAGACGAGGCGCAGCCTAGATGCCTGACGTCGGAACCTTTGTATTCACTTCGCTCGGCCCCAAAGAGGTCGATTTTGTAGCCGTAGCCAGCGAAGAAGAGCTGCCTAACGGCAAGCGCCTCTTCGTGACTGTGGACGAGTACAACCTGGTGGTGTTCAACATCGCCGGGGAGTATTTCGCCATCGCAGACTTGTGCTCGCATGATAACGGGCCGCTGGGCGAGGGCGAGATCGAGGAGTACGAGGTGATCTGCCCGCGCCACGGCGCACGTTTTGACGTGCGCAGCGGGCGGGCCACCGCGCTGCCCGCCGTGGTGGACATTCCCGCCTACCCGACGCGGGTGACGGACGGGCAGGTTGAGGTGGGGCTGCCGCTGTAAGCGGCTAGCTGATTAGCTATAAGCAAAAAGCACCAGGCAACTGGTGCTTTTTTTTTGTTCTTTTATACACGAATTAGGTTCTGTAATCGAAGATTACAGAGTGCGCCCCTGGTGTGCATCCTTAGCCAACAAAGCGGCTGCTATGCAGCCGCTCTTTGTGCCAGCGAAGGATCCTTGCTGAGGTGGTTTTGGAGTCTAGCGATGCGAAAGCAATGTCAACGAGGATCCCTCGCTACGCTCGGGATGCACGATTTCTATTCAACCACCGGCCAGCCGCGCTCGAGGGCGATGGGCTTGAGGAACTCGTCGGGGAAGAAGGCGACTGGGTGGCCGGCCATCTCCAGCAGGCCGACGTCGGTGCTGCCATCGGCATAAGCCCAGCTGGCAGCGAAGTCCACGTCGATCTTCTGGGCGGCCAGGGCGTCGCGGGCCAGGCTGGCCTTATTCTCGTCGATCGAGACCAGGCCGTCCACGCCGCCGGTGTAGCGTCCGTTGCGCAGGGCGGGCTTGGTGCCGACGGCCATGTCCGCGCCGAGCTCGCGGGCGATGCGCTCCACCAGCGGCTGCGGCCCAGCCGAGACCAGCACGACCAGATGACCCTTGGCCTTGTGCTCCATGATCTTGTCCAGCCCCTCAGTGCGCCATAAGCCTTGCATGTATTCGGTGGTCACCCAGTCCCAGGTGGGCTGAGCCTGCTCGGGTGTATCGCCGCGCAGGAACCACATCAGGTGCGCCGCCCACGGCGTGCGGAATGCGCTCTGCGAGAGCAGGCCAACCGAGTGCAGTAGGTAGAGCGGCATATGGTAGGCCCAGTACTGAAGCAGGGTCCAGGTGCGCTTGCCGTTGGTTTTGTAATAGTCAAGCACGCCGCGCCACACGCGTTCGGTGGTCAGTGTGCCATCAACATCAAAGAAGGCAACGGTCGTCATTTGGCTTGCTCCGTATGCATCCTTACCAGCTCGCGGCGCAATAGCTTGCCGACATTGGTGCGGGGAAGTTTCTCGATAAAGGTAAAACCCTTAGGAACCTTGTAAGGTGCGAGGCGCTCTTTGCACCAGGCGCGCAATTCTTCGGCGGTGACGGTTTGGCCCTCGTGCAGCACCAGCCAGGCGTGGATGGCTTCGCCGCTGTCAGCATCTGGCAGGCCGGCGGCGCCCACCTCGCGCACGGCGGGGTGCTGCTGCAGCACTTCCTCGACCTCGCGCGGCCACACCTGGTAGCCGCCCACCTTCACCAGCTCCTTCTTGCGGTCAATGATGTAGAAATAGCCGTCGGCATCCATGCTGGCAATATCGCCGGTGTATAGCCAGCCTTCCTTGAGCACATCCATGGTCTCGGTGGGCAGGTTGTGGTAGCCGCGCATTACTTGCGGGCCGCTGATGACCAGCTCGCCGATCTCGCCCTGTTTGAGTACGGTAACGCCGTCCTGCAGGCTGACGATGCGGCAGTCCACACCCGGCAGCGGCATGCCGATTGAGCCGGTCTTGTTCACGCCGGTGAGCGGATTGCAATGGGTGGCCACGGGCGTCTCGGAGAGGCCGTAACCTTCCAGCAAGTGGCCGCCGGTGAGCGCTTCGAAGCGCTCCTTGGTCTCGCGCAGCAAGGGGGCCGAGCCGGAGATGCAAAAACGGATCGAACTCAGGTCGTACTTGCCGGCCTTCACATCCGGATGATTGTTGATGGCGTTGTACATGGCCGGCACACCGGGGAAGGTGGTGGCCTTGTATTTTTGGATGTTGGCGAGCACATCGCCAACGTTGCGCGGGTCAGGGATCATGACCAGCGAGCCGCCCTTCCACATGCCGTAGAGCATGCCCACCACCATGCCGTAGGCATGGTACATGGGGATGGCCAGCAGCACCATCTCGTTGCCTTGCTCGCCCTCGTGGTTCCAGGCGTCGATCTGGGCGGTGTTGGCCACCAGGCCGCGGTGCACGGCCACCACGCCTTTGGAGCGGCCGGTGGTGCCGCCGCTGTATTGCAGCAGGGCGGTATCGTCGGGCTCTACCGCCACCTGCGGCCGTTGGCTGGGTGTGTGGGCGTCGATCAGGTCCTGCATCCACAGGTCGTTATCGCGCAGCTGCACACGGAAGCCGGCTTTCTTTTCTTTGAGCAGGCCGAAGAGCAGTTTCTTGACGGGCGGCAGGTGTTCCTTGATGTTGGTGGCGATCACCTGGCGGATGCGGGTGCGCGGCTGGACCTCTTTGACCTTCTCATAGTTGTTGGTCATCACGACCATCAACTCCACGCCGGCATCGTTGACCTGGTACTCCAGCTCGCGCGGGGTGTATAGCGGGTCGGTCGCCACCACGACTGCCCCAAGCTTAAGGATGGCGAAGTAGGCAATGACGAATTGCGGCGTGTTGGGGATGAACAGGCCAATGCGCTGTCCCTTGCGCACACCGAGGGCGGCAAGGCCCGCGGCGAAGCGGTCGCTCAGTTCGTCTACTCCTTTATATGAGAGCGTTGCGCCTTGGAAGATTGTGCAGGGCTTATTGGGATAGTCACGCACGGCGCGTTGCAACACATCCACCACGGTGAGGGCGGGAAAATCGAGCGTGTGCGGGACGGCTTGGTCGTAGTGGGCGAGCCAGGGTTTGTTTTGCATGCTGGTACTTTAGACTTCCTCTGCGTGCAGAAAATTATGGATAGCAATATCCACGGCGGCGTCTGCGCCGGGGGCGCTGAGGTCTACCCAGTGGATGGCCGGGTCGGCGGGCTTGAACCAGGCGTACTGGCGGCGCACGAAACTGCGTGTCAGGCGCTTGATCTCGGCCACGGCCTCATCAAGCGGCAGCTCGCCCGCCAAATACTGGGCGAGTTGCGCATAGCCAATAGCGCTAAGGCTAGGCAGTGAAGGCGAATAGCCCGCAGCCAGCAGGCTGCGGACTTCATCCAGCCAGCCGGCGGCCAGCATGGCGTCAATGCGCGCATCAATGCGCGCATGCAGCTCGGCCCGCGGGCGGGTGAGGCCCAGGCGCAGGACGCGATAGGGTGATGGCGCCTGGCCGCGCTGATGGCTGAAGCGCCGCCCGGTGGCGAAGATCACTTCGAGCGCCCTTAGCGTGCGGCGCACATTGCGCGGGTCGATGTTGGTCGCCGCGGCCGGGTCGAGCACGGCCAGGCGGGCATGCAGCGCATCGCCGCCGATCTGCTCAGCCCAGCCTTCCAGCGCGGCGCGCAGCGCCGGCTGTGGCGGCAGGGCCGGTGGCAGCCAGCCAGCCAGGATTGCCTGGATGTACTGGCCGGTGCCGCCGACCAGCAGCGGCAGCTTGCCGCGAACGTGGATGTCTGCAATCGCTGCGCTGGCCTGCTGCTGGAAGACGGCCAGACTGAGCGTCTCGCCCGGCTCGGCAATATCGATCAAGTGGTGTACCACCGCTGAACGCTGTTCAGCGGTGGGTTTGGCCGTGCCAATGTCCATGCCTCGATAGAACAAGCGCGAATCGGCTGAGACGATCTCACCATTCCAGCGTTCGGCGATCACAATGGCGGTCTCGGTCTTGCCCACCGCGGTGGGGCCGAGCACAGCCACCAGAGGTAACCTGGACTCAGCCGTGGACTGCATTTTCGAAGTGAGTGATCTCGATCTCGCCGCCGGGCTGCCGGTACACGGCAATCACATCAATACGCCATTCAGTGTCGGCAGGCTGGGTTTGCATATAGGTTTCAGCGGCGGCGATCAGGTGGCTTTGTTTGGTGAGGGTTACTGAGCCTTCAGGCGGCCCAAACTGGGTACTGCGGCGGGTCTTGACCTCAACAAAGATCAGCCCGCCCTCTTTGCTCATTAGCAGATCGATCTCGCCGTGGGGCGTGCGCAGGTTGTGTGCCAGCAGGGTATAGCCGCGTTCCTGCAGGTAGCTGGCGGCGGCTTGCTCTCCCCAGCGGCCGAGCTGCTGGCGTGGCGTGCGCATGGCTAGGACAGGTATTGGCGCAGCCAGCTCAGCGTGCGCTGCCAGGCATCTGCAGACGCCTCCGCATGATAGACCTCGGGGCGGTCATTGTTGAAGAAGGCGTGCTCTGCGCCGGCATAGGTGTGGATGTGGTGCGGCGTGCCGGTCTTCTCCAGCTCTTTGTCAAAAGCCTGCACCAGGCTTTGCGGGATGCCGGTGTCAAGCTCGCCATAGATGCCGAGGGTGGGGGCGCGCAGCTTGGCGGCGTCGCCTGCTTCCAGCGGGCGGCCGTAGAAGCACACCACCGCGTCGAACGCGCCGCTGTTGGCGGCGGCCGAGAGCGCCAGCGCTCCGCCCATGCACCAGCCGATGATGCCCACCTTCTTGGGCTCGACGCTGGTGAGGCCGCGCAAATAGTCAGCCGCGGCGGTGATCTCAGCGATTGCGCGGTGTCGATCAAGCGCCATCGCCAGCTTGCGGGCCTCGTCAGGTTCGCTGGCAGAAGCGCCGTGATACAGATCGGGAGCCAGCACAACAAAGCCTTCAGCGGCCAGGCGGTCAGCTACATCCTTGATGTGGCCCACCAGGCCCCACCATTCCTGAATCATCACCACGGCCGGGCCGCTGCCGGCAGGCGGCAGGCTGAGGTAGGCCAGGGCGTGCTTATCTTCACCGATCGGGAACATCATCATCTCGCCAGTCATAGCTTGAGTATATCCGAGCCTGGTGGGCGCAAAGCCAGGCGGCCAGAGTAGAATTTCTGCATGCTGCCTGCTGGCTTGTTGCCCAACCGTGAACGACTGAGCGCCGTGATGGCGGTCATTTTGCTGGCTTATGTGGCCGTGCGCTTTGTGCAAGTGCCGCCACTGGTCTTGAATTGGGAGTTCATTGGCGTGCTGTTGCCGATCCGCCTCGGTGTGAACACCTTGCTGGCGGTGCTGGTGGCCGGCCTGACCGCGGCCGGGGCAGACTGGCTACTGCGGGACCATCCCGCCCTGGGCCAGCGCACCACCTACAGCCACTGGCTGCTGCCGGCCATGACGGCCTGGGTGCTGGCCTTGGTGCTGAGTAACCTGCCATTCACCGCCACCTGGTGGCTGGCGTTCCTGGTGTGTGCCTTACTGCTGTTGGCCATTCTGCTGGCGGAGTACAGCAGTGTGTCTGAGGAGGGCCGGCTATATGCGGCGGTCAGCACTGCGCTGAGCATGCTGTCATTGATCCTGTTCCTGATGCTGGCCATCAGCGTGCGCGGGCTGGGTCTGCGTTTGTTCCTGGCGCTGCCTGCGGTGGGGCTAGCTGCCTTTTTAGCCGGCACGCGGCTCAACTTGCTACGTAGCGTTGAGAACTGGCACTCGTTGCAACTGCTGGGGATGACCTTTGTCATCGTGCAACTGGCCGCAGTGCTGCACTACCTGCCGGTGTCTCCGTTGGGGTATGGATTGCTGCTGCTGGGCGCGCTGTTCGGGCTCAATAATTTCATGGCGAACTTGAATGCCGAGCAGGACTGGCGAACAGCGGCACGTGAGCCTGCCGTGGCGCTGGGCGTGTTCCTGATCCTGGCTGTGCTGGTGTAATGCGCCGGCTGCGCATTGCACCTGAGCACATGCGCCAAATGGCAGCACATGTGGCCGCCAGCAGCCCGCTGGAAGCGTGCGGCCTTGTGGCCGCGGGCCTGGTCGCCGCGAGCCTCGGAGGCGCGGGCGACGAAAGCAGTGCGCACGTATTTTTGATCCAGAACGAGCTGGCCAGTTCCACGCACTACAGCATGCAGCCGCGCCAGCAGCTTGACGCCTTCATGGAAATGGAGCGGCAGGGTTGGGAGCTATTGGCCATCTTTCACTCGCACCCCAGCGGGCCGCCAGCCCCTTCGCAGACGGATATCGCCGAAGCGCGTTACCCCGGCGTGGCGCACCTGATCTGGGCGCCAGACGCCCAAGGCGAATGGCGTTGCCGGGCTTTTTTGCTGGATGAGGGGCAGGTAGTCGAGCTTGAGCTGACATAAAAAGACCCATGCGCAGCGTGGGTCTTTTTGTTTAGTCGTCGGTTGCAGAGCCTTCCGGCAGCTTGCCGTAGAGCTGGTAGAACAGCGCAACCATGTTGCGCTGGTGTAGCTGCTCGGCCATACCGGCGATCAGAACACGGCTCTTGCCGCAATCCTCCACGTGCACGGTCTCGAGCACATCCATCGGGTAGCGGCGGCGCGAGGCGCCGCGCACGGCTTTGGTGATCTTGCTCAGATAATCCAGGTTGCCCTTCACCGCCGCGTCAATTTCACCGCGCAGCACAATTTCGCCATGGCCGGGCACCAGGTTCTCGAGGCCCAGCTTGGGCAGCTTTTTGAGCGAGGCGGTGGTGTCCTCGATGTCGCCATCAGCCAACACCGGCAGCGGCATGAAAGTATCGCCGCAGAACAGGATGCGATCTTCCTCCACGAGCACGGCGATGGAGTCGGCGCTGTGTCCGGGGAAGGGGAACAGGCTCAGATTCTTCTTGCCGACCTGCAGGTCCATCTGGCCTTCGTCAAAGGTTACCGAGGGCAGGGCGATCTCCACCTCGCGCAGGGCGGGGTTGTCCTTCTTCTCGGCTTCCAGCGAAGCGCGGCCGCGCGTATTGAGGAATTCGTGGCACTTGGTGTGGCCGATGATGGTGGCCTCGGGGAACAAGCTGTTGCCCCAGCTGTGGTCGGCGTGGTAGTGGGTGTTGATAACGTAACGGACGGGGACGCGCAGGTCACGTTCAATGAAGCGGCGCATCTGGCGGGTCTCTTCGGGGAGGGCCAGGGTATCAATGACGACGGCCATGTCAGGTCCGGTAATGACGCCCGCGGTCACCTGGGCGTAAAGTTCACTTTGAAAGAAATAAACGTTTTCTGCGATGCGCTCGTGTTGCACTGCGGTGCCTCCGGTTTGTGATAGCGGGTGCAAGATAGCACACGGGCAGAGGCAAGTCAAGGAATGTGATGGATTTCACGATTATGCTGGTGTATAATCTCGGCTTAGTTGCATATGTTGCCTGCCGGGAAGAGTAGGCGGCCACCGCTGACAGGAACAAAGGCGAATTGCTGAGAGCCTTTGCAGTAGGAGCGCTGAAGTCGCCCGGCGACAGGGTGCTGAAGAACGAGCTGACACGGCTGCAAGCCGTACGGCTTCACTAGACCAGCTCGGGTGCGCCCGATACAGCGAGAGCAAGCTGCAAAGCAGTTTGCTCATGAGTGCTGCGCTTGCAAGCAAGCGCAGAACTGAGGTGGTACCGCGGAGCGCCTTCCGTCCTCATATTCATGAGGGCGCTTTTGTTTAAGGAGACACATGGCAGCACAGTTACCCAAAACCTACGACTTCAAAGCCACCGAAGAGCGTATCTACGCCTGGTGGGAAGAGCGCGGCTACTTCCAGCCCAGCAATGACCCGCGCAAGCCCAACTTTGACCCCGCCAAGAAGCCGTTCGTCATCAGCATCCCGCCGCCCAATGTGACCGGCGAGCTGCACCTGGGGCACGCCCTGTTTGTGGCGATGGAAGACCTGATGATCCGCTACCACCGCATGAAAGGCGTGCCAGCCCTGTGGGTGCCGGGCACCGATCATGCCGGCATCGCCACGCAACTTAAAGTGGAAGAGTCAATTCTGCGCACGGAAGAAGTGACGCGCGAGGAGCTGGGGCGCGAGGAGTTCCTCAAGCGCACCTGGGCGTGGAAGGAAAAGTACGGCAGCCTGATCACGCAACAGATCCGCCGCTTGGGCGCCTCGTGCGACTGGAGCCGGGAGCGCTTCACGCTGGATGAGGGGCTCTCGGTGGCGGTGCGCGAAGCCTTCGTGCGCCTGTATGAGAAGGGCCTAATCTATCGCGGCCCGCGCCTCATCAACTGGTCGCCTGGCCTGCGCACGGCTGTATCCGACCTCGAAGTGGAGTACAGCGAAGAAGAAGGCACGCTGTACTATTTCAAGTATCGCATCAAAGATAGCGACGAGTTTATTCCGGTGGCCACCACGCGGCCGGAGACGATCTTGGCAGATACCGCCGTGGCTGTGCATCCCGAAGACGAGCGCTATAAGCAGTTCATCGGGGCCACGGCGCTGGTACCCATGCTTGACCGCGAGATCCCGGTAATCGCCGATGAGTATGTGGACCGCGAGTTCGGCACGGGTGCGCTCAAGATCACACCGGGGCACGACCCGAACGACTATGCCATTGGCCAGCGCCACAACCTGCCCGTGCTCTCCGTGCTGGATGAGGCCGCCCATATCAACGAAAAGGGCGGCGCCTACGCTGGGCTGGAGCGCTTTGCGGCGCGCAAAAAGCTGTGGGCCGATATGCAAAAGGCCGGCCTGACCATCAAGACCGAGAAGCGCACCCAACGCGTGCCGCGCTCGCAGCGCGGCGGCGAGATCATCGAGCCGATGATCTCGACCCAATGGTTTGTCACCATCAAGCCGCTGGCCGAAAAAGCGCTGAAGGCGGTGGACGATGGCCGCGTGCAGATCGTGCCGGATCACTTCACCAAGGTGTATCGCAACTGGCTGGAGAATATTCAAGACTGGTGCATCAGCCGCCAACTGTGGTGGGGCCATCGCATCCCCGTGTGGTACGCGCCGGACGGCAGCATGTTCTGCGCCCGCACGGAGGAGGATGCCTACGCCGCGGCCCGCGCCAAGCTGGGCGCGGAAGTGACCCTGACCCAGGATGAAGACGTGCTTGATACCTGGTTCTCGTCCGGCTTGTGGCCGTTCTCCACATTGGGATGGCCGGAGAAGACCGCCGACCTCGAATACTTCTATCCGACGGCGGTGCTCGAAACCGGCTACGACATCCTGTTCTTTTGGGTGGCGCGCATGATCATGATGGGGCTTGAATTCACCGGAGAAACCCCATTCCACACCGTGTACCTGCACGGCCTGGTGCGCGATGAGCAGGGCCGCAAGATGAGCAAGACCCTCGGCAACGTGATCGATCCACTGGAAGTGATGAATGAATATGGCACCGACGCGCTGCGGTTTACCTTGTTGGTGGGCAGCACGCCGGGCCAGGACATCAACCTGAGCCTGGAGAAAGTAGGCGCAAACCGCAACTTTGCCAACAAGCTGTGGAACGCCACCCGCTTTGTGATGGGCGCGCTGGAGACTGCGCCGGCCAGGCAGGAAGCCGAGCTCGACTGGACCTTTGCGGATGGCTGGGTATGGGCGCGCATGAAGCAGGTGATTGCCAACTGCGAGCGCCTGTTTGAAAGCTACCAGTACGGCGAAGCCGGCCGCCAGGTGTACGAGTTCTTCTGGAGCGAGTTTGCCGATTGGTACATTGAGATCGCCAAGCTGCAGTTGCAGCAGGGCGGTGACCGCGCCTACAAGACGGCTGACCTGCTGGCGCGTATTCTGGATATTTGCCTGCGTTTGCTGCACCCCTTCACGCCCTTCGTGACCGAAGAGCTGTGGGGTCACCTACGCGCCGCGGCCGTGGCGCACGGAAGCATTCTGCCCGAGAACGCCGCATTTGGCAGCCGCGAATGGCCGGAGGCGCTGATCGTGGCCCAGTGGCCGCAGCCGCTGCCGGATGTTGGCTGGGAGCCGGGCATCCTGGCCGAGTTTGCCATCTTCCAGGAGGTAGTGCGCAGCATCCGCAACCTGCGGGCTGAGAAGGGCGTGAAGCCCGGCCAGAAGCTGGCCGCCAGCATTGACGCCGGGCCGTACCACGAGATTTTCACGGGTGACCAGGGCGCTCAACGGGCGCTGGCCGCCCTGTCTGGCCTGGATGCTGACCGGCTGCTGGTTGCCAAGGGCGCCGAGCGGCCGGCGGATGCAGTGGCCCTGGTGGCGGGGCCGGTGCAGATCTACCTCTCGCTGGCGGATGCGGTGGACCCGGCCGCCGAGCGCGCCCGCCTGGAGAAGGAACTTGCTGATGCACGCGGGCAGCATGCCCGCGTGGAAGCGCTGCTGGCCAGCGACTTCGGCAGGAAGGCGCCACCGCCGGTGGTTGAGAAGGAGCAGGCGCGCCTAGCCGGCCTTGCCCAGACGATCGAGCGGCTTGAGGAGCAGATCAAGGCGCTGGGATGATCGAGATAGGCGGCCTGTGCAAAGCACAGGCAGCCTCTTTTTTTTGCACACGGGGGCGCAGCATGCTGCGCCCCTACCGCTCTCCGGCCTATTTTAGTTTCTTAAGAATCAGCTTGCCCAGGGGCGAGATCTCGTAGCCCGGGTGGTGGCTGATGGTCAGGCCGAGGTTCTTGAGCTTGCGCACGTTGAGCTTGAGCCATTCCTTCTCTTTGCCCATGCGCTTGGCCAGGTCAGCCGCACGCAGGTGTGGGTGGCGGCTGATGGCATCCAGCACTTCGCGCGTCCAGGGGCCATGGCGGCTGGCAGCATCCAGGCGGGCCAGCTTGCGCAGCAGCCCCGCTGTGTCCTCAGCGCTGAGCTGGCGCTGCGAGAGCAGCGCCAGGCGCGGGTCAGCGGAGTGATAGCGCAGCGTGATCTTGTAGACTGTGCCGGGCCGCTCGGCCAACGCCGCCAGCAACTGCTGGCGGCTGTCGTAGCCGGCGGCTTGCGCCTCGCTGGCGGTGATGCTGGCCGCCACCACCGGCTCGACAGAAACGATCTGGATCAGGCCGACCGCGGTTTTATGCAGGCTGCCGGCCCTGGCAGCCGGTTTGGCCCAGGTGCGGAAGGCCAGCGTGATACGCCCATCTTTGATGCCCTCGAGGGTGGGCTGGGTGAAGAGCATGCTTACTTTTCTTGCTGCTCGTACAGGTAGAAGACCAAATCCTGCGGGCCGGTCTTCTGGCCGGCGTCGTGCAGGGCGCGCAGTATCTGGGCGCGGTGGTCTGTGCCGTGGTTGGCAACGTGCAGCAGCACCTGCCATACGGCCAGTTCGGCGTCTTCGCCCTGCAGCGGCTTGCTGGCCAGGGTCTCTTCGGTGAGGTTGTTGATGTAGCTGCGCATGGCCCCTTCCACCTGGTCCCAATAGGCGCGCAGGGCGGGGCGGTCTTTGCCGGGGTTCTTCTCGTCGATCTCTTCCTCGGGCATCGGCGCACCGAGATCGAGAAACCAGATGTGGTCAACCCGGATCAAGTGAGCGATCTGCGTGCGCAGCGAGCCCATCGAATAGTCCAGCGGCTGGGTCCAAACCTCTTCGGGCAGATCGGCGATATGGCGCTGCCAGATCTTGCGGTTCTCACTGATGTGATAGTCGTACAGGGTGCGGAAGGCTTCAACGTTCACGCTTCTCTCCAAAGTTCTGCTCAAGTATTTTTTCCATCGGCGGGTCGAAGGGCAGCGGAGCTATGCATTCGGGCACATCATTGGCGGCGCTGCTGACGATGGGGGCGACCTGGTGATAGGTCATCTCGTCCGGCGGGTAGGGCTGTAGCAAAGCTTGCAGCCCTTTGGGGTCAGTGGCTTCACCGGGCTGCAGCCAGGCGGCGATGTGCTCAGCGGGCAGGATGACGCCCATGCGGTGATGGATCTGCTTGACCAGCGGGTTGGGCTCGCATGTGATCGTGGCGCAGGTCTTGACCTCGGAGCCGTCCATCGAGTGCCAACTGTCCCATACGCCGGCCAGCGCAAACGGGCGGCGGGTCTTGAGGTACACCCAGTAGGGCACTTTCTCACGCTTGCGCGGGAACTTGACCCATTCGAAGATCCCATCGGCCAGCACGATGCAGCGCTTGTAACGGAACGGGCCGCGGAAAGCGGGCGTGCGGGTGATGCCCTCGGAGCGGGCGTTGATCAGCAGCGAGGTCATCTTGGCGCCGCTGCTGAAGGATGGGATGAGGCCCCAATTGACGAAGTCAACTTTGTGGCTGCCATCGTTGAGCACCACAGCCACAGGCTGAGTAGGGGCGATGTTATAACGCGGGGTGAGCTGATCTGGCACGCTGAGCCAGGGAAAGGTTTCCCGGATGAGGGCGGGGCTGGATGTGAGGGTGAAGCGGCCGGGCATCTTACACCATCTCCGTGGCTACGCCACTCCGATGGTGTTTGGAGTTTGCTGCTGCTTCGCAGCAAGCGCAAACTCCGCGTTGCGGAGTGCTGGGTGAGGACTGGACTTTGTGGTTGTCCTGCGCTCGGGACAAGACGACGGGCCAGATGTTGTTTGTTTTTTGGCTGGGGGTGGGGGGTGCAACTAAAAAGATATCTGGAGCGACGGCCTGGTGTGGTTTTAGAAACCCGCTCAGGATGATACTGGGTGCGAAGGGTGCGGTATCTCTGCCCATGCGATCATTTTAACCGGGGAAGCGCGGGCGGAGTTGGGGCGTAGGCTCGGCCATGTCCATAAGACGCGGTTGGAAGCTGGGCTGGCGGCCATTGAGCAGCACAAAGGGCGCGCTGCGCTTAGGCACGATGCCAAGCTCCTTGAGCTGCTCCAGACTGGTGATGGCATGCAGGCGGCGGGCGCGCAGAATGGCATCTGCACTCTTGGGGCCGATGCCGGGCACCAGGAGCAGCTGCTCACGCGTGGCGGTGTTGACCTCGACCGGCTTGTGCAGCAGGGTCTGCTCGGCCCAGGCGGTTTTGGGGTCTTTGTTGAGCGGGAGGTTGCCGCTTTGGTTGAAGGGCAGCTCCTCCATGGCAAAGCCGTAATCACGCAACAGGAATGAGGCTTGATACAAGCGGTGCTCTCGCCAAGGGTTCTCGGGGCGGTGGTTCTCTAGTGGGGTGTCGATGATGGGCGAAAAAGCTGAGTAGTAGGTGCGCTTGAGTTTGAGCTCGTGATACAGATACTCCGAGGTCGAGACCAGCTCAACATCGGTCTCGTCTGCGCCGCCGACGACGAACTGGGTGACCGAGCTGGCCCACCGCCCGTTCCAGGTGCTGGCGGGCGCCTCGTTGACGCGGATCTCCTGCGCCCACTTGAGCGGGGCGAGCAGCTCCTCGGCAAACTTTTTCATCGGCGCCAGGGTCGCCAGGCGGCGGGTGTTGGCGCCTTCCAGGTTGACCGAGATACGGTCGGCCAGTTGCATGGAGCGGCGCACCTGGTCACGGTCGGCACCGGGCATGATCTTGAGGTGCAGATAGCCGCGGAAGCCGAGCTTGTTGCGTAGGATCTCGGCGGTGTCGATGAGCTTGTCCTGGGTGGTGACACCGCCCTTAATGATGCCGGAACTGAGGAACAGCCCCTCGACCAGGCGCTGACGGTAGGCCTGGTAGGAGACCTGGGCCATTTCGTCTGGCTTGATGGTGATACGCTGCATTTTGCTGCGGCCGGCGCGGAAGGGGCAGTAGTTGCAGTTGCGCTCGCAGGCGGTGGTGAGCATGCTCTTGACCACCTTCATCTTGCGGCCACCGGGCAGGGCTACCTCGCTGATGGGGATGGTGGCCACGGGGCGGGCGGGCAGTTGCCGCCCGCCGACCACGGGGGCGCAGATCTGATCGTTCTCGCTGTCGGATTCGAGGTGCATATCGCGCCCGACGACGCGTATTTTTTGCAGGGTATCCATGTGGGCTATATTCGCACATGTGTTCTAGGATGGCAAGAGTTGTCAAGGTGGGCTCATTTTTTGCGGGAGGTGAGGTGTGTCCCGAGCGAAGCGAGGGACCCTCGTTGACTTGTTTTGGCTAAATGTACAATTGGGAAATGGGGAAAAAGCAGACTTACGTCTACATTGTGGGCAATACTACCGGTGTCCTGTATACAGGGATGACCTCGGACCTGGCAGCTAGACTCCATCAGCACATGACCGGAGAAACAAATGCCTTTTCCAAACGCTATCGCACAACAAGACTTCTGTTTTACGAGGTGTTTGAGCATCCGATTGATGCTATGAAGGCCGAGAAGATAATTAAAGGGTGGCGGCGGAGCAAGAAGCTTGATTTGATCCGAACAATGAATCCGGAGTTCAAAGATCTGAGTAGGGATTGGCTTGACGGTGAGATGAGTGAATAGGGGTCCCTCGCTGCGCTCGGGACGCACGGTGGTGTTTGTTACGCTGGGGTGGTACAACAAAAAAGAGAGCGCACTCTGTGCGCTCTCTTTTTCTGAACAATTGTCATCGGGCTCGTAACCCGAAGGTTCCAGGTTCGAGTCCTAGTGATGCAAGATCTGAGATAGGAACAGCTTGGTGCGGTCTTCCTTGGGCGACTTGAAGATCTGGTCGGGCGTGCCGCTTTCGACGATCTCGCCTTTGTCGAAGAAAAACATGCGGTCGGCCACGGCGCGGGCGAAGCCCATCTCGTGGGTGACCACCAGCATGGTCATGCCAGTCTTGGCCAGCTCGATCATGGCGTCAAGCACTTCTTTGATCATCTCAGGATCCAGGGCACTGGTGGGCTCGTCGAAGAGCATGATCTTGGGCTCCATGGCGAGGGCGCGGGCGATGGCGACGCGCTGCTGCTGGCCGCCGGAGAGCTGGCCGGGGTACTTGTGGGCCTGCTCAGGGATACCGACACGGTTGAGCAGCTCCATGGCTTTGGCCTCGGCGCGGGGCTTATCCCACTTCTTTACCCAGATCGGGGCCAAAGTGATGTTCTGCAGTACGGTGAGATGCGGAAAGAGGTTGAACTGCTGGAAGACCATGCCGGTCTCCTCGCGGATCTTTTCGATGTTGCGCACATCGTGGCTCAGCTCAATGCCGTCCACGACAATGTCGCCCTGTTGGTGCTCTTCGAGATGGTTGATGGTGCGGATGAAGGTGGATTTGCCCGAGCCGGAAGGCCCGAAGATCACGATCACTTCACCCTGCTTCACTTCCATGCTCACACCGCGCAGGGCTTGAAAATCGCCAAACCATTTGTGTACATCCTTGGCGATGATGATAGGGGTTTTGTCAGCGGTCATGGTTCTCCTCACTTATCGTTTACCTACGCCCAGTGAATCTTCCAGGCGGATACTGACGTAGGACATGGCGTAGCTAAACACCCAGTACAGCAGTGAAATGAATGCGTAGACCTCGCGATGGGTGCCCAGGAAGGCGGGCTGGGCCAGCACTGTGCGGGCAATACCCACCAGGTCGAACAGGCCCACGATGGCAACCAGCGCCGTGTCTTTGAACAGGGCGATGAACTGGCCGACCAGGATGGGGATGATGAGGCGCAGCGCCTGAGGCAGGATGATGAGGCCCATCGATTGCGGGTTGCTCAGCCCCAGGGCGTAGGCAGCCTCGTACTGGCCTTTGGGGATGGCTTGCAGGCCGCCGCGCACATTCTCGGCCAGGTAGGCGGCGCTGAACAGCGTAATGCCCACCATGGCGCGAAGCACGCGGTCAATGGTGAGGCCAGCCGGCAGGAACAGCGGCAGCATCAGCTGCGCCATGAACAGGATGGTGATGAGCGGCACGCCGCGCACGATCTCGATGAAGGCGATGCAGAACCAGCGCACAATGCGCAGCTCAGATTGGCGGCCGAGGGCCAGCAGCACACCGATGGGGAAAGAGAACACGATGCCCACGATGGTGAGCATGAAGGTGAGCATCAGCCCGCCCCATAAATTCGTGCCTACCTGAGGCAGCAAGCCGCCTTCGCCGAAGCCGCGCAGCAGCAGGATGAAGATGGGCGGCCACACCACCCAGCCAATTCCCACTACGTTGCGCATAGCCTTGCCCGCACCGCGGGCAAGCCACCAGCCGGCGGCCAACAGCGCCGCCATGCCCAGTAGCCATTGGCGTGAAGGGCCGCTGACCACGAAGGCCAGCGCCAGGAGCACGCCGGTGAGCAGGACCGTGAAGCGGGTGGATGTTTTGCCCTTGCCCCAGATCGAGAGCGAATTGCCGATGAGGAAGGCCAGCAGCAGCATCGAGACCCAGATGCGCCAGACCTCGGCGATGGGGTACTGGCCGAGCAGGATCAGACGCAGGTTGGTCTCGATCACGGTCCAGTCCGCCTCGGTGAAGACCCAAGTGATCAGGCCGCGCAGCGTGACAAAGGTCAGCCAGCCGGCGACAATGGTGAGGATGGCGTTGCCCCAGGAGTTGAACAGGTTCTTGCGTAGCCAGCCCAGTGGGGTGTGGCGCTCAGCCAGAGGTGGCTTGACGGTCGTTTGGGCTGTCATTTAGCGCTCCACCAGACGCACGCGGGCGTTGTACCAGTTCATGAAGATCGAGGTGATTAGGCTAAAAAGCAGATAGGTGAGCATGACCAGCGTGATCATTTCCACGGCGCGGCCGCTCTGGTTCAGGATCGTGTTGGACACGTAGAACAGATCGGGATAGCCCACCGCGATCGCCAGCGAAGAGTTCTTGGTCAGGTTAAGGTATTGGCTGGTGAGCGGGGGGATGATGACTTGCAGCGCTTGCGGGAAGACGACCAAGCGCAGGGTTTGGAAGCTGCTGAGACCGATGGCGCGGGCGGCTTCCACCTGGCCCTTGGACACGGCCTGGATGCCGGCGCGTACTACCTCGCCGATAAAAGCGGCGGTGTACAGCACCAGGCCGGAGGTCAGCGCCATAAACTCCGGCGTGAAGATGCGGCCGCCGCGGATGTTGAGGCCCTGCACGGCGGGCAGGTCCAGGCTGAGCGGGGCCACCGACTGCACAAACCAGCCCGCGGCCGCCACGGCCAGAAAGGCCAGCGGCGCCCAAATGATGGCCAGCGGGGCTTTGCCGGTGCGCTTGCCCTGAAAGTGAAAGGCAACTGTGATGACAAGGGCGAGGGCCAGGCCGCCCAGCAGGAACAGTTTGAAGGCTGGCCAGGTTTCAGTGGGGATACCCCAGGGGATGCCGATGCCGCGGTTGCTGAGGATGATATTGCCGGGCCAGGTGATCGCCTCGCGCACCAGCGGCAGTTTGAGGAACACGGCCAGATACCAGAAGATGAGGAACACCAATAAGGACAAGTTGCGCATCAGCTCCAGGTAGGCGGTGGCCAATGTGCGCACCAGCAGATTGCTGGAGAGGCGCGCCACGCCCAGAATGATGCCGAGGATGGTGGAGAACAGGACGCCCACCGCGCTGACCAGCAGCGTGTTGTACAAACCGGCAAGAAAGGCCTGAATATAAGCGGAGCTGCGCGTGAAGCCGTTCAGGGTTTCGGCCAGGTCAAAGCCGGCCGTGTTTTGCAAAAAGCCAATGCCCAGCGTAGTGCCTTGCTGGCGCAGGCCGTTGATCATGTTTTGGATGAGGATGTAGCCAAAGATCAGCACTGCCGCGCCAAAAACAAGCTGGGCCAGCAGTTTGAGCACCCGCTCGTCTCTCCAGAAGGGCGGGTTGGCATGTGCTCTGGGGGCGTTTGCCATGCATTCCTCCTACTTACAAATACGGGGGCGGGCATGTGCCCGCCCCCGTATCGTGTTCGTGTTACAGGTAAGCCGGTCTAGCGGAAGGGCGGAGCGTAGAGCAGGCCGCCTTCGGTGTAGAGGCTGTTCAGACCGCGGGGGATGTAGGTCGGAGTGTCCGGACCCAGGCTGCGGTTGTAGACCTCTTCGTAGTTACCCACCTGGCTGATGATGTTGTACGCCCAGTCGGAGCTCAGGCCCAGAGCGGCGCCCAACTCGCCCTCGGCGCCCAGCATACGCAGGACTTCGGGGTTGGAGCTGGTCATCATGCTGTCAACATTGGCGGAGGTGACGCCGAACTCCTCAGCGGAGATCATGGCGAACACGGTCCACTGCGCAATGTCGAACCACTGGTCATCACCGTGGCGAACCATGGGGCCCAGGGGCTCCTTGGACATGGTGACATCCAGGATCACGTGAGCATCCGGGTCAGCCAGCACAGTGCGGCGGGAAACCAAGCCGGACTTGTCGGTGGTGACGGCGTCACAGCGGCCCTCGGCGTAAGCGGCGAAGGTGCCATCAGCATCTTCGAACACGGCCGGGGTGTAGCTCACACCGGCGGCGGCGAAGACGTCAGCCAGGTTCAGCTCGGTGGTGGTGCCGGTCTGCACGCAGATCGTGCCACCGTCGAGGCCGGCGATGTCAGTGATGCCGCTGTCTTCGCGGACCATCAGGCCCTGACCATCGTAGAAGGTCGTGGCAGTGAAGTTGCCGCCCAGCTCGGTGTCACGCAGGGTGCTCCAAGTGGTGTTGCGGCTCAGCACGTCAATTTCGCCGGACTGCAGAGCGGTGAAGCGCTCGGCAGCGGTCACGGGGCGGAACTCAACAGCGGTGGCGTCGCCAAAGATGGCGGCAGCCAGGGCGCGGCAGTAGTCCACGTCCACGCCGGAGAAGTTGCCGTCGGCGTCAACGTAACCGAAACCAGGCACCTGCGAGTTCACACCGCAGATCAGGTTGCCGCGAGCTTGCACGGCTTCCAGGGTTACACCGTAGCCAGAGGGGGTGGTGAAGATGATCTCGGCGGGAGCAGCGGTGGGCTGCTCGGCGACCGGGGCTTCACCGGTGGCAGGGGCGGGGCTACCGCCACAGGCGGCGAGGAGCACCGCGGTGGCCAGCAGCAGACCCAAAACAGGGTACAGCTTCTTGGTCATATATCTTTTCTCCTTACAAGATTTGGTATGACTGGCCTGGATAGGCCCATTTAGTAGTACGTCAGTACCTCCGTAGGTATTTCGTATACTAAACGCCAGAATGGAGAATGAGATTATAAGGGGTAAAACGGAAATGAATCAACCCCAAAGATCAGAGTTGGTGACGCGTTTTACGGGCTTTTCGGAGCGAATTTCAGGATTTAAGGCCTGGCAGAGTTGGCAATTGGGCTTGTGAAGCCACATTTTCCAGATTCAGCTTGGGAAGATCTTCGATCTTGCTGAGGCCGAAATGCTGCAGGAATTCAGAAGTGGTGGAGTACAGGATGGGGCGGCCCGGGCCATCAGCGCGGCCAGCTTCTTCCACCAGGCCGTGGGTCAGCAACGAGCGGATCGAGCTGTCGCTGTTGACGCCGCGCACAGAGTCGATCTGCGGGCGGGTGATCGGCTGCTGATAGGCGACGATGGCGAGGCACTCCAGCGCCGCGGCGCTGAGGCGAGTGGTCGCCTCGAGATGCAGGAAGCGCTCGACCAGCGGCGCGGCCTCCGGGGCGCTGATCAGGCGCAGCTCACCGCGGTAGCGCTGCAGGCGAATGCCGCGGGTGGCGAAGGCTTCTTCCACCGCCGGCAGGGCGGCTTCCACCTGCTTGGGCGGCACTTCCAGCGCGGTGGCGAGCTGGTTCACTGCCACCAAGCCGGGGGCGACGAAGAGCAGCGCTTCAATGCGCGCTTCGAGGGTGAGTTTTTCTTCGTTTGCTGCTGCAGATGCCTTTTTTGCCGCCATGCTATATTAGCTTTACCTTTCGATGAGCAAGCGCGCATTATACCAGCCGGGCCTTTTGGCCCAACTTTTATGCCTGCTGCTGGCCCTGGCTGCCTGCAGCCAGGCCGCCAGCGCCGAGGCGATCAGCGTTAGCGTGACAGCCGACGGCGAAAGCCGCGCTGTCAGCGTGGCGGCCGGCAGCCGGGTCAGCGATGCGCTGCAAGCGGCGGGCGTGACCCTGGGCCCGCTGGACCGCAGCGAGCCGCACAGCCTTGCGCAGCTGGCGGACGGCGACGAGATCCGCGTGGTGCGAGTCGAAGAAGCCTACGAAGTGGAAGAGCAGGCGCTGCCTTTCGTCTCGCGCACATTGCAGAACGAGGCGCTGACGGTGGGTGAGCAGCGCCTGATCCAGAACGGCGTTAATGGGCTGGAAGAAGTCACATATCGCCTGCTGTATGAGGACGGCGAACTGGTCTCACGCACGGCGGTGCGCTCGCAAGTCATAACTCCCCCGGTGGAAGAGATCGTCATGATCGGCGCGCAGTCGTCATTTAGCGCGGTCACTATTCCTGGGCGGCTGGCGTTTCTGGCGGGCGGCAATGCCTGGCTGCTGGAAGACAACACTGGGGCGCGCCAGGCGCTGGTCACCACCGGTGACCTGGATGGGCGCATCTTTGAAATTTCGCCGGATGGCGATTGGCTGTTGTTCTCGCGGGCCAGCGAGGTTGAAGGCCAGATCAATACCCTGTGGGTGGTGAGCCTGAATGACCTGCGCCTGATCGAGCTTGGAGTGGCCAACGTGGTGCATTACGCCGGCTGGGCTCCCGGTGGAGACGCTACCCAGATCGCTTATTCCACCGTAGAACCCAGCCCCAACCCGCCCGGCTGGGCAGCCAACAATGATCTGTGGTTCATCAACTTTACGCCCGGCGGCGAAGTAACCGAGCCGCGCCAAGGGCTGCCCGCACGGCGCACGGATAGCTTGTACAGCTGGTGGGGCTCGGCGTACGCGTGGAGCGCGGACGGCGAGACGCTGGCCTTCACCCGGCCGGATGCAATCGGCAGCGCCGATATTGACACTGACCGCCTGCAGACCCTGCTGGCGCTGACGCCGTACCAGACCAACAGCCATTGGGCGTGGATGCCGACGCTGGCCTGGGGCGATGATGGCTGGCTGTATACCGTTGAGCATGCCGAGCAAAGCGGCGTCGAAAGCCAGCAACGCTCGCAGCTGTTTGACCTGGTGGCGCTCTCGCCGCAGGGCGAGCTGCGCCGCCTGGCGCAGAACGTGGGCATGTTCGCCAACCCGGCGCCGGAGCCCGGAGGCGGGCAGGTGGCCTACCTGCGGGCCTTTACGCCCACCCAGAGCGACATCAGCAGCTATGAGCTGATGGTGATCACGTCAGAGGGCGGCAACAGCATGGCGCTGTTCCCGCCGCAGGGCGCGGCTGGCCTGCAGCCGCAGCGCCTGGCCTGGTCACCAAGTGCTGATGCGGGCGGGATGATCGCCTTCGTATACCAGGGCAATTTGTGGCTGGTGAATGTGCTGTCGGGCGAGGCGCGCCAGCTGACCGGGGATGGCCTGGTGAGCGCGGTGAGCTGGGAGTAAGAGTCCACAGATGCACACAGATAAACACGGATAATTCTTGGCAATAACTTTTGTTCTTTTTGGCGTCCATCTGTGTTTATCTGTGGACGATTTGATTTGCCCCGGCGTGTTAAAATGGCTTGTTTGTAGCAGTACTCCAAACCTAAAAGAGAGCGTACATGCGAATACTGGTAACTGGCGCGGCGGGCTTCTTAGGCTCGCATTTGTGTGACCGCCTGCTGGCTGAGGGGCACGAAGTGGTGGGCATGGACAATTTTGTCACCGGTAAGCCGGAGAATTTGGCCCACCTCAGCACCAATGAGCGCTTTTTGTTCATCCGCCACGATGTCTCCAACTACATCTCCGTACCAGGCAAGCTCGACGCGGTCATGCACTTCGCTTCGCCGGCCAGCCCCAATCCCAATTCGCCCATCGGATATCCCAATCTGCCCATCCAGACCATGAAGGCCGGCGCGCTGGGGACCCACAATACCCTGGGTGTGGCCCTGGCCAACAATGCCCGTTTCATGCTGGCTTCGACCAGCGAGATCTACGGCGACCCGCTGGAACACCCCCAGAAAGAGAGTTACTGGGGCCATGTGGACCCGATCGGTGAGCGCTCGGTGTATGACGAGGCCAAGCGTTTTGCTGAGGCGCTGACGATGGCGTATCACCGCTTCCACAAGGTGAACACATGCATCGTGCGCATCTTCAACACTTATGGCCCGCGCATGCATGTGGATGACGGCCGGGCGGTGGCCAACTTCATCCAGCAGGCGTTGCGCGGGGAGCAGCTGACCATTTACGGCGATGGCCAGCAAACGCGCAGCTTCTGCTATGTGGATGACCTGATCGAGGGCATCTACCGTTTGCTGACCTCGGATATTCACGAGCCGGTGAACATTGGCAACCCGGATGAGATCACTATTGAGCAGTTTGCCAAAGAGATCGATGGGCTGGTGGGCAAGAACGCCGGGTTGGTCTATCAAAAGAAGCAGTTCCTGCCGGGTGATCCCTTGCGCCGCCAGCCTGACATTGCGCGGGCGCGCGAATGGCTGGAGTGGGGGCCGACCATCTCGCTTCGAGACGGGTTGAGCAAGACCATCCCATACTTCCGTGAGCAGCTGGGGTTGGAATGACCGTGCGCAGCAAGCGGCGTGAGATCAAACGCTTTGCGCGCTTTTCCACCGTGGGCGCTTTTGGCGCCGTGGTGGACTTTGCTGTATTCAACGTTCTGCTGAACGTGCTGCATGTGCTGCCGATGGTTAGCCAGGCTGGCTCATTCCTGGCGGCGGTCACCAGCAACTTCATTCTGAACCGCAAGTGGACCTATAAGGATTCGCGCTCCAAGCCGTGGACCCAGCAGCTGGCCCAATACGGCCTGGTGAACCTGGTCGGGCTGCTGATCCGCACACCGATCTTCAACGGCCTGGCGGCCTGGTTCGACCGGTTGGCGGGCACGCGCCCGATGCCCTTTGGCCTGAGCACCTATTCGGTTACACACAACCTGGCCCTGGCCGGCGCCATCGGCATCGTGCTCTTCTGGAACTTCTTCGTTAACCGCTTCTGGACCTATGGGGATGTGGAGTTAGGCAAGTAGAGAACGAGCCACACTATTCCCAACAAAAGAGCACGGTGAAGGCCGTGCTCTTTTGTTGTGCCTTGCAAGCTAGCCTGGCGGCAGATTAGCCGCTGCTTTAGCGATCTCGTTTGGCGTTAGGCGGATATCAAAATTCTCCAGTTGGTATACGCGCATGGCCTTACCGTCTTGTGAGACCTCTAAGCCGCTGCTGACCAACCCGGCGTCTTCCAGCTTTTTGAGGTGCATGATCAGCAGAGGGCGGCTGATGTTGAGGTCGCGCGCCAGCTGGCTGACATAGTTGTTCTTGTCGCGCAGGGCTGCGATGATGCGCAGGCGGTGCGGGTTGTCCAGCGCAGCCAGAACGAGGGGGAGATCATGCTCGGGGTTCTGGGGGCTGCTCATTGAGTCAGTCTCTTGGCATGGTGCTGTGCGGGGTTATTCAACCTCGCGCAGCATCTTCTCGATCTCAGCCATTTTGCCGCGCAGTTCCTGAACGCCTTCGTTGATCTCTGCGAGTGTAGCCTTAACATCGGCTGAATTCTCTCGTGACTTCCCTTTGAGTACGGTCGAAATGAAAGCGAAGGTGATGGCTACAACGGCAACGATCATGATGAACAGATAAGGGGTGGTTTCGAACATTTTGTCTCTCTCTCCAGCTTGGTATGTGTAATAAAAATATTACATGTGTATTGTTTATTTGTCAAGCGTTAACGTAAAAGAGCCGCCCAAGCTGGGCGGCTCTTTGTTGTAAGCGAGTTGCGTTTACAGCCCCAACAGGCGGGCCAGCGAGTCGCTCCAGAAGATGCCAGCCGCCATTAGAAGGCCAGCGATGGCATGCAGCTGGATGGTGGTGGCGTTGGCGCGCACCAGGCTGCGCTCGCGGTACTCACGCAGGATGATGCGGCTGGTTTGGATGGCCAGCGGAGCGGCGATGAGGATCAGCAAGGCACCGATGGGGAACAAGCCGCTGACCAGGGTCCAGTACAGCGCCAGGCCAAAGGCGGCTGCCAGCAGCAGAATATAGCCATAGCGAGCGCGGTCCTTGCCCAGCACCACCACGAGGTTCTCTTTGCCGGTGGCCTTGTCGGCGGCTTCGTCGGGGAACTGGTTGATCCACAGGATGGCGATGGTGAGCAAGCCAATGGGCACGCCCACCAGGAAGTCCGCCAGGGTCACGCGGCCGGTGAGTGCGTACACCGTGCCGGCCACGGCCAGCGGGCCGAAGCTCAGGCCCACGGCCAACTCGCCGAGGCCCTTGCGGGCGGCCAGGCGCAGCGGGGGCGCGGTGTAGAAGTAGGCGAAGAACGCGCCAACCAAGCCGAAGGCCAGCAGGCCCCAGCCGCTCTGCAGCGCTAGCACCAAGCCCATCGCCGAGGACAGTAGCAGAGCGATGCTGCCGACCGCCAGCAGGGTCTTCTCGTTCACCAGGCCAAGCTCGATCGAGCGGCTGCCGCCGGAGTAGGGCAGGAAGTAATCATTGTTGGCGGGGTCGGTGCCGCTGGTCCAGTCAAAGTAATCGTTGAAGGTATTGGCGGCCACATGCAGCAGAATGCCCGCAAACAGCGCCAGGAAGAACTTGCCGGTGGGGAAGGGTGTGACGATGTTGTTGGCCGCCACCCAGGCCGCGCCGATGAGGATCGGCACGATGACGGCGGTGAGGAACGGAGCGCGGGTGATGACCAGCCAAGTGAAGATCTTGGTCATCAGGCTGATCTTGGGCATGGCCTCTTTGACCGGCATGTCGATCTCTTCGGTCACGCCGCAAAAGCCGTTCTGCACGCCATCTTTGAAGGTGGGGGTGATGCGAATGTCGGCGGCGAACAGCTCACCGTTCTTGCGCACGAAGACCGTGCGGCCCACGTACTCGCCTTCTTTGGAAGCTGTGCCCAGCCAGGTGGGCACGTGCTCCAGCACGACCTGGCCAGGGGAGAACAGCGACACGCGCTTCTTGCCGATGATCTCTTCTTTGGTGTATCCGAACATCTTCTCCGAGCCGTCGCCGAAGGTTTCGATGCGGCCTTCCATGTCACAGGTGATAACGGATTTTGCAAGGGTCTTTGCCATAACAGTCTCCTAGCGGTTATCGAAAGTATCTACTTGTGCGTTTCATCACAATTATAGAGGGTTCTGCACTCTTGTCAACGCAGAAACCGGCCGGAATTATGCCAAACGCGAAACCAAAGACAGGCAGAAGCGTATAACATGGTGCAAGCGAACAGTGAGGAGATCCATTGCAGCCTGATGAACAGAAATGGCTGCGCCTGGCCCAGCAGGGCAATGCGCAGGCTTTTTCACAACTGGTGGAGCTGTATGCAACACCAGTACATAACTTGTGCTATCGGATGCTGGGCAACACGCAGGATGCGGAGGACGCCGCGCAGGAAGCTTTCCTGCGCGCCTTCAGGGCCATCGGCCGCTATGACCCCAAGCGCAAGTTTGCCAGCTGGCTGCTGAGCATCGCCGCCAACTACTGCATCGACCAGTACCGGCGGGCGCGGTTGAACACCATCTCACTGGACGAGTCGCCTGAGGCCAGCCTGGGCGACAAGAGCGCAGGCCCGGCGGCACGGCTGGTGCAGCGTGAAACGCACGACGAGCTGCAAGCCTTGCTGGCCCGCCTGGACCCACGTGACCGGGCGGCCATCATTCTGTATTACTGGAATGACCTTTCGTACGAGGAGATCGCTGCGCAGCTTTCCCTCAGCGAGAGTGCGCTCAAGAGCCGCTTGCACCGCGCCCGCCGCAGCCTGGCCGACGCGTGGGAACGTAGCCAGCAGCACCCTGCAACAAGGAGCAAGAAACATGAACAAGCCACTGCACAAAACTGAAACGATGCCACCCGGCTGGGCCGCGCTGGAAGAGCGCCTGCGCTCGGCCGAGATGGTGGCGCCGAGGGCGGGCTTTGCCCGCCGCTGGCAGGCGCGCTGGCGCGCCGCCGGCGCCGAGACGCCGCAGGTTTCCCGCGCCCAGGCCGCCGGGCTGCTGGCAGCCTCCGGCCTGCTGACGCTGGCGCTGTTCGTGCTGTTGCTGGCGCTGCTGCCGCCGCTGGATGCGCTGCAGCCGGGCGGCTTGCTGGCCGATGCGCTGCGTTATCTCAGCGTGCTGGGTGTGGCTAGCCGCGTGCTGGTGACCACGCTGAGCAGCTTTCTGGCTCAGGTTCCGAATGTTGTATGGATCGTAATGAATACCAGCGCATTGGCAGCCCTGGTGCTGACCGTGCTATTACTGGATCGTAAGCATGTACGCAAGGAGACAAAATGATTCGTTCTAAATGGTTTGCAGCCCTGCTGTTGGCTGCTGTAGCTGTGCTGGCTGTACCGGGCGTGGCCTTTGCCGCTCCGGCTGAGCTGCCGGCCTTTGATGAGATCGTGCTGGGGCGTGACTTCACGCTGGAAGCTGGCCGCACCCTGAATGGTGACCTGGTGGTGCTTGGCGGCAGCCTTGTGGTGGAAGAACGCGCCCAGGTGAACGGCCAGGTGGCCGTGATCGGTGGCGATGCTGACATCTCTGGCAGCATTGACGGCGACCTGGTCGTGGTGGGTGGCGCAGCCACCCTCAACGCCGGCGCCTTGCTGAGCGGGGACTTGATCGTGCCGACCGGCCAGGCCGAGATTTCGCCCAGCGCCATCGTGAGCGGTAGCACGGTGTATGACGTGCAATTCCCCTGGGGTGATGGCGAATGGTCTCGCAACCCGGGCATGCGCGATTTTGGCAATGTGCCCCAGCCGCAGACGATCATCCGCGAAGTTGGCCGCGGCGTCTGGGCTGAGTTCGTGTGGATGCTGTTCCGCTCGGTGGCGATGGCTACGGTAGCTTTGCTGCTGGTGCTGTTCATGGAGCGCCACATGCGCCGCGTGGCTGGTGTGATCACCGAACAGCCGCCGATGGCGGCGGGCGTTGGCCTGCTGGCCGTGCTGGCGGTGGGCGCGGCCACTGTGATGCTCAGCATCACGCTCATCTTCATCCCCGTGGCGGTGCTGCTGCCCTTCCTGCTGGTGACCGCCTGGGCCTTCGGCTGGATCAGCCTCGGCCTGGAGGTCGGCCGCCGCATGGCGGACGCCTTCAAGGCGGTATGGTCGCCGGCGCTGCAAGCCTTGCTGGGCACCTTCACGCTCACCTTCGCCACCGGCGCGGTGGGTTGGGTGCCGTGCCTGGGCTGGCTGCTGGGCGTGGTGGTGGGCCTGGCTGGCCTGGGCGCGGTGGTGCTGACTCGCTTTGGCGGGCAGGATTACCCCGGCCCGGGGGCGGTGGTTGCGCCCGCGGCCACGCCGCCGGCGCTGCCCGCACCGCGCAAGCGCGCTGCGGCAAAGACCGCCGCGACCAAGAAAAGCACGCGCCGCAGCTAGCTGCTCTACACAAACGAAAAAAGACCCGCCAACGGCGGGTCTTTTTTGTTGCCAAGCTGCGCATGTTATACTGGCCTTATTCAGTTCGTTTCCCACTTTTGAACGATATGCAACCTTCTGCAACCACCTGGGTTAATTTAATTGACGCTGCTCTGGACGGGCGCACGCGTGGCTGAGTGGACTGACGAGAAGATACTCGCCAAAGCCACCCAGGGCGATAGTGAGGCGTTTGGCATGCTGTATGACAAGTATGCAGGGCGCATCTACAACTATATCTACTATCGCACTGGCAGCACGCAGGACGCCGAAGACCTGAGCTCACGGGTCTTCTTCAGAGCCATGCGGCACATTACCAGCTATACCGATCGCGGCGTGCCGTTCTCCGCCTGGCTGTACCGCATTGCGCACAACCTGGTGGCCAACTGGCACCGCGACAGCAGCCGCCGGCAGGAAGTGGAGCTGGAGGACGGCTACCGGGCCAGCAAGAGCGAGGAGTACCCGGAAAGTGTGCTGATGGAGACGGAGGAGCAGAATGCGCTGATGCGTCTCATCCGCAATCTGCCGGAGGAGCGCCAGCAGCTGCTGATCCTCAAGTTCACTCAGCACATGTCCAACGCTGAGATCGGGCAGATCATGGATCGCACCGAAGGGGCGATCAAGAGTTTGTATCACCGCACGCTGCTTTCGCTGCGTGAGGAGATCCGCAAGGATACATCCGGCCATTTTTCGTTGGAAGATTTTGGCCAACTGCCGGATGAGGAGTAGGGCTGAGCTATGAGCGGAATCATTTGGCCATGGGAGCGCAAGAAGGTGCAGCGCGAGCTGGATTCAGTGGAGGACATGCTCGAATCCGTGTTCAAGCCGGTGGATGCGCGCCCTTCGTTCACGGCGGATCTGCGCAAGCGCCTGGTGCGCAAGCCTGGCCCGCTGGCCAAGGCCAGCCTGACCACGCTGGAGCTGGTGCTGCTGATCGGTGGGGCGATCGCCGGCGTGCTGGTGTTCTTCTTCACCGTGGTGCGCTCGGTGGCGAACCTGCTCACGGGGCGCCGCGCCAAGAAGGCAGGCGGCCGGGCCGCAGCCGCCGAGAAGACTGATAGCAAGCCGCAAGGCAAGTTGAAGACTAAAAAACGGGCCGCTTCGTAAGCGGCCCGTTTTCTTGTGGGTGGATTGCTTCGTCCATCTTGTTACGCAATTGTGCATCCCGAGCGTAGCGAGGGATCCTTGGGGCTGAGTTAAGACGCGTTGCGCGGAAGATTGCTCTGAACGGATTCCTCACTGATGTAGAGTCGGCGATCTGGCGTGGCTGTATGCACTCGTTCGGAATGACACAGCTTCGATTTGTGGGGGTCCGTTCTGTATGTGACAAGGAAGTATTGCTATTAAGCGAAGCTCTCGTTTGGAAACAGCATCCGTATCAACTGGCGCGCGTCGGCAATGAGGTCAATGTCCTCCGGGAAAAAGGAGTCCTCGGCCAGGTTAGGGCGCAGTTTGGGCTGGCGCAGGCGCTGGATCAGCTGGCGCAGCTCTGGCTGGGTATCGTCCTGCGCCAGCATATGGCGGAAGTGCTCGATGACCGAGTTGGTGTCGAGGTTCATGCCGGCTTCGCCCAGATGAGCCTTGATGGCCCAGCCAGCGGCGCGGCGGGCGCACACGCGGGCCATGCCTTCGTTGCCACGCGCCCGGGCCGCATCCGCCGTATTCAACTCGTGTTGAACAGACTCCTGCCAGCTCATGCTTCGGCGAACTTCTCAACCACGCGGGCAATGTGCTGGGTGGCCTTGAGGTACAGATCCTCGCGGATGTTCTCGTTGGGCGCGTGCACCAGCGCACCGGGGTAGCCCAGGCCGGCGGTGACCACCGGCAGCTTGAGGTAGTGCAGGAAGGCGTGATTGGGCCCGGAGCCGCCGCTCATCGGCACACGCGTCATCGGCACGCCATAGACCTCGGCGGCGGTTTCCACCACCATGTTGAGGAACGGGTCGCTGGGGTCAGTGCGGCCGGGAGGCTCGCTGCCCAGCTCCTTCACTTGCACATCGGTGAAGCCTTCCGCGTCAAGGAAGGCGCGCAGGCCTTTCATCACGTCTTCAGGGGTCTGGTTTGGCACCAGACGGAAGTCGATCTTGGCGCTGGCCTTGGCGGGCAGAACGGTCTTGGTGCCGGGGCCCTGGTAGCCGGCGGTCAGTCCGCTGATGGTCATGGTGGGTTCGAGGAACTCCTGCAGGGCCAGGTTTGGGTTGCCCTCGGTGCCGCGCAGGAACTCTTTCACACCGTAGCGCTCTCTGTAGTCATCGCCCTCATAGGTGAGGGCGGCGGCCAGCTGGCGGTCCAACTCAGTGGGCGGCACGACCTTATCGTAGTGGCCGGGGATACGGATGCGGCCATCCGGGCCTTTGAGGCTGTTGAGCGCCCAGACGAGGCGCCAGGCGGCGTTGGGGAAGATGGAACCGCCCAACCCAGAATGTACATCGGTCTTGAGTAGTTCCACGGTGAACTCGACATAGCAGATGCCGCGCATGCCCATGTACTGGATGGGCTTGTCGTTGGCGTCCACATAGCCAAACTCCCAAATGCACGCATCCGCAGCCAGCTTGTCGGCATGCTTCTCGACGAAGGCGGGCATGTGGATGCTGCCGATCTCCTCTTCGCCTTCGACGACGAACTTGATATTACATGGCAGCTCGTCACTCTGTGCCAGCAGGCTGTCGAGGGCGAACAGGCGGCTGACGAAGTGGCCCTTATCGTCGCTGACGCCGCGCGCGTACATCTTTCCGTCCTTGCGGGTTGCTTCAAAGGGCGGTGTATGCCACAGCTCCAGGGGCTCGGCCGGCTGGACGTCGTAATGGTTGTAGAAGAGCAGGGTCTTGGCCGTATTGCGGCCCTTGCGCTCAGCGTAGACCACCGGCGCGCCGCCAGTGGGCATCACCTCAGTGGCAAAACCGCGCTTGGCCAGCATGGCCTGGACGACCTCAACCGCCTCGTCAATGCCGATCCCTTGGGCGGCGACGCTGGGCACGGCGCATAGCTTGGCGAGCTCGTCCAGACTGGCGTCTAGATTGGTGGCAATGTATTGATCTGCTTGCTTGAAATCGGCCATTGCTGCTCCTTCGTTGTTTTAACCACAGATGAACACAGATACTTCCTCAAAGCTAACCACAAAGAGAGCAAGGTTAGCAGTTAGTTCGCGAAGTAGGGCAACCTGAACAAACCGGCCCCTGCCAGCGCGATCATCAGCATCTTCAGCACCTGACCCAGCCAGCAGGCCAGCAGGAAGCGCGGCAGCGGCATGCGCAGCGCGCCGGCGGCGATGCCGCTGAGATCTACGATAGGGTTGGGCACCGCCGCCAGCACGAACACGGTCAGCATGCCGTTGCGCTGCATCCAGCCGACCATGCGCTGGTAGGCCGCCGTATTCTCGATGGCGGCCTGGCCGCTGAAGCCGGCCAGGTAGCCGGTCAGCTCGCCCAGGGCGGCGCCGCTGCCCGCCGCCAGGGCTACGCCCAGCGGCGGCAGGTGTGCGCCCATGGTGAAAACGACCAGCGCGGCGGGCGCGGGCAGGAACACAGTGGCGTACGAGATAAGCGTAAGCAAAAACAGGCCCGGGTAACCCAGCGCCTGTAATTGGCTTGTGTATTCGTCAGGCAGAAAGACGATGGCTAGGCTGACGCCGACCACCAGCAGCAGGGCCAGGGCGCGCCACAGCTTGAGATTGGCTGGGCGCGCCGCCACGCTAGCTCTCCTGGATAGTGATGGAGACCAGCTGGCCGGCTGGGCCGCCGCGGCCGGGATCACGCTCGGGGATGGCCATGAGCACATCCTCGCCCTCAACCAGTTCGCCGAAAACGGCGTGGCGGTTATCCAGGTGCGGGGTGGGGCCGTGGGTGATGAAGAACTGCGAGCCGTTGGTGTTCGGGCCGGCGTTGGCCATGGAGAGGATGCCGCGCTTGCTGTGGCGCAGGCTGGGGTGGAACTCATCGGCAAATTTGTAGCCAGGGCCGCCCATACCACTGCCGGTCGGGTCGCCACCCTGGACCATGAAGTTGCCGATGACGCGGTGGAAAGTGGTGCCGTCGTAATAGCCCTGGCGGGCCAGAAAGACGAAGTTATTTACGGTGGCTGGCACTTCAGCGGCGAAGAGCTTGATGACCATATCGCCCTTATCGGTGGTGATAGTGGCGGTGTAGCTCTTGGCGGGGTCAATCTCCATCGCCGGGGCTTGGTTCCATTGCTTGGACATGTGCAAATTTTCCTTTCAGACTAGTTGGCTAATTCTTTCTTGTATTCGCGCAGGCGGGCTTCAATCCGGGCCAGCACAAATTCCAGGGCGACTTTGTTGAAGCCGCCATAGGGAATGATCAGGTCGGCGTAGCGCTTGGAGGGTTCGACGAACTCCAGGTGCATGGGACGCACCGTGGCAAAGTACTGCTGGATGACGCTTTCGGTCGAACGGCCGCGTTCACTGATGTCACGTTGCAGGCGGCGGATGAAGCGCAGATCGGCGTCTGTATCCACGAACAGCTTGACATCGCACATCTCGCGCAGCTCCGCCTCCACATACAGCAGAATGCCCTCCACCAGCACGATGGGGCGCGGCTCCACGGTGTTAGTTTCCTTGCGGCGAGTGTGGGTGGTGAAGTCGTAGCTGGGCACTTCCACACTGCGGCCCTCTTTGAGGGCGCGGATGTGTTCGACCATTAGCTCGCTTTCCAGCGAGTTGGGGTGGTCAAAGTTGGTGGTCTTGCGCTGGGCTGGGGCCAGGCTGCTGAGGTCCTTGTAGTACGAGTCGTGCTGGATGTAGGCCACACTGCCCGGGGTGGCGCGCTGTACGATGGCCTGGGCCACAGTGGTCTTGCCGGAGCCAGAGCCGCCGGCCACGCCGATTACAAGAGGAACGGGCATGAAGGTGATTATAAAGGATGGGGTCGGCGATTGTAGATTTTTGATTTGAGATTTTGCATTGACTGGTTGATAATCACCAGCGATGAGGCCCTACGATCAGGACGTGTATCGCCAGCTGTTCGTGCGCTTGCTTGACCGCGCCATGCAGCAAGGGAAGGCTCAGCCCGAGGCCGCGCTGGCCTGGCTAGAGCGCCGCTACAAGCTGGGGCTGGCGATGCTGTTCAGCCGCCACAAGCTGGAGCTGGCTGATGCGTACATGGATGTGCGCCAGCACATCATTGCAAGAATGGAGAACAAGATTGGCAATGGGAGCGCTGACGAGCAGGCTGGCGCAATGGGCGAAGAAACGTGAGAGCCACCGATGGGACTCGAACCCATGACCCGTCGCTTACGAAGCGACTGCTCTGCCAACTGAGCTACGGTGGCGTACCCAAGCGTATTTTATTTGCCGGAGGCAAACAAAATGCTTGGGTTTGGCCTTGCCAAAACCAGGCAAGGCCACGCGTGCTTGGCGTATTAGGTTTCAATCACTTCGATAGCGCCAACGCTTTATAAGGAACGAAGGCAGATTATAACTGCTCAATAATTGCTTGCAACTATGACGCCGCCTGAGAATCCGAAACCGCTGAACATCGCCATGCTCAGCTATCACGCTAGCCCGCTGGCGTCGTTGGGCAACGCAAAGAGCGGCGGCATGAACGTGTACGTCGGCGAACTCAGCCGCCACCTGGCCGCCCGCGGGCACCGCGTGGATGTGTATACCCGTGGCCCCCAGAGTGTGCGCCCGCTGGCGAATGGGGCGCGAGTGATCTCGCTGGCCGCCGGCCCACAGGACGATGCACCGGTGCACGAGCTGGCCGCCTACCTGCCCGAGTTCGAGAGCGGCCTGCTTAACTTCGCACAACAGGAAGGCGTGCAGTACGACGTATTGCACGCTCACTACTGGCTGTCGGGCCTGGTCGGTATGCATCTCAAGAAGCAGTGGGGCGTCCCGCTGGTGCTGATGTTCCATACGCTCGGCCTGGTCAAGAACCGCGTCACCGCCCTGGGCGCGCAGGAGAGCGCCGCCCGCATCCGCGGCGAGCTGCGTGCCATGCACGCAGCTGACACGGTGGTGGCGGCCACGCCCGCCGAGCGGGCGGAGCTGCAGTGGCTGTACGAGCTGCGCAGCAACAAAGTGCGTGTCATCCCGCCGGGTGTGGACCTGGCCCGCTTCCAGCCGCAAAACAAGTCCGTGGCCCGCAATCTGCTTGGCTGGGATGATGGTGGTGACCATCATCTGCTCTTCGTCGGCCGTATCGAGGCGCTGAAAGGGATTGATACGCTGATCCGCAGCCTGCACTTTGTGCGTGATGAGCGGCCCGAGATGCAGATCCGCGTGCATATCGTGGGGGGTGATCTGGAGGGCAGCCAGTATGCACTGGATACTGAGCTCGCCCGCTTGCGCGCCGTGACCCGCGCCCTGGGGCTGCAAGACCAGGTCGAGTTCCTCGGCAGCCGCAGCCAGGACACGCTGCCACTGTATTACGCCGCCGCCGATGCACTGGTGATGCCTTCGTATTCGGAGTCGTTCGGCATGGTAGCGCTGGAAGCCATGTCGTGCGGGCGGCCGGTGATCGCATCCAGCGTGGGTGGGCTCAAGTACCTGGTGCAGGACGGCGTGAGTGGTTACCACGTGCGCGAAGGCGATGCGCCCCAGCTGGCGGCGCGCATCATGGCCCTGCTGGGCGAGCCCGGCGCGCTGGAACGCATGGGCAGCGCCGCCCGCAGCGAGGCGGTGCGCTATTCGTGGAGCCGCACCGCGGCCGAGGTGGAAGGGGTGTACGCGGGTTTGCTGGCGGCTAGGGCGCCTGGTACCAGGTAGTCGTTGAAACTGCGCCAAAGCCGATGCCCAGATACAGCGCGCCGGCAATTTCAGTCTGATAAGAGACCTTGATGCGCTCAGCGCCGCGCTCGGCCAGGCGCTGGATGCCTGCGCACAGCATGGCACGCGCCAGTCCCTTGCGCTGGTATGCATCCTCGACCCGCATTGGCTCGACCAGGCCAACCTTGGTTATTGGGTCAAACCAATAAAGCGACACGCCTGCCACTTCACCGCTACTGGTCTCGACTGCCAGGTCAAGCGCAGGGTCGTAGAGCGAGCATTCGGCCAGGCGTTGAGCAACCCCTTCGCCAACGCGCCCTTGCATTGGGTGGGGGGCGCTAGCGCGCTGGGTGCGGTCGATGAGCACGAATTCATTATGCAACTGCCGCGGCTGCGGCAACTGGCGTGTATCCAGCCAGGCCGTGCTGTCGCTTTCGTCTGCCGTGAAACCGGAGTCGAGCGCCAACTGGCGCAGACTGTGGTCATCGTCGTTGATGGGGACTGCAAATTTGGGCGAGTGCGCCGCGGCGTGAGCGATCGCACGCTGCCAGACCACATCCAGATCTACGCCAGCGTGAGGAACGATGACCGGGTCGCACTGCCAGCTTTCGTCGTTGGCGGTCGTAAGCAGCACGCCAGCCACTGGGCCTTCGTCATCGAGCCAGAATAGCTTCTCGGCCTCGTCGGAACGGCGCGGCTTGCGCCAAGACCACTGCATATCGGCGGCTTCCCATACGCCTTCCAGCGGGTCAGCCAGGCGGGCGCGTTGCAGCAGTTCAGTCGCTAGCTCGAGTGCTTCTAGTCCGTTGGCTCTCTGTTCACGCATGGCGCGCTCCTCGAGTGGATATGGACTTAATCAAAAAATCACCCAGGCGGGTGATTTATGGTGGGCGCGGGGGGACTCGAACCCTCGACCTCACGGATGTGAACCGTGCGCTCTAACCAGCTGAGCTACGCGCCCGAAGAAGCGGCATTATAGCACTCCGCCACTCTGCAAGCAAGAAACAGTTGTGTTTACGGGATGAACAGGAAATCCCACGGGTTGACCTTGCCGTACAGGGAGCTGGTCAACTCAAAGTGCAAGTGGGCGCCGGAGGAGTTGCCCGTGTTGCCAACACCGCCGATCACGGTTCCCTGCGAGACGCTCTGTCCGCAGCTGACCGCATAGCTGAACAAGTGAGCATAAGCTGATTGCCAGCCGGTGCCGTGGTCGATCACCACCAGGTTGCCGTAGCCGTAGTTCGACCAGCCGGCGTAGACCACCACGCCGCCATCGGTTGCATAGACAGCATTGCCTTCGGCGCCGGCGATGTCGATGCCGTTGTGGGTAGGCGGGGTCCAGTCAAAGCCGGAGAGGTAGGTGGCCACTGTGGGCCAGCGGAAGGTGCCGTTACCGATGGCGCCTTCGTAGATGGCGCCACATGCGCCCGGGCCATAGTAGGCCGCCACCGCCGCGTTCTGACGGGTAATCGCCGGCGGGCCCCAGTCTCGCAATTCACGCGAGCCGTTGGGGATGATGAGCTGGAAGCCATCCGGAATGTTGGGGTTGTTGGGGTCGGTCTCGTACGGGTCCAGATTGTTGCTGGGCCAGTTGATGATGTCGTCAATCGTGACGGTAGTGGTGTAGCTGGCATTCTCGGCGATGGCGTACAGGCTTTCGCCAGCGTGGTAGGTTACCAGAATGCCGTCCACCGGCGGAATGTTGAGGATCAGCCCAGGCTGAATTTCGCTGGGGTTGTCTTCCAGGGTATCAAAGTTGAACCACAGAATGCTTTCCGGCTTCAAGCCGTACAGGTCGGCGATGCCGAAGAGTGTGTCACCGCGCTCAACCGTGTGATGCATGATGTCCACACGCGCCCGGCTGGGGATAACTGTATCCATTGAAGCCAGGCGGCTAATGCCCTGGCCGAAGTCGATCACCGCGTCGTAGGAAGGCATCAGCGCACTGGCCTCGCCGCCGGTCACGGCGTCGATGGTGGTCTGGGCCATGGCCATGGCAGTGGAACGCAGCTCCTGCTGCTGGCCAGCCTGCATACCGCTGGCCACCGTGTTCATCAGCAATACCACACCCAGCGCGACCACCGCGATCAGACCGATCTTCCAGTAGCGGCGCAGGGGAGCGGGCAGCCGCTCCTGCAGAGAACGCGCCGCGGGCTTTGCGGCTGCGGGGCTCTTAGTCTCAGGGGAGGCTTCGTGTTCGGGGTTTTGTTCCGGCGTGGATTTTGCTTTGCTGGGCATCAGTACACCAAGAAGAATCTTATCATCGCTGCGCCGCGCAGAATTAAGTAGGCATGAGAGCTTGCTGAGCGCGTTGGCATGCGGCTATTCGTCCGCAGCGAAAGCATCGCGTACGCTGGCGGCCGCTTCGGCGGCGGTCATCTCCTGCTTCAGCACTGCCACCACCGCCTGCGAGAGGGCCGTGCCCCAGCGCTCGGTCGTGGCCTGGTCAGGCAGTGCCTGGGCGTTGTTGACCAACTGGCTGGCCAGCGCCTGGTTGGCGCCAGGCGCCCAGGCGGCCAGCGAACTGGGCCGCGGCGGCAGCAGCGATGCGGCCGCGCTGTACTGCGCCAGAAACTCCGGCGTGGAGAGGAACGCGATCAGCTCGCTGGCCAGGGCGGCGCGCTCGCTGTTTTCGGTGGCCACGCTCCATACCCAGCCTCGCACCAGCGTGAACGGCTGGCCGTTCTGGGTGGGCAGCGGCGCGCCGCTGATCTCGGTTTGGCGGTTGGCAAACACCTGGCTGGTCCAGGCTGTCACCATCGGCAGGCGGCCTTCGCTGAAGGCTTGCCAGGTTTGCTCGTTGCTTTGGTATTGGGTCAGCCAGAACGGGAACACGCCGCGGGCTTGCCCGGTGGCGAAGAAGTCAAACAGCTCGAGCAAGTTCTGCTCAGGGATCGTGTTTTCATCCCGCCCGGGCAGCGAAAGCAGCTGCAGCAACGGCAGGCGTGCTTGCGGGTCGGCGGCCGCAAAACCCAAGGCAATGCGCGTATCCATCAGGCGCACCCATGTGGGCGGCACTTGCGAAATCGCGGTGCTGCGGTGGGCGGCTACCAGGCCATCGGCCATAAAGGGCAGGCCATAACGGGCATCTTCGGCGCTGGCCAGCTGGACGGCGAAGGGATACCAGTCGTTGCTGCCCAGCTCGTTGGTCAGTTGGCTCTGTGGGTGCAGCACGCCGGCGGCCGCGGCCTGGGGCAGCAGGCCCGCAGGCATTAGCACCACGTCTGGCAGGGCCAGCGGGGCAGCTTGCTGAGCGCGCATCAGCGACTCGAGCAAGCCGCCCGTGCCGCTTTCATCCTTGATGCGCGTATTAATGAGCACTTGCGGGTGCTGCCCGGTGAACTCGTCCAGGCGGGTTTGCAGCATGCCCGCCGCCAGGCTGCCACTGCTGGGGTCGAATTGCGGCGGCAGCCATAGGATCAGTGTGATGGCGCGCTCGCTGCTGGCCGTTGGCTGGGCCGTGCTGACGACGGCTACATCAGGTGTGCCGGCGGTGGGGGTTGGCACCAGGCTGGCGGTAAGGCTTGCGCAGCCAGCCAGCGCGGCGAAGCAGGCCAGCGCCAGCAGGGTGAACAGCAACCTGCGGTGAGAATGATCCATTGGTTGAATTGTATCCAGTTTAGGGTGTTGGCGTTTCAGTGGGCGTCGGCGTTTCGCTGGGCGGCACCGGCGTGTGAGTGGGCGTGAGGGTCGGCGTGATAGTGGACGACGGGGTAAAGGTCAGCGTCCAGGTGGGCGTTTGGCTGGGGGTGACCGTGGTGGTGCTGGTCTCGGTGGGCGTGGTGGTAAGGGTGCTGGTTTCGCTGGGGCTGGGCGTAACGCTGGGTTCGCCGGTTGCTGTGGCGGTGGGGCTGGGCGTCAGGCTGAGGCGCACGTTGGCGGCTACATAGCCGGCCAGGTAGCACGGCAGGGTCAGCAGTACGATGCCGGCCAGGATATAGCGGACGCGCTTGCGTTTGGCTGGGTCTTTTTGGCTGAACAACATGACCGCCAGATAATAACACTCGCAGTAAGTAGATGGCTAGCTTGGCTTGAAAAGAACATTCGTTCTTGATAATTGCAGATGGATATGCTATAGTCTTAAGGCTGTTGGCGAGCTTCTTGTGTAAGAGAACTTGCTTGCAGCAAATGTTTTTAAGAAGACTTTGTGCATCGTTCATTGAAATTTGAGCGAAATTTGAGCGACACAAACAAGTAAAAGGGAAAGATGTCTACTGAGTATTTGACCAAAGAAGGCTTCAAGAAACTGCAGGACGAGTTGGATACCTTACGCAATGTGCGCCGCAAGGAAATTGCGGAGCGCCTGCGCGAGGCGGCTGAGAACAGCCTGGGCGAGTTTGTTGAGGACCCTGAGTTTGAAGCTGCCAAGAACGAGCAGTCCTTTGTTGAGGGTCGCATCAAAGAGCTGGAGATCCTGCTGGCCAATGCCACGCTGATCGAGAACAAGGGCCGCAAGAAGGGCGGCGCGGTCGAGATTGGCAGCAAGGTGACCATCCAGCAAGGCCGCCGCAAGCCCGAGGAGTACATGATCGTGGGCGCCGCGGAGGCCAACCCGCGTGAGGGCAAGATCAGCCATGAGAGCCCGCTGGGCAGCGCTTTGCTGGGCAAGAAGGAAGGCGATAAGGCGGATATCAACGCGCCCTCCGGCTCTTTCTCGGTGAAGATCACCAAGGTTGTGTAAGCAAGCACGCACACAAAGAGGCCCGAGGGCAGAAGCCCTCGGGCCTCTTTTTATGTTTTAATCGCGGAGCAAATGATGAGCGAAGACCAACACTACAGCGAAATCGAACGCCTGCGCCTGGCCAAACTGGAGGCGCTGCGCCAGCAAGGGCACGAGCCCTTCCCGCCGCGGGTAGAGCGCACCCACACCACCGCAGCCGCCATCGCCGCCTTTGAAAGCGGCGGCGAGCAGCCACTGGCTGCCGCCGTCGTGGGCCCCACCGTGGTTGTCGTGGGACGCATCCGCTCCATGCGCCTGATGGGCAAGCTGGCCTTCGCCCACATTGAGGATGGCTCCGGCACGCTGCAGCTGTTCCTGCGCGCAGATGATTTCGGCGTCGAAGCGCTGCAGCATTTCAAAGATCATTACGACCTAGGCGATTTTGTTGAAGCGCAGGGCGAGATGTTCCGCACCAAAGCCGGCGAGATCTCGCTGAATGTCAAAGCGTTGCGCATGATCGCCAAAGCCATCACGCCGCTGCCGGCCGCCAAGGATGAAGTGGTGGACGGCGAGGTGGTGCGCCACGCTACCTTGGCCGACCCTGAGGTGCGCTACCGCCAGCGTTACGCTGACCTGGCCGTCAATCCGCAGGTGCGCGAAGTGTTCCGCACCCGCGCCGCCATCCTGCGCGCTCTGCGCGAGTTTTTGGATAAGCACGACTTCCTGGAAGTAGAGACGCCCGTGCTGCAGCCGGTCTACGGTGGGGCGGCGGCGCGGCCGTTCGTTACGCATCACAATCAGCTCAAGCAGGACTTATATCTGCGTATTTCTTTCGAGCTGTACCTTAAGCGCCTGCTGGTGGGCGGCATCGAGCGCGTCTATGAGATCGGGCGTGACTTCCGCAACGAAGGCGTAGACCGCACGCACAACCCTGAGTTCACCATGCTGGAGTTTTATATGGCTTACGCCGACTACCAGCGCGTGATGGAGTTTACCGAAGAGATGATGAACTTCGTCGGCAAGCAAGTGCTGGGCGGCAGCAAGTTCAGTTACCAGGGCCACGCCATTGACCTGGCGAATGCCTGGCCGCGCATCTCGATCGCCGACGCCGTGCAGGAGTTCGCCGGCATTGACCTGAGCAAGTATCCTGACGCCGCCAGCCTCTCCAAGGCGATGGCCGAGAAGAATTACAAAGTGCGCGCTGGTGGCAGCCGTGGCAAGCTGATCGAAGACCTGGTGGGCGACCATGTGGAGCCGCGCCTGATCCAGCCTAGCTTCTTGTATGACTACCCGCGCGAGGTCTCGCCGCTAGCCAAAAGCCAGCCGGGCGACCCCAGCACCGTCGAACGCTTCGAAGGCTACATGGGTGGCTTCGAGATCTGCAACGCCTTCAGTGAGCTCAACGACCCGCTGGACCAGCAGGCGCGGTTCGAAGAGATGGGCCGCAGCCTGAAAGCCGGCGACGAAGACTTGCACCCCATGGACGAAGACTATCTGCGCGCCATGCGCTACGGCATGCCGCCCAATGGCGGATTTGGCATGGGTATTGACCGCATCACCATGCTGTTCACTGACCAGCCCAATATCCGCGAAGTGATCCTTTTCCCGCACCTGCGCCGCCGTGAAGGGGAGTAGTGGCCGGGCAAGCTAAGCCCGGCAGTGCGTTCCTGGCCAAGCTGTCCAACCCGGCCCGCAGCGCGCTGGAGCATGCTGGCATCACTACCCTGGCGAAGCTGGCCAAGCACAGCGAGAAAGAGATTTTGAAGCTTCACGGCGTCGGGCCTGCTTCGTTGCCGGCGCTGCGCCAGGCGCTGAAAGATGCCGGCTTGGCGTTTCGTACAGGCTAATCTGTCTCCCCGTCATTCCCCCCTCTCGCGCTAGCGCCGTTTTGTGGCGCTACACCGCTAGTTCGGAATGACATGTCGCTTTGCCGCTCGAGCCTCTTACTGATTGAAGCTAAGAGGATCCTCTCTACGCTCGGGATGCACGATCATGACGCGCGGTCAGGGTTCTCTGCTATAATCCTTTCACGCCTGCGGAACTACGCGAGCGCAGTCTCTCCCAGCAAGCTGCCGGTGGATGCAAGGCAGCAGAGACCGCCCGCTTTCCACTCCGCCCGCATTTTGCGGTAGCTGGCCTGCCGAAAGGCAGCGGGTTCGCCCGATAACGCGAAAATTGAGGTGTGCACCGCAGGCTGGCGCACACAAATGCAGGTGGCACCACGGCGCCCCCGTCCTGCAAAGGAATGGGGCGTTTTTTGTTAAGGAGACCTATGCTGGACATCAATTTGATTCGTGAAAACCCTGAACTGGTCAAGGCCAGCCTGATCAAGCGCAATATGGACCCGGCCCTGGTGGACCAGGCCGTTGGGCTGGATGCACGCCGCCGCGACCTGCTCAAAGAGGTCGAGGTGCTGAAGGCCGAGCGTAACGCCGTCTCTAAAGAGATCAGCACGATGAAGGACAAGACCGCCAAGGACGCTCGCATTGCAGAAATGCGTGTCGTTGGCGACAAGATCGCCGCGCTCGATGCGGATTTGGCTGCTGTGGATGCAGATTTTGACGCGACCATCTCGGTGATCCCTAACATCGTTGAGGAAAAGGTGCCGGCCGGCGGCGAGGAGAACAACATCGTCGCCAAGGAATGGGGCGACAAGCCCGCATTTAGCTTTGAACCCAAGCCGCACTGGGAGCTGGGCGAGCAGCTGGGCATCATTGACTTTGATGCCGGCGTGCGGGTCACCGGCAGCCGTTTCTACGTCCTTAGCGGGGCTGGCGCCCGCCTACAGCGTGCCCTGATCGCCTGGATGCTGGATCTGCATACCCGCCAGGGCTACACCGAGAAATACACGCCCTTCATGGTCAAGGGCGAGACCCTGTATGGCGCCGGGCAGCTGCCCAAGTTCAAGGAGAACCTCTACAAGGACGCCGAGGAAGACTTGTACATGATCCCCACGGCCGAGGTGCCACTGACCGGCCTGCACATGGGCCAGATCCTGCCCGAAGAACAGCTACCGCTGCGCTATACGGCCTATTCGCCGTGTTTCCGCCGCGAGAAGATGAGCGCCGGGCGGGATGTGCGCGGTATCAAGCGTGGTCACCAGTTCGATAAGGTAGAAATGTATAAGTTCACCACGCCCGACCAGTCTGAGGCCGAGTTCGAACAGATGGTGGCCGACGCCGAGGCTACTTGCCAGGCGCTGGGGCTGCCGTATCGCCTGCTGCTGAAAGCGGCTGGCGATACCAGCGAGTCGGCCCACATCAGCTATGACATCGAGATCTGGGCGGCGGGCTGCAACGAATGGCTCGAAGTTTCGTCTATATCTCGTGTAGGAGACTTTCAAGCCCGCCGGGCGGCCATCAAGTACCGCCCCGATGGTGAAAAGGGCAGCCGCTTCCTGCACACCATCAACGGCTCCGGCCTGGGATTGCCGCGCACACTGATCGGCGTGCTGGAGAACTACCAACAGGCCGATGGCTCGGTGATCGTTCCGGAAGTGCTGCGACCCTGGATGGGCGGGATTAAGAAAATCTCCGCTGGAGGTTAGGTGACTGAATTTTCTGAAATATTGACCCGCTTTCTACAGATCGGCCTGCCGTTCATTTTGATGTTTGTAGGCCTGTTTGGTTTGATCATCCCCATCTTTCCAGGCGGGGTCATCATCTGGATCGGCGCGCTGTTCTATGGCCTCGCCGCCGGCTTCAGCACCTGGGGCTGGGTGTTCTTCATCATCATCACTTTGCTGATGATCGCCTGCTCGCTGGTGGACAATGTCCTGATGGGCAAAGAGGCGCTGCGCAGCGGCGCCTCGTGGTGGAGCTTGTTCTGGGCCGCCACGGCCGGCGTGCTGGGCACGTTGTTCTTCCCGCCATTCGGCGGCCTGATCGGCGCCCCGCTGGGCCTGGCCGCTTCTGAATGGTGGCGGCATCGCGACTGGAGACGGGCGTTCAAGACCACCCGCGGCCTGGCCGTTGGCTGGGGCTGGTCCTTCCTGGCGCGCTTTGGCATTGGCGTTGTAATGATCATCGTGTGGGGCATGTGGGTATGGAGCAACGCCGCCTAGGCAAAACCTTGCGCGTCTGGCTGCTGGCGCTGCTTGCCGCGCTGCTGGCGGCCTGCACGCCTGCATCCGAAGCTGGCAACCCGGTGCAAACCGCCATCGCCGCCACGCTGACGGCGCGGCCATTCAGCACGCCGCCCACCGCCACCGAAGTGCCGCCCACGCCTACGCCCACCTTTGAGCCCGGCGGGCGGCCGCGCGGCAAGATCGTCTACGTGTGCCAGTACAGCAAACAGTCGGGCCGCAACCAGATCTGCATCATGAACGCCGATGGCAGTGACCCGCGCACCCTGACCCAGGGCGGCCAGTATGATGACTTCTTTCCCTCCATCACGCCGGATGGGCAGTATGTGTTGTTCGTGTCTGACCGCACTGGGCGTTACCAGATCTATGAATACGAACTGGCCACGGATCAGCTGACACAGCTCACCGAGTTCAATAACATCAGCGCTTACGCTCCCACCGCTTCGCCAGATGGACGCTGGATCGTGTTCTATGCGATCCTGGACGGCCAGCAGTACCCGGCCAGCCACAATATCTGGAGCATGCGGCGGGATGGCTCCGGCGCGTTGCAACTCACCCAGCGCCGCGGCGGCGGCTGGGACCCGGTCTGGTCGCCGGATAGCGCCCGCATCCTCTTCGCCTCGGAGACCAATGGCTTCCCGCAGTTGTTCATGATCAACGCAGACGGTTCGCAGACCCGCCAGGTGACCGATCTGAGCGGGCTACGCGGTCGCAATGATTGGTCTGTCGATGGCTTGCTGGCGACTTACCTGGGCAGCTCGTGGGACCGGGATATTTACGTCTTCGATACTAACGGCGAGAACGTGGTGCAACTGACGGATGGCGGCAACAACCTGGCACCCAGCTTCTCACCCGATGGGCATTGGCTTACGTTCATGTCCTATCGCGACAATCCGCGCCAGGATCTGGGCTGCGAAATTTATGTGATGCGCGTGGATGGTTCGGATGCCCGCCGCCTGACCACCAACGACATTTGTGATTGGCAGCCGCGCTGGGGGCCGTAAGCCGTTCAGCTATTCTGTTACTTCAAAATGCATATGCAGTTCGCCGGCGGCGTTGTAGATGTACAAGGCCCACAGCGGCGCGCCGCCTGGCGGGACAGCCAGCACCTTGGGCAGCAGGGTGGGGATGTCCTCCACCATGGCCAGGTCAGCCAGCTCGGCCACTTTGACCCATTGCAGCGTCCCCTCGCTGGATTGGCGCAGTTCGCCATCCTGCGGGGCCGGCCCGCAGAACACACTCATGTGGATGCCCACCTCGGGGTCGCCCGTATCGATCGCCACGTTTGCGCATAGCCACAGGCGTTGTGGCCGCAGTCCAGACTCTTCTTCAATCTCGCGGTAGGCCGCCGCCAGCACGCTCTCGCTGCGCTCCACATGCCCGCCCAAACCATTGTATAGGCCGGGGAAGACCGGGCGGTCATCGGCGCGTTTCATCAGCAGCACTTCATCCCCACGCGTCAAGAACACCAGCACGCGCGGGATGAACTGGTAGCGGGTCTTGCTAAATTTCTGTGGGTTGGTTGACATTATTCAGTTATAGACATGCATGGTTTCGCTGCACGTGAACGCAGATACAAGACCTGCATCAGCGTGAATCTGCGTTCATCTGCGGTGAGATTAATCGGACAGGTCTTTGACTTCTTCCTGCTCGGCTTCCTTGCCGAAGTAGAAACTGCGCTGCGGGGCCACCTTGGCCGGATTCGTAGTCTGCTCAACGTAGCGGCGCGTGCCTGGCAGGGCCAGCAGATCGAACAGCGTGGCGAACTGCTCTTCCCATGCGCCGGTGATCTTGACGCGATCCTCGGCCGCCAGATCCCACATCGCTTCCTTGAACGGGCCAATGGCGCGCTTGCGGTTTTCGTACAGGAACTGCTCGTTGGTGTGGTTGGCCTTGCGGTCAACGCTGTAGTGCTTGTTGACGTAGGCATAGATGGCGCTGAGGAGCGGCTTGGGCAGGCGCTCAAACACCATGTTCTGGAAGTTGGTGGCCAGGTGCACCTCGCAGGCTTCGGCCTCCACAAACTTGCCGAAGGCGTCCTGCGGCAGCGTGCTGGCGCCGTGCTGCACCGCGCCGGCGTAACCATAGCTGCGCGCCACGCGGCTGAGGTGCAGCAGGGTATCGAAGTCCACCTTGACCTGGGCCACGCTGCCATCCGGCAGCACAACGCCGCCGTGGGATGTGCCGGTTTGGATGCTGATCTTGCTCAACCCCTCCAGGCTGCTCCCGCCAGAGGCGGAACCGTTCTTGGCTGCCAGGGCTTCCTGGTAGCCATCCACATAGGCCCGCAGCTCCTCCTCGGTGGAGTTCTGGCTGCCTACCTCGCCGATCTCGCCGCCCACCGAAACGGTGACGCCGGCGGGCTCGTGCTGGCGGATGAACTGCGTGAAGTGCGCCGAGAGCTCGGCGTTCATGGCTTGCTGGGCGCGCTCGCCCTCCAGGTGAATATCCACCAGGGTTGAGGTGTCCACGTCAATGTTGAAGAAGCCGGCCTGCATGGCTTCGGCGGTCAGCTCCTCCACCGCGGCGATCTCTTTATCGGGGTCCTGCTTATAGCGCGAAGCCGAGATCTGGAAATGGTCGCCCTGAATGAAGACCGGGCCACGGTAGCCCTCGGCGATGGCCGCGCCCAGAATATTAGCGGCGTACTCAGCCGGGCGTTGAGCGGTATAGCCGATCTCAGAGCGGGCGATCTCGAAGATAAAGGCCCCCGCATCCAGTCGACGGGCCACGCGGAACACGGCGCGAGCCGCTTCAAAGGCCAGCACGCGCAGGTTCATGGCCGGCACGGTGAAGGTGGGGGGCACCTCGCCACGGCCGCGGGCCATGTATAGGTCATGAATGCTGGCCGGCACTGCGCCCAGCTCCAAAGCGATCAGGCGCACCAGGTAACGGGCCCAGGCCTGCTCGGTCTCGCTGCCGAGGCCGGCGAGGCGTACCAGCTGGCCGATGTGGCTGCGCACTGCGTTTTCGTCTGTGATGTGGATGGCGCCATCGCTGTAATGGGCAGCCGCGGCGCCGAGGGCGGAGAGGATGGAGGAGGGGGCTTCAGCAGTCATGATGGGCTGATTTTACTATAGGCTCTAGCGGTCCGTCATTGCTAGGACTGCGCTGCGTAGCAGCGCGAACGAAGCAATCTCCTGCCTTGCCCTGAGGCAGACCCGTCCAATGTTTACAAAACGCATATGCTAAGTGTCGTATAATCATTTCGATGTACGTTAACCGTGCAGAGTGAGGCTAAACATGAGTGATTTGTTCGATCAAGTAACCGCAGACCAAGATCCATTTCGCATGCTGGCCAGCAAACTGCCTGGTTTTTCAGGCTACATTGAGCGGGAGAACCGCCGCGCCGCAGACAAAATTCTGCGCGAAAATCTGGCCGACAGGTTCGAGGCCATTCGCAAGGAATTGAGCAACGTGCAGAAGGACCTCGCCGCCGCTCAGGAGCTCAAGTATATTGACGACCTGGAAGGGGCGGCTACCAAGCTGCAAACCTTCATTGACAAAGTGCGCACCGCCGCCTACGGCAACAGCAGCTTCTTCGACGCCATCAAGATCAACGCAGATGAGCTGGCTCGCCTGTATGACTATGACCTGGCGCTGGTAAGCCACGCCGAGAGCATCGAGCGCGGCGTACAGAACGTAGCAGCCTCGGTGGGCACAGACGGCATGGATGCCGCTGTGCGCAACGTGGTCACGCAAAGCCGTGACCTGGTGGCCGCGTTCGATCAGCGAAGTGAAGTGATCACTGCCCAGGCAGCCGAATAAGGCTGACCGCTCAAGAGGAGAATGACCATGGCTCGCATTTTTGATGTAATTGAATATCCCAATGAGATGAAGGAAGAGATCGTCCATCGCTTCCCGGAGAGCGGCGCGGGTGACTTCCGTATTGGCTCTCAGGTGATCGTGCGCGAATCGCAGAGCGCGGTCTTCTTCCGTGACGGCAAAGCGCTGGATGTCTTCAAGCCCGGCCGCCACACCATCGCCACCGCCAACGTGCCGCTGCTCATCGATCTGGTTGGCAAGGCCTTCAATGATCGCAGCCCCTTCACGGCCGAGGTCTACTTCGTCTCCCGACGCGAGTTCCTCGACCGCAAGTGGGGCACTCCGCAACCTATCGTCATGCAGACCCCTGGCGTGGGCCTGGGCTGGCTGCTGCTGCAGGGCTTCGGCACCTATGCCTATTCCGTTGAAGACCCGCAGCAGTTCGTGACCCAGGTCGTAGGCACGCAGGGCGTGTACGACACCGTGGACATCGAGAACGATCTGCGCTCGCGTTTGCTGCGCTCCTTCTCTGACCTGTTGGGTGAGATGAAGGGCAAGTACACCACCGTGCAGGACATCATCGGCAATCAGGAAGAAATCAGCGCCGCCGTGCGTGCCAAAGCGCAGGATGACTTTGAAGCCCGCGGCCTGACCCTGAAAGCCTTCGTGATCGCCAACATGACGCCTTCGGCCACCACGGCCGAGGCGTTGCGCAGCATGGGCTTGCTGGATAGTGCCACTTACACGCAGCTGCAGGCGGCTGACGCCATGCGCGAGGCGGCTAACAACCCCAGCGGCGGTGCGGGCCTGACGGCTGGCATCGGCGCCGGCGTGGGTATCGGCCAGGTGATGAGCGAAGCCCTCAAGGGCGCTGGCACCACGGCCGCCGCGGCGGCCGCTGCCATGCCCGACGTGATGACCGCTGCCGAAGCGGCCCACGTCTTGAAGGTGACCGAAGCCGACATCGTCGCTGCCATTGAATCCAAGGAACTGAGCGCCAAGAAGGTGGGCGGCAGCTACCGCATCACCAAGAAGGCTATGGAGAAATTCCTCGGCGGCGAATAGCCTTTAGCATCTGGACAAAATAAAGAAGGCCGCAGCGTATGCTGCGGCCTTTTTAGGTACTGATTATTTGTGGAGTTACTTCCTCTCCACAAACCGTGCTTCTTCGGCGGTTACCTCGCCGCGCTCCCGCCAGGCAAAGCGGTGGGCATATTTGTTGGGCTTGCCCTCCACCACATCGGCCGTTACGCGCCCAATCAGTGGCGTGAACTTGAAGGCGTGACCGCTGCCGCCGGTGCTGACTACCAGGCCGGGCCGCTCTGGGTCATGATCGATCCAGAAATCCCCGTCAAACGTATCGCTATAGAAACACAGGCGCTCAAACGTGCGCTGCGCGTCTTTGAGACCCGGCAATGATTCGGCAAAGAACTTGCGGAACATGGCCTCGGTTCCGGCGGGCATGATGCGCGGCAGGGTGGGGTCCATTGGCCAGCCAGGCCCGTGGTTGGCCAGCTTGAGTGTGCCATCCGCCTGGGCTGGGAAGCCGTACCAGCCGGTCTTGCCCACATCCGCCGTCCACACCGGGAACAGCGGCGGCTGGTAGCTTGCCAGCTCGGCGGCCGGCACCTGGAAGTGCATCACCGGCTGGGCGGTCGACCAGATCACATCTTGCAGCCAGGGCAGCAGTGTGCTGGTCCAGGTGCCAGCGCACACCACCACCGTATCGGCGAAGTGCTCGCTGCCGTCAGCAGTGCGCACGCCTTTGACGCGGCTGCCATCTTCGATGAGTTCGGTGAAGCGCGCCCCTTCGATGATGTTCACGCCGGCGGCGCGCGCCCGAGCGGCCAGTACCGTCACCACGCGGCCGCTGGGCGACCAACCGCCTTGCGGATTGATGTAGCCATCCGGATACATCGTTGCATTCCAGGCCGGGTAGCGCTTGCGGATCTCGTCTGAGTTCAGCCGCTCGATGGTGTGGCCGCGCTTGAGCAGCAGCTGGTAGCTCTCGTATTCAAAGTCGCCCGGCCCCATGCCATCCAGCGTGAAGTACAGCACCCCGGTTTCGTGGAACACTGTTTCGCCAAGATCCTGGTTCCACTGGCGCCACAATGCCAGCGACTCTTCCATCATCTCCATATAGAATTCATCGCGCCCGTAATCCATACGGATGACCTTGCTGATATCCGTAGACGCTGCATCGGGATGCGGAACGGGGCCAGGCTCCAGCAGGGTCACGGCGTGACCGCGGCTGCGGAGCTCCAGCGCGGTGTTGATGCCAAAGGTGCCACCGCCAACGATGAGGATCTGGGATGTATTGGACATTTTGGAATTCTAAATGGATTTAGCCGCGGATGAACAAAGAGGAACGCGGATTATTTGTGCAATTTATTTCTCGAAGGTCTTCTCGCCCGCCCTTATTGGCACGCTCAGGCGATTCTCTGCCGGCGGTATGGGGCAGTTCCACATCTCATTGTAGGCGCAGTAGGGGTTGTACGCCAAGTTGAAGTCGATCAGGAACTTGCCATCCGGCAACTGCTCCGGATCCAGATAGCGGCCCGCGCCATAGGTTTCCGTGCCCGCCAACGAGTCGACGAAGAGCAGAAAGTAGCCATGCGGGCTGGAGAACAGGGTCAGTTCGGCGGTCTGGCCTTCCACCTCGAACGAGAAGCGGCCATAGCGCGTGTAGCTCTTCACATCCCCGGTGGAGGTCGCCATCTCGACCATCGCTTGCTCGGCAAACGGCTCAATCTCCACTTCCAGACGCAGCGCCGGGTTCTCGGGGAAGTAGCTCAGCGCGGTGAAATGTTCGCGTTGCTCCGGCGTGAGCGGTGACTGCGAGCTGGTGGCAAAGAAGGCATCTTTGCCAGTGCGGAATTCTTGGAGGCTCATCGATTAGGTGGCCTTTTGCGCACTGATGAGCAGCGAGCCGGAAAATTCTCGTATTAACGGCAAGGTTTCTAGCACTCTGCCGAGCGTCTCGGTCACACCAATCAGAGGCGCGGGGATAGCAGGGTGCAGCCAGTCAAAAGGTGTGATGCTAATGTGAATAAAGCCATGTTGGCGCAACAACCCCGCAAGAGGCCAGCGCACAAATGCTGTTTCGTCCGGGGAGACATAAGCCAGTGCTTTACGAAGAAAGGTTCGTTCGGCAAACACCTGTGGGTTGAGCATATTCGGTTCTGCAAAAGCTAGATAGCCGCCCGGCTTTAGCAGGCGATGGCTCTTGGCCAGAGAGTGCTCAACCTCAAGGTGATGCAGGACCGATGAGCCTAGGATGGCGTCATACTGCACCGTTTCCGGAAGATCTTCAAAGCGCGCGCAAATGAAGTCTACATCAGGGTTTTTTGCTTTAGCCAATTCGATCAGATCTGGCGAAATGTCATTAGCAGTTATCCTGGCGCCGCTACTGGCAAACAACTGGGTGAACATGCCCGTGCCGCAACCAAGTTCTAATGCATGGACTCCTGGCCTTAGTCCGGCGGCGTCTAGGATTTTCCTAGCCCGCTTTAGTGCACGCTGCTTGCCAGCTTCAGTACCCCAGCCCCAGGTTGCTTCGGCACCCTGACTAGCTAAGTACTTGCCATGCTCAATTTCATGGAGTGAACGACTAGTGGTCATTGCGTCAACTATCCTTGGGTTTGTGTATCAACACAATTTTAGCAAACATACCTAGCTGATTGCGTAGAGGCGACAGTAAGAATTCTATTAAGCGAAAAAAACCATGGCTCCACCCCGGGAATATATTGCGCAGAGAAATTCCTCCAGAGAGGAGGTACCGAAAGGGCATGAATGGGGTGACTTCCTTAATCTGCAACGAGGGAAAGCGTCGTATAAACTCCTTGCGATCTCTTGCAAACAATATCCACGGAAGAGCAGTGTTCGCAGCCGACAAGGGTCCTTCGCCATCTATTTTCCAACTGGTATTCGCTTCATCAACGGGCTCATGGTGAAGATTCTTGTACACGAAGCGAGACCAACTTGTAAGCCACGGCTCAATCATGATGATCTTGCCTCTAGGTACTATACAGCGTTCCCCTTCCCTAAAAAGCAGTGCCGGCTCAGGAATGTGATGTAGCACATTTGTCATTACAATCCCATTTAGACTTCCAGCTGCAAATGGCAGGCATTGAGCATCCAAAATAATCTTCATCCCTTCAAGAAAGAAAATCTCACTAGTAATTAGCTTAGGTACCTTTTCTGCCAGGAAGCCCGCGCCTGAACCAAGCTCCAAAAGTGGCAGTGTAGTTGAAATGTTGTGCACAGCCTCTGCGACCTTGGAATACCAGTCTTCATAAATCCTCTTTAGAAAAGGCTTGCTATCGATAATCTGGCGGCGCAGAGCGGTAGTCTCTGGCGAATCGATGTTTCGCCCACGCGTAAGTGGGTGGGCTAGCCATCCTTTAAGTCTAGATATGCTCATTATGGCTGTGTCTTTGTCGAGGCGATGGTTAGGTAACCGTAGTCATCGAGAACAGTAAGCTGACCTAAAAGATTATCGGCTAGGCGAGAACTGTCAAAGTTAACGTTATGCCTTTCCTGAGTAGTTACATATTCCAATGATAGGCCAATGTCCCACGGCCATTGAGTTTCTGAGAGGCTTGCAGGTCTGATCCCTCCAATGGCCACCAATCCTGATTCAACGGAAATTCCAAGGATAGATGTCTCCTCAAAATCACTCGGAAGGGAGAACCAATGCGCGGGGCCAGGCTGCATTGCAATCAGGTGGCTTGCTTCCTCGCTTTCCAGCTTTAATACAAAAGGCTCCGCGGTTTCTTCTAGAAACAACTGCCAAGAATCGCTGAGCAAATTGTATTCACTACGCACTAACAGCTGTGTGTCGTAGCTTAGCTGGATGCCCAAATGTGATGTGAGCGGCATTCCGCTTTCATAAAGAAGGTTCCGTTGAACTATGTAAACGATTGGGTCTGTTTGCTCCAGAGCGGTCTGCAGATCTGGTGTTCGTCTCAGGGCAGGTTCATAAACCGCCCCATGGCTCAAGCCGCCGTGGCTGAGAAAATAGTACATGCCCAATTCATCCATGTACAGAATTGTTCCGCCTGAGTCGTCTAGTAGCTTAGATTGCAAAGGATTGATGTAAAAGTCTCTTGCCTCGTTGATTGCTTGCTGATAAGAAGCGGCCGCTTGGTAATTTTTGAGAGTGGACTTTGCTAAACTTGTGCCTAGCGCAAGGAGCAAAACTGTGCTTAGCAATCTTAAGCTGGTGGTTTGCCCAGATCGTTTGGTTGCATTCGTATAGCGTAGAAGATAGTCGAAACCGTTTGCGACTAATGCGATAAGGAGTATCGCAAGTAAGGGCCAAACCCGCACAAGAGTAAAGCCGCCGTACCAGGGTACAACGTACAGAGCCGCGAAAGCAATTAGAGAAAGTACAGCTAGTGCGCTCAAAAGGAATTTGAAATAGTTCGATGAAGGAATTCCCTTCAGGCCTAACCACACCAGCACAACTAGTGCTACAGTATTGGGCAATTGCTGCGCTGTATGCACAAAGACTTGTGCATAGAAATCAAGGTTGTCTCGTAGCTCTCGGAGATAGCTCCAATTCCCTGGGTAAAAAGACACAGTGCTAAATTCAAGCGTGGGTCGTTCTAGGAATTTTGGCAGCAGCAGATTGACAAGGCAAAGCGCGAAAATTATCGCTGAATTGATAAGTACGCTTTTGGGCACCTTGGAAGGTGCAAGTAGTAAATAGAGGCAAAGAGCAATGAAACTGTAAATTACTCCCATTGGATGCATGAGTATAAGGATTATTGCGAGCGGTACTAATACAGGATCCAAGTGCTTATGTCTGTTGAGCACTAGTCCCCATACCAAACAAGAAAGCGCAATTGCCAATACTGAGGCAACTGGCAGGCTCAGTCCGTGGCTTGTGAACACTATCGGGGTAAGCAAGAAAAGAGCCAGGCTTGCAGTGCGCGACCCCCATAGGGAATGGATCCAATAAGCTATAAAACATGGAACGATTATTTTGCCTAGGAAGAACAGAATATCAAACGCGGTTTCAAGGCTCACGCCTAGTTTGCTTATCATCAAAAGGATGAATGTATAAAAGTGGTGACTAAGCAGGATTATGCGGGTGAATTGACGATTACGAATGTAAGCCGAATCAAGATTGTCTGTGGGAAGCAGGAATTGCTCTCGCAGATCCTCTAGGGCTTTGCAATCTTGAAGGGGGCAGTCGCGCAATTGGGCTGCCTTGAGAATATAGCTGTACCCGTCATCTCCGCCTGCAGGGAGCATTCTAGTAATTACGGGCGATGCAATGAATGCCTGTATGGCTATATATAGTGCTAAGCTGCCCCAGAAAACTCTTTCTGCCGTGAGAATTTTGGAGAATCTGGTCAAGAGCGTTGAGTTAAAACCAGTAGAGCGTTCGAGCGCTTTTAGAATCCGCTCAATTAGCGTTTGAGGTGTTTGTGGTCTGGAGGGCTTCATATCATTCGCCTTGCTGCTTTGGCGCTATTACCTTGGCGATTATTAGCGAGCTGCTATCTTCGATAACTTCAAGTTCGTATGGTAGCGAATTGGCTATGGCGGAGTGGCTTATAGAAAATTTACTTTCTGCATTTTCTAAGAAAATAGTGATGGTGACGTTGTTATTCCATGGCCATCGAGTGCTATCTGCGCTGTCAAACCTGAGCCCATTTATATTGAATGGTTCCTCTGTCCGCAGGCTGACTGAAATAACAGATCCTGGACTTGAGAAAGCCAGCCAGCCTTGATGATTAGCGGGAATAAGTTCCGTCACCGGTTCTCTATTGTTTCCCCAGTGAATGAGAAGTGGGATTTCCGCTTCATTGTTGCTAACAAAAACTTGAAATTCTTCAAATTCCCTCGCTGCTCGAATCGCAACTTCTGAGGAAACAGAAATACCTTGAGCTGGCATAGGGTTAGCGGCTACAAGGTATTTAATGTCAACCGAACGCTCTTTCAGCCAGTACTCCTCCTGGGGAGTGTTTAGCACAACAGGAGCATAGATGGCGCCATGGTCCAAACCCCCAAGCGTCAAGAAATAATATAGCGGAGTTTCATGTGTGTAGAGAATCAGATCGGTTTCTTTACTTAACTGTTCCAAAACTTCGGTGGCGGGCTCGGGCGCAAATTCTAGGTCCTGACGGGAGATCTGATTCTCTAGGGTTAGAGAGTAGTGTCTTAGATAAAAACCTGGATAAGTGATACCCGCGAGGCAAAAAAGAAGAAGTGCACCACCGGCGGCGAGGCTCGTCAATTTTGGTGGCCGGGTGAAGATTGAGTTCGATTTCAAGCCAGCCTGAATTTGAGATGCCAAGAGTTTAGCTGCACACACAATGCCAAACGCTACCAGCGCCGTGAAGAGAATGCCAAGAGCTACCCACGTCCGCTCGAACATTAAGGCCCCAAACCAAGGCACCACGTACACCACTCCAAGCGCAGCCAGCATTGTAAGAGTGATCAAAGTCGCAAAAACTTTGTGGAGTTTATTTATATGGAGTTGATAGATTCCATTCCCTAAAAGGAGAAAGCCAAAAACCGGAAAGGTGAATGCGGAGAACCAGACAATTACAATTTTCAATGATGAAAGGTTGGCTGGGATAATGTTTGCTAGCATATTCCAGTCGTAAGGATAAAAAGCGAGTGGATTAAAACTTAGAACTGGCCGTGTGACAAGACTCGGCAGTAGTAACGCAATCGCTATTGCTGCTCCAGTTAGCAGTATAAAAAGCTGCTGCCTTTTCGTGGATGCTACAACCTTGAAGTTAATAAGCAAGTACATGCCCAGGGCGGCTCCGGCATATAACTTGCCAACTTGGTGAAAGAGCATCATGGCTAATGACAGGGGAAGAAAAAGCTTCGTTGCAAGACGGTGTTGACTCGCGATGAGGCCCCAGAGCCACAATGCCAGCGCCAGGGCCATCGTGCTGGGCACTATTGTATGCAAGCCTGTACCTGCAAAAGTGACTGGCGAGAGCATGAACAAAGCAAGCGCGGTGGGTAGCCTCCCAAGCAAATTTAAAAGCCAATAAGCCAACCCAAGGCACAGCACCAACTTCATGCTAATTGCAATAGAGGCATAAGCAGTTTCATTGCTAATGCCTATGTCGTGTAGTCCGCTCAGTAGAATTGAGTGTAGCGGGTGGTACGTGACAAATAGCCGATGGTATACGCGTATCTGAGTTAATGCGAGTTCTTCATCATCGGTTTCGAAAGTTAATTGCTGATTTAGAGTAGTAAGTGCAGCGCAGTCCTGTAAGAAACAAGTTTGCATCTGCGTTGCCTTGGCAATATAACTGTAAGCATCATCGGCTTCAATGGGCGCACTGCGAATCACAAACGGAGCCGCAGTCAGATACATCTGGGAAAGTGTAAAAACTAAAAGAGCACCCCAAAAGACCAATTGCTCTGCTTTTGCATTCCGTAAGCTTCTTTGCATTTTCTATGAAGAAAACTTTAGACTAAACATTGCCGCCAACGTGATACGCAAAAGCATCCATCCGTGGCGCCACCGCTGAATATTTGTTTGCCCGTATTTGCGCTCCCGATACCGCACTGGCAGATCTACAATTTTCAGGTTAATTCTTGATGAGCCAACGAGTAAGTCGAAGTCTCCAAAAGGATCCACTTTGTTAAACAACTCGTATTCACGTTTTAACAATTCAAAGTCTGAGCGGTAGAGCACTTTTGTCCCGCAAAGAGTGTCTTTGACTGGTTGGCCAAGTAGCCAGGAAAAAATCATGCTGAATGCTTTGTTGCCAACCAGGTTGGCAGCTTGCATTGCTTTCTGCTCCATTGGATAAACTAAGCGTGTGCCGTTGATGAATTCACCTTTATTTGAGGCAATCGCTTGAAAGAAGCGCTCTAGATCTTCTGGGGGCACAGAAAGATCTGAATCTAAAATAAAGAGAATGTCATTGCTTGCGGCAGCAAAGCCCTGCCAAACAGCATTTGCCTTGCCGATTCCACTTTGTTTAAGCAGAAGTGACTTAACCTGTGGATTCTTCTCGATTTCGTCTTCGATCACCTTGTATGTGGTGTCTTTGGAGTGGCCTTCCACAAAGATGAATTCAAGAGCGCTTCCGATCTGTGGAACACGCTTAAATATCTCTGCAATGTTGCCGGCCTCGTTTCGTGCGGGAATAATGATTGAGACGCTGGGCACTGCAGCCCTGGCTCCTTGCATTGGGCGTGTCACAATGAAATTGGTTAAGGCAAACAAATTAAAAAACGGAAGCTTGGCGAGAAAGCCATTTAAAAAACTGGATAACAGAGGAACTTTAAGCGGAAAAAGAATTTCAGGCGTTGTTTTTATAGTCTGATAGTCAGTTAACCCCATTAAGTTTTCTAGATCTTCAACCGTAAGCCAGTTTTGTTGAAGAGTTTTTTGCTTAAGTCCTAGCGTTTCGAATATGCTTAGAGGTAACTGCCAGAGGCGACTGTAGGAATTTAGGATAATGCGCGTGCGGTGATGGACTAATTTCTTTAAGCGCTCAAGAAGAAGCTGAACATCCCAAAGATCGTTTACTAGATCGGACAAGATGATTACATCAAACGTCCCACTCAAGGGAAGCTCGTGCGCATCTGCTTGGATCCAGTGATGTGACGGATAGCGACTTTTTGCTAATGCAATTGCCCCTTTGCTGAAATCAATGCCAACGCCTACCTTTGGATTGAGTGCCGCGAGGAGGCGCCCATTACCGCATCCAAGTTCAAGAACTCGTTGTCCTTTAGGTACAAGTGATCTGTACCGCCTGGCCAACAGTTCGTGGTAGTACAAGGCTAGCCGGGGTTTCCGGCTAGCCTTGGAATGCAGCACATCCCAAAAATTCCGACGAGTTTTTGTATACGCCAGCACGTCTTACCTAAACAAACCCATCACATACGGAGTAGCCAGGTTCAGCAGCAGGCCCAGCGTGAAAAATTCGCCGGCCTTGCGGTTGAACAGCATCGCCCAGCTCACGTACCACAGCGGCCACACAGTCCAGCCGGCCGGAGCCTTGGCGGGCTTGGGCTCGGAGTAAGCCTTCCAGGTCTGGCGCAGGCGCGGGATCGCCAGGAAGGTCAGCAGCACCGATGGGCCGGTGTACTTGAGCGCCACCATGGCGACGATCAGGATGTAGAAGATGATGAAGGTGACCTTGTTGAGCTGCAGCGAGCGCTTCTCGCCCAGCAGTACCGGCACCGAATTCACGCCCACTTTCTTGTCGGGCTTGATCTTGTCAATATGCTTGCCGATCAGTACCGAGGCCACGATCAGACCATAGGGCAGCGACAGCACCCAGATGGCGGGCGTGATCACGCCCGCCGCGGCGAAGGCGGTGCCGCCGATCATCAGCGGACCCCACACCAGCAGGGCAGTTAGCTCGCCCAGGCCGGCGCGCTTGAGCACGCTGGTGTACAGCAGGCTGAGCAGCAAACCGGCCACGGCGAAGCCCACGATCAGGATGCCGCGCTGGCTGTACAGGTACAGCATGATGGCAAGGTCTACCAGGTTCAGCAGGCCGGCGGCCAGCAGCAAGCCCTTGGGGGTGGTGAGACCGCCCAGGATCGGGTGCACGCTGTATTGGGCGCGCGGGTAGTCTTCAGTGTCCACACCCTGGCGTACGTCAAAGTAATCGTTGAGCAGGTTGTTGGATGCGTGGGCGGCCACAATACCGATCACAGCCAGGAAGCCTAGCAACCAGTTCACATTGCCAATGCCTACCTGCTCAGCGGCGATCAGCAGGCCCAGCATGCCGGAGGTGAATGACATGGAGAACACGCACGCTCGGGAAATTACTAGCCAGCGAGTCACTCCATCTGCAAGTTCAAGTTGGGGGATGTTGCAGCCATTCAGAACCATCTGCCAGCGTTTAACCAGCGGGATGGGGTGCGTCTTTGCGGTCTTGCGAGCCGCAGCTCTTGTTGCCATTGGAGCTCCTTGGTAGAGATAAGAACTTTTGTGAAGTTCGTAATTAGTTGCATTATATAACAAACAGGGGTGGAGTAGGAACCTGAGCGAGGCCAGCGGAGTAGTATCAGTACACCGCGGTCAGCCAAGGCCGCCTCGAGGCAACATTTGGATGAAATCAGTTTAGTAGCCCAGGCCCGGCAGGGCAGCCAGTCTGCCTGGGCGGAGCTTGTGCGCCTGCACCAACAGGCCGTATTCCGCTTGGCCTATCTGCATCTGGGCGATGCGGCCGAGGCGCAAGACGCAGCCCAAGACTGCTTCGTGCGCGCCTTCCGCCACCTTGGCCGCTTTGACGCCCAGCGCCCGCTGCGGCCCTGGCTGCTGCGCATCGTGGCCAACCTGGCGCGTAACCGCCGCCGCAGCGCGGGCCGCTACTGGGCCGCCCTGCAGCGCGCCGCACGCCAGCAACCGCAGGCGGCGGACAGTCCTCAGCCGGGCAGGGAGGCGGCCGAGCAGGCGGAGGAGTTGTGGGCGGCAGTCCGCAGGCTTCCGCAGCGCCAGCAGACCGTGCTGTACCTGCGCTATTTTCTGGAGCTTTCGGTGGAAGAAGCCGCCCAGGCTTTGGATCTGCCCGTGGGGACTGTGAAATCGCAGACCCATCGGGCGTTGCAAAAACTGCATGAAGTTATACGGGCAGACTTCCCGCAGTTGGTGGAGGACCGCTATGAATGAACGCGCAATCGTAAAGCTGGAGCAAGCCCTGTTGCAGGCCGGGCGCCAGTTACCGTATCCAATAACTCCTGATCTGGCCGCGTCTGCCGCCGAACGCCCCCGGCCGGCTTTGCGGCTGGGTTGGGCGCTGGGCGCCTTGCTGGCCATGGCCGCTAGCCTGCTGGCCGTGCCGGATGTGCGCGCTCGTGTGCTGGAATTTCTGCAGGTGGGTAGCGTGCAGATCGCCTTGCCGCCCGAGGGCGTTTCCCCTGTCGCCTGGGAACCTTGGTCTACTGGCGAATATGGCCAGATTGTGCCACTCAGCGAACTGGATGGCGAAACCACTCTGGAGCAGGCGCAGGCTGAGATGGGCTTTACATTCAGCCTGCCAGCATATCCACCCAGCCTGGGTAAACCCGACCGCGTTTACTTGCAGTATGTGGATCAGGATCCCTTTGCCATCCTGCTCTGGATGGATGAGCACACAACTCCCCAATTGGCGCTGTATATCCTTGCCCAAGGGGCATTCCTCAGCAAGACCGAGCCACAAACAGTGCAGACTTTGCAAGTCAACGGCCATCCGGCTGCCCTGGTGATTGGAAGCCACCTTTTGCGCTTTGGCAATGACGTGGGCTCAGGCATCCTAGTGCAGGCGCCTGCTCTCATCTGGCAGGTAGGCGAGCTTACCTATCGTTTGGAAGGCAACCTGCCGCTGGATGAACTCCTGCGCGTTGCCGGATCAATTCAATAAAAAAAAACGGCGCTCAGGCGCCGTTTTTTGTTTTGCGTAGCGAGCTGTACAGCAGCCATGCGCCGCCACCGATCAGCATCAGCGGTCCAATATAAGACCACAGCGCTTCAAAACCCAGCGCCAGCATCAGACCAAACAGCAGCAGCGGAATGCCAGGGTAGATGCCCCAGCCCATTCGCTGCGTGCCGACCTTTACCGTGGAAAGCAGTAGGAAAGTAAGCCCCAAGCCAATGAAGAGCAATCCGGATGGATCAAAGGGCAGGTTGCCGGGGCGGCTTTCAAAGTACGCCACGGCTGCCAGCGAGAGCATCACGCCGCCGGGGATGAGCGCCCACCACATCTCGCGGTTCAAGGTGAACACCGAAAGGAAGCCCAGGCTCATGAAGCCCAAAAAGATCGGCCCGCCCAGGTTTTCGCTCACCTCAGGCAAGAAAGTGCCCAGAAGACTCACGAGCGCCAGGCCGGAAACGAAGCAGCCCACCATCACAGCCCACCAGCGGCTGCGGTCCGCCAGGAACAGCGTGAACAGCGCCACCGCCGCGATGGCCAGCAGCACACCAAAGAAGCCATCCCGCGCCGAGCCGGGGATCAGGTCAAACTGCTCCAGCGCCAGGAAGGCGCCGGCCAGGATGAGTACGAGTCCAAGAATGTTGCGGCTGTCTTTGAGCATGAAGCCTCCGTCTGATGATTATACGCTTTGAGGACCAATAAGTTTCAAAAGCTAGCTGACCCGCCCCAGCGCGTAGTATGTAGGCACTTGCAGTTTGCGGGTGCCCGCTGCCCAGGCCGCCGCATCCTGTGCCAGCCAGCGCTCCAGCTGCTCGGCGGGCACATGTCCGCTCAGGTCGGCGCGCAGCATGCTGGCTTCCTCGGCGGCGGTGCTGGCGCTGGGGCAGCTGGTTTGCAGCGGCCCGGCGTCCACCACCTGCAGCCCGGCCGCAGCAAACAGCGCCGGCAGGCGGCCGCCAACCGCAGGGTCTGTCCCGCGGGCGCTCAACGCCTCGGTCTGTGCCTGGCCCAGCGCGGCCAGCTCGGCTGGCTCGTCGATACGCTGGGTATAGTCCGGCTCGGCCAGCACCAGCACCGCGCCGCCGGGGCGCACCACGCGGCGCATCTCGGCCAGCGTTTTGGCAGGCTCGGCCACCCACAGCAGCACAAAGTGGCAGAAGGCAATGTCAAAGCAAGCGTCAGGGTAGGGCAGTGCGTGCGCGTCCCCCGCCGTCAGCGCTGCATCTGGCGCGTGCTGCCGCGCCAGCGGCAGGGCGGCACGGTCAATATCCAGGCCCACGATCACTGCGCCTGCAGGCGCAGTGATCGTGCCTAGGACTGCGCCGGTGCCACAGCCCACTTCCAGCACGCCGCGGGCATTGGGCAGCCCGGCCGCCGCCAACAGATGACGCCGCGCCGGCGCAGTCCAGGCGGCTTGCTGCATATAGCGTTGGTGGGCTGCCGTGGGCTCAAGCATAGGGATAACCAATAGACTAATCGATTATTGGCTTAATCGCGTATACTTACATTTATGGCGCTCGATATACGTTCCGCTTCGGTCAAAAAGCTCTGGCAGGGACTTCGCAGCGATACGGCCAACTTCATGGCCGCCTTTTCCCAGCCCGAAAAACCCCGCATCGGTTTGCACGCCTACGACATCGCCATGGCCAACGGGCGCAGCATGCGTATTCATCTGCGCATCGAGCCCAGCGGCAACGGCGTCATGTTTGTGGACGTGACCGATGTAGTCCACCTCAACCACACTGCTGCCCTGATGGCCAAGATGGCCCTAGACGGCGTGCCGCGGCCGCAGGCTCGTGCCCGTATTGGCGGCTGGCACCCTGAGGCGCCGCTGGCCCAGATCGAGCGCGAGCTGACCCAGATCTACGACATGGTCGAGGGCTTCGCCCACCCGGACGGCGACTGCCCGACCTGCGAACTGAGCGATACCCTCGAGATGTCGCCGATGTTCAGCGTGGAAGTCAACGCGCCCTATAAAGTAGACATTGCACTCACCTACGGCTGCAACAACGAGTGCCCACACTGCTACAACGAGGCTGATCGCCTCAACATGCCCTCGCTGCACTTGCAGGAGTGGTACGCCGTGCTCGACCGCCTGGCTGAGCTGGGCGTGCCGCACCTCATCCTCACCGGCGGCGAGGCGACCCTGCACCCGGACCTGCCGCAGGTCATCCGCTATGCCGACCAGCTTGGCATGGTTGTCGGCCTCAATACCAACGGCCGACACATCGCTCACAACGAGTACATGCAGCAGCTGGCCGAAGCCGGCCTGAACCATGTGCAGTTCACGCTCGACTCCAACCGCCCGGATGTGCACAACGCCATGATGGGCGCTAAGGCCTGGCACCAGACCGTGCAAGGCATCGAGAATGCTATCGCCAGCCGTGTCCATGTGATCACCAACACCACCCTGATGCGCGCCAACATGGGCCACGTCGAAGAGATCATCGAGTTCTTGTACTCGCTCGGTATCCGCACCTTTGCCATGAACGGGCTGATCTACTCCGGTGGTGGTTTTGCCCACTCCAACGCCATTGACGAAAAAGAGATGCCGGCCCTGCTGGTGCGCGTGCGAGACAAGGCCCGCGAGCTGGGCATGCGCTTCCTGTGGTACACGCCCACCGAGTACTGCCGCATGTCGCCGGTGGAGCTTGAGATCGGCGCCAAGCGCTGCAACGCCGGCGAATACTCGCTGTGCATTGAGCCCAACGGCAACGTGCTGCCGTGCCAGTCGTACTACGTTTCCGCTGGTAACATCCTGCATGACCCGTGGGAGCAGATCTGGGACGGTGAGCTGTTCCGCAGCTTCCGCTACCGCGAGCTCGATCCCAAGGGCTATGGCCTGCCCGAAAAATGCTGGACCTGTCCTGACTTGCCGCTATGCGGCGGCGGCTGCCGCATCGAGCGCGAAGCGCGTGACGGTGTGCGTGTCGCCGAGGGCAGCGGCGGCGGTTGCTCGGGCTGCAGTGGCAGCTGTGGCACTGGCAGTTCGGCCCACCAGGTCAAGGGGCACTCTCATACCGCCGGGTACATTCCCGCCGGCGGCTTCACGCCGTCGCCCAGTACCACGCGCACCAAGACGCGTGCCAGCGGCAACTTTGACATGATCTCCCTCGACGAGATTCAATAGTTTGCTTTGAAACTGCGCAGAGATTCCAATAGGCTCCAGGGTTACGATTATTCGTTGCCAGGAGCTTATTTTGTTACCTTGGTTTCGAAGAATCGTGAAGCCATTTTTGGAAGACTGGTTGGTGAGCAGATTGTGTTGCATGAGGCTGGCCAAATCGTGGTTGAAGAATGGAGAAAGACATCTGACTTGCGCAGCGATGTTTCTTTGGATGAATTTGTTGTAATGCCAGACCACTTTCACGCAATTTTGCTTCTCCAGGGGAAACCTTTAGCAAGCGACGGTTCCCCAAATCGGAATTCGTTAGGGGCGCACCGCGGTGCGCCCCTACATAACTCTCGTCTTCGTCGCGAACCTAACTCACTCGGATCCATCATCGCTGGATTCAAATCCAAGGTCAGTCAGCGAATTGGCCGTAGTGTTTGGCAGCGAAACTACTTTGATCGCATTATTCGTGATGAATCCGAACTCAATAAGTTCCGCGAATACATCCTCTACAATCCGTTGCTGCTGAGCCAGGAGGCAGGGCAATAATGCTTGCCGCCTTCGAAGCTAACGCCATCCTGCGCATAGCCATAGCCGCCGTGTTCACGGCGTTGCTGTGGCTATTGTTCTTGCAGCTGGCCCGTGGCCACGGCAAGCTGCCCTTCGCCGCCCTGGGAGGCGGGCTCCTGGCGCTATTCTGGGCCGTGCCCGCCGCGCTGCCGCTGGCCTTCATTCCGCTACTCGCCGCACTGGCCTGGGCCGCATGGCGTCGGGCGCAGGCAGCCAGCTATCTGCCCGCCGTAGCCCGCATCGAGGGCGGCGGCGTGAAGCGCGGCCTCACGCCGCCCGAGGCAGCCGTGCTGCTCGGCCGGCCGATCAATATCACCCTGGCCTTGCTGCTGTTCGAGCTTTTGAAAAAGGGCGTTCTGCGCCAGACCCACGGCGAGCCGTTCACCGTCGAAGTGGACGAAGCCTTCTGCACCCACGGGCTGCAGCTCACCGCCCAGGAGCGCGGCGAACGCCGCCGCCTGGCCGCTCAGGCCATCAACGCCTCCCTGCACAAGTTTGAAGAGCCGTTCTTAGAAATTATCGAGAGCCATCCCGGCGTGCCGGTCTGCCAGCTCGACCTAGGCGTGGCGGTGCAGCCGCTGGTGCGCTATGTGGCCGGGCGGGCGGGGGGCTACAGCTTGGATGAAACCCGCACCTACTACGACCTCATCATTGACCGTGCCCCGAAGGAAGCCCGCAGCGACGGCAAGCTGACCTTTGACCGCGAGCGCATCTTCAACCGCAATCTGGGCTGGGTGCTGCTAGGCGCTGATTTCGTCAGCGTCCTCGACCAGCCTGATTACTCCTACGTGCCCCAATGGCTGCGCAAGCAGCCGGTCGCCTTAGGTCCGCGAACCTTCGCCCAATGGGTACAAGCCGTCTACGCCGAGCTGGACGGCATCGTAGACGAGCGCGACGTCAAGCTAGACCTCGGCGATGATGCCGACGCGGTCACAGCCGCGCTGCTGAGCGATATCCGCAGGACTACGTTTTATGGGTGATTCCCCGTCATTGCGAGGACTGCACTGCGTAGCAGTGCGGACGAAGCAATCTAATATAAAGATGTCAAGTACGCCGAGCTCAGCTAATTCGAGAATCAGAGTTTTCGCTGGCTTGCCCTTTTTGATCTGCCCGGCTAGTGCTTCTTCGAAGCTTTTTTCATGGCACACATTGCTTAAAAGCAAAATCCTCTATTGGTCCACTTAAGCTCTTTAAATCCTCCGGCAGAGAATCCCAATCCTGATATGTTTGCTCAGGGTCAGTGGTATCTAGAAAATTCGCTAGCCTCCATCGGTCATTTTCAGGCACAAAAATGTACACTCCGCGGAATTCGCGAGTCCAAGGGTCGGTTATCGGCTCGTTAGCACTATCTAGTTGAACCAAGGTGCTTTTAACACAAGCAATTACCCTTAGCTTCTCCGCTGTAGCCTCTATCACTATCAAGTCCTCTACCTGTGCTTTAAGGATTACTAATCGGTCTGGACCAGCAAAAGACAAGGAATCCAGCTTGCTTTCTTCATGGGTTTCGATTAATTCCCTTGCCGCTAGAGAATACTCCGCAGTCAAAGCAAGTTCTGTTGGGTTAGCACGCGTTACTCTACTTCCCGAACAGGAAATTAAGGCCATAACAACAAAAAATACGAGGCTTTTATTTTTCCAATTCACAAGAGCTCTCACTATTTACATGAACTGTATATGCCCCGCTGCTAAATGATCGAGATGACGATATATGGCGAGGATAAGAAAACCGCCACAAGGCGACTTATTGAACTGCTGTTGTAGCAACAGATATTTTTCAGTTTTCTTTGTGATCTACTTCCCCCAGATCACATCCCAACCATCGCGTACAAAATTACCCAACACCTTGTTCGTGCCCTGGCCCGGCAGCACATCGCCGTCTGGCTCCACGTACAGCCAGGCCTTGCCTGCCCCTTGGGGCAACTCCCGGCCGTGCGCAGCCGCTAGCTCCAGGCTGACCGGATTGAGCGCCGAATATGGGACCGGCAGGTCCCACACCAGCGGCAGGTTCAGCGCCGCCGCATGGTCGCGGGCGGCCTGTAGCGCCTCGCTGAGCGAGCTGTCCGCTTCGCTCAGCGAAAGGGCGCGGATGCCGCTGCCAGACAGCTTGTCGATAAGCCCATTGGCCTGGGCCGCATTGTCCTTGGTCAGTGTTAGATGGGCGGCGATGAAGATGTCGTCGTTCAGCACTTCCCGCCAGTAGGCAAAGCTAGCCAACGAGTCCCAGGTCTGCGTGCCGCTGGGTTGCAGTACGATCATGGCATGGTCCAGCCCGGCGTCCAGCAGGGTCTTCAGGTAGCGTGTGTCGGTGAGCTTGTGGCCATCGGTCACCAGGCCGGTCACCAGCCCGCGCGTCTCGGCGTGCGCCAGCAGCTCGGCCAGGTCCTCGCGCAGGGTCGGCTCGCCGCCGGTGAAGGTGATGTGCGGGATGCCGGCTTCGTAGGCCTTGTCGATCACTTGCTTCCACTCTGCGGTGCTCAGCTCGCGCTCCACCCGCTTGCTGGGCGCTGCATCGGTGGGGGCGCCCTCCGGCAGGCGATAGGTCAGGGCAATATCCAGGCGGTACGGCGCGCTCAAGTCTTCGTAAGGCGTGGCGCGGTCTACGTCCAGATAGGTGACCGGGTCAAGGTCCGGCGTTTCGATCAGGGTCTGCACCGTCTTGGCGAACTCGGCGTAATCGTCAGCCGCATGCTTCTTGTCGGTGCTGTAACGCTTGGCGATCTGCTCGGCCACTTGTTCCGGCGGCGTCAGGCGGATGAAGTGCCAAGCCATTTCCGTGGCGGTCTGGTTGAGGTGCAGCACCGTGCTGGCGTTGATCACCAGCAGGCCTTCGCCGCCGGGCTCAACCCGCAGGTGCAGGCGATAGTGGTTTGGGTGGCTGGGCGGCGAGGTGTACGAGAACAGGCCCGGCTCCAACGGCTGAGCCTTTTCGCCGCCGCGTAGTTTGTCCAGAAAGCCCATTAGCGGCCTCCTCCGGCGCAGGCGCAGGCACAGCCTGCGCACGCACACGCACATGATGAACCGCCGCCGCTGAAGCCGCCACCGCCGCTGCTGGTGGAGGGTGGGGGCGGCGGGTTGGTCACCTTGGTCACGCCGCCGGTAAAGTCAGACAGGTTGCCCACGACGCTGCTGGCAAAGCTCTGCACCCCGCCCACTACCGAGGCGGCAAAGTCGCCGCCGGGCAGGGTGGGCAGCGAGGGGCTGCCGGTGCTGCGCGTGGGGCTGCCGCTGCTGCGGCCCACGCTGGGGGCGGATGAGGTCTTGCCCGCCGTGTTGTAGGCCGGGTTGTAGCCGCCATACCAGCGCGGCAGGTACACCGGCCCATCCGAGAACACATCCCGCGTGCGGCGGTCGTAGTTTGGGTCCAGCATGGTCCATTCCAGGTTCTCGTCGAACGCTTCGCTCTTGACCTTGGGCGTATCGGCGGCTTCCACTTCGGCCCAGGCGTCGGCGGTGATCTTTTTGTAGAACTCAACCGTTTCGCGCTTGCTGAAGCCGCGCATCTTGTTGGCCACGCCGCGCACCATGCGCACCATCATCTGCTGCAGCTCACGGCGGCGCTTGGCTTTGTCGCTCTCGGCGAACGCGTTCAGGAAGTCGTTCTCGTATTCCTTCAAGCCGGTCGGCTGTTTGGTGACACGCGCCACATCGAGTGGGTCGCGGGTCACAACTTCGGCTGCGCCCTTTTTGACCACCGAGAACATGATCATCGAGAGGATCTTGTCCATCGGCTGTTCCAGCAGGATGGCGGCCTCCGGAGCGGTCAGGCCGCGTTTGATGCCGTGCCCTTCGACCGAGATCTTGGGAGGCAAATACTTCAGCTTGCGGCTGCGCTCGGCCCGCACTGCAATCACCACAATAAAGGTGAAGAAGCCAGCAAAACACAAGCACACCATCAGGCCGATGACCACGTCAGGGTCAATGCCGTAGCGCTGCCAGAAAGTGGGCACGGTCACGCTGCCCTCGCGTACGGAGCGGGCGGGGAACGAGGCGCCAAATAAATAATCCCGCCCGGCGCTGGCGTTGGTGTTGCGCCAGGTGTAGGTGATGCGGCCAGTGTTGTCTACGCCGGTCACTGGCGTGTCAGGGAAGCCGGGATGCCCGGCCGTGTGCCAGCGCGGCTCACTGGGCTGCACGCCCGGCGGCAGGTGGAACACTACCGTGATGTCGCTGCTGCCGTTCACGAAATCAGAGTCGAAATAGTTCGGCATGAACAGCGCGCTGGCATAGCTGCTGTCTTCGTTGTCCTCGTACAGCACATTGCTCACGTTGGTAGCGGTCATGCGCACCGTGCCGCTTTGCCCGGGTTGGATCGCATATGCCCCCAGGCCCAGCTCCACGCCGCTGTCAATGTAGGGCGAATAGGCAATGTGCGAGATGGGGCGGCCGTCAATGGATGCGCTGACGTTGGAGACCGAGTAGCTGTTGTTGGGCAGGCCTACGTCTACATAATCGATCGGGTCTGCGTAGCTCTCATTGCGAAAGGTGATCTCGTAGGTGACGCTCAGCGTGCCGTTGGGCTCCCAGTACACATCTACGCGCTGGGTTGGCACCTGGAAGGCATAGGTCTGCGCATAGGCCACGCTGAGCGGAACCAGCGTGATGAGCAACAACAGAGCAATGGAGAGAATGCGATGGCGGAGTTTCATTGGTTAGCTCCTGGCAACTAGCTTTGCTGTCGTCTGTGAGCTGTTAACTGTTGGCTGGTTACCACTTGGGGGCTTCTTCGATCTGGTAGACCGCACCGCAGTAGGGGCAGGTGACGTTGAGCGCGCCGCCCACCAGAGCCACATTCTTGTCGCTCAGGGCGCCGCCGCACTGCTGGCACAGAAACTTCTCCAGCTTCACATCGCCGGTCAGGTCCACGTTGTAGGTGACCTTTTGCTCGCCGGGGGCGGCCAGCTTTTGGTTGGCGTACCACATTAGGCCAAAGCCCAGGCCGACGGTGATCAGGCCGGTGGCCAGGTTGCCCCAGCTCGTCTGGGTGCCAAACGCGGCCCAGATGAAGAGCACGCCAAAGAAGATCAGGATCCACGATGCAATTTTTGCAATTGATTTCATTTGAGCGTCTCCTGGAAATCAAGTTTAGCCGATTTTGGGCCTTTTCTCAATTCAGGCAGATGCGCAGGCTTAAAAAGCAAAGCCCCAGGCGCAACCTGGGGCTTTGCTGAGTTTGCGTAAATACTACGTGATTAGCCAATCCATGCCCAGCAGCAATACCGCCACCAGCGCCAGCAGCAGCAGGTTCCACAGCTTGCGCCGCGCCGTCACGGTGGCCTTGTAGCCGTCTTCCACTGTCTCCAGCTTGATCTGCACCACCGCAAAGAAGTTGATCACCGCCGCCAGCAGAATGCCCGCCAGCACCAGAATGCCGATCGGCAGCTGCACACCGGCCACATTGAGTGCGCCGCTTTCCATCGCAGCCATCAAATGCGAAAGTCCAGGGGTGTTCATCACCATCGCTAGCGGCTGGCCCGAGAGTACATACGCCACCGCAAAGCCTTCTACGATCAGGGCGGGCACAAGCAGCAGCAACCCAAGCGCCGCAGCCTTGCGGCCATTGTCAAGCCAGTTTTCGCTAACCAAGTTTCCGTTCACAGTTTGCCTCCGAGTGCGCGTGTTTTGTAAAGCAAGCAGGGTGAAGCCCGGCAACGCCATCAAGGCTTCCTTCCAATACCAGAACTGTGCTGCCGGCAGGCCGTGTTCGCCCGCGATATGCACGAAGGTTTCGTGCATATCGCCCAGGATGGCTTCACAGCTCGGCGCTGGCAGCACGCTGCGCAGCAGCCGCGCCGCCAGCGCAGGCGGTTGCAGGCTGGGCCGCTTCATGAGAGTCCCTGCTCGCTGCTGGGGATCGCCGCCCACAGCGCTTCATGCAGCTGCCGGGCTTCGTTGAGCGCTTTCAGGCCCTTGGGGGTCAGCGAGTAATAGCGCTTGCTGCGGCCGCCGCGTTGCGGGGTTGGTTCGCCCTCGCGTACGGCCAGCAGGCCGCGCTGCTCCAGGCGCTCCAGCGGAATGTAGATCGCGCCGACGGACCAGCGCTTGCCGGTCAGCCGCTTCAGGTGTTCGCCGAGCGCCAAACCATACGCCTCGGGCGCCAAAGCCCTCACAGCCAGCATGATCGTTTCTTCAGTACGGGTTAGTATCTTCATCTGCGTTATTTTTCTATTTTATAGAATAAATGCTTCGTTCGTCAAGGGTTGCAAATGAGCCTTTGCTGAGAAGCGCATGAAACTCAAACTCATCATCGCCGTATATACTCGGATGCATACGTGTGCATTTTGCGTCAAGCGACTTGACTGAGAAGAACCAAAGCGCTCCCCGCTGTGGGTGATTCTCATAATAGAAAAGAGGAGAGCAATGCCAAACGAAATCGCTTACAAGATCTATGGGGATGATCTGCAACTGCTAGAGATCGAGCTTGACCCCGGCGAGGCGGTGCGCGGCGAAGCAGGCACCATGACTTATATGGAGAGCGGGGTGGAGATGCAAACCGGGGTGGGCGGCATCTTCAAAGGCCTCAAGCGCATGTTCACCGGGGAGAGTTTCTTCATCTCCACCTTCACGAATGCCAGCCAAGCCGTCTCGCACGTGGCCTTTGCAGCCCCGTACCCTGGCAGCATCCTGCCCATCAACCTCACCGCTGAGGGCGGCAAGTTCATCTGCCAGAAGGATTCGTTCCTGTGCGCGGACACCAGCGTCGAGATCGAGATCGCCTTCACCAAGCGCCTCGGCGCCGGCCTCTTCGGCGGCGAAGGTTTCATCCTCCAACGCCTCGAGGGCGCAGGCATGGCCTGGGTGCACGCAGGCGGCACCCTGATCGAGAAGACCCTCGCCGCGGGCGAAACCCTGCGGGTGGATACCGGCTGCCTGGTGGCCTTCGCCCCCAGTGTGGACTATGACATCAAGATGATGCGCGGCTTCACTAACGCTCTCTTCGCCGGCGAAGGCCTGTTCCTGGCGCAGCTGACCGGGCCGGGCAAGGTGTACTTGCAGAGCCTGCCGCTTTCGCGCCTGGCTGACCGCATTCTGGCTGGCGCCAAGCGCGGCAAGGGCAAGTCTGGTGGCGGCGTCGCCGGCGAAGTGATCGGCGGCCTGTTCGGCGGCTAGAGTAGAATTTAAGCTATACGGAGAAGCCATGGCCAAGACCTTTAACCCGCGCGTCTACAAGATCACCTTTGCCAGCGTGTACCCCATGTACGTGCAAAAGGCCGAGAAGAAAGGCCGCACCAAGGCCGAGCTTGACAAGATCATCCAATGGTTGACTGGCTACAACAAGAAGCAGGTGGACTCACAGATCAAGCGCGAGACGACCTTCGAGACCTTCTTTGCCGAAGCGCCGGACATGAACCCGGCCCGCGCCTTGATCACCGGCGTGATCTGCGGCGTGCGCCTGGAAGAGATCGAAGACCCGCTGATGAAAGAGATGCGTTACCTTGACAAGCTCGTAGACGAGCTTGCCAAGGGCAAAGCCATGGACAAGATCTTGCGCCAGCCCACAACCGTTAGCTAAAAAACAGCCGCTGAAAAGCGGCTCTTTTTTGTTGCCTACCGTCATTCCGAGGCGGCATACCCAAGCAGCAATGATGCTAAAAGCGATACAGCCGAGGAATCCTTTAGGCAATAAAAGTCTCGTTTGTTTTGCGCTGTTGCTTATCTGTCGTTGACCGGCACCCATTTCCTATCATCCACACCCGTGTACTCTGACTGCGGGCGGATGATGCGGCCCTCGGCGCGCTGCTCGAAGCAGTGCGCAAGCCAGCCGCCCACGCGGCTGACCGCGAAGGTGGGCGTGAACAACGGAATGGGGAAGTCCAACCCGTGCAGTAGCAGGGCGGTATAGAACTCCACGTTGGTTTGCAGGTTGCGGCCGGGTTTGTACTCCTCCAGCAGACGGATGGCGGTCTTCTCCACATCCTGCACCAGGTTGTAGAGCGCCATGTCGCCGTCGGCTTCGTAGAACTCATGCGCCGCCTTGGAGAGCACGTCGGCACGCGGGTCGCGCACCTTGTAGACGCGGTGGCCAAAGCCCATCAACAGCTCGCCCGCGCTCAACTTCTTGCGCAGCACCGGCTCGGCGTTCTCGGCCGTGCCGATCTCGAAGACCATGTCCAGCGCCGGGCCAGGCGCACCGCCGTGCAACGGGCCTTTGAGCGCGCCGATGGCGCCCACGATGGCCGAGACGAAGTCTGTCCCGGTTGACATGATGACCCGCGCCGTGAACGTGGACGCGTTGGAGCCATGGTCGATCACGGTATTGAGGTAGGTCTCCAGCCCACGCACGCGCGCCGCGCTGGGCGCCATCCCCTCCAGCATGTAGAGATAGTTGGCGGCATGACCCAGGCTCGGGTCGGGTGCGATGGCTTCCTTGCCATTCGAGAGGCGCCAGGCGGCGGCCACGATGGTGGGGAAGGTGGCCAGCAAGCGTTTGGCCAGCCATTCATCAGCGTCCTGCTCGGGCGCGTCGAGGCCTAACGTGCCTGTCGCCATGCGTAGCGCGTCCATCAGATCGAGCTTGGCACTCGCGGCATCTTTCAGCAGCGCCAGGGTGGCATCCGGCAGGGCGCGCAGCTGCGCGAGCGATTCGGTGAACGCTTTCAGCTCCGCCGTATTGGGCAGTCTGTCGAACCACAACAAATAGACCATCTCTTCAAAACTGGCGCGGCTGGCGATCTCCTCCAGTTTAAAGCCAGCAATGACCAGCTCGCCGGCCTGGCCGTCTACTTTGCTCTTGTTGGTCTGCACGGCAACGACGCCTTGCAAGCCAGGGACATATGTGGACATGGGGGATGCTCCTTGAATGTAAAGACCGGTAGTGTGCTTATATTCTAACCGCAGCATTGTTCACAGATGAACACAGATGAACTTAAATCAGCGTTCATCAGTCTTCATCTGTGGATGTTTAGCCCTTACAATCTCGCCTGGAATGCAAACACTATCTTTGCTGAAACTCATCGCCATTGCGTCCTTCGGCTTCGCTCTCACTCTGTTCAGCAACACGCTTGACCCAGCGCTGTACGGATTCAAAGTGCTGCAACTTGCGCCTGACAATCCCAACACCCTGCTCGGATTCAGCACCGCCGCCGGCTCGCTGCTGGTGCTGCTGATGGGGCCGCTGGTCGGCCTACTATCTGATCGTACCCGTTCACCGCTCGGCCGCCGCCTGCCATACTTCCTGATCGGCGTGCCGCTGATGATCGCCGGGCTGTTCACTGTGGGCCTGGCTCCGGCGGTGTGGGTCTTTGTGCTGGGCGTGCTGCTGTGGCGCTTTGGCGACAACATCATCTTCGCCCCCTGGGAGGCGCTGTACGCGGACCGCGTCCCGGCGGCGCAACGCGGCCTGGCCTCTGGCCTCAAATCGCTGACCGAGATCCTGGCCGTGCTGGTGGGCCGCCTGGCCGCCGGCGAGCTGCTCTCGCGCCAAGTTACGCTGGGGGATACCGCCCTATTCGCTGCCATGGCCGTGCCGGTGGCCGGGCTGCTGCTGGCGCTGCTGTTCACCTGGCTCGGCATGCGTAATGAACCCTATGAGCAAGGCGAGCCGGTGCGTGAGCCATTGCTCAAGACCTACATCGACAGCTTCCGATTCGACTGGCGCAGCCAAATTGCGTTCCGCTGGTGGTTTGCCAACCGCTTCCTGTTCTGGATCGGCTTTGTGACCTTAAGCCAGTTCCTGCTGCTGTTCGTGGTGGACGTCGTCGGTCTCCCGGAAGCCGAAGCCCAGCGCTACCTGGCGCGGCTTTCGATCGTGCTGGGTGGGGCGATCTTGGCGGTGGCGGTGCCCGCCGGCCGCCTGGCCGACCGGCATGGCCGCGCGCCGGTGGTGATCGCCGCCTGCCTGATGGCCGCGCTGGGCACGGTGATGGTGCTGTTCCTGCGTGACCTCAGCTGGCTAACCCTGGCCGCTGGCCTCATCGGCTGCGGGGCGGGCGCCTACCTGTCGGCCAACTTCGCCCAACTGACCGATATCGTGCCCAAGCCAGAGGCTGGGCGCTATATTGGTCTGGCGGGCATTGCCGGGGCGGCTGGCGGCACGGTGGCGCGCCTGCTAGGTGGCCTGCTGATCGACCCGCTCAATAAGCTCACCACAGACGGCACTCTGGGCTATCTAGCCTTGTACGGGTTGGCGGCGCTGCTGTTCGTTATCGCAGCATGGGTCGCCAGCTTCAAAGAGCGATGAACGTTGTGAGAATCAAAAAGAAGCCCTTTCGAGGAAAGGGTTTTTTTTGTTGGCTATAGTTTGCTACCATCCCGGGCTATTGCAGGAGTCAAGGTCGCCGGACTGCAAACCATCTTGCAACGCCGCCAGGCGTTGCTCGGATGAGCCATGCGTCCACGCGTCGGGAACGATGTAACCTTGCGTCTGCTGCTGGATGCGGTCGTCGCCGATCGAGGCAGCCGCATCCAATGCTTGGATGATGTCTTCGCGGGTCAGGCTTGCGATGTATCCGGTTTGCGTGGCGTGATGCATCCAGATGCCGGCCAGGCAGTCTGCCTGCAACTCGGTGAAGACGATCTCGCTATCCGGGCCAGTGTCTCTGATGGCGCCCGAAGTGTTCAGTACACCAAACAGGTTCTGGACATGATGTCCATACTCATGTGCGATCACATAGGCATTGGCCAGGGGGCCACCCTGCGCGCCAAGGCGCGCCATGATGGTTTCAAAAAATGACAGATCAACATAGACCATCTGGTCGCGCGGGCAATAGAACGGGCCTGTGGCGCTGGATGCGAAGCCGCACGCGGCTTCAGTAGAACCGGAGAACAGCACGGTCTGGGCTGGCACATAGTTCATGCCATACTCCGGCAGTTCGTTCGTCCAGAAGGCTTGGATGCTGTTGACGAAACCGACCAGCTGACAGTCTTCGCGCTGGTTGGCGTCTGCGCCGGTCTGGCATTCAGAGGCCAAGTCTGCAGCGTCCTGATAGTAGCCATCCGAGCCTGAGGAAGTCTCGCCGAGCAAAACCGAAGGGTCCACGCCGAGGAACATCGAAACCAACAGCAATATAAGACCCAGCCCACCTCCGCCTACCAGCACCGTGCGGCCTGTGCTGCGCCCGCGCCGGTCTTGCACTTGTGATGGGTCAAGTCGTTTACGATCATTGAATGACATTCATCCTCCGATGAACTCTGCCAACTTTCTGCAGGGGGTTGCGATTCTAGCTGAATTTTGTTTCTGCTTGTATTCACGCCGCGTGTGGCAGCGTCTGCTGGTCAAGCCGCCATACGTTACAGATAATCGGATTACCTTTGGGATATTCATAGGCGCTAGTGCCGAGCAGTTCGAAACCAGCCTTGCGGGAGACCGCGTTGGATGCCAGGTTTTCAACTGTGGGGTAGGCGAAGAAATAGCGGTGACGCTGTTGCGCATGCGCCAGCGCCGCCGCGGCCAGCGTGGCCTGCGTGGCGATGCCGTGGCCCTGCCATGCCGGCACAACCGCCCAGCCTGTCTCCCAGGCTTGCTGGCCGTCGTGTTCGTGCTCCCAGTAACCCACAGTGCCAGCGGGCTGTTCTTGCGGGCCAGCCAAGATCACATACATGGCATTGTGGCCGGTGTTTGGTAATGCAACATAGCGGGCGTGACGCGAGCGCAACTTCTCTTCACTTTCAGGCCCGCCCAGGTAGGCGGTCATCTCCGCCACGCCCAGCGTGGCCTGCAGAATTTCAAAGTCGTCTTCGCGGTAAGGG